>NC_008700.1:440000-1775000 GCF_000015245.1 Shewanella amazonensis SB2B
CAAAAACACAGCACTGTGCAAACTCGCAAGAGGAAGTATACGGTGTGACGCCTGCCCGGTGCCGGAAGGTTAATTGATTGGGTTATCGCAAGAGAAGCTCATGATCGAAGCCCCGGTAAACGGCGGCCGTAACTATAACGGTCCTAAGGTAGCGAAATTCCTTGTCGGGTAAGTTCCGACCTGCACGAATGGCGTAATGATGGCCACGCTGTCTCCAGCCGAGACTCAGTGAAGTTGAAATTGCGGTGAAGATGCCGTATACCCGCGGCTAGACGGAAAGACCCCGTGAACCTTTACTATAGCTTGGCACTGAACATTGACCCTACATGTGTAGGATAGGTGGGAGACTTTGAAGCGGGAACGCCAGTTCTCGTGGAGTCAACCTTGAAATACCACCCTTGTAGTGTTGATGTTCTAACCTCGGTCCATGAATCTGGACTAGGGACAGTGCCTGGTGGGTAGTTTGACTGGGGCGGTCTCCTCCCAAAGAGTAACGGAGGAGCACGAAGGTTGGCTAAACACGGTCGGACATCGTGTGGTTAGTGTAATGGCACAAGCCAGCTTAACTGCGAGACAGACACGTCGAGCAGGTACGAAAGTAGGTCATAGTGATCCGGTGGTTCTGCATGGAAGGGCCATCGCTCAACGGATAAAAGGTACTCCGGGGATAACAGGCTGATACCGCCCAAGAGTTCATATCGACGGCGGTGTTTGGCACCTCGATGTCGGCTCATCACATCCTGGGGCTGAAGTCGGTCCCAAGGGTATGGCTGTTCGCCATTTAAAGTGGTACGCGAGCTGGGTTCAGAACGTCGTGAGACAGTTCGGTCCCTATCTGCCGTGGGCGTTGGAAGATTGAGGGGGGTTGCTCCTAGTACGAGAGGACCGGAGTGAACGAACCGCTGGTGTTCGGGTTGTCATGCCAATGGCATTGCCCGGTAGCTACGTTCGGAATCGATAACCGCTGAAAGCATCTAAGCGGGAAGCGAGCCCCAAGATGAGTCTTCCCTTGGACCTTGAGTCCACTGAAGAGCCGTCCGAGACCAGGACGTTGATAGGCAGGGTGTGTAAGCGTTGTGAGGCGTTGAGCTAACCTGTACTAATGACTCGTGCGGCTTAACCATACAACCCAGATGGGTTTCAGATGGTAGTAGATAGTCTTGAAGAAACCAGACTTGATTGAAGTGATAACTCAACAATACAGAATACCGGTCGCTTAGCTCAGCCGGGAGAGCACCTCCCTTACAAGGAGGGGGTCACTGGTTCGATCCCAGTAGCGACCACCATATTTACTGCAAAGCAGCTTTCCGAATTGCATGTTCTTGCCCAAAGGCGAGAACATAACGAATTTGTCTGGTGACAATAGCGCTCTGGTCCCACCTGATCCCATTCCGAACTCAGTAGTGAAACGGAGCAGCGCCGATGGTAGTGTGGGGTCTCCCCATGTGAGAGTAGGTCATTGCCAGACGCCTAATTCTGATTTTTACATTTTTAATGTGAAATCAAAGAGTTTGCTGATATGGCTCAGTCGGTAGAGCGCATCCTTGGTAAGGATGAGGTCCCCAGTTCGATTCTGGGTATCAGCACCATTATTCGCCGCCAAGTACTAAATGGCAGCAACAAAATTTGCTTGGAAACCATAGCGCTGTGGTCCCACCTGATCCCATTCCGAACTCAGTAGTGAAACGCAGTAGCGCCGATGGTAGTGTGGGGCCTCCCCATGTGAGAGTAGGACATTTCCAGGCTTCAAATACGAGAACCCCGACGGCAACGTCGGGGTTTTTCTTTATCTGGGCTTCGGAGGCCAGATGCTGTTTTTAAGAGGGTGTTACGGCACGGCTGACGTAACACCTCAGTAAAGCCTGTAGAGGAAGTTCAGCTAAAGTCTCGCAGTATTTTATCAAGGATCGGTTGGTTGGCATCCGGGAACTGATAGTCACTGATGTCACGCAGTGACACCCATTCGATTTGTTGCCCTTCGATACCGCTTGCTTCACCACTGAAGTCTTCAACCAGATGAATATCCAGCAGTACGTGCTTGTCAGGATAATTGTGGCTGATTTCCATATAAGGTTGGCTGGAGTGCACCGTCAGGCCAACTTCTTCTTTTAGCTCGCGTTTGAGGGCTTCTGAGGTGTTTTCACCTGCCTCCACCTTGCCACCGGGAAACTCCCATTTTCCACCCTGATGCAGATGGCCATGACGCTTCGCCAGCAAGATGTGCGAGCCTTGTTTAATGATGCCTACGGCAACGTGAACACGCTTAGTCATAAGATGACTCTCTGATAGTAAGTTTTGGAATTGGCCTTGGGTCAATCAGCAGTTTTAAAGAAGTCTGCTTCTTCATAACCGAGCTGATCCAGCAGCTCTTCGCTGATGTCATCTTTTACTGGAATGGCATGCTTCTCGGACGCCCAATCTCCTAAGTCAATCAGTTTGCAGCGTTCACTGCAAAATGGCTTGAAGGCGGAGGAGGCGTCCCAGGTAACAGGCTTTTGGCACTGGGGGCACTTAACCGTCAATGTCATAAGAAAAACCTTTTGGATGGAATAACAATCCCAAAATGGGGAAGGCCTTATGGTAAAGCCTTCAGGCGCAGGTCGCCAGTTTAAAGGCGATGGTCTTATCTGAATGACGTTGATCTGCGAATTGAACGAAGTGAATGGCATAGCGGGTTTTGTGGCCGCTAATGGTGGGATAACAACCCTGGGCCGAATCAATCTTCACCCGAATGAGCGAGAGTGGCTGGGCATTGGTCCCCTGATAGAAGCCGCCGGCTGCGGTGGCGTCCTGATACTCGGCCGTGCTGCGAATGAGGGAGAGAAGCAAGCTGACGGGGGTAAGCAGGGGAGCAAAATGTTCAACCCACTGCAGGTATTCACCTTTGCGCTCATCCCATGGCTTGGCGAGCCAATAATGCAGTTGAGGTAAGTCGAAGTTACAACAAGCGCCGGGCATACCGAATCGCTGCCGTAATGCACTTAAAAATCTATCCTGTTTCAGGGCGCTACCAATTCGTGAAGGATTCTGGAGCTGTTCTCTGGCTTTAGATAAGCCATCAACGACATTTTGGACTTGGGAGGCATCAACGTGGGGTAATAGTTGCCACTTGGCGAGAATAAAGAGTTGTTTGTCTATTTCTTTAAGAAGATCGCCACGGTAATCGCAACGTTCATTTAATTCGAGTAAAGAAAATAAAGGATAGAAACAGCGCTGCTGATGGTCGTTTTCCAGATTATGTTGCACCTGCTGGGCGAGATATTCGAGCCGCAGATAGCTGCGGATTTTTTCGTTCAGAGGTTGCTCATATATCAGTTCAGTCATGCGGTGCTTTTGATGCCGCCAGTGCTAAATAATACTGGTGGAGCCTATTAACCTGCTCCTTAAGGTCGGCTATCTCTCCTCTGTTGTCTATAATGTCGTCGGCTTTTTGCAGCCTCTCTTCACGGCTGATTTGGCTGGCGATAATGTTGGCGATTTGGGCCTCGCTCACGTTATCTCGTTCGACGGTGCGTTGGATTTGTAAATCAGGTGAAATATCAACCACCAAAGTTCGATCAACTAAGCTATCCAACCCATTCTCAAATAGCAAGGGCACAACCAAAATAACATAATCTGAATCAGCATTTTTTGCAGACGACAGCATGGTTTGGCGAATCATGGGGTGAAGTAAGTTGTTCAGCCAGAGCCGCTCAGATTCATCGGTAAAAATCCGCTCTCTCAGCTTGGCACGATCGAGACTGCCATCGGCTTGGAGAATGTCACTACCGAAGTGGTCTTCAATCGCCTTGAGCCCAACTGAACCGTACTCGACCACTTCACGGGCGATAACATCGGCATCAACCAGTTCAATGCCTTGTTCGTGAAAGAGGTTAGCAACAGTTGTCTTGCCGCTACCGATTCCGCCGGTGAGGCCCAGAATAAACTCGGCCATCAAAGAGAACCCAGATACCAGCTGACAATATCTTGTCCCCAAATAAGTGCTATCCAGCCAGCGGCCGCGATATAGGGACCAAATGGGATGGGATTTTCACGCTTATGGCTTTTCCAAACCATCATCAGTATGCCAACGACAGCACCGACCAGGCTTGAGAGAAGAATAATTAACGGCAGCATTTGCCAGCCGAGCCAAGCACCAAAGAGCCCCATGAGTTTAAAATCACCGTAGCCCATGCCCTCTTTGCCTGTGGTGAGCTTAAACAGCCAATACACAGACCAAAGCGACAGATAACCGGCTGCAGCACCAATGAGTGCATCTTCCAGAGTGGTAAATAGGCCATGATAATTAAGCAGTAATCCCAGCCACAGCAGAGGAAGAGTGAGGCTGTCTGGCAGTAGCATTTCATCCAGGTCGATTCCCGACATGGCAATTAAGCCAAAGGTGAGTAATGCTGCTGTGACAAATTGCCACGTGGGACCAAAGTGCCACGCCAGTGCTGCAACAGTCAGGCCGGTAAAGGCTTCCACTATGGGATAACGGCTGGAAATTGGGGCTTTGCAGGAAGCGCATTTACCGCCAAGGATTATCCAGCCCAGTACAGGCAGATTGTGCCAGGGCTTAATGATAGTACCGCACTTAGGGCAGGATGAGCCTGGCACAATCAGGTTATAACGTTCTGGATAGCTATCAATTGGCTTGTCCAAATTCGCTTTGCCAAGCTTTTTTACAAGTTCAGGTTGGTACTCTTCAAGATAGGCATTACATTCCTGCTGCCATTCTCTTTTCATCATCACAGGCAAGCGATGAATTACGACATTGAGGAAGCTACCAATGGTGGCTGCGAACAGGAATGCGAGCAAAATAAAGAGCCAGGGAAACTGGCTCATTAGGGAGATAAATTCAGTCATCTGTTAAAATTGTTATAAGTTTTAAAATAGTGCTATTAGCCAACCACATTACCCATCTGGAAGATAGGCAGATACATACCCACAATCAGGCCGCCGACAAGGGTACCGATAACCACCATCATAATGGGTTCAATCAGGCTCGAGAGGCCATCAACGGCATCATCCACCTGCATCTCATAGATGTTGGCAATTTTGTTGAGCATATTATCCAGCGAACCTGACTCTTCACCAATCATCACCATTTGAATGAGCATATCCGGGAAGAGGTTAACGGTACGCATGGCCACGTTCATTTGCATACCGGCCATCACTTCGGTGCGAATTCGCAAAAGTGCTTTACGGTAAACGGCATTACCAGAAGCACCTGCCGCAGACTCCAGGCCATCAATCAGGGGAACACCAGCTGCAAAGGTGGTCGCCAGGGTGCGGGCAAAGCGGGCCATGGCAGCCTTGTGTAAGATTTCTCCAATCACAGGGATTTTAAGCACAAACTCGTCTTGCCTATCGCGTACTGCTTGAGAATTCCGGTGGGCGCGGACATAGAGCCAGATAGAGCCAACGATGGCGGTGAGGAAGAAATACCAAGATGACTGCAGAAATCGTGAGATATTGATAATGAGCTGGGTGAATGCAGGAAGTTCAGCACCGAAACTGGTAAAAATTTCTTCAAACTGGGGTACTACGAAGAGCAGCAGCAAGGTGGTAACAGCAATCGCAACCACCACGACCGCAGCGGGATAAAACATGGCCTTTTTGATTTTGGACTTCAGGGCTTCTGCTTTTTCTCTATAAGTTGCAATCCTGTCAAAAACAGTATCCAGTGAACCCGAGTGCTCACCGGCGGCCACCAGGTCTACGTATAAGTCATCAAAGTAAATTCTGTGGGGCCGCAGTGCATCAGAGAGTGGAATACCTGCCTGAATGTCGTTAAGAATGGTGCCAAGCAATTCTCTCATCTTGGGCTTTTCATGGCCTTTACCGAGGATTTCTATGGTGGTCACCAAGGGCACACCTGCCATCAGCATGGTGGCTATTTGGCGGGTGACCATGGCGATGTCCATCGCATTGATCTTTTTATTGCTGGCACCAAAAAGGCCATCAGACTTCTTACGAACTACCTTGGGGTTTATACCCTGATTTTTAAGAAGGGTTTTAATTTCGGCAACAGACGCGCCCCTGAGCTCACCGCTGGATTTTTTGCCATCTCGGTTTAAGCCCTTCCATTCAAAGTTATAGACCTTGGGAGCTAGCTTTTGTGTCTGCTTTTTGGATTTGTTTGCGACGGCTGTGGCCATATCTATTTCCTTTAGAGCGCTCGCGTTGCGAGTTACTTGATTCTAGCTTCTAGATTCTAGATGCGGCAGTTAAAAACTGGTCACGCGGTTAACCTCTGCAATACTGGTTACGCCTTGTATCACCTTAAGGAGCCCTGATAAGCGCAGGTCCCTTACGCCCTGAGACTTGGCCATGCGAGCAATTTCAAGCGAATTACCGCCTTCCATAATGACCCTTGCAATTTCATCACTCATGGGCATGACTTCATAAATACCCACGCGACCTTTATAACCACCGGAACATAAATCGCAGCCGCAGGGCTTAAAAGCGGTGAAGCCTTCGGCAATCTGCGCCTGATTAAAACCCAGGCGCTCCAGTTCGTGATTGGGGATCTCTTCCGGTTGTTTACACTCTGGGCACAGGCGCCTAGCGAGGCGCTGGGCAATAATCAAATTCACCGAGCTCGCGATGTTATAGCCCGGCACCCCCATATTTAAAAGACGGGTAAGGGTTTCGGCGGCAGAGTTGGTGTGCAGGGTGGATAACACCAAGTGGCCGGTTTGAGCTGCCTTAATGGCAATCTCGGCGGTTTCCAAATCCCTGATTTCCCCCACCATCACCACGTCAGGGTCCTGACGCAAAAACGATCGCAAAGCAGACGCAAATGTAAGTCCTGCCTTGTTATTAATGTGAACCTGATTCACGCCTTCAAGGTTTATTTCTACCGGGTCTTCGGCGGTGGAAATGTTGCGCTCTTCGGTATTGAGGATATTAAGGCCGGTGTACAGGGATACGGTTTTACCCGAGCCTGTGGGGCCGGTCACCAGAATCATGCCCTGGGGTTTAGCGAGGTTATCGAGGTACAGCTGCTTTTGGTCTGGCTCGTAACCGAGCTTCTCGATACCAAGCTGGGCAGAAGAGGAGTCCAGAATACGCATTACAATTTTTTCGCCCCAGAGCGTCGGCAGGGTACTTACCCGAAAATCGATGCTCTTGGTGCGGCTGAGTTTCATCTTTATGCGGCCATCTTGGGGCAGGCGGCGCTCGGCAATGTCGAGTTTTGACATCACCTTTAAGCGTGCAGAAATGCGCCCTGAGAGGTTAATCGGCGGCTCAGACACTTCATGCAAAATGCCATCGATACGAAAACGGATGCGGTAGCGCTTCTCATAAGGTTCAAAGTGCAAATCTGATGCGCCGCGGCGAATAGCATCTGTCAAAATCTTGTTGATATAGATAACTATTGGGGCATCGTCGGCGCCTTCATTATCATTTTCCGGGCGCTTGTCGGTATCAGTAACTTCAATGCCAGCAAGAGCTTCTTCGTCCAAGCCCCCCAAATCCAGAGCGCTGATGTCTTCTTCAAGGATTTTCTCCAGCGCTTTGGCAAGCTTATCGTCTTCCACCAAAATAGCTTCGGCGTGCAAACCTGCTGAAAACTGAAAATCTTCCAGTGCGGGAATGTTGGTGGGGTCAGATGTACCTATATACAGCCGGTTGCCACGCTTAAACAGTGGCAGGCAGCGGTGCTTCTCGATGAGCTTTTTATTGAGAAAATCTTCGGGAATGCTGGAAACATCAAACTCGGCTAAATCCAGAAGCGGCGTGCCGTATTCTTCATAACAAAGCTCTGCAATTTCTCTTGCAGATATTAGCTTACTGATCACAAGAGTAGTGACCAATGAATGCCGATTTTTGCGTGATTGGGATACTGCTTCGGAGAGCTGCTCTTCTGTGAGCAGTCCTTTACGTAAAAACAGCGTCGACAATCCTAAGTGCAAGCCGGTTGTTGGCATTATTAACCCAGTAAGAACTGGGGACTTGATGTCCCCAGAATGCTACGTCGCTGTTAACACAAACCAGCTGCTTTACAGGTACCTGATGGTGCCCAGTCCATAGAGCCTCCGGCGTTTGGCGTGCCGGTTAGAATGTAAGTGTATGGACCATCGGTGAATACTGGGTTACCCACAGATTCCACAGTGATGATAATCACGCCAGCAGGATCCACAATCTGTGTACCAGGATTCGCTGGGTCATCTATCATTTGCGCATCAATGGATACACTGGTTACTAAGCTACTTGCCGCCCATCCAGTAGAGTCTTCTTGCAAATTGTCACAGCTAGTACCGGTTTGAACACAAACATCTACAGCGGTTTTTGCTGGAGTCGCTGCCAAAACAACTTCACTGAACTTTGCACGTTGAGTGTAAGTTTTGTAAGCAGGCAGCGCGATGGCGGCAAGGATACCGATGATGGCTACTACGATCATCAGTTCGATCAGGGTGAAACCCTTGGCGTTCTTTTTAAAATTGATACCTTTCATTTCTCTCTCCGTTTATTGCTAATTAGTCGTTGGCGCTCACGCAGTTGTGGCTATCCAACTTCTGTGCAAATTAACTTTACTGTTGTCCGTAAGCCCGTGTCTGTATGCCGGTATCTGTAACCCCGTCATGCAGGATGGCGATTTACATGCAGCAGTGTTATGACCAAATGGATGCAAGCTCAATTGCCTGCGCCAGTTCTCACCCTGTGCGGTTGGCCTTGGGATAACTGTTACTGAAGCTACTTTTACGGAAGCTAAAAGTCGCTTTGTTAGTTATGCCCTCGAACCTGCCACCTTGGTTTATTATTGCCCCATCGTACAGAATGTGTTGAGACTCAAAGCGTTATGCACAACAGCTTTTAGCTCATCACTATCCACCCGTTGAGGTAGAAACCGATTATGGCCCTTTCGGCTGTCTCGGTTGTGTTCGTTATACCGACAAAGTTACTGTCGCTTCTGGTTCAGCATCAGTCCACTGCGCGGGTTTACGCCGCCGTTGGTTTTTGGCCTTCGTTGGTTTTTACGCCGCCGAGTGAACCTTGCCTTACCTTTAGCCATCGCCACAGATGCTTGCCTTTATGTCAGCCAGACTAAGGTAGCCAAGGTTGACAAAATGTAAACATCGAGGTTAGGGCATAACGTACTTTATTCCGTAGGTGCAGTAAAGTGAGCTTGGTTGGTATCAGCGTCAATCTGTTCGGTCTCTGGTCGCCGTATCTTAGAAATCTACCGTGACCAAAAAACCTACTGTTTTCGCTGAAAGTGCCTTCGATTTCATCCATCAGTTACCTGAGGAATGCATCACTTACACACCCTTTTCGCTACCTTGTTGCAAAAGCTTTTGCTAAAAGCATGGTGCTTTTTTGTACCCGCCGGAAAGGCCATAAAGCCTAGGCTAAAGTTAGTACAAAGTTTGCAAAAATGAAACAAGAAATTGCACGAAAGTCTGTGCTATTCGCTTAATTTTTCTAAGGTAGTTTGTTTTGTATGCGAGTGGTTATAACAATTTTTTGACTGTGATGTGCGGCATGACGGTTTTGTGTTCAAAGTCAAAAAAGCGTCGCTTGAAAAGTCATCAAATTGCCAACAGAGCTGGAAGTATTGAATTACTGAAATACAACTTATGGTTGATGTGCTTGCAAACGTTGTTCTGAATATTGCAGTTCGTATCAGTCGATTCTGTGGTGTCGGACTTTATATGTTATGTCAGTTATTTCAAACAGTTTTTGACTCTGCTATTGGTCTCAGCCCTCGGCTTGATACTCTGCATCTTGTTGCTTCCTTAGACATTCATTTAGCTGTGTATTTATCGGTGTCTGTTCAGGAGTTCGTCTCAGCAGTTCTTCTTAGGCTTTCGGCATAAAGCACATCAATTTGCTCGCGTAGGCAGCAACCTCGAGCGAACACGGTGATTGAATCAGAGAAATGAAGATAATTGCGCAAAGCTGGTGCTCATAAGCGCCGCTCTAGAGTGCTTTCGGTTTACGTCGATTTGGATACCGGCAAAGCGTGGCGAATGCCCATACGGCATAATATTTGGGCCAAAAGGTCCAGCTCAGATGAAACGTGATCGCAGATTACAGCCGGGCAGTTACAGAGCAAGATTCATGTCTTGTAAGCAACTGCCCAAACGTCAGCTTGTTAGTGTTTAAGCCTCAGGGAAAGATCCATTGCGCGGACGTGTTTGGTGAGTGCACCAACGGAGATGAAGTCTACACCGGTTTTGGCAAACTCGCCGAGGGTGTCCAGGGTGACATTACCCGACACTTCCAGTTTGGCACCGCCACCTTGCACCTTGAATGCATCGTTAATGGCTACGGCTTCTATCATCATGGTGACGTCAAAGTTATCCAGCATAATGATGTCGCTGCCTGCCTGCAGCGCTTCAGTCAGTTCGGCCAGAGACTCGACTTCCACTTCAACCGGTTTGTCCGGGTGCAAGGTTCTTGCTTTATCTATGGCGGCTTTAATGCCACCGCAGGCCATGATGTGGTTTTCTTTAATCAGGAAGGCATCGTACAGACCAATGCGATGATTTTTACCGCCACCACAGCTTACCGCATACTTCTGGGCGGTTCGCAGGCCCGGTATGGTCTTGCGGGTATCGAGCAGGCGGCAATCGGTTCCGGCCAGCTTGTCCACGTAAACCCGGGTCAGGCTGGCGACACCAGACAGGGTTTGGATAAAGTTCATTGCGGTGCGCTCGCCTGTAAGTATGGCGCGCGCGGGGCCTGACAACTCACACAGTACTTGATTCGGCACTACCCAATCGCCATCGTCCACGTGCCAATGCAAGGCAACTGTGCCTCCCAGCTGATTGAACACTTGCTCTGCCCAGGCTTTGCCACAGAAGATCCCTTCTTCACGGGTAATCAGTGTTGCTTCGGCAATTCTATCTTCGGGGATGAGCTGAGCCGTGATGTCGGCGCTGGCATCGCCATGACCAAGGTCTTCATCCAATGCGGCTTTCACTGAGAGTCTGATGTCATTTTCCAGCATGACGACGTCCTTTGCTTTACTTATTCTGGCTTGCTAACGGGTTTTAGGGCGTAATTTTGAGAACGCCTTGATGCTAAAAGGATACCATGTGCGCTGGCCCAGGTGCAGTGATTGCTTTATTGAATGGTACAGTTTTTGGCGCGTTTTTAGCGCCGAGAACGCGTTACTCTGAGCCAAGGTGATAGTGGTGCAGGGTAAAAATCGCTACAATCACAGCCGGTTATACTTATATCTGCCTTGGTAAAAGCAACGCCGCCAGCGCTCTTGGGCTTTGTACATAGCCGCTGAGAAGAGGTGGATACTGAAAGTCGTCTTATTGTGAATACGGAAACCACATGTCGTTGCAGCCTTTAATACAGTGGCATCAAGGGTGGATAAACCGCGCCCGACATAGCCAGTCACCCTTCTTTAATTCCCGTCCTCAAGGGGAGATAAGTCTGCTGGTTATTCACAATATCAGTCTGCCCGCAGGCCAGTTTGGCTTACCTTATATAGAAGCGCTGTTTCAGGGCTGCTTAGACTGCGATGCACACCCCAGTTTTGCGGATTTGCAGGGGCTTGAAGTCTCCGCTCACTTTCTTATCCGCCGAAATGGCGAGCTGGTACAATTTGTGTCCTGTGAAGACAGAGCCTGGCATGCTGGCGTGTCCAAGTTCAATGGCCGTGAAGGTTGCAACGATTTTGCGGTCGGGATTGAGCTTGAGGGGACGGACGACCTTCCCTTTACCGATCTCCAATATCAGGTACTGCGTGAGCTGACACTGGCTCTGATGGCCGAGTATCCCGATATCACCCAAGACCGAATAGTTGGTCACAGTGACATTGCTCCGGGGCGTAAGACCGACCCGGGCCCCAAGTTTGACTGGGCGAGGTATTTTAGGGAATTATCTCAAGAGTTCAGTGGGTAAGAAGTGAGTGGTTTTAAGCTTGCGCTTACCGCACATGGATAAGCCCGGCACGGTGTAACGTTAATGGGAGAACCAGGATGGCACTATTTTCATTGTTGATGGCGATACTAGCCGAACGCCTTAAGTTTTTACCCGAGACCTGGCAATTCGACACCCTGATATCAAAATTGCATCGCCGGCTGTGGAAAGATGAATTTACTCAGGGTCAAGCGTCTGAGTTTCAGGTGTTGTTTGCCCTGCTGTTACCCGCGGTGTTGGTATATCTGGCACTTATAGTGGTCAGTGGGATTGCCTGGGGAATGCTCACACTGGCGGTGTGGGTGCTCACCGCTATGGTGTGTTTCAGTCATCAGGAACAACGTAAAGCCTTTAAGCGGTATATTCAGGCGGCATGCAGGGGCGATACCCAAGCCTGTTATCGTCATGGGTCAGAACTCGATTGCTCTTCCTGTCTTGAAGCCGTGACTGCCGATGAGCTGGGGCTAAAGGTTGGACAAAGTGTTGCCTGGATAAACTATCGCTTTTACGGCGCTGTGGCCCTGTATTTGATAGCCCTTGGCCCTGTTGCGGCGGTGCTCTACTGCAGCGTGCGTTACTACGAGCAGATGCAAAAGCGCAGTAATCTGCAGCTCCCTTATGTGGATGCGCTACTGACAGTATTGGATTGGCTGCCAAGCCGCATCTTTGCATTTGGTTTTGTGCTGGCAGGACAGTTCAGCAGCGCATTCAATCGTTGGCGCAAGCTGGCATTCGACCCATCTACTCCCGCCAGACAAATTGTTACGGAAACCGCGACCGAGGCTGAATCTATTCCACAGCCCTCATCAGCACCTGTATGCTTGCAACCCACATTAGTACTGCTCGGGCTAAGTAAGCGCAATTTTATACTGCTGCTGGCAGCGGTGTCCCTGCTGACCATTTTTGGGATCATCAACTGAAGTCAATGTGTTGGCTGAAACTACCTTAAATGCAGTACTTGCGTAGGGTTTGTTAATTGGTCTGACCCCATGACAATTTTTTTCAGCTATGCTCTCATGTCGTGGGTGATATGGATCACTGTATGGACTTTAAAACCGTGATTTGATAAAGTGCGCTCACTCGCATAAATTGGTAAGACCAATTTACAATGGAGCTGAGGGCCCACATGGCATATAGCAAAATAAACCAGCCGAAGATCTCCGATGTGATCATGCAGCAACTCGAGCGCATGATCCTTGAAGGCAGTCTCAAGCCCGGCCAAAAACTGCCCCCTGAGCGGGAGTTGGCCATTCAATTTGAAGTTTCCCGTCCTTCCCTGCGCGAAGCCATCCAGAAACTGGAGGCCAAAGGCCTGCTGATGCGTCGCCAGGGCGGTGGTACCTACGTGAAAGAGCAGCTGTGGCAAAGCATGGCCGACCCTATCGTAGAGCTCATGCAGAGCGACACCGAGAGCCAGTACGACCTGCTTGAATTCCGTCATGCCACCGAAGGCATGATGGCGTACTTTGCCGCGCTGCGCGGTACAGATGCCGACATGAATAACATCCAAAAAATGATTTTGGAAGTGGAAGAGGCCCAAACTATCGAAAGTAAGGCCGATGCCATCGTGCGTTTTTATCGCGCCGTGGCCGAAGCCTCCCACAATGTGGCCATGTTACATCTGGTTTTAAGTTTAACTCCGGTGCTGCACAAGAATGTGGCACAAAACCTGGAGCTTCTGAGCCGCCGCGAAGATGCCTCCAGAATGGCGAACGAACACCGCCGGGCACTGCTCGCCGCTATAGTTCGCCGCGATCCCGAAGCGGCCCGCGAAGCCTCGAATGAGCACTTGAGCTACATCGAAGAGGTGATGTTGGCGGTCAGGGAAGAAGATAGCCGGTTGCAGCGCAGCCTGCGCCGATTAAAGAGTGGCGCCTGATGGCCGGGATGGTGTTTACCAGTACCTTGCAAGCCACTTTTCCCATAAATATGTATATATAAGGACAGTCTCATGTCTGAACCTATGCAAATGCTACAAGACTTAGATCCCATCGAAACCCAGGAGTGGCTGGCGGCCCTCGAGTCCGTTGTTCGCGAAGAAGGCGTCGAACGTGCCCAATTCCTGCTGGAGCAAGTGTTGGAGCAGGCCCGTCTTGATGGTGTGGACATGCCAACCGGCATCACCACCAACTATGTGAACACCATCCCCTTGACTCAGGAACCGGCTTACCCTGGTGATATCACCATTGAACGCCGCATCCGTTCCATCATTCGCTGGAACGCCATCATGATAGTACTGCGCGCCTCCAAGAAAGATCTGGAGCTGGGTGGTCACATGGCGTCTTTCCAGTCGGCGGCTGCTTTCTACGAAGTGTGTTTCAACCACTTTTTCCGCGCCCCCAACCACAAAGATGGTGGCGACCTGGTTTACTATCAGGGCCACATTGCCCCCGGTATTTATAGCCGTGCTTTCCTCGAAGGTCGTCTGACCGAAGAGCAGCTGGACAACTTCCGTCAGGAAGTGGACGGCAAGGGTATTTCGTCTTACCCACACCCCAAGCTGATGCCTGAATTCTGGCAATTCCCAACCGTATCCATGGGTCTGGGCCCTATCTCTTCTATTTATCAGGCACGCTTCCTCAAGTACCTGAATGGCCGTGGACTGAAAGACACCACCGAGCAGCGCGTGTACGCCTTCCTCGGCGATGGTGAAATGGACGAGCCGGAAAGCCGCGGTGCTATCTCCTTCGCTGCCCGTGAGAAGCTGGACAACCTGTGCTTCCTCATCAACTGTAACCTGCAGCGTCTCGACGGCCCGGTAATGGGTAACGGCAAAATTATCCAGGAACTCGAAGGCCTGTTTAAAGGCGCGGGCTGGAACGTAATCAAGGTAGTGTGGGGCAGTGGCTGGGACAAGCTGCTGGCCAAAGACACCACCGGCAAGCTGCTGCAGCTGATGAACGAAACCGTTGACGGTGACTATCAGACCTTCAAGGCCAAAGATGGTGCCTACGTGCGTGAGCACTTCTTCGGTAAGTACCCAGAGACGGCTGCTCTGGTTGCCGACATGACCGACGAAGAAATCTTCGCCCTAAAGCGCGGTGGCCATGAGCCTTCCAAGCTGTACGCGGCATTCAAAGCTGCCCAGGAGACCAAGGGGCGTCCAACTGTGATCTTGGCCAAGACTGTAAAAGGTTACGGCATGGGCGATGCGGCCGAAGGCAAGAACATCGCGCACCAGGTGAAAAAGATGGACATGTCCCACGTGGCCAAGCTGCGTGACCGTCTGGGTGTGACGGATCTGGTCAGCGACGAAGATCTGGTTAATCTGCCATACATCAAGCTCGAAGAAGGCAGTGTTGAGCACACCTATTTGCACGCCCGTCGTGAAGCCCTGCACGGCTACACGCCCAAGCGTCTGCCTAACTTCACCGGCGAGTTTGTTGCCCCTGAACTGTCTGAGTTCAAGCCGCTGCTGGAAGAGCAGAAGCGTGATATTTCTACCACCATGGGCTTTGTTCGTACCCTGAACATCCTGCTCAAGGACAAGAATATCGGCAAAAACATCGTGCCTATTATCGCCGACGAAGCCCGTACCTTCGGTATGGAAGGTCTGTTCCGTCAGATTGGTATCTATAACCCCTACGGCCAGAACTACATTCCGGAAGACCGCGATATCGTGTCTTACTACAAGGAAGACACTTCAGGCCAGGTACTGCAAGAAGGTATCAACGAGCTGGGCGCCATGTCTTCATGGGTTGCCGCTGCCACCTCGTACAGCACCAACAACCTGCCAATGATCCCGTTCTACATCTACTACTCCATGTTCGGCTTCCAGCGTGTGGGCGATATGGCGTGGATGGCAGGCGACCAGCAGGCGCGCGGCTTCCTTTTGGGTGCCACTGCCGGTCGTACCACCTTGAACGGTGAAGGTCTGCAGCACGAAGACGGTCACAGCCACATCCTGGCCGGTACCGTACCTAACTGTATTTCTTACGATCCGACCTTTGCTTACGAAACTGCCGTGATCATTCAGGACGGTATCCGCCGCATGTATGGCGAGCAGGAGAACGTGTTCTACTACCTGACCCTGATGAACGAAAACTACGCCATGCCAGCCATGCCAGAAGGTGCCGAGGAAGGTATCCGCAAGGGTATCTACAAACTCGAAAGCCATACAGGTGGCAAGGGCAGTGCCTACAGCCCAGCGAAGCCATCAAAAGTGCAGTTGATGAGCTCAGGCACCATCATGAATGAAGTACGTAAAGCCGCGGTTATCCTGGCTGAAGAATACGGCATAGGTTCAGATGTGTTCTCCGTGACTTCGTTCAACGAGCTGGCCCGTAACGGTCAGGACTGCGAGCGTTTCAATATGCTGCATCCTGAAGCTGACGCCCGCGTACCTTACATCACCTCAGTACTGGGCAGCGAGCCTGCCATTGCCGCGACCGACTACATGAAGAACTACGCCGAACAGGTTCGTGCCTTCATGCCAAGCGTGTCCTACAAGGTGCTGGGTACCGACGGTTTCGGTCGCTCTGACAGCCGCGCCAACCTGCGTCGTCACTTCGAAGTGAACGCCGGTTACGTGGTGGTTGCAGCCCTGAACGAGCTGGCCAAGCGCGGTGACATCGAGAAATCTGTGGTGGTTGCTGCCATCAAGAAGTTCGATATCGACACCGAGAAGATGAACCCACTTTACGCGTAAGAGACGAGACAATGGCAATCGAAATTCATGTACCCGATATCGGCACTGATGAAGTCGAAGTGACCGAGATCCTGGTCAAGGTGGGTGATTCCATCACTGAGGATCAGTCGCTGATCACCGTGGAAGGCGACAAGTCTTCCATGGAAGTACCGGCTCCCAAGGCTGGTGTGGTCAAGGAAATCAAAATTGCGGTGGGCGACAAGGTCGCCACCGGCTCACTGATCATGATGTTTGAAGGTGAGCAAGCAGCTGCTGCTCCGGCGGCCCAGGCCGCTGCGCCAGTGCCGGTTGCTGCAGCCCCAGCTGCTACAGCGGTAGCCGCGCTGAAAGACGTATTCGTGCCTGACATCGGCGGTGACGAAGTTGAAGTCACTGAAATTCTGGTGAAAGTAGGCGACAGCATCACTGATGAGCAGCCACTGATCACAGTAGAAGGCGACAAGGCTTCTATGGAAGTGCCTGCGCCGTTCGCCGGTGTGCTCAAAGAAATCAAGGTCGCCACCGGTGATAAGGTAGCCACTGGCTCCCTTATCATGGTGTTCGAGACTCAGGCTGCATCCGCTGCTCCTGTGGCCGCAGCTGCTCCTGTGGCCGCAGCTGCTGCGCCAGCGCCGGTTGCCGCCGCGCCAGTTGCCGGCGGTGACAAAGACATTCACGTGCCGGACATCGGCGGCGATGAAGTGGAAGTGACCGAAGTGCTGGTGAAGGTAGGCGACACAGTTGCCGCCGACCAGTCGCTGCTGACAGTGGAAGGCGACAAAGCCTCTATGGAAGTACCTGCGCCGGTTGCCGGTGTGGTTAAGGCCATCAAGGTGGCTGCCGGTGACAAGGTGTCTACCGGTTCACTGATCATGGTGTTCGAAGTACAAGGTGCTGCTCCTGCTGCCGCGCCAGCTGCACCTGTGGCTCCGGCCGCTCCTCAAGCTGCGGCTCCGGCTGCCAATGCCCAGGCCCAGGCTCCGTCTCAGGGGCAAAGTAAGACTGGTGAGTTCGTGGAAAACCACGAGTACGCCCACGCGTCACCGGTTATCCGTCGTCTGGCCCGTGAGTTTGGCGTTAACCTTGCCAAGGTCAAGGGTACAGGTCGTAAGGGCCGAGTGGTACGTGAAGACGTGCAGTCTTACATCAAAGAAGCACTCAAGCGCCTCGAGTCAGGCTCTGCTACCGCCGCCGCGGGCGCTGCCTCCGGCGCTGGCCTGAACCTGCTGCCATGGCCGAAGGTTGACTTCAGCAAATTTGGTGAAGTTGAGACTCAGCCGTTGTCACGCATCAAGAAGATCAGTGGTGCCAACCTGCACCGTAACTGGGTGATGATCCCCCATGTGACTCAGTTTGATGAGGCCGACATCACCGAGCTTGAGGACTTCCGCAAGGCGCAAAACGCCGAAGAAGCCAAGCGCGATACCGGTATGAAGATCACCCCGCTGGTGTTCATCATGAAGGCGGTGGCCAAGTCGCTGGAAGCCTTCCCATCATTCAACGCGTCTCTGTCTGAAGATGGCGAGAGCCTTATTCTGAAGAAGTACATCAACATCGGCATTGCGGTGGATACCCCCAATGGTCTGGTGGTGCCTGTGGTACGTGATGTGAACAAGAAAGGCATCTATGAGCTGTCCCGCGAGCTGGCTGACATCTCCAAGAAGGCCCGCGCCGGTAAGCTTACTGCCTCTGACATGCAGGGCGGCTGCTTTACCATCTCCAGCCTCGGTGGCCTCGGTGGTACCTCGTTCACCCCAATCGTGAATGCCCCTGAAGTGGGTATTCTGGGTGTGTCCAAGTCTGAGCTCAAGCCCAAGTGGAACGGCAAGGAATTTGTGCCTCGCCTGATGTTGCCACTGTCGCTGTCGTACGACCACCGGGTGATCGACGGCGCCGAAGGTGCCAAGTTCACCACGTATCTGAGCGGTGTACTGTCAGACATACGCAAACTCGTTCTGTAACCGTAAAGGCTGTCCTGAATAGGACGGCCTTTTTATTGTGATCCGTGTCGAACGCGGGTTAAAATGCGGCCACCTTACAAGCGGGCCGATAGTTGGTTTAAAAAGTCGCCTCCCTCAAATGCTTGAGCAACTTTTTAAACGACGGAATGAAGAAAAATTCAGAGGAAAACATGAGTAATCAAATCAAAACTCAGGTAGTAGTGTTGGGCGCGGGCCCTGCGGGTTATTCCGCCGCTTTCCGTGCTGCCGACCTTGGTCTGGAAACCGTAATCATCGAGCGCTTCAGCACCCTGGGTGGCGTGTGTCTGAACGTGGGTTGTATCCCATCAAAGGCCCTGCTGCACATTGCCAAAGTGATTGAAGAAGCCAAAACTGCTGCCGAGCACGGCGTAGTATTCGGCGAGCCAAGCATCGATATCGACAAGCTGCGCGGCTACAAAGAGAAAGTGATCGGCCAACTGACCGGTGGTCTGGGTGGCATGGCCAAGATGCGTAAAGTGCAGGTGGTGAACGGTCTGGGTAAATTCACCGGCCCTAACAGCATCGAAGTAACAGGTGCCGATGGCGCCGCTACCGTAATCAACTTCGACAACGCCATCATTGCTGCCGGTTCACGTCCAATCCAGCTGCCATTCATTCCTCATGAAGACCCACGTATTTGGGACTCTACCGATGCGCTGGAACTGAAAGAAGTACCCAAGAAGCTGCTGGTGATGGGCGGTGGTATTATCGGTCTGGAAATGGGCACTGTTTACCATGCGCTGGGCAGTGACATCGACGTGGTTGAAATGTTCGACCAGGTTATCCCAGCCGCAGACAAAGACGTGGTGAAGGTTTACACCCGTAAGATCAGCAAGAAATTCAACCTGATGCTCGAAACCAAAGTCACCGCGGTTGAAGCCAAAGAAGACGGTATCTACGTCTCTATGGAAGGCAAGAAGGCCCCAACTGAGCCTGTGCGTTACGACGCCGTGCTGGTGGCCATCGGCCGTACTCCTAACGGCAAGCTGATCGATGCCGACAAGGCGGGCATCAATGTTGATGAGCGTGGCTTTATCAAGGTAGACAAGCAGCTGCGCACCAACGTGCCACACATCTTCGCCGTGGGCGACATCGTGGGTCAGCCAATGCTGGCGCACAAAGGTGTGCATGAAGGCCACGTTGCTGCCGAGGTGATCTCTGGCCTGAAGCACTTCTTCGATCCTAAGGTGATCCCATCTATCGCTTACACCGACCCTGAAGTGGCCTGGGTAGGTCTGACCGAGAAAGAAGCCAAAGAGAAAGGCATCGCTTACGAAACTGCGACCTTCCCATGGGCTGCTTCCGGCCGCGCCATCGCCTCTGATGCCAGCGACGGTATGACCAAGCTGATTTTCGACAAAGAAACTCACCGCGTCATTGGTGGTGCCATCGTGGGTGTGAACGGCGGCGAACTGCTGGGCGAAATCGGTCTGGCAATCGAAATGGGCTGTGATGCTGAAGATATCGCGCTGACCATCCACGCTCACCCAACTCTGCACGAGTCTGTGGGTCTGGCGGCTGAGGTTTACGAAGGTTCTATCACTGACCTGCCAAACCCAAAGGCGAAAAAGAAAAAGTAATTTTCTGAAAAGCCAAAAAAAGACGCCCAAGGGGCGTCTTTTTTTATGGCTCTATTTGTGAATGGTGTAAAATTTGTGTAATTATCTCGTGGTGTTAGGCAGTTAGTTTCTGCCTGTGCTTGGTGTTCGGGTCGTGCTGCGATAACAACTATGATAAAAAAAGTTGCTCAATCTCTGCTGCTGATATTCGCACTTCTGCTGCCTTGGCTGCACGTCAGTTATGGCGGTGAATTTGTGCAGCGGATTTTTGCCAGTCGCGACGGCCTCTCCAATGGCATGATTAACGCTATCGCCTTTGATTCTTACGGGTTTGTCTGGGTCGCCACCGAAGATGGCCTGTTTCGGATCAGTAAAACCGTGGCGCGCAGGGTAGACACCCAGCAAGGTGAAAACCGCCTTAATGATTCATACATAATGGATGTGGTGGCACTGGGGCAGGAGTATCTGCTTGTCAGCGTATCTGACTCGCTTTATCGCTACCATATTCCCTCAGATACCTTCGAAGAAATCGGCAGTGAGTCTCTATTTCCCGAATACGAGGGTGGCGGGATTATTGATCGCACCGTCGTCGACCAACACTCCTTGATGTTGCTCAACAGCAAAGGGCAAATCCTGAAGCTGGACCACCACAGCTGGCAATTGGAGAAGGTTATTCAACTGCAGCAGGACCCCGATTTACTCTGGGACAAACTGCTCTATCTTCCCTCTGGGCAACTCATCATTGGTAAGAGCGACCATCTTGAAATTCGTTCTGCTCAGGGTGAAAAGCTGGTTGATTTACCCTGGGTTGAGGCATCGGGTCAGGCCAAACGTCTCTTCCGCGACAGGGCCGGGAGGGTGTGGCTGACGGCAAGCGAAGGCCTGTTTGAAGTGCTGCCCGACACACAGCAGATTTTGCCTGTGCCCCAAGTGCCCTTTTATGTCACTGCCATTAACGAAGATGGCAAGGGTAACCTGTGGATGGCGAGTAGCTCCGGGGCGCTGAAGTGGTCTCCGGTCGATCAGACTTTAGAAAAGTTCGACAGCGATCTGCGTCAGTTTGCCAATATTGACTCCGTACAGGATGTCGCCATTGATAATCAGGGCTTAATTTGGTTGGGCGGCGCCGGTGAGGGGCTGGTACTTGCGGCGGATAAGCCCAGCTTCCTGAGGGGTACCTTTACTGATCAGCCACCCTATTCACTGGGAAACCAGATGATTTGGTCCATTTTCACCGAGGGCGATCGCTATTGGTTAGGTACTGATGCAGGCGTTGTCAGTGTCCAGGATGGGGTAGCTGGTTCGGTGCTAAGCACACCGGAAGAGTTTGAGCCCAACGACACCGTCTACGCTATTACCTCACTGAGTAGTGAATACCTGCTGCTTGCCACCACCAATGGCCTGTTTTTGCAGCATAAAACCACGAATCTGACTAAGCGGTTCCATGAGTGGAGCAGCGGCAGCGATTCACTTAAGCGCAAGTGGATATATCAAGTTTACAAGGATCCCGGGATCCCGGGGCGACTGTGGTTCCTAACTTCCACCGGCTTGTTCTATTGGGAGCCAGGCCTGTTTGACCCCCAGGAATATGCCATTGTGAGCCGCAGTGGTGAACGCCACCAACCCGCGATTTACAGCATGCTGAGGGGGGCGGATGGCAAGCTGTGGCTGGGTGGCCCCGATGAATTCGGTTATCTGGATGCTGATGGTTACTTCATCGATAAGCGTGAGCTGTTCAGCGGGAAGCGGGGAGATTTGCTTGTAGGGCATATCCTGGAAATCGCACCCGGTAAGCTGTGGTTGGGGACATCCTTGTTTGGGGTGGTGGAATACCAGGTCAACACGGATACCCTGACGTCATTGCAGGACAGGTGGAAACTCAGTTGCTACACCACCTATGGTCTGATCGATACACCGGATTATCGTGTGATTCTTTGTCCTCGCTCCTTGGTGCGAGAGCACAAAGGGACGTCCGAAGTACAGGTGTTTACCGTTGAAGATGGCGTGGTCAATAACGAGTTTAACGACGGCGCCTATGCCTACCGTGAGGATAAGGGACTGTTTCTGGGCAGCCCCAACGGGGTGCGTTTGCTGGACGTTAATGGCCTGAAAAATCGCATCACTGACGAACGGGTATTTCTGGAGTCGGTGACGGTTTTTTATGATAGCCACACCGAAAAATCCCTGGTGCCGAGCGACTTGACCATGGTTGAACCCGGCGCCCGGATGATTAGTTTGCAGCTGACCAGTAACGACTTTTTGGATGATTCACCCATTAGGCTTAAATACCGCCTTGGCAAGCAGGGGCAGTTGGTGGAACCCAAGTACCTGCTGCTGGATGGCCAGCCTCAGCTCAACCTCTCGGGGTTGGATGCCGGTAAGCTGGAACTTGAGATCCTGAGCCTTCGCAATCAAATCTGGAATGACACGCCCTATATCCACCGTCTGCATGTGCAGCAATATTGGTGGGAGACGGCGCTGTTTAAATGGTCGCTGATAGTGATCCTGATGTTGTTAACCCTGGCCATCATTCTGATACGACATCGACAGGTAGAACGTTTTCGTCATATGAACACGGCGCTGCTTGAGAGTGAAGACAGGCTGCGCCAGTCGCTGCGCGGCAGTGATTCGGATCTCTGGATGTGGACCCGCAAAGATAACGCCTTTTATATGGATAACCGCAATGGCGTGTTATCGGTAGAGCAGCAAGTCTTAAAGGTCAATTTTGAAGAGTTTCCAATCCACCCGGACGACAGAGACAGGGTGGTGTCCCACTGGCTGGCGGTGATCAATGGTGAGATTGAGCGTTTCGAAGCTGAATACAGATTCCAGCGACGCACTGGCACCTGGGGATGGCTCAGGGTGCGGGGACGCCCCAGTCAACTGAACAAAGAGACGGGTGAAGTTGAAAAAATCAGTGGTATCTACAGTGATATCACCCAGCACAAGTTGCTGCAGAACGAAGTCGACCTCTTGGCACAGGCGTTTGAAAACACGTCTGAAGGTGTGCTTATTCTCGACGCCGATGAGCAAATCAAGGTCGCCAACCGGGCAGCTCAATCCATTTTGGGCGCTGGCATGGCAGAACTTGCCGGCCGCAAATTTATTGCACTGCTTACTGAACACGGCACTAATCGCAGTGAGATAGCGACCCTGCTGGCCAATGGCATGAGTTGGACCGGCGAACGTGAGCTGCGGATCGGGTCCGGGCAGGTGTGCCCGGTGTGGCTTAACGTTTCAGTGATGTTGGGGCTGCAGGGCAAGGTACAGCACTATGTGGTGGTGTTTTCGGATATTACTGAACGTAAGCGCAGCGAAGCCGACTTACGCCGTCTTGCCAACTACGATGTGCTGACCGGTTTGCCCAATCGCTCCCTGTTTGCCGCCAGATTGAATCAGGCCATTCACAAGGCGACCCAGAATGAAGAAAAGCTGGCCTTGATGTTCCTGGATTTGGACAGATTCAAGCACGTTAACGATTCTTTTGGTCATGGCATGGGTGACGCGCTTTTGGTGGAAGCGGCGGCGAGGCTGCAATCTTGCATCGACCCTGAATACACCCTGTGCCGTTTTGGTGGCGATGAGTTTGTGGTTTTAATTCACGGTGCTGAGGTCGATACCCTGAATCATCTCGCCAATACCATTCTTGGCCAAATCGAAACGCCATTTAAACTCTTTGGCCGCGAGTTCTACATCTCCACTAGTATTGGGATTTCAATCTGGCCGGATGATGCCCGCCAGCCCGAGGCCTTGATCAAAAATGCTGATTTGGCCATGTATCATGCCAAAGAAGAAGGGCGCGGTAACTTCCAGTATTACTCTCAGGAGCGTAATGCCGAGGCGCTTTATCACCTGCGTTTGGAGGCTGATTTACGTAAGGCGCTGGAGCGGCAGGAGTTTTGCCTGCATTACCAGCCGCAAGTCGATGTGAATGATGACAATCAGGTCATAGGGATGGAAGCCTTATTGCGTTGGCAACATCCCAAAGATGGCTACATCCGAACCGACATTTTCATCAAGGTGGCCGAAGCCTGTGGCCTGGTCATCGACATCGACAAGTGGGTGTTGCGTCAGGCTTGTTTGGATGGCGCCCGCTGGAGCCGTAAACTTAAACGCCCCTTTAAAATCTCGGTCAACATCTCTGCCGTGCATTTCCGTCAGCCCGATTTTATCGACCATTTGCGCCGCACCCTCGAAGAGACATGTATTCCGGTAGAAAACCTGGCGCTGGAAATTACCGAAGGCGTGTTGATGAAAGAGCTGCATATTGCCCGCGATCACTTGCGCCTGCTTCGGGAAATGGGAGTGCAGGTTGCCATTGATGACTTTGGTACCGGCTATTCGTCGCTGGCTTATCTGCGCCACTTCGACGTGAATCTGCTCAAGATTGATCGCTCCTTTCTGATAGATATCGCCGACAATCAGGCGGATCAGGCGATAGTCTCCAGTATTATCGAGCTGGCCCGCAACCTGAAACTCAAGGTGGTGGCAGAAGGCGTTGAAACCCGTGAACAGCTCAATCAGGTGTTGTCCCGGGGTTGTCATGTGATTCAGGGCTACTACTTTGCCAAGCCTATGGCCCGTGACGATATGGATGCCTATTTGATGCTGGATGGACCGGCATCGGCTTCCCCCGATCAGGTCTGACGTGTTCGTTACTGTTCAGTAATTGCTCATGTTTTTAACTTAATTACGTCATGTCTGTTAGAATGGCGGCCACTGAAACCCTTTCACTTAGCTCCCGGGTCACATGAAGAAACTTCTGTCACTGCTGCTGTTATTTCCTCTCTCTCTTGCCCAGGCGGCAGACCGTCCCAAGGTGGGCCTGGTCCTCAGTGGTGGTGGAGCCAAAGGCGCTGCGCATGTAGGTGTGCTCAAGGTGCTGGAAGAGCAAAACATTCCGGTTGATTACGTCGCCGGTACCAGCATCGGGGCTTATGTGGCCGGTATGTATGCCCTCGGTTACAGCGCCAGCGAAATTGAAGCCATCATGATGAATGTGGATTGGAACAGGGGTTATTCGGATACCATCCCCCGGGAGGCACTTAGCTATCGCGACAAGCAGCTCAGGGACAAGTACAACATACCGCTGAATATCGGCTACGCAGATGCAGAAGTGAAAGCCCCCAGCGGCGTACTCCGGGGCCAGACCATGTCGCTATTACTGCGTGAGTCAACCGATGTGGTCCGTGAATTTACCAGTTTCGATGAACTCGCTATTCCCTACCGTGCCGTTGCCACCGATTTGGCCACCAGTCAGCCGGTTATCTTATCCGGCGGCAGTGTCATCAAGGCGATGCAGGCATCGGCCACCGTGCCCGGTGCATTGCAGCCCATGTTGATTGATGGACGCTTGCTGGTGGATGGCGGTATCGCCAATAACATGCCGGTGGATGTGGTCAAAGCCATGGGCGCCGATGTCGTCATAGCAGTGGACATAGGCTCGCCACTGGTGGGCAATGAGGAGCTCGATAGCACAATCGCGGTGCTGAACCAGTTGTCTACCATGTTGACTGCAGCCAGCACCGAGGCGCAGAAGAAATTGCTGACCGAGAAAGATGTGCTTATCCGTCCGGCCATCGATGCCCTCAGTACCACAGATTTCAGCATCATGAGTACCGCATTGTCTTTGGGGGAAGAGGCGGCAAGGGGGCAGCTCGCGCAGCTTCAGGGCCTGGGCATTGAGGCGCAGCAATACGCAGATTATCAGCAGAGCAAGCGGGGCAGGTCCAAGGTGTGGCTGGATGACATGCAGCGTCCTGTAGTCGACATTGTCTATGACAATCACTCCAGAGTCAGCGAAAGCCTGCTGGAAGATACGCTGGGCATCAAGCCCGGACAGGTTGTGAAACGCGAAGATCTGGAAGCGGGAGTGAATCAGCTATACGCCCTGAACCGATTCGAGCGGGTGGATGCCGAATTTACTGACACGCCAGAAGGACGGGTACTGACAGTCTCCACCAAGGCCAAGTCATGGGGCCCCAACTATTTTGATTTGGGCTTTAACTGGGAAGACGACTTTACCGCCGACTCCGCTGTGACCCTGGATACTGCCTACACCATGACCAATCTCAATGAGAATGGGGGAGAGTGGCGCAACGAGCTGAAACTTGGTTACGAAAAGTTGCTGGGTACCGAGTTTTACCAGCCACTGGACCGCGATCAGGAATTCTATGGCCGTGCCCGCTATCAGTATGAAATTACCGCATGGGAACTCTTCGACGCCAATAACAAGGTGTTTGAATTCGATAAAGACTCTCACCGAATCGACATGGGGCTGGGGCTTAATTTTGCCCAGCTGGGCCAGCTTGAGCTGGGTGTCACAGGTGAAAAGGGCAAAATTTCCAACGAGGCACTGCTAACAGAGGACTTAACGTTTTCATCCTATGGCGGTTATTTCCAGATTGGTTACGACAGCCTCAACAGCATCAGCTTCCCCACGTCCGGCAACAGGGTCACGCTGCGCGTCACTGTGCGCAAGGAAGACTATGACATAGACGACTATGAGCTGGAATCCAGTACTCAGGTTCAGGCCGATTGGAAAGGGGCTTTGGGCGTTGGTAACCATGCCTTTGTGGGCAAGGTGTCACTGGAATCCTCGGACAACGACGGCGAGTCCTATGTGCACCTTGCCGAACTCGGCGGGTTTTTGAACCTGTCGGGCTATCGAAAAGACTCCCTGGTGGGAGCCCACAAGGTCTTTGGTGCCTTTGTGTATCAATACGACCTGGGGCGTGATGCCCTCGGCATGACGGACTACCCCCTCTATCTGGGTGCCAGTCTTGAGGCCGGTAACGTCTGGTGGGAGATGGACGAAGTCTCTCTGCAGGACTTGATATATGCCGGCAGCCTTTACATAGGTACGGATACCGATCTTGGCCCCGCAGCCCTGGGTATTGGTCTTACCGATGATGGCCAGCGCTCCTTCTACCTGTTTGTTGGAAAGAATTTTTAGCAACTCACAGAAATTTACAAAAACCCGCTTCGAAAGGCCTGACATCTCCTGTTAGGCTGTGCGGGACCTTTCCGCCCGCAGCTTGGGCACATAACAGAAAAATATCGGGGATGAATATGACCAAGTTATCTACTCTGGCGCTGGGTGTTGCCCTGGGGCTGGGTTTGGCTGGCTGTGCCGACAATAACAAAGCACCTGAAGCTGCCGTCACCAAGGCCGTAGCCGTTTCAGGAATCGAGAAGCAAAACTTCGACGCCAATGTGCGCCATCAGGACGATTTCTACTACAGCGTGAACGGCACCTGGTTGAAAGAAACGCCTATTCCGGCCGACAAATCCAACTACGGCGCCTTCTCAGTGCTGTACGACGAGAGCCAAAAAGCGCTCAAGCAGATCGTGGAAGACGCTGCCGCCAAGCAGAACAAGGCTGCAGGTTCAAACGAGCAGAAAATTGGTGACTTCTATGCCAGCTATATGAACACCGATAAGTTGGAGCAATTGGGCGGCACACCAATTAAGGCGAGTCTGGATGCCATAGTCGCTGCAGGCGATCACAAGGCGCTGGCGGGACTGATGGGCAAACTGCTTACCAACGGCAGCTCTATTCCCTTCGGTTTTTGGGTTAACAACGATGCAAAAAATTCTACCCAATATGCCGTGTACATGAGTCAGGGCGGCCTCACTCTGCCAGACCGTGACTACTACCTGAAAGACGATGCCAAGTATGTGGCCAACCGTGAAGCCCTGGCCAAGTACGTAACCGAGGTGCTGACCGCTGCCGGTTACGCCAATGCCGAACGTGCCGCCAAGAGCGTTGCCGACATCGAGCTCTTTATTGCGCAAAACCAGTGGAGCCGTGTTGAATCCCGTGATGCCAACAAGGCCTATAACAAGCTGAGCCGTCAGGAACTGGCTGGCCTGTTTGGTGAGTTTGACTTTGAAGCCTTCGCCGCCAATGCGGGTTTGGGTGACAAGGTCGCCGACGTCATTGTACGTCAGCCTTCTTATTTTGAAGCGCTGGGCAAGGGCTACAGCAGTTTCCCCGTTGAAGCCTGGCAGGATTACCTGGCCTTCCACCTCACCGATGGGGCCGCTGAGCTGCTGAGCGACAACTTTGTGCAGCTGCACTTTAATTTCCACGCCAAGACCCTGGCGGGTGTAGAAGAGCAGGCACCACGTTGGAAGCGTGCCGTGGATGCGGCCGATCAGGTGATTGGTGAGCTGGTGGGTGCCGAATATGTGAAAGCCCACTTCAAGCCAGAAGCCAAGGCGCGCATGGAGCAGCTTATCCATAATCTGATCAAAGGCTTTGAAGTGAGCATTAACGATCTGGAATGGATGACACCAGACACCAAGATTGCCGCTCAGGAAAAGCTGTCCAAGTTCACTTACAAGATTGGCTACCCCGACAAGTGGAAGGATTACAGCGGACTGGAGATCAAGGCAGACGACTTGGTGGGCAACTATGTACGCTACGCCAACTTCGAATATGCCGACATGCTGGCTAAGCTGGGTCAGCCAATCGATCGCAGCGAATGGCACATGACGCCACAAACCGTGAATGCCTACTACAACCCTGTGATGAACGAGATTGTGTTCCCTGCGGCAATTCTGCAGCCACCTTTCTTCAACATGGCAGCCGATGATGCGGTGAACTACGGTGGTATCGGTGCCGTCATCGGCCATGAAATCAGCCACGGTTTTGACGATCAGGGCTCCAAGTACGATGGCGATGGCAACCTGCGCAACTGGTGGTCTGACAAAGACCGCGAAGAATTCCAGAAGCGTGGCAAGCAGCTGTCTGAGCAGTATGGTAAGTATGAGGCTTTGCCTGGCAAGTTTGTGAATGGCGACCTGACCCTGGGCGAAAACATTGGTGACCTCGGTGGTCTGACTGTGGCCCTGCGCGCCTATCAGATGAGCCTGAACGGCAAACCTGCGCCGGTTATCGACGGTCTGACCGGCGAACAGCGCTTCTTTATGGGCTGGTCTCAGGTATGGCGTCGTAACTACCGCGACGAAGAGCTGGGCCGTCGTCTGCTGACCGACAACCACTCACCAAGCCACTTCCGCGCCATGGGCACACCCCGTAACATCCCCGGCTTCTACGAGGCCTTCGGTGTGACCGAAAACGACAAGATGTACCTGCCTGAAGAGGCGCGGGTGAAGATCTGGTAACGGATTTTCCCCATGAAAAAGCCGGGTCGCTGTTTAAGGCGCCCCGGCTTTTTTATTGTCTTTTTACAGAATGTTAGCCCTGATTTGCCAGCAGCTTGGGCAGCGCGGTTAAATCCTCCGCTTTCACATGGGCCACGGCCCAGCGGGTTTGTTCTCGCTCATGGGCGGGGGGAATGGCCAGGGTCTGCATGGTCGCGGCGCGGGCGGCAATCAGGCCATTGAAAGAATCTTCCACCGCCAGACAGTGGCGTGCGGGTACGCCAAGGGCATCGGCGCACTTGAGGTACACTTCAGGGTGGGGTTTGCCAAACGCGAGGTGCTCGGCCGACTCCATGGCATCGAAATAGTCGCGGATATTCAGGGTATCCAGCACTGCATCGATAATGGCCCAGCTCGACGAGGTGGCGAGGCCAATCTTAAGACCCTTCTGCCTGCAGTAATCCAGCGCCTCTATCACGCCCTTCATTGGCACGCCTTCGCTGAGGATATGGGCCACTACGCCGTCGACAATCTGTTTGGCGACAGCAGCGTTGTCATAGTTATCCCAGGGATAACGGCGATACCAGTAGTCCACCACCATATCGATACGCAGCCCCACGGTGTCGTGAATGTCTTCGGGCTTGATGGGCAGACCGAGTCCAGCGAGTACTTCGTATTCGGCCAGCTGCCACACAGGCTCAGAATCGATAAGTATGCCGTCCATATCAAAAATCACGGCATCAATGCGGTTGGTTAACATGCTGTCTCCTCGGCTGAATGAGCCGATATTGTCGCTCGGGCAAAAAAAATTTTCAGCGCAATTTTGCTTCAACTGAAAAATGGTGTGTTGAATTTTAATGGATGGGTTATTGGTAACGTTTTGTATTGTATGAAATTTGCTCTTGTTTCAAACTATTGTCTAATTTCGTGCGTTTAATCGCTGGGATAAGGTGCCGCTTGCCCACAGAATTTCCGCAGATTTCCCCCGCACAAGAGTGTGAGCTGATTCATACTTTTTCAAAGCTGTAGTATACTGCAGCCCGGAAATCCGGGTCGTCCTGTCGGACTGTAGCCTTCATCCACGAAGACGTGCAGTTTCGTTGAGAGCGCCAAACAAAGAGGAATGTTGCCGTGCTAGAAGCATATCGTAAACACGTCGAAGAACGTGCTGCAGAGGGCGTTGTCCCTAAGCCACTCGATGCCCATCAGGTAGCCGAACTGGTTGAATTAGTAAAGAATCCTCCAGCTGGTGAAGAAGCCTTCATCCTGGACCTGCTTGAAAACCGTATTCCCCCCGGCGTTGACGAAGCCGCCTATGTAAAGGCCGGTTTCCTGGATGCCATTGCCAAGGGCACAGCCACTTCTCCCATCCTGAACGCCGAGCGTGCCGTTGAGCTGCTGGGCACCATGCAGGGTGGCTACAACATCGAGCCGCTGATCCATCAACTGGACAACGACAAGCTGGCCCCTCTGGCCGTTAAAGCCCTGTCACACACCCTGCTGATGTTCGACTCTTTCCACGATGTGGTAGAGAAGATGAATGCCGGCAATGCCCACGCCAAGCAAGTGGTTGAATCCTGGGCCAACGCCGAGTGGTTCCTGAGCCGCCCCAAGCTGGCTGACAAGATTTCTCTGACCGTATTCAAGGTAACCGGTGAAACCAACACCGACGACCTGTCTCCGGCCCCGGATGCCTGGTCTCGTCCAGATATCCCGCTGCACGCCCTGGCGATGCTGAAAAACGCCCGTGACGGCATTGTGCCCGATGAGCCAGGTGTAGTTGGCCCAATCAAGAAAATTGAAGAGCTGAAAACCCAGGGTTTCCCACTGGTTTACGTGGGTGACGTAGTAGGTACAGGTTCTTCCCGTAAGTCTGCCACCAACTCTGTGCTGTGGTTCATGGGTGATGACATCCCATTCGTGCCTAACAAGCGTGCCGGTGGTTTCTGTCTGGGCGGCAAGATTGCCCCTATCTTCTTCAACACCATGGAAGATGCCGGCGCGCTGCCAATCGAGCTGGACGTCAGCAAGATGGAAATGGGCGATGTGATTGATATCTACCCTTACGAGGGCAAGGTACGTCGCCATGGCAGTGATGAAGTGATTTCTGAGTTTGAACTCAAGACCGACGTGCTGCTCGATGAAGTTCGCGCCGGTGGCCGTATTCCGCTAATCATTGGCCGCGGTCTGACCGACAAGGCCCGTGAAGTGCTGGGTCTGGGCGCGTCGAAAGAGTTCGTTCGTCCGCAGGATGTGGCCGACACTGGCAAGGGTTTCACCCTGGCCCAGAAGATGGTGGGTAAAGCCTGTGGCGTGGCCGGTGTTCGCCCCGGTCAATACTGTGAGCCCAAGATGACTTCTGTTGGTTCTCAGGACACCACAGGTCCTATGACCCGTGACGAGCTGAAAGACCTCGCATGTCTTGGCTTCAGCGCCGACCTGACCATGCAGTCATTCTGTCACACCGCCGCTTATCCAAAGCCAGTGGACGTGAACACTCACCACACCCTGCCTGACTTCATCATGAACCGCGGTGGTATTTCACTGCGTCCAGGTGACGGTGTTATCCACTCATGGCTGAACCGCATGCTGCTGCCCGATACCGTAGGTACCGGCGGTGACTCGCACACCCGTTTCCCAATCGGTATCTCCTTCCCGGCCGGTTCCGGTCTGGTAGCCTTCGCTGCTGCCACCGGCGTTATGCCACTGGATATGCCTGAGTCGGTACTGGTGCGCTTCAAGGGTCAGATGCAGCCAGGTATCACCCTGCGTGATCTGGTGCATGCCATCCCGCACAAGGCCATCGAAATGGGCCTGCTGACCGTTGAGAAGAAAGGCAAGAAGAACATCTTCTCTGGCCGCATCCTTGAAATCGAAGGTCTGGAACACCTGAAAGTAGAGCAGGCGTTTGAGCTGTCTGATGCCTCTGCCGAGCGCTCTGCCGCCGGTTGTACCATCAAGCTGGATAAAGATCCTATCATCGAGTATCTGAACTCCAACATCGTCATGCTCAAGTGGATGATCGCTGAAGGCTACGGTGACCGCCGTACCATCGAGCGCCGCATCAAGGGCATGGAAGAATGGCTGAAGAACCCAGAGCTGATGGAAGCCGATAAGGATGCCGAGTACGCTGCGGTTATCGAAATCGACCTGAACAACATCAAAGAGCCAATCCTGTGTGCCCCTAACGATCCGGACGATGCCGTGCTGCTGTCTGCCGTTGCCAACACCAAGATTGACGAAGTGTTCGTCGGTTCCTGTATGACCAACATCGGCCACTTCCGTGCCACCGGTAAGGTACTGGACAAGTTCGCCAAGAGCCTGCCAACCCGTCTGTGGATTGCCCCGCCAACCAAGATGGACAAGGACCAGCTGACCGAAGAAGGCTACTACGGTATCTTCGGCCGTGTCGGTGCCCGTATCGAAATCCCGGGTTGTTCTCTGTGTATGGGTAACCAGGCTCGCGTAGCCGATGGCGCCACTGTGGTGTCTACCTCTACCCGTAACTTCCCGAACCGTCTGGGTACCGGTGCCAACGTCTACCTGGCCTCAGCGGAACTGGCCGCCGTAGCCGCCCTGCTGGGCCGTCTGCCATCGCCAGAGGAGTATCAGGTATACGCCAAGGAAATCGACGCCACTGCCGCCGATACCTACCGCTACCTGAACTTCGATGAGATTGAGTCCTACACCAAGAAAGCCGGTGAAGTGATCTTCCAATCTGCGGTCTAAGTACTGACGCTTTGAGTCAAATGAAAAGCCGGCGCAAGCCGGCTTTTTTGTGCCTTTTCCCGTGTGTGGTATGTTGGCTAAAGTGCAGGGCTGATAGTCGTGGTCATTCTGATTTTCTAGGATGTATTCTTCAACAGAAGTGTTTTGGATGTCCTGATTCTTTTTGGTTTAAAGGCCCAGTAGGCACGTTGGAAGATCTGAGCCGCTACTGCGAACACTTACAGCAGCGACGACAGCAAGTGGACGCCAATTGCCAGAAGTGGCTTTGCTGACCGAAATTATCCAATAAAGGCCAACACACTACCTATCAAAACATTCTGAGGCTTAGGCTGTTTGTCAGCCGAAAAACTGCAGTATAACGACTGAAAAGTCGTGCTTTATCCAGCTGTATATTCGCAACTCTCATCCCAAATAAGCTGCCAGCGGCCAGTTGCTATATGGGTTTGGTTTAGTCATCATAATTATGGGTGTCTTTATTACTTCTGGTAGAGGTTTGAAAGGTATCAGGTAAGAATATGATAATAACCCAATTGGCTTCATACAGCAGATTATAGATGTCCCAGATATAAACCCTAGGAGTAATTGAAAATGCGTTATTTTCAAGATTTTATTGTTGGCGGATATGCATATTACAGAAATAAAAAGCTTGAACACGGTAAAGCTGTGACAATGCTAATATTACCAGTGTTTGGCTTGCCTGCTTTAATTTTTTCAGGGGTGGTTTTTTATGTAATTAAAGACCTTTCTGTAATTTTTGATAAGTACGTATTCGAACTAGTTTTCATGTTTTTGGTTGTTGGGCTAATTACTATTTATAAGATGGATGAATTTCTAGAGGCATACCAAAGCGACGAGGTGTTGAAGACTTTATCGAGAGAGATTAGCATTCATAATGTAAGCGTTTATTCTCTAGTGGCCATAAATTTTTGCGTTTGGTATTTTTTAAGGTAAAAATTAGATTTAGTAGAGATATAATTAACGCATTTAAAATAACGGCCACGGCTGTCTGTGATGAGTATCTTTGATTAGCCAATCAATATCAGCCCAGGCAACTGGGTTAAGCTGTCAAAGGACTTTACCCGTCTGTTTAAAGGCCGGTAGGCACGTTCGGAAGAGTCAGGACAGCCATAACACTTCACTCGCAGATTGCACCAGCTTTTACCCCCATCGAAGCCGCTTTGGCGGTTGGGCTGAGTGAAACGGGCAAGCCGAGATAGGGATATCGAGGCAGAGACCGTCGAGCTTGGAGCGAGTCGGTCTTGGTGACCGTTTTCAGCCCATAAGGCCAAAGTGCTCGGCTTCGTCTGGGGCGGCAGGGACTCTTATTTATAAATCGGCAAGAGGGGATTGCTGTAGATCCCCTCTTGGTCGGGTGTGGGTTGAAGACCCACGACCTTCTGTCGCTTGCAAAGCGACCGTCCTCACTCATTGATTCCACAGCTCAGGCCGCTGCTTGCGGCCTCTTAGATTAGCCCCGTGGCTTGCCTGAGTCCTTGCCCTTTGGTGGCCCTGATCTGGCGGCGCTGGTTCCATGCCGTGGGTTTGCAGGTTTTTTTCGTTGCGCCGCTGCCCAAGGGCTTTTGGCAGCAGTGCCGCCTTCGCTTGCCCTTAGCTTTTCTGTGCGCGACTTTCGTTGAGAGCTGGGCTGAGAGTTGCGTTGAGGGCTGAGCTCAGAGCTGGGCTGAGCTTTTGGCTGAGATTTGGGCTTATAGTCGAGAATAGACACAGGGATAGGCTTTTTGGGCTCAAATCCCTCAATCACCCGCCTTTCAATCACATGCCCCAGACGGCTTTCAATCATACACAGATTCTTGAAATCATCTTTTGACAGTAAAGATACCGCTTCCCCTGTCATGCCCGCGCGGCCGGTACGACCGATACGGTGAATATATTCATCCGGCGGGAATGGCAGATCGTAGTTCACTACCCGCTCCAGTTTATCGACATCAATCCCCCGGGCGGCCACGCCGGTGGCTACCAGATACTGCAAACTGCCGTCTTTAAATTCACTCAACACCTGTTCACGCACCGCCTGACTGCGGCCACTGTGAAAGGCTTCGGCGTGAATGCCACGCTTTTCCAGCTGGCTGACCAACTTGGCCGCGCCATGTTTGGTTTCAATGAAAATCAGCGCCTGCTGCCATTGTTCCGTTTGGATAAGATGGCTCAGGAGGGCCGACTTGGTGTCCTTGTCGACCGTCACCAGCCACTGGGAAATCTCTTTTTTGCTGGGCTTGGCAATGGCAATTTCGACCGGATCCGGCACCGCGGTTTTGGCCAGCTCGCGAATGCGCGGGGATAAAGTTGCCGAAAACAGCAGATTCTGGCGGTTCGTGGGCATACGGCTGATAAGGTCGTTAATGACCTCAATAAAGCCCATATCCAGCATGCGGTCGGCCTCATCCAGCACCAGCACCTGGATTTCTTCAAAATACACGGCACGCTGATGGTACATGTCTTTGAGTCTGCCTGGCGTCGCCACCAGAATATCCACGCCCGCAATCAGCGCCTGCTTTTGGGCCTGCATATCCACACCGCCATACATGGCCAGCACGGTCAGCGGCAAGTTCGCCGCGTAGGCGCTCAGATTGTCAGCCACCTGCACCACTAACTCCCGGGTTGGCGCCAAAATCACCGCCCGTACCCGTTTTTTCCGTTCGGTCTTGCCCTGGCTTAGGCGTTCAATCAGCGGCAGTCCAAATGCTGCGGTTTTGCCCGTTCCGGTTTGAGCTGCGGCCAGCAGATTGCGACCACTTAAGGCTACCGGTATCGCCTTTTGCTGGATCTCGGTGGGCTGTTGATAGTTCAGCGACTCAAGTGCCGAAGTAATGGCGGGAGCTAATCCCAGACGGGCAAATGACATAGAAAATCCAACTTAGTATTAAGGGCGGTAGCCTCAGGATGGGCGCGCATTCTATCGCTATTCATCCGGGATTCAAAGCCAGCGGCGTTTGATAGGGCCAGCCGACATGGCATTAAGTCTGGCACAGAAAGGCAGGACAGATATGGACGTATTCCACAGATGCAGGCCGTTTTTAATTCGCGGATAGCCATCCGTTGTGTGAAGCAAAAGTGAGGACAGCTATAACACTTCACTCGCAGATTGCACCAGCTTTTACCCCATCGAAGCCGCTTTGGCGGTTGGACTGAGTGAAACGGGCAAGCCGAGATATGGATATCGAGGCAGAGACCGTCGAGCTTGGAGCGAGTCGGTCTTGGTGACCGTTTTCAGTCCATAAGGCCAAAGTGCCCGGCTTCGTCAGGGGTCGTTGGGGGATTGGACAAGGGCTCATGCTCGCCAGAGCATCCATGAGCGCGAACCATGGATGGTGAGCTGGCCCTTTTGCAAGGAGGCAATTGCAAGTCGATACTGCCCCCTTTCCCCGGGTGTGGGTCGGCGACCCACGACTTCGAGCAAACTTTCCGTCATTTAGTCAAACGACACCCAAAACGCGCAGACAGCCACTATTCGGCCATCCTGTCGAACATCATGAAACTGATACCGTTTGCATCTGAAGTAAGCGCCAATCCATCACTCTGCCTTACCGTGTATCCAATCCAGCACTGGGCTTAGCCATTCGGGTAGGGGTTGATAAAAGGCGCCGTGCAGTTTGCCGGTATCGATTTTAAGCTCCTTGAAGCTTACCGGTTTTTCGGGAAAGTCCATAAAGTGGCGACAGCTGGCGCCCAGGGTATCGCTCGCTTCATAAATCGACAGCACCTTGCCGGATAATCTTAAGCTGGGTGGCACTGAGCCTTCGGGGCAAGAGGCCAGCAGCACGTAGCGCAGCTCTGGGCGATGCAGGTAGCTCGATACCCGGGTAGTAATGCCGCCGCCCTTTGAAAAGCCGACCACCACTATGTTGTGCTCCGGCACGCCCGCCTCAATCAATTGCTCAATCTGCGCCACTATGGTGCCCGCATAGGCGTACATGTTGGTATTGGCCGGGCGCTGGGATGAAATCACCACCGCGCCACGGGAAGCCAAGGCATCCAGCACTGCCGGGTAATCATATAAGCCAAAGCGTGGGTCGGTTGGCCTGGGGCCGCTGTTTTCGATGATGCGGCCGTGTAAATAAAAGAGATAGGTTGCCGAAGGGCTTGGCTTTTCCGGCGCCGTGGTGACCACGGTCCCCGCATGTGCCTGCATGGCTAAACTGCTTATCAACACCCATGTTGCCAATCTTATTTGCATCACTACCTCGTCAGTGTGTTTTTCCGTTCACTCTAGGTCACACAAATTGGCCGGCTTGAGAACAGATAACATTCCGGATGGGAAGGGTATCGGCGCAAGCCGGCTTCTTTGTATCCTGAATTCCGCTGCAAAGTACTCACCCTGCCTTGAGATAAACGCTAACAGGCCGTGAGCACGCAAGGTTACGGATGTTCTATTTGGCCGCGCGGGCCTGATAGTAAGAGCTAACCACAGGGTCGGCACCGATGCGCTCTGCATAGGCTTGAAGGGAGGGCGCGATACGCGTGACGCTGTCTGTCGGAATATGATCAAGCTGTCCCGAACCCAGCCAGCGCAGCAACATAAACACCTTCAGATCCGCTATGGTCAGCTTGCCGTTGGCGAAGTAGTTACCCTGCGCGGCAAGCTTTTGTGCCATCCAACCCAGGTACAGGGTCAGGGGACCGGTGACAAAGGCTTCACGGGCACTCTTGAGGGCATCACCCTGCAGGCCGAAGCTGGCGACCAGTTTATTGGTGAGGTCTTCAGAGCCATCTATGATTTCATCGCACAGCAGCGCCTGAAACGGGTCCTGGGGATAAAGGTCGGCCGCCTTGCCAAAATAGCGCAGTAAAGCACTCGACTGGGTGTACTGCACTCCCTCTATGTTGACAGTGGGTACCTGGCCCAGTGGCGTGGTTTTCCGCACGTCGGCAAATTCACCATAGCCGAAACGGAAATCCTCAAACGGGATGCCGGCGGCGTGGAGTACGATACGGATTGGCTCGCCGCGGCCGCCATCAACATCGAAATAACTGACTTTAATCTGGCTCATTGTGCTCTCCTGAGATGTTCATGTTGCTGGATATGGATTCTGGTCGTTTTTATACCCTGAGGCTTACGACAAAGAGGGGGCTTGTATCGCCTTGCAGCGTGGTATGCATGTATAGCTTGTGCCTGAAACCTGTCTGGAAACAACAAAGCCGGCGCTGGCCGGCTTTGTCTAACATCTGCAAGGTATTCAAGAGTGTTTGCTGTGCAGCACTTCGAGCAGCTGATCTTCCAGCTGGAAGCGGGTCTCCATGGCATCCCCAAGGTGGGAGAGATCTTCGTCGAGCTGCATCAGCACATTGTCGTCATCCACGCCCGTATACTTGTCGTTGAAGTCCAGTGCCATATCTGTGGTGTTGTGAATTTTGGGAAGCAGGTTCTTGGCGATGTCCTGGCTTGACTTGCCATTGGTTTCACAGGCGCTGACCACCTTGTTATAAATCTCGAAGTGGCCTTCGGAAACATAATCGACCAAGAGGTCGCAAAAGGCTTTGACATGATCGAAGGAGGGAAGACGTGCGCGGTCTTCATAGGGAGGTAAACCCGCGATTTGGCAGTAATGCACCAACAGGTTTCTGCGGTTTTCCAGCCACTGGTCAATGAGCTTATTGGCGCCGCCCCATCTTTGTTCGGCTTTTTCCAGCTGACTCAGCATTTCGGGCCTCTCTTCCTTAGATGTCGTTCTCTTACTGTAGGAGAGAAATCGGGTCCTGATCAACTGATTTTTGACGCATTCAGTCTCAGGTATTGAATGGACAAACCAGTTGTTTTGTATACAAAAAAGCAAAAATAAAAAGCCCGGCTACAGAAATCTGTGGCCGGGCGAGTCGGAATATATGCGGGCTCGATGTGACGAGCTTCTTGATTGTTCTTGCTAGCGCAGACTTTTTATACCAAAGGGGATCTGCCCACGCAACTTTTTTCTGTCTTCCAATTCACATAAGCGTCATTTTCCCGTCATCCTTTTGATCCTGATCAGAAGATAGGCTGATAACTTTTGTCCGGCCATTGAGGCGCCGTGCAGCTCACAGAAATGAATTTTGAAAGGTTACTTTATTCCCGTAAATGCTAAACTACCGCGCAGCTTTCATAAGAACAGGAATCACGCCAAATGGCAGAATTGAAAAACGATCGTTACCTGCGCGCCCTGCTTAAACAACCCGTGGATGTCACTCCCGTTTGGATGATGCGTCAGGCGGGCCGTTATCTTCCTGAATACCGTGCAACCCGTGCCCAGGCCGGTGACTTTATGTCACTGTGCAAAAACGCCGAACTGGCCTGCGAAGTAACGCTGCAGCCACTGCGCCGTTACGAGCTGGATGCGGCTATCCTGTTCTCTGATATTCTGACCATTCCCGATGCCATGGGCCTGGGTCTGTACTTTGAAGCCGGCGAAGGCCCACGTTTCGAGCGCAAGGCCGACACCCTGGAAGCCATCAAGGCACTGCCTATCCCGGATCCCGAAGATGAGCTGGGCTACGTGATGCGTGCCGTGAGCACCATCCGCCGTGAGCTTAAGGGTGAAGTTCCTCTGATTGGTTTCTCCGGCTCGCCATGGACCCTGGCCACCTACATGGTGGAAGGTGGCTCCAGCAAGGCGTTCGAAAAAATCAAGCGTATGATGTACTCAGAGCCAATGGCATTGCACCTGTTGCTGGACAAGCTGGCCGACTCGGTCATCCTGTACCTGAACGCGCAAATCGCCAATGGTGCTCAGTCGGTGATGATTTTTGACTCCTGGGGCGGCGCCCTGTCTCACAGCGCCTACCGTGAGTTCTCCCTGCGTTACATGCAGAAGATTGTTGACGGCCTGACCCGCGAAGCCGATGGCCGCAAAGTGCCTGTGACCCTGTTCACCAAGGGTGGCGGTCTGTGGCTCGAATCTATGGCCGAAACCGGCTGTGATGCCCTGGGTCTGGACTGGACCGTGGACATCGCCGATGCCCGCCGCCGCGTAGGCCACAAGGTTGCGCTGCAGGGCAACATGGACCCATCCATGCTGTACGCGCCAATCCCACGCATCGAAGAAGAAGTTGAGCAAATTCTGGCTGGCTTCGGCGAAGGTACTGGTCACGTGTTTAACCTCGGCCACGGTATCCATCAGCATGTGGATCCTGAGCACGCAGGCGCCTTCATCAAGGCCGTACACGAGAAGTCGCGCAAGTATCACAAGTAAGCTTGTGCAACTGCAAAGGCCCGCGATAGCGGGCCTTTTGGTTTTGGCTGTGTCCCCATACTCTGCAAAGGGTTAGACATCAGGCATAACACTTTTTGGCACAGCACTCTGTATTGCTCCTTTCAGCCACCAAAATTGGGCAGTTCATTGTCTGCTCGCAGCGCTGCCGTTTCCCCTTGATAAGCGAGTTTCTGATTTTTGCGGGCAAGCATGGTGGCCTGTGTTGGCAGTTTCTGGCGTAACGCGGTGCGAGACTCTTTCCTCTATATCAGGTGCTAACAGGGCCTGAATTTGAAAAATCCATTATGAATCACACCCCTTGTGCGCGAATGCTGCGCTCTGTCACGGCAGACTGATGTGCTTTTGGGCAATCTGCTAAAGTTTTTGCCTTGGAAGGCTCTGGACTGGTTTCGGCGCGGCTGCAAATAGGGTATGTTTCGGCGCGTTAATGCAGTACCCGTGATCAGGCTTGATAGACGGGATATTCACAGCCGTGGTTTAAGATGCACATTGGCAAGAAGTTTTTGGTTTTTATCGCGGCCTTTTGTATACCGGCAATCTTGCTGGTGTATTGGGGCATGGGACTTTGGTTTGAACGCAAGGCCTCCTCATTTCTTGAGCAATCCATTGCTCATGAACTCGCCAATATTAATGAGCAATATCAGCGTAGCCTCCGACGGCAATTACTGCTGAGCCACATCTATGCCGGCCCGCTGAGCAGTCTCTCTCCGGATGCGCAGGCAAGTATGGATTCAGCCTGGTATGAACACACACACGCGCTTGGGCTGCATTTTTATCGTTATTCTGATGCAGGACTGATTTCCTTCGGTGTCGGCAACGATTATCCCTTATCTCCCGAGATGGTCTCTGCGCTGGTGAACGGAACTGAGGATGTTGCGGTCGCCCTGCTGCTGGACTCAGGTCCCTTACTGATCACCATCATTACGCAGGGCGACTCCCGGGTGCTTGTGTCCCGCAGCCTGTCTGAGGAAGAACTGACCAGATTCGGGCGCTCTGGCTTTGTGGAGCGTATCCGGCTGGTCGATTCGCGGGATGGCGGGCAATATCAAATCCCGGTAGCCGGTATCGGCTCAGCCAGTTTGGTGCTCGATGTCAGTTTCGGTTTGCGTGATGTCTCAAGCCCTGCCATTCAGCCCGACCGAATGGTGGCTGGCATTCTGATGATGGGCATATTGCTGCTTGCCCTGGGTTATGTGTGGATCCGCCGCAGTCTTGTGGTACCGCTTAATGGGCTCATGTCTCAGCTTGGCAATATGGACCCCAGTGCCAGCCGGTATCTTCCCCTCAGCGCCGATGGCTGCGCCGAAGTGCGGCATTTCTCCCGGGTCAGCAATAAGTTGCTGGCCGAAATTTTTGCCCAGAAAGAGCAGGCCAGGGTGATCCTCGAAGGCATTGCCGATGCAGTTATTCTTACCGATGCCAAGGGGGATGTGCTCTACCTCAATCCCCCCGCCTGCCGCTTGCTTGGTGGACAGGCCGCGGATTTTGCCGCGACTTCCGTCAGCGGTATTTTGGGCATCAAACCGTCGCTGCTGGACCGCTTTCTGAAAGAGCAGGGCCAGGCGTGTAAACAAATCTCCCTGCGCTTTGCCGGCCGCTTACTGCAGTGCACCCTGAGCGCCATCGAAGATCACCAACACACACGCACCGGCGCCTTGTTGGCACTGCGGGACGTGACTGCCGAAGAGCGCTTGAAGTCCGAGCTCAGACGTCAGGCAGAAGAAGATGCGGTCACTGGATTGCCCAATAGAACCACCTTCGAGGCGCGAATGAAGCGGCTGGCGTCGGGGCAGGAAACCGTGGCGTTGTGCTATCTCGACCTCGAACAATTTAAAATCATTAACGACAGCTGCGGTCATCTCGAGGGCGATCGCATGTTGTGTATGGTGGCAAAGACCTTCCAATCCTGTTTGGCACCCGGTGAATTGTTGGGGCGCGTCGGTGGGGATGAGTTTGGCATCTTGCTGTTGGGGCGCAGTGCCCATGAGGTTGCCCTGCTGCTCAAAACCCTGCAGCAAAAATTATCCATGCAGGTGCTCGAGAGTCAGGGGCAATGTCATAGGGTCGGCGTCAGTATTGGGGTAGCTTTTGCCCGTGCGCCGCTGCCCCCTGTGGGTGAGCTGTTCAAAGATGCCGATATTGCCTGCGTAGCCGCCAAGCAGAAGGGCAGCAACCAAATTCACTTCTACGACGATAAAGACAAAGAGCTGAATTATCAGCGTAATGCACCCAAATGGGCACTGCGTATTGCCAAAGCTATCCACAACCGGGAACTGGAGCTTTACTTTCAGCCCATACATTCACTCCATGGCGGCAGCCCCCGCAAGCGGATGGAAATTCTCCTCAGGATCCGAGAGAGCAATGGCCGCATCTTGCCGCCAGCGCAATTTATTGCCTCGGCGGAGCGCTTTAAGCTGATGCCGGAGGTGGACAAGGCCGTGGTGTCCATGGCCATGGAGTGGCTGGCGGCGCATCCCAACTTTTGGCACGACCATTGTCTTTCCATCAATCTGTCGGGCAATAGCCTGGGGGTGGAGGGCATGGAATCCTTTATCGTGGAACAATTGCAGCGAAACGGCATCCCTCCAGCCTGTATCTGTTTTGAAATCACTGAAACCACGGCTATTCAAAATCGGCAAAGGGCGTTGGATATGCTCAGAAGCCTTAGAAAACAGGGTTTTGCTTTTGCTATTGACGATTTTGGCAGTGGCTTCGCATCCTATGGTTATTTGCGGGAATTGCCGGTGGACTATGTGAAAATCGACGGCTGCTTTGTTCGCCAGCTGGCCAGCAATGCCAAGGATTATGCCATTGTGAAGTCTATCCATGATGTGTGCAGCGTGATGGGGATAGAAACCGTGGCCGAATTTGTGGAAAGCCAGGACATCATGGCGCGGCTCGAAGAAATCGGCATTAATTATGCGCAGGGGTATGCCGTGGGACGTCCAAAACCCTTGAAAGACTACGCGCCGTTTCCGTTGCGGCAACCGGCTTAAGATTGCAAGTCAGCAGGGATTGTGACAGTGTAACTATCTGTAAAATTAGAAAATCTTAATTCGGGGGGAACTATGGATGGCCTGATGGACAAGGTGGTGATTTTAACCGGGGCGTCGGAAGGTATTGGGCGGGCACTGGCGAGAGAGCTTGCCAGGCTTGGCTGCCATCTGGTACTCACCGCCCGCAGCGAAACCCGGCTGCAGTCGTTGGCACTGGAGTTGGCTCAGGAGCAGGGAGCACAGGCGGATGTTCTTGTTCACAGCGCTGATCTTACTCATCCCCATGAATGTCGTGAGCTCATCGATGCCTGTATCGCCCGCTTTGGGCGCCTCGATATTCTTATCAACAACGCCGGTATGACCATGTGGTCACGTTTCGATGAGCTGGAAGATCTCGCCATTCTTGAACAGATCATGGCCGTTAACTACCTCGCACCGGCGCGCCTCACCCACATGGCCTTGCCGCATTTGAAACACAGCCAGGGGCAGGTAGTGGCCATCGCCTCAGTGGCAGGCCTGACAGGCGTGCCAACCCGTAGCGGCTATGCTGCCTCCAAACATGCCATGATGGGCTTCTTTGATTCTCTCAGAATCGAACTCGCCGATGACAAGGTGGCCGTGACCGTGATTTGCCCCGACTTTGTGGTATCGCAAATCCATAAGCGCGCACTGGACGGCAAAGGGAATCCTCTTGGCACTACCCCAATGAAGGAAGACAAGATAATGTCGGCCGAAGCCTGTGCGGTAGCCATGGTTCCGGCCATCGCCTGCCGCGAGCGGTTACTTATTATGTCCCGCCGTGGCCGTCTTGGCCGCTGGGTGCGTTTGCTGTGGCCTTCACTGATAGATAAGCTGGCCAAAAAGGCGATAGCCGGAGGGCATTGAGGTTACTCAGGCCTGTAAACACGGTTGAGTTACCCATTAAAAAACGCCCCGAAGGGCGTTTTTTTGTTTTACAAACTGCAACTTGCCGGTGAGCTGCCATCGCGCCACTGGGTGCTGGCATCTGAGAGTGACAGTGGCAGGAAGCTCAGGCCTTCACTCATGTTGGCTGGCGGCAGGTCTGTCTCCAGCACATACATGCCCATCGGCAGACTGCCTTTGGTGGCATTGGCCTGGGCCTGGGTGGTCGCGAGGCTTGAGTAGCGCAGCCCCAATATAAACGCTGTGGCCTTCGAAGGGATGCGGTTCAAAACTCATACTTATTTCCTGATGCTTGGGCTTACTCGATGAAGTATGAGTCATAGTTGAGGGCGGGCAGTTTTGCGGGCATGCAACGACTCAGTGAGAGGCGCACTAACCAGCAAATTTCAGGATAATGGCTTATCTAATGACAAATATCATCCATGCTCCCAGCATTAAATTGCTTAAAATCTCAATGATTTGTTGTTCAATATTATATGTTTCATTTTCCTCTATTAAATCCAATAAGGTTTTAAATCTCATCAGAGCATGGCTCTACTTTTATATGTGAGTAAATGTTAAAAATATAATTATTGGTCATAATATTGGTAATAAAGTTAAATATAATATTTTCAATGTGGATTAATATGTATGCGCGCATATCTTGTCGTATTTTTGTGCAGCAGATATGAATGATTTGTCTATTGCTGTGTAGCACTTTTGGGTGAATTTATTTTATAGGTGTATGGTGTTTATTTATAACATTTTGATTATCTTGTGTAATTTTTGATTATGATATAGATGTAAGTTATATGTGCACGTATTGATATACTGATTTGTTCAAGTTGAATGTAAATATTAAATTAGTGACTAATATTATTCGGCCAATGTTGTCATGGCATTATTTTAGTGTGTTTTTTCAGCTTTTAATGTGGAGAGTATGGAAATGGCTAAGTTTAATATCGGACGTTTATCACTTATTATGCTATTTTATGGGGTGTCAAGTAATGTTTTTTCTGCTCCTGTAGAGTACATTGCTAATGGCGACTTTGAAACCGGAGATTTCTCTGGTTGGAATATTACGGACTCTGGCTCCGGGGCTTGGGTTATCAATGATGGCACATTTGACCCAACAGGACCTGGGGAACCGCTACCACCCATTTCAGGCACCTATGATATTGTGAGTCATCAAGGGGGACCTGGCTTGCACATAGCAACTCAACCCATATCCCTGCCGACTGCGATCAAATCTGCAACCCTCAGCTGGGCCGACCGAATTCGCAGTTATGCTGAGTTCAGCGATCCAAATCAGGAATGGCGTGTATTGGTTGAGGATACCAACGGCAATCTGCTGCAAGAAGTTTTTTCTACCAATCCCGGTGACCCAACCCAACAAATAGGGCCAAATAACCGAAGCTTTGATTTAACTGCCCTACTGCAAACCTATCAAGGACAGCAGGTGGTTATCAGTTTTGAAGAGCAGGATGATCAGTTATATTTTAATGCAACATTGGATGATGTCAGTCTTGAAATTACCCAACTAACTCTGTCGTGTGTGGGTGGTGGGTTTGAACCTCCATTCTCTGACCCCATAGTGATATTTGGCAAAAAGAATATGGCGATTCCGGTTAAATTTAAGCTAATCGATGCTGACGGTGTTGAATATACTTTTGACGATATAGCACCACCTGTCGTGAATATCTCTTATTCACCATTGGTTGCCGGACCTACTATAGATGTTACCGACGATTTGTTGCCATTAGGTAATGCCAATGACGATAATATTTTTCGTTGGGATGTGGATGGTCAGAAATGGATTTATAATTTAGGCACCAAACCCTATAAGTCTCTAGGCACTTATACTGTATCAGTAGCACCGGGTTCCTCTGATTACACTGTTGATTCAAGTTGTGAACAGATTTTTGAAAGACAATAGTGTGAATTAAGCAATAAACAAGCGCCTGAAAGAGCGCTTGTTTATTCTAATGGGCTATAATGTTTTTCATATAGTTGCAGAATTAATCATACATCAATTGTTATTTCAGTATGTGTCTGATTATTTGATATTAAATAATGCCCAAAAAAAGCCGGCGGATGCCGGCTTTCTCAAGGACGGGTGTTTACTGTTTTTCGCGGGCAATGGCGCGATAGCCAATGTCGGTGCGGAAGTACATTTCATCCCAATGGATTTCATCCACCAGAGGGTAGGAAGGTTTTTGCGATTCGGTCACGCTGTAGTACCCAGCGCAGTAGCACATGACACACGGTATATGTAAGCGGCGCCTGCTATCGCCTGTCGCGAGCGCTTGCTTATCATGTCCCGCCGTGGCCGCCTCGGTCGCTGGGTGCGTCTGCTGTGGCCTTCGCTGATTGATAAGCTGGCCAGAAAGGCGATAGCCGGCGGGCATTGAGGTTACTCAGGCCTGTAAACACGGTTGAGTTACTCATTAAAAAACGCCCCGAAGGGCGTTTTTTTGTTTTACAAACTGCAACTTGCCGGTGATCTGCCATCGCGCCACTGGGTGCTGGCATCTGAGAGTGACAGCGGCAGGAAGCTCAGGCCTTCACTCATGTTGGCTGGCGGCAGGTCTGTCTCCAGCACATACATGCCCATCGGCAGGCTGCCCTTGGTGGCATTGGCCTGGGCCTGGGTGGCCGCGAGGCTTGAGTAGCGCAGCCCCAGCATATCGAAGTGGCTCTGCCAGTTGATGCCGGTGAGCTTGCTTAACGACACCAGCATAAAGTCGTTGCCCGGAATGCCCGCCACGGTGCGACCACCGTAGACGGCGTGGCCGCTGTAAGGGTACAGGCCAAAACCGAGGCGGTCTTTATTGGCATCCCAATCGGCCTGATTACCACTTAAGGAACCAAAGATGCGCTGGTGTTGGTACAGCAGGGTAAAGATGTTGAAACCATTGGCCAGACGGGTGCCATCGGAGAGCAACATGCCGTGGGCGCGCAGCGCCATCTGGATGTAAAACGCCATCCGATAGCCGTTGTGCACCGCATAGTCGTTGCTCCTCCAGGGGGCTTCGTAACGGTCGCTACCCGCGTCCAGCACCTTGCAATTTGCGCCCAGCACCACCCGGTTGCCGCTGCTGTCTTTCACGCCAGCCGCATCCGACATAAACACATAAAACAAATCTTTATGGTTCATATGGCCATCGGTGATGGGCGTGGTGTTGCCGTCACGCAGATAATGAGCCTGCCATTTCACCACGTAGGGGAAGATATTGTTGGAGTTCTCCCCGGCGCGGCTGCCGTAACCGGCCCAGTTGTCTCCGTCGCCTGCGGCAGCATATTGCACATTGAGGCGGTTGGTTTGCAGGTTGTGGCCCAGTTCGTGGTTATCGCCCCAGCCGGTTGGGCTGATGTTCCAGGCCGCATCCCAGGGGTTGCCGCTGCAACCGGCGCCGCAGTGGGCGTTCTGGTCGTAGTTGGCGTGCTGAATGATTTTACGGGTATGCAGGGTTTCATCAAGACACGCGTTGCCAAGTAGATTCGCGCAGGCGGCGTTCACATCGGCAGGCAGAGATTCAGCCAGGGTTTTGCCCTGAATTTTAAAGCCGGCCAGGGTGTAGACCGCATTGATATGATCTTCAGAGATGCTCTCAAGCAGTGCATTCACATCGGCCACGGCGCCGCCGATGGCATTGGTAAAGCGGTCGCGGCGCATATGCTGCTCGGCGCCATCGGTACGCAAATCCACATGGGGCAGTTCGGTCTGGCTCAGGCGCTCATTGAAGGCGGTGATTTGACTGGCATCGCTGAAATTCATGATAGCCGGATGACGGGTCACGCCGCTGGCACTGATGTCTGTGCTCAGGGCTTCACCGCTGCCACCCAGATACAGGTACAGAGGACCACCATAGGGGCTTGAAAAGCTGATGCTTTCGCCCTTTTCCAGTCGCAGGCGCTGGGTTGCCAGCTCCAGTGGCGCCCGGTACACCTTTTGCTCGAAGGCGCGGTTGGTGTTGCGTCTGTGGTAGTTGAGTTTGATTTCCACCCGCGCATCGCTGTTATCCAGTCGCTTCAGGATCACCGTTTGCCCCGGCAACACATACCAACCGGTGGTGGTCCACTGGTTGGGGTAGGGCACGCCTATGGTCTTGCGTTCGGTGACTGTGGCCGGGTGGGCGTAACTGGCGTGGCTACCTTTGGCGAGATTGTTCCTGTCGGTCACGTACTCACCGAGGTCGGGCTGAGCCGGGTTGTCGGTGCGGGCATAGTTTACCAGCCAGTCGGCGAACATGGCCTGTTGCCAGCTTTGCGGTTCTTCCCAGCCGATGGGGTAGTCGATGGCAGCGCGGTATTTGTCGGCAAGCAGCACGGCAGCATGCAGGGTGTCTGCACCACTCAGCGCCAAGGCATCCTGGCCCATATTGTCGAGGGTAATGGCGGCGCCTCTCAGCCAGTCGGCACCGGCTTTGAAGGCGTCGACAAACCCTTCCTCATCACATGAAAGGAAGTTGCCGCCACAGTTGGCCAGCAGTGCCGTATCGAAGTTACCTGAGCCGAGGTTGGCCAGCAGGCGGTCGACTGCTGCCAGGTTGGCATCGCTGGCGCGGATGTCGCTCACGGCCAGGTTCTCGGCATTGAGTTTTGACCAATAGTTGCCGTAAGTCACCAGCCCCATTTGCTGATACAGCGGGCTGAGCATAGGGCTGGCTTCACGCCAGTAGTTGGACAGCAGCAGCGGGATCCCCGCGGCCTTCGCCTTGGTGACGGCCGCGGCTATGCCCTCATGACCAAGCGATTGGCGGTCTATGTCCGACAGGATAATCAGGTCGGGCTTGAGGTTGTCTATGCAAGTAGATAATTCGTTGTAATCACAGACATTAGCATCGTTAATGCTGTGGGTGTTGGCATAGTTGTTCGCCAGCCAGGTGCGGATCCCTTCGTTATGGGGGAAGTACCAGCTGTCGGCGCGACTTGGCATTTGCGCCGTGACTATGCTGAGGCCATCGGTTTGGTCGGCGCCCTTGGTGAGCCAGCCAATGAGGCGTTTGAGCAGCATATCGGTTTCAGTGGAGGTGCTGACCGAAAACAGGTTTGCTGCCATGGCAGCGCTGTGGTACTCACCGTCTTGTGACACCATCACCAGGCCACGATTGGCGCTGTTACCGCTGCCATCTTTATTGGCGGGCAGTAAGCTGTGGGTGCGTTCCGGCTGGAAGCTGGTGAAGGTGATGGAGTCGTGGCTTGGGTGCCAGCTGATGTGGGAAATGCCCCGATACAAGTCATCGACCAGTGCCTTGCGTGCGTTCTCGGCCGCAGCAACGGCGTCTCTTGCGTGAGTGATAAGCTCGGCGTCACTGGCAAGGCTGTGGTCGCGGTGGCGAATGGCGTTGGCGGCATTGGTGATAAAGCTGGCGCTGACGGTGCAATCTGCGCCCATGGCTGCGGTGGTGTAGCCATTGTCCGACAAGGTGCCGCCACATCCTTCAATAGTATCCAGGGTATAGCCGCTGCTTGTGGTTACAGTGAAGCGACCCTGTTTGCCAGCTTCAATGCTGAGACTGGCGGGAGACAGCTGACCACCATTGCCACTTTGGGCCTTGGCGGTGTACAGGGTGACAGCGGGTGGCGTGGTGGTGCCTCCTTCACTGTCGGAAGAACCGCCTCCTCCGCAGCCATAAAGGCCCAGGCTCAGGCTAAGGGCGGTGAAAACCAGGGTATTTCGCTTGGCCACTGTGTTTCTCATGGGTATTCCTTGTGGACTTTTTGTACTGTTATTGTGCGGGCATTATAACCTTTCCCTCTTGGCTTTAAAGGATTAAGTATAATAAATTCATTGATTTACAGGGTGGTATCTTTGACGATCGTCAAAATGCAGGCACAAAAAAAGCCGGCGCATGCCGGCTTTCTCAAGGACGGGTATTTACTGCTTTTCGCGGGCAATGGCGCGATAGCCGATGTCGGTACGGAAGTAGACATCGTCCCAGTGAATTTCATCCACCAGAGCATAGGCGGCTTTTTGCGCCTCGGTGACTGTGTTACCAAGGGCGGTGGCACACAGTACGCGGCCGCCGTTGGTCACCACGCGGCCATCGACCATCTTGGTGCCGGCATGGAACACCTTGGCGTCGTTGTTGCCAAGGGACAGACCTTCAATCACATCGCCCTTGCGGTACTCATCCGGATAACCACCGGCGGCCAGCACCACACCCACGGCGGCGCGGCTGTCGTACTCAGCGGTCACCTGGTCCAACTCACCACGGCAGGCGGCCAGACACAGCTCAACCAGATCAGACTTCAGACGCATCATGATGGGCTGAGTCTCGGGGTCGCCGAAGCGGCAGTTGTATTCCAGCACCTTGGCCTGGCCCTGAGGGTCGACCATCAGACCGGCATACAGGAAGCCGGTGTAGACATTGCCTTCAGCGGCCATGCCATCCACAGTTGGGCGAATAACGTTGGCCATCACCCAGTCGTGTACGTCCTGAGTCACCACAGGGGCTGGGGAGTAGGCACCCATGCCACCGGTGTTGGGACCATGGTCGGCGTTATCGCGGGCCTTGTGATCCTGGCTGGTGGCCATGGGCAGAATGTTTTTGCCGTCCACCATCACGATAAAGCTGGCTTCTTCACCCTTGAGGAATTCTTCTACTACCACGCGGGAACCGGCTTCGCCGAACTTGTTGCCAGCCAGCATATCGTCGATGGCGGCATCGGCCTCGGCCTGGCTCTGAGCGATAATCACGCCCTTACCTGCGGCCAGACCATCGGCCTTGATAACCACAGGGAAACCGGTCTTGCAGGCAAGCTCGGCCACAAAGGCCTTGGCGGGCGGGATTTCGGTGAAGTTTTGGTAATCCGCGGTTGGGATCTGATGACGGGCCAAAAAGTCCTTGGTGAAGGCCTTGGAGCCTTCCAGCTGAGCGGCGCCCTGGGTAGGACCAAAAATGGTCAGGCCTTCGGCACGAAACGCATCCACAACACCAATCACCAGCGGCGCTTCCGGGCCAACTATGGTCAGGGCGATATTGCTTTGTTTGGCAAAGGCGAGCAGCGCAGGGATGTCGGTGGCGTCAATGGCCACGTTTTCCACTTTGGGCTCGAGGCTTGAACCGGCGTTGCCGGGGGCCACAAATACGGTATTTACGTCGGCATTCTGAGCGGCTTTCCAGGCCAGGGCGTGTTCGCGGCCACCACTGCCAATTACGAGAATATTCATCTGCTTATTCCTTAAATCTTGAATGCGAAAGGCAGCCCTAGGGCTGCCTCAATATTATCAGTGGCGGAAGTGGCGCATGTTGGTGAACACCATGGCCATGCCGTGCTCGTCGGCGGCGGCAATCACTTCCTCGTCGCGGATAGAACCGCCGGGCTGGATGATGCAGCTGATCCCGGCAGCCGCTGCGGCGTCGATACCGTCGCGGAATGGGAAGAAGGCGTCGGACGCCATCACAGAGCCCTCAACCACCAGACCTTCGTCGGCGGCCTTGATACCGGCAATCTTGGCACTGTAGACGCGGCTCATCTGGCCTGCGCCCACGCCTATGGTCATGCCTTCTTTGGCATACACGATGGCGTTGGATTTCACGAACTTGGCCACTTTCCAGCAGAACATCAGATCTTTCAGTTCAGCTTCGGTCGGTACACGCTTGGTCACGACCTTGAGTTCGGCCTCGGTCACCATACCCTGATCGCGGTCCTGAATAAGCAGGCCGCCGTTTACGCGCTTGTAGTCCAGACCCTTGGTCTGCGCAGTCCATTGACCACATTCCAGCAGGCGCACGTTGGTCTTCTTGGCAACCACGTCACGGGCGGCTTGGCTCACCACAGGGGCGATAATCACTTCCACAAACTGACGCTCAACGATGGCGGCGGCGGTTTCGCCGTCCAGCTCGCGGTTAAAGGCGATGATGCCACCGAAAGCAGAAGTGGGGTCGGTCTTGTAGGCGCGGTTGTACGCGTCCAGCAGGTTGTCGCCCAGGGCCACACCACAGGGGTTGGCGTGCTTGACGATAACGCAGGCTGGGGCGTCGAATTCTTTTACGCACTCAAGGGCGGCATCGGTGTCGGCGATGTTGTTGTAAGACAGAGCCTTACCCTGCAGCTGAGTGGCGGTGGCCACAGAGGCCTCGTCGCTGTTCAAATCCACGTAGAAGGCGGCGCTCTGGTGGCTGTTTTCGCCGTAGCGCAGGTCCTGCTTCTTCACCAGCTGGGTGTTGAAGGTGCGTGGGAATTTGGAGTCGTCGTGGCACTCGTCGCTGCTGTGAGCCGGAACCATGGTGCCGAAGTAGTTGGCAATCATGCCATCGTAAGCGGCGGTGTGCTCGAAGGCGGCAATGGCCAAATCGAAACGGGTAGCGTGGCTGGTAGAGCCGCCATTGGCGCTCATTTCGGCCAGTACGCGGTCGTAGTCTTTGGCGTTCACCACAATCACCACGTCTTTGTGGTTCTTGGCGGCAGCGCGCACCATGGTAGGGCCGCCGATATCGATGTTCTCGATGGCGTCTTCCAGGGTACAGCCAGGCTTGGCTACGGTGGCAGCAAAGGGATACAGGTTAACGGCAACCAGATCGATAGGGCCAATGTTGTTGGCAGCCATCACGTCTTCGTCCTGGCCGCGACGCGCCAGAATGCCACCATGCACCTTGGGATGCAGGGTCTTGACCCGACCGTCCATGATCTCAGGGTGACCTGTGTAGTCAGAAACTTCGATCACAGGTACGCCGTTATCGGCCAGCAGCTTGGCGGTGCCACCGGTGGACAGCAGTTCTACGCCCTGTGCGTGCAGCGCCTGGGCAAACTCGAGGATACCTGTTTTATCGGACACGCTCAGCAGCGCGCGGCGAATGGGTCTGGCATTATTCATTTTGGGTACAGTTTTCCGCTGTTAAGGGTTCAAGGATCTTTCGGAAAACAAAACAACATCAAGGTTTTATTTTCCAAAAGCCCCTCGCGTTCCCCTTACGCGAGTTTATTTGTCTGCCAAGACACCTTTTTATGGGCGCGTATTCTACCGTAAAACGCTACCCGGCGCTGTTTTTTCTGCGTGATTTCACAATATCGTTCTGCGAACGACACGTCAGACAATACAGACCCTTGACCTTGGATTAAACTCCAAGGTTTATACTTGCGCCATTGTTGGAAATTCGGATTAACACATGTATCGCATTGGTGAATTGGCGAGCCTCTGTGAGGTGAAAGCCGATACCTTGAGGTTTTACGAAAAGCACGGCTTGCTGGCGCCCTCGATGCGCAGCGATTCGGGCTATCGGCTTTACAGCCGCGATGATGCCGCCCGGCTCAAGTTTATTCTGCGCGCCAAGGCGGTGGGCTTCAGCCTGAATGAAATCACCGAGCTCTTGTCTATCGAGCTGAATAAGGCTGAGTGGGCCTGCGCCGATGTGAAAGGCATGGTGGATGACAAGCTGGCGCAGGTCAGTACCAAAATTGCTGAGCTCACGGTGTTTCGTGATTCCCTCAAACGCCTGTCGGACGCCTGCTGCGGCGGCCCAGAGAGTGCCGAACATTGTTCCATTCTGGAAGCGCTGGAGACCAATCATCAGGTGCGCGCCGAATCCCATGGCGCATTGGCAAAGGCTTCCCAAGAAAAAAACTCCGGCGATAACGTATCCACAGAACACTCGCCCGCAGTTAACGCGGTAAAGCCAAAGGGTCATGATTCATGCTGCTGAACAACTTTCTTCACCTGTTTTTGGAGTCAGCCCCCTGGCTGCTGCTGGGGCTGTTTCTGGCGGGCATGCTGAAAATGTTTGTGCCCATGGCGTGGATGCAAAAGCAGCTCGGTGGACATGGTTTTAAGGCCACGGTTAAGGCTGCGCTCTTGGGCGCGCCCTTGCCGCTGTGTTCCTGCGGGGTGATTCCAGCCGCAGTGGGCCTTCGGCGCAGCGGCGCTTCCAAGGCGGCCACTACCTCGTTTTTGGTGTCTACTCCTGAGACTGGCGTGGATTCTGTGACTGTATCCTACGTGCTGCTTGGCCCCTTTATGGCGATAGTGCGGCCGATTGCCGCTGTGACCAGCGCCATAGTGGCAGGGCTGCTGGTAGGCCGCGATGAGGATACGCCGGATAATGCATCCCAATCCGCTGAAACATCGTCTGATAAGCAGTCTGATAAGCCAATAACCCAGGCCGCCAAGCCCGCCATGAGCTTCAAACCGGTTGCTGCAAACAGCCCGCTGATGACCCCTACCGGCGCCAAACTTGCAGCCGCCCCAGCGGTGAGCTTCAAGCCAGTTGCCGAAAACACTGGCAGAAGCTGCTGCTCAGGTAACGCCGAAGCTGAGCCAAAGCCCGAATCCAAGCCCCAGCCCAAGTCCGAACTCAGGCAAGAGTCTTGCTGCGCGCCGAAGGCGGTTGCGGCTTCTTGCTGCGATACTAATGCTTCCTGCTGCGATGCCAAGCCCGCCGCTGAAACGGCCTCTTGTTGCAGCCCCAAGGTCGTAGTGCCCGAGGCCTCAAGCTGTTGCGCTGCTTCATCTACATCCGCATCCACGGCTACATCGGCCGATACAGGCTGCTGTGGCAGCACGGAACAAGATGCTCGCCCAGCGAACCAGCCCGCCTCTGTGATTGAGCGGATTTGGGATGGCCTTGTGTATGCCTCAACCGACCTGGTGCGCGATACCGCCATCTGGCTGCTGATAGGTCTTTTCTTTGCCGCCTTGGTACAAACCTATGTACCGGCAGACTTTCTAGCGCAGTGGGGCAACGGTATCCTCGCCATGTTGGTGATGGTGCTGGTGTCCATTCCCATGTATATCTGCGCTACAGCTTCGACCCCCATTGCCGCTGGTTTGCTGCTGGCCGGGGTGTCACCCGGCGCCGTACTGGTGTTTATGATGGCAGGCCCTGCCACCAATATCGCCACGCTCGGAGTCGTAACCAAGGAGCTGGGTAAGCGGGCACTGTTTGGCTACCTCGGTGGTGTGCTTGGGGTGGCTTTGGTGTTTGGCGTGCTGGTGAATTATCTGGTTGCCACTTTCGGCTTCGAAGTGGCGCCGCAGATTGGTGAAGAGCATGCCATGCTGCCCGACTGGTTGGTGGCCTCATCCGGGCTGCTGCTGGCTTTCCTGATGGGTCGGGTGCTGTGGCAAAAGCTGCCACGCAAACAAAAAACCGGCGGTTGCTGCAGCTAAGGTTCACCACACTGCATCAAAAGGCCCCGCACCGGCGGGGCCTTTTTGTTCGCCTTGATGCCATAAAGGCGGTGTTGAACTTGCTGTTGGTTATTGTATTTGTTTACAAAATAGACTTGTTTTCGTGGCATTGGCATTGAATGATGTGGAGGTTCCTGCGGTAACGGACTGACCTTATTACAAAGAGGGATATACATGAAAAAGACCCTGCTGACACTCAGCCTGACTGCGGTGGCGCTGGCTGGTTGCCAATCGCCCCAATCCAATCAGGCAACGGATACGGCGGCGACTGCCAACGTCACCAATCATCAGAATGCCGCCACGGCCAAGCAGCCCTACGCCAAGCCCTTGCTGCTGGCACACCCCAATTACGATGCCAAAACCTTTTTTGATACCACGTCTTACACGGGCTCCAGCATTTCTGCCGACGGCAGCGCTGTGCTGGTGGGTTCGGATGAATCGGGTATTTATAACCTGTATCGTCTTAGCTTGCTCGATGGCAGCAAAACCCAGCTGACCAACTTTGAAGACAGTACTTTCCCGGTGCGTTGGTTCCCCGGGGATGACAGGGTGCTGTTGAGTAAGGACAAGGGCGGTAATGAGCTGAACCACCTGTATGTGCGGGAACTGGATGGCAGCGTGAAAGACATGACTCCGGGAGAGAATACCCGGGCGAGCTTTGCTGGATTCAGTGGTGATGGCAAGGCGTTTTTTGTGCAGACCAACGAGCGCAATCCCAAGTTTATGGATTTGTATCGCTACGATGCCAGTACCTATGAGCGCACTCTGGTCTTCCAAAACGATGAAGGCTATTCACTGGGTGATATAGACCGCAGTGGCCGCTTCGTTGCGCTGAATAAGTCGGTCAGCAACAAGGATATCGATATTTATCTGCTGGACCTCAGAAGCCGTGCTCTCAAACCCGTGATGGTGAGTGAGCCAGGGCTGGAGGCCGCAGAGGAGGTATTCAGCTTTGCCCATAATGGCCAAACCCTGTATTACGGCAGCGATGCCAAATCCGAATTTAACGAGGTGTGGGCATACGATATCGCCTCCGGCAAGCGTCAACCGATCGCCAGCCATGATTGGGATGTCAGCTACTACGGTTTTTCGGAAAGTGGTCGCTATCAGGCCATGGCGGTGAATGCCGATGCCAGCACCAAGGTCACCATCACAGATACCCAAACCGGCAAGGCTTTGGCCCTGCCGCCTTTGCCACCGGGGGATTTCCGTGGTGTAAGTTTTTCTAAAGACGATAAAACCATGGTGTTTTATCTGAATTCAGATATTTCACCGTCTGAGCTGTATGTCTGGCAGATAGGCGAGCCTTCGGTAAAGCGGCTTACCAAGGCCCTCAGTCCTGCCATGGACAGCGCCAATCTTGTACCTTCTGAGGTGGTGAGGTTCAAGAGTTTTGATGGGCTGGAGATCCCAGGGCTTTTGTATCGACCCAAGCTGGCCCACGCCGCCAGTCCGTCCCCTGCAGTGATTTATGTGCACGGCGGCCCGGGTGGACAGAGCCGCAGTGGTTACAATCCTGCCATTCAACATCTGGTCAATCACGGCTACGTCGTCTTTGCCATTAACAACCGCGGTAGCTCGGGCTATGGCAAAACCTTCTTCCATCTGGATGACAAAAATCACGGCGATGGCGACCTGAAAGATATGGTATGGGGCAAGAAATACCTCCAGAGCCTGGATTGGGTGGATAAGGAGCGTATCGGCATTATGGGGGGCAGCTACGGTGGCTACATGGTGGCGGCCGCGCTGGCCTTTACCCCCGAAGAGTTCAAGGTGGGGATAGATATCTTCGGTGTTACCAACTGGGTGCGTACCCTGAACTCCATCCCGCCCTGGTGGGAAAGTTTCCGTAAGTCGTTGTACGACGAGATGGGTGACCCTGCGACAGATGCCGAGCGACACAAGGCCATTTCGCCGCTATTCCATGCCGAAAACATTGTTCGCCCCCTGATGGTCATTCAGGGCGCCAACGATCCGCGGGTACTTCAGGTGGAAAGCGATGAGCTGGTCGAAAAAGTCCGCGCCAATGGGGTGCCGGTGGAGTATGTGCTGTTCGATGACGAAGGCCACGGCTTTACCAAGAAAGCCAATAGGATCACCGCATCCGAAGCGTACCTCAAGTTTCTGGATACTTACCTGAAACCCTGAGATGAAGGCAATCAAAAAAGGCACTCATTGAGTGCCTTTTTTATTGGATAAGGTTATGACCTTATTTGCTTTTTTTGCCGAGGTTTTCAACCTTTCCGCTGCTGACCACCTGCTTTTTGGCTTGTTTGGCGGCGCGCTTTTCCTTCATGGATTTTTGGGGCTGTTTTTTCTGATCTCTGCTCATGGTGGCTTCCTGCGTTGGTGTGAACTTTTGCCAGGACATTTTTTGTTCGGCAAGAACCAGAATAGAGAATTGACATTGGCGCGGATAGATTATTTTAAGCTAAGCCGACGTTGCTTATATCGACAAATACTAGCCGGTCATACTGGCAAATTAAGGGCAGAAAAAAGCCCCTGAAACAGGGGCTTTGGACACTGATTATCAGCTGGCGGGAGTAAAGTCACCCGGGAAGTTGCGAATAGTGGTTTCGCCCTGGGTTACAGTGACGTCCTGCTCATCGGCATGGATGAAGAAAGGCATTTCAACATCGGTTGGCGCATTGTCGGCTTCCGGATCGTCGTTCTGGGCAACACAGGTGTAGCCCAGCGCGTAATCACCGGTAACCACGAAACCAAACTCGTAGTCATGGCCGATAACGGCTTCTTCTGCATTCATGATTTCGTTCACGCGGGCAACTGCCAGCGGAGCTACCATGGGTTCGGTAACCGCTGGGCGGATATCACTCATGTTGTCCAGCAGGGTTGCGGCTGGATAGAGGTACACGGCGGGGGCGAACTCGCTGCCTCCAGCGGCAGTTTCACAGGCTGCCATCAGATCGTCGCTGACCTGGCCGCTGATGTTGCCAACTTCGGCGCGGTTAACCAGTTGCACGGAGGTAGGCTTCAGGGTCCAGTAGTCTTTGTTGCCATGGGGCGCCTGGATGCCACGGGCGAGGTCAAACTCGGCCACGTAATCGTTGGCACCGCTGGCAATGACGAAAGACTTGTTGAAGAACAGACGACCTGTATCGGCCTCATCGGCGCCAACGCCACCACAGCTGCCGTTGCTGTTGGTCACCAGACCGTGGTCGTTGCCATCGTTGGTTTTAACGAATGAGCTGGCGGTATCCACGGTTTCACGGTTTTCCATGTAGATACACATCTGGTATTCACCAACAGGTACCTGAACGCCTTCTACCAGGGTTTCGGCTGAGCTGCCCTGAAACGACAGCAAATCAACCTGCTTGGGGTTTCCGTCGCTGGATACGTTAAAAGAGTAAGTGCCTTCGGCGTTTTTCAATACCACCTGTTTGAAGGCAATATTGACCTGGGTTGCATCGGCTGGGTTGTCAGACACGCCCAGACTGAAGCTGCCCATCTGAGGTTGTGGATCTGAGTCACTGCCACCACAGGCTGCGAGCAACGAGGTCAGGGTGACGGCGATAAGCGTTTTGGTGAGTTTCATGTTGCACCTTTTTGTTATTCAGAGTTCCATTTTTCCATTTTCTTGAGGTTGTCTTCTTCCATGATCCCCCAGCCCTGAGCGTCAGGGCATGCCTAACAGGATAAGCAATCATGCGGTAAACGCAATCTTTTGCCCATTAAACCTGAGATGAATTGATGTTAATGAAGTCAGGTATTTCAAGCACCTGATCACCGAACTGGGCAACCAGGTGCTGATAAATAAACGCGATAAATACCCGGTATCGTCTTGGTAAATATGCACTTTGCGGATAGCTGAGGGTAATTTTCGCCTGATGCATGGGATAGTCTTCCAGCACCGGGACCAGTTTACCTGAGGCGAGGGCCTCGCTGGCGATGAGGGTTGGCACGGTCGCTATGCCCAAGCCCTCGATGGCGGCCTCCCTTGCCAGGGTGACATTATTGACGGTGAGCTGGGCCACGGGTTCGTAAACCTGCCACTGTTTACCATCAAATATCTTCCAGACGCCGTCGATATGGGCCGATACCAGCCGAATAGCCCTGTGGTGTGCCAAATCGGCCGGTGTCTTTGGTGTGCCGAATTGTGCCAGATATTCGGGGGAGGCAAGCAGCATCTTGTCTGCCTTTACCATGGCATGGCAGGTGAGGCGAGGATCCTTGGGTTCGGCGATTTGAAACAACATATCGATATCTTCTTCAATCACGTCGACCCGGCGATTGGTGAGTTCGGTATTGATTTGGATATCGGGATATTGCTTTAAAAAGCGGGCGAGAATACTGCCAAGAAACAACTGCCCCAGTTCTATGGGGCAGACAATTTTCAACTTGCCGCGGATATTTTGCTGACTGGCGCTCAGCTGGGTTTCGGCCTGCTGCAGCTCCGACAGCACACGGCTTACCCTGTGGTAATAGTTACTGCCCGCTTCAGTTAACTTGAGCGCGCGGGTGGTGCGAAACAGCAGCTGGACACCGGCGTTTTCTTCAAGCTCGGCGACTTTACGGCTCACCGTGGCTTTGGTGATCCCCAGTGCGGTGGCTGCGGCGGTAAAGCTGCCATGCTCCACCACGGCCGCAAATATCTGCACGCGATTCAAATCCATTATTGTTACACCTGTGAAACAGTGGGTTGAATTTTCACTGACTAATAATATTTAAGAGACAGTTTTACAATAGCAGCCACTGATTAAGGAGTCTATTGTATGAGCAAGTCAAAAGCCCTGGTGCTGTTACCCGTACTGCTGGTGCTGGCCGGTGGTGGCTTCTATCTGTGGCACAGCCTCAGATTTATTGAACACACAGACAACGCCTATGTTGAAGCCGATATTTCCCAATTAAGCGTTAAAGTGCCGGGGCTGGTCGTGCAATCTGAGGTGCAGGACAACCAATATGTCACCGCCGGAACCCTTTTGGCGAAGCTGGATGACAGCGAGTTTCGCGCCAGAGTATTGCAAAGTGAGGCCAGGCTGGCCAGCGTGGGCGCAGAGCTCGCGACCCTGGAAGCCAAGCTGCTGCTGCAGGCATCCCTGATTGCCCAGGCCAAAGCGGGAGTGCAGGCGACAGAGGCCGATGTCCGCCGGGTACAGCAGCAACTGACACGCGCCAGCGAGCTGCGTCGTCGTGATTACAGCTCTCAGGATGATGTTGATCGTCTGACCGCGGAGTTTGACGGGGCTGAGGCTCGTCTTGCCGAGTCCAGGGCATCACTGGCTGCCAGAGAGCAGGAGCTTGGGGTGCTCAAGGCCCAGCGTGAGCAGCTTTTTGCTGCCCGTGCCGAAGCCAACGCGGGGCTGGAGCTGGCCCAACTTCAATTGAAAGATACCGAAATTCGCGCGCCCTTCAATGGCATTGTGGGTAAGCGCGGCGCCTTTGTCGGCCAATATGTGCAGCCGGGGCAGGCGCTTTTCAGTTTGGTACCGGACGGAACTGTATGGATTACGGCGAACTTTAAAGAGACCCAAATCCAGGCCATGGTTCCGGGCCAGCCGGTGGCAGTGTCACTCGACGCGTTTCCCGACCATGATTTCCATGGAGTCATCGACAGCCTGTCACCGGCTTCCGGCGCCAAATTCAGCTTATTGCCCGCCGAAAATGCCACTGGCAATTTCACCAAAATTGTACAGCGCATTCCTGTTCGTATCCGTCTTGAGCTGCCACCCGGAGAGCAAAAGGTGGTACCGGGGCTCAGCGCCGTAGTGTCCGTGGATACGGCCGCAACGCCCGCGCTGACAGTGACCGCCGGTCGCTGAGGGGACGGGCATGAGTGCGAGTATCGCGTTGCCGCAAACCGATGTGGATTACGGTGTAGGCAGTCGCCGCGCCTGGATTGCCGTGATGGGCGGCCTTATCGGGGCATTTATGGCGATTCTGGACATCCAGATCACCAATGCCTCCATGAAGGAGATCCAGGGCAGCCTGGGGGCGACTCTTGAAGAGGGCTCTTGGATTTCAACCGCTTATCTGGTGGCTGAAATGATAGCCATTCCCCTGTCGGGATGGCTCAGTACCGGTTTGTCGGTGCGCCGTTACCTGCTGTGGAGTACTACCGCCTTTATTCTCAGCTCGCTGCTTTGTTCCATGGCATGGGATTTAAACTCCCTGATTGCATTTCGTGCCCTGCAGGGATTCTTTGGCGGCGCCCTCATTCCGCTGGCGTTTCGTCTGATTGTGGAATGCCTGCCTTTTGAAAAGCGTGCCATGGGGATGGCGCTCTTTGGGGTCACGGCAACCTTTGCGCCTTCCATCGGGCCTACTCTGGGTGGCTGGCTAACCGAGCATTTCAGCTGGCATTTTCTGTTCTATATCAATGTGCCACCCGGACTTCTTGTACTGTGGATGCTGGCCTATGGCCTGCAAAAAGGCCCCATCGATTGGGGCAAACTTGGCAAGGTGAGCTGGGTTGGTATCGCCACCATGGCGCTCGGCCTTGGCTGCCTTGAAGTGGTGCTGGAGGAGGGGAACCGAAAAGACTGGCTCGGTTCCGACGTTATCCGTGATTTGGCCATCATAGCCGCCATCAACCTGGTGCTCTTTGTCTATTTGCAGCTGAGGAGCCGCAACCCGCTGGTTAACCTGCGTCTCTTAGCCCACAGGGACTTTGCGTTGTCGTCGTTGTCGTATTTTTTGCTGGGACTGGGGCTTTTTGGCGCGATTTACCTTATTCCGCTTTACCTGTCGCAGATCCATAATTATTCGGCGCTGGAAATTGGCAAGGTCATCATGTGGATGGGGTTCCCCCAGCTTTTGGTGCTGCCTCTGGTACCTAAGTTGACCCAAAAGCTGGATCCCCGCTATCTGGCGGCCTGGGGCTTTTTGTTGTTTGCTTTGAGTTACTATCTCAATGCCCATATGACGGCCCAGTACGCCGGTGAGCAGATGATTCTGGCGCAAATCGTCAGGGCGCTCGGGCAGCCATTCGTGCTGGTACCCATCGGTATGATAGCGACCATGCATTTGCGTCAGGAAGATACCCCAAGCGCGTCTACGCTACTGAATCTTATCCGAAACCTCGGTGGTGCCTGTGGCATTGCGCTGGTGGCGACCATGCTGGATAACCGTTTCCGCCAGCATCTGGCGTACTTGAAAGAGTCGCTGCCTGCGGTCAGTCAGCAGGCGCATACCTTCCTGCAACAGCAGGCAAGTAGCCTGTTTGCAGCCGGGGCCGATCCTATGGCGGCCGATTCGATGGCCCGGAAGATGCTGTCTGACACCCTGGTGCGGGAAGCTTACATGCAGGCCTACAACGATGTGTTCTTTGCCATCGGGGGCTTGCTGTTGGTTGCCGTCGTGGCTGTGTTGCTCATCAGACCTTCTTCTCAGGCTGGCAATAGCGGCGCAGCCGGACACTGAAGCCGGTATTTGTGTTGGTGGAAGTGGCTGTATGGCTAACTGTCCACGGCGGTGCTGCAAGGGGCTGATAGCGATGATAGACTGACCGCGGTCAATCATCCGGAGGCCCCTATGATCCGCTGGCAAACACAGGCTTTTGCCGACCTCGACGCCCTGACGCTCTACCGTATATTGAAGCTCAGGGTCGATATCTTTGTGGTAGAGCAGCATTGTCCCTATCCCGAACTCGACGACAAAGATTTGCATCCTCAGTCGATGCATCTGCTGGGTTGGCAGCAAGATACGCTGGTGGCCTATGCACGCGTACTGCCGCCGGGGCTCAGTTACCCCGAAGCCAGTATCGGTCGGGTTGCTGTGGCCGAATCGGTGCGCGGTAGTGGCATGGCAAGAGTGTTAATGAACAAAGCCATTCAACATGCTCTGCAAACATGGCCTGACGCCGGCATTCAAATTGGGGCGCAGGAATACCTGCAGGCGTTTTATACCTCACTTGGTTTTATACCAGCCTCCGACGTTTACCTTGAAGATGGGATCCCCCATCTGGATATGCGCTTTCATCAAAGGACATGAGAAGATGACAAACTATGTGATTAACCGCCGCCAACTGGTGTGTGTGGCGAGCTTTTTAGCGTTTCCCGGCAAAGAAGAAGCCCTGATTGAGGCCCTGGGGGCACTTATTCCCGATACCCGCCGGGAAGTGGGTTGCATCCGCTACGAGTTAAACCAAAGCCGCGACGAGCCAAGGCGTATTACTTTTATCGAAAAGTTTGTGGATGTGGAGGCGTTTGACAGCCACTGTGCCAAGGATGCCATTCAGCATTATTTTCATCAGCAAATGCCCGAGCTGGTGGAGTCCTTCAAGGTAGAAACCTACCACGAGATCATTGTTTGAGTCGGTTGAGATTTGGCCCCGGGCTGCAGTAGTAGCAAGACGTTAAAAAGCCCCTGAACGGGGCTTTTTTAATGCTGGAAAGCGGCGGTAGTTATCTTTTATTGGCCGCGCAGCACTATTTGTGGATTGGTATCCAGCTCGCCATCGGCAGTGATGGCTGCCAACTCTTGATCCTGCGCTATCACCGCCAGCGGTCCCCTTGGCATGCTGCGCACAAACAACAACCTGTATCCCCAAGCCTGTAAGCGGTAAAAACTCATTTTTTGTTCAGCAGTCATGATATTCCAATGCTGCTGAAACGTTGGGGCGCTCCCTCGCCTGTCTTGCTCCACCAATGCGGTTTGATTCATCATGACTCGCCTTTTAGGTGAAAACTGGCACAGTTGCCGCGCATTTTAACAGCAGTTGTATGGTTAAAATTTGCGCTGGCGCATATTTGTAAGCATTTCTTATGACTGAATAGTCAAAGGTTCCCGTTCATGCTCAATTACATAGCTCCGGTATTTCGTCCACCCTCTGAATGGCAATCGCTGATCCTCCAGGTGACCAACGGCTGCAGCTACAACCGTTGCCGCTTTTGCGACATGTACACCGCCGAGCAAAAGCGTTTCCGTGCCTTCAAAGAAGATAAAATAGAAGCTGACCTGAAGCAGGCCGCTGCGTCAGGCGTGCCCATAAGGCGGGTGTTTCTGGCCGATGGTGACGCCATGACGCTGCCATTTTCCCGCCTGGAAGCCATTCTGCTGCTCATCCACAGATACCTGCCCGATGTGAGCCGGATAAGCAGTTACTGCCTGCCTAGAAACCTCAGTAACAAATCGGTGGAACAGCTTGTCCGCCTCAGAGAGCTTGGGCTCAGTCTCATGTATGTGGGCTGTGAGAGCGGTGATGACGAAGTGCTGGCCCGTGTCGAGAAGGGTGAAACCTTTGCGTCCTCTTTGGCGGCACTGGAGAAAATCCGCGCTGCCGGGATGAAGTCCTCGGTGATGATCTTAACCGGCCTTGGTGGCATACACTTGTCGCAGCAACATGCCATTAATTCTGCCCGGCTGATGAATGCCGCCCAGCCCGATTATTTGAGCACCTTGGTGGTTACGCTGCCCCTGGGAAAGGCACGCATGGATGAGGGTTATGACAAGGACTTTCGCTTGCCGGAACAGCGAGGCCTGCTGGAAGAAATGTATACCCTGCTCGCACACCTTGAACTGTCGCAGACAGTGTTTCGATCGGACCATGCCTCGAATTATCTGGTGCTTAAGGGCATTCTGGGGCGGGACAAAGACAAGTTGCTGTCGCAGGTGCGTTTGGCGTTGGATTCTCCGGGCGCTGTGCCACTCAGGCAGGAATGGCAGCGGGGGCTGTGAGGCGCTCAAAGAGCGCCCCGGACCAGCTTATTCACCGAGAAGATGAGCATCCCTGCTAAGTGACGGTATCTTGATGGCGGCGGCTTTCAGTGCCCCATGAATGGCCTGATGGGTGATGTATTTGTCCTGAAAATAGCTCTGGGTGGGCAGCCAGTATCTAAGGCCAATCTCAATACCCAGATTGTTAAACCCGTTAATCCCCACCTGGGGAGGCTGCTCGGCATGAAGCTTTCCGCTGCCAAGCAGTGCCTTGTTCACCAAGGCAATAACGGCATCGGCATCCTGGTCGTAGCAGATGTTGAATTGGCTTTCTACCAGCTTGTATTCAAAGGAGTTGTGCAGGATTTCTCCGACGATGTGCTTGTTGGGAATGCTGATCTGTTCGCCTTCTTCATTGGTCAGTATGGTCATCCCCAGCAAGATGTCTTTCACCACCCCGGTCACGCCGCGCACGCTGATGGTGTTACCTACGGCAAAGGGGCGGGTTACTATGATGGTGATACCGGCGGCATAGTTTGACAGCATCCCCTGAATGGCCAGACCGGCGCCAAGTGAAGCAGCGCCTATCGCGGCGACCATTGGGGTCACGCTGATCCCAAGCTTACCCAGGGCGACTATGGCCACCATGATGATAATCAGAATGCGTACAAGATGCGTCACAAAGCTGGCAAGCGTGATATCGACCCGGTACTTTTCCAGTTGTTTATTGACCATGCCGGCGACCTTGGCAGCAAGCCAGAGGCCGAGCAAAAAGATAAGCAGGGCGCCAATCAGCTGAAAACTGTACTGCACCAAAAACTCGGTGATAAGGTCATAGACGTTTTGCAGCTGAGCCAATTCCTGTTGCAGTCCCTGCTCCAGACCTGTGTTATTCATATTTCCTCCGCGGCTTCCTTAATTTGCCGATGAATTCACCCGCAGGTGCCCACATCTGCTTCAAATATCCTGTCATTTTGCCTGTTGGCGACGGGAAATAGAATGCCTGTGCCGCGCCCGGGCAAGGAGGCTGACTTCCCATCAGCCCAGTTTCAGGCTCAGCATGCTGATGGCACCCATGGTCAAGTGGTTGTTGAACAGGGTTCTGGGCTCATCCGGGTAGCCTGCGCCCAGCAGATAAAACAGCGGCCTTAAGTGCTCGTCTGTAGGATGGCAGAGCCGGGCGGTATCGGCATTCACCAGACGGGTGTAATCCAATATGGCGTCATCGGCCTTATCCAGCAGCCGTTGGCCTATTGTTTCGTTGAAAGCTGATGCCCAGGGATAGGCACCGTCGCCGGGAACCAGCGCCCGCAGGTTATGCACAGTATTGCCCGAACCGATAATCAGCACGCCTTGCTCTCTCAACGTCCGTAATGCCCGTCCTGTGCCATACTCTTGTTCTGGCGTGAGTTGCATGTCCAGGCTCAGTTGCAATACCGGAATATTTGCCTCAGGGTATAGATGAACCAGGAGTGACCAGGCACCGTGGTCCAAACCGCGGCTGTGATCCAGGCGGCTGCTGGGTAACAGCGCAGCTATTTGCGCCGCCAGCTCAGGCGCACCTGGTGCGGGATATTCCATGGCATAGAGGGCATCGGGAAAACCGCCGAAGTCGTGAATGGTTTCGGGCTGGGTGGCCGCCGATACCAAAGTGCCACGGGTGTTCCAGTGGGCCGAGATCATCAATATGGCCCTGGGTCTGGGCAGGGTTTGACCAAGCTCGCGCCAGGCTTGGCTGATGGGAGTATGTTCGAGCGCATTCATTGGGCTGCCGTGGCCAAGAAAAAGGGCTGGCATGGGTAAGGTTGACATTGGGACTCCATTGATTGGTTTGTCGGTCCAGCATAGTCCGGCACATCCATCAGGAAAATTGCAAAATTCTCGTCAAAACTGCTCAGAAAATCGAACAATAAAAGAGACAGGTAAACTGATACTCAAGTTACTGATTAAACTGGTAAAAAATTGCAGTCATTGAAGTGGAAAATGAGTGGAATAAAAATTTGCTTTTATGGCATAAAAATTCGTTGCATCTTCAGCGAAAATAGCGTCTACTTCGCACGTTTTTTACCATCACATTGATGCCATCCACTCGGGCTAAGTACAGGAGAACCAAGGCCAATGAGCCAGTTTCAATCTATTGACGTTGCTGATTTTTACGATAGTGAAACCTTTGCACGAATTCAGGAATTCGCCAAAGACAAGGCAACCCCTTTTGTGGTGATTGATACCAATATCATCGCGAAACAATACGATGACATGGTGACCAACTTCCCGTTTGCCAACGTTTATTATGCAGTTAAGGCCAATCCCGCCAAAGAGATCCTGACCCTGCTGAAAGATAAAGGCTCCAACTTTGATATCGCATCTATCTACGAGCTGGATATGGTGATGGCCGTCGGTGTGACTGCGGATCGCGTCAGCTTCGGCAACACCATCAAAAAACGCAAAGATGTCCGTGCCTTTTATGAGCGTGGCGTGCGTTTGTTTGCTTCTGACTCTGAGGCCGATTTGCGCATGATTGCCGAAGAAGCCCCTGGCTCTAAAGTGTATGTGCGTATCCTGACAGAAGGTTCGCAAACCGCTGACTGGCCGTTGTCGCGCAAGTTCGGTTGCCAAAATGAAATGGCCTATGAGTTGCTGGCGCTGGCAAAAGAGCTGGGCCTGGATCCTTATGGCATATCCTTCCACGTGGGTTCTCAGCAGCGCGATATCGGTGCCTGGGATGCCGCCATCGGTAAGGTGAAGGTACTGTTCGATCGTCTGCGTGAAGATCACGGTATTGTGCTGAAGATGATTAACATGGGTGGCGGTTTCCCGGCCAACTACATAGACAAGACCAATCAACTCGGTGTTTACGCTCAGCAAATCAAACACTTCCTTAAGGAAGACTTTGGTGATGAGCTGCCTGAAATCATTCTGGAGCCTGGTCGCTCGCTGATTTCAAATGCCGGCGTGCTCATTTCTGAAGTGGTACTTATCAGCCGTAAGTCTCACACTGCGCTGGAGCGTTGGGTATACACAGATGTGGGTAAATTCTCAGGTCTGATTGAGACCATGGACGAAGCCATCAAATACCCCATCTTCACCGAAAAGAAGGGTGAACTGGACAAGTGTGTGATTGCCGGACCAACCTGTGACAGTGCCGACATCATGTATGAGCACTATGCCTATGGTTTGCCGGCGGATCTCGCCATCGGTGACCGCCTGTACTGGCTGACCGCCGGTGCCTACACCACCACCTACTCGGCGGTGTGTTTTAACGGCTTCCCGCCGCTCAAGGATTACTACCTGTAATCGGCGTTTCCGGCGAAACCGTAATACAAAAAGAAGGGTGCCATTAAGGCACCCTTTATTTTTGAAGCCAGCTGGCAGTTGGACATCAGTTGTCGTATGACTTGAGGATCTGTTGCAGTTCCTCTTTCAAGTGCAGCTTCTTTTGCTTCAAAACTTTTAATTCTGGGGTGGCATCACTGGAAAGATGTTTTTCCAACTCCTTTACTTCTTTATCCAGCTCATTGTGCTCGTTGAATATTTTTAAAAAATGCGCATCTTCGGTTTTTAATCTGGTAATCAGATCCCGGTATTCTGGAAACATCTACTCTTCCTTCTGCTGTGCGTTTTCTCCTGGGTTCAAATCAACCCTACGCCCAGTTGATGGCGATAAAAGTGATCCGGATCACTAAGTCGAACTATTTGCTGTATGTTGTTGATTAATATTTAATTATTATGTATCCATTTTGCTAGGCTAAGTCTTGTTTTACCCTGCGGTTAATCCGTCATTCGGGCCATGGCGTATCCCCCCACGGCTGCTATCTTAATAGTCAGTAAGGTTGATCCGGGGGCGGAAAAGTAGCCCGGGCAACGCTTAAACGTCTCAACGCGGTATTCGTAGTCTTATTGGTAATTGGATTACGTTTTTTGTCATAAAGTTTGGCGGAAAATTCGTGATCCAGTTAACCTTATCCGCTTCGATACTAGGTTAAAGTCGAAGCTATTAGAATTTTATTATCAAAAATGAAAGGGGTTTTCACCATGGCTGATGTATTTCACCTGGGTTTAACAAAAAACATGTTGGATGGTGCCACGCTGGCGATTGTGCCTGGCGACCCAGAGCGTGTGAAACGTATTGCCGAATTGATGGATAAGCCAACCTTCCTGGCCAGCCATCGGGAATTTACCAGTTACCTGGCGTATCTGGATGGCAAACCTGTTGTGGTTTGTTCAACCGGTATCGGTGGTCCATCGACCTCTATTGCTGTCGAAGAGCTGGCGCAGCTGGGTATCAACACCTTCTTGCGTGTCGGTACCACGGGTGCGATTCAGCCCCATGTGAACGTAGGTGACCTGATTGTGACCCAGGCGTCAGTGCGTCTGGATGGTGCCAGCCTGCACTTTGCCCCGATGGAGTTCCCTGCGGTAGCCAACTTTGAGTGTACCACTGCCATGGTGGCGGCCTGTCGTGATGCGGGTGTTGAGCCCCATGTTGGTGTGACCGCTTCCAGCGATACCTTCTATCCTGGTCAGGAGCGTTACGACACAGTATCAGGTCGCGTGACCCGCCGTTTCGAAGGCTCCATGAAAGAGTGGCAGGAAATGGGCGTGCTGAACTATGAAATGGAGTCGGCCACTCTGTTTACCATGTGTGCTTCCCAGGGCTGGCGCGCTGCCTGTGTGGCGGGTGTGATTGTGAACCGTACTCAGCAGGAAATCCCTGATGAGGCGACCATGAAAAATACCGAAGTCAGTGCTGTGTCTGTGGTGGTTGCTGCTGCCCGCAAACTCTTGGCTTGATAGCCATTGAATAAAAAAGGCGCCCCTGGGCGCCTTTTTTATTGGTGGTTCAACTCATCAGAAATGGTACTGGGCAATGATGGAATAGGTGCTCTGGTCTACGCCGTCCACGCCGTATTTGTTTTTCCAGTAGTCGTATTCGATACCGACCAGCAAATGATCTTTCCTGGCATCACCAAAGAGAGTGGCACCCAGGTCGTATTTGATTTGCGGGTTGAAGTGGAAGTTCTCTTCATAGCCGTCTTCATCGGCGACAAATACCCAATCGATAAAGCCATCGAGGACAATTTTGCTGCGGCCGGCAGGGATATCAATCCGGAATACCGGGGTCAACTGCCAACCGTCACTGATATTGGCACTGTTTTGTGCGTCGCGGCGGTAAGTGTTGAGTTGGAAATAGGTGAAAAACGGCAGTTTAAAGTCCATGCCCACACCATAGAGCAGGGTTTCTACCGGGCCTTCGCCTTCTTCCAGGGTCAGAGCCAGTGACATATCCGTCACAGGGCCAAAGCCGACTGACTTACCGAGGATTTTACCGGCACTGAAGCGAGTGGATATTTCACCGTAGGTGGTGCTGTCTTTACCGCCATTGTGGCCGTTAAAGTTGATAAAGTCCTGAAACGCAAACCAATCACCGTACTTCCAGCCACCGGCGGTTTCCAGAGTGATTGTGGTTTGTTCATCTGAGGGAGCTAAATCGTAATTGGTGCCATAGAGTGCGGTGACGCTGGCGTCCCACCATTGAACCAATTCATTACTGTACGCCTGGGGCGACAACAGCAGGGCAAGACACAGACAGGTTTTTTTCATTATTCATTTCCCTTGGGTAGAGGCAGATGCAGATTGCATTCGCCCGGTATACATGAGTGCCTGCTGGCCTCCGGCATTTTTGTGTCCGGTCCGGGTCGAAAAGCCAAGGCAATATAGGGAAAAAGTGCTTCGGGCTCAAACCCTTTTTTTACCGCGAAGCTCGGCCGTTTTTTCTCCATTTTATTTAACAAAATTATTATCTTATAAGCGATTTTTTGATGTTTTTTTACCTGTTGCATCGGATACAAACAGAGATAACGTCTTGATTTTGTGACCTTGCTCCCTCCTGTGTCCCATTTTATCCACCGGCAAAAAGTCCTGGTTGACATAATATGTCGCATTGCGACAAAACTGCTGTTATAGTCGGCACAAGGATGCTCTGCATTGGAGGGGGAGATGGAGTTTTCTAATCCGGTACTGATATGGGCGGGGATTGGCGTAGTGCTGATGCTGGCCGAAGTCATAGTGCCAGGTGGCATAGTGATACTGCTCGGGGCTGCGTGCTTGGTGGTTTCGGGGGCGTTGGGACTGGGCCTGGTGGACGGTTTCATCCAGAGCATGACGCTGTGGTTTATCGCGTCCATGGTATTGCTGCTTGGCTTTCGTCATATTACCCAGCGTCTGGTGGGGGGAGACTCCCATGTAGACAACACAGATGAGGCGCTGGATATCTATAACCAGACTGCGCTGGTCAAGGCCGACATAGGGCCGGGTGAAAAGGCCGGCAGGGTGGAGTTTCAGGGAGCCGATTGGCCTGCTCTGGGTGATGGCACTCTGATCCCGAGTGGCACCCAGGTACGGGTGATCTGCAGGGAAAACATTTCTTTGATTGTTGAGGCGCTTCCTGCGCAGCACATCGTCTGATTTTGCAAGGAGGGAACCATGTTGCTGTTAACCATAGCTTTTCTTTTTATTCTTTTCATTTTGTACAAGTTGATGCTCATCGTTCAAATGCGGGAAGTGGCCGTGATTGAGCGTCTCGGTAAATTTCGCACTGTGCTGGAGCCGGGGTTTCACTTCCTGATCCCCTTTGTCGATCGGGTTGCATACCGCCATGACACCCGTGAGCAAGTGTTGGATGTACCGGCCCAAAGCTGTATCTCCAAGGACAATACCCAGCTGGAGGTTGATGGTCTGGTGTATCTCAAGGTGATGGACGGCAAGCTGGCGAGCTACGGGATTGAAGATTATCGCCTTGCCGCGGTAAACCTGGCTCAAACCACCATGAGATCGGAAATTGGTAAGCTCACCCTGAGCGAAACCTTTTCTGAGCGTGACCGCCTGAACGAGTCCATAGTGCGCGAAATCGATAAGGCCTCTGAGCCTTGGGGCATCAAGGTGTTGCGCTACGAGATTAAAAACATCACACCTTCAAGGCATGTGATCCACACCCTTGAGAAACAGATGGAAGCCGAGCGTCGCAAGCGCGCCGAGATTACTCTGGCCAATGCCGAAAAGGCGGCGATGATCAACCTCTCAGAAGGTGAGCGCCAGGAAGCTATTAACCTTTCGGAAGGGGAAAAACAGAAGCGTATCAACGAGGCCAAGGGCACAGCGGCTGAAATCGCCATCATCGCCCGCGCCAAAGCCGAGGGCATGGGCATGGTATCCAGTGCGCTGGCGGTGCAGGGCGGAACCAAAGCCATGAATATGCAGCTCAAAGAGCAGTTTATTAAACAGATAGGCGAAGTGATGAAGAATGCCGAAGTCTCTGTGGTGCCGGCGGAGCTGGCGAAGATGGAAGGCTTTTTCGAAGGCATGGACAAAGTCAGCCATGCGCTGACTGGTAAGGTATAAGGAGAGCCACAGATGCAACTAGCAGTGAACGAAGACCTGATCGTGATGGCGATTTGGGGACTTATCTTCTTTATCTTTATTATCAAGCTGTTCCAGTCTATTCGTCTGGTGCCAACCAAGTCGGCATATATAGTCGAGCGACTGGGCAAATACCATTCAACTCTGGATGCGGGCTTTCACGCCTTGATCCCCTTTGTGGATAAAGTTGCCTATGTTCATGATCTGAAAGAGGAGACTATCGACGTGCCACCGCAGGAGTGTTTCTCCAGTGATGAGGTCAAGGTCGAAGTCGATGGTGTTATCTATATTTCGGTGGTGGATCCGGTGAAAGCGAGCTATGGCGTGACCGACTATCGCTATGCGGCTATTCAGTTGGCCCAAACCACCACCCGCTCTGTCATTGGTACTCTGGAGTTGGACCGTACCTTTGAAGAGCGTGACGTTATAAGTGCCAAGGTAGTTGAAGTGCTGGATCAGGCAGGTGCTCTCTGGGGTATCCGCGTGCATCGTTATGAAATTAAAAATATCCAGCCACCTGAAACCGTGAAAAACGCCATGGAAATGCAGGTGAACGCAGAACGTGAGCGCAGGGCCTTGCTGGCAAAGAGTGAGGGTGACAAACAGGCCAAGATTAACCGCTCTGAAGGTATCAAGGCCGAAACTATCAACCGTTCTGAGGGTGAGATGCAAAAACGCATCAACGAAGCAGAAGGTAAGGCCGAAGAAATCCTCGCCATCGCCAGGGCCACTGCAGAGTCCATTGAACGCCTGGCCGAAGTGATTTCCGCTCCCGGTGGCCAGAATGCCCTGCGTTTACAACTGGGTGAGCAGTACCTGACGCAGCTTAAAGGCCTGGGACAGCAGGGCAGCCGTGTTGTGGTACCCGCCAATATGGTGAACTTTGATCAGTGGATGGACGCCATGGGCTTGAAAGAGCAGCGTTAACCTTAAGCGCGCAGCGTTATAAAGTGAGGCGCTGCGCAGGAAATAACATGAAGGTTCTCCCTGCCCGGGGAGGACCTTTTTTATTTGGGGCCTATAGTTAAGTAATAGCGAATAGAGACGTCAGCCAGCATCGCACCGGCAGTTAGCCTCTGGTACAGGTGCCTTTCGTCATCAGGCAAATCAAGGGTGCAGAGCCGTTTTAACACATCCTCTATGGGAACCCTCTTCACATCCGAGGCAATGGACCGCCGACGACCCGTGACGAACAGCCACAGGCAGTGGCGGTTTGAACAGCGGGCTATGACCCTGTCCATTTCTCAGAGGTGTTTATGGGTATCTATCGCACCCAACTGCCACAACTTGATGGCGGCGTATTCCTCACCGATGGTGGTATCGAGACCACCCTGATATTCCATGAAGGGTTTGAACTGCCTTACTTTGCAGCCTTCGAGCTGCTGAAAACTCCCCAGGGGCGAGATGCCTTAACTCACTACTTTGTGACCTACGTGAAATTGGCCGGATTATTTGACACCGGTTTTATTCTCGAAAGCCCAACCTGGCGTGCCAGCAGTGATTGGGGGGCGCTATTGGGTTACACGAAAGAGACCCTGGCCCAGGCGAACCGTGAGGCGATAGCGCTGCTTGAAGTCATACGTGAGGCACATTCTGGGCGTCTGCCTGTCGTCGTCAGTGGTTGTATCGGCCCCCGTTTTGACGGCTATCTGCCAGACAAAAGCATGACGGCAGAGGACGCCAGGCATTACCACAGCATCCAGATTGAGACCCTCGCCTCCACCTCTGCTGACATGATCTGTGCTTTGACCCTGAATCGTGTTGAAGAAGCCATCGGCATAGTGGAAGCCGCGAGGGAAGCGGCCATGCCCGTGGTGATTTCATTCACCCTCGAGACTGACGGCCGCTTACCCACAGGGCAAAGTCTGGGTGATGCCGTGGTGCAGGTGGATGAAGCCACCGCAGGCTATGCCGCGTATTTTATGATTAATTGCGCCCATCCGAGTCATCTGGAGACAGTGCCACAAGATGCGCCCTGGCTTGCAAGGGTGAAAGGATTTCGCGCCAACGCATCGTCCCTAAGCCACGCCGAGCTAAACGACGCCACGACTCTGGACGATGGAGATCCCCATCAGTTGGGGCAGCAGTATGCGAGCTTGATGTCGACCAGGCTTAAGGGACTGAATGTGCTGGGAGGTTGCTGTGGTACAGATCATCGTCATTTGGAACAGATAGCCAAGGCATGCATTAAGCCAAGATGATCGTGGAATGATATAGACAGGGGATTATCTGGTGAGGTTAACCAAGAGATAGAGGCTTGTGGCGATAAGGACGATTAATAGCAGAGCCAACAACATAGCCTTCGTCTCCCAATATCAGCGATGAAGAGGTGGGTTGGCGGCGCCCTGGTCATCCATGACCATGGTAGAAAACTGGCTCGACTCCAGTTTCTTCCACTGCGGGCGCCATCTTGAAGGGTTCTCCCAATCCCCTTTGTGCCGGGACAACGCTTGCAATAGGCGCTGACGTCGGACACCAAGGTTATAGCATTCGTTGTTGCTGAAACGGGTTTGAAACTTTGTGAATTTTTTTGAATCTATTTTAAATCAATTGCTTGTGTCGGTTTTTGTGAGCGGGGTATTCCGTTCGTCTTCACGGGGCGCTGTCGATTTTATGCCCCAGTTGACCCGTTCAAGCAGGGCAAACAGGGCCGTTTCATCCACGGCCACGCCCTGTGCGCCATGTTCCAGCACCAATTGTCGCTGGGCATCGGACGGTAATATGGTGTACAGAAAAAACGGCGTTTGGTCACCGCTTTGTCTGAGGCTTTCCACCAGTTTCAGTCCGGCCAGGGAATCATCAGAGCGCCCCATATCTGAAATCACCGCATCGTAGCGATACATGGACAGTAACATCAGAGCTTCTTCAGTACTCAGCGTGGTATAGACAGCGATATTGGCATCCCTGAGTCTGGCTATTTCGGCAGTGTTGTTTTCGGGATGATCGTCCACCCAAAGAATGCGACCTTTGACATTGGCAGGCTCACCTATCAACAACCCCTGGGGAGATTGGCCCACATACTGCACAATCGCGGCCACCAACAGTGAGGCTGCCAATGCCGCCCAGGCCAAAGGACGGGTTTTGGGAACGCGGACCGCGCCGGTGTTGCTGTCCTGGACATGACTTTGGAGTTTGGCGGCCAGTTCTGGCTCAAGCCGGTAACCCCGGCCGTGGAGTGTTTGAATGACCGACTCTTCCATGCCGGCATCTTTGAGCAATTTACGGGCATCGGAGATAAGCCGGGTGACCGACCAGCTGCTGACGACCGTATTTGGCCACAGCTTTTCCAGCAAAGCGCTGGTTTCCAAGGGCTCAGGATAGGATTCAATCAGCAGCTGAAACAACATCAGAGTGCGTTCATCGCACTGAAGCTTGCATCCTTTGTACGTCAGGCTGCGTCCCTGCACATCCAATGTGAGTGGATAGAGTGAATAGATCATCTTGGCGAAAGGTTCATCTCAATGATTGGCGTTTGCAGCTCTATCATAGCCACAGTTTCAGGCATTTGCCCAGCCCAACTCTCAGGGGCAATTCCACCCATTGCCGCAGGCTTCTGATATAATGCCGCCTCGACTTTTGGGAGGCATGAATGGACGTTTCTTTTTTGCTGGATGGCCTGAACGATAAGCAGCGCGAAGCCGTGGCTGCACCCCAGTCCAGCATGCTGGTGTTGGCCGGTGCCGGCAGTGGCAAGACCCGGGTGTTAACCCACCGAATCGCCTGGCTGTTGCAGGTGGAGAACCAGAGTCCCTATTCGATATTGGCGGTAACCTTCACCAACAAGGCCGCGGCCGAAATGCGTGAGCGGGTCGAAAAAATCGTTGGTCACAATACCGGTCGCATGTGGATAGGTACTTTCCACGGCCTGGCCCATCGCCTGCTGCGCACCCACTGGCAGGACGCAGGTCTGCCACAAAGTTTCCAGATCATGGACTCAGACGATCAGCAGCGTCTGCTGAAACGCATTCTCAAGAGCATGAATCTGGATGAAAAACAGTATCCACCGCGTCTGGTTGCCGGGTATATCAACGGCAAAAAAGATCAGGGACTGCGCCCAGCCCATATAGACGCAGGTCCATTCCCTATGGAGCAAAAGCTGCTGGAACTGTACCGTATCTATCAGGACAGTTGTGACCGGGCTGGCTTGGTGGACTTTGCTGAAATCCTGCTGCGTGCCCATGAGCTTTGGCTCAATAAACCCCATCTGCTGGCCCACTATCAGGACAGATTCCGCCATATTCTGGTGGACGAGTTTCAGGATACCAACGCCATTCAGTACGCCTGGATCCGGGTGCTGGCCGGCAACACGGCAAATGTGATGATTGTGGGGGATGATGACCAGTCGATTTATGGCTGGCGCGGCGCCCAGATTGAAAACCTGCATCGCTTTTTGCAGGACTTCCCCGGCGCCAAGACCATACGCCTGGAGCAAAATTACCGCTCCACCGGCAATATTCTCAAGGCCTCCAACGAACTTATCGCCAACAACCCCGACCGTATGGGCAAGGAGTTGTGGACCGAAGACAAGGATGGCGAGCCAATCTCCCTCTACTGCGCCTTTAACGAGATGGACGAGGCCCGCTTTATTGTCGGCCGCATCAGCGACTGGCAGGACAAGGGCGGCATGCTCGGTGAGTGCGCCATTCTGTACCGTTCCAACGCCCAGTCACGGGTGCTGGAAGAGGCCTTGCTCCACAAGGGAATGCCCTATCGTATCTATGGTGGCCTGCGCTTCTTCGAACGGCAGGAAATCAAGGATGCCATGGGCTATCTGCGCCTTATCTCCAACCGCGACGACGATGCTGCTTTTGAGCGTGTGGTCAATACGCCGGCCCGAGGCATAGGTGAGCGAACCCTGGATATTTTGCGCAGTACCGCCCGCAAAGAGCAGCTGACCCTGTGGCAGACCTCGCTGCGTCTGCTCGAGGAAAAGGTGCTGTCGGGCCGCGCTGCCAATGCGGTGAAAGGCTTTTTGGATTTGATAGTCCAGCTTCGAAGCGACACCGACGAGTTGCCGCTCTACCGCGTGGCAGATCATGTGATTCAGCACTCAGGGCTTAAGGCCATGTACGAGGCCGAAAAGGGCGAAAACGCTCAGGCCCGGGTAGAAAACCTTGAGGAACTGGTCACGGCCGCCCGCAGCTTTGAGATGCCGGAAGAGCTGGAAGACATGGGCGAACTCAATGCCTTTTTGTCCCATGCGGCACTGGAGGCGGGGGAAGGTCAGGCCGATGCCCACACAGATGCTGTGCAACTGATGACGCTGCACTCCGCCAAGGGACTGGAATTCCCCATGGTGTTTATGGCCGGGGTGGAAGAAGGCATATTCCCCAGTAAGCTGGCTCTGGAGGAGGGCGACCGCCTCGAAGAGGAGCGCCGCCTGTGCTATGTGGGTATGACCCGGGCAATGCAAAAGCTTTATATCACCTATGCCGAGTCACGCCGTATCTATGGCCGCGAAGACTATGCCAGACCCTCGCGCTTTATCCGCGAAATTCCCCCCGAGTATGTGGAAGAGATTCGCCTTAAAGCCCAGGTCTCGGCGCCACTGGTGGCCAATCGTTTTGCCCATGCACAGCAAACCTTTAATGATTCCGGCTTAAAGATTGGCGGCCGGGTACGGCACTTTAAGTTTGGTGAAGGCACTGTCACCAACTACGAGGGCAGTGGCCCCCAGGCGAGGGTACAGGTGCAGTTTGACGATTTCGGCAGCAAATGGCTGGTGGTCAGCTACGCCAAGCTGGAATCCCTGTGAGCCCAAGGGCAAAGATGCCAGAGCAAAACACAAAAGATAACAACCGCGCGATGACCCCAAATGGGGACAAGGAAAGACAATGAGCAAAATGGCGCAAAAATGGGATGCCTATTACCGATTGATGCGACTCGACAGACCCATAGGCACCATGCTGCTGCTGTGGCCCTGCCTGATGGCACTGCTGCTGGCCGCTGACGGAATGCCCGACTTACGGGTGCTTATCATCTTCATCATTGGAGTGGTGGTGATGCGCGCCTGTGGTTGCATCATCAACGACTACGCCGACCGCAAGCTCGATTCCCATGTGGCCCGTACCCGGTCGCGGCCTCTGGCCAGCGGTGAGGTCACGGTTGCCGAGGCCCTCACCCTGTTTGTGGTGTTGGGGTTGTTCGCCTTTTCGTTGGTGTTGTTGCTCAACCCTCTGGTGGTGCAGCTCTCGGTGGTGGGCATTATTCTGACCATCATTTATCCCTTTACCAAACGCTGGACCAATATGCCGCAGATGTTTTTGGGGGTGGTGTGGAGCTGGTCCATTCCCATGGCCTATGCGGCACAAACCGGTGAAGTGCCTGCCTCTGCCTGGTGGCTCTTTGCGGCCAACTGGTGCTGGACAGTGGCCTACGACACCATGTATGCCATGGTTGACCGGGATGACGACCTCAAGGTGGGGATTAAGTCCACCGCGATTTTATTTGGTCGCTTTGACCGTGAAATTATAGGCGCGTTTCAGCTTGCGGCCCTGGGCTGCTTTATCGCGGCGGGCTGGAGTGGCGATCGCGGCCTGCTGTATGGTCTGGGTGTGCTGACCTTTGTGGGCTTTTCTGCCTATCAACAACGGCTCATTTATGGCCGTGAACGGGGCGATTGTTTCAAGGCTTTTTTAAACAACAACTGGGCCGGGCTCAGTCTGTTTTTGGCGCTTGGAGCTGACTACGCCTTTGCAGCGCTGTAGCGCCGCCGATGGGGGAGAGATCCTGATGGATCATCCACTGATGTTCCGGCGGCAGTGTCAGACTTAAATCTGCCGCTGCCAGATTTTCACTGGTCAGTACCTGAATCACCGGACTGACAAGTCGCGGGGCGCTGCCCTGTTCCAGCCATTGCACAGCCAGATCCACCGACACCCTGGCCTGCAGTACCGGTGAGTCGGTGACTGTGGCCTGCAGCGTGCCATCCCGGACCAGCTCTATGGTCTGTGGATTGGAGTAAAAGGCTATGACCTTGGTTTTGCCCCGGTTACCGAAATATTTGGCCGCCACGGTAGCCGCTACCGCGTTGGCGATGATGTATTCGGCCTGAATGCGGCTGACCAAACCACGGACCAAGTCTGCCTGAACAAAGGTTTCCGTCATGCCATAGCCGCCGTGCACCAGCCTGATATCTTCCCCCACTATGGCTTCAGCCAATCCCGTTTCGGCATCTTTTACCCAGGCAGCACCATCGGGGCCGGGAAACCAGGCTACATTGAGGGGGCGGTTGGGCTCGGTTGCCAGCATGTACTTGGCGGCGGCAGTAGCCATATCGACAAAGGATACCAGTGAGCGGCTGCTCACCTCACTGTTCATGCCGTTGACCAGATCGATTACAGGAATGCCATCGGCCATCAAAAGTTCCACTTCGGCCGAAAGACCATCGGCGGTGATAGCTGCAATGATGTAGCCGTTGGCTTTCAGACGGTGACACTGTTTCAGTTGCCTTTTTTGTTCGGCCAGCTTGTCGTAGCCCCCGGCGTCATAAATGCCAATCTCTATCCCCAGCCGCTGTGCTTCCTGTGACAATCCCCAGGCAACCCCCCACCAGTAATGATCCTTGCCATGGGGCAGGAGTGCACAGATACGCCATGGGCGGGTCGCTTTCTCGGGTGCCTGGTAAATCCCGGCGTTACCGTCGATATGCATCTCCAGGCCGGGGCCCTCAGCAAAGGCGGTCAGGGCAATAAATGCAATAAGCAGGGTTACGATTTTCATGTTCCCTTGGGTGTCAGTCATCCTTTAGATTAAGCCTAGTCGCGGGGTCTTGAATTGACAGCAGCTGAAACAGAAATTCTACGGTACCAATAAAAAAGCCCCGTTGACGGGGCTTTTGGGGTTGAACGCTATATCAGCCAGAGATCAGTGCGCTTAAGTTGGCGGGGCGGTAGTACACAGATTTAAGCACCTTGCCCTGGCGCACGGTTTTGCCCTCCAGCTCAACGTCTTTTGCGCACTTGGCAATGAGGAAATCCCCCTGACGACTACCCACAATGTCAACGCCCTGTGTGGCGTAGTGGGCAATGGTGTCGGCCAGTTCTTGCTCGGTGCGGCAAACCTTGCTCATGTTGCTCGAGTGCACTTCATCCCAGCAGATTTCGAAATTGATGCCTCGGTTGGCGGCAACATGCAGAAGTACATCGATAAAGTAGCTGATTTCCAGGCAGGCATCGGCAGATTTGGCGCCCAGATGTACGGCGCGGCCCATGAGTACATAAACGCTGTCCACTATGGCGTCTGCCTGCTCTACTTTGCAGCCGGCTTCCGCAAGCTCAGTCAGTTCTTCAATGATCAATGAAGAGTGCAGGGTATCGGCTTTGGCATCCAGGCTGGCAGTGTCTTCCACTGGTAAATCGAAGGTGGTGCGAAATTCGCGGATATCCCGGTACAGCTTTTCATAGAGCGCCGGAGTCAGCATGGTCAGTTTCATGGCTCGCCTTTTTGCGAAAATTACGTGAGACTCGGGATGATAAAGAATTGCCTCGCCCGAGGCAAAGAAAGCTGCAAGGCAAGGATAGAGTAGAGATGAACCCGGACAAGGTTGATAGAAGTCGTTTACGCAAGCTTACCGATCTGCCCAATGTAGGTCCGGCCACGGCCAAGGACTTGGTACTCTTGGGGGTTCACAATGTGGATGGCCTGAAGGGACAGGACCCCATGGCCCTGTACCTGAAATTGTGTGAGCTTACCGCGCAGCGCCATGATCCCTGTGTGCTGGATGTCTTTATGTCTCTGGTGGCCTTCAGTGAGGGGGAAGAACCCAAGCCCTGGTGGCATTACACTGATGAGCGTAAACGTCTGTGGCCGGAGCTTTAACCGGGGGACGTTTTCACTGCAGGTACTTTTGGGTAATGGTTGCCCAGCCGCTGGTTGCGTCTGCCAGAGGTGTTTTGAGCGTATCCAGGGCGTGCTGCAGTTGCACCCGCAATGCTTCGGGCACGTCGCGGCTGAAGGCATAGTAGAGCTCGGCATCTCTGAGCAGATACACCACCTCAAAGTCATCAAAGCTCATCCCCGACTCTTTGATGAGCCATTTGGCGACGGTTTCTTCGTAGGCCCAAAGATCGATACGTCCACGGGCCATCATCTTCAGCAGCAAGTCGGCGCTGGCATTGGATTGAAGTTGGTCCGCCAGGCCAAGTTGGGCCAGCACTTCTTCCCCAATGTCGTTGGTGACCACACCAATGCGCTTATCTTTTAAGTCTGCCAACGAGTTAATGCGGATATGCCGCTGCCTGGGAGCTATCAAGACTATCCGCATGGGGGCTATGGGGCCGACCCAATGAAACAGTGACTCCCGCTCCGCAGTGCGGGTGGTGGAAAACAGCACCATGTTATGGCCACGCAGCGCCATGGCGTAAGCCCGGGTCCAGGGATACACGCGGATGGATTCGTGGCTGATGCTTTGCCCCTCAAGGGCGGCCGCGCTTAGCAGCAAGTCCACGGCGATCCCCTGCACCTTGCCATCGCGGGTGAAGTTAAACGGGGGGTACTCTTCGGTCAGAAATGACAATGAATTCAGTTTTTCTTGGGCCAGGGGCGCAGTGATACCGGGCAACACAGTCAGGAGCAGCAGCAAAAGCCTGAAGGAATGGTGCATAGAGACGCCCTCATTGCCTGGATTCTTTGAGTGTAGTTCTCTCGAACTCGGGCGTAAAAAATCCCGGCAAAGGCCGGGATTTTGCGTCTTGCTTTCGTGCCCCGTTACTTGATAAAGGCGAAGGCATCACCGTACAGGTGGGCTTCATCCACACCCATCTCGCGGAATTGTTCCCGCGCGGCCCCGACCATGTTGAAACGACCGGCAATGTAGATGTCGTAGCTGACGAGGCTAATGAAATCGGCCTTGATTTGTGCCAGCAGGTTATTGGTTTTGCCATCCCAGCCTTCAGAAGCCTCTTCTACTACGGGTACAAAGTGCAACCAGGGATAATCCTGGTGCCATTGACGGGCTATAGACTCGTAATACATGGCGTCCTGGGTACGGCAGCCCCAGTAGAGAGTGGTTTCGACTTTTTGCCCCAGCGCAATCTGCTGTTCGACGATACTCTTGATATAAGAGAAACCCGTACCACCGGCGATAAGCAGGCGTGGACGATGACTGTCTTCCCGCAGGAAGGCGTCACCGCCCGGAGCTTCGATGTCGATATGGCTTTCGGTCTTCAGGCGCTCCACTACCTGCATGGGGTAGCTTTCACTGACGGCAGCACCTATGTGCAGCTCCAGAGTGTCATTGCCGGGGGCCGAGGCGATGGAGAAAGGGCGCTTGTCCTTTTCACCCATCACCACGCACAGGTATTGGCCAGCCTTGAACTCCAGTGGCGTTTCCGGGGCCAGGCTAACCTGATACACGGCGTCGTTGAACGGCGTGATACTGAGGACTTTACAACGAATGCTGTTCATCTGTGCTCTTTGAAACCTCTTGGTATGCTTTCCCTTTCTGTGAAGGGTTTCTCTTTACTGTGTCTTTAGTATAGGTGCCGCAGTGCGGCACCCGGGTTTTGGTATGTTCAGAGACTAGAGGGTAGGGGACTGTTCGATACCGAGTTCGTCCCAGATATCGTCGACCCGGCGTTTTACCGCCTCGTCCATCACTATGGGTGTGCCCCATTCGCGATTGGTCTCACCTTCCCACTTGTTGGTGGCATCCAGACCCATCTTGGAGCCAAGGCCCGCCACCGGAGAGGCAAAGTCGAGATAATCGATAGGGGTGTTATCTATCATCACGGTATCGCGGGTGGGGTCCATACGGGTGGTAATGGCCCAAATGACGTCCTGCCAGTCACGGCAATTCACATCTTCATCCACCACCACAATAAATTTGGTGTACATAAACTGGCGCAGGAACGACCAGGCACCCATCATCACCCGCTTGGCATGACCGGGGTACTGCTTGCGGATGGAGATCACCGCCATCCGATAGGAACAACCTTCGGGTGGCAGATAGAAATCAACGATTTCAGGATATTGCTTACGCAAAATCGGCACGAACACTTCGTTCAGCGCCACCCCCAGCATGGCTGGCTCATCCGGTGGGCGGCCAGTGTAGGTGCTGTGGTAGATGGCATCTTTCCTGTGGGAGATGTGAGTCACGGTAAACACAGGGAAACTGTCGGTCTCGTTGTAATAGCCGGTATGGTCGCCGTAGGGACCTTCTTCGGCCATCTCGCCGGGGGCGATATAGCCCTCAAGGATGATTTCGCTGGTGGCCGGTACTTCAAGATCGCAGGAGAGGGCCTTGACCACTTCGGTGCGCTCGCCGCGAAGTAGACCGGCAAAGGCATATTCGCTCATTGAGTCGGGCACAGGGGTCACGGCGCCGAGTATGGTCACGGGATCTGAGCCCAGCGCTACCACCACAGGGTAGTTCTCGCCTGGATGCTTTTCCTGAAAATCACGGAAATCCAGCGCGCCACCCCGGTGGGACAGCCAGCGCATGATGAGTTTGTTTTTGCCCAAAAGCTGCTGACGGTAGATGCCGAGGTTCTGACGTTTCTGGCGTGGGCCCTTGGTGATGGTTAGTCCCCAGGTCACCAGTGGCGCAACATCGCCTGGCCAGCAATGCTGAATCGGCAGCTTGGTCAGGTCGACATCATCACCGGTCATCACCACTTCCTGACAGGGGGCTCGGCTCACCGTCTTGGGCGGCATATTCAGCGCTTGCTTGAACATGGGGATTTTGGCAATGGCATCTTTAAAGCCGCGGGGTGGCTCAGGTTCTTTGAGGAATGCCAGCAGCTCGCCCACGTCGCGCAGCGCCAGCGGGTCTTCTTTGCCCAGTGCCATGGCAACACGCTTGGGTGTGCCAAAGAGGTTTGCCAGTACCGGCATGCTGTGGCCTTTTGGCTGTTCGAACAACAGCGCCGGGCCACCGGCACGCAATACGCGGTCGGCGATTTCGGTCATTTCAAGATAAGGATCAACCGGATAGCTGACGCGCTTAAGCTCACCGCACTCTTCGAGGTGGCTGATAAAGCTACGTAAATCCTTAAAACTCATATGGAAATGCCTCTGTTTGCAAAACCCTTTTGTGGCGCGCACTATACCACTAAAGCCCCGTTGGCGGAATCAAAAGCGCCCCGGGCAGGAGGGGAGTATGACAAAGCCTTGGTGTTCTGTCGCTGTGGTGGCACTGCTGGCCCTGTCCGCCGCACCCTTGCCGGTATTGGCTGATCTAAGCACCTCGGTGTGGATTGGCAACCACAATGGATTGGGACTGAGTTTTTCCAGCGGCGGTTATGGCCACTGGCGCTACCCGGGGGCGTACTGGAACGGCGGCTGGGGTTGGCGCGACCCCATTTATCGGGATCCCTTTTGGCGTTATAACGACAGCTGGTACTGGCAACACAGGGCCTGGGAGCAGGAACGTCAGGCGCAGCGGGATGCACGCGCCGAGCGAGAGCGCCAGCGGCTGATGACGCAGCCAAGGGTGGTGCCGCCAGCCATGATCACCCGTTCCCGGGAACAGGTTGAGGGCTTGGCCTCTTTGCCGCAAAACGCCCGGGTGCTGATGGTGGATGGAAAACCTCAGTATGAATGGCAGGGGCAGAGATACAGTTTCGACTGGCATACCCAGCGTTATATGCCGGTGCCGCCAGTGCCCTCAAGCGAGTCCAGATAATAGAAAACGCCGTCCACTGGACGGCGTTTTCAGTTTAAACCGGTTTGCTTATCAGAAGCTTACGGTTTCAATGTCGGAGCAACCACCATCGGAGTTGCACACCTGGAAGGTGACGCTGCTGCCGGCAGTGGCAGTGAAGCGGTCAACATAGCTGTTGGCGCTGGTGGTGCCGACGGCTTCACCGTTACGCAGCACAGTGTAAGAGGCGCTGTTACCTGTCCATTCCAAACCGATACGGGCGCTGCCACGGCGTGACACGTTCACCTTGGTGATGCTCAGATCCATCTCGGCGGCAGGCACTTCCACGTTGAACACTTCAGAGGTGCTGGCGGTGGCGCCATCATCGTCGGTAACGGTCAGGGTGACAGTGTAGCTGCCACTCACCAGATACTGATGGCTTGCAGCAGAACCGGTAGCCGTTTCACCGTCACCGAAGTCCCAGCTCCAGGCGACCACGTTGCCGTCAGAGTCGGTAGCAGTGCTGGTGAAATTGTACAGGGCACCCGTGTAGTCGGCGGTGAAGCTGGCAACCGGGGCTTCGTTTGGCTCAGTGCTGCCGCCATCGAAGCTGCCTACCAGGGTCGTGCCGCTGTACGAACTGTAGCCGTTCAGCATCACCCAGTAAGTACCTTGCTGGACATTGCTGATGGCACAGTTTTCATTGTTGCCTGCTGCATAGGGGCGGCAATCGTAGTCAGTGCTGGTTGGGTTGGCGCCAAACTTCACATAGAGGTCGGCATCGCCCGAGCCACCGGACAGGTTGAACACCAGATTGCTGGCACCGGCCGGGACATCGAGAGTCCAATACTGCTTGCTGCCTGAAGCGCCGCTGATGTCCGTCACGGCTACGCCATTTTGCAGTACCTCAGCTTCTGGTGGTGGCGGTGGTGGTGGAACTTCGCAGGGGGTGATCCCCACGGCTGCGAATGCTGCATCTACGTCAGCAGTGCTGTAGCCCTTATCGGTGGCGGCATTTCTCACGCCACAGGCACCTTCATACATCAGGCTGTTGGGCGTCCAGTACAATTGGTTGGCGATAACGAAGACTTCAAAGGCTTTGCGGGTATCCCAGCCTTCGGTGGTAGCCAGGGTGTAGAAGGCTTTATTGAACACACCTGAGCTGTAGTGCACATCCAGACCATCGTAGTAGTCGTCGATATGACCGATAGACTTGCCGTCCTGAGTTGGGTCAGCCATGTAGCGCAGTGCGCCATCGCCTTTGAAGATATCGGCGCCAACCAGCCAGTCGTTGCTGCCTTTCATAAAGAATTCGGCCGCTTCACCTGCCATGTCCGAGAAGGCTTCGTTCATACCACCGGATTGGTTGGCATACACCAGGCCCGAGTTCTGTTCGGTAAAGCCGTGGCTCACTTCGTGGGCTGATACGTCCAGAGACACCAGTGGGTAGAAGTAGCTCTGGCCATCACCGAAGGTCATGGCGCTGCCGTCCCAGAAGGCGTTTTCATAGTTGTTGCTGTAGTGCACGCGCATGGTCAGCTGGAAGGACAGGGGCGCTGTGCCATACCACTGATCGTACATGTCATACACCACGCCACCGAAGTAGTGGGCATCGTTCAGCGGTGAGTAGGCACCGTTGATTTCTTTTACCGTGTTGCGTGGGCAGGTGTAGCTGAATGCCGTATTGCCGCTGGTGCCGTGGTTCAGGTTCACGGTTTTCACGTTGGCATTGTTCATGGTGCAGGTGTCACCATTCACTTCCACATCCAGGTTGCCGAAGTCAGTGCCGTACTCATACTGGCCGGTTTTGGCGTTACCGCCGGGGCCGGTACCTGTGCCGGCATGGTTCAGACCTTCCCAGCGCTCCAGTACTTCACCTGTGTGGGCGTCTACCATGGTGAATGGACGGCTTGGGGTATCGCCATCAACCACGTAAGAGGTGATATACACCAGTCGTGGCTCCTGCGCTTTGCCGTACAGGATGATCCATGGCTGGGCGCTGTCGTTACGGGTCTTGCCGGCCTTAAGACCATGGCCACCCTTGGCGGCCTTGGCGATTTCCAGGGCTTTGTCTTTGCTCAGGCTGGGCTTGGCAAAAGCCGCATCCTTGTCGATATTGGCCAGCATCTGGCCTTTGAGGTTGCTGTAGAAACCCATCTCAGAGCGATCAGCGGCCACAGTGAAACCATAAACAGGCACTCCGTGGAAGTATTGCTGCAGACGCTCTTTTTTCAGGCCTTTGCCCAGATCCAGTTGTTTTGCGGTGCGGAACTCGTGGCCGGGAGCCAGTTGCAGTACGCTGCCGATGTCGCCAGTGGCGTGGCGCATCTTGGCCACGTCCACTACGTTGGCGGCATAGGCTGATGTACCCAGGGTTGCCGAAACGGCGATAAACAAGAGTGAGAGTTGTTGCTTGCGCATAGGTGACTTGTCCTTGTTGTGTTGCGGCTAGGCTGCCGCGAAGCACTTCCTTAGTGCCATCAACCGGTGTACCGGCGAATGGCCATAGCTCAACAGGTTTTTGCGGGATATTGAGACCCGCTGTTACAGGGTTTTAACCTGAACGAAACCTCATGTTATGGAGCTGTAAATGGATGGGCAATTGCACAAATGCACTATACTGGCGGCTTTTCGTCCGTGGGGGATGCTACTTTCGACTAGGTGGCCGGATGATTATTCCGGCCGTCCCGGTCGTCACAAAAATTAGCGATAGCTGATATTCATGGGAATCATTGGCTCTCTGGAGCCTTTTTCGGCACGCAGGCGCGCCAGATACTGTTCCCACAAATTTAATTGATTGGTGGCGAGTTGATGCAATACCTGCCACGAATAAAGTCCGGTATCATGGCCATCATCAAACACCAATTTAACCGCGTAGTTACCTACAGGTTCGATGGCCGTGATGTTGACGTCCTTTTTATGGGTAACCAGTACCGGGTTACCGTGGCCGTGAACTTCTGCCGATGGGGAGTAAACCCTCAGGAATTCGCAGCTCAGCTGATACTGGCTGCCATCGTCAAATCCCACTTCCAGCAGACGTGATTTTCGTTTCAGCTTAAGGGATACAACCTGGGGATGGCTCATGGGGGCTCCTGACCGTGGATTAACCCGGATATGGTCGCTCGCTTTGCGATGATTGTGAACCCCGAAACACAGAAAAAGGTGTGGCTTTCCAGCCAAGGTCACAGAGGGCTTCAAAGGGATGACAGAGACGATTTTCTTCTTCGGCGACTGGCAGGTTTCGCCCCAAAGCAATCGCGTCAGCCGCGGCAGTATCAGCCGCCAGCTGGAGCCCAAGGCCATGGAGGTACTCTTGTATCTTTGCCAGCGCCAGGGAGAGGTTGTCAGCAGTGATGAACTGTTGGATGCCTGTTGGGCCGGGCTTGAGACAGGCGATAATCCGCTGCATAAAACCATCGCAGTGCTGCGCCGTGCATTGGATGACAGTGCCACCAATCCCCAATTTATCGAAACCTTGCGCCGCCGTGGTTACCGTACCCTGGCACCTGTTTCATTTCCTTCTGGTCATGAACAGGGGGCTGCCGAAGGCGTTTGGCAGGCGGGATCACCTTTTCCGGGGCTGCGCCCCTTTGGCAGCCAGGATGCCGATGTATTTTTCGGCCGCCGGGAGCAAATCAATACCCTGCTTGAGAATATCCATCGGCAGGTTCGCAGTGGCAGGGGCCTGTGTTTGCTGCTTGGCCCCAGTGGCAGCGGGAAAACATCGCTGATCCACGCCGGTATTCTGCCTAACCTCAGTACCCCCCAGGGAGTTAATGGCATCGGCCTGGTCTCCAGCGCCGGGCTCGATATGGCCGATGTGGCCCCGGGTGCGCTGATGCTGGAGCTGGCATCGGCCATGCTGGACTGGGAGGTGGATGACAAGCCAGTCTTTGAGGGCGAAAGTGCCGACAGCCTGGCCCTTATGTTTGGCGAGAGCAGCGAGTCTGTCACGGGGCGTTTATTGGCGGCCTTACCCTCCGGACGCTGGGAAAAACCGCGTTTTGCACTGGTGGTAGACCGGCTCGAAGTTCTGCTTTCTTCGCCTGCGTTTGATGAAACAGACAGAAGCGCGTTTCTGGCGTTGCTGGATACCTTTTCCCGCAGTGGGGCCGTGCTGGTGCTCTGCGCTTGCCGTAACGACTTTTATCCGCTGGTGGTAAGCCACAGCGTGCTGATGACCGGCAAGGGCAATGGCGCACACTTTGACCTCGAGCCACCCAGCCGTCAATCGCTGCTGCAAATGATCCGTTTGCCTGCGGCGGCAGCCGGGCTCAGTTGGGAATATGACAAAGACAACGCTCTGGGGTTGGATGAGCTTCTTTGCCGTGAGGCGGCCGAGAGTCCGGATGCCTTGCCCATGCTGCAATACCTGTTGCAGGCGCTGTATCTGGCGCGGGATGAATCCAATCAGTTGAAGCTCGATGTCTACCACAGACTGGGTGGCATCGAAGGCGCCATCGGTCGCGCCGCCGATGAGGCCATTGCCGAACTCAGTGCGTCAACCCGCGATGCCTTGCCCGGCGTGTTGGCGCGGCTGGTGACTCTCAAGGAAGACGAGTTGTCGGTAACCAGTCGCAGTGCCCGATACAGTGAGCTTTCCACCGAGGATGAGCGCCGACTGGTACAGGCGCTGGTGGACAGCCGCCTGTTTGTCTCCCACCTTGATGGCGCCGAACCCAGTTTCAGTGTGGCCCACGAAGCCTTGCTGCGGCGCTGGCGCCGTGCATCGCGCTGGATTGAAGAACATCGGCAGTTGCTGGCGCTCCAGTCGCGCCTGTTTCATCAGGCCAGCCGCTGGCACGGTGCAGGGCGTGAACGTGACTATCTGCTCGGGCCGGGCAAGCCCATGCTGGAAGCAAGGCAACTTCTCCAACACCGCCAGTTGGTATTGGATGCCCAAAGCCGTGAATTCATTCAGGCCTCCCTAGCCAGGGACGTACGCCGCAGTTGGATAAAGCGCGGCACAGTGGCACTGCTTGGGGTACTGACGCTGATTTCTGTGGTAATGGGCGTAAGAAGCATGCAAGCCGAGCGTCTTGCCACAGAGCGGCGCCTCGCGGCGGAAGACTTGCTTGGCTTTATGGTGGGCCAGTTTGCTGACCGGCTGCGCAGCATCGGCCGTATGGACTTGCTCGACGGGGTCAGCAACAAGGCGCTGGATTATTTCAGTACGCCCGACGCCAGTTTGTCGGTGGCTGCCCTGTTTCGTCATGGTCAGACTTTGGAGGCCATGGGTGAGGTGGCTTACAGTCGTGAGAAGCCCGATGAGGCCAGGGCCGCGCTGCTGGCAGCGCGGGATAAGCTATTGCCGCTGCGGGGGCGTGATGTGCCTCAGCTCGAACTGTATAAAACTCTGGGTGCCAACTCATTCTGGCTGGGGCAGATCGAGTACGACAACAATAACTGGGAAGAGGTAAAAATCTGGTTCGGGGCTTACCTGGAGTACAGCGAAGCCATGGTGAAACTGGCACCCGAAAGCCGGGATGCGCGTTTGGAGCTATCTTATGCCGAAAACTCCCTCGGCAGTCTCGCCCTGAAGCTGCAGGATTATCCCTTGGCGCAGCAAATGTTTGAGGCCTCCCTCGCCCTTAAGTTGCAGCTGCTCAGCGACGCCCCCGACGATGGACAGCTGATTGCCGATGTGGCCGATACCCAATCCTGGCTTGCCAGCGCGGCCATGGCCACGGGGAATATTCCCCTTGCAGTGCAGCTGCATACGGATATCGGCACCCTGCTTGGTCGCTCCAGTGAGGCCTACGCCCTCGACCGCCTTTCCCACAGTCAGGCCAATCTTGCCCGCCTGTATGAGTGGCTTGGCAATAACGATGCCGCCAGGGACGCCATCCTCAGGGCCAAAGCCATTCGCATACAGGCTCTGGCCAAAGATCCGGGTAATCAATCCTGGCGCTATGACTTGCTGATTATCGGCCTGCACGAGATTGAACTCGGCATAGCTGCCAGCTCGGAAACCGAACTGGATGCCAGCAGGCAGTTGCTCAGCGCCGAGGCTGAGTCCCTGTCGGCCCAGCGCCAGCAAAAATTTGCCGAGCTGTATCCGCTTGCGGCTGGCAGAAGGTTGTTGCAACTTGGGCATTTTGCCGCCGCCGAAGCCATGGCCGAGCAGGCAATCGTTGTGTTGTCGGCAGGGGCTGCGCAGGAGTCCGATGACTGGGAAGATAAGGCCCGTATGGCGGATGCCGAATTGCTGTTGGCACAGAGCCAGTCGGCGCAGGGAAAAGGTGAGACAAGGTTGGCTATGTGTCAGTCGGTGAAAACCCGCCTCGCCCCTGTTATCGCCGTGTCACGGGCACCACGCTTTGTGCGTCCCTATGTGATGGCATTGGAATGTCTGGGGCAGACGGATGCCGCCGATGCTCTTAAAGGCCCGCTTGCTGCTCAGGGGGTTAGGTTCCAGGCTTTCTGATTTGGTTTTATAAAATAAAATCAACAAATTATCCCGTAAGCTTGCCGGAAGGTGTCATCAGGTAAGCTTGTTAGTATGGCCTTGGCAGCCCCCACGGCGGGGGCGTATAGACAGAAAAATAAAGGAAAACCTATGTCAGTTCAGAATATTCAGGTCACTGTGTCTCTCGATGCCAGTAACACCCCGGTATTTAACTATGCGCCGGCAGGGCCCGTGGTCGTGACAGAATCAGGCACCCAGATAGTGTATTCGCTGCAGGACAAGACCGGCAAAGGTCTGAGTTTTGCCGGCGCGGCCTTTGCTACCCCGTTTGATCGGGTGATAGATGCGGTGGAATTGCTGAATGAAACCACCCTGGCCCTCTATGACACGGATACCATAGGTGGCGAGACAGGTTTCAGGCTGGTGTTCAACATTGCCGGCAGCACGCTGCAACTTTGCAGCCCTGATCCTCAGGTCATCAATAAAGACGTGAAGTAATGTGGTACGACAAACACACCCGGCCCTGTGCCGGGTGTGTTTGTTTTAGGGCACTGCAATGACGGGGAGAAACACGGGCGTGGGCGCTTTTTGGGGAAAAAGATGGCCTCAAAGCGGAAATCAGTTTTCGGAAGGTATGTTTTTTATTTTTAATATCAGTATCTTGCGTCGTAAGCTTGCGGGAAGGTTAAAGTTGACGTCGCATTCTAAAGTGGTTGGCATAGGACACACCGTCAGGAGCCAGCCATGTACCCCGTCCATGAAAATTATTGTGAATTTGCCGCCGTTGCCGAGGTTGTTCAGTGCCTTCAGCAACCCATGGCGTTGGCCGATGCCTCCGGTAAGGTGCTCTGCGTGAATCAAGCCGCAGCAGCATTACTGGGGGACGAAGCAGAGACCTTTATTGGGGAGCTGTGGCCAAGTTGGCTGGAGAGTGGATATCAGGGCCTCTACCGGGAACTGCAATCTGCAGCCGATGGGCAATATCATGCTCTGCAACACGGTGCCAGGGAAGTGCAGCTTCGGCGGGTGGACGGTGCCCTCTTGTGGGTGAAGCTGAGTCTGTCGTTTGTGCAGGGGCTGCTGCCGCTGTTTCTGGTGGGTTTTGAGGATTTGTCCTCGCAAAAGGCGGAGGTACAAAGGCTCACTGCGCTGGCGGCCACCGATTATTTAACCGGCCTTGCCAATCGACGCACCCTGATGGAGGTGCTGGAAAAACAGTGGCGACAGTGTCTGGCCCGTCGTCACCCCATTAGTGTGGTGATTGTTGATGTGGACTTTTTCAAGCAATTCAACGATCTCTATGGTCATTTAAAGGGGGATGAGTGTCTCAGACAGATTGCTGCGGCCTTGGCTTCTACCCTGCCTTCACCCCAATGCCTGGCTGCGCGATTCGGCGGCGAAGAATTTGTCCTGCTGCTCCCTGGCTTTAATGCGGCCATGGCGGAATTGATTGCCAGACAGGTGTCTGAGGCGGTAGCAGCCATAGATATTGCTGCCATGGGCTTGCCACAGGGGGCCCTGCTGACCGTCAGTCAAGGGATTGCCTGTGAGATAAGTGGCCAGTTTCGCACCGCCGATGCCATGCTGCTGGGGGCCGATACGGCGCTGTACCGGGCCAAGCGCGAAGGCAGAAACAAGATAATACTGTCGGACTGAGCGGGGAGGGATGCCATGAACTGGCTGGCGATTTCCAAGCTGGGCTGCGGTCGTAAGCGGGCCGAAACTTTCCTTGAGCTGCAGCGCAAACGCTATGGCCGAACGCCGCAACAGGCGGCGCTGTCGTTGTGGAAGGGGATTTGCACCGAGCCGTCGGCCAGGTGCATCGTTATGGATCTGAAAAATCTATCCCGACAACCCCATCTCGGCGGCAGCGACAAGGCCTATTTACACGGGGTGCTCAATCATTTTGAGCACCTGTGTTGAAAGGGCGACAAGGGGTCTCAGCCCTTGAACACCTTGCCATCTTTCATCACGAAGCTGACATTCTCCAGCAGGCGGATATTGTCCAGTGGATTGCCATCTACCGCGATGATATCGGCCAGAAACCCGGGTTTCAGCTCGCCTAAATCCTGCTGCTTGAGCAAAGCGGCACTGGTGAGGGTGGCTGCCTGAATCGCCTGCAGTGGCGTCATGCCAAATTGCACCATGGTGGCGAACTGCTTGCCGTTATCGCCATGGGGGTAAATGGCGGCATCGGAGCCAAACACCATTTTCGCACCAGCCTTGGTGGCCTTACGGAAGCTGTCGCGCTGGGCCTGGGACACCTGTTTTTCTTTATTGATGTTTTCCTCGGGCACACCGTTGGCGGCACCAAAGGCGAGGGTGTACTCAGTGTTGTAAATATCGCAGCTCAGATAAGTGCCGTTTTTGATGGCCAGCTTGATGGCCTCATCGTCGAGAAAACTGCAGTGTTCGACACTGTCGATACCGGCGCGGATGGCGGCCTTGATGCCGTTTGTGCCATGGGCGTGGGCGGCGATGATAAGCCCGCGCTGATGGGCTTCTTCAGCGGCGGCCCTGAGTTCATCCTCGGTATATTGTTGCACGCCCACCTTGGTACCCTTGGAGAACACGCCACCGGTGGCGCAAATCTTCAGGGTATTGGCGCCGTATTTGATATTTTCCCGCGCCTTGGCCCGGACCGCCCAAGGGCCGTCGGCCACACCACCTGCCACCGAGTGCATTTCGGGTGCGCTGAAGTTGTCATCGCAGTGGCCACCCGTGATTGACAGGGCATGGCCCGCGCTCCAAATGCGTGGGCCGGGGATTTCACCGGCATTGATGCCATCACGCACTGCAATCACGCTGTAGCCTGCATCGCCCAGATCCCGCACCGTGGTAAAACCCGCTTCGAGTGTCTTCTTGGCGTTTTTCACCGCCTTGACCGTTTGACGGGGGATTGAGTAGTTCATCGACTCGAGGAAGTTGTCTTCGGCGTCGCTGCCAAGGTGCACGTGCATGTCCATCAGCCCCGGCAGCAGGGTCTTGCCTTTGAGTTCAATCAGCTCGCTGCCGGCTGGGATGTCGAGCTTGCCCTGGGTCGCCAGTTCCACGATGCGACCTTCTTCAATTTTCAGTAGCGGTGAGTCAATCAGCTTGCCGCTGCGTACGTCCAGCAGAGCATCGGCGCTGATAAAGGTGGCAGCCAGTGCTGAAAAGGGCAGCATGGCCGCCGACAAAGTCAATGACACTGACAAATAGGACAAGCGGGACAGGGATGAGGTATGGCGCATCGGATGTTCTCGTTGTTGTTCGGCAAAGTGGCCCGGCAGGGGGCAGATTTTCGAGCATACCTCAGCGACCCGGGCGCAACAACGCCCGGGCTGGAGTCTTTACTTTCAAGGGCTTCAGCTCAGGAGAGAAACCTTAGCAGGATATCCGGTGCAGGCGGCTTTGACTGAAATAATAAAAGGCATCCTGGGGTTTATCCTGGCGCCACATCTCGTCATCGCCGAGATTTTGCAGCAGGCCCCTGAGTACCACACCGGTCACCCCGTGTGACACCAAAATGACCTTTTGCGGTGTGGCCGGGTCCTCAAGCCAGTGAAGCAGGCGCTCACGCAGTGCACTCAATGGTTCGGCACCGGGGCCTTTTATATACCAGCCCGGTATGGCTTCAAGTCCCGGCCAGCTGCTGTGGATATCGGGGATATGTTCTTGTTCCCACTCACCCAAGCCAGCTTCTTTTACCCTTTGGTCCGGTATGACACTCTCAGGATCGCGCCCAAGGGTTTGGGCGACAATGGCCGCCGTTTCCATGGCCCGCCCCAGCGGGCTTGCAATCAGCGCATAGTCATCGAGGTCGCCGCAACGTTTGAGAGCCTGCCCGTAGGCTCTGGCCTGCTCTCTGCCCAAGAGGGTGAGCGGCGAGTCGCAATGGCCCTGAAGGCGGCGCTGGGCGTTGAATTCGGTTTGGCCGTGGCGAAGCAGGAAAATATCGGTGGGCATGGTAAACCTTAAACAAATTACAGCGGTAAAACCGGACTCTAGCCGAGCTGACAGGCAGCGGCAAGTGGATTGGGATGCAGAGCCCGGACCCGACTTGAGTTATGCCCAAACCCGGCGGTCAGTGTGGTCCACTTCCGTTGGTAGGGGGCGACTGGCAATTTGCCTGGCAGCAAACTAGAGTTTTGATTGATTTTTATACGACTAATCAACCAGACAAGGACGCGACCATGAAAATTGGATACTTAGGCATTCCCCTCATCTTAGTGCTTGGCGGCTGCGCTACAGGCTCGACTCCCGAGGCCAAGAAGGCCAATGCCAGCAAAGAAACCGCCGCTGCGCTGCAGGATATCTATAAAGATCATCCCACAGCAAAGTCTGCGGTATCTTCCAGTTTGGGCTACCTGGTATGCACCGGCAGCGACAGTTACCTGTTTGCGGCCTCTACCGGAGGGGGTATCTGCACCTTCACTAGTGGTGGCCAGAGTGAATACTACCGTTTCGCGTCCCTCGGTGCCGGGTTGGGGATAGGGTTTAAAAAGGTGGCCTTCCTCTATACTTTCCACGATGCAGCGGCCATGGAGCGTTTTCGTACTGAGGGCTGGGATGCGGGTGCCCGTGCCGAAGCCACGGCCCGGCACGAGGAAGAGGGGGGCCAGGTGGCGGCGAATACTTCCTACGATGTGGGCGGTGTGAAGGTGTTCCAGTCGGCCATCTGGGGCGCTGCCGCCCAGGCCACGGTGCAGGGGTATAAATTCTGGCCCACTGACTTTACCCAGGATGTGACTGAATACAATTAGGCCAGTGATGTTTCCGGTAGTGTCTGCTTGGTCACTACCGGAATACAGAGTTTGAATTTTGTACGTAATTACATACAATCAAGTCCATAGCTTCAGGGAACAGGCAATCATGGACTTAAACGAATTTATCCTGCTGGTGGATGACGATCAGGAACTGACCGAGCTGCTCAGTGACTTTCTGACCAAGAACGGCTTTGAGGTCAGAACCGAATCCAATGGTCTCAATGCGGCCAGACGCATCGTAGAAGAGCGCCCGCGACTGGTGGTGCTTGACGTGATGCTGCCAGACATGGATGGGCTGTCCATTTGTCGCAAGGTGCGTTCTCAATACGCCGGGCCCATTTTGATGCTGACCGGCCTTGGGGACGATATCGATGAGGTGGCGGGGCTTGAAACCGGTGCCGATGACTATATCGCCAAACCCGTCCGTTCCCGGGTTCTGCTCGCCCGCATTCGCAGCTTGCTGCGCCGCTCAGAATTGCAGGAGACCCAACTTCAGGACGCACCGGCTTCCAGTGAATCGCGACTCGTGGTCAATGGGCTTATTCTCGATAAGCTTGAGCGCACGGCGGCTCTGCACGGTGATAATCTGGAATTGACCCTGGCTGAATTTGAGCTGCTGTGGCTCTTAACCAAGCACGCTGGCCGCATCTTGGATCGTGACGCAATTTGCGACCACTTCAAAGACATTGGCTACGACAGTACCCCCCGTACTATCGATCTCAGGGTGTCGCACCTGCGCCGCAAAATGGGCGACGATCCCCGTGAGCCAGCACTCATCAAAACCATGCGTGGCCAGGGCTACGTACTGACCTTGAATTGAAATGACGCAGTCATCGGCAGTACCCCACCCTGAAGGACGCCGCTCGCGGTTGGGTGGGATGCCATGGCTGTCGGCGCTCTCGTCCTGCGTGCCGGCAATGATGCTGGCAATGATGATGGCCTTGTTCCTGTCTGGCTGTGGCGAAAATCAGGCCGGGGCAGCTGCCAGCACTGAGATAAGCGGTGATGCGAGAGTGCAGGAGCTACTCACGCTCGCTGCCGCTTCCCGCAATGACGATCCCCACAAAACCATCGACTACAGCAGCCAGGCATTAACGCTGCTGAAAGAAATACCCGAACCCGCCTCGGAAGTGATGGCGCTCAGCAACCTCGCCTGGGCCAAGATGTTATTGGGAGACTTTACCGAAGCCGCGCAATACGGCGAGGCCGCATTAACGCTGGCGGAGAATCAACACCAGCCCGAGATGCTGGTGGTGCCCCTCAATGTGACAGGCCTTATTTACTGGCGTCAGAGTCAGCTGGACAAGGCGCTGACCTATTATCAGCGGGCACTGGAGGTGGCCAAAGGACTCAATAAGCGCTCGTTTGAGGCGACCACCTATAACAATATGGGGCTTATCCACAGCGATAAGGCGGAGTATCAACTGGCGCTGGAATGTTTTACCCGGGCGCGGGACATACACCAGGGGCTGGGGGACGAGCGGCCTTTGGCAACGGCGCTGAACAATATTGCCGGTATTCATGCCACCCTCGGAGATTATGGTGAGGCGCTGGCCAATCAACAGGCATCGCTGCGGATCCGCGAAAAGTTGGATGATAAGCCCGGCGTTGCCGAGTTGCATCACAATATGGGCATTACCTATGAGCAGATAGGGGATTTGAAGGAGTCCATGCTTCAGCTGCAACAGGGGCTGAGAGGATTTGAGGCGCTGGGGGATAAAACCGGCATGGCGCAGGCCCTGACAGCCTTGGGTATGGTCAATCAGAAACTGAAAAATGACGTCGATGCCAGGATCTCCATGGAGCAGGCACTTGCCTACGGAGAAGAGCTTAATGATGGCAATATCACGGCCACAGCCCTGATGAGCCTGGGTAAGCTGGCGTTGGCCATGGGGGATGCTCAGGGAGCAAGGCGCTATCTGGAGCGCGGGCTGGCCATTGCCGATCGCCTGGGACTGGTCGCCTTGCAGGCTCAGGGGCGACTGCGACTTGCGGATTATTTTCTGGTCACCAGCGAGGTGGATGTGGCGCGGGAGAGGGCGCTGCAGGCACAGCAATTGGCTCTGACCAGCGGCGATCGCAGTCTGCTGAGGGATACCTATGAGATCCTTTCTCAAATCTATGAGAGAAAAGGGGATTATCAACAGGCACTTGCCAGCCACAAAGAATTCAAAAGCATTAATGATGCCCTTTTCAATGCCAGTTCACAGGATCGCCTTGCCTGGCTTCGCAGCTCCTTTGAGGCAGAAAAACGCCAGCGTCAGATAACCGAGCTCGAGAGCGAAAAAGCGTTGCAGGCGGAGGTGATAAAACAGCAGCGGGTGGCCCGTAACCTCTGGATTTTGGCGTTGATTGCGGTTGCAGCCATCATGCTGCTGCTCTACGGTCGGCACAGTCAGGCCCGGGTTAATCAGGCACTGCAGCGCTCTATTCAGATGCAGCGGGACTTGATGCAGGCGGTGGCCCATGAATTCAGGGCACCGTTGGCGAGGGTACAACTGGCTTTCGATATGCTGATGGAAGCCGATGCCAAAGAGCAGCCTCAGTTGGAAGACAGGGTGCTGCGTGGGCTCGAAGAGCTGGACGAACTTATCCGCGAAATCGTCAAACTTATCAAAGCAGAAGGCAGCCCGCGCCGCGCGCCGAGTGAATCTCTGTCGTTGGCGCCCCTGCTGCAAACCCTGGTAGCACGCCAGCATCAGCTGTTCCCCGAAAAGCATCTTGAATTGGCGGCAATCGATGAGGACTTACGGCTCACCGCCAGTAAGAAACATCTGGAGTGGGCCATCAATAATTTACTCTCCAACGCCCTGCGCTACAGTCGGGAGCAGGTCCGGGTCAGCTGCCAGCGAGAATCGGAACACCTCTGCATCATTGTGGATGATGACGGGCCGGGTGTACCGGCATCTGAGCGGGAGCGTATTTTCGAGCCTTTTGTGCGCCTTGATCCCAGTCGTACCCGGGCCACCGGTGGTATTGGCCTTGGGCTGGCGATTGCCCGCCGGTTGGCGGAAAACGCCCATGGCCATATCCGGGTTGGCGACAGCCCCCTGGGCGGCGCCCGTTTCGAGCTTATCTGGCCCTACTGACGCTTTTGCGCGTTAACCTGCCTGTAATCTTCTTTGTATTCGAAAAAATACACTTATCCCGAACCCCTTATATTTGCTGATAAAAAGCGCACTCCGACAGGCTGTAGCGATCTTTTTTGTCTAAAAAGTGTCATTTTTGTTTGAGTTTTGTTTCTTGTGTGTCTAAATTGTATGTGTTCGCATACATAATCATTATAGCGAACACTCTTAATCACAGGAGACCACACATGAGAAAGCTGCACCCACGCCTGAGCCGATTGACTTTGGCCATGCTCTCAACTTCCCTGATGGCTGTTACCGCTCCGGCGCTGGCCGCCAAGAAGGTTGAACCCAAACAAGACTTCGACAATTCCTCTGTTATCGTTAAATTCAAAGAAACCGCAAAGAAAGCGGACCGCAAGCAGTTGCTTGCTCAGTACGGTGTGTCATTTAAAGACAAAAATGACGACGGTGTGGATGACCGTTTCCGCAATATCGCCAAGGGACGTCTGGCTGAACTCACGGTGCCCCGGGGGCTGGATGCCCGTCTTATGGTGGAGCGTCTCAAGCACAATCCCCACATTGAATACGCCGAACTCAACCACAGATTCTATCCCTCAGTGGTGCCAAACGACCCAAGCTACAGCCAGCTCTGGGGCATGCCAAAAATCCATGCCGAGCAGGCGTGGGAAATGGAAATGGGCTCACGAGAGATAGTGGTTGGTGTGATTGACACTGGTTTTGACTACAACCATCCGGATCTGCGCGACAACATTTGGGTTAACCCCAACGAAGTGCCCAACAACGGGATCGACGATGATGGCAACGGCTATATCGACGATATGCACGGTATTTCGGCTATCAATGACAACGGTAATCCTCAGGACACTCACTATCATGGTACTCACGTTGCAGGCACCATAGGCGCCACCGGTAACAATGGCACCGGTGTGGTTGGTGTTAACTGGAACACCGCCATGGTGGGCTGTTCCTTCCTTGGCAGTCAGGGTGGCACCACCGCCGATGGTATCCAGTGTATTGATTACATGGTTGATTTGAAAAACCGTGGCGTGAACATCCGCGTACTGAACAACTCATGGGGCGGTGGCTCCTTCAGTCAGGCGCTGGAAGATGCCATCACGGCGGCCAACAATGCCGATATCCTGTTTGTGGCCGCAGCCGGTAACGATGCCGTGGACAACGATGTCAACGACAGCTGGCCTGCCAACCATGATGTGCCCAACGTGATGTCGATTGCCTCCACCACCCGTGATGACCAGATGTCCTACTTCTCCCAGTGGGGCTTGAACACTGTGGATATGGGCGCGCCTGGTTCTGATGTGTACTCCACCATTCCCGGTAGCGATTACAACACTCTGAGTGGTACTTCCATGGCAACGCCCCACGTGGCCGGTGCCGCGGCGCTGATTTTGGCAGCCGATCCCTCGCTGACCACGGCTGATGTGAAAAACATCCTGATGGCCTCCGGTGACCCCATTGCCGCGCTGGAAGGCAAGACAGTGACAGGTAAGCGCCTGAATCTGGAAGGTGCGCTGAACATGGCTGGTGCAGGTGGCCCAGGCTACTACCTGCTGGTGAGCCCTGCCAGCCGCACTGTGAATCAGGACTCTTCAGTTACCTTTGATATCGATATGAACGCCGTGGGTGGTTACAACGGCAATGCCAGCTTCAGCGCCGATGTGCCTGCTGGGCTGAATGCGGCCGTGACCTTCTCCAGCAGCACTGTGCCTGCCGATGGTCGCACTACCATGACAGTGTCCACCGATGCCAACACGAGTTTGGGTAACCACGTTATCACCATCAATGCGGTGGACGGTGATATCCACAAGAGCATAGATGTGAGCCTCTTGGTGTATCCTGCCGGTACCTTCAGCACTACTTACAGCAACGATAATCCCGTGGCCATTCCCGATGACAATGCCGATGGTGTGAGCAGTGTTATCAATGTACCCCTGAACCTGACTCTGACGGATCTGGTGGTGAATGTGGATATCGCCCACACCTACATTGGCGATTTGACCGTTACCCTCACATCGCCAAGTGGCCGTGCCGTCACCCTGCATAACCGCACCGGTGGCAGCGCCGATAATCTGGTGGCCAGCTACTCAGTGGAAGACTTTGATCTGGAAGATGCATCAGGTGATTGGACCTTGCATGTTGTCGACTCAGGTTTCCGTGACGTGGGTACCCTCAACAGCTGGAGCATGGATGTCACCGGTGGTTCTCAGCCCGGTACCAACCTGCCACCGACCGTGACCATCGGCGCCAACCTGCAAAATGCCCTGTATCTGCCGGGCGATGTTATCAACTTCGTGGCCGATGCGACCGACTCTGAAGACGGTGACGTTCGCGCCTCGCTGGTGTGGACCTCCAGCCTGGATGGCCAGATTGGCACGGGTGGCAGCTTCTCCCGCTCGGATTTGAGCCAGGGTACACACCTGATCACTGTGGCCGCGTCTGACAGCCAGGGTGTGGTGAGCAGCCGCGAGTTCTTTCTGTACGTTGTTAGTGACGGTACCGTTGTTTCCTACGAGGACACGAACCGTCAATCTATTGTGGACCTGGGAACTGTAGTGGCCGAGATTGAAGTGCCCCTCGGACTGAAGATCAAGGACATGAGCCTGTTCGTGGATATTCAGCACAGCTTTGCCAACGATATGCTCATTCATCTGGTATCGCCCAACGGTACCCGCGTGGAGATTTTCGATCGCAAAGAGTCAGGCGAATACTATCGTGACTTGGTGAAAACCTTCTACCCAGTTGAATTTAATGGCGAAATGGCCGCGGGCACTTGGCAGCTCGTCATCAAGGATGAGTGGAGCAATAACTCCGGCTGGCTGAACCGTTGGGTTTTGGGCTTTACCCATGATGGTGGCACTACTACCCCAGACAACCAGGCACCAGTGGTGAGCATCAATGCTCCCGTGGGTGGCAGCAGTGTTATCGAAGGTGACACAGTAACCTTTGTTGGCTCTGCGATGGATGCCGAAGACGGTGATGTGACCAACACTCTGGTATGGAGTTCCGATCTGGACGGTGTGATTGGTAATGGTGCCTACTTCAGCACCAACAACCTGAGCGTGGGCCAGCACACAGTGACCGCCAGCGCTGCCGACAGTGAGGCAGCCAGTGGTAACGCCATGGTTACCCTGACGGTAGAAGCCGCCCCGGTGAATGAGTTGCCTGTGGCTGAGTTCAGCTTCCAAGTGAATCATCTGGATGTGACCTTTACCGATGGCTCTGGTGATGCTGATGGTTCCGTGGTTGCCTGGGCATGGGACTTGGGTGATGGCAACACATCATCACTGGCGAATCCAAGCCACAGCTATGCCACCGGTGGCAGCTATCAGGTGACGCTGACAGTGACCGACAACAATGGCGCCAGTCACAGCATCAGCAAGCAGGTCTCTGTGAAAGCCTCCATCAGTCTTGATGCCGCTGGCAGCACCGACGGTAACAAGGTAAACATCAGCCTGAGCTGGAGTGGTTCTACCGCCCGCAACGTTGATGTGTATCGCGATGGCCAGCTGATCAACAGTGTCCGTGACCGTGGCAGCTTCAGCGACCGCTTCAACAGCAGTGAAGGCAGCTTTGCCTATCAGGTCTGTGAAGCTGGCAGCGATATTTGCTCCGAAGTCATCACAGTGACCCCTGTGTTAAACACCCGCGGTAAGGGTAAGTAACACTGAGTTCCTTCGCTGTCAGGCTGCTCGCCAGTCAAGTGACTTGGTCAGGGAGGACAATCCGATAGTGTATCGGACGTAACGAAAAAGGCCGGGAATCATCCCGGCCTTTTTATGCTTAAGCGCTTTGTATTATCAAATAAAACATCCCAAGCAGATGGCTTACAGAATAAAGCGGCTCAAGTCTTCGTCCTGCACCAGGTTATCCAGATGCGCATTCACGTAATCGGCATCTATAGTGAATTTGCTGCCTGACTTGTCGCTGGCTTCGAAGGAAATGTCTTCCATTAGCCGCTCCATGACCGTGTGCAGACGGCGGGCACCGATGTTTTCGGTGCGCTCGTTCACCTGCCAGGCGGCCTGGGCGATGCGGTCGATGCCGGTCTCGGTAAACTCGATGGTCACGCCTTCGGTGGCCATCAGCGCCACGTATTGCTCGGTGAGCGAGGCGTGTGGCTCGGTGAGAATACGCTTGAAGTCGGAAGCGGTGAGGGCATCCAGCTCAACCCGGATGGGCAGGCGGCCCTGCAGCTCGGGAATAAGATCCGATGGTTTGGACATCTGGAATGCGCCCGACGCGATAAACAGGATATGGTCGGTTTTCACCATGCCGTGCTTGGTGTTAACTGTGCAACCTTCCACCAGGGGCAGCAGGTCGCGCTGTACCCCTTCGCGGGATACATCTGGGCCTGAGGTTTCGCCGCGCTTACAGATTTTGTCGATTTCATCGATAAAGACGATACCGTGCTGCTCCACCAGTTCGATGGCCTTTTCTTTCAGATCTTCCTGATTCACAAGCTTGGCGGCTTCTTCATCCACCAGTTGCTTGAGGGCCTCTTTGATCTTCATCTTCTTGCGCTTGGCAGGCGCCTGACCCATGTTCTGGAACAGGCTCTGCAGCTGATTGGTCATTTCTTCCATGCCGGGTGGTGACATGATTTCCACACCAATTTGCGGGCCAGCAATATCGATTTCGATTTCTTTATCGTCCAGCTGACCTTCACGCAGCTTTTTGCGGAAGATTTGACGGCTGGAAGAATTGTCATCGCTGTTGTTGTCCCAATCGTTTTTCGGGCGGGGCAACAGGGCATCCAGTACCCGCTCCTCGGCGGCCTCTTCGGCGCGGGTGCGGCACTTTTTCATTTCTACTTCGCGGGTAAGCTTAATGGCGGTGTCGGTCAGATCGCGAATGATCTGCTCCACTTCCTTACCCACATAGCCCACCTCGGTGAACTTGGTGGCTTCCACCTTGATAAAGGGCGCGTTGGCGAGCTTTGCCAGGCGGCGGGCAATTTCGGTTTTACCCACGCCGGTAGGGCCAATCATCAGGATATTCTTGGGGGTCACTTCGTGACGCAGGGCGGCGTCCAGTTGCATGCGGCGCCAGCGGTTACGCAGGGCCACGGCCACGCTGCGTTTGGCTTTTTGCTGACCAATGATATGGGCGTCCAGCTCGTGAACAATCTCGCGGGGAGTCATTTCAGACATGATGATTCCTCAGTAACTCAGTTCTTCGATGGTCTTGAACTGGTTGGTGAATACGCAAATATCGCCGGCGATGGTCAGTGACTTTTCGGCAATCTCGAGGGCGCCAAGGTCGGTGTTTTCCAAGAGCGCAGTGGCGGCGGCCTGGGCGAAGTTACCGCCGGAGCCGATGGCAATCAGGTCGTTTTCGGGCTGCACTACGTCGCCGTTACCGGTAATGATGAGTGAGCTTTCGGCATCGGCCACGGCCAGCAGGGCCTCGAGTTTTCTCAGCATGCGGTCGGTGCGCCAGTCTTTGGCGAGCTCCACCGCTGCGCGCATTAAATGGCCCTGGTGCATTTCCAGCTTGGCCTCAAAGCGCTCGAACAGGGTGAAAGCATCAGCGGTGCCACCGGCAAATCCGGCCAATACCTTGCCGTGGTACAGGCGGCGTACCTTGCGGGCATTGCCCTTCATCACGGTATTGCCGAGGGAGACCTGGCCATCACCTGCGATGACCACCTGATTGTTACGGCGGACGGATACGATAGTAGTCACAATGGATCCTCTTTTAGCGTCCGAAGAATAAGCCTTCGGGGACGGATAGAGCTTATATGGGGTCGTGGTCGGGCTTTTCAAGGGATAAAACAAAGCCACCCGAAGGTGGCTTGCATAACATGTGTGCTGTGGCTCAGTTTTGCCACAACCAGAAATGTCGGACAGGTGTTCATGCCGCTGGCTCGCTGAACTTATGAGCTGATGCTCAGTTTTGCCACAACCAGATTTGGCACGTGTTCATGCCGATGGCCTGCAGCTTGTGGCGGGCCCGCTCAGCATCGCGCTTGCGCTCATAGGGGCCAATTACCACCTTGTACCAGATGCCGCTGCCACCCTGCACCTTGCGAATTTGCGCTTCCATGCCCTGGAAAGCGATAACCGCCTTCATCTTCTCGGCCTGGGACTCTTCGCGGAATGAGCCACACTGCATCTGATAGGGGCCGGTGGAGCGCAAGGTTTCCGGTGGCGGCACATCCACCTCGACCTGCTTATTCTCCAGCTCTTTCAGATAGGTCCACTCTTCCTGCGGCTGGGGAGGCAGAGCGTTGGGATCCTTTTTTGGCTTACCGGCCTTGGTTTCGGCCCTGGCCGGTTCAACCTGGTCGGCACTGCCCTTGATGGTCCACAGGAAATAGCCGAATCCTGCCACTAATGCGACAACCACAATCAGCGCGATCCAGGGCTTGTGCCCCGGCGAGCGGGCATTCTTGTTGCTGCCACGACCTTTACTCCGTGGCGCTCGGTTGGCGTAATCGCGACTCATGGATTACATGCGCTCCAGAGTCTCGATGCCGAGCAGCGACAGGCCCTGCTTGAGGGTGTCGGCGGTCAGGCGCGATAGCAGCAAACGGCTGTCGCGGGCGGTTTCGCTGTCGGCGCTCAGCACCGGGCAGGCCTCGTAGAAGCTGGAGAAGGCGCCAGCCAACTCGTACAGGTAACCACAGAGAATGTGCGGTTGGCCCTTGTCCACCATGCGTGCAAGGATTTCACCGAACTGTGCCAGCTTGTTGCCCAGCTCTTTCTCTTTGTCATGATCCAGCACCAGCTCGGCGTTGGTCAGGTCGATGTTTTCGGCTTTCTTGAAGATACCGGCCACACGGGTGTAAGCGTACAGCAGATAGGGGGCTGTGTTGCCTTCGAAGCTCAGCATCTGCTCGAAGCTGAAGATGTAATCGCTGCTGCGGTTCTTGGACAGGTCGGCGTATTTTACCGAGGCAATGCCAACCACGCGGGCGATTTCTTTGACTTCAGTTTCATCCATATCGGGGTTTTTACTGCGAACCAGCTGCTCGGCACGCTCAACGGCTTCATCGAGCAGGTCAACCAGCTTCACCACGCCGCCGGAGCGGGTCTTGAAGGGACGACCGTCTTCGCCGTTCATGGTGCCAAAGCCCATGTGCTCGAGGGTCATGTTGTCACGCACGAAACCTGCGGTGCGGGCCAGGCTGAATACCTGCTGGAAGTGCAGCGCCTGACGCAGGTCTACAAAGTAGAGCACACGGTCGGCATTCAGCACACCTGAGCGGTAGCGCATGGCGGCCAGATCGGTCGTGGCATACAGGAAGCCGCCATCGGCCTTCTGGATAATCACCGGCAGTGGCTCGCCATCTTTGTTACGGAACTCTTCCTGGAATACCACCTTGGCGCCGTCACTGATGGCGAGCAGGCCCTTGGCATCCAGATCGGCCACAACCTGAGCGAGGTCGGCGTTGTAGGCGCTCTCACCGTGTACATCTTTACGGGTCAGGCTCACACCCAAACGCGCATACACGTCATGACAGTGGCTCAGGGAGATGTCGTTGAACTCGCGCCACAGCTTGTTGCAGTAAGCATCACCGCTTTGCAGCTCAACCACCAACTGACGGGCGCGGGTGGCGAATTCGTCGGATTCGTCAAAACGCAGCTTGGCCGCACGGTAGAAGCTTTCTAGGTCTGACAGCTCCAGATTGGCCTTGTCATCGCCCTGGGCACGCAGCTCTTCCATGTAGGCCAGCAGCATGCCGAACTGGGTACCCCAGTCACCCACGTGGTTTTGACGGATGACTTTATGGCCGAGGAATTCCAGCGCGCGGACTACGCTGTCGCCAATGATGGTGGAACGCAGGTGACCCACGTGCATTTCCTTGGCGAGGTTGGGGGAGGAGTAGTCCACCACCACGGTTTGTGGTGCTGCGGCTTTCACGCCCAGCATGGCATCGCCGAGCGCGGCCTTGAGCTGGTTGGCCAGGGCGTTGTCGTCGATAAAGAAGTTGATAAAGCCGGGGCCAGCAATCTCGACCTTGGCCACCTGCGCGGACGCGGGCAGGTTGTCGATGATGAGCTGCGCCATTTCACGTGGCGGTTTACCGGCAACCTTGGTCAACATCATGGCCAGATTGGTGGCCAGATCGCCATGGCTCTTGTCCTTAGTTCGGTCGACCTGAATGCGCGCTTCAAAGTCGGCGGGCACAATGCCCTGGGCTTTCAAGGATTCAAGGGTTTGTTCGAGCAAGGATTGAATGAGTTCTTTCATCGGCCTGTATCTATTGACTGCAAGGTTTAACGGGAATAACCGGGAATTGTAGCCTCTGCGCCCCCCGGCTGGCTATTGGCTGAAGGAACTTTTTGAGCAAAAAGACAAAGCACCCGGGTGATTTTTATAGATGAACATTAATTCATGCGTTGCCAAGGGGAAGTTCATGGTGACTGGTGCATAGTGTCGACATGGTTCGTTAGACATGGATGTTGGTTATGCTGGATAGCTTGTTCTTGTTAGCGCAGACATACTGACCGGCGACTTATGGCCTCACAGAGGCGATAGAGTGAAATGCAGATTCGCTCTGGCGTGTCCTCTGTGGCCATGTTTTTTTCACCTGTTTCTCACTCCTGTTTGCTTTTGTGAACAGAACTCATTGACATCCCACCTTGCGCGGCTTTTTAGCCGCGATTTTTTTATCTGTGATTCATGTAAAAAAATGCAGCCCTGAGGCTGCATCCTGTCACTGGTTATTTCGGTCGGTTCAATTGGCAGATTCAGCCATCATCTGGCTTTGCCACAGCGAGTCTTCATCTTCCGATGACGTCAAAGAGATAAGTACGGCATTGGGTTTCCCTGCAATCGGCGCCAGTACCATGACAAAGGTCGTTGCACTGGTGTCGGTATAATTTATCTCGATGGAGCCTGCTGAATTGATGTGCCAGCTCATCGCCAGGCTGGGTTCTTCACCTTCCCAGATGGTGCCCATGCCGTCAGCGCCGAAAGCGACATGGAAGGTACCTGTGTCGCCGTCGAAAAGTTTGAAATCCATACTGAATTGCCGGGCCAGTACATCGGCGTCACTGAAGCCCTCGGAGCTGCGCACCAGACTCACCTGACCGAGTGGATGGTTGCTGTCGTAATCCTGCAGCATGGCAGCGAAGCGTTCGAGTTTCGGCAGGCTGTAGCGACCATCTTCGGCATCCTGGAACCATATTTCGCCAAAAGGTTTAAGCATCAGAGTGTCACCCGAAGTTGAGCTGTCTTTATCGTAGAGGCCACCGGGACCATCGGCATCCACTGTGATGCCAGTGACGCTGAAGCTGCTGCCATCCCATTGATATTGACCAAACTCACCGGAGAGTGCCTGCGGCGTGGACTCGCCATAGCTTTCCTGATTGTTGGTGTGTACCAATGCGTACTCGGTGCCTGATAGAAACACCACCACAGTGAGGTTGTCGTCGCTCTCTTCCCATACTGTCCATGAGCCGATGAGTGGGTTGCTGCCATCATCGATTCTGCTCAGCATAATGCTGTCTTCGCTGAACTGAATGGTCAGCGACTCACCCAGTGTCATGGTTTTTGCTTCGTGGCTTCCGCCATCGAAAAAGCCGCCGCTGTTGTCCGACTCATCAAAAAGAGTCAGGCTGAGGGCGCCAGTTTCAGGATCCCACTCGTATCCCCCCAGTTCAGCGCTGCCAGCCAGCTGATCGCCATCATCGGTGTGTTCGTGGAGAATCAAATAGTGGCTGTCATCTATGAAGGTGAGAATGTTGCGCATGCCTTCGCCTTCTTTATATAGCCAGCTGCCACGCAGTTGTTGCCGCAGCGAGGTTTCAACGTGGGCCTTCGCGTCGGCATCACTCACCAGAGTGCGGTTATCCAACGTTGTCAGCACAGAGGCAACGGCATCGGCAAAGCCGGTGCTGCCGATGTCCAGTGCCGTGCCGTTAAAGGCTTCTGTGGTGGCCTGAGACAGGGTAATACCGTTGCTGGGGTCTTCATCTTCATCCAGCGTTTGCAGTATACGGGCGATGTTGGAGACCGTGGTGTCATCGCCATCGGCAAAATTATTGGGGGTAACCAAGCCTGTGGCTTCAACAGCAGGAAACGTCAGATCGCCAATGAAAAACACCACGGTTTCGCCGGGCAAATACTGGTAGCGCCCCATGGCATCGGTGACACCACTTTGGGTTTCGGTGCGATAACCTATACCCGCTACCGGGCTGTCGAGGAATAGCCCGGCCTGTGCACTGGCGCAACTGACTTGAGCGGCGTTGGCATTGGCGCTGCTGAGGGTTCCGCTGGCACCTGTGATGCTGCAGACCTGTCCTTCTGGTTGACTGCTGATACTGATGCTGAATCCCGTGCCTTCGGCCACGGTATTGGCGAACTGGAAACTGCTGCCTGTGACATTTTGCGTTTGAGTGCTGCCGGCGGTGAGTGTCAGTCCCAGAGTGCCATTCAGGCCGCTGATGCTGCCGCCTATCTTCAGTTGGGCGGGTTCGGTGGGTTGCTCTGTGTCCTCATCCTTGTCGCTGCCACCGCAGGCAGCCAGGCCAAGTGCCAGTGGCAGCAGCAGGCCACCACGTAATAAGAGGGATATTTGCATGATCTGATCCTTAATGTATGCGTCCGTTCAGTCCCTGTTGGGAGTTTGGGTTGTGCGCCCAGATGACAGCATAAGAAAGACCGATAAAAGTGAGATGTGATTCTTTTTGAAAAGATTTGAATCTTTTTAAATCAGTTAATTACAGGTTTGGTGGCGCGGAGGTTAGAGCAGGTCCTGCGGATCTCTGTCCAGGCTCCACCGACAACGCTTTGCCTCGGGCAGAAGATCGATGGCGGGCAGAATCGCTTCCAATGCCTGCTGTAATCCCTGACGCTGCTCGGCCTGAAACATCAGCTGGCGTCGGTGCTTGCCAGCCTTGCGGTCCATGGGCGCGGGCAGGGGCCCAATCACTTCAAATCCCCTGTCCCTTGGCAACATGGCCGCGATGGCTGCCAAAAAGGCTTCGGCATCTTCAGCCCTGTGGGCTTCGGCCCGTGCCAGCACCATGTGCCACGCCGGTGGCAGTGCCGCCTGTTTGCGCTCACTGAGCTGGCCGCGGGCAAAATCGCCATAACCCTTATGCATCAGCTCCCGTAATATCGGGTTATCGCTCTGGTGAGTTTGCAGCAGCACAGTGCCGGGTTTGGCGGCGCGGCCCGCACGACCGGCCACCTGGGTGTAAAGTTGGCCAAAGCGTTCCGGCGCTCGAAAATCGGCGCTGAACAGGGCACCATCCACATCCAACAGACCCACCAGAGTCACGTCCGGGAAGTGGTGGCCTTTGGCCAGCATCTGGGTGCCCACCAGGATTTTGTAGTCGCCTCGATGAATGGCCTGCAGGTGATTTTCCAGTGAGCCCTTGAGGCGGGTGGTGTCTCTGTCGATGCGTACCACAGGATATTTGGGGAACTCTTCTTTCAGCACTTGTTCCAGCTGCTCTGTGCCTATCCCCTGGCCCATCAGCATGGTGGAGCCGCAGTTGTGGCACTGGCGCGGAATGGCATATTGGTTGCCGCAGTGGTGGCAGCGAATTTCGCCAAGCTTTTGATGCACGGTAAAAAAGGCATCGCAGCGATCGCACTCATGCAAATGGCCGCACTCGTGACACAGGAGCGCCGGAGCAAAGCCGCGGCGATTCAAAAACAGCAGCACCTGATTGCCGGCATCCAGATGCAGCCGCATTTCGTTGAGCAGCGCCGCCGACATACCAGCCTTCAGCGGTTGGTTGCGGATATCGATAATGCCCTGACGTACTTTTTTGGCGTTACCGGCGCGCTCCCCCAGATGCAGGTGCCGATAACGGCCCGAGAGGGCGTTTTGAAGCGACTCCAGCGAGGGTGTGGCCGAGCCCAGTACCACGGGAATATTCTCCAGATGGCCACGCATCACCGCCAGATCGCGGGCGTGGTAGCCCACACCTTCCTGCTGTTTGAACGAGCTGTCGTGCTCTTCGTCGAGGATGATAATGCCGGGGAACGCCATGGGCGTGAATAAGGCGCTGCGGGTACCGATAATGATGGCAGCTTCGCCGCTGCGCCCTGCACGCCAGGCATCGAGGCGTTGATTGTCGGTGAGGTTGGAATGGATTACCGCCACTTCAACCTTGAAGCGGCGACGGAAGCGGTCAATGGTCTGGGGCGTCAGGCCTATCTCAGGCACCAAAATCAGCGCCTGTTTGCCTTCGCTCAGTATCTTTTCCAATACCGAAAGGTACACCTCTGTTTTACCTGAGCCCGTGATGCCCTCAAGCAGTGCGCACGCGTACCCCTCGGCGGCGTTGATGGCAGCGACTGCCACAGCTTGTTCCTTGTTGAGCTTATGGGGCGTTTCACCAAGCTCAAGCGCTGTTCGCCAGCCGAGGTTAATGTCTACCGGCACCTGTTCCCGCTGTACCCAATCCTTGTCTTCGAGACCTTTCAGGGCGGCCTTGCTGAGCTCCATGGCGTTGAATTCATCCAGACTCAGGGGATGCTGCCACAGCATTTCGGCGAGCTTTTGTTGGGCTGGTGCCCGCTTCAGGGTGGTGATGCCGGCCTCTCTGGCCTTGTCGGTCAATTTAAGCCAGGTGCGACTCTTGGGGGCGGCATCCGCGCCTTTGCGCAGTGCCACCGGCAATGCCTGGGTCAGCATCTGTCCCTGACTGCAAAAATAATACCTTGCGGCCCACAGAGTCAGTTTATAGAGTGGTTCAGACAATGCCGGCTCATCATCGATTATCTCAATGATTTCTTTGATTTGGGCATCGGGCAGCTCGCAACTGTCTTTGGTTGCGGTAATAAGACCTATCAGTTGTTGTTTGCCAAAGGGCACCTTGACCCTTTTGCCGGGGCAGGGTGAAGTGCTTGGTTGTGCTGGCAATCGATAGCTGTAACTGCGGCGCATGGGAACCGGCAGAGCAACTTCAACAAACTGTGGCATAATCAGGTACATCTGGCTTGAGTTGCCTCTAGTGTAACGGCAGCGTGGGAACTCAGCCACAGCTAATGCAGCCCAGTAACTATGCAAGAAAAACAATGCAAGAAAACGATGCAGGAAAAACAATGACAAGACTTTTCATCCTTGCCTTGCTGTTGATGGTTCAGGCCCTGACGCCTGCACAGGCGCGTTTATCCCATGTCAGTATCAATAAAAGCCAATTCACTTTGGGCGAATACCCGCGTCTGCGAGTCAATATTGTGTCTGAGCGCAGTGACCTGTCGCGGCTGGAGTTTGTGGTGCGCCAGGGTACCCGGGAAGAAAAGCTCATGGTTGAGCCCCTGAACAACTTTATGTTGTTGCTGTTTGGCGTCGACAATGTGACAGACGCCAATGCCGAACTGGTGGTGCGCGAATACGTGGTCAATCAGTGGCAGGAATATAAGGTTATCCCGCTGTTTGGTGGCACGGAGCGAGTCGCGAAAGCACCGAGCGCGTCCCCGAGAAAGGCCGCCGAGCTGTTGGCTCCCGAGTCCGTACCTGTGGCGAAACCCACTCCCGTGCAAATGTCGCTTGCCAGCGCGGCCAACGACAGCGGTGGCTGCGCCGTTGAGTACCAGCCAGGGGAGACCCTCTGGCGCATTGCCAGTCGTTATGCGCCCCGCTGGAATACCAACGTATACAGCACCATGATGGCATTGTTTGATGCCAATCCCCGCGCCTTTACCAAGGGCAAAATCAGTGGCCTCAAGCAAGATGCTAAGCTGGAGTGCCCATCACCGGCGCTGCTGGGGCGTTATCCGGATACCCGAGAGGCGAGACGCATTTTTGAAGCCAAAAGCCTGGAGTGAATCGCTGGCTTTTTAAGCGACGATCTGCTTGTCAGTATGGGTGAGATCCTGTACCATTCTGCGCCCTAACATACTTGTTATTAACTGCATGTGGTGTCCGACTTCGGGTTGGAAGAGCGACATGGCCTTTACTTTGAGGTAATCCCGATGAAACCAGGTATCCATCCTGAATACGCCCAGATCACTGCCACCTGTACTTGTGGTAACGTTATCAAGATCAACTCCACTGTAGGTAAAGACCTGCACCTGGACGTGTGTGGTGCTTGTCACCCATTCTACACAGGTACTCAGAAAGTGGTTGACACCGGTGGTCGTATCGACAAGTTCAACAAGCGTTTCGGTATGCTTGGCAAGAAGTAATTGCAACAGCAATGAATTCATAAAAAGGGCACCTTCATGGTGCCCTTTTTGCTTTCAGCCTGATCCGGTTTTTCATTTTGCCACCAACCCGGCCGCGAACAGAGTTGTATGCACCGAGGTCAGATGAGTTTATTTTCCGAGCGATGATTTTACGACTTTCGGCTGTGATTTTCGGCGAAGTCATGAAAATGGAATTAAATTTGGTAATTTTGCTACATAAATGGCTTCTTATCGCACCATTAAGGCGGTTTTCACGAGTTGCTTAAGTATAAAAACAACAAAGTTAATTAATGGTTTGGCTTTTGTTTGCCCAAGTTAATTGCTGAAAATGGCGCTTTGATGTGTTCGCGGCGATCAAGTCCCTGAAATTTGTTGAAGGTTGGTTTCAAAGCCCTGGTAATTCGCGTAATCTTTATGGCCTTAGTAAAGGGGCCCGAATTTGCTGTTGCGATGCCCTTTTGCCCGCGGATTTACCCATAAAAACGTCGTTCAGGATTAAAAAATGGCAGACCTTCGTCAACAAGCACTCGATTATCATGAATTTCCGGTTCCTGGAAAAATGGCTGTGTGTCTCACCAAACCCGCTGAAACCAGTATGGATCTGGCGCTGGCTTACAGCCCGGGTGTGGCCGAGCCGGTGCGTGAAATCGCCTCTAATCCTGCCGACGCATACCGCTACACCGCCAAGGGCAACACGGTTGCCGTGATTTCCAACGGTACCGCCATTTTGGGTCTGGGAAACCTGGGACCATTGGCCTCCAAGCCTGTAATGGAAGGTAAGGCATTGCTGTTCAAGCATTTTGCCAATATCGATGCCACCGATATTCAGGTGAAGCATCGCACGACAGAAGAGTTTATCAATACCGTTGAAGCCATTGCCGACACCTTCGGTGGCATCAATCTGGAAGACATCAAGGCACCCGAGTGTTTCGAGATTGAGCGTGAGCTGATTGAGCGCTGCGCCATTCCGGTATTCCACGATGATCAGCACGGTACCGCCATAGTCACTGCTGCAGGTATGATTAATGCGCTGGAAATTCAGGGTAAATCCATCGATAAAGCCGTGTTCGTGTGTATGGGGGCCGGCGCCGCCGCCATCGCCTGTATGACCATGCTGGTCAAATGTGGTGCCCAGCGTGAAAATGTGTACATGCTGGATCGCAAAGGTGTCATCCACACCCGCCGTGATGACCTGAATGAATACAAGGCTCTGTTTGCCAACAACACCGACAAGCGCACTCTGCAGGATGTGATCAAGGGCGCCGATGTGTTCCTGGGTCTGTCCGGTCCGGATGTACTGGGTGCCGACGATGTGCTCTTGATGGCCGATAATCCGGTGATCTTTGCCTGTTCCAACCCGGATCCTGAGATCAAGCCTGAACTCGCCCACGATATCCGTAAAGACATCATCATGGGTACCGGCCGCAGCGATTACCCCAACCAGGTAAACAATGTGCTGTGCTTCCCCTTCATCTTCCGCGGTGCGCTGGATGTTCGCGCTTCACGCATCAACGATGAGATGAAGATTGCCGCCGTGCATGCCCTGGCCGATTTGGCGAAAGAGCCTGTCCCTGCCTCTGTGCTGGCTGCCTATCCCAATGTCAGCAGCCTGAGTTTTGGCCCTGAGTATGTGCTGCCAAAGCCCATGGATCCACGTTTGCTGCCAAGGGTTGCCCGTGCTGTTGCCCAGGCTGCCATCGATTCCGGTGTTGCTGCCATCGACCCTCTGCCAGAGAACTACCTCGCCTGATCTAAATCCCTTAGTGGTAAAGACAGACAAAAGGCAACCCTTGTGGTTGCCTTTTGTTATTGAGTACCTGATAATTTTTAACAATTTGCAGTGTCCCGCCGGGGCCTTGCCGGCACATAAGAACTAAAACATCAGGACGGCCTCATCTCATGCAACTGACTCGCATGCTGACCAAAAAACTCATCAGCTTCTGGATGATGTCGCTGGCGGCAGTCGCTTTTGTGTTTTTGCTCAGCGCCCTGATGAGTTTTGTACAGCTGACCTACCGCTTTCAACAGCAAAAGGTCGCCGAGCTGGAAACCATGTTGGTTAACCATTATCAGCACCAGAGCAGTTGGGAGCTGGATAGCTGGTTGCCGCCCATGCTGCTGGCCTATAACACAGTGAGTTTCCGTTTAACCCGGGGAGATGAACTGGTATTTGAATATCAGGGCAATCTGGGTTCGGATCAGACTGTAGTTTACGAGCGTGCCCTCTATGCCAATGATGCGCTCGAGATGCGACTGGAGCTTCCCCGTCCGTTTTCGGCCCACAGACTTGGTTGGCGTGAGCTGATGATTCTGCTGGTAGGTATAGTGGCGGTAGCAGGGTTTGTTCGCTTCGGATTCCTGTGGTTTTCTGCCGAGCTTGAAGGCATAGAGGCGCTGGCGCAGCGCAGTAAACTTATTCTCGATGGCAAGCTGGATGAGGCGGCCAAAACCCCGGGGAACGGTAAACCACGACTAATCAATCGTGCGCTCTCAAGACTGCTTGCTGAACTTGCCGATGCCCACAAAGAGCGGGCCCGCTTCGATAAATTTATTCGCTCCAATACCTTTCTCGATCCCCAAACCCGGATAGGAAACAGGCTGTTTTTACAGAACCGTCTCAACGCTCTCTCAAGCGACCAGGGAATGCTGGCACCCGGTGTCTTGTATCTGCTTGAAATGGAGGATCTGGATATTTTGCAGCAGGAGGCTGGCGATGAAGTGGTGCTTGAGCTGCTCCACAGCACCATCAATGCCATAAACCTGGTGCTGCAAACCCAGGCCAACAGTATTTTTGCCCGCCGCTCCCATAATCAGCTGGCTATCGTAGTGCCGCAAATCTCCCTGGTGGAGGCCGATGCCCTTGCTGATAAATTGCTGAAAATTTGTCTGGCGCAGCCGCTGCCGAAAATTGAAGAAGCCGATAACTTTTTCCATCTGGGGGGCGCTTACTTTAAAGAGGGCGACATGCCTGAACCCTTGCTGGACGAGGCTGACATGGCTCTGCGCGCTGCGCAGCTGCAGGGTGCCAGTGGCTGGTTTATGTATGACAAGGGCGCTGTGGATCAAGAGTTTGCCAAGGGCTCAGTACGCTGGCGCTCTTTTCTTGAAAATGCTCTGGTTAACCGAAATTTCGTTACTTTTGCCCAGCCTGTGTGCGAAGGCGATGGCAGTCATCATCACCATGAAATTTTTACCCGGGTGCGGGACCCCATGGGTAGCCTGGTCAGGGCGACTCTGTTTATCCCCATGGCGGTGAAATGTGGCCTGATGCCGCAAATCGAGCGGCAGGTGGTGGAGCGAACCCTGTTTGAGCTGATGTCAGATACCGGCACTGCCAAGCGACATTACAGCATCAACCTGAGTGTGGATTCCCTTACCAGCCGTGCCTTTGTGCGCTGGCTGCAAACCACCTTGCTCGAATACCGTCATCTGGCATCCCGGCTGGTGTTTGAGGTTACCGAAGATATGGTGATGAAGCACCGAAGTCAGCTTGAGCCCAAGCTTAATATGCTGCGTAAAATGGGCAGCCGTATCTGTGTGGACCATGTTGGGCAGCAGGTAGTCAGCACTCAGTATATCCGTGAGTTGGGTTTTAACTTTATCAAGCTGCACCGCTCAGTGGTCCGTCAAATAGATTTACGCCCCGAGAATCAGCTGTTTGTCCGCAGTCTAATCGGCAGTTTGTACCGCACCGATGTACAGGTGTTTGCCGAGGGGGTTGGTTCCTTTGAAGAGTGGCAAACACTGCAAATTTTGGGGGTCAGTGCAGGACAGGGCACCTACTTTGGCGATCCACAGCAGATCTGAGTGGCAATTTGTGCCAAAACCCTTGTGAAACACAGGCCCTCGGCCTATCTTATGGGGTAATATCTGCATAATACTTATTAAAAATAACTAATTAGTACGCCATCGCCGCCCACTTTCCCTGACTTGGCGCGTTTCACGCGGTACATGGCAAGGCGCATAATCACACGGACATGACTGCAATGGGCCGATCCTCTTTTTGGCACAAGAAAACTGAGCGGTGCGACCTGGGGCTCTACCTGGCGAACAACAGCTGTTGGGTGTTCCCGGCCGCAGGAGCTGAGACAGATGCTGCTGAAATTCCTCTCGATGGTGACAACTGGCAAGGGCTGATGGCGGCCATAGTGTCTCGCTTTGGCCCCGCGCGTCTGGCATTGGTATTGGGAGCGGGGCGCTATCAATTGCTGCTCACCGACAAGCCTGCCGTGCCCGAAAACGAACTGGCCGATGCCGTGCGCTGGTCAATTAAAGACATGGTGTCTGAGCCGGTTTCTTCCCTGAAGTTGGATTATTTTGAGCCTCCCCATACCCACTCCAACAAAATAACCGTGGTGACTGTCAGCCGCAGCGCCCTTGAACATTTGGTGCTGGCTGCGGATGACAAGGATTGCGAGATAGTCGGTATCAGTATTGAAGAGTTGGTCACGACCCGACTGTTTGCCACCGAGCCGCAGGCGCGCATGGTGGTAAGCCATGTGCCCGGCAATGAATTACTGCTGACGGTAATCAAAGACGGCGAATTGTGGATGCAACGCCGTGTGCGCGGATTCAGCGAACTTGACGAAATAGCCGAGTCGGATTTGGCTTATGGCGCCGCCGACAATCTGAGTTTGGAGCTGCAACGTTCCATGGATTATTTCGAGAGCCAGTTGCGTCAGCCGCCGGTGACGAGCATAGAGCTCTTGACTCAGGGAGCGACGCAGTCACTGGCCAGGTTGGTGGGTGCCAACTTCAATCAGCGGGTCACTGCGATGAATAACGAGCCCGTGGGGCTGACCTTCGCCCGCCTCGGCTGTGAAGAATTTTTGGGGGCACGCCCATGACCAAGACCCGTATCAATCTATACGACGAGTCTTTGCTGCCTACCCGGCAGCGGCTGAATTTCACCCTCCTGACCCAGTCGGTGGTGGCGGTGCTTGGCATACTGCTGCTGGCGGGCCTTGCAATTGGATGGCAGCTCTCAACGGTAAAGACAGAGCTTAATAGCGCCAGAGCCGAATCTGACCGCCTCGGCCAGCAAAAGCAGCAGTTGGAGGCTCAGCTGGCAAACCACAAGGCCGATGCAACTCTGGTGGCCGAGGTGACTGAGCTGCAGGACTTTCTGGCGTTGAAACGGCAACTCCTGAGTGAGCTTGGCAACCAGCAGCGATTTGCCAGCGGTGGCTATGGCTCCCTTATGACTGATCTGGCCTCTGCCGCTGACGGCAATGTCTGGCTCGAGCGCATTTTGGTGGCGGAAGGGGAGCTCAGGTTTGAAGGCTTTGCCAAGGCGCCCACCAGTGTCCCTTTGTGGGTCGAACGGCTTAAGCACACCCAAACCCTTCAGGGAAAACAGTTTTCAACCATGACAATGGCCCGTGAAGACGGTATGCCGCTGGGCTTTATTCTCACCAGTGGCGCACTGAGGGAGGAGAAGCCATGAGCCGTTTCGATTCTCTCGCGACAAAATACGACGCCCTGACCTTAAGAGAGCGGGGCATTATCTTTTTTGCCGCGCTGTTTGGATTGCTTATGCTGCTCTCCATGCCGGTGGAGAGCCTGTGGAAGGAATATCGCCTGGCAAGCCAGACGCTAAGTCAAACCCGGGCCACTAACCACATCAGTGAGCAGCAGCTAGCTCTGTATCAGGAGCGATTGGCTCAGGATCCCCATCGGGATTTTCTTCAGCGCAAGGCACTGCTGGAGAAAGAGCATCAACAGCTGGATAAAGCGTTGGAAGAGCAAACCCTGGATATGGTACCCGCCCGTCTGATGCCCACTGTCTTGGCCAGGATGCTGGATGGTGCCAAGGGCCTGACACTGACCGGTTTTGAATCCATTGCTCCCGTGCCCCTGATTGAAGTGGGGGAGGGCGAGCAGAAACTGAACCTGTATTCCCACGGCATGGCCCTGACGCTGGAAGGGGATTTTTTTGCGGTGCAGCGGTTTGTTGAGGCGGTGGAAGGTCTTGAAAACAAGCTTTATTGGAAGCGAATGGATTACCGGGTTAAGGCGTACCCCAAGGCCGAGGTGCAGTTGATGCTGCATACCCTGAGCGTAAACGAGGACTTTATCCGTGTGGCGAATCAGTAGTTTACTTTTGTGCCTGTGTGGCGCATCTCAGGCGGCAGAGCCCTTGAGGGATCCGACTCAGCCTGCGGACTTCAGGACACAGGCCGTGGGTATCAGTCAGGGAAGTCGGCTGACCAGCATCATCAATTCCCCCGAGGCGAAATATGCCGTGATAGGTAACCGAGTGCTTACCTTGGGCGACAGTATCGGTAACGCGAGGATAACCGCTATCGGCAGTGATTCAGTGTCCCTGTCCGACGGGAAAACCCTCAGGCTGTTTCAGGCTATTACAGAGAGATAATAGATATGGCAATTTCTGGTATCAAATACCTTACCCCTCTGCTGTCGCTGTGCCTGATAGCATGCCAAACCACTGACAGGCCCAACCCTCAGGCGTCCAAAGAGGCGCTCAGGGAGGTTGTGGCTCAACAAAATGCACAAGCTCAGCCACCGGCCAAATTGCCCGATTCAGTGTCCCGCGAATTGGCCGGCAGTAACACAGTATTTGCGCCAACGCTGCCACCGGAGCGCCGTTTCGATGTGGCTGCCAATGCGGTGGATGCCAGAGTGTTTTTTCCGAGTTTGGTCAAGGGAACGCCTTTCAGCGTGGCCGTACACCCCGATGTGCAGGGACGGATTTCTCTGTCGCTCAAAGGCGTGACCCTGAGTGAGGCCTTGCAGGTGATTGAAGACCTGTACGGCTATGAAGTCAGCCATGAGGGCAAGGTGCTAAAGGTATTCCCATCGGGCATGCGAACCGAAACGTTCCCGGTGAACTACCTCTATATGGAACGCATGGGGGTGTCTCTAACGTCTGTGACGTCCGGCCGTATTTCCGACAACAATAACAACAATAACAACGGCAATAACAACAACGGCAGCAATGGTAATAACGCTTTTGATAACGGCGGGGCCAACAATAACGGTGTCAACGGCAACAATACCAATGGTAACAATACCAACGGCACCTTTATCCAGTCCCGCAATAAAACAGACTTCTGGGGTGAACTGAAAGAAACCCTTGAGTCCTTGATTGGTGGCACCAGTAACAACCGCAGTGTGGTGGTCACACCCCAGGCCGGCTTGGTGACTGTGCGTGCGCTGCCGGGTGAGCTGCGTCAGGTGAGGGAGTTTTTGGCCACCGCCGAAACCCATCTGCAGCGTCAGGTGATTTTGGAGGCCAAGGTGCTTGAGGTGACCCTGTCTGATGGTTATCAGCAGGGTATCCAATGGAACAAGATTGCCGGCAGTGCACTGGCCGATGGCAACACCAAAATTAATTTCGCCACTTCAGCAGGCAATGAGTTCGGCAATCAAATTTCCAGTGCCTTGGGCGGCGTAACCTCGTTGTCCATCATAGGTTCAGACTTCGACGCCATGATAAATCTCCTCGATACTCAGGGGGATGTGGATGTGTTGTCGAGCCCCCGTGTCACCGCCTCCAACAACCAAAAGGCGGTGATCAAGGTGGGCAAGGATGAATACTTTGTCACTGATGTGTCATCCACCACAGTGGCGGGCACCACACCTGTGACCAGCCCCGAAGTCGAGCTGACACCCTTTTTCTCCGGTATCGCACTGGATGTTACCCCACAGATTGACGGCCAGGGCAATGTGCTGCTGCATGTGCATCCCTCGGTTATCGATGTGAAAGAACAAACCAAGACCATCAAAATCAGCAACAGCGATCTGGAGCTGCCCCTGGCCCAGAGTGAGATCCGCGAATCGGATACCGTGATTAAAGCCATGTCGGGGGATGTGGTGGTGATTGGGGGTCTGATGAAGAGTGAGAGCTTGGAGCTGGTGTCCAAGGTACCTCTGCTTGGGGATATTCCGTTTCTGGGTGAAGCTTTTACCAACCGCAGTCAGTCTGTTCGTAAAACGGAGCTGGTGATACTGCTCAAACCAACCGTGGTCGTAAGCGGCACCTGGCAGAAAGAGCTGGAGCGGTCAAAGGCCTTGTTGGACCGTTGGTATCCCGAGGGCGAATAAGGTGTATTTGCAGCACTTTGGTCTTCGGGAGATGCCGTTTGCGCTGACACCGAATACCGGATTTTTTTTCGCACTGGCGCCCCATGCAGAGGCGCTGCAAGTGCTGCAAACTGCCCTGCAAACCGGTGAAGGTTTTATCAAGGTCACCGGTGAGGTGGGCACGGGTAAAACCCTGATTTTGAGAAAACTGCTCAACGATCTGCCCGCGCCGCTCCGCTGTGCCTATCTGCCCAATCCCTGTTTGTCGCCCAACGAGCTGCGCTGGGCGCTGGCATTGGAACTTGGCCTGAAATACTCCGCCAATATCGATCAGCAGCAGTTAACCAGTCTTATACAGCATCAACTGATGGCGCTGGCCGCCCATGGGCACAGCGTTGTGCTTATTCTGGACGAAGCCCAGGCATTGCCACAGGAGAGTTTGGAAACCTTAAGGCTGTTTACCAACCTGGAGACAGAGAGCCGCAAGCTCTTGCAGGTGGTGCTCTTTGGCCAGCCTGAATTGGATGAAAGGCTGGCAAGCCCTGAGCTTAGACAACTGCGGCAAAGGATCACCTTCAGCTATCGTTTGCGCCCCCTCAACCGGCAAGAAATAGAGGCCTATGTGCAGCACAGACTAAAGGTGGCGGGGTTAAGCGATACAGGCCTTTTCGATAGCGCCGCCATAGCCGCCATCGCCAGGGCATCGAGAGGCATACCCAGGCTTATCAATATTCTGGCCCACAAGGCGTTAATGCTGGGGTTTGGCGAGGGGCTGCAACGCATTGGACGCCGCCAGGCGCTGGGTGCCATAAGGGACACAGAAGATGCATCCAAACCAATCTGGCCCAATTGGTTGCCGGTTCTCAGTCTGAGCTGCCTGATGGCTGCAGCCATGGGTTTGTGGTGGCGCGGGGGCGGTTTATGAGCGTCATCAATCAAATGCTGAAAGATTTGGATAAGCGTGCCGAGCCGCATCAGCTGCAGCAGCTGCCATCCACTGTGGCCATTCCAGTGAACAAATCTCCCGGGCTGCCCTGGCGTTGGCTTATCCTGCTGTCGCTGCTCCTTGTTGCCATCGCGCTGGTGCTTTGGAACCTGAAAGCATCCAATGCCAAAGACGCTATGGTATTAAGCCCTATGGTTTCAGGACAGCAAGCTGAGTTAAACACAGCAAGTGCTGCGCCGGTAAAAATGGAACCTGCGAGCAATGCTCAGGTGTCACATGTTCAGGAGCCCGCAGATGCCAGCAGCGACACAGCGTCGGGCTTGGCGAAAGAGCCCGCGGGCGAGTCAGATAAATCAATCAAAGACACGACGGGGAATGGCGAGTCTGAAACCTTAGCCGAGTCAGTGGCAGTATCATTCGCAGGATCAGCAAACGCGCCTGCCCCGTCAGAAACGTCAGTTGCAGGCGAGGCAACTGTACTGGCTTTGCAAGTCAATACCTCGAGCGAGCCGCCGGTGATTGACTCTTCCAGCGTCGCCATGAATACCAATACGCCATCCGCAGGCAGCATGGCTGTCACCGAAGTGGTGCTGCCCCCGGCAGAGCAAGCCGATCGCGCCATGCTAAAGGCCAATGGAGCTAGGGATGCAGGCAAGCTGGATGAGGCGATGCGCCAATACGCCATGGCGCTTTCTTATGAGCCCGCGCGCCATGAAGCAAGACGCCAATTGGCGGCGCTTCACTATGGTCAGGGGCAAGCAGGCGAAGCCATCAAACTGCTCGAGCGTGGGTTGGTGCAATTCCCTGAGCAGTCGTCTTTTGCACTACTTCTGGGCCGTTTGTGGCGGGAACAGGGCAATAAATCGCAGGCGCTGGCAGCCCTTGATGTCATTGGGGATACAGATTCTCTTTCTCGGGATAAGTGGCTATTGGTGGCCGATATTGCCCGTGAACAAGACGATCACGCGCTGGCCGAAGCCGCCTACCAAAAGTTGTTGGGCACCGGTATGGAAAAAGCACAATGGTGGTTGGGGCTTGCCTACGCACAGGATGCACAGGGCAAGATGGCAGATGCCCGTTATCACTATCAGCGTGCCCTTGGCACTGCCGGGTTATCATCCGACGCCCGCGCCTACATAGAAAACAGATTGATGCAGTTGGGAGATAACCAATGAAACCAAAACTCAAGATGCGCCTTGGGGATTTACTGGTCTCGGAACAAATCATTGGTGAGGATCAGCTGACCGCTGCACTTGCGCAGCAAAAGAGCACCGGCCGAAAATTGGGCCGCACCCTGATTGATATGGGATATATCGCAGAAGATCAGCTGCTTAAATTCCTGTCGCAACAGCTGAATATTCCCTATCTCGACATCAGCCGCCGTCCTGTGCCTCCCGCCGTAGTGAACCTGCTGCCAGAAGTTCAGGCCCGCCGCTACCGGGCCCTGGTGATTGAAGATAAGGGGGATGCGGTGGTGGTCGCCATGAGCGATCCGGCGGATCTGCAGGCACTGGACAACCTTGAAGTACTGCTGGCACCCAAGCGTCTCGATTTGGTGGTCGCTCCCGAGGCCCAGCTGATGCAGGCCTTTGACAACCTGTACCGCCGCACTGAACAAATCGCTCAGATGGCAGGGCAGTTGGAAGAAGAGTATGCCGCAGACGAGGCATTTGACCTTGCCGCGCTGACCGCTGGCGACAGCGACAGTGAAACCACTGTGGTTAAACTGCTGCAATCGATTTTTGAAGACGCAGTGCAGATGCGGGCATCCGACATCCACATTGAACCCGGCGATAAATCGCTGCGCATCCGTCAGCGCGTGGATGGCCACTTGCAGGAAACCATACTAAACGAGGTGACCATAGCCGCGGCGCTCGTGCTGCGTCTCAAGCTGATGGCCGGGTTGGATATCTCCGAAAAACGTTTGCCGCAGGATGGTCGTTTCCATATGGAAGTTAAAGGCCACAAAATAGACGTGCGTATCTCCACCATGCCGATTTATCACGGCGAGTCTGTGGTGATGCGTCTTCTGGACCAGTCGGCCGGTTTGTTGACCCTGAATGAAACGGGTATGCCGGATGCGATTTTGCAGCGGGTACGCAAACAAATTAAGCGCCCCCACGGCATGTTATTGGTGACAGGCCCTACGGGTAGCGGCAAAACCACTACTCTCTACGGCATCCTGAGTGAACTCAATACGGCCGATCGCAAGATAATCACGGTTGAAGATCCGGTGGAATATCAGCTGCCACGGATCAATCAGGTGCAGGTTAACCACAAGATAGGTCTCAACTTCTCCAACGTGCTGCGCACCACATTACGTCAGGACCCCGACATCATCATGGTGGGGGAGATGCGTGACCACGAAACCGTAGAAATCGGCTTGCGGGGCGCGCTGACGGGTCACTTTGTGCTCTCAACCCTGCACACCAACGATGCCGTAACCTCGGCGCTGAGACTTCTGGACATGGGCGCAGCAAGCTACTTGGTGGCCAGTGCACTGCGGGTCATCATTGCCCAGCGATTGGTGCGCCGCGTATGCCAAAATTGCGCCGTGGATTATCAACTGACCAGTCAGGACAAGGCTTGGCTGACCAGTGTCAGCAAAGGAGTGGATTTTTCTCAGGCCCGTTTTCGCATGGGCACTGGCTGCCAAAGCTGTAGTGGCACAGGTTACCGAGGTCGTATTGGTATTTTCGAGCTGCTGGAGCTGGATGAAGCCATGGTGGATGCCATGCGCACCGGCAACCCTCAGGCATTTGCCCAGGCGGCTTACGCCAGCCCTAACTTTACTCCCTTGCTCATCTCGGCACTCAATTACCTTAAGCAGGGCATGACCACGATAGAAGAGGTTGCCAGACTGGTGGAGGATGTCAGCGAAACCCAGATACCACTGTCGCAGGAAATGGCCCAGTTTGATGGTGCAGGAGCCTGACGATGCCGGTGTACAAGTATCGGGGGCGAAACGCCCAGGGACAGCAGGTAACAGGAGAGCTTGATGCTGCCTCCGAGAATGCCGCCGCCGATCAGTTGCTGTCGCGGGCGGTTATCCCGCTGGAATTTCGCGAAACCAAGCCCCGTGGCGAAGGCGTAAGCGTATCCAGCTTGTTTCGTCGCAGGGTCAGTTTGGAAGAGCTGCAGATTTTTACCCGGCAGATGTATTCACTGACCCGCTCGGGGATCCCGATTCTCAGAGCCATTGCGGGGCTTAGCGAAACCACCCATTCTCAGCAAATGAAGCAGGCGCTGGATGATATTTCTGTGCAGCTGACTGCGGGCAGGCCTCTGTCATCGGCGATGAACCATCATCCCGAGGTGTTTGATGCCCTGTTTGTTTCCATGGTGCATGTGGGCGAAAACACCGGTAAGTTGGAAGACGTCTTTTTGCAGTTGTCGGGTTATCTTGAGCGCGAGCAGGAAACCCGTCGCCGCATCAAGTCAGCCGTCCGTTACCCCACATTTGTGCTGATTGCTATCTCTCTGGCCATGGTGATTTTAAACATTATGGTGATCCCAAAGTTTGCCGACATGTTTTCCCGGTTTGGCGCCGAGTTGCCCTGGGCGACCCGGATTCTGATTGCCACATCCAATTTTTTCGTCAACTACTGGTGGCTGCTGGCACTGCTCGTGGTGGGACTGATTGGTGGTCTCGCCTACTGGCACAAAACAGAGCAAGGAGAAAAAAAATGGGACCAGTGGAAGCTGCATATGCCGGCGGTGGGTTCCATTATTGAACGTTCTACCCTGTCTCGCTATTGCCGCAGCTTTGCCATGATGATGGGCGCCGGTGTTCCCATGACACAGGCTCTGAGCTTGGTTGCCGATGCTGTGGACAACGCTTACATGCACGACAAGATAGTGGCCATGCGCCGCGGGATTGAGTCCGGCGAATCCATGTTGCGGGTGTCTAACCACAGTAAACTCTTTACCCCGCTGGTGCTGCAGATGGTGGCCGTGGGGGAAGAAACCGGACAGCTGGAACAGCTCCTTAACGATGCGGCCGATTTTTACGAAGGTGAAGTGGACTACGACCTGAAAAATCTCACCGCCAAGCTTGAGCCCATACTTATCGGCATAGTGGCTGGCATTGTGCTCATTCTGGCACTGGGTATCTACCTGCCCATGTGGGACATGCTCAATGTGGTCAAGGGAGGCTGAACCTTGTTACCACAGCGGGAAGCCGAAGGAGAACTGATTGGTATCTATCGCCGCATGCTGGCGGTGATAGTGATGCTGTTACTGCTGGCGGTCGTGGGGATCAGGTATTTTTCCGGCTTGGAGTCCGTTGCATCCCACAGCATGGTGATGGAGCAGGGGCGCTTGCAGAATGTGATATCCATGTCGCGCTCTAAATGGTTGGGGCAGGGGCGGGGTGAAGTACTCAAGTTGGAGTGGGAGCTGCTGGACAGAGACAAACCTGCAGCGCCTGTGCTTATCCATATGAGCGCCAACGGCTGGCCTCAGCCACCCCAGAGAGATGCCATCGGTTGCCGGGCATTGTGGCAGCAGCTGCTGGGTTATGGCACTGAAGGTTTACTCGATGTGTCTTTTAATAGTGGCAGTCGCAGTTGTCACTATTTGGGCGAAGCAGAAAGTCTAATCAGCTACCATTTGGACACAGGAAAAGTGACCTTGGTCAACCATACTAATTAGCTGTTATATATGAGACTTTTCAAGATGAATTTAGCTGCTACAATGGGGAAATGGACGATTGGGGGCACCTATGAAAGCTAAACAGCAGGGATTTTCACTGATTGAGCTGGTGATAGTCATAGTGATTCTTGGGCTATTGGCGGCAACCGCCATTCCCAGATTTTTGAACATCACCGATGAAGCAGAAGCGGCCAGCGTGGATGCGGTCAGCGGTGGCTTGGTTACGGCAGTAAGTTTCGTGCGCGCCCAATGGGAAATCGATGGTCGCAACAACGACTATGTGTTGCTGGATGGCACCCAAATAGGGCTCGACAAGCGCTTTGGCTACCCCACCGGCGATAATAATGTGTCCGCCACTGACATGACAGATGCCACCTGCCAGCAGGTATTTAACCTGATTTTGCAAAGCACGCCCCGTAATGTGCTTTACACCCAGGATGCCCGTAAGCAACGTTATACCGTGAGGGCAATTGGCGGCGCGGGTGGCAGTAGTAACGATCTCAATGGTCAAACGGTCAATGGCCTGGATTTGTGTGTGTACCATCAGGTGTCATCTCTGACCCTGGACCCCAACACCGGCATTGCCAACCCGGTACCGGATCTGACTACGTCAGGCGCTTCAGGTATTACCTATAATCCGGGTACCGGCAAGGTGCTCAGCTTCACCAACCCCTGAATGTCAGGCAAGTTAATTTCACAGAAAGGTAAGAAAGCATGAAAAAACAGCAAGGTTTTACCCTGATTGAGTTGGTGGTGGTGATCATCATCCTGGGCATTCTGGCGGTCACAGCAGCGCCTAAGTTTATCAATCTGCAATCGGATGCGAGAGTTAGCGCATTGAGCGGTGCCAAAGCCGCTATTCAGGGAGCAAATTCCCTGGTGTATTCACGTGCAGCCCTGGCTGGCGTGGAGAGAAATGCCAGCAACGCAACACCTGCACCATCTGTTGATATTGGGACTGGTACTCCCGCAGTAACCCATTTCGGTTACCTGCAGGCTACAGAGGCTGAATTGGAAAACGCTCTTGAGTTTGACTTCGATGCTGGCACCAGTGCCACTGATCCTACAGTTGCCAATGAGACAGCCGCTGAGTGGGTGATCTTTTCAGCAGCAGGGGTGGCAACGATCTGGCAGAAAGGATCGCCTGCAACATGTCGATTTACCTACACCCAGGCAACCAGCCAAACGGTAGGGCCGGTCTTCAGTGCTATGCCAGGCGCCGATGACTGTTGATAAGAAAGGCCTGCTTCGCAGGCCTTTTAGTTTAAGGTAGATAGTCAAGGTCTGAAATTTGCCTTATGGCACAAGTTGTTGGAAACTTGGATGACCTAGTATTGCAGGTGAGCGCTGGATGCAGTCACGTCATTCTCTATCGCGTGGTTTTACCCTGATTGAGCTTGTTACCACCATCATCCTGATTGGCATTCTGGCGGTGGTGGCCATTCCGCGCTTGTTATCTGCCTCTTCTTACAGTGCCTACTCCCTTCGCAATGAATTTATGGCGCAGCTGCGCAAGGCGCAGCTCTTTGCCATGAACAATACCGATCTCTGTATTCGTGTTGCTGTGTCCAGCGATAAGGGATACCGCATAGAACGGTATCAGAGCCGCACGTCGAATCAATGTTCTGGCGCTCAGGACGTGGCCCATGAGCAGCCCTGGCAGAGTTTTCAGGGGGGCAGTGAGCTGGCGCTGCTTGCTGGTGGTACCCGCAGTTTTAACCTGGATTTTGATACCCTCGGCCGACTCCCTGCCACGGGCTGCAACGGCGACTGTATCCTGGCTATTGCCGACGAAACCCTGGTGCTGGCGATCGAGTCCGAGGGCTATATTCATGCCCGCTAGTCTCAGCAAGATGCCGGTGTTATCCAAACGTACAGCGGGATTTACCCTGGTAGAGCTGGTCGTTGGCATGTTGGTGCTCGCCATTGCACTGGTATTGCTCTCCAGTATGTTCTTTCCCCAGGCGGACCGGGCGGCCATGACGCTGCAGCGGGTAAGAAGTGCCGAGCTGGCCCAGTCGGTGCTCAATGAAATCTGGGGAAAAAGGTACGATGAGCACAGCAATATCAATGGTGGCGTGCCGGCCTGTGGCTCGCCTTCAGCCTTGGCCTGCAGCACTCACATGGGGCCAGAGGGAGAAAGTCGCAATGATTTCGATGATGTGGATGACTACCATGGCTTGAATGAAACTCAGTTTATGCTGAACTCCAGCCAGCGCTATATCGACCGTTACCCCGGCTTCAAATTGACCGTGGAGGTCAGCACTTCGTCCCCTTTGGTGAGTAAACTCATCGCCATCCATGTCACTACACCTCAAGGGGAAGTAATTACTTACCATGCCGTGAGGAGCAACTACTGATGCGCCGCACTGGGATTGGGTTACACGCACGGGGGTTCACCCTGGTGGAATTGGTCACGGTTATCCTGGTGCTGGGGGTATTGGCCGTGGGGGTGAGCAGCTTCATCATCTTTGGTACCCGCATCTTTATCGAATCTTCGGCCGTCGAGCAGGTCACAGGGGAGAGCCGTTATGCCATCGAGCGCCTTACCCGAGATATTCGCCGCGCTTTGCCTGGCAGCCTGAGGCTCGTTGCCGGCAGCGATGGCTCCGACAGCTGGCAATGTCTCGAAATGGTGCCTATTGCAGCGAGCACCAGCTATGTGACATTGGCCATATCGCCAGATGCTGCGGCGCAGCAGGCCAGAGTGATCCGTGATGGCGCCAACACCGGCATTATCGCCGGGCAAATGGCTCATGTTTACCCCCTGATGGCGACAGATGTTTACCCGCCGCCGACGGGTGATACCGGCAAGCGCTTTGCCGTGAAGTCGGTGATAGAGGGCGCCGATTCGCTGGAGCTCAGTTTTGATACGCCGGTACGCTTCAGTCAGGGCTCACCGAGCCGCCGTATTTACTTCAGTCAGGACGTGGTGAGTTATTGTTTTATCGAGCAGCTCGCCAGTCATAATATCAGCCTGTGGCGCTTCAATGGTTATGGTCTCAGTGCCATTCAACCCGATGTGCCTGTCATGAGAGCTGCAGGGCGTTCGGCACTGATGGCAAACGCAGTGACTACACCTGCGCCCATCGCTTTGCTGGCGTCCACCCTGATAAACAATGCCATGGTACAACTGGACGTGGGCTTTGCCGTGAATGGCGAAACCTTCCAATATCAACATCAGGTACATACAGCCAATGTCCCCTAATTTCCCCATGCGTTCCCGGCAACGCGGCAGTGTGCTCATCATAGGGATCTTTGTGATCACTGTGATGTTTTTGCTCGCGGCGGCGCTGATCCGCATGGTCAGTGATGCCGATGAAGCCCTGACGCTGGAAGTGTGGGGCACCCGGGCGCTGGCCTCCGCCAACAGCGGCGCCGATGCGGCCATGGCGAAGCTTTTTCCGATCAATGGCGGCACGCCTGTGTGCAACAGCAGCGACAGCTGGATGCCGCCAGCTGTGGTGGGATTTCATGGTTGTGTGGTGAATCTGTCCTGCAATAGTTTCAGTGCCGAAGGGGTGACGCAGTACCTCGTTGTCAGCCGTGCATTCTGCGAAAGTGGTGATCTGAGAGTAAGCCGTAGCGTGGAGGTCACTGCCCGTGCCATACCTTAGACTTCTGCTGATAGTTCTGTGTTGCTGGCTGCCAGGGGCTCTGGCTGTGCCACTTTGCTCCGATATTTTTACCAAACCACCTACGGGTCCCAATAATCCCGGTATGCAGCCGCCGCCCAACTTGCCTTCCAAGGCAGGAAACTTTACCTGCTATACCCAGGGGAATAATCGCCATTGCTCAAGAAGCGACGCTTTTGGCCCCGGTGACTTCAACTTTGCCAATGGTGATTTTGAAAAAGGCTCTTACCTGGCAACCAATGGTGCCACGACTCGGCTTTACTTTGACAATCTCACCCTGAAAAATACGAGCATCCATCAGGGTTATAATCCTTCACATCTCATCGTCTATGTGCGGGGAAATCTACACATAGAGGGGCACAACTTTTTCAAAGGCATCCTGTACGTGGAAGGCAGCATCTTCATGTCGGGTAATGCCACCATCAGTGGTGCTCTGGCCGTTCACGGGAATGTTCCTTCGGGAGGGAACTTCACACCGATTATCGACCTTGGTGTCATTGATGATGCCGACTTTGGCGGCATGTGTGATAAGCAAGCAAACGTTCAAATTGACCACTTCCTGCTGCAATACTCCCAAAGCCCCCTGACCTGCAAGGCTGAGACTGTCACTGTATCTGCTTGCAAAAATAGTAATTGCAGTGAACTGGTCACAGACCCTGTCAGTGCCACCTTAACTGCGACCAATGCCGTAACGGGTTGGGAGGGCGGAAACAACATCAGTCTGGTCAATGGCAGTGCGCAAAAACGGCTTTGGCATACGGTGGTGGCGCCGCCGGTGACTATTGGTGTGGGCAGCTCTTCACCGGTGGCAGTGAATCCGACTCTGTGCCAGCGGGGAAGCGGTATGCCCAGCACGGCCGCCTGTACCTTTGCCTTTGCCGACAGCGGGCTTTTGTTTGATGTACCGGATAAACTCGCGGGTAAGGCGGCCAGCATTACCCTGAGCGCAGTGCGTAAAGACGACCAGTCACAGCGCTGTGTTCCTACCTTTCAAAATACGACCAAGCAGCTGGCATTCTGGAGCGACTACCTCAGTCCTGATGCAGTCGCTTTGGTGGGTAGTCCGAAAGTGACAGTGGAGAGTAGCGTTATCGGCACCAGCGCCCAGGACGCGACTTCTATCCCCCTGAGCTTTAACAGTCAGGGTGAGGCGAGGTTGAGTGTGAATTATCCGGACGCCGGTCAGCTAGCCCTCAATGCCCGGTATGTGGGTGGCGGCAGTGAAGGGAATTTGCAGCTGGATGGCAGCGACAGCTTTGTCAGCTTCCCTGTGGGGTTGTGTGTCAAAGCCAAAGACCCTGTGGCGAGCTGCCCGGCAGGGGATGCTACTTGCGCCGCCTATCGCAAAACAGGCGACAGCTTTGACTTGCTAATCTCGGCCCACGCCTGGGAGTCAGATACTGACAGTGAATTTTGCGATAACGCCACAACCCCCAACTTTGCCATACAGAACATCGCCCTTGGCAGCGCTCTGGTGGCGCCTGTGGGCGGCAGTGATGGGGTAGCAGGCACCGCCAGCTATTCCCATAAGGCCCAGGCAGGCGCCAATGAAATCGGCCAAAGTATCAGTGAGGTGGGGGTATTCCGTTTCAGCGCCCAGGCACCAAACACCTACCTCGGCAGCCAGTTTTATCGTATTCCGCTGGCACAGTCCGGCAATATTGGCCGCTTTGTTCCGGCAGGTTTTGCACTGAAAAACGTCAGTTTGATCCCCGCCTGCGGTTTGCTTAACTCGCCAAGTTTCAGTTACATGGGGCAACCCACTCCGCTGTCGATGCAGCTTGAAGCGCACAATCATCAGAATCAGGTAACGGTAAATTACCGGGATGATTTTGCCAAAGGCAACGCGGTATTGGCGGCAGAAAACGACAACGACGGCCAAGATTTGTCTGCCAGATTGAGCGTTTTGGCGGGCAAATGGCAGCAAGGGGTCATGGAGTTTGACAGCAGCTCGACATTCGTTTTTGAGCGCACCACGGCCCCTGGGGTGGATGGTCCCTTCGAGCAGTTGGATATTGGTCTCTGGGTGGATGATATGGACGGTGACTTGTCCAGGCTGGCGCCACTGGATATGAAACCTGACAGCACCGGCGACTGCAGTATTCTTCCCGGGGGCTGCAGCGCTCAGCGACTGGGTGCTGTGTCCATGCGCCACGGCCGGGCGGTGCTGGATAATACCTATGGTCCTGAAACGGATATCCTGCGTATGCCTGCCTATGCCCAGTACTGGAACGGCAGCGCCTGGACTCTGTCCTCCGAGGACAGTTGCAGTATCGCCTCAGTACCTTTGAGTTTTCAGGTGGATAACCCCGCTCTGGGCTATTTGTACCAGCCGGGACTGCTGGCAGGGCAAAGTATCGACCGTAGCGCCACCCCGGCAAGTTTCAGTCAGGGGCAACTGCCACTCTTTTGGCAGGCTTTGGGGAGCCCGGGTTACCGTGGACAGGTGACGGCACCACTGGACGTACCGGATTGGCTGCATTGGTACTGGAATTGGAGCGGCAGCGAGCCACAAACACTGAGCGATCCCAGGGCAAGTGCCTATTTCGGGCGTTATCGGGGTGACGATCGCATTATCTTCTGGCGCGAGATCAATTGACGACTGCAAATAATTTGGCGCTCAAATACGGTGGAATCCCGTCGGGTTTGGTTTGAAAAACTGCCGCATTTTTCATCACCTTACTTTCTGTTCAAAAAAAATCACTTCATTAGCGATTGTTAACCTCCCCAGTCTTGTGGAATCAGGGTGGCATTGATAAAGTTAGCTGATTTTTCTTTTCTCTGGCTCCTCTCAGAAAAACAGGCTGGTTACATGTTCAAAAAGCTGCGTGGCATTTTTTCCAATGATCTTTCGATCGACCTGGGTACCGCCAACACCCTTATCTATGTGCGTGAAGAAGGTATTGTCCTCAATGAACCTTCGGTGGTGGCAATTCGTAACGAACGCAACAGCTCAGGGCAAAAGTCCGTGGCTGCTGTGGGTACCGAAGCCAAGCTGATGCTCGGACGTACCCCTGGCAATATTCAGGCGATTCGCCCGATGAAAGACGGTGTAATCGCCGACTTTTATGTGACTGAGAAGATGCTGCAGCACTTCATTAAGCAAGTTCACAACAACAGTTTCTTTCGCCCAAGCCCCCGGGTGCTGGTGTGCGTGCCAGTAGGAGCCACCCAGGTGGAGCGCCGGGCCATCCGTGAATCAGCCATGGGCGCCGGTGCCCGCGAAGTGTATCTGATTGAAGAGCCAATGGCGGCCGCCATCGGTGCCGGTCTGCCGGTTTCTGAAGCGACAGGCTCCATGGTGGTGGATATCGGTGGTGGTACCACTGAAGTGGCCATCATCTCCCTGAACGGTGTGGTGTACTCATCGTCTGTACGTATCGGTGGTGATAAGTTTGACGATGCCATTATCAATTATGTGCGTCGTAACTACGGCAGCCTGATTGGTGAGGCCACAGCCGAACGTATCAAACACACCATAGGTACTGCTTATCCCGGCGATGAGGTGCTGGAAATTGAAGTGCGTGGTCGTAACCTGGCCGAAGGTGTGCCAAGAAGCTTCACCCTCAACAGCAACGAAATTCTTGAGGCCCTGCAAGAGCCGCTGTCGGGTATCGTCAGTGCCGTGATGGTGGCACTGGAGCAGTCTCCACCGGAACTGGCTTCTGATATCTCAGAGCGCGGCATGGTGCTCACAGGTGGTGGTGCGCTGTTGCGTGACCTCGACCGCCTGCTGATGCAGGAAACCGGTATCCCTGTGATGGTAGCCGAAGATCCGCTGACCTGTGTTGCCAGAGGCGGTGGTAAGGCCCTCGAAATGATCGACATGCACGGTGGCGATCTCTTCTCCGAAGAAAATTAACACCACAGGTGAAAGAGGCGGTAAGGCTACCGCCTCCTTTGTTTTATGAAGCCTATTTTTGTTCGCGGCGTCTCAAATCAATTCCGACTGACACTGGCAATTATTTTGTCGGTGCTGCTTATCGTGGCCAACGATCGCCTCACGCCGGTTCGACAGTCCATGGCGACTCTGCTCAGCCCGCTGCAGTATCTGGCCAATGTTCCCGGCGACATGCTGGATGGTTTTGCCGAAATGCTCGCTACCCGCACCATGCTGGAACGTCAGAACGCCGAAATGTTGCGTCAGCAATTGATGATGAGCGAGCGCCTGCAGCGTTTTGAACATTTGCGCCAGGAAAACGAGCGTCTGCGTACCTTGCTCGGCTCGCCGCTGCATATGGATGCCCGCAAGATGGTGGCGGAGGTGATGGAAGTGGCCAGCGATCCATTCCATCAGCAAATTGTTATTAACCGCGGTACCCAAAATGGTGTCTATGTGGGCCAGCCTGTGCTCGATGCCCAGGGTATTGTGGGCCAGGTGGTTGAAGTCAGTGCCATTACGGCGCGGGTGCTGTTGATGTCTGACACCAGTCATGCCATCCCGGTGCGTATCACCCGTAACGATGTGCGCATGATAGTGAATGGCACAAGCGAGTTGGATGAAGTTGAATTAAGACACGTCGCCAAAAGCACCGACGTGAAGGTGGGTGATTTGCTGGTGACCTCAGGCCTGGGCCGTCGTTTCCCGGAAGGATACCCGGTTGCGCGCGTCACCGTGGTAGAGCGTGACGACGCCCAATCCTATGCCAAGGTGATGGCGCAGCCGCTGGCCGCGCTCGACCGTATTCGTTACTTGCTGCTGATTTGGCCCGATGCCGGAAACAACCCCGTGAATACCGAAGCCGTTGAGGGCACCACCGTCGATGACGTCAATGCGCCGGCCCAGAATGAGCCTGCCACAGAGGCTGTTCCAACCGCCGCTGAGGAGGCCCAATGAGTCTGCAGGCCCCCAATCGTCGCATCGTGGTCTGGCTAACCCTGTTTGTCGGCTTGTTGTTTCAAATCATGCCGCTGCCTGATCTGGTTGCCGCCTGGCGTCCGGACTGGCTGCTGCTGGTGCTCATCTACTGGACCATGGCTTTGCCCCATAGATACAACATCCTGACCGCCTGGATTTTGGGGGTGGTATTGGATGTATTGCTGGGCGCGACCCTCGGCGTCAGGGCGCTGGCTTTTTCATTGGTGATTTACGTGGTGGCACTGCATTTTCAGCGTATGCGTAACTTCACTATCTGGCAGCAGTCTTTGTTGGTTGCATCCCTGGTAGGGGTGTTTCATCTGGTGGTGTACTGGCTGCAGTACGTGCTGACCAAGGCCACTTACTCCCACGCCATCTTCTGGCCTGTGTTGTCCAGCCTCGTTATCTGGCCCTGGGTGTTCTGGTTCCTGCGTCGGGTGCGTCGCCGTTATAAAGTGAGATAAATTTCATGACTCTGGTGCTGGCATCCCAGTCACCCCGTCGCCGTGAGCTTCTTGCTCAGGCTGGTTTGGGTGTAGCGGGATTTTCCTTTGAGCGCGTTAATCCCGATATCGATGAAACCCCGCTGGTCGGTGAATCCCCTGCGAACTATGTGGCGCGTCTTGCGGTCGAAAAAGCAAAGGCCGGGTTGGCACTTTGCGGACATATCCAGGCGCCCGTGGTGCTGGGCTCAGACACCATAGTGGTGCTCGATGGGGCGCTCCTTGGTAAACCCGGTGACAAAGCCGACGCCGTTGCCATGCTGAATGCACTCTCTGGCCGTGAACATGAGGTCATGACTGCGGTGGCTCTCACTGACGGTGACCGTACCTTGTGCGACACTGTGACCACCAAGGTTCGCTTTGCCGACCTGTCCCGGCAGGATATTCTTGCCTATGTGGACACAGGTGAGCCCATGGATAAAGCCGGTGCCTATGGTATTCAGGGGCTGGGTGGTGTCTTTGTTGAAGCCATCGACGGCAGTTACAGCGCCGTTGTTGGGCTACCTTTGGTGGAGAGTCGCCGTTTACTGGCTGCATTTTCACTGATTTAAGCGGCATCGGCCCCAATCGATTAACTGACTTTCCCTGAGGGGTAACCGTGAACACTGTGAGTAACTCCAGTCAGAAAAATCCGCGCAAGATTGGCTCTGAGCTTTTGATTAATGTCACCCCCAACGAGGCCAGAGTGGCGCTCGTGGAACACGGGGTGTTGCAGGAAGTCCATATCGAGCGCCGGATGAAGCGCGGCCTCGTGGGCAATATCTACAAGGGCAAAATCAGCCGGGTTCTCCCTGGCATGCAAGCTGCCTTTGTTGACATCGGCCTTGATAAGGCCGCGTTTTTACATGCCTCCGACATCATGCCCCATACTGAATGCGTGGCCGATGTGGAAAAAGGCAACTTTGTGGTGCGCGACATCGCCGAGCTGGTGCGTCAGGGCCAGGACATCATGGTTCAGGTGGTAAAAGACCCCCTGGGAACCAAGGGGGCGCGTCTGACCACAGACATCACACTGCCTTCCCGTTATCTGGTATTTATGCCCGGCTCAGCCCATGTGGGTGTTTCCCAACGTATTGAATCGGAAGATGAAAGAACACGCCTGAAAGAAGCTACATTGCCCTTTGTTGACGAGGATGGCGGCTTTATTATCCGTACCGCGGCCGAAGGCGCCGGTGCCGAAGAGTTGGCACAGGATGCCGCCTTCCTGCGACGGGTCTGGGCCAAGGTAGCAGAGCGGCGCAAGCGTAAGGGCAGCTCACTGCTTTATCAGGATCTTGCCTTGCCGGTGCGCATCGTACGCGACTTTGTCGGGACAGATCTGGATCGTATTCAGGTGGACTCCCGCAGCACCTTCGAAGAGCTCAAGCATTTCGCCCAGGAGTTCATGCCGGAGTTTGAAGAAAAAATTGAGCTCTACAGCGGCAGCGTGCCCATCTTTGACCTCTACGATGTAGAAAACGAAATCCAGCGTGCCCTGGGGCGCAAAGTGGAACTCAAGTCCGGTGGTTACCTGATTATCGACCAGACCGAGGCCATGACGACTGTGGATATCAACACGGGCGCCTTTGTTGGCCATCGAAATCTTGAAGAGACCATCTTCAACACCAACCTTGAGGCGACCCAGGCCATTGCCCGTCAGCTGCGGCTGCGTAATCTCGGTGGCATTATCATAATCGACTTTATCGACATGCTCAGTGAAGACCACCGCCAGCGGGTGTTGTCCAGTCTGACATCGGCCCTGGCCCACGACAGGGTTAAAACCAATGTGAGCGGTTTCTCCGGCCTGGGGCTGGTGGAAATGACCCGCAAACGCACCCGCGAGAGTCTCGAACATGTGCTCTGCGGCGAGTGTCCTGCCTGTAAGGGCAGTGGTTATATGAAGACGGTGGAAACGGTCACCTACGAAATTTTCCGTGAAATCATCCGTCTCGATAAGGCCTATGATGCCGATGAGTTTTTGGTGTACTGCGCGCCTGCGGTGCACGCTTGCCTCAGCGGCGATGAGCACCACCATGTGGCTGAGCTTGAAGTCTATATTGGCAAGCGGATCCGGGTGCAGATGGAGCCCCTGTATGCCCAGAACAAATACGATGTGGTAATGGTCTAGTGGCAGCATTCTGGCGTCCGGCCTCACTGGGCCGGATTTGTGGATTAACGCTGGCAACCCTACTGGTGCTGTTTGCACTGGGGGTCAGCCTCATCCGCAGCCTGCTGCCGCAACTGGAACAAGCCCGCGACAGGGTTACTGATTATCTGTGGGAAAACTACCGCATTGAAGTCAAAGTCAGCCGTCTGGCGGCGGAGTGGCAAGCCTTTGGACCGTCATTGACGGTTGAAAACCTGATTTTACCCCCCCAGGAAGGGTTGCCGCTTACCCTGATTATCAAACGCACCGACATCAAGCTGGACTTCTGGCAAACCCTGATGAACCGCGAACCCACGGTGGAACATGTGGCCTTCGAGGGGGTGCAGATTGCGTTGGACCTTGACGCCATGGGGGGCTCTGGCCCGCAAGAGTCTGTGCCTGTCAGCAACGACACTACACGGGTAAAAGAGACCACCCGGGTAATAGATTGGTTGTCACCCTTGCTGCTGGAACAGCTACAGCAATTTGCCCTTACCGACGCCACTGTGCAGCTCAAGAGTAAATACCACGATTTCCGGCCCATCTACGTGGGCGATTTGCGCTGGCTGAATCTGGACGGCCGCCACCGGGCCGAAGGCTATGTGTATCTGGACGACAGGGCATCTGTCTCCGAGCGTTTGTCGCTGCAAATCGATTTTAAAGGCGATGGAAGTCAGCCGGAAAGCATTCACGGCCAGTTGTATCTGGCCGCCCGGGCGCTGGATTTGGGTGAGTGGGCAGCGCGCCAGCCCAATCCCTTCAACGAGGCCGAACCCTTACCCTTGGCCGGTGTCGTTAACTTTGAAGCCTGGGCGGATGTCGCCAATCTCAGTTTGATGTCGGCGCTGGTGCAGTTTTCACCTTCTTACGTGCAGTGGCCCGGCCTCGAAAATCAGCAGCGCTTTGCCGTCGATGGTGGCAGTCTTGTGTGGCAGCGACATGGCCGTGGCTGGTTGTTTGGCAGTGACAAGCTTGTGCTCAAGAGTAATGGTACGCTCTGGCCGGAGACCGGGATGGCCGCCATGTATGATGGCGTTGAGCTTAAGGCTAAACTGGATGCGTTGGATTTGGGTGCCCTGTCGCCCCTGGTCCCCCTTATCCCCGGGCTCACCATTGACGGTTTGAAAACCCTGCTTGCCCTGCACCCCCAGGGGCAGTTACAGGACATGCGCCTGCACCATAAGGCTTTGCCTGGCACAGCTGAGCAGGAAAGCGCCCGTCAATTAGCGATAAGTGCCGGGTTCAGTGGACTGGGATGGCAACAGGTGAGTCATATCCCGGGGCTTAAACAGCTCGACGCAAGCGTGTTTTTCGATGGCGAATTACTGCGGGCTTCTTTACCTGCCCAGACCCTTGAAGTCGACTTTGGCACCCAAGCTTTTAAAGCGCCGCTGGTTTTCCATACCCCGGGAATAGAGCTTGGGTATGACCTGAGCGAGAACGCATTGCTCGCCCCCTCGGTACAGCTCGAGAATCCCGATTTGGCAGTGGATGCCGCCATGAAAATGGTGTTCAGCCAACCGACTCATCTGGCGCTCTCCGCCGGTGTTGAGGTGCGGGACGCTGCCCGTGCTGGCTACTACTTCCCCCGAGCGGCCATGGGCAGCGATTTGGCCGATTATCTGGAAGGGGCGATTATCGCAGGTCGCACCCGCGATGCGGCCGTGGTGTGGAACGGGGCGCTCCAAGATTTCCCTTATCGGGACAACAGCGGCATTTTTCAGGCAGGCTTTGTGATGGACGAGGCCAATTACGCCTTCCAGCCTGATTGGCCAGCCGTTACTGAGTTGTCGCTGCGTGCCCTGTTTGAAAACCTGCGTATGGATATCTGGGTGGATGAAGGCAAGCTCAGGGCGGTGAATGCCGCCGGAGCCCATGTGTATATTCCCGAAATGAGCCACGAAACCGTATTACACGTGGAGGCGGCGCTTGCCACCACGGGGCCTGCGGCCACAGCAGTATTGCAGGCGTCTCCTTTGAAGCACTCAGTGGGCGCCGTGTTGGATGTGGTGAAGGTACAGGGCGCAGTAAAAGGGGATCTGGACCTGGTTATTCCCCTCTATCACGGCGGCAAGCCTGACATCCAGGGGCTGGTGCTCTTTGATGATACCCCTGTCTATCTCGATACCCCGGGGGTGCAGCTCAACCGCCTCAAGGGTGAACTCAGGTTTGCCAACGACAGAATTGAGGCCGAGGGGCTAAGTGCCCGCCTCTTTGGTCAGCCCCTCAGTTTGGATGTGTTTGGCGCAGATGATGCCAAAGGCTATAAAGTTGATACCACACTCAAGAGCGGCTGGGATCTGGCCTCCTTACCGCCTTCACTGGACAACCCCCTGAGTGATTTCTACGCCGGTGTGTTGGCCTGGCAGGGCTCTCTGGGGCTGACACTGCCCAGGGCCGGTGGTTTTAATATCGAGGCAGAAGCCGAGTCCAGCTTGCGCAACGCCGAGCTTAAACTGCCACCGCCCTTTGCCAAAAGCGTGGGCGTGCCCATGCCACTGAAGCTCACACTGCAGGGAAATGGCGAGGGGTTGGCGTTGGATGTGTTCCTGGATAACAAGGGGCACTTTGCCGGACATATACTGCCTTCGAGCGGTACCATGGACAGTTTTCTGCTGACCTTGGCTGATAGCCTGAACGCTCCGGAAGGGGGCGGTGTGTCCGAAAAAGTCAGCGATTCCCAACATTCCACCACTCCCGACAATCCAGGTGTTTCAGAAGGTGTGGGCGTCAGCACAATCACAGCGGCAGACGCCAATCCAACTCAGGCGAATCCTGAGTCTACTCCGGCAGAGAATGCGATACAGGGCTCTGAGCCCACAGTCCCACAGTCAGCCTCGGTATCGGCGGTGACTTCTCTTGCACAGAGCTCTCGTTCCGCTGCAGGGGGGCGCCTCGATGTTACCCTGCGCCAGGCGAGTTTTAATGACTGGCTGCCCATCATCATCGGATTTGTGGACTCAAGCACAGCAGTGCCCGCATCTGACAATGCCCAGCAAGTCTCTCCAGAAGCGCTGGTCAATCCTGAACCTCAATCCACGGGCTTCTTTCCAAAGCTCGAAGGTATCTTTGCCGATATAGGTCAGCTGACACTTTTTGGGCAGTCCCTCGCCGATGCGCAAATCTTTGCCCGTCCGGAAGATGGCCTGTGGCGCGTCAGCACCTATGCCAACGAGTTCAGTGGTGATATCGATCTCTTCCCCGATTGGCACCGCGGCGGCATTAAACTCAGGGCCAGTAAATTATATCTGTCTCCCGAGTTCACCGAGGCGGAGGCCGAAGCCAAGGTGCTGGGAGATGAACAGTTCAGCAGTAATCTGCCGCCTATCGCGGTGGATGTAGATGACTTTCGGCTCTACGACCGTGCCCTGGGGCACCTGGTGTTACAGGGGCAGCCCGAGCCGGGCCGCTACAATTTTCAAACCCTGTCACTCTCATCCGGCGCTGCTACCTTAAAGGGGCAGGGTGGCTGGTTGATGGACGTCAATCAAACCCGCATGGAGTTCAGTCTCAAGGCGGATAAGTTTGATGCCTTGGCGCAGCAGCTGGGCATTACCCCGGGTATCAAGGATTCGCCTTTGGATATCAGCGCCGAGCTCTTCTGGCAGGGGGCGCCCCACGAGTTTGACCTTGGCAGCCTCAGTGGAGGACTCAAGTTTGCACTCGGCAAAGGCAGCCTGACCGAAATCAGTGACAAGGGCGCCCGTATTTTCTCTCTCTTCAGCCTGGATTCGCTGCTGCGCAAGCTGTCGCTGGACTTCACGGACGTGTTTGGCAAGGGGATGTTCTATAACAGTTTTGCCGGCACCCTGGAGCTGGATAATGGCGTTGTGAAAACCCGCGACACCGAGATGGACGCCATCGCTGGCAATATGAAGGTACGTGGCTTTACCGACCTGACCACCCAGAGCCTGAACTACGACATTCGTTTTGTGCCCCAGCTGGCCTCCAGTGTGCCAACTGTGGTGCTGCTCAGTACCAGTGCCTGGACCATGGGTCTGGGTGCCTTTGCCCTCACCAAAGTATTGGAACCCGTGATTGAGGTGATTTCGGAAATTCGTTTCCGTCTCTCTGGCACCATGACAGACCCCATGCTCGAAGAGCTGGAGCGTAAGAGCAAAGAGATAGAAATTCCCGAGTCGGTACTGCCAAGGCCAAAAGAGGGTGAGGCACCAGCATCTTCGGCAGATGGCGCTGTGTCGGCGGAGCAAGGGGGCGTAGAGCAGGCACAGGCTGCGCAGTCTGAGCCAGGGCAACAAGCCCCTGAACAGGCAAAGCCTGACTCTGTGCCTCAATCAGCGCCCGTAAAAGATCCAGTGCCGGAGCCAACAGAAGAGCCGGAGTCCCAAATTCCTGAAACGCCCTCAGCCGCCGAGCCCGAACCTTCGTCGCAGTTGCCCGGCGCATCCGAGCCGGTACAATTGAGTCATTATTTACGCCATGGAGAAAAGCATGCAGGTCAGTTTGCTGCAATGCCAGAGCAGCCGGGATGTAGAGGCCAATCTGGCCTTTATCGAATCGCAGCTTGAGCGGTTGCCAAGAGTGCCCGGTGAGCCCCAACTGGTGGTGCTGCCCGAGTGTTGCTTGCTGTTTGGTGGTCATGAGAGTGAACAGCTCGCCTGGTCCGGCGAAGATGAGCCACTGAAACACGCACTGGCAGCACTGGCGGCCCGCTTCGGGGTATTTCTGGTGGCGGGCACTATTCCCGCCCGCAGTGGCGATGGCCGGGTTTATAGCCGATGCTATGTATTTGATGATGCCGGCAATGTGCTGGGGCACTATGAAAAAATCCACCTGTTCGATGTGGATGTGGCCGATGGCACCAAAACCTACCGGGAGAGCGACACCTTCTGTCCCGGTGAAAACCTGGTGGTGGTGGACACCCCCTTCGGTAAACTGGGTCTCGCCATTTGTTACGATGTGCGCTTCCCCGACATGTTCCGCGCATTGAGGCTGGCGGGCGCCGAGATAATCGCACTGCCTGCTGCCTTTACCAGGGTGACAGGGGAAGCGCACTGGGAAATACTGCTCAAGGCCCGTGCCATAGAGAGCCAATGCTTTGTACTGGGGGCCGCCCAGTGGGGCGCCCATAATACCGGCAGCCGTGAAACCTGGGGCCAGAGTATGCTGATTGACCCATGGGGTCGCACCCTGGCCGAGCTTGTCCAAGGCACAGGTTGGGTGCAGGCGAGGCTAGACAGGGACGAGTTGACCAGGGTACGTGCCGCCATGCCGGTGGTCAGCCATAACCGTTTTGCCGCCCCCGAGCTGCTGCCCACGAAAGCCGGTCAATAACTACAGAATTTTATTAGGGAAAAGAGAAACCAGATGCCGTTTTTAACCCAAGTTGAACAGAGCCTGCTCGCCAACAACCTGAGCCTGGATAACCTGGCCGAGTACCTCAAACTCATCCACAACCATAATGTGGACTTTTCTGATCTCTATTTTCAGGGCAGCAGGCATGAAACCTGGGTATTGGAAGACGGCATCATCAAAGAAGGCTCCTTCCACATCGAACGCGGTGTGGGAGTGCGTGCCATCAGTGGTGAGAAAACCGGATTCGCCTACGCCGATGAAATCACCCCGGCTGCCCTCGAAGCGGCAGCGCTGGCAGCACGCGGTATAGCGCAGGTCGGCAGCGATTATCAGGTCAAAGCCTGGAAACGTCAGGGCGCCAAGACCCTGTATGACAGCGCCGATCCTATTGCCGCCATGGAAGAAGCCACCAAAATCGCCATGTTGCGTCAGGCCGACGCCTATATCCGCAGCCTCGATTCCCGCATCATCCAGGTGGTGGTAAGCCTCTCTGCTGTGCACGAAGAAATCCTGGTAGCCGCAAGTGATGGCACCCTGGCGGCCGACATTCGTCCGTTGGTGCGGTTCAACTGTTCAGTGATTATGGAAGAAAACGGCAAGCGGGAGCGCGGCGGTGCCGGTGGCGGTGGCCGCCACGATTTTGCCCCCCTCTTTGCCAATGATGACACCGGCATGCCGGTGTGCTTTGCCTTTGCCCGTGAAGCCGTGCGTCAGGCGCAGGTGAACCTTAACGCTGTGGACGCGCCTGCCGGTGAAATGCCTGTGGTACTTGGACCCGGCTGGCCGGGCGTGCTGCTGCACGAAGCCGTTGGCCATGGTCTGGAAGGCGACTTTAACCGCAAAGGATCCAGCGCCTTCAGTGGCAAGGTGGGTCAGCAGGTAGCTTCCAAGCTGGTGACAGTGGTGGACGACGGCACCCTGCCGGGCCGCCGCGGCTCCCTCACCATCGATGATGAAGGCGTACCGGCCCACCGAACCGTATTGATTGAAAACGGTATCCTGAAAGGCTATATGCAAGACAAGCTCAACGCCCGTTTGATGGGAGTGGCGCCCACAGGTAACGGTCGCCGTGAGTCCTACGCCCATCTGCCTATGCCACGTATGACCAACACCTATATGACAGCCGGTAACGACAACCCAGCCGATATTATCAAGTCGGTGGAAAAGGGCATTTACGCACCTAATTTCGGCGGTGGTCAGGTGGACATCACGTCGGGCAAATTCGTGTTCTCGGCCTCTGAAGCCTACCTGATTGAAAAGGGCGAGATCACCCGCGCCATCAAGGGGGCGACCCTGATTGGCAACGGCCCTGAGGCCATGAGTCAAATCTCTATGGTGGGTAACGATCTCGAACTCGACAAGGGGGTGGGAGTGTGTGGTAAAGATGGCCAGAGCGTGCCTGTGGGTGTGGGCCAGCCAACCCTGAGACTCGATCGCTTAACTGTGGGCGGCACCGCCTGAGGCTCTGACAGTCATTCAGACGATATTGATTTAGTAGGGCGGTACTGATTGTTAAAGACGGTACTGTTTTTAAAGGCGATCTTGGGATCGCCTTTTTTGTTGGGCACTTTCCGTCACTCAAACTCTTCACAACATCCGGCAACTGACCCAGGTCAATTACCTCAGCGGAAAACTGCTCTAAGGTTGGCTCACATCTCCAATCGGAGAAACCTGCGCTCGCAGTAAACCAGGGCCAGGAAATATCAAAGTGAGGACATTGAGATGAGTTGTTGTGGTGCGTGTGGCGGACAAGCTGAGCAGAGTAAACCGGCAGATAAACCGGATGCCAAAGCAAACAGCGGTGAGACAGCCAAGGGCGATCCTGTGGATGCGGGGCAGGCTGCTCTGACTGAAATGCCGGAAGCTCAAAGCCCAGTGCAGGCTTATCGTCCGTGAACGAATTCGGGCATCAGCCACTAAAAAAGCCTGTCCATTGGACAGGCTTTTTTCATCGATAATTTTTCCTGATTACTCCACTCTCAACGCTTGGAGCCAGATTCCTTTACTGCGGCCTTAAGGCTTGAGCCCTGGAGTCAGGCAAACATTGAGAGAGGCTGATTCACCTGGATAACCAGTTTGCCGAAGTTCTTGCCCTCGAGGAGACCAATCAGCTGCTCGGGGGCGTTTTCCAGACCCTGCTCAATTTGCTCGCGGTACTGGATTTTACCCTCGGCCAGCCACTGGCTCATGTCCTGTTCAAACTCACCGTAACGGTGGCCGTAATCATCAAAAATGATAAAGCCCTGCACCTTGATGCGCTTGGTCAAAATCAGCCCCATCAGCAGCGAAAGTCTGTCTGGTCCGGCAGGCAGCTCGGTGGCGTTGTACTGGGAAATCAGGCCGCACACTGGAATGCGGGCATTGGTATTCAAGAGTGGTATAACTGCATCGAACACGGCCCCGCCCACATTCTCAAAGTACACGTCGATGCCATCGGGGCAGGCGGCGGCCAGCTCGGCAGCAAAGTTGGCTGACTTGTGGTCGATACAGGCATCAAAGCCAAGCACTTCAACGGCATGGCGACACTTGTCGGCGCCGCCGGCAATGCCTACCACCCGCGCGCCCTTGAGCTTGCCAATCTGGCCCACGGTAGCGCCCACAGGCCCTGTGGCAGCGGCCACCACTATGGTTTCACCGGCTTTGGGCGCGCCAATGTCCAGCAGGCCCATGTAAGCGGTAAAGCCGGGCATACCCATCACGCCAAGCGCATAGGAGGGATGGCTTGGGTTGGCGCCCAACTTAAGCAGACCTTCGGCGCCGGACACGGCATAGCTTTGCCAGCCCACGTTGTAGGCGAGTACCCACTCACCCACGGCAAAGTCAGGATGGTTGGACACTTCCACCTGGCAGACGGTGCCGCCAATCATCACTTCACCCAGGGCTACGGGCTCGGCGTACGACTTGGCATCGCTCATACGGCCACGCATGTATGGGTCAAGCGACAGGTAGATGGTGCGAAGCAGCACTTCACCCTGCTTGGGTTCGGGTTTGGCCAGGGTTTCCAGGCGGAAGTTATCGCTGGTGGGGGCGCCAACAGGGCGTGAAGCCAACACGATACGGCGGTTGATGGAATCAGTCATAACTCTATCCTTTACTTAAATTAGACCAGTCGTCTAGTGATTGTTTCAAAAAATCCGCTATCGAAATAGCGGCTTGGATTTGGGGCTATTCTAGTGTTTGGCTACCCGGCTCAGGCCGTTGGCTGTAATACCTGTCTGGTGGTCAGCAGTGCCTGCTGCAGGCTGGCATCGTCCAAACGTATCTTGTTCAGCAAACTGGCGCCAATCCACAGGTTGTACAGCTGCTCTGCTGTCTGGCGGCTATTACTGATGCTTATCTCGCCAGCAGTCCGGGCCTTTTCAAGACACTCGGCCACCCGCTCTATGATGCGATTGGTGCCAGTGAGGAGGGCCAGGCGCATGGGCTCGGATAAGTCTGATACCTCACCGGCAAGCTTGACTACCAGGCACTTTCCAGCCTGACCCTGACAGCTGTTTTGCTCGCTCCAATGCTGCCAGTAGTGCATCAGTTTTTGATACTGGTTACCCGGAGCCGTCTCCAGCAACTGGTTCAGTTGACGCAGGTACTCGCTGAAATATGCCTGGATAAGGGCTTCGCCAAACTGCTCCTTGGACTTGAAGTAGTGATAGAAGGAGCCCTTGGGCACCTCGGCGGTTTTCAGCAGTTCCGACAGGCCCACACCGGCAAAGCCTTTGTTGACCACCAGTTGGTAGCCTATGTCGAGTATGTGTTGCCGGGTGTCTTGGGTTTTGGTATTCATGACGGCGATAATAACGGCGATTAGACCAGTCGTCTAGTTTTTTGTGCCAATGGATCGCCGCTTCACTTTGAATGGCGTCTTCGGGGAGAAGGGATGGGTAGCCTTGTATGGGCAGTTTGCTATCCCTAGCTCAGGCTCATGTTTATCCGGCAGATGCGCCCTGTCGCGGCCACAGCTGGTGTTAATTTTTCTCCGGGCTGCGTCCAGGTGTTTCCTGTATTTTGCTCGTCTGAATGATGCGAACCTCCTTTTGCAGCATCCTTCGCAAAGGTTTAAAAATTCACCAAAAAAGATTAGGATCCTTGTGCTTACTGAGGTGCATGCGCGAGTGCTGAGCGGGTGTTGCCGCTTGGTTTTTCGTTGTGAAAGGCAAGGACTAACTGCATAGGACTGGCACCACTTGCCGGTGTGCGTTACAGGTCACGACCTGGAGCTGCGTATTGGTGCCTCAGAGAATGGAATGCTATCATCCGCCACTGGAATTAGAGTTAAAACTCTAGAGGTGTCAATGAAACCTATCACCACACTGGTTTGTCTGCCAAAAATGGTGTGTTCGTCCCGTCAGCGGACAAAACTTGCGCTTGTTGCGCAAAAGGGCCGTGTTGCTAAATCGGCTCTGTTTGCGACCGTGCTTGCGTCTTGCGCTGGTATGTCTGTGATAGCCACAGCTGCCCATGCCCAGAGTTTTGATGCGGCCTGGCAGCAGCTGCAACAGGTTAGCGATAAGCTGGCGGCCTCCAGTGCCAAGGTCGACCGTGCCCGGGCCGAGCGTGACGCCGGTGAAGACATGAATCTGCCGGAGTTGTCGCTCAATGGCAGCTATACCCGGCTGGAAAAACCGCTGGAGATGGATCTTCGGGATCTCAATCCTATGGCGTCTCTCGACCCCGCAAGCCTTCCGCCCGCTTTGGGTGCGGCCCTTGGCAGTATCCCCGGCGAACTCTTTATTACTCCTTTCACTGAGCAGGACATTTTCCGTGCAAGCCTGTCGGCGATGTGGCCCATCTATACAGGCGGTCGCATCAGCGCGGCCCAGGGTATACACGAGGCCCTGCTTGCCGAAGAAGAGCAGCAGCGTGAGCTGACCCGCCGCGAGCTATTTACCACTCTGGTGGACAGATACTACGGTGTGATGGTGGCGGCGGAGCTGGTCCGCACCCAGGATAAGTTGGTGGCGTCCCTCGAGAAACACGTCGATCATGCCCGCAAGCTTGAGGCCCATGGACAAATCGCCAAAGTCGAGCGCCTCAATGCCGAAGTGGCGCTGGATAACGCCAGAGTGCAGGCCTCCAGTAGTCGTCGTCAGTACGAAATGACCAATATCGCCCTGAAAAGCCTGCTGAAAAAGGCCGAAACACCTTCATCAGGGCTTTTTATTGCGCTCAGCGAGCCCTCACTGCCACAACTGGCGGAACTGACACAAAAGTCACATCCGGCACTCAAGTTACTGGATGCGAAGGAAACCCAGGCCAACGGGCTGATTGAAGTTGAGCGCGGCGCCTATAAACCGACGGTATTCCTTTACGGCAATTACACCCTGTATGAGGATGACAGCCTGTTCGCGAAAATGGAGCCGGACTGGATGCTGGGGGTCGGTTTTAAGATGCCGCTGCTCTCCCGCGATGGCCGCAGTGGCAAGGTCGAAGCGGCCCACAGCGCACTGTTGCAGGCCCGTCACACCAAGGCACAAACCCGGGAAGACTTGAGTCTGCTGCTGGAGCAGAGCTTTCGACAGCTTAGGCAGGCCGAAGAAGAATATCGTGCCCTCGACAGCTCGCGGGCGCTGGCGATGGAAAATCTGCGGCTTCGTGAACTTGCCTTTAACCAGGGCATGTCCACCTCCATCGAGCGGGTGGACGCCGAGCTGAAACTCACCGCCGTGGATACCCAGCAGCTGGGTGCCAAGTTTCGTTATGTGCAGGCCTATGCGCGCCTGATGGCCATCTCGGGCCAGTTGGATGAATTTATCGGTCAGGCCCAGCGAGCGTCTGCCACCATGGGAGAAAAACAATGACAGTCAATCGTTTGCTGGCAACGTCTGCACTGGTCGCGCTGGTGATTGCCCTCGGCTGGGGGCTGATGCTGGCTCACACTCCTGCCAAGGCCCCGTTGCAGGGGCAAATCGAAGCCCGTGAATACCATGTGTCTTCCAAGGTGCCCGGCCGCATCGAACAGGTGATGGTGCGCACCGGCGATACAGTGGCGGCAGGGGATTTGCTCTATGTGATTGACAGCCCCGAACTAAATGCCAAGTTGATGCAGGCCGAAGGGGGCCGGGATGCGGCCCGCGCCATGCAGCTTGAGGCCGACACAGGTGCCCGCAAGCAGCAGATTGCGGCCCAGAAAGAGCAGTGGCTCAAGGCAAAGGCCGGGTTGGAACTCGCGAAAACCACCTTCGAGCGGGTGGATAACCTCTTTAACGAAGGCGTGGTGCCACGGCAAAAACGCGATGAAGCCTATACCCAGTGGCAGGCGGCCAGATATACAGAGCAGGCGGCACTGGCTGTGTATCAGATGACAGAAGAAGGCGCCCGGGAAGAAACCAAGGCGGCAGCCGCCGGTAATGCCCGCATGGCCGAGGGCGCTGTGAAAGAAGTGAGTGCCATTCTGGCCGACAGCCAGATGCGCGCACCGCGGGGCGGTGAAGTGTCGGAAGTGTTGCTGCAATCCGGCGAGCTGGCGCCGTCCGGCTTCCCTGTGGTGAGTCTGGTGGACATGAACGACGCATGGGCAGTGTTCCAGCTGCGGGAAGACATGCTTAAGGATGTGAAAAAAGGTGAACTGAAACAGCTGTATATTCCAGCACTGGATATCAGCGCCGGGTTTAAGGTGAGCCACATAGCTGTGATGGGCGACTTTGCCACCTGGCGCTCCACCGAGAGTGGTCACGACTTTGACCTGCGCACCTTCAAGGTGGAGCTGGTGCCCCAGCACCCCATTGAAGGATTGCGGGTTGGCATGTCTGCCATTTGGGAATGAACCATGAAGACCCTGCTGCGCCGTGAGCTTGGTGCACTGTGGCAAAACCCCTGGCAACTGGCGCTGGTAAGTTACCTGCCCATTCTTGCCATGTTGGCACTTTGGTGGCTCTTCAGTGCCGCCTTGCCGAGGCAGCTGCCAGTCGCCATGGTGGATCTTGATAACAGCAGCCTGAGCCGTGAACTGGGTCGGCATATAGCCGCAAGCCCTGTCATCAGTCCCATCTCTTTCGCGTCATTGCCACAGGCCGAGGACGCCATGAACCGGGCCGAGGTCTATGCTCTGGTGGTGGTACCCCACGGGTTTTCCCGCGATCTGAAAACTGGTGCTCAGCCCACGGTGGATGTGCGATACAACGGCCAGTTTTTATTGGTGGGCAAACTGCTTGCCGCCAATTTGCAGCAAGCCATCGCCGATGCCATGAAGCCTCTGGCCTACAGCAAGCAGCTGGCTCATGGCGCCAATCCTCATCAGGCGCACATCAATATTGCCCCCATCGCCACCCAAACCACGGCGCTCTTTAACCGGAACAACAACTATGTGGGCTTTTTGGTGCCGCCGGTGTTGATTGCACTGTGGCAGCTCACGGCCATGTTGGTGTTTGCCAACGCCCTCAACCGCGAGTTGGAACCCTCGGCGCGGTGCGATTCTGTGGGCTTGCTGCCCAGGCTGGGCGCCAAGTTACTCTGCTATATGCCGCTGTTGATGTTGCAGGGGCTGTTTATCCATGCGCTGTTGTTTGGCTACTTAAAACTGCCGGTGGCTGCTTCGCCACTGTGGCTCATTCCTGCCATGCTGGCCCTGTTGCTTGCAGTATTTTTGATAGTGGCGGTGATATTTTTGCTGATGCAGGAGTCTGCCCGTGTCGTCAGTTTTTGCACCGCGCTCTTTGCTCCGGCGTTTGCCTTCATGGGAGTGACCTTTCCGGTTCAGGATATGCCGGCAGCGGCGCAGTATTGGCGTCTGCTGATGCCATCGAGCCACTATATCGACTCCCATATTGCTCTGGTGAGTTATGGCGTAAGCGGCATGGAGTTACTGGGTAAGAGTTTCACTTTTATGCCGTTTCTGCTGCTTCTGTTGCCCATTGCGCTGCTGGCACGCAAGGGGCTTAAGGAGGCGCAGTCATGACGCTGCTTCGGCTTATCCTTGAAGAGCTCAAAGCCATAGTCGCCGATAAGGCGATTGCCGTTACTCTGTTTGGTGGCGTGCTGTTTTATGCCTTGCTGTATCCCTTGCCCTATTTGAATCAGGTGCCCACCGAGCAGGCGCTGGTGGTGGTTGATCTGGATAATACCAGTCTGAGCCGGGAGCTTATCCGCCATGCCGATGCCAGCCCGAAAATCCGGGTGGCAAGGGCCGCCGGCAGTGTAGCCGAGGCGCAGCACTATATTGCCAGCGGCGACTTCCATGGTTTGCTGGTGATCCCTGCGGGTTTTAAACGTGACCTGCTGCTTGGTAAAGGGGCCACACTCAGCTATGGCGGTGACGCCAGTTACTTTTTGGTTTACTCGGCACTGGTGGAGGGCTTGGTAACGGCCGGTATGGATGCTGCCAGGTCGGTACAGCTGCTGGGTATGCTCAGCCGGGGCGAATCTTTTGCCGGTGCCAGCCTCAGTCTGTTGCCCATGCACCTGAATGCGGTGCCTGCCTATAACCCGGGCCTGGGTTACACCCCCTATGTGGTACCCGGCCTGTTCCTGCTGATTTTGCATCAGACGTTGCTGATTGGCACCGGGATACTGGGTGCTGGGCAATGGCGTAAAGCGGGCTATTGGCAGCAGGTGTCGTCGCTGGAGTTGTTGATAGGTCGTATTGCGGCTTTTGGTCTCATCTATGCAGCCCTCGGCGCCTTTTATATGGGGTGGTGCTATCACTGGTATGGGGTGAGTGTGCAGGCAGGGCTTGGGGATATCGCAGCCTTTATCGTGCCTTTCTATCTGGCGACCGCCGCGGCTGGTGTGGCCGCGAGCTGTCTTTTCCGCCGTCGCGATATGCCCACGCAGGTGATGCTGCTGGCCTCCATGCCGATACTGTTTGTCAGCGGTTTTGTGTGGCCGCTTTCTCTCATTCCCGAGCCTCTGGTCATGGCAGCCCAGACCATTCCGGCGGTGCCTGCCATCTTTGGTATGCTCAAACTCAATCAGTTGGGGACAGGATTCGACGGCGTCTTCTCTGAGTGGTTAACGCTTTGGCTGCTGGCACTGGTGTATCTGGCACTGGCATGGTGGGGCCTGGTTGTCAGGCAGCGGGAAGTGAATCAACTGAGTCCCCCAAAACAGGGGTAAGAAAACGCCCCGCATTGCGGGGCGCTAATCTGTCTGACGGCGTGGCAGTCTTCAGGACTCGGGAGTATTGTCCCGCAAGTACTTGAGGAGCTCCTTGGCAGCCTTGGACTCAAGACCTTTTTCCGCGTCTTTGCCGACTTCCTTGGCGGTTGCACGCACCATCTGACGCAGTTTCTGGCGGTCAAAGGTTGGGTGCTCCTCTACCAGTGCCTGGATCTCGCTGTCACCGTCGGCAAGCAAACGATCGCGAATTTTTTCAAGCACATGCTGACGGGCAGCCTGGTTGTTGTTTTTGTTGGCCAGCTTGTCCAGCGAAGCGACTATGGCCTCGGTGTCCAGGTTACGCATCAGTTTGCCAATAAATTGGATCTGACGGCGCAGGGCCTCACTGTTGGGTTTAATTTTTTTGGCTGCAGCCAGGGCATCCAGCAGGTCTTCTTCCAGATCCAGCTTTTCGAGCTGGCTCTTGCTCAGACCAAGCAGACGCTTACCCAGGTCCTGTGCAGCATGGGATTCCCGCTTGAAAGATGACTTGCTGACATAGTTTTCGTCATCATCATAGGGCTGTTTGAAATTCTCTGGATCGCCAACGACGTTCATTCGCTCAAAACCTCTCTACACGCAATCCGGCAATCTTACCATTAAGCAGGGGAAACTGCTGCCTCGGGCGCAGATTTTGTCTGCAAAGGGAGCACATTTGTGGATGTGATTTGCCACAGGGCTTTGTTATGCTTAGCCCCATCAGGCAGTGAACAAGAGCAAGACAGTGTCATCTAACAAAATTGAATTGGAATTGAACGCCCTCAAGGATGCCGTGGCCATGGCGCTGGATTACGCCAACACCCTGGGAACAGGCGCCGCCGAAGTGGCTATCAGCAAGCAACAGGGATTGTCGGTTTCTACCCGTCTCAAGGAAGTGGAAACCGTTGAATTCAATAAAGACGGTGCACTGGGGATCACGGTATTCCGCGATGGCTGCAAAGGCAGTTCATCCACCTCGGATTTAAGCCCCGAGGCTATCCGGCAGGCAGTAAAGGCCGCCGATGATATTGCCCGCTATACCTCCGCCGACCCCTGTAACGGTTTGGCAGAAGCCAGTTTGATGGCTAAAACCGTGGCTGATTTGGATCTCTATCATCCCGAGAGCCTGACACCGGAAGAGCTGACCGAACTGGCCATTCGCGCAGAGGCGGCAGCCCTTGACGCCGACCCGCGCATTAAAAATTCCGATGGCGCCAGCGCCAACGCCCATACCGGCATCAAGGTGTATGGCAACAGCCATGGCTTCCTCAATGGCTATTGCTCCTCACGTTACTCCTTAAGCTGCGTGGTGATTGGGGAAGAGGACGATGGCAACATGCAGCGGGACTACGATTACAGCATTTCCCGCAAATATGCCGAGCTGCTCTCGCCCGAGCTGGTGGGGCAGAAGGCTGCAGCCAAGACGTTAAGCCGCCTCGGTGGCCGCAAAATTGCCACAGGTACCATGCCAGTGCTCTTTGCCCACGAAGTGGCAACCGGCCTGATTGGTCATCTTATCAGTGCCATCAGTGGCTCCAGCCTGTATCGCAAATCAAGCTTCCTGTTGGATGGGCTGGACACCCAGGTGTTTCCCGAGTGGTTGAATATCCGCGAAGAGCCACACCTGCTGGCAGGTCTTGCCAGTGCCCCATACGACAGTGAAGGTGTGGCGACTGTGGACAGAGACATCATCAAGGACGGATTGCTCGCCACCTACCTGCTGACCTCCTATTCGGCCCGTAAACTGGGGATGACCAATACAGGCCATGCCGGCGGTATTTACAACTGGACCCTGAATGACACTGGTGTGGATTTCGATGCGCTGGTACGCCAGATGGACAAGGGGCTGATTGTGACTGAGGTAATGGGGCAGGGGGTGAACATGGTGACGGGTGACTACTCCCGTGGCGCCGCCGGATTCTATGTGGAGAACGGTGAAATCCAGTACCCGGTGGAAGAAATTACCATCGCCGGTAACCTCAAAGACATGTATCGCAGTATTCAGGCGGTGAGTCAGGACAGAGACCTGCGCTCTTCCATCCGTACCGGTGGTATTTTGCTGGATAGCATGAAGGTCGCCGGCAACTGAGGCTTTTAAGGCTAAGTGGTTTGTCGATGAAGCCCCGTTGATACGGGGCTTTTTATTGGCAGATATGTGGCGCCGGGAAACGGCAATAGCAAGAAGAGGGGGCGGATTTTAAGGCTGTTGACTCTCAGCCCCGGCAGAGTTTGCCTTAGTGGCTTTCTTTGCAGAGGCGGGAGAAATCCCGCCCTCAGGATGTAACACGGCCTTTCTGTACGCGGCTATGGTGCCATCGTGCATCATCTCGGTAAGCGCCTGTACCAATTGTGCGGCAACACTATTGGGTGCCGGTATTCCTGGCTGATTGGTTGCGGATACCGGCATGTCGGCCATAAAGTCAGGGTTGGCTATCCCTTGAAAATGTGGGCTTTTACGGGAAAAACCAAAGAACATGTTACGGGGCTTTTCACAGCAATCAGGGTGCAGTTTAAGGCCATCCCCCCCTTCCTGATGGAGGTAATACTCCAGGGTAAATTCATCATAAATAAAGAAGTCGCCCTTGTTGGCCCTGAGCATGGTAAAGGCCTTGGGGATATCCAGGTCCTGGGGGCGGCGCTGATTGAGTCCCTTGGGCAGACCACCAAGGTCGTAACTGCCGGGTGCCATCAAAAGCACCATCTTGTGGGGAACCAGCTCTTCGAGTTGTTTAATATCCGGTGCATTCATCCGGCTGATCCCTGTATAGCGCTCTGGCAGGCCGTTAGGGAAAAACCAGGCATATTTGGCACGCTTCGGAGTAAAGCTCAAGCTGGGGTAGAAATCGATATGGCCCAGCTCCAATTCGCGAATAATGCGGTTTTTCGGGGCACGGATTACGGTCAGGTCGCAGCCGATGCGCCTGGTTGCCTCCTCAAAGAGGGTGGCAAAAAGTCCGGTGTCCTTGGGCTCTGCGTGAATATAGGGCAGACGTTCGTTGGTGCGGTAACCCATGGTCAGCTCGCAGCCAATAGCGGGCACACTCAAGAGCAACAGCAAGAATATCGACAGTCTCACTTAGCACATCTCCTTGATTGCTCTCTTCTTTAGCTTCATGCCCGCATAAAAGTGACACAAAAATGTCGCGGGACAAAACAGAACCGTTCGGGTCTTTTCAGAAGTTTGATCTGGATCCCGGCGGCCATTGGTCTTATGCTTGGCCGGTTTTTAACCAAAGGAGCAATATCTGTGAGTAACCATCACGATCACGGCCGCGGCGACGTACGCGACAATGCCATTAAGGCGCTGGTGACCTCAGACCTGTTCAGGTCGAAGGTCGAAAAACCCAAAAAAGGCAAAGGGTCTTATCAACGTAAGGCGCGCAACCAGAAGGGGCATCAGCTTAAGGGCGATGCCCCTTTTGATTTAAGGGCGTTTGGCACGGTAAAAACAAAAAACGGGCATAAAGCCCGTTTTTTAATGTGCTGAATCTTAGTCTTCCAGGGCAACCAACTCGGCCCAGAGATCGTGCTCATCTGAGGCAACGATGCGGGCACGCACCATATCACCGGGAGTCAGCTCGGTTTCGCCATTGATAAACACCATGCCATCGATTTCAGGGGCATCGGCGTAAGAGCGGCCGATGGCGCCTTCTTCGTCAACGTCATCAATCAGAATGTCCAGCTCACGACCAACCAGACGGGCCAGACGCTCGGCGCTGATCTCGGCCTGCACTTCCATAAAGCGCTCGTATCTGTCTTCTTTCACTTCTTCGCTGATTAGCTCAGCCAGGGTGTTGGCCACGGCGCCATCCACCTCGGAATACTTGAAACAGCCAACGCGATCCAGACGTGCTTCACGCAGGAAGTCCAGCAGCATTTCGAAGTCTTCTTCAGTCTCGCCGGGGAAGCCCACGATAAAGGTAGAGCGGATCACCAGATCCGGGCAGATCTCACGCCATTTTTTGATGGCATCCAGCTGGCGGTCAACCCGGCCAGGGCGCTTCATCATCTTCAGAACGCGTGGGCTGGCGTGCTGCAGCGGCAGGTCGAGGTAAGGCAGAATGAGTCCTTCGGCCATCAGTGGGATCAAGTCGTCAACCCATGGGTATGGGTATACGTAGTGCAGACGCACCCAGGCGCCCATCTTGCCCAGCTGGCGCGCCAGGCTGGTGATGTCTTGTTTTACCGGCATGCCGTTCCAGAAGTCGGTGCGGCCATCTTTGTCTTTGCCGTAGGCAGACGTGTCCTGGCTCACCACCAGAATTTCCTGCACGCCGCTTTCTACCAGACGCTTGGCTTCATCGAGCACACTGCCTACGCCACGGCTGTCCAGATCGCCACGCAGGGCAGGGATGATGCAGAAGGTGCAGCGGTTGTCACAGCCTTCAGAAATCTTCAGGTAGGCGTAGTGCTTGGGCGTCAGCTTTACACCTGTCTGAGGGATCAGCGAGGTGAAGGGGTTGTGCTCTGGCTTTGGCACATACTTGTGCACGTGATTCAGCACGGCCTCATAGCTGTGGGGACCGGTAATTTCCAGCACATCGGGGTGCACTTCGCGAATTTGGTTTTCTTTGGCGCCCAAACAGCCGGTCACTATTACTTTGCCGTTTTCTTCCAGGGCTTCACGCACGGCGTCCAGCGACTCTTCCACGGCGGCATCGATAAAGCCACAGGTGTTTACAATCACCAGATCGGCATTGTCGTAGCTGTTGGTTACCTCGTAACCGTCGATACGCAGTTGGGTCAGAATGCGCTCTGAGTCCACCAGATTCTTGGGGCAGCCCAGGCTGACAAAACCGATACGGTTGCCCTGAATGGTGCCGTCGCTGGCCTTGGCTTCTGCTGCCAGTGTCTTGGCTGGGGTCTCGAGCGTGGTAGTCTGCTTGGGATCAAAAGTTTCGACTGTCTTGTTCAAAGTGCGCGTTCCGATATTGCGTGACGGGTTTGATTTACTGCGCTGGGCCCGATGCACAGTGGCCTCGGCTGTGGGCAGTAAAAAAGTGCGCGCGATTATACCGCAAGTGCCCGAAAGGTACAGGGTGTGTGGTGAAAATTTGTTCAGCAAAATAACGGAAAATTTTTTTGAAAAATTTAACCCTTTTTAAATTTTATGCCGTTTGTAACGTCAGACAGATTTGAAAACCAAGGAGAATCCCATGAAAAAAACTCTGACAGCCCTCGGCGTGAGCGCCCTGTTTGCCGTGACAGCCCAGGCTTCATCAGCACAGGCAAACGAGTTCCCCACCCTGGACACCACTGGGGTGGCCGAGCTGAAAGTGACGCCCGACACCGCGGTTATCTCGGTGGAAGTGGTATCAAAAGGTAAGGATCCCCGTTATGTAAAGGGCGCGTCTGACAAGGCGGTGGCCGGTTTTATCAAACGTTTGGAGGCCGCCGGTGTAAAGCGCGAACAGATTGAGAGTGCCAATCTCATCATCAATCCCGAGTACAAGTACCACAAAGATGCCGAGCCTCAATTGATAGGGTATGGCGCTAACCGCCGGGTCACTGTGCGTATCACTGATGTGTCCAGAGTAAACGAGATAGTGGACTCGGCGCTGACCGAAGGCATTAACCGGGTGGGCAATATCAGTTTTGAGCTCAGCGACGACAGCGCCGCCCGTGCCAAAGTGCGGGAGCTGGCAATTGCCGATGCCAAGTCCAAGGCCGAGTCCCTGGCCCAGGGCTTTGGCGCCAAAATTCAGGGGGTGTGGCATATTCGCTACTACGATCAGGGGCCGGTTCGCCCCGTGATGTATAAAGCAGCCATGATGGAGGCCGACAATGGGGTGGGGCAGAGCTATCAGTCCGGCGATATTACCCTGTCAGATAGGGTCGAAGTGACCTATCGCCTGAAAGACTGAGCTGAATTCGTTTGCTCTGGCGTAGGTGCGAACAGCAAAGAGAGTCGATACTGGCTCTCTTTATCTTTTAAAGCACAGGATTATTCGCTTAGCTTCAGCTGATAAAACGCCAAATCCAGCCAGCGGTTAAACTTGTAGCCCACCTCTTTTAACGTGCCGGCATGTTCAAAACCGAGCTTTTTGTGCAGGGCGATGCTGGCATTGTTACTGGCATCTATACCGCCCACCATCATGTGCAATCCGGCGTCCTTCGCCGCTTGAATAAGTGCCTGCATCAGCTTCAGCGCCACCCCTTTTCCCCTGTGATCCGAATGAACATACACAGAGTGCTCCACCGAGTAGAGGTTTGCCGGAAAGCCCCGGAATGGCCCATAGCTGGCAAAGCCCATCAAGTCACCCTTTTCATCAAAGGCGCCCAGCACAGGGTATAAACCTTCCTTTTGTGCAAACCAGGCTGCAATTCTTGCCATGTCCCTTGGCTCATATTCGTAGAGTGCAGTGGTGTTGGCGATGGCGTGGTTAAAGATGTGCTGAATGATGGCGCCGTGTTGTTCGAATTGGCAGGAAGCTATGTGCATAGTGGTAAGGAGTCAGTGAGAAGACGACCAGTATGCCAAGGGTGTAGTGCCCTTGCCAGCGTCTCGCCGGGCTATAGCTGTGCTGATGAAAGCCCCGAAGGTTGGAAGTACTGGCCTTACCATTGTACTTAACAATGCTGGATCATTTGATTAACACGGAGTGATTCGCTAGCTTTAGGGTTACATCATGTAGTTTGTGCCGTTTCAGGCTGCGTCGTTGGTGTCTGTGTCGCACGGTGCGCCGTGATTTGACTAACAAGATAAAGACAAGGAGCCCATTGTGAGCTTTATTGCAAAGACCTCGACCCTGATAATGGCACTGGGTTTGGCTACAGTGCCTGTGATTGGCAATGCCAAAAACGACAATGCCTTCGACAATGCCAACCCCAATGCATCCTTCCTGCGCTGTGGTACCAAGCAGCCCAGCATCCAGGAAGCCGAATTACGTGAAAAACATTTTCAAACCTTGAAGGCCGCCAAAGGTAAGCCCGGTGGCGGAGGCGGTGGCAGCACCTACCAGCCTCGCCCCAATGGCAGTGTAGCGGTTGACGTATATATGCACGTAATCACCGATAACAGTGGCAACGGTAACTTGTCTGCAGGTGCAATAGATGCCCAAATCAACGTGCTGAACGATGCTTATGCCAATACGCCCTTTACCTTTAAAGTGGCAGGTATCACCCGTACCGCCAACAACAGTTGGTACACGGCTACCCATGGTTCGACCGCTGAGAAGGAAATGAAGGCGGCACTGCGTCAGGGCGATGCTGCCGATTTGAACTTCTACACCAATAACATGGGTGGCGGCCTGCTTGGCTGGGCAACCTTCCCAAGCAGCTATTCCTCTGACCCGGTGAATGATGGTGTGGTAGTGCTTTACTCCAGCCTGCCCGGCGGCAGCGCCGCGCCCTATAACGAAGGCGATACAGGCACCCATGAAGTGGGCCACTGGCTCGGGTTGTATCATACCTTCCAGGGTGGCTGCAGCGGCAATGGTGACTATGTGGCCGACACTCCAGCCGAGCGCAGTCCGGCTTATGGTTGTCCGGTGAACCGCGATTCCTGCGCCGGTAACCGTTATCCTGGCCTCGACCCCATCACCAACTTCATGGATTACACCGATGACTCCTGCATGTATGAGTTTTCGGAAGGTCAGGCCAATCGCGCTGATGAGCTGAGCTTCATCTACCGGAGTCTTTAATCTTTGGAATAGTCAAAAGGCACCTCAGGGTGCCTTTTTTGTTGGAGAGGTTGCCCTACCTGACCACCAATACGGGGCAGTGGGCCTTGTTCACCACCTGCGCTGCCACATTGGGATGCAGCCAGTGGGTGAAAGGGGCATGATGATGGCAGCCAATGACGACCATGGCAACATCCTCCCGCGCCGCTTCGGCGAGGATTTGGCTGGTGGCATTGCCTTGGTCTATTTGGATTTCGATCTCCTGATCCGGTGGCAAGTTGGCCAGTAAAGCATTGATCCTTTCTTTGGCATAGGCGGCTAAATGGGCCTGCTGCTCTGTGGCGTTGGCGACCACTATGCCGAAGTTGTCTTCGTGGTGTGGCTCTGTGGTGATGTCATCGCCATACGGACGACTTATCACGTGCAAGAGGCGTAGTTTTTGATGGCTCTTTTGGGCGAGTTCCAGAGCCTGTTGCAGGGCGTGGGTGGAGCTTTCAGAGAAGTCTGTCGGGTAGAGAATATATTGCTTGTCCATACTTCCCTCCTTTGGCTGAATGTAGGGGAAGGGCACTTTAAATTATAGTGTTTTTTCCCTCGGCTAAAGGTTTGACACAGCGGTTTGTATAAAGGGTAACAGGGTTTTATGGTAACAAAAAAACCGACATCGGCCGGGCTTCTCGAAAGAAAGTAAGCTCGCTGTTTTAAGGTTCTTTGTTCCATGGTCCAGTGAGGCGCAAGTTCGATATTGCTATCCTACGCTGTAATCGCCAGCGTAAAGCGCGCAACAGAAAAGGCACCCATGGGGTACCTTTTCTGTATATCGCCAAAAAGTGCTTGTGGACATTGGCTTTAAATAATCTGAGTGCCTTTGGTTTGCACCTTTTTAAACAGCGCCGAGTCCATATCCTTGGTCACGATAAAACTGGTCCAATCGGCCGGGAGTTGCCCAAAGCATTGTTCCAGCACCTTGTCTTTGCCGGTCCAGCCGCTCACCTTGATGGCAAGCACTACCACAGGGCTGTCACGGAAGTACTGCACCGACTTTTGGCAAAGCCACACATCCTCCACCCTGTCTATCGCAATCAGCCGCGCGGCGAGTGCATCTATGGCCTCTTTGGGCAGGGTTGGTGCCATCAAGGGGTCTTTGGCGCCGACGGTGATGCGTTCCTGCCGGGCGCGCTCGGCTATCTCACCGTGGGCAACCAGTTTATCCAGCCACTCGTTGGCCTGATTGCCGTCGCCCTGATGCAGGTAGTAGCCATAGGCGCCCATGCAGGCATCGTTAACCAGTTCATCCTTGGCAAGGCAGGTCCGGAACAGTGGCAGACAACGTGGATTGCCTGCTTTGGCGTAGAGTTGTGCCAAACGCAAAGCCGTGTCGAGATCATGGGGTTTGGATGCCATGATGCCGTCGTAGAGTGCCACGACCCGTTCGGGGTCTCGCCGGAACTTATCCAAAAGGAACGCCAGTTCCTCTTTTTGATCCAGCGATAACTGATTGGGGTCCATCGGCTCAAGTTCCTTGAGTCTGGCCAATTGTTCCTGTGCCAGCTGGTACTGGAATTGCCACTCCTGGCCGTTATACATCAGCCAGTTATCATTGAATTCTTTAATGATCTTATGGGCCGACTTACCGAGCAACTGCCAGGCATTGTTTTCCCTGAGTTTCAGTACGTCTTCATCGAATGCGCCCAGCGCTTCTACTCTGTCTTTGGTGCAGGGGTGGGTATTGTGGGGCGAGGTGCGTTCGGCCATCACCTTTGCAAGTCGCAGCGGCAGGTCGCCAAATTCACCTGCATCTATAAACTGCTTGAAGGCGGTATAGGGCAGGGTATCAGGGGCGGGTTGCTCATAGGCACGGCGGTAATATTGTGGCCAGAAATCTTCATCTGTGATTTCGGCCAGCAGTGAGGTTTTGACCAATGCCGACTGAAAAGTGGCTGCCGAGGTCTGCTTGGCGGCAGACAAATCGGCTTCGTACTCGTTGAGTCTGGCCAGTGCGAATGAATAGGCCGAAAAGCGCGGCGCATACCAGCTGAAAAACTTGCGCATGGGGTAGGTAACCAGGGAGCCGGAGCTTTCGAAGCTGTGCATCATTTGCTCCCACATGGCGCGGGCCCGGTAAATCTTGCCGTTGAATTTGGCGTGGTCGCCGCTCAGATGCCCAAGCTCGTGGGCCAATACCGCCTTGAGCTCTTCTTTGGACAGTGACATCAGCAGCTCAAGCCCTATTATAAGCGTGTTCTCGGTGGGGCCGCCCACAAACCAGCGGGGCGTTTGCGCCATGGCGGCGTTAAATTCCGGCGTGACAATGATGTTGTGCACTCTGGGCGTCTTTAGGCTTTTGGTCAGCTCATTGACCAGCCCAAACAGCAGGGGAGCCTCGGCGCGTCTGAGCCTATATCCCTCGGGTTTACCGGCCCCGAGAAAGAGTGCTCTTCCCAGCATCCAGCCGATAATCAGCAGCGGAATAATCAGCTTTTTCTTGAGTAATAACACCAGGAATACAGAGCTTGTGAACGCCAGTCCCACAGTGCCTGCCACCAGGCCGACAAAAAGCAGCAGCAATAACAGGATGACGCCGTAGGCCATCCAGACATAGAGGTTGAGTTTACGTTTGTAGCTTTGCTGGTCGCTGCTGAGGTCCTGTTGGGCCTTTAGCATCAGCTCGTCGAGTGTTCCCTGATTGAATTCCATGGCTATGCCTTTATCTTGATCTTCCCTAAACAACTATGATGTTAAGTGGCTGCTTTGGCAACACTTTTATGCGCGTGGCTTGGTAGGAAGCCCGCTTGTACAGTGGAAAATAGCTCGGCTGTTGTCTCAGTGGCTTGGGCAGGCTTAAGGTTGTCAGCGAAATAAAAAACCCGACATCGGCCGGGGTTTCTTGCGAGAAATTAAGCGCGCCGTTTCAGAGCGCGTAAGCCTTAATCCACCAAAGCGTACTGCTCTTTGAGGATGGCGATGATTTCCGCCTTGGGATTGTCGGACAGCTCAATCTTGCGGCCGGTGACCTTCTCGGCGATACCTGTGTAGGTGCGGGATACGTTCATCATGGCATCCAGCGGCAGGGCGTTGTCGCGGGCCAGGGCTTCACGCTCAGGCATCCGGTCTTTGTTGAGCAGGATGTCCGGATCCGGGAAGTGGTTCAGCAGGAACTGGCGGAAACCTTCTTTGGAGTTTTCCACAATCTTGCCGTCGCGGTAGGCGGCGCCGTCCCAAATACGGGAAGAATCCGGTGTGCCCACTTCATCCATGTAAATCAGCTTGGAATTACCGTTGCTGTCGGTGACATAGCCAAACTCAAACTTGGTATCCACAAACACCTGGTCAAGCTTTGCCAGCGCCTCGGAAATCACCCCAAAGCCTTCTTTCAAAAGCTTTTCATAGAGGTCGATATCTTCTTTCTTTTCAAAACCAAAGGCTTCGAAGTTAGCTTCGATATCGGCGCGGCTGATGTTTACGTCATCCTGTTCTGGCACGCCGGGAATACCGGTGAGGATGCCCTTGGTGGACGGTGTGATCAAAAGCTCAGGCAGTTTCTGATCCTTCTGCAGCCCCTCAGGCAATGTGATACCGCAGAACACCCGCTCACCTTTTTGGTAGGCGCGCCACATGGAGCCTGTGATGTACTGGCGAATAATGGCTTCCACTTTAATGGGTCGGGCCTTTTGCACAATCCACACAAAAGGATGGGGGATGTCGAGGATATGACTGTCTGCCAGGCCGTTTTCTTTAAACAGACCAAACCAGTGGTTGGAGATGGCATTGAGGGCCGCACCCTTACCGGGAATACCACGCAGATCGCCTTCACCGTGGAAGATGCAATCGAAGGCGGAGATACGGTCAGAGATCACCATGATGGCCAGCGGCGTGTCGGCAGGCACATCGTAGCCGCGTTCACGGATAAGGCGGGCGCTGTCGGCCTCGGTCAGCCAATAAACGCTGCGAACCTTACCGCTGTGCACGGGTTTGTCGGTACGGATAGGCAGGTCGTTGTTCACGGCCAGTACGGAATCAGCAAGACTCATGACGAGTATTCCTCTGAATGTGTGGGGTAAGGGTTAAATCGGGCAGGCTTATTGTGGTTTGTGCCTGTTTCCCGGGGTATTGGGTGTTGCAGCGCATGATACAAGGCCACATTTGGCGAAATGCGTTTGGTATCCAGACTGTGATTGGGATGGCTCACTGACTATCTGCCCACTGCAAAAGATGGGGTATTTTACAACGATTGGGAAAATTTGCCATGGCGGTGGTAGCCCATACCGCTAAAAGACTGTTCGCGCTGTTAAATAGCAAAAGGCCCGCATGGGGCGGGCCTGTGTGGGATCAGCTGACTTGTTTCAGCCTATCCCGGCTGAGCTTGAAGGCTTTCTGAGTCGATTTACAGGGGGCCTGGTCTGCATAACTCACCAGTACTATGGCGAGAGTGCTTACGATAAACCCGGGCACAATCTCATAAATGAGACTGGATAAGGGTAAGCCGTTTTCGAGCAGTGGAACCTGGCTCCACACCAACACAGTGCCTGCGCCACAGAGTATGCCTGCTACTGCGCCGCTGTGGGTCATGCGGGGCCAGAATAAACTCAGGAGTACGAGGGGGCCGAAGGCGGCGCCAAAACCGGCCCAGGCATTGCTCACCAGCGAGAGGATGCTGGCGTTATTGTCCAGCGCCAGCAGCGTTGCCACCGCCGCCACGGCCAGCACACCGATACGTCCCGCCGTAACCGTGGCTTTCTGGTCCATCTCTTTGTGAAACAGGGCGCGGTACACATCCTCCGACAGAGAGCTTGATGACACCAGTAACTGCGAGGAAATGGTGCTCATGATGGCCGCCAGAATGGCTGCCAGCAGGAACCCACTGATGAGCGGATGAAACAGGATTTCAGCGAACAAAATGAAGATGGTCTCGCCATCGTCCAGTCCCGGCTTGAATTTATTCACGTAAGCCACGCCGATAAGTCCGGTTGCCAGCGCGCCTAATATGGTGACCAACATCCAGCTCATGCCGATATTGCGGGCAACAGCAATGTCCTTCACCGACCGAATTGCCATAAATCGCACAATAATATGCGGTTGCCCAAAGTAACCCAGCCCCCATGCGAGGCTTGAGACTATCGCCAGAATCCCCATGTGCTCAAAAGAGTCGGCCAATGGGGTAATGCTGCGGCTGGCCTGCGCCAGCATGTCGGTACTGCTGTTGAATTCCTGAAGCGCAACCAACGGCACCAACACCAGTGCAAGAAACATGATACAGCCCTGAACAAAGTCAGTCAGGCTGACCGCCAGGAATCCGCCGAGCAGGGTGTATGCCACCACCACAGACACAGTCAGCAACAAGCCGGTTTGATAGCCCAGTCCAAAAGCCGACTCAAAAAACTTACCCCCGGCGACCAGTCCGGCTGAGGTATACAGGGTGAAAAACAGGATAATCACCGCCGCTGAAATCATCCGCACCGAGCCGTTGTCTTTATTGAAGCGCTTGCTGAAAAAGTCTGGCAGTGTCAGGGCGTCATCAGCTGCTTCAGTAAACACTCTGAGTCTGGGTGCAACCAGCAGATAATTGAGCAGCGCCCCCAGCAGCAGGCCAGCGGCAATCCACAGAGCATCATAGCCCATGGTAAACATGGCGCCGGGCAGCCCCATCAGCATCCAGCCGCTCATATCGGATGCACCGGCAGACAGGGCGGTGACGTGCGGGCTGACCTGACGCCCGCCAAGCATATAACCCGCAAGATCGTCGGTGGAATTACGATAGGCAAACAGCCCTATTGCCAACATGGCAATAAAGTAGAGTGCCAGCGAAATATAGCTGGAGTATTCCATTTAAAAATTACCTGATTTTTGTAGGAAGTATATTTTTGATATTGGCTGATAGCCAAGGAAATATATAACTTGAGAGAATTAGCCAAAAGCAGGCTAATTGAACTGAGTAAATAAGCTTATTTTTAATAGCGGTAGTATCCAATAACACTTTCGTGTCTGGATCCTGTGAGTTAGAGGATGACATGATATTTTCCTTTTAACTACTTGATTGTTATCTTGGAAAAAATCATTTGAAAGCCAACTAAGTCAACATTTTCATGTTGTATTTTTTAGCATTCGAATGAATTTGACCGGGCTATTATGTAAATTATCAGCTGAATTTTCAAGGCGAGTTGAAGATGTGGTCTATTTCTGTGGTGATTATGGTGATGGCCAATTATTAATATTTTCCCATAGGGCAACAACTTACGGTGAAATAATTTTTTAGAAATTTTCTTATGAAATTTTAATAAAATCCGTGGTTATTTAGCAGTCTGGGAGGAATATTTGCTCATCAGACAAGTTAATTCTGATTGGTTGATACTGATACAGGAGTGTCTGTCCAGGTATGTGTGGACAATTACGCGGGGGCACGGCCTGACATAAAAGTGTAATTTTACACATATGGAATTTCATATATGATGGTGACCATACATGCCAGAGGAGGCGGCGATGGACGTAGTGAGCTTTTTCAAAGCGCTGGCCGATGATACCCGGCTTAGAATCCTTATGCTGATTGTGGGGGAAACCGAGCTTTGTGTCTGTGAGCTGACGGAGGCGCTTAATCTCAGTCAGCCCAAGATCTCACGCCATTTACGTCTTTTAAAAGACGCAGGCTTGCTGACAGACAGGCGTCAGGGGCAGTGGGTGTACTACCGCCAGGCCGAGGACTTGCCACTGTGGTGTGCCGGGCAACTGGCACATTTGGCACAGAAAGGACCAGACTGGCTGGCCGATGAAAAACAACGCTTGACGACCATGGGTTGCAGACCCGGACGCTGCTGTTAATGGCGTGTCTGACAGGAAAAGAGGGCAAGATGAGTAAGATTAAAGTAGGTATCAACGGTTTTGGCCGCATGGGGCGCCTCACGCTACGCTCAGCCTGGGGCAATGATGCGTTTGAATTTGTACATATCAATGACCCCGCGGGGGATGCGACCTCGCTGGCGCACCTGTTGGAATTTGATTCTGTGCATGGCCGCTGGCAGCATCCGGTGGCGAGCGATGGCTGCAATATTCTGATTGGTGACAAGCGAATCAGCACCAGTATGAACAAGACCATTGAAGACACCGATTGGTCGGGCTGTGATCTGGTGATTGAAGCCTCCGGCAAGATGAAAACCAAGGCAGTGCTCCAAGCCTATCTTGCTCAGGGCGTTAAGCGGGTCGTGGTGACGGCACCTGTGAAGGAAGAAGGCGTGCTTAACGTGGTGATGGGGATTAACCACGAACTGTATAACCCGGATGTGCACCCGATAGTTACTGCGGCTTCCTGCACCACCAACTGCCTGGCACCCGTGGTCAAGGTTATCCATGAAGGCCTGGGTATCAAGCATGGCTCCATGACCACCATTCATGACATCACCAACACCCAAACCATCCTGGATGCGCCTCACAAGGATCTGCGACGCGCCCGTGCCTGTGGTATGAGCCTTATTCCCACGACCACAGGCAGCGCCACCGCCATTACCCATATTTTCCCCGAGCTCAAGGGGCGTCTGAACGGCCACGCAGTGAGGGTGCCGCTGGCCAATGCCTCGCTGACCGACTGCGTGTTTGAGGTGGAGCGCCCCACCACTGAGGTGGAGGTGAATGCACTGCTCAAGGCCGCCGCAGAAGGCGAACTCAAGGGTATTTTGGGATTTGAAGAGCGACCACTGGTGTCCATTGATTACCGCACAGATCCTCGCTCCAGCATCATAGATGCCCTGTCCACCATGGTGGTGAACGGCACCCAGGTAAAGCTATATTGCTGGTACGATAACGAATGGGGTTATGCCAACCGGGTAGCGGAACTGGCGCTGATGGTGGGCCGGATGGATAAGGCTTGAACTCATGTTTGCCAGACGCCATGAACTGACGCCCGGGCAGCGCCAATACCTGTTGGTGACTGCCAACTATTGGGCGTTTACCCTCACCGATGGTGCGCTGCGAATGCTGGTGGTGCTGTATTTCCATCAGCTCGGCTACGCGCCGCTGGCGATTGCCATGCTGTTCCTGTTCTATGAGTTTTTTGGGGTGGTGACCAATCTCGTTGGCGGCTGGCTTGGTGCCCGCATTGGCCTGAACCGCACCATGAATTTGGGCATGGGGCTGCAAATTCTTGCGCTGGGTATGTTGCTGGTGCCCTCTGCCTGGCTCACAGTGCCCTGGGTGATGGCTGCCCAGGCATTGTCGGGTATTGCAAAAGATCTCAATAAGATGAGTGCCAAAAGTGCCATCAAGACCCTGGTGCCCAAAGAAGGTGCGGACGACAAACTATTCAAATATATAGCGCTGCTCACCGGTTCGAAAAATGCCCTGAAAGGGGTGGGCTTCTTTGTGGGTGGTGCGCTCTTGTCGCTGCTTGGATTAACCGGCGCCGTGGCTATTTTACTTGGGCTGCTGGCGTTGATTTGGTTCGATAGTCTCAGTGGCCTCAAACAGGAGCTCGGTAAAGCCAAAAACAAACCCAAGTTTAAAGATATCTTCTCGAAGAGTCGCAATATCAACATCTTATCGGCGGCGAGGCTATTTTTGTTTGCCGCGCGGGATGTGTGGTTTGTGGTGGCGCTGCCTGTGTATCTGGCGGTGCAGTTTGGCTGGGATCACTGGCAGGTGGGCAGCTTCCTTGCCGCATGGATCATTGGCTATGGGCTGGTACAAACTTTGGCGCCGCGTATCACCCGACGGTCGGGGCGCACGCCGGGTGGCTTTGAGGCGGCACTCTGGGTCAGTTTGCTTATGTTCACCCCAGCCATTATCGCTCTGGGGCTGGATTGGGGGCTTTATTGGCTGCTTGCAGGGCTACTGATTTTTGGCGTCCTGTTTGCCATTAATTCATCACTGCACAGTTTTTTGATTGTGCATTATGCCGATGAAGACGGGGTTTCACTGGACGTGGGATTCTATTACATGGCCAATGCCGCCGGCCGCCTCATGGGAACCCTCTTATCGGGAGCCGTCTTCCAGTTTTATGGTCTGGAAGCCTGTTTATGGGCCAGTGCGCTGATGTTGGGTGTTACCGCTTTCATCAGTTTAAGACTACCTGGCAATAGCGTTGGCTAACATTATCGGGTATTAATTGCTGCTACACTTGAACCAAGTCTTTAATGCAGGAGCCTGGATGGAACGGTCAGTGCGAGTTGCTGTTAATTGCGGGGGGGCTTATCGTGGGTAAACTGTTTGCCAGTGCCCGTAAACTTGATGAACAGCCGCTTCAGCCTGAGGCGCCTGTTGCACCCTGGATCATCGGTATTATTGACGATGAGCCTGCCATTCACGATGTCACCCGTTTGGCCCTGAAACATGTTCGTGTATTCGGACGGCCCCTTGAGTTTGTATCGGCATTCAGTGCCAAAGAAGGCTTCGACCTGGTGAAAAAACACCCCGAGATGGCATTGGTGCTGCTCGACGTGGTGATGGAAACCGATGAAGCCGGTTTGATGCTGGTGGACCGTATTCGCAATGAACTCGATAACCACCTGTTGCAAATTGTCCTCCGGACAGGCCAGCCAGGTTATACCCCCGAAGAAGAAGTTATCCTCAAGTACGAAATTAACTCCTACAAGACCAAGAGCGAGCTGACGCGCAATAAGCTGTTTACCGTGGTGGCAACCGGACTGAGATGCTTCAGTCAGATGGATGCGTTGGAGCGCAGTCGTCAGGGATTAAGGTCGGTGATTAATGCGGCCGCCAATCTGTTTCAGGAACGATCGCTCCATGAGTTTGCCGGCGGGGTGCTCGAGCAAATCGATGCCCTCTTCAACATCAAGGCCGATAGCCTCTTCTGTGTATCCAAACGGCCGATGAACGGGCCCTTTGCCATAGATTCCGGTAATCACGAGTTTTTTGTGGTTGCTGCCAGCGACAAGTTCCGCCCCTTCTACGGTAAAAGTCTGGACGAGCTGAGTCCCGAGCTTGAACAGCGCAAGCTGGTGCAGGAAACCCTCAACGCCCACCAGCATGTATTTCATCCCAATTGCAGCTGCTTATATCTGTCGACGCCATCGGGCTGGCAAGGCGTTATCGTCGCGGAAAATGCCACCGGTCTGACCAAGGTGGATCAGGAGCTGTTACAGGTGTTTTGCCTGAATGTGGCGCTGGGGCTGGAAAATGCCAAGTTTTTTGCTCACCTCAATAAGGCGGCCTTCTTCGATGAGCTCACCGGCCTGCATAACCGCGCCGGATTGGTGGAATATGGCGCCAGCTTCCTGAAACAATTTGACCCGGGAGCTGCGAGTCTCTTTATGGTGGATATCGATTATTTCCATCAGATTATCGAGTCTCTGGGTTACGAGTTTGGTAACAACATTCTGGAAAAAATGTCCCGGGTATTGCGTAAAGAGTTTTCCACCCGCGCCCTGATTGCCCGCTTGCATGCGGATGTGTTTGCCGTGCTGTTGCCGGAGTCAAAGCTGACGGCCCATGAATTGGCGGTGCGCTGCGCCAAGCCACTGATGATAGATGAGCAATCGATTCGATTGGGGCTGACAGTGGGCTGCTCTGTGCTGGATGCCGCGCAGGAGCCGGATATGGAGCAGATGCTCCGGCATGCTGAGTCGGCGCTGAAAGTTGCCAAGGAGCACAGGCGTGGCTCTGGAGAGACCTTCAATAAGCGCTACGAGCAGGCCTCAAGAGACAGCATGACTGTGTTGAGTGACCTGCGTATTGCACTGGATAACAGAGAGCTCTATCTGGTGCTGCAACCCAAGGTGAACATACACACCGGTGCCGTAGTGGGCTATGAAGCCCTCATCCGCTGGCAGCATCCGGAAAAGGGGAATATCCCCCCGGGAGCCTTTATTCCTGCGGTGGAAAAATCGGGACTCTATTACGGCCTGGATCTCTATGTAGCGCGGGCGGCCTGCGAGCTTATGACTCAGCATCCTGAGTTGAATGTGCCTGTGTCATTGAATATTTCTGCCAATTCACTCCATCACGAGACCTTTGTCGACGATCTCAAGGCCGAGTTTCTCCGTGCGGGAGTGCCCTTCGACAGGGTAGAGCTGGAAATCACCGAAAATGCACTGGTGCACTCAGACCGGGCCATCAGTGAGCTGCATAGGCTGCACCAGAGCGGCTTTATCATCTGTTTGGATGACTTTGGGGCCGGTTTCTCATCGCTGGGATACTTATTGAGATTGCCGATACAGGTCATCAAGATTGACAGGGCCTTTATCTCTCATCTCACCGACAGCGATGAAGCTATCGCCGTGTTGCAGGGCATCTTGCGCATAGGGCGTGATCTCAATAAACAGCTGATCATTGAAGGGGTTGAAACCGAAGCGCAACTGGAGCTGCTTAAATCCATGCAGGTGGATTTTGTGCAGGGATTTTATTTCCACCGACCTTTGCCAGTTAGTGAGGCGTTGGCGCTGCTCGAACCTGTGCGGAGTACCACTTCATATCTTTAAACATAAAACTTTTTGAGTTTTATACGCTTTTTCGGCAATCTGCTTATGTACTTACAGCGTGATTGCAGGAGGCAATGCCATGAGTATGACCCTGACGTTTTGGGGAGCCACAGAGGAAGTCACAGGCTCCTGTCACTTGCTGGAACTCAACGGTAAACGCCTGCTGCTGGATTGCGGCCTCCTGCAGGGAGGCAAGCAGCAGGAAGCCCGAAATCGCGAGCCCTTCCCCTTCGACCCCGCAAGCCTGGATGCCGTGGTCTTATCCCATGCCCACATTGACCATTCAGGACGATTGCCTCTGCTGGTAAAGCAGGGTTTCAGTGGTCCCATTTATACCCACAGCGCCACCCTCGACCTTTGCGCTATTCTCCTCAAAGATGCCGCCATGTTGCAGGGCCGGGACACAGAGCGGCAAAACAAAAAGCGGTTGAAACAAGGTTTGGAACCCCTCGAAGCTCTCTTCGATGAGCAGGATGTGGATATTGCCATGACCCGCTTTATACCGCTGGAATACGGTATGCGGCTGGACCCTGTTCCGGGGGTGACCATCACCCTCAGGGATGCCGGGCATATTTTGGGCTCGGCGCTGCTGGAGTTGGAGTTGGATGATGGCCAGCGGCAGAAGCGTCTGGTGTTTTCAGGCGATCTGGGGCGAGCCGGAATGCCCATACTGAGGGATCCTGATTTGGTGGAGGCGGCCGATCTGGTGCTCATGGAATCCACCTATGGCAACCGTCTGCACCGCAGCTGGGAAGCGACACTGGAAGAGCTTAAAGGGATTTTTGCCAAGGCCATCAGCGACAGCCGTGGCAATATCCTTATCCCGGCATTCTCGGTTGGCCGTGCGCAGGAGCTGCTGTATCTGTTTCATTTGAATGCCAAAGACTGGGATCTGTCGCGCTGGACCATTTGCCTGGATAGCCCCATGGCCATTGAGGCTACCAAGGTGTATATACGCCACTTTCCCTTGATGGATGATGATTTCAAACGCTTTGTTCGCCAACACCCAGGAAAACACCCCTTGCTCACTGACGTGGCGTTTATTCAAAGCACTGACGAATCCATTGCACTGAATGAAGTACATCAGGGGCTCATCATTATTGCAGGCAGTGGTATGTGTAACGGCGGGCGTATTCGTTGCCATCTGGAACACAACCTCTACCGACCCGAATGCGACGTGATTATTTGCGGCTATCAGGCCGAAGGCACACCGGGCAGGGCGCTGGTGGATGGGGTAGATAAGTTGACCATCAACGGACAATCCATTGATGTGCGTGCCCGTATTCATACCGTGGGCGGTCTGTCGGCCCACGCGGATCAGGCCGAGCTGCTGCGCTGGTATCATCACTTCGAGGGACGGCCGCCGCTGGTGCTGGTGCATGGTGAAAAAGAAGCCCAGGAAATTTTAATGGCCACCCTTGAGAATGAGCCCGAACCGCCCAAGGCAATCAGCGCGGCCAGTTATGGCGATCATCTGGATCTGGCTGCTTTACCACGGCTCAGCTGGTTGTATCAGGGCAAAACCCCCGGCTGATAGTGCTGGAGTTGTCTCTGTGCTTGCTGCATCATTGGCGCTTTCCTCCGTGGAGAGCGTGAAGTGGATGCAGCATCGTTCCGGGCCGGTTTTATTTATGTCGCCATCGCCGTGTTTTTTTGGGGCATGCTCCCCATCGCACTCAAATTGTCAGGCGACTTTATTGACCCTGTTACCCTGACCTGGTTTCGATTTTTGGTGGCTCTGATTGTCAGTGTGGCGGTGCAATGGTTTGGCGGCCGATTGCGGCAGTTTGCAGCGCTGGCAAAACAGGATTGGCTGCTCCTCCTGGGTGCGGCTATGTTGCTGATGGCCAATTATGTTTCCTTCGTTTACTCCCTCGATTATCTGGCGCCCGGGGTGGCGCAGCTCAGCTTCCAGACGGCGCCTTTCTTCCTGGCGTTTGGCGGCGTGATATTTTTCGCCGAGCGATTGAAAGCGGTGCAGCTGGGGTGTTTTGCCTTGCTCGCCGTGGGCATGTATCTGTTTTTTGCCCCCAGATTAAGTTTTGAGGGGGATACCGGCGATCTCTTGTTGGGACTGGCCATAGTGCAGTTTTCAGCGCTGGCCTGGACCAGTTATGCCCTTATCCAAAAGGCGCTCATCCCCAAGATTTCACCGGCCAATGTGTTGCTGTTTATCTACGGTGTGGGTGTGGTAATGATGGCGCCCTTTTGCGATTTCACAGCCTTTGATGCCATGAATACCAACGCCTGGTTGGTGGCGGGCTTTTGCGCCATCAATACCCTGGTGGCCTACGGCTGTTTTGGCCAGTCGATGAAGTATTGGCCCACGGCGCAGGTGAGCGCCATGCTCGCCCTGACACCCATAGTCAGTTTCAGTTTAACGGCGGCGGTAGTTGCCTTTGGCTGGTGGCCGCAGAGCTTCCAGTCCGATGCCTTAAGCTCAGTGAGCATGACGGGAATAGTGCTGATTGTGCTGGCGGTGGCCGCCTTGCAATTGTTGCCAAGATACCTGGCTTTGTTTACTAAACCCGGGAGCGCGCAGCCATGAGTCGTCGGGCCGAATATCCAGAATGGCTTGCGGACATTCGCGCCGTTGTTTTCGACCTCGATGGCACCCTGGCACATTCCAATCCTGACTTTCCGGCTATCCGGCAGGCACTCGGTCTTAGTGCCGGGGAGGATATTCTGGCCCATATAGCAGGTTTGCCAGCGGCGAAGCAGGCCGGCGCCATGGCGACAGTGCATCATTATGAAATGGCGGCCTCTCACCGGGCTGAATGGATAGGGGGCGCAGCAGAACTGCTGCAGTTTGTGCAGCAAAAAACGCTGCCAACGGCGATATTGACCCGCAATATGCGCCAGGCGGCTGAGTTGACACTGTCGCGTCTGGGATTATCGGTTGAAGTATTACTGACCCGGGAAGATGCCCCGGCTAAGCCAGACCCTGCCGGCCTCATCCACATCATGGACATCTGGCGGCTTGAGCCAACTCAGGTACTCTATGTGGGTGACTATCTCTTTGACTTACAGACGGCACGGGGCGCCGGTTGCCGCTCTGCGCTCTATTGCCCTGATGGCAAGCCGGACTACGGCGACATGGCTGACTTGCTGGTACCCTGTTATTTTGAACTCATTGATTTGTGGCGCGGCGCTGAATAAACCATCTCAGGCTGTCCAAAATCCCCAGCAGCCAAACGCCGAGGAACAGATAAAGGGCACCAGAGCCGATAGCGACACTGCGATTGTGGATTTCCGCCAGAATGTTCGGCAAGTCCATCGGCAGTATTCCTGACATTATCTCGTTGGCGATGTCGTTGGCGACTTGATAAATATCAGTCAGCAGCACAGAAAGACTGATTGCAGTCAGTAGCAATATCAGCCAGCCCAGCCACTTCTTACCCAGCAGCAGGTGGCCGCTTCCGGGGCATACCAGGGCATTACACAATAGTGCTTTCAGTTCGTTAGACATGGATTCTCCTGTGGACCATGGCAGCATAACAGCTTGAGGTTCGCTGACAAGGCGGCAACAAAGCAGATGTAAAGGAGATTAATGGATGAAACTCAGCATATTAACCGGCTTGCTTGCATTGGCATTTAACGCAATGGCAGCGGCTCAGCCCCCATCATTTGATTGCGGCAAACTGCCCGGGAATGCGCCGTCCGCAGAAAAACTGGTGTGCACAGACCTGGAACTTGCTGCTTTGGACAGGCAGTTGAACGAGGTCTACCAAACCATAGTGGCCAGAGCCGGTGATGGACTCCCGCCTTTATTCAAGGCCGAGCAAAGGGGCTGGATAAAGGGGCGCAACGAGTGTTGGAAATCCGAAGATTTAGCCGCTTGTGTTGCCAAAAGCTATCGAAGCCGGACCGCTGAGTTACAGGCTCGTTATCGTTTGGTGGCGATGAAGGGACCTTTCAGTTGGCGCTGCGACGATAACAGCGAAGTGATTATCAGCTATTTTGACACCGAACCCGCCACCGCCATTGCCGAGCGGGGCGATTCGGTTTCCCTGATGTATGTTGCCCCCAGTGGCAGCGGAGCCCGATATCAGGGACCCAGCGAAAGCTTTTGGGAGCACCAGGGCGAAGCTGAAGTGATTTGGGGATTTGAAGCCCCTGTGCTGAAATGTACATTGGCGCCCTGACAGGGATAAATCAACAAGTCCCTGATGTTTGCAGCCAGCCTTGATGAGCCAAATAAAAAAGCCGCCCAGTGGCGGCTTTTTTATGGGGTGTTTGTACTCACAGAGCTTGGTTATTCACCCAGCAGTGCGGCCATCATTTTCTGACCCACTTCGGTGTGGTGCTGCATAGTGGAGAACTGCTTGGTTACACCGTAAGGACCGAAAGCGTAAACGGGCACTGGCGCGGCTGTGTGGGTACCTGTACCCCAAACCACGTTTTGATCCGCAGCCAGGGCTCGGCCAATCAGGTTGGCGTGTACTTCGTCTGCGTAAACGTAGAACTCCTTGAAGTCATTGACCTTAGGGAACACGGTGGCAGATAAATAGCTGTGGCCATCGACCCAATACTCATTGGCTTCACGCAGGGCAACCGGCGCGGCCTCTTCTGGTGTTACTTTGAAGTCGCTATAGTGGTTGATGGCACTGGCCCATTCGTCACCGGTGGAGTTATCGAAGGCCCAGTCGGCGCTGACCATGTCCATCATGTTGTAGAAGGTGCCGCTTTGCGCATAGAGGCGGTCCAGTTTGTCCAGACTGCCAAAGTTGAAGTTGGGCTGATAGTCGGCGCCCTGCATTCCATCACCGGGCAGGCTCTGGGCGCCGGGCAGGTCTTTGCGGCTGTAGCTCAGACCGAAGCTGCCTGTTTCGTGGTCGGCGGTCACAATCACCAGGGTATCGTTGCGGTCTTTAACCCATTCATATACTGCATCCACAGCTTCGTCGAAGCGCAGCAGTTCGTGCAGCATCCAGCCTGCGTCGTTGATGTGGCCGGCCCAGTCAATCTGGCCACCTTCAATCATCAGGAAGAAGCCGTCTTCGTCCTTGGACAGAATATCCAGCGCTTTGAGAGTCATTTCACGCAGCGAAGGCTCTTTGCAATCCCCGGCTTCCTGACAGGCCTTGTAGGCAATGGCATCCATCATGCCAGAGTTGGCAAACAGACCCAGCAGCTTGTCACCGTCGGCGGCATTGAGCTGTGCCTTGTCGAACGCCAGCTGGTAGCCCTTGGCTTCCTTGGCTTCTTTCACCAGGTTGCGGTCGTCTTTACGCTTGGATTTTTTTACCACAGACGACACGGCGCCCAGGGCGGCCAGTTCGGCTTTGACCGCATTGTTGCTGCTGGCATCCTGAGGAATAAATTCACGGGCACCACCGGAGAGCATGACGTCCACCACGGCCTTGTCGATAAGCTCGGCGGCAATGGCTGATTCATAGCTGCGATGTGGCTGGTGGGCGGCAAAGGCGGCGGGTGTTGCGTGAGTCAGCCGGGTATCGGATACCAAACCGGTTGCCTTGCCTTTGGCTTTTGCCTTCTCAAGGATGGTTTCAACTACATAGCCCTGAGCATCCAAACCAATCATCTCTGAACCCGCGGCCTTGCCGGTAGCCAACTGGCTGGCTGAGCAGGCTGAATCCACTACCAGGCTGCCATCGGGGCCGTTGAGCGACAGACCCATCTGGCCGGCATCACCCAAACGCTTGAGGGCAGTTTGGTTCCCTTTGCTGTTGTAGGTGGAGTGCGGAGCGCGGCGGGCATATTCTTCGAGTAGGCCAACCTGCTGGGCACCCATACCATCGCCGATCATCAGGATGACGTTTTTCACCGAGGTGATTTCCTCGGGAGCCACTTCCTTGATGACTTCCACTTCCTTGATCACTTCAACCGTTTTGTCGTCGTTGCAACCGCTCATCAGTGCGGCTGCGATGGCTACTGCCAGCAGGCTTTTATGTTTCATGCTTGATCTCTTTTGACTTTCTAATATGTAGGGCGTGACTTAAACGCCCGAAAGTCTGACCAGAGCAGATGACAAAATGACGAAAGTTTTGTGTCAGTTTGAGTATTTACTTATTTATTTTTGTCTGAATATCATGCGGTTAACTGTTAAAGCAGCACTTTGCACACCACCTTGCGAACCCGTACAGGGGGGGTGCCTGTGCCCGGCATATGCATGTCTTCGGGCATGAAAATGGCGAACATCCCAGCCTTCAAGGGCACAAAACAGGCTGCCGCGCGATTCTGTTCGTAGTCATATTCGATAAAGTCATGGGCGTCATGATAGGGCGCCAGTGGCGGCTGATCTTCCAGCGGCAGATAACCAAAGGCTTCTTCGCCACTCACAACAAATTGCACGTCGGCATAGCGTCTGTGGGTCTCAAAGGGCTCAGTGCCCGGGGGCTGGGTGTCGTAGTCGTTGACTATGGCAAACAGCGCATCGCCATCGATGTTGTGGCGTCCCTTGGGTAAAGCGGCCAAATCCGTGTTGGCCAAAAATTCGAGTGCGGCCTGGATGCCTGAATGGAGGTTGTGGTATCTGTGTCTGTTTTCGAGTTTGTCGACAATCATAAAAGCTCCGGGCTGATAGGCGGGCCTCACTGGCCACGCTGGCGTGCTGGAGTATAGCGAAAGCGGCCTGCTTTGGCATCGTTAAGAATTGAGGTAACCTCTAGCCTTATTGCTGTAGACGACCCAAGGGTAAAAGATTGAACGCACTCAGATTACTGGCTGGTAAAACCGCTTTGAAACGGATCCGCGAGGAGGGGCTCAAGCCGGAGCTTTTCAGCCGTTTGCTGGCGGCGTCCGGTGGCCCCAAATGGCTTGGGATTGCCGGGCTCGATAAGTATCTGTTCAGTGAGTTTTTTAAAGATCGCAAGACGCCGCTCTACACATTGGGAGCCTCGTCCGGCGCCTGGCGTCTTGCCTGTTTGGCGCAGCAGGACGTGCTGGCGGCCTATGGCCGCCTGGAAGACTTTTATATCGGCCAGCGTTACGACACCAAACCCAGTCGTGAAGAGGTCAGCCGCCAGGTCACAGATATTGTGGCCGGGATTCTGGGGGAGACAGGCGCCGCCGAGATATTGGCCAATCCGGTATTTCGCTCGCATTTTGTGGTGTGCCGTGGCCGACATTTAAATCGCGTTAATGGCAAGCTGCCCCTGGCGCTGGGGCTTTCGGTAACGGCGGCCACCAATCTTGTCAGTCGTCGCAGTCTGGGTTGGCACTTTGAGCGGCTGGTGTTTTCGCAGGCAGACAATGACTCCCACTTTCGTCTGCTCAACGATTTACCCAGCCGTGATTGCAAACTGAGCCTGAGCAATCTGGCGGATGTTCTGCAGGCCACCGGATCCATTCCCATGGTGCTGGCCCCGGTGGGGCACATTGAAGGCGCGGGCGAAGGGCATTTCTATGATGGTGGCATCACCGACTACCATTTTGATTTCCCGCTTGAGCAGCATCAGGGGCTCACCCTGTATCCGCATTTTTTCCCCACCATCAAGCCTGGCTGGTTTGATAAATCGCTGCCCTGGCGACGGGCCGTGGCCAATTATGATAATGCATTGCTGCTGGTGCCAAGCGCCGAGTTTGTCGCCTCCCTGCCCAATGGAAAAATTCCTGACCGGGACGATTTTAAAACCCTGGACACACAGAGCCGTCAGCGCAGCTGGCGGCAGGCGGCCCTGGCCAGCGAACGGTTGGCAGAGGAGTTTTCCCGGGTGCTCGAGGGTGATATATCCCCCATTGAATCGTTTCCGGGATGAAACAAATCACTGTGATAGCGGGTCTAATGCCTGAGACTGATTAATTTTTGTTCATTGATGATTGGTGCCACTCACCTGCTAAAATTTGATCAGTTGAGTAGTGTTACTCCGCAGACCGTTGCAGGAGGTTACCATGCAATCACAGGACATGGCGTTACTGATCCACGACGCCTTACTGTTGCCAGATGGACGGCTTGAGTTGAGGATTGTTGAGCCGCGCTATTTGCGCATGGTGGCAGAAGTGTTCAAAGGGTTTTACCCTCTGGCATTCGCGATGCACAAGGCCAACGGTCATCCACCTTGCTATCCTGAAGCAACCCAATGCGAGATCATCGATTTTAATCAGCTCGAAGACGACACCCTGAGTATCATTATCGAAGGGCGTCAGCGGGTGGAGATTCTCTCTGCCAGGCAGGATAAAGACCTGCTGTGGAAGGTGAGAGCAGCCCCCTGTCACAACTGGGAAAAAGAGCCCATTGATGGCGAGTTCGAAATCATCAGTGCGGCGCTGGAGCAGTTTTACCAGGTCAATCCGGATCTGTTTGGTCTTTACAGCGATGTGCACCTTGAGGATGCAGCCTGGGTTAGCCAGCGTTGGCTTGAGGTGTTGCCCATGTACAGCCAGGACAAATTCAAGCTGATTAATCAGCCGGATTGTCACAAGGCCATGGACTTTGTGCTCAAGCTTATTAAGTCCCACGCCGGATAAGCCCATGCGGGGTGTTTGCCCCGCTTACGCTTTGCCTTTACACTGGGCCCCCTCTTGCCAGGGAGCCACTTGTGTCTGAATTAACCGCCTCGGCCCGTGCGGCCCAACCCTCTTATGTGGTCTTGCCACGGGATAACCCCAACACCACGGTATTTGGTTTTTTGTGTAGCCATTTCGCCCGTATTGGTGAAGAGGTTTGGCGTCGCCGCATTCTCGATGGCAAGGTGCATTGGCAGGATGGCATGCTCATCACCCTGCAAACCCCTTATCGCCCCACGGCGCGGGTTTACTACTACCGCGAAGTTGTGGCCGAGACCAAAATCCCCTTTCGCGAAAAAATACTGTGCCGCAATGAGCATATGATGCTGGTGTTCAAACCGCATTTTTTGCCGGTGACCCCTTCGGGTAACTATGTTAACGAGTGTCTGGTGCATCGGCTGCGGCTTGCCACTGGCATCGACACCATCAGCCCGGCCCACAGACTCGACAGGGAAACCGCCGGTGTTATCCTGATGAGCCTCAATCCCGAAACCCGGCATCAGTACCATCAGCTTTTCTTGAATGGTGGAATACGAAAAGACTACGAAGCCATTGCACGGCTGACGCCTGAACTGATGGCACTGCATGGCGATGGGCAAAGTTTGCCGCAGCGCTGGACAGTGAAAAATCGCATGCAACCGGCAGACCCGTCGTTTTTGATGCAGGTAGTACCGGGAGAGGCCAACAGCCACTCTGAAATCGCCTTGCTCATGGTGAAGGATGGCCGCGGTTTATTTGAGCTCAGCCCCATCACCGGCCGCACTCATCAGCTGAGGGTGCACATGCAGAGTCTGGGCATGCCGTTGGAAAACGATCGCTTTTACCCGAGCCTGCAGCCCCAATCGGCAGATGACTTTAATGCCCCCTTAAAGCTGGTGGCCAAGCGACTCAGATTTACCGATCCTGTCACCGGCGAAAAGCTGGATGTGGGTTGTGATGGGTTTGCAGGTGAATTCAGTTAGTTAGTCAATTATTATGTTTGAGCAGGCCTCCGATTCTTGCTCTTAATCATCACCATGGCGGTTTTGATTGCCTGTACACCCTGTTTATGCGCTGTTTATGCGACTGGTATGTGCATTTGCGCTTCTGAGCGAAGTATTGCGCCGCTCTCATGGGGAGAGCTCAATAGCCCCTCGGTGGGCGGCGAAGCGTAGGAGACGATGTTAAGTGAAGGAAAGTTACGGTTCGTCGGATAAATCTCAGGCACCCACGGCGGATGCCAGCCTCAAGGTTAGCTACGACAACCTCAGGCGAGGCGCTTATCGCGGTCGCTGGTATTTGCTGCTGGCCCTGATCATTGCCCCCGTGCTACTGGTGATCTGGTTTGTGCTCAAACCATGGCTGTTTATTCTGGCGCCCGGCATAGTCACCAGCGAGCCGTTGGAGATGCGCTCTCCCGCTTCCGGTGTGGTACATGCGGTATATCAAACCCGGGGTGATGTTGTGAGTACCGGGCAGCCACTGCTGGTACTGAAAGATCCGGCCCTTGACGCCCAGATCCAGGGGCTTGAGCGCCAACTCACCCAAATGCAGCAATTCCGTGACCTTGGCGCCGAGATCAGCGCCCAAATCGGCGAGAAAATCCGCGTCGCCGAAGAGGGGATGATTCGTCAGGATGAACTGCTGTCCCAGTTTGAGAAATTCCGCGCCAAAGGCGTGGTGCCAACCGCGGATATGGCGGCAGTGCTGCAGGCGCATACCTCCGCCAAAATGGCGTTGGAGCAGGCCAGAGCCGAACTGGTCAGCGAACTTCAACGCCAGCAGGAAGCACGTCAGGCGGGTGTAGTGACTCAAAGCCGTCAGCGGATGGAGCTGGAACTGTCCCGCCTCAAGGCGCTTCGTGAACAACTCACTATCCGTGCCCCTTACGATGCGCGGATTGCGGATATTCAGGTGCAGGTAGGTGAACAACTGGCCGTAGAGCGTCCACTGCTGTGGCTCTCGGGGCGTGCCAGTCCTGTGGTTGTGGCCTACCTCGAACCCAAATACCTCGACTATGTGGACCTGGGCCAGCAGGCGAGCATCACGCTGCCCAATGGTGAAAGCTTCAATGGGCGCATCGAAGAGCCGACGGAGTTGGTCAGCAAGTTGCCCAAGCAATTGTCTGGTTCATTTGATGGTGAAAAACCTGTGCTCAAGGTGACACTGACGCCGCTTGAGCCCTTGTCTCTGGCGGTGGAAGGTGTGCCGGTGGAAGTGAGGTTCGACCGCTTTTAACGCCGCCAGATGCCAGGCAAGGTTTTGCTTCAGCAGTGCTTACCTGGCAAATTGGGCTGGCGTTTGCATCTTCTTGGCTTGGTGTCAGTGTTCCCGTGGTGGCAGAAACTCAGTCTGGCTCATATCGGCATGCAGCACCGCAATACGGCTGGGTGCGCCTGATTCCGACAGGTGCACCCAGCCAATACCACTTTGATTAACCAGGCGTTTACTGCGTTCACCATTGGGTCTGCGGCCGCGGATAAGCATGCGTTTTCGCTTGGTGAACAGGTTCAGCGGTGAGAAATAACCGTAAAGCCAGCCATTCAACTTATCGAAACAGGGCAGCAGTTTTTCAGGGAACTGATTTTTAATGCCGCTGGAGGTGATTTGATAGATGTTGGGGCTGGCGTGGCGAAAACGAATGCGCACATCGTAAGCAAAGGAGTAGTGCACGTCGCCAGACAGAATAATGAATTCCTGCGGCGTTTTACGGTGCATAAACATCGACAGCAAGGCGCCGGCGGCCCCGGGATGGGCCATCCAGTTTTCGGCGTCCACCAGTAGTGAACCACCCAGCAGGGTGGCCGTGCGCTGCACCGCTTCAATCAGCTTGACCCCGAACATGGGGGCCGCTGAGACAATAATCACCTGCTCCTGACCAATCAGTTGCTGCTGAAAGTCCATCAGGGCTTCCCAGTCCATCAAGCCCGACGGCTTGGCGAGGTTGGACTCGCTACGCCAGCGGCGGGTGCGAGTGTCCAGCACCACCAGTCTTGGGCTGGTGTCCAGATGAAAATGCCAGTCTTCAAACCTCAGTAACTTATCTATCACTGCATCCTGCGTCGATAGATCCAGTCTCGACGGTGCCAGCATCGCGTTGAGCTCATCAATCACTGACTCAAACTTGTGCGGTGCGTTGCCGATGGCCTGAAACAGGCAATAACTGAGCAGGGCATTGCCAATGATGCGTTTTGAAAAGGCATGACCATAGGCCGCTTCTTCCCATTTGGCAGTGAGGTTCCAATCGTCGGTGATGTCGTGATCATCAAAGATCATGTAGGTGGGCAGATGGGCCATCAAGCGCCGTACCTGGCTGAGTCCGGCCCTGAATGCCAACAAATGATCCCATTCCTTCTGCCACTGGGCGAGACGTTTACCATTCAGCCCCCGGGGCGATTTGGGAATATCAATCGAGTGCCATAGCTCCGGCGACCAAACCAGCAAATACAGCGCCGTCATTTCGGCAAAACTCACCAGGTGGTTCTCGGCAATGGAGGAGGTAAAAATCGGATGATTGATGTACCAACGCCACAATGCAGTTTTGGCTGGGTATTGGGTGTGGGGTAGCAGCCCTTTGTACCTCTGGTACATGTTGGCGGGTGTGTAATCAATCTCGTCACTGCCCGTCAGCGGCGCCCCGACAAAATCTTCCTCGCGGAGTTTCAGTAATTCAATCACCTGCTTAATGGCATACAGCATGGGACCGGCGATATCGTCGATATAAACCTGATCGCCACTTAACATCAGCAGTGCCGGGCGTTCTGCATTGGCTTCGGCCAACAGGGTATCGGCGGCCACCAGGGCATCGCCGCTGTGGTGGTGCGGGTTGCGGCAACTGCCATGGAGCAGTGAATGAATGTTTCGGCTCGGGATAAGATTGGGCAGCTCGTGTCCGGGGTAGGTCAGACCATCCAGTTCACCAAGCAGGCTGCGGTCGCTCTCGATAAGATCGTAGCTGATACGCTTACCTTCGGGCAGCAGTTCGTCGTCAGTGACTCTGAGCAGATACATCCAGGCCGCTTCTCCCAGAGGGATTTCATCAATATGTGGCTGATAATTTTTGCCATTCAGGGTAAGCGTAGGGGTGTTCAGGGGGCGTGAGCTGACCAGCCAGAGTGTCAGGGTGTTTTGGTCACAGTGACGAACAATAGGGCCGGCAATCAGAGTTGGAAGTGGTGCTTGGCTGCTGTCCATGGATACGGTTTAAGAATACCTCGATGCGGCGCGCCTGACTGACGGCGAACAAATACTGCCACAAGGGTAAAAAAAGCCTGCGGCGGCCACAAGAGCCCCGGGGTATTTAATCGTAAGCTGATGTAAAGGCAGGGCTTGCCGTGCTAGGCTTTGGCCATTCTTTGCCAGATTTATCGTAATTCAGGACGATTCAGGGAGTGTTTTATGGCAAATATCATGGTGACGGGCGCAACCGGGCTTCTGGGGCGTGCCGTGGTGAAGTCTTTGTCTGCGAGCCACACAGTCACGGGCACTGGTTTCAGCCGCGCCGCCGAAGGCATTCTGCGTCTGGATTTAACCGATGCCGACGCAGTGGCAGCAGCGGTGGCTGAGATTGCACCTCAGGTGATAGTGCACTGCGCCGCCGAGCGCAGGCCCGATGTCTCAGCGCAAAACCCGGACGCAGCCAAGGCGCTGAATCTGTCAGCCACCGAGGCGCTGTGTCAGGCCGCCAAGGCTTGTGGTGCCTGGCTGATTTATATCTCCACCGACTATGTGTTCGATGGCACTGAGGCGCCCTATGCGGAAGATGCCGCGCCCAACCCAGTCAATTTTTACGGTGAGACCAAGCTGATGGGCGAGCAGGCGGTCACGCGGCTGCTCCCTGAGTCGGCCATTTTACGACTGCCCATTTTGTATGGTGAAGTTGAGCGCCTGAGCGAGTCGGCGGTGCTGGTGCTGATTGAGCAGCTTTTGGATTATCAAAAACAAGGGGTGGATGACTGGGCCGTGCGCAGACCAACCTCGACAGCGGATATTGCCGAAGCCATCAAGGGCATGATTGCCAAGCATGTTGAGGGTGAGAAAATCAGCGGCATCTATCATTTCAGTGCTGCCGAAACCATGACCAAACACGGCATGGTGGTGGCGCTGGCAGAGGTGTTGGGGAAAGACAGCGGCCATTTGATTGCCCAGTCGAGCCCAACAGATACCGCCAAGCGACCAAAGGATTGTACCTTGAGCTGCAAGCGGCTTGAGGCGCTGGGGCTGCTCAATACCCGACCTTTCAGGGTGGCGGCGGCCGAAGCGCTTACTGCCTCGGCGGCGGCGCTTGCCAGGGCCGGCAAGTAAGCTATCGGTGAATTGACATATCATCGTCAATGAAAAGGGGCCATTCGGCCCCTTTTGCACATCTCTCGCCGCTATTTCGCGACGGCCGAGAGTTATTCAAACCTGGTGGGCTTATTACGGTTCACCCACAGGCTCAGCAGCATGGATCCCACCAGGATGGTGCCAACCACCCCCAGCGCCACAGCAATGGGCAGATGGAACACATCTATCAGCATCAACTTAAAGCCGATAAATACCAGGATGATGGCCAGGCCATACTTGAGTAGGCTGAACTTCTCGGCTGCGCCTTGCAGCAGGAAGTACATGGCCCGCAGGCCCATGATGGCGAAGATGTTGGAGGTGAGCACGATAAAGGGGTCAGTGGTCACGGCAAAAATAGCCGGAATACTGTCCACCGCAAAAATCAGGTCGCTTATCTCCACCAAAATCAGCACCAAAAACAGTGGCGTGGCGTATTTCACCCCTTCACGCAGCACAAAGAAACGCTCGCCTTCCAGATGCTCAGTGAGCTTCATTTTGCTGCGAAGCCAAATCAGTCCGCGATGGGTGGAAAGGTCGGTTTCCTTGTCTGCGGTCAGCAGCATTTTTACGCCGGTAAACACCAGGAAGGCGCCGAATACGTACAGGAGCCAGTGGAACTGATTGATAAGCCAAATGCCACCAAACACCATACCGGCGCGCATCACAATGGCACCCAGCACCCCGTACAACAGCACCCGCCGTTGCAGCTCGGGCGGAATGGCAAAGTAAGAGAAAATCATCAACCAAACGAAGACGTTATCCACTGCCAATGCTTTTTCAATCACATAGGCAGTCAGGAACTCCAGCGCCTTGTCGTTGGCAATCTCACGGCCAACCGAGTAATCGAGCCAGGCCCAGACACCGGCGTTAAACGCCATGGCCACCACAAACCACACCAGCGACCAGGTCAGCGCCTCCTTCATCGAGACTTTATGACTCTTGCCGCCTACAAACTTGATATCGACCCACAAAAGGGTCAGCACTATGGCCGCAAACGCAGCCCACAACCACCAGGTTTCCACGAGTAATACTCCCAAAACAAAAACAGCCTGTACCAGACGGTACAAGCTGCTCTGAGTTGGAGATACACCTTGCCCGTCGGCAAGGTCTCACTTACAGCCCCCCATGGCTGCCTGGTTGCCGGGTGCAAATCACCGTCATGACGACAAACCAGCGAGAAGTTACTCCCCTTGTTGGTGCTTACTCTATCAGTGACAGCGCTGAGGCGCCAGTGGCAGACACCCAAATAGTGAATAGCATGGCAAATACTCTAAAAGGTCTGAAATGTACCACTTTCGGCTTATCTATGGTTTTGCTGGTTGAACTATCTTTGAATGGTTCCAGGTATGCGTGTTACCTGGCCTTTCAACAATGTAGGGAGTGCATGATGAATACTCGAATTGGTTTGGCGGCGTTACTGGCCTGTGTGGGGGGGATAGCTGTGGCGGCAGAGGTGCCAAAGCCCGCGACCACAAAAACCAAAGCTATTAATCAGGCCGTGAAGGATGCACTGGCGTTTGAGGACAAAACCGATTTCGATAACGCCCGTAAAGGCTTTATCGCCGCGCCGGCCAAGGTGACTATTACTGCCGACAATGGTGCGCCCGTATGGGATCTTGAGCAGTACAAGACGTATATCACCCAGGAAGCTGCGGCCCCTGAAACGGTGAACCCCTCTTTGTGGCGCAACGCTCAGCTCAATATGTTGCATGGCCTGTTTGAAGTCACCAAGGGCATCTATCAGGTTCGGGGTTATGATTTGTCGAATATCACCTTTGTGAAAGGCGATAGCGGCTGGATCGTATTCGATCCACTTATCTCAGCCGAAACCGCCAAAGCAGCCTACGAGCTGATAAGCGAACATGTAGGTAAGTTTCCGGTAAAGGCCGTGATATACAGCCACAGTCATGTGGACCACTTCGGTGGGGTGCGGGGCTTGGTGGACGAAGCCGATGTGGTCTCAGGTAAAGTCGATATTATCGCTCCAGAGCACTTTACCGAACATGCGGTCAGCGAAAACGTCATTGCCGGCAATGCCATGTCCCGCCGCGCTATTTATATGTATGGGGCACTGTTACCCCGCAATCCCCAGGGCGGAGTCAATGGTGGTTTAGGGCAAACAACTTCTACCGGGGCTGCCGGACTGTTGCTGCCCACCATCGAAATCAAAAAGACTGGCGAAGAGCTGACAGTTGATGGGGTGAAAATGGTGTTCCAGATGACGCCGGGCACCGAGGCGCCAGCCGAAATGAATACCCTGTTTCCGGATTTCAAAGCGCTGTGGATGGCGGAAAACACCACCAACACCATGCATAACATTCTAACGTTGCGTGGTGCTCAGGTGCGGGATGCACTCAAATGGTCTGGTTTTTTAAACGAAACCATCGACCGCTTTATGCCCGGTGTGGAGGTGAAATTCCAGAGCCACCATTGGCCTATGTGGGGTAACGACAAAATTGTCGACTACATGGAAAAACAACGGGATATTTATAAATTTACCCACGATCAGACAGTGCGACTGATGAACCAGGGTTATGTGGGCAGTGAGATCTCTGAAATGATTAAACTGCCACCGGAGCTTGAACGTAACTGGTCTACCCGTGGATATTACGGCACTCTAAGGCACAATTCCCGCGCCGTGTATCAGCGCTACATGGGCTGGTACGATGGTAACCCGGCTAATCTGAATAATCTGCCACCGGAAGATGCCGCCAAAAAATATGTGGAATACATGGGCGGCAGCGCAGCCATGTTGAAAAAGGCTAAAGCCGACTACGACAAGGGCGAGTATCGATGGGTCGCCGAGGTGATGAAACAGCTGGTATTTGCTGAGCCGGCAAACACCAATGCCAAGAATCTTCTCGCCGATAGCTTTGAGCAGCTTGGCTATCAGGCCGAATCCGGCCCTTGGCGTTCGGTTTACCTGCAGGGGGCATTCGAACTTCGAAACGGTGTTCCCACTTCTGGAGGAGTGAATACCGCCAGCCCGGATATCATTCGTGCCATGACACCTGAGATGGTGTTTGACTACTTTGCGGTAAGGTTAAACAGTGACAAAGCCGCAGGTAAAGATCTGACGTTGGAGATCCGCTTGAGCGATCTTAACCGTGACTTCTGCCTGAACGTGAAAAACGCGGTGCTGAATTATGCCGAGCGCCAGTGCAAAACCAGCGATGTTTCCGTCACCCTGAATAAGGTGGTATTGGATGATATTCAATTGGGTAAGGGCAGCATCGATGACATGGTGAAGGCAGGCAAGGTAAGCCTTAAAGGCAGCGAGGCCAGTCTGAAAGAGTTCACTGGTATGCTGGATAATTTCAACTTCTGGTTTAATGTTGTGACGCCCTAAGTTGTTTTGCTGAAATAAAAAAGCCACCTCAGGGGTGGCTTTTCTTAACAGGGATCAGTCTTCCTTTGGACGGCGTGGCTTGCCAGCTGGCTTCTTGTCGAAGCTCTTGCGCTCGCTAAATTTGCGGTCGCCACCGCGGTCACCACGGTCACCGCCACGATCGTTGAACTTACGCTCTCCGCGCTCAGGACGATCGCCGGATGGCTTACGTGTGCGCTTGGGGATTGGCCCGTTGCTTACCGGGATTTCATCGCTGCCATCGGTGCTTACTTCACGGATGTTCAGTGGCTTGCCACATACGCGCACTTTTTTCAGGTGCTGCAGTACTTCTTTTGGCATGCCGTCTGGCAGGTCAACAGTGGTTACTGCATCGTACAGCTGGATCTGGCCGATGTAGCGGCTGTCGATGTTGGCTTCGTTGGCGATGGCGCCCACGATGTTACCCACACCCACGTTATGGTCACGACCCACATCGATGAGATAACGCTTCATGCTGATGTCCGGGTTGTCCTTGAGGGTATCGGCACTGCCGAAATTGCCTGGCAGAGGACGTGAGTCACGGCGACGCTCGTTACGGTCACCACGTTCGGCGCGATCGTTCTGGCCACGGCCGGTGCGCTCGTCGAAGTTGTCACGCTGACGCTCGTGCATGGCAGGCAGCTGCAATGGACGCTCCAACTGCACCTGATGCAACAGGGCCGCGGCCAGTTGCTCGGTATCCACTTCCAGCTGCTGACACAGCTGAGCCACGGCGCCTTTCATAAAGTCCAGATGCTCGTTGGCGAGGATGTCGGCAACCTGCTCACCCAAGCGAGACAGACGACGCTCGGCCACAGACTCTGGGCTTGGGATCTTCATTGGAGAGATACGGCTGTTGGTGGCGCGCTCGATGGTGCGAAGCATGCGCATTTCACGGCTGGTCACAAACAGAATTGCCATACCGGTACGACCCGCGCGGCCGGTACGGCCGATACGGTGCACGTAAGCTTCTGTATCGTAAGGAATATCGTAGTTTACTACGTGGCCGATACGCTCAACGTCCAGACCACGGGCGGCCACATCGGTGGCGATCAGAATATCCAGCTTGCCGGATTTCAGTTGATCAACGGCGCGCTCACGGGCCTGCTGGTTCATATCGCCGTGCAGTGGCGATGCGGCATAGCCACGGGCTTCCAGCTTTTCGGCCAGTTCCATACAGGAGTTACGGGTACGCACGAAGATGATGATACCTTCAGTGTTTTCCACTTCCAGTACCCGTACCAGTGCCTCGAGTTTATTGTGCTGGGACACCTGCACAAAACGTTGCTCGATGGATTCCACTGTGGTGTGGCTGGCGGCGATGCTGATGTTCACTGGATTGCGCAGGTGCTTGTTGGCAACGCGCTTGATCTGCTCAGGCATGGTGGCCGAGAACAGGGCCAGCTGGCGGCTCTCTGGAGTGTGCTCGAGGATCCACTCGATATCGTCGATGAAGCCCATTTTCAGCATTTCATCGGCTTCGTCGAGTACCAGAGCCTTCAAGGTGTCGAGCTTCAGGGTGCCACGACGCATGTGGTCCATAACACGGCCTGGTGTGCCCACAACTACCTGTGGACCACGGCGCAGGGCCTGGAGCTGCTGATACATGCTCTGGCCACCGTAGATAGGCAGTACGTGGAAACCCTTCATGTGTTTGGCATAGCTGGTGAAGGCTTCGGCGACCTGTACCGCGAGTTCGCGGGTAGGGGCCAGCACCAGAATTTGTGGTGCATTGAGGTTGGCATCGACGCTGCAAAGCAGTGGCAGTGCAAAGGCACCGGTTTTACCCGTACCTGTTTGTGCCTGACCCAGGATGTCCTGGCCGGACATCAGAGGTTGGATACTGGCGGCCTGGATGGGCGTAGGGGTTTCATAACCCAGCTCGTCGAGGGCACGCAAAACAGACTCAGTCAGACCGAGTTCGCGGAAAGTCTTTTCATTGGATGACATGGATAACGCCTTAGGGTGCGCGTGATTGCGCTTGATGATTCACTAGACAGACCAGAAAACCAACCCCGTGTCGATTTCCCGTTCCGAATCCGAAAACGCCAGAGTATAGCAGCCTTTGCTGATTTTGGCCAAGAAAATATCCATTTTGACGATTTTGGCCCTTTTTTTGCGTCAAATGGGCAAAATAACAAAAGATTAACTTTTACCCCTGAGGCAGCTTGGGTTCCAGCGTTGTCCAGAGTAAAGGGTATACCGCCTCTATGGTCGCAGCCAGGAAGTTGAAGTCCAGTTTATCCGGGGTATCGTCCACCGTGTGGTACTGAGGGTGGGGAGGCACACCAAAATACAGCCAGGGCACGCCGCTTTTATGGAAAGGGTAATGATCAGAGGCTTTGAGATAGTTCACCTTCATGGCGCTGCCATCCCGTTCCAGCCGGGAATGACTGAGGCGGGCACAGAGGCCGTTACGCTCCACCAGTGCTTTGAGCTCATCGGCATTGGCAAATTTGCGGCTGCCTTCCATGTAGATGGCATAGGGACTGCCGGGATGGCCGACCATATCGAGATTCAGTGCCAGTTCTGGCACTATGCCAAGCTCACCAAGTCGGGTTGCCAGCGCCTGACTGCCGTACAGTCCCGGCTCTTCGGCATCGGTTGCCACAAAGAGCAGGTTGAGATCCGCCGGGCGAAGTGGATCCTTTGCCGCTTGTTTTGCCAGCGCCAACAGCGCGGCGACGCCAGAGGCATTGTCATCGGCACCGGCAAAATATCTGGAGCCGCTTGTGCCCAGATGATCGTAGTGGGCCAGTACGACTCGCCAGCGCGAATTAGCCTTCGCTGCCGGCAGCAGACCTATCACGTTGGTTCCCTGACGTTGGCCGAAGAGCTTGTCAATGCTGAAGGGATGAAAGAAGGGATGGCTGTCTTCTGCCGTTTGCTGCACCCTTTCCTGCGTCATGGGCGAAAAGTCTGCCGCCACCGGCTGCAGGCCCGACTCGCCAAAACGCACTGCCAGATACCGGCGGGCAAGCAAGGCCCCTTCGGTGCCGGTCTTGCGACCTGCCAGGGGCGCCGAGGCCAGGTGGACGACATCTTGTTTTACTTCAGGCAGAGAAACCCATTCGGCCGTCAGGTCTCGCCTGCACTGGGGAGCAGACGCGCAACCTGTCAGCCAGCATGCCAACAGGGCTGCTCCCCAAATCCGATAGCCAAGACGTCCCTGTCCCATGGTGAATGCCTCTAGCGTTGCAGCAGCGGCTTTAAGAAGCGCGCTGTGTGAGAGGTGGGATGCTCGGCTACGTCTTCTGGTGTGCCAGCCACCAAAATGGTGCCCCCGCCAGAGCCGCCTTCGGGGCCCAAATCCACAATCCAGTCGGCTGTCTTGATGACATCCAGATTGTGTTCAATCACCACTATGGTGTTGCCATGGGACTTGAGTCGGTGCAGTACGTCCAGCAGCAGCTGAATATCAGCAAAGTGCAGACCCGTTGTCGGCTCATCGAGAATATACAGGGTTTTGCCCGTATCCCGTTTCGACAGCTCCTTGGCCAGTTTTACCCGCTGAGCCTCTCCGCCCGACAGGGTGGTGGCGCTTTGGCCGAGACGAATGTATGACAGGCCAACATCCATCAGAGTTTGCAGCTTGCGGGCGATGGCGGGCACGGCATCGAAAAACGTCCGGGCGTCTTCCACGGTCATCTGCAGCACTTCGTGGATGTTCTTGCCCTTGTATTTCACTTCCAGGGTTTCGCGGTTGTAACGTTTGCCCTTACAGGAGTCGCAGGGCACATACACATCCGGTAAAAAGTGCATCTCTACCTTGATAAGCCCATCACCCTGACAGGCCTCGCAGCGACCGCCCTTGACGTTAAAGGAGAAACGGCCCACCTGATAACCCCGGGTGCGGGACTCCTGGGTACCGGCAAAGAGTTCCCGGATGGGGGTGAAAATGCCCGTGTAAGTAGCAGGGTTGGACCGTGGGGTGCGGCCGATGGGGCTCTGATCGATATCCACCACCTTGTCGCACTGCTCAAGCCCTGTGATGCTGGTGTAAGGTGCGGGCTCATCCACTGTGGCACCATTGAGCGCCTTGTGGGCAATCTTGAAAAAGGTGTCGTTGATCAGGGTGGATTTACCCGAACCTGACACCCCGGTCACGCAGGTAAATAGGCCAACCGGAATGCTGAGGTCGACATTCTTGAGGTTATTACCACGGGCGCCCCTGAGCTCAATCAGCTGTTCCGGGTTGATGGGGGTACGACCGCCGTCCACCTGGATTTTGCGCTTGCCGGAAATGTACTGGCCGGTGACTGAGTGCTCGCAGGCGGTGATGGCGGCCAAATCGCCGTCGCAAATCACTTCGCCGCCATGAACACCGGCGCCCGGGCCTATATCGATAATATGGTCGGCCATGCGGATGGCGTCTTCGTCGTGCTCCACCACAATCACGGTATTGCCGAGATCCCGAAGGTGAGTCAGGGTGTTCAGCAGCCGCTCGTTGTCCCGCTGATGCAGGCCGATGGAGGGCTCATCCAGCACGTACATCACGCCAACCAGACCGGCGCCAATCTGGCTTGCCAGACGAATACGCTGGGCTTCGCCGCCGGAGAGGGTTTCGGCCGAACGTGCCAGACTCAGGTAGTTGAGTCCCACGTTAACCAGGAAGCCCAGACGATCGCGCACTTCTTTGAGGATTTTCTCGGCGATCTGGGCCTTTTGCCCTTCAAATTCCAGCTTGTTGAAGTAATCCATGGCCTCGCCGATGGACCAGTGGGTCAGGGTCGGCAGGTTGAGATCTTCAATAAACACATGGCGGGCTTCTTCCCGCAGGCGCGAGCCGCCACAGCTGCTGCAGGCCTGATTGCTGATGTACTTGGCCAGCTCTTCGCGCACCGTATTGGATTCGGTCTCGCGGTAGCGTCTGTCCATGTTGTTGAGAATACCTTCGAAGGGGTGTTTGCGCACCACCACATCGCCGCGATCGTTCACATAGCGGAAGGCCACCTCTTCTTTGCCAGAGCCGTAAAGCACTATCTTTTGCACCTTGGCGGTCAGCTCACTGAAGGGGGCCTCCACATCGAACTCATAATGTTCGGCGAGGGACTTGAGCATCTGGAAATAATAGAAGTTACGTCTGTCCCAGCCGCGAACGGCGCCGCCCGCCAGCGACAGCTCACCGGAGACTATGACCCGCTCAGGGTCAAAAAATTGCTGTACGCCCAGGCCATCACAGGTCTGGCAGGCGCCGGCGGGATTGTTGAAGGAAAAAATCCGTGGCTCCAGTTCGGCCATGGAATAACCGCAATGGGGGCAGGCAAAGTTGGCCGAGAAAATCATCTCTTCGGCAGCGCCTTCTTCCATGCTGGCCACCACGGCGATGCCGCCGGACAGCTCAAGGGTGGTCTCAAAGGATTCTGCCAGACGCTGCTGCATGTCGTCTTTGACCTTGAAGCGGTCCACCACCACTTCGATTGTGTGCTTCACGTGCAGATCCAGGGTTGGCGGATCGGATAGATCGCATACCTCACCATCGATACGGGCGCGGATATAGCCCTGGGCCGACAGGCTGTCGAGCAGCTTAACGTGTTCACCCTTGCGGGCCTTGACCACAGGCGCCAGCAGCATCAGTTTTTCGCCCTCGGGGCGTTCCAGCACCTTGTCGACCATCTGGCTCACGGTCTGGGCCGCCAGTGGCTGGCCGTGGGTCGGGCAGCGTGGTTCGCCAACGCGGGCAAACAGCAGACGTAAATAATCGTACACCTCGGTAATGGTACCCACGGTGGAGCGAGGGTTATGGGAGGTGGATTTCTGCTCGATGGAAATGGCCGGGCTCAGACCCTCGATATGGTCCACATCGGGCTTTTCCATCAGGCTCAAAAACTGGCGGGCGTAGGCAGAGAGGGACTCCACATAGCGGCGCTGACCTTCGGCGTAGAGGGTATCAAACGCCAGCGACGACTTGCCTGACCCCGAGAGACCTGTGATCACAATCAGCTTGTCTCTGGGAATTGTCAGGTTGATATTCTTGAGGTTGTGGGTGCGGGCCCCGCGGATTTCAATCTTGTCCATCTGCCACTTCTAAACGCCGGAAAAAAGACCATCAGTATCGCATAATTTACGCCTGAAACTACAGCCGCACCAAAGACTGCTGTCAGAGGATTTGGGCGTGAGCTGCAATACCCCTTTGCCAGCGGCGTGGATCAAATTTACAATCGTGACAATTTTTACTTCCGGCATCTCAATCGCCGGAGCGCCAACTTGGGGGAGTGTGGCCGCTGTGCTACCATTCGCGCCCCCGGTGCATTCTTGAATCAAGGTTTTCAGTCATGGCTAACAGCGGTCTTTCGGCCACCGAGAAAAAAGTCGCCTTTTCACTGGCCAGCGTATTCGGCCTGCGGATGATGGGTCTGTTTATGATCATGCCGGTGTTTGCCCTTTACGGCCAACATCTCGAAGGTTTCTCGCCTCTGTGGGTGGGTATAGCCATTGGTGCCTATGGTTTAACCCAGGCGCTGCTGCAAATCCCCATGGGTATTCTGTCGGACAAATTTGGCCGCAAGCCAATTATTCTTATCGGCTTGTTGGTGTTTGCCGTGGGCAGTGTGGTCGCCGCCATGGCCGACAGCATCTATGGGGTAGTCTTCGGCCGGGCATTGCAGGGCATGGGGGCCATTGCCGCCGCAGTGCTGGCGCTGGCCGCCGATCTGACCCGTGACGAGCAGCGCACCAAGGTCATGGCCATTATCGGCATGTGTATTGGTTTCTCATTTGCGCTGTCATTGCTGGTGGGCCCGGTGGTGGCGCAGCATATGGGGCTTTCGGGGCTCTTTGCCCTCACTGCGGGTTTGGCGCTCTTGGGCATCTTGATAGTGCAACTGCTGGTACCAAACCCAGTGCATCAGGCGCCCAAGGGCGATACGCTGGCGGCGCCTGCCAAACTGATGCGGATGCTCAAAGACCCGCAGCTGTTCCGCCTCGATGCCGGTATCTTTATTTTGCACCTGGTGCTGACGGCCGTATTTGTGGCATTGCCGCTGGATTTGGTGGATGCAGGTCTTGCCAAAGAAAAGCACTGGATGCTGTACTTCCCCGCTTTTATCGGTGCCTTTTTCTTGATGGTGCCGCTTATCATCATCGGCGTGAAGCGTAAGAACACCAAGGGCATGTTCCAGGTGGCACTGGTGATCATGATGCTGGCCCTCGCTGTGATGGCGCTGTTTGCCGATAATCTGTGGCTGCTGGCCTTTGCGGTGTTGCTGTTTTTTACCGGTTTTAACTACCTTGAAGCCTCGCTGCCCAGCCTGATTGCCAAGTTTTGCCCCGTGGGTGAAAAGGGCTCGGCCATGGGCGTGTATTCCACCAGTCAGTTCCTCGGTGCCTTCTGCGGTGGTCTTTTGGGCGGCGGCGCCTTCCAATTGCTGGGGGCGGCGGGTGTGTTCGTCGCGGCGCTCGGTTTGATGGCGCTTTGGCTGGTGCTTTCTCTGGGGATGAAGAACCCTGTGCTGCTCAAGAGCTACACCCTGGAAGCGCAGGTAGAAGGCAGGGAACAGGCCCGTGAAATGGCCAGCAGGCTGTCGCAATTGGCCGGTGTAGCCGAAGCCATTGTGGTGCTTGAAGAAAAAGTTGCTTACCTCAAAGTGGATGAGCAATTCGATTTAAGAGAAGCCAGAGCTGTGTTAGGCTCTGCAAATTAACTCTGTTTTATACGCAAAATTTCGGGAGAGATTGAATGGCCAGTCGTGGTGTGAATAAAGTGATTCTGGTAGGTAACCTGGGGCAAGACCCTGAGGTGCGCTACATGCCCAACGGCAATGCGGTAGCCAATATCACGGTCGCCACCAGCGAGTCCTGGAAGGACAACCAAGGTCAGCAGCAGGAGCGTACCGAATGGCACCGTGTGGTGATGTTTGGCAAGCTGGCTGAAATCGCCGGTGAGTACCTGCGCAAGGGCTCTCAGGTTTACCTGGAAGGCAAGCTGCAAACCCGTAAGTGGAAAGATCAGAGTGGTCAGGACAGATACACCACTGAAATCGTGGTGGACCAGAGCGGCAGCATGCAGATGCTCGGCGGCCGCAACCAGGGCCAGGGCCAGGGCGCGCCAATGGGCGGTCAGTCACAGGGTGGCCAGTCTCAGGGTGGTTACAGCGCACCTGCTCAAAACCAATACGCTCCAGCGCCGCAGGCCGCACAGCCAAGCTACAGCGCACCTGCTCAGCAGCCACAGCAAGGTGGTTTCCAGCAGCCACAGCAGGCTCAGGGTGGTTATGGCCAGCAGGCGCCACAGCAGCAGGGCGGTTATCAGAGCAAGCCTCAGCAGTCTGCTCCCGCTTACCAGCCACAACAGGCACCACAGCAGCGTCCAGCGCCTCAGCCACAACAGCAGAACTACACTCCTGATCTGGATGACGGCTGGGACGACGATATCCCGTTCTGACGGTTACTGGAGATATAGTTCTTGGTCTGAATCGAAAGGTCAGAATCAAAAAGCTCCCGTCAGGGAGCTTTTTGTTTTTGGGCACTCCAGTGCCAATGCCCCGGCCTCTTGCTGACCTGACCGCGGTTACTGGGCCGTCCAGCCCCCGTCCATGGCGAGTGAAGCCCCTGTGATGCCGCGGGCAGCATCACCACAGAGGAACAGCGCAAATTCACCTATTTGCCTGGGGTCGAGCATTTCCGGCAGCGGCTGTTTGGCTGTCACCAATTGGTATCTGGCTTCGTGATAGTCCAGCCCCTTAGTGTTGGCGACGGCTTCTATCTGCTTATTGATGAGAGGGGTATCAACCCAGCCGGGGCAGATGGCATTGACGGTAATGCCCTGCTCGGCGCACTCGATGGCAACCACCTTGGTCAGGCCCACAATACCGTGCTTGGCGGCGCAATAGGCGGCCTTGTTCACCGATGCCACCAAGCCGTGCACCGAGGCGATATTGATGATCCGGCCCCAGCGCTTTTGCGCCATGGCGGGTACGGCCTGTTGCATGGTGTGAAAGGCTGAAGACAGATTTATCGCAATGATATCGTTCCATTTTTCAATCGGGAAACTGGCCACTGAGTCGGTGTGCTGAATCCCGGCATTGTTGATAAGAATGTCGATGCTGCCGAGTGCTTTTGTGCCTTCTGCCATAAAGCGATGGATGCTCTCTGGCTGGCGTAAGTCTGCATTGCTGAAAAAGGTGCGAATGCGGTACTGCGCCGCAAAGTCGGCCGCCATAGATTGCCCTTCATCCTCAGGCAACAGCCCATGCAATATCAGGTTGCAACCCTGCTCGGCCAGTACCTGAGCCGTGGCCAGGCCAATCCCACTGGTGGAGCCTGTGATAAGCCCAACCTTGCCTTCTAAACTCCTTTGTCCACCCGACATTACTGGTGTCTCCCGTTACTCTGTGCATGTAATGCAAGGCCGCCAGGCCGGAGTTTTTCGCGCGCAGGGCGCGGGCGCCCGGGCCGGCAGACTTGCGATTGATGCCCCCAGAATAGAGCAACAGGCCCGGCATTTATTTGGGACCTTAGTACCATAGGCCGACCCTGAAAATTGGGTGATAGTAAGCGCCACACATCACCGAGGGTAAGAGAGCAGATTGTGGCGGGATTGAATAAGGTCGTTACCAGTTACGCACAGGCGTTGGCCGGACTCGAAGACGGGATGACAGTGATAGCCGGAGGCTTTGGCCTTTGCGGTATCCCTGAAAATCTCATCAAAGAAATCAAACGCAAGGGCACGCGAAACCTCACCGTGGTGTCAAACAACTGCGGCACAACCGAATACGGCCTTGGCATTTTGCTTCTGGATAAACAAATCAAGAAGATGGTGGCCTCTTACGTGGGAGAAAATACCAACTTTGAAGCGCAAATGATGTCGGGCGAACTGGAAGTTGAGCTGACACCCCAGGGCACACTGGCGGAAAAAATGCGTGCAGCCGGTGCCGGTATACCGGCTTTTTACACGGCAACGGGCTTTGGCACAGAGGTGGCCGTGGGCAAGGAAGTGAAGGAATTCAATGGCCGGCAGTACATTCTCGAGGAGTCCATCAAGGGCGACTTTGCCCTGGTCAAAGCCTGGAAAGCCGATACCTATGGCAACCTGGTATTTCGTAAAACAGCGCGTAATTTCAATCCTTTGGCAGCCATGGCTGGCAAGATAACTGTGGTGGAAGTGGAACAAATTGTCGCGCCCGGCGAGCTGGATCCCGATGAAATCCATACCCCAGGCATTTACGTCGACAGGCTGATCCAGGGCAGTTTCGAGAAGCGCATCGAGCAGCTCACCATCCGTCCCTCTTCACACGGTAAATAGGAGTTCACCATGGCACTTTCCAGAGAACAACTCGCCCAGCGTGTCGCACAGGAACTCAAGGACGGCTATTACGTCAACCTCGGCATAGGCATTCCCACCCTGGTGGCTAACTACATTCCCGAGGGGATAGAAGTCATGCTGCAGTCGGAAAACGGCTTGCTGGGCATGGGACCTTTCCCCACTGAGGATGAAGTCGACCCCGACCTTATCAATGCGGGCAAGCAAACCGTGACCATGGCGACCGGTGCGGCCCTGTTTGACTCCGCCGAGTCATTCGCCATGATCCGTGGCGGCCATGTGGACTTAACCGTGCTCGGCGCCTTCGAAGTGGATACCCAGGGCAATATCGCCTCCTACATGATCCCGGGGAAACTCATCAAGGGGATGGGCGGTGCCATGGATTTGGTGGCGGGCGCCGATAACATCATAGTGACCATGACCCACGCCTCGAAACAGGGTGAATCCAAGCTGCTTACCCAATGCAGCCTGCCGCTGACCGGTAAAGGCTGTATCAAGAAGGTGCTAACCGATCTTGCCTTTATCGAAATCAAAGACGGGAAATTCCATCTGCTTGAGCGGGCCCCCGGTGTGAGTGTGGAAGAGATTATCAAGCTGACCGCCGGAGAACTGGTGGTGCCTGAGCATGTGCCTGAGATGTGCTTTCAGAGCGCGTAAGCCTGAAAATCGGTTGTCAGCTTCAGAGTCTGCGTCCAAGAGCCTGTCTCAGGGGCGACAGTCTGGTTCTAAAGTGCCATTGCCAGCCGGGTGCAAATTACGCAAGTTTGCAGTGTCTGTATTTCTCCGTTGGAGCCTGTTTTATGTTCAAAGTCTCTTCGTTGGCGCTCAAGGCTGCGACCATTTTAGCAAGTAGCCTGTCACTCACTGTTGCCGCCCATGCTTCAGCACGGGCCTTCGAGCCGGTTAACGACTTTGGTGCCAATCCCGGAGCATTAACGGCGTCAATCTACACGCCTGCAACCAACCCCGGCAGTGCTCTGGTGGTGCTGCTTCACGGCTGCGTGCAGGATGGTATCGAGCTTGCCGATAACAGCGGGTTAACTGGCCTTGCCCAAGAGAAGCAATTTGCCGTGCTTGTGCCTCAGCAGAGTTTTGATAATAACGTAAAACGCTGTTTTAACTGGTTTTCAGCTCAGGATACCCAGGTTGACAGCGGCGAAATGCTATCGCTTAAAAACATGATTACTCAGGCACAGGCCACTACTGGCGCCAAACGTGTGTATCTGGTGGGCCTATCTGCCGGCGGCGCAATGGCCAGTGCGGCACTTGTTAATTATCCCGACTTTTTCACTGCCGGTGCTGTGATAGCAGGTCTGCCTTATCCCTGTGCCGATAACCTGACCAAAGCCATTTCCTGTATGAAAAAAGGGCCGGCGGAATCCACAGGGGAACTTGTGAGCTTTGTGCGCAAGTTACATCCAGATCAAGCCTCCTGGCCGACACTCAGCATCTGGACAGGCACAACAGATGCGGTGGTGCACCCACAGAATGCCCGGAGTTTGGCGGCGCAGTGGCTGCAGTTATCCGGTGTAGAGGCAGCACCCAAGGTTGAAGAATTTACCGATTATCGGATCAGTCGCTGGACCGATACCAAGGGGCAGCCCTTAGTGGATTTGGTGGAGATTAATAACATGGGCCATGGTATTTCGGTGAATCCGGCAATAACTAATGGCGGAAAAGAGGGGGACTTTTTATTGAAGGCCCCAATCAGCAGCATGGATGAAATTATTCGGTCTTGGGGATTATAGACGGATTGAAATAAATAATTTCCAGATGGGTTGTTTGTCCGGTTTATAAATCTCTTTTTAAGTGGTTTTTAATTCGATATGATTTTGAAATTTTATCGATAGCCGAATGATAGTTTTTTAGTTTAATTAATTTAAAAACAACTGGTTGTAAACACATACTACTATAGTACCGATTTAATTTTTAAGGAACTGCTATAGAGTCGATGTGAACTTAAATAGCAGTAAGTACCAACCTTTAAAAATAAATACTACAACGGGAACTCTGTATGAAACAGAACACGATTAAAATGAGTTGCATTGCTTTAGCTATCTCATCTGCATTGGCAGCACAATATGCCGTTGCCGAAGATGAAAATAGCGCAGGGGAGAAGCAAGCCACCTTGGAACGCATTGAGGTTTCCGCGCGCAAAACCGTGGAAAGTCTGCAGAATGTCCCCGTTGCCGTGACCTCGGTCAGCGCCGCCGATCTGGCCGAAAACGGTATCAGTGTGATGACCGAAATTCAGCAGTTTTCCCCCAACACCACCTTGCAGGCAAGCCGGGGCACCAATTCAACGCTGACTGCTTTTATTCGTGGTGTGGGCCAGGAAGACCCACTCTGGGGCTATGAGCCCGGTGTTGGTATCTATATTGATGATGTGTATGTTGCCCGCCCTCAGGGGGCAGTGTTGGATATCCTTGATGTACAGCGTATTGAAGTGCTGCGCGGCCCGCAGGGCACCCTCTATGGTAAAAACACCATTGGCGGCGCGGTGAAGTACGTGACCAGGAAGATGAGCGGTGATGCCGAGCTGAGCCTTAACGCCACCGTCGGCAGCTACGCACAGCGTGATTTCAAGGTCGCCGGTCAGTACCCCTTGGTTGACGATAAACTCTATTTTGGTTTTGCGGTGGCCAGTTTAAGCCGCGATGGCTACGGTGACTTTGTTACCTCGGCACTGAACAATCAAGATGCTGAAAACTATAATAAAGATCTGATGGCTGGCCGCATCAGCCTGGAATATACCCCTACAGATGCACTCTTTATGCGTCTGACCTATGACAAAACTGAGGACGATTCCAACGCCAAAGGGGGCTATCGTGTTCTGCCCAGCTTGCTCACCGATGCGCCTGTGCCCGACAGCAAGTACGACTCCTATACCAGCATGCCCACCTGGAACAAGGTGGAAACCGAAGGTTGGGGACTGACGCTGGAGTATGGTCTGAATGACGACTGGACCCTCAAGTCAGTGACCTCATCCCGTGAGAGCTACTCGCCCACCAACATCGACTTTGACAACACCAGCCTGCGTATCTTCGACGTGCCCGCCATTTATGACGACGAGCAGTTCAGTCAGGAGTTTCAGGCAAACTTTAATGGTGAAAATCTTAAGCTGGTGTCAGGCCTGTATTACTTTAAAGGCGACTCCTGCGGCGTGTTTGATGCCATTCTCGAAGAGGCTTTCAAGGTATATGGTGGCCTGACCCGAGAAGTCAGTGGCTGCAACAACAGCGAAAGCTATGCCGCCTATGCTCAGGGCTCATACGATATCACCGACAAGTTGTCACTCACCCTGGGTGCCCGTTACACCCGCGAGACCAAGGATGCCACCGTTTACAACGGGATTATTTTCGACAGCATTTATCCAGAGACGGGTTGGTACCCGGGCTATGTGCGTGACGAGGCACAGATTCAAGCCAGTATCCCCAAGGTACTCGACGATGAAGAAACCTGGTCGAGATTTACTCCCAGGGTTGGGGTCGAGTACCAGCTGAACGACGATATGATGTTCTACGCCAGTTATTCTCAGGGCTTCAAGTCGGGTACCTTTAATCCAAGGGCAACCGGCCCAGAGCCGGCAGTTGATCCAGAAGTGGTTGATTCATTTGAAGTGGGCGTGAAAAGCGAGTGGAACAATAATCTGCGCATCAACGCCACGGCGTTTTACCTGAACCATAAAGATCGTCAGTTCGTGACCGTATTACCCGGTGAAGATGCGGCTGACCTCAATCAGCGTCTGGGCAACATTGGTACCTCCACTGCATCGGGTCTGGAGCTTGAACTGGAATATGCGGCCACCGAATCACTGCACCTGTTCGCCAGCCTGGGTCTTATCGATGCCAGCTTCGATGAAGTAATTTCTTATGATGCTGATGGAAATCAAATCGATATCAGTGACACCTACACCATCACCAACACCCCGGATACCACGGCCAATGTGGGCTTCAGCTACAACATTGACACGGATTTTGGCAGCTTTGTGGCCAACGGAAACTACTACTACCGCAGCGACTATGACCTGGCGGTGGTGGATAACCTCCTGAGTCAGGACGGTTATGGCCTGCTGAATCTGGGTCTGAATTGGTACAGCAACGATGGTCACTGGACTGCCGGATTACACTGGAAAAACATCACCGATGAAGAATACATGGTGGGTAACTATGCCTTCGTAACGCCGGATGGTAACGGTGGCTATATTCCGGGGTTGGGTGGTGACAATACATTAATTGGCTATTACGGCGATCCGGAAACCATTTCACTCACCTTAGGATACAGTTTCTAGAATTTAGTGCGTGACTATCCAATAAATAACCGACTCTTATGGGTCGGTTATTTGTTGAGGCAGAACAGGTTTGTCTGGAATTAATTTTTGGTGGTATTAAACTGGGTTAAAAATAAAGGGAGTGGATTATGTCTCAAATAAAAGTGGCAATCGCAGATGACCACCCACTATTTCGCGCAGCATTAACTCAGGCAGTGCTCAAAAATGTGAATACGGCAGAGGTATTGGAGGCCGAAAACTTTCAGGAGCTCATCCGGGTCATTGAAAGTCATCCCGATATTGAACTGGTATTTCTTGACCTGCATATGCCTGGCAATGAAGGGTTTACCGGATTAACTCTGTTGCAGAACCATTTCCCCGATATCGTAGTGATTATGGTGTCATCGGACGATCAGCCCGACATCATTCGCAAGGCTATTAACCTGGGCGCCAGCGCCTTTATTCCCAAGTCGGCCAACCTCAATCAAATAGCCGATGCCATAGGCACAGTGCTGGACGGTGAGGTGTGGTTGCCTGATAACACAGATATCAATGTCGACCAACAGACGGCGGCAGAGCATCAGCGACTGGCCAAACAACTTGCCCAGCTGACGCCACAGCAATACACAGTGCTTGCCAGCATTGCCAATGGCCAGCTTAATAAGCAAATTGCTTACGATCTCAATATCAAGGAAACCACGGTCAAAAAGCATGTGTCGGCCATCCTGTTGAAACTGGAAGTTTACAATCGCACCCAGGCAGGGCTGGTGTTTCAGCAATTGATGATCACCAGCAGCGACAAGCAGACGGCGACGGCCTGAGTAAACCGCGTGAGTCGATAAAAATGCGCAATCAAAACAGCGGCATAAGGCCGCTGTTTTTGATTGTGCTTGGCGGTACGCCCCGTGCTGAGACGCGTTAATCAATCCTGCATCAAGCCGATGCAATGGCTCACGACAGCTGCTTAATCAAGCGCTTAAGTGCGGTGGCTTTAACCGGTTTACGCACAAAGCCGAAGTTGGCGCTGCTGGTGTGCTGCCGAACGGCCTCTGAAGGGTCAGCCGAGCAGATGATGCAGGTGGGGCGCGCCTGCAAAAGCCTTGGATGTTCAAGCAGGCTTTGCACCAGCGAAACCCCGTTTTGGTCATCATCGAGGTGATAATCCGCAAGAATGAGTCTGGGCGGCTTAGATACTTCAAGCTGTGCCAATGCACTCGCTTTATCTCTGGCTGTCAGTACCTTACAACCCCACCCCAGCAGCAGTGAAGAGATGGCTTTTAACATCAGTTCATCGTTGTCGATAACCAACACCTGAATATCGAAGCTGTCGCCTATGGCTTCGTCGTCGCGCCGCAGTTTGACCACATTGCCGGCAGGCTTTTGCTGCCTTATCCGCGGTACTTCCACGCTGAAACAGGTCCCCTTGCCAAGCTCAGAATGCAGGTAAATCCGGATCCCAAGCAGCTTGGCTATGCGGTCACAAATCGCAAGACCAAGGCCGAGTCCGGGTATTTCCCGGGTTTGCTCAAGGCGTTCAAATTCACCAAAAATTGCCTGCTGTTTTTCCGCCGGGATCCCCGGGCCATTATCCCATACCTGAATGAGCAGGCTGTCCTGACGTCTGCGCACTCCCAGCACTACCCTGGGCATAAATTCAACATCACTGGTAAGTGATTCTCCGCCTTCCAGCTTTACACGTGTTGCCGACTGAATTTGATTCAGGGCGCCGGCAGGGGAGTAGTGAAAGGCGTTGGAGAGGAAATTTTGAATGATGCGCCGCAGCAGGCGTTGGTCGCTCTGTACGAAGCAGGATGAAAACTGATAGCCAAACTCAATCCCCTGCTGTTTGGATAACACTCTGAATTCGTTAACCAGCGTCGAGAGTAAGTCGTCGATGGCAAATTGGCTCTGTTCGGTTTTCAAGCTGCTGCTGTCGAGGCGGGAGATTTCCACCAAATCCGACAGCAGACTTTCCACCACATTGAGGGAGTCTTCAATATGGGTCGCCAAATCCTGAAGTTCGGTGGAGGTTACTCTTTGTTTCAGCATCTCGGTGAACAGGGTGAGTGCATTAAAAGGTTGCATCAGGTCGTGGCTGGCGGCCGCCAAAAAGCGGGTTTTGCTGCTGTTGGCGGCTTCGGCTTCGGCCTTGGCCTTGGCGAGCTCCCGGGTACGGCTTTCGACCCGTTTCTCCAGCGTCTCGTTGGCCTGCTGCAGTGCTTTTTCGGCCTGAATATGGGCGGTGATGTCGCTGAAAGTACTGACAAAGCCGCCACCCGGCATGGCCTGGCCGCGGATTTCCAATACCCTGCCATCGTGCATGGTGCGCTGAAAATGATGGGGGCTGCCGCTGCGCATATGGGCGAGGCGTTTTTCCACCAGTTCGTGGGCTTCGTCACCGACTATGATGCCGCGTTCTATGTTGTAGCGCAGCAGCTTCTCGATTGGAATGCCCGCTTTTACATAATCTTTGGGGTAATCAAGGAGCTCAATATAACGCTTGTTCCAGGCCACCAGGCGCATATCGGCATCGACCACGCTGATACCCTGCTCGATGTTTTCCACCCCCGATTGCAGCAGTTCACGGTTGAATTCAAATATCTGGTTGGCTTCATCGACAATGCTGACTACATCCTCCAGCGGTACTTGCTGGGCGCGGGACGCGGCGTTCATCACCATGCGGGTTGAGGCTGACCCCAGTACACCGGAGAGTTTCAGCCGGGTGTAATCCACCAGTTCTTCGCGGCGGGACGATAGCTCAGAGCCCAATTGCCTGGCTTTGGCCATCAGAGCATCCGCTTCTTCTTTATTGATAAAGCGATGCAGCAGGCTGGCCAGATCGCTGACGGACAGGTGGCGCTCCAGCTGCAACTGCTTGCGGTTTACAAACACATCGGCCTGCAAAAGTTCGCCCACACTCTGCTCCCTGAAATGGGAGATAAGCACGAAGCTGCCAATATTCACCAGCAGGCTGTAGAAGAGGCCATGGCTGATGTTATCCAGGCCATTAAGACCAAAGAGGGCATGGGGGGCCAGCCAACCGATGTGCCAGGGGCCATGGATAACCCAGTTGGCATCGGGGAAAGTGGCGGGTAGCAGCAGGGTATAGAGCCATACCAGGCTGCCCAGTAACATGCCCCAAAAGGCACCCTGGGTATTGGCCCTGCGCCAGTACAGCGCGCCAATGGCGGCGGGGGCAAATTGCGACAGCAGCACAAAAGACAGGAGGCCTATGCTGGCGAGGTGATTTTGTTGGTCTATGTAGCGCTCGAAGGCAAAGGCCGATAACAGGATGGCGGCAATGGCGATTCGGCGCAGGTTCAGCAGAATACCAGCGAGCTGTGGCGTTTGCTGGGAGCTGAATCTGGGCAGGCGAAGCAGCAGGGGAGTCAGGATCTCGGTGGAAATCATGGTGCTCAGTACAATGGCGGCCACAATCACCATGGCGGTTGCCGCAGCGAGGCCGCCGAGATACACCAGTACCCCCAGCCAGGCCTGCTGGTAAAACAGCGGCAGGGTGAGTACATAGGTATCGGCATCCACACTGCCGCCGGGAAAACTCAACTGGCCAGCCAGGGCAATGGGCAGAATAAAGGCATTCATCAGCAGCAGATACAGAGGCACCATCCAACGGGCTGATTTGAGCTCTTTGGCATGATGATTCTCAATCATCATCATGTGGAATTCCTGGGGTAGGGCATAGATGGTGATGGCCCCCAGCAGGATTTGCGACAGCACAAAATAGAGGGAGTTGGCATCTTTACTGGTGGGGAGCGCTTGCCCCCGGGTAAGGAGATCGCTGAAGCCGTCGAAAATATAAAAGGTGGCAAAGATGCCCACAGTCGTCAGCGCCAGCAGTTTCACCACGGAGCTGAAAGCGATGGCCAGCACCAGCCCCTGATTTTGTTTGCTTGCCGATAACTGGCGGGTACCAAATAAAATACTGAAGATAATCAGCACAATGGTAACGATAAACGCCGTGCTTATCCCAGACTGGAAAGTACCGGTCAGCAGATCAAAACTGGTGCTGATGGCCCGAAGTTGCAGGGCGATGTAAGGAATGGTGCCCAGCAGCGACACCATGGCCACACTGGCAGCAATTTTGGGTGAGCGGTCGAAGCGGCAGGCAATGAAGTCGGCGATGGAGGTGAGGTTCTGGCTTTTCACTATGTGCAGGGTGCGCATCAACATAGGCCAGGCCAGCACCAGGCAGACAATGGAGCCGATATAAATAGGCGCCAACCATGCACCTGTGGTGGCAGCCTGGCCGACCGTGCCGTAAAAGGCCCAGGAGGTACAGCAGACTCCCAATGACAGGCTGTACACCCAGGGTCTTTTTCGCCACTGGCCGAAGGGCTGGTTTTGCCCCCACTGAGCAACAATAAAGAGCACGGCCAAATAGGCGATTGAAATAACGCTGATCCACCAGGTATCAACAGACAGCCAAGCCAGCAAAATAAACCCCAGAATGATGTTCCAATACCCAGCCAAGCTACACCAGGCAGGCCGATTGTTAAAGGCTTGATCTTATTGCGGTGCACTAAGGTAGTACTTCTTTATCCCCCTCCATCAGATAACCTAGCCCCCAATATTCATCTCAGGTTTTGAGCCATTACGCCTATGAAAATAACCCATAAATATCTGGTGGAAGGTCTGGTTTTTACCAGCTACGTATTATTTGCCATGGCATGGGTTGGCGGCACCGCGAGCATGGACCAGATAATGGCCTCGATGCATATCGAGAGCTTCGCCTCGGCGAGTTTACTGAGCGGCGCCGTGACCCTGGCAAAGATTGTCGGCACCTTTGCCGCGGCTTACCTGACTTTGAAGTTCGGGGTGAAATACGCCTTTTTGGTGGCGGCACTGTTGATAGTCACCGGCATAGTGACGCCTTACGCCCCCAACTACGATGTGCTCCTGGTCAGTCGTTTTCTTATGGGGCTTGGCGGCGCCTTTATGATTGTGTATTTCAATCCCATAGTGATGCACTGGTTTGCCCCCGAAGAGCGCCCGGTTATTAACGGGTTGAACGCGGTGGCCTTTAATGTGGGCACCGCAATCGTGCTTTGGGGCATGCCTGCCATCAATGCCATTACCGGCGGTTGGCAGCAGAGTTTGCTGGTGTTTTCTTTGGCGAGTCTGGTGCTGGCACTGCTGTGGCTGATGGTGAAGTTCGACCGCGAGCAGCCAGTTGCTGGAGCGCAAACCCAAGAGGCAAGCCATTACAGTTATCTCGACGGCTTGAAGGACAGCTTTAACTGGGCTTATGCCTTAACCTATTCGGGACTGCTGTCTTTTTATATTTGCCTGTTTACCTTCTATCCCCAGGCGGGGATCAGCCAAAGCAAGTGGGTGATAGGCTTTGGCATTCTCGGCACTGTTGCTGGTATTCTCTACAGCCGCAAACAGCCCCTTCGGCTGCCCATCATCCGGATGAGCGGGCTGGTGATTTTTATCACTGTGCTGGGCTTATCCTTTGGCACCGAACCCTGGCTGCAAACCCTGTGCGCCATAGTCCTGGGTTTTTGTATCTTTTTGCCGGTGACTGCCCTTGTCAGCATTCCCCACGAGTTGCCAAAGATGACAGGGCAAAAAATCACTGTGATTTTCAGCCTCTTCTGGTCCATCAGTTATCTCATTTCCACCATAGTGCTGTGGCTTTTTGGCAAGTTGGTGGACATGAATCAGGGCAGCTATTTCGCCTCTTTTGTTCTTATTACTCTGCTGAGCGCCACCGTCTTTGTTGGCAGCTATTTTCTCCCTGAAACCGGAAAACCCAAGGAGTAAGCATGCAAGACTCTCCACGTGGCAAGGCGTCAGCAAAGCTGGCGGAGTTTCTGACCCAGGCCAATCACAACATTGCTCTGGTGAGGGAGCAAAACATTCAGTTCACTCCGGCGCTGCTGAGGGAAAATCTGAATAAGCTCGCCGCCTTTATGACCTGTAAACCCGAGGTGAACTACATCGCCGACAAAGCCTGGCAACTGGATGGCCGAATTATAGCTGCGCGGGTATACAGTCCAGCGCCGCACAGTGCCTTGCCTGTGGTGGTGCACTTTCACGGTGGTGGCCATATGTGCGGCAGCGTGGCGCTATACGACCCCATCTGCCGCCAGTTGGCAAGCACAGCCCAATGTGTGGTGATAAGTGTTGAGTACCGTTTGGCGCCTGAATATCCCTATCCTGCGGGGTTGGAGGATTGCGAGCATGCCCTGCGCCACTACGCCGAAGTGTTGGAGGATGTTGCCTTTATCGCCGGTCCCTGCATCATGGGTGACAGTGCAGGTGGCGCCATTTGCACCAGCCTCAGTGAGCGCAGTCTGGCGGATCCGACCCTCGATATTCGCAAGCAAATTCTGATTTATCCCAGCGTGGATTACACCATGGCGAGCGCCTCTTACGAGAGCAACGGTGCAGGCTTCTTATTGGAGACGCCAAGAGTGAAATGGTATTTCGAGCAATATTTTCAGGATGCAGCCCTGGATACTGAAAAGGTCAGAGCGGCGTCGCCACTGCACGGCCGTATAGGATCAGGACTGCCTGAAACGCTGATTTTTACCGCTGGCTGCGATCCGCTGCGGGATGAAGGCCGGGCCTATGCCGAGGCGTTACAGTGCGCGGGTGTAAAGGTAGAGCATCACGGGCTGGAGGATATGATCCACGCCTACATGCTGCTTCACGATCTGGTGGCCGAAGAGTGTTTGCGGACCTATGAGCACATTGCCCGCTTTATTAAGGCTGTTTGACAGATGAGTCCGGTTCGGATGTCCCCAAATACTCCATCTGCAAGGCCTGGTATGTTTGGGTTTGTTTGAAATCGGCCATGGCTTTATCAAATAGGGCTGTACTGTGCGCCAATTTGCCCGCTTTGGGGAACGTAATATAGGCGGGTGTCTCATTCAGCGGCGGGTGTAACAGGGTCACCTGTTCGAGCTGGTTTAATTTCTTGAGTACCATAATGGCTGTCAGGTCATTCTCGAACACGGCCTCCACTCTGTTCAGCAACAGCATTTTGAAGTTGGTTTCAGCATCCTTGGTCAGCTGAATATTGGCCCAGGGCGCATCCCGATACTGTTGAAACTCATCGTTAATGGCTTTGTCCCGATACATGGCAATGCTGTGTTTACGGACAAAATTGGCCATGTTGCCGTCGTACTGCATGTGGCTGCCCTTCCTCACGGCTATCACGTTCCTTTGCATCAGTATGGGCTCGGCTGGAAACGCCATGTATTGGGCATAATCTTCGCGCATCAGCACCGTCAGCACTATGTCGCAGTCGCCCTGCTGCGCCAGGTGTACCACCCTGACCCAGGGGTAGTATTGAATGCTGAGCCGCCAATTAAGCCGCGCCGCTATGGCTTCCAGAATCTTCACTGCATAACCGTCGGGCTGCCCCTGCTCATTCAGCATGGTCTGGGGTGCCAGATTGAGACTGCACACCCTTACCGACTGACCGGGCTGTCCGTTTGCCGACAGGGAGCTGGCGAGCAGCAACAGGCTGAAGAAGGTGAGGTATTGTTTCATTCGGCTTCTGAGCATGAATTCAACCCGGATTGGCGCTTACATTATGGAGTGTGGCCTGGACAATAGTGTCATCGATTAGGGGGCCCAGAATGGCTACTCCTAAAGTGTAGTTCTCTAGAGCCAACATCAAGGGCCTTGTTCCACTTGAGGACTTAAGCCCCTGCCTGGCCTTGTCGGCAGGGGCAGTCTCATATTCCCTTACTGCTATTTTGCCGCAGGAAACACCGGGAAGGCCTCTTTGCCAAGCAAGACTCCATCCTGACTCGTGCCGTAGTAACCATCGTGCTTGTGGTAGCGAGACTTGGTTGCGTCCAGATTGCCCTCGAAACGAGGATCCTGGGGACGCTCCTTGGCGTTGATAAAGGCCGCCACATCCCAGGCCTGCTGAGGTGTCAGCTGCACACTCTTTCCAAGCGGCATATTTTCAGAGATGAAAAAAGCCGCCGTGTTGACCCTGTGCATGCCCGCTCCCCAGTTAAAACTTTGCGGTCCCCACAGGGGCGGCAAGGCATAGACGCCAGCCATGGCCTGCCCCTGACCGTCGGCGCCGTGGCAGGATTGGCAGTGTGCCTGATACACCAAGGCTCCACGGCTGGGATCGTATGGCATTTCAGGTTTTGGAATGGCAGGGTAACCACGACCGGGCAGGTTGGCGCGGGCGTCCACCGTCAATACCGTCTTGATGGCATCTGGCGCTGGAAAATCTTCGCGTTTACCGCCCTTTAACAGCTCGGCATCGGCCAGTTCAGGCACCTCACCGGCCACACCGTATTGATCCATCAGGCCACCCATTCCCAGCCAATAGGCATAGGCCGACATGGCAACCAGTTCAGGACTGCCGGAAGGTGGTGCTTTGCCATTCATGGAATAGGTAAAGCAGCCCTGTATGCGCTCTTCAAAGCTGTTGACCTTGTCGTTTTTCTTGCGGTACGCCGGATAGGCGAAAAAGGCCCCCCAGATTGGCGAGGCATTGGGTTTGCGGCCCGCATCCATATGGCAATTTACGCAGTTGAGCTCGTTGCCAACATACTTACCCCGCAGCTGCTGGGTATTCACAAATAACTGATAACCGAGGCGTACTTTATCGCCAAAGGTACCCTGAGGAATGCTGTCCAGTGGTCTTGGGATGAGATATTCCTGGCCCTCGAGTTTTGGAGATGAGGGTAGCTGTGCCTGGCGATCGGGCAGGCTGGTGTCAGGGGACTGTGCATGGGCGGCTGTCACCGCAGCGGCGCCCAGCATCAACATCAGTGCAGGTTTCATGGCGGGCATCCTTACTTCAGGTTGGCAAAATAGTGGGCTATGGCGTCAATTTCCGCCGCCGAGAGCTTATTGGCAACATTGGCCATCATGCCGTCACTGTCACCCTGACGCGTTCCTGACTGCCATGCCAGTAGCTGACTCTTGAGGTAGCTGGCTTGTTGTCCGGCAAGACGGGGGAAGGTGCCAGCGCCGATGCCCGATGGGCCATGGCAGGTGACACAGGCCGGTAGCTCACGGGACCAATCTCCCTGGTAGGCAAGTCGCTCTGCGCTATCCTGGAATGTCACTTCCTCACCGCGGCGCTGAATGCTGACGCTGGGTACGGCTTGCGCCGCAAAATAGTCCGCGACCTGGGCTATCAAGGCATCGCCCTGCAGCGTCATGGCCATGGGCCTCATGGTGGGGTTTTGCCGCTTTGAAGATTGAAAATCTTTGATTTGCTTTTGAATATACTCGCTAGACAATCCCGCCAGACGCGGTCCCAGCGGTTCTACTCCCAGGCCCTGGGAGCCGTGGCAACTGCCGCAAAGTGCTGCCTGTGGTGGCATGGCGGGTGCCGTTGTCGCCTGGGCACCATGGGTGGCTATCAGCCAAAGGCCAAGAGCCCCGATTAGTTTGGATGTCATGAATTCTTCCCCGCATCATTAAAGATATTCAGCATAAACCGAAAATAATAATATTAGAAGAATTTAATGGAAGGCGAAACGGCAGCGTGATTGACTCGTCTCGCCATTCGTGGTGCTGTCCTTTCGAGCGTCAGGGCGGTAACATCCCGGGCAAAGACGATAGGGGACAAGTGGATGAATACAAGAACCAGCGCAGATAAACGTGGCTTCAGTGGCGCACAGGTACTGCTCATTATTTTGGCCGTGATGTTACTGACGGTCGTGACCAGTTTTGTGATTATCCGTAGCTATATTTTCCCAAGCCCATTCACCCCTGTGACTCTGAGCGCCAAAGAGGAAAAGAAACTCGAGGCCAAGCTGGACACCCTGGGTTGGGATAGTCAACGGCCATCAAATAGAGACAGGCAAGGCAATGCCCAACGGGGAGACTCGGACCTGACTCCCGAACCCTACCGCGAGCATGATGGTGATCGGCAGGTGACTTTCAGCGAAAAAGAGGTCAATGCCATGATTGGCCGCAGCCCGGAGTTCGCCGAGCGACTGGCGATTGATTTTTCAGACAACCTCGCCAGTGCCAAACTGCTCATCCCCATTCCCAGAGACTTTCCCATCATGGCCGGTGAAACCCTGAGGGTGAATGCGGGGCTGGATATCCATTTGGATCAGCGTCGCCGTCCTGTGGTGGCCCTGGTTGGGGTGAGTCTGATGGGCGTCCCCCTTCCCAATGCCTGGCTAGGTAATATGAAGCAGGTGAATCTGGTGAGCGAGTTCGGTGACAGTGGTTTCTGGAATGCCTTTGCTGACGGGGTTGAAGACATAGAGATCCGTGAAGGCGAGCTGTATATCAAGCTCAAACCCTGAACACGCTGTGGCCTTCACTGCCATGTGTGTTGGGATGTGGCTTGCTGCAGTGGCATGTATCGCCAAGCTTATTGGAGTTTGCCAGTACGGCTGGGGTAAGATGTGGCCATAACGCCTGATAGGGTACTGCGACCTCAATAGCCGCAGTACACAAAAGAGAGAGTGAGAATGGACGCTTACACCCTTCACATAGCAACGGCCTTTGCCAGTGCCATGATGACCATTAGCCTGCTGGGGCTCTTTATCGCCAGCCCAAGAGAGTACAGCCTGCTTGACTGGTCCTTTGCCGGATTGTGTTTTTTCGCAACCAATGGCTTGACGGTGTTGGTGTTTCACTCTGAGCAGCCATTTTGGGTGGCACCGGTACTTACCAACGCCTTCTATTTTGCCGGACACTGTGCCCTTCTGGTGGGGGTGAGGCGTTACTTCGGCCTGAAAACCCACTGGCAATTTGGTGTGGGGTTGGCCCTCGTCATTGCGGCAGTGCACCTCTTACCTTGGGTGCAGGCATCCGTCGCTAACCGTCTGTTGCTGTTTTTCCCACTGCTGATGCTCATCAACAGCCTGACCATTTCCGTACTCTGGCGTTACGGCGGCAGGGAGCTGAGATTGGCGTGCATGCCACTGTTGGTGTTGGAGCTGTTGTTTTTGCTGCAATTGTTATTGCGCACTCTGATCCTTGGCACAACCTCAGATATGAACCTGACCTACGCCGGGAGCCAGTTTTTCCAAACCTCGGGTACGCTGGCGATTTTCGTCTTTTTAAGTCTGGGCACCATGGCCTGCGCCATGATGGTGATTCGCCGCCAGGAGCTTGAGCTGAGGCAACTCACCACCATAGACCCCCTTACCGGCTGGTTCAATCGTCGCGCCCTGAATGACATTGCCGTGCGTGAGTTTGAGCGCAGCGCCCGCACCTCCTCCGAGCTGGGGCTCCTGGTGCTGGATATAGACCATTTCAAGAAGATCAACGACACCTATGGCCACGTTGACGGCGATGAGGCGCTCAAGCATGTCACCAACACCTGTGCCTTATTACTGCGTGGCTACGACTACCTGTTCCGCTTTGGCGGTGAAGAATTTGTGATCCTCTTACCCGGAAGTGACCATGAGTGCACTCGAAAATTGGCCAATCGGTTAAGGTTAAAAATTCAAAGCGAGCCCGTTACCCTTGGACAAGACAGAGTCGCGTTGACCATCAGCATAGGTGTGGCTCAGCGACGTGAACGGGATCAAAGCTGGTTACAAATCCTGGAGCGGGCCGATTCAGCGCTTTACCATGCCAAACAATCAGGGCGTGATCGGGTTGCATTTCATAATGGCCTGGAGCTGAGCCAGGTCAGCTAGTTTGGTGCGGTAACAGCAGAATGCGGGCTTGGTTTTTCGCAAACACTTGCAGGAAAGCGTGTTTGGGTCACATGGTGATTCTTGCACTTTGGCACACAGCGCCCATTCACAGGCTTTAGCTTCCCTGTGGATTTACCCACCGCAATCAGGGTGGCACACTGGAGAAAACTCCCAATCAGTTATGCCCATGACTCCAGCAATTAAACAGGCCGAAAAAGCCGGGATCCCGTTTTCAGTGCTCGAATATGAGCACGATAGCCGTGCGCCATCCTACGGTATGGAGGCCGCCGATAAATTGGGGCTCGCCCCCGAATTGGTCTTCAAAACCCTGATGGTGGCGCTTGACGAAAAGTCTGCCCCCATCGCCGTGGCCTTGGTGCCGGTAGCAAAGCAGCTGAACCTTAAACTGGCTGCCAAGGCCCTGGGACAAAAGAAGTTGGTGATGGCAAACCCGACGGCCGCAGAGCGTTCCAGCGGTTATCTGCTGGGGGGCATAAGTCCGCTGGGGCAGAAAAAGCCTTTGCCCACTCTCATAGATATCAGCGCTGAGGCGTTGGCACAGATGCATGTGAGCGCAGGTCGACGGGGGCTGGAGATTGCCCTGGCACCCCAAAGCCTGGCTGGGCTTTGTCGGGGAGTTTTTGTCGCAATAACAGGCTGAAAGCCGGTGTTTAAAGTTTAACTATCTGTATATCAATGGATATTTTTAGCATTCATTGACTAGCGCTTTTTGTTTTTGGCAAATGTGCGGCAGATCAATAAACCATTACCTGATTGCGACTTTCTTTGCACTGCATCAATTTAATACAGGCGTTAAACGGTCAAAATCTTGCGCATCAATTGGCCAACAAGAATAAAAGATGCGCAACAACCAACCCGTCACCCTCAGGGAAGTGGAGCTCGACAACGAGGCCATCATTCTGTCAACCACGGATCTGAAAGGGCGTATCAAGTACGTCAATCAGGACTTCTGCAATATTGCCGGTTTCCGGGAAGAGGAACTGGTGCATGAGCCGCACAATCTCATCCGCCACCCCGATATGCCACCCGCTGCATTCAAGATGCTCTGGAGTCGCATTCGCGAAGGGCGCCCCTGGATGGGGTTGGTGAAAAACCGCTGCAAGAACGGGGACTATTACTGGGTCGATGCGTATGTCACCCCCGTGTATGAAGATGGCGAAGTCCACGAATACCAGTCGGTGCGCCGCAAGGTGAACGCCAAGCACCGGGAGCGCGCCGAGTCCTTGTATGCCGAGTTGGTGAAAGATCCTCAGCCCGCAATACTCAGAGATAGTCGCTTTGGTGTGTGTGGCAAACTCATGCTGTGGATGGCCCTGATGCTGGGAGTATCGGCCGTTGCCGCACAGTGGTCTCTTTGGTTGGTGTTACTGCTGTTGCCCATTGCCCTCTTGGGTTGCCGTAGCTTATTGGCGCCGCTTCGAGAGCTTGCCAGTGAGGCTCGCAGTATTATTCAGGACCCCGTGGCCAGAGCGGTTTATACAGGTCGGCGGGATGAAATTGGTGACCTCATGCTGGCCATGCGCTTTATGACCAATGAAACCGGCGGTGTGATGGGGCGGATGGCAGATTCCACCGAGACCATGGCGAACCAAAGCAATGATCTGCTTGATGCCATCGCCCGCAGCGCCGAACGGGCCGACGGTCAGCGTCAGCAAACCCAGCAGGCCGCCGCTGCGGTGGAAGAACTGCACGTGAGTTTTGCCGAAGTCAAAGAACATACACTGGCCGTGGTCAGCGATGTGGAACAATGCCAAAGTGCCATGGGGCTTGGGCAACAGCAGCTGGCGGAGGTCGAACTGGCCATGCAGCAGCTACAGCACCAAATGAGTCTGTGCGATGCCGTTGTGCGTGAGATTGCCAGCGACAGCCAGGCCATCAATCAGGTGCTTGAAGTCATTGGCACCATAGCTGAGCAAACCAATCTGCTCGCCCTCAATGCGGCAATCGAGGCGGCCCGTGCCGGTGAGTCCGGACGTGGTTTTGCCGTGGTGGCCGATGAAGTGCGGCAGCTTTCAGGACGTACCGGTGAGTCAACCGGACAGATAGAAGGCATAGTGCGTAAATTCCAGTCCAGTACGGCGAGGGCCGAAGCCAATCTGGACAACAGTCAGCAGCAGCTTAAGACATTGGCAGCAAGACTTGGACAGGTTCAGCAGGCCTTTGGCGCGCTGGAAGGCGCCATCAATACCATCAAATCTCTTTCCGACCACAGTGCCCATGCCATGACAGAGCAGTCCAGTGCCGCAGGCAGTATCAGTGACTCGCTGCAAACCATCAATGAACTTGCAGAAGCCGTGCTCAACCAATCCCGGGAGGCCGAGCAGTTGGGTGCCCGTATGTCACGCCTTTCAAGTAAAACCAGTGGCTTATCCAAGCAGTTTTGGCAAAAAAGTGTGAGCGGCCGAGACTAGGCGGCACGCATTTTCGGCCAAGAGTTGATATGAAGAGGTCCGCTATCGCGGGCCTTTTTATCTTTTTGTCGCTCACAAGACTTAACACCTGTGTAAGGCGCTGGCACTTCCCTGTGGAGTGGCTTTGCTTTATGGACGGTGCTTAACCTGTGTGGCGGCTGTATGTTTCAAGTCCCGGTTAAGTTTCGTCTTTTAGCTTTGTCGGAAGCTGCTATGCTTGGGACAACTTTTCTCAGTCTGCGTAATTTTCCTTTATGACTTCATTCCACACTCAGGTTGTGTTTGATGCCCCCGGTAGCCCCGAGGTTATGAAACTGGTGCAAGGGCCAGCGCCTTCCCCCCAAGTTGGAGAGGTGTTGATTAGGGTAGCCGCCGCCGGCGTTAACGGGCCGGATTTGGCGCAGCGCAAAGGTGCTTATCCACCGCCGCCGGGCGCTTCACCAATTTTGGGCTTGGAAGTGTCCGGCGAGGTGGTTGAGGTTGCCCCCGATGTCAGCTGGCCAAGGATAGGTGACAAGGTCTGCGCCCTGGTGCCCGGCGGTGGTTATGCCGGCTTGGTGGTGACCCCTGCGCTGCACTGTTTGCCCATACCGTTAACTATGTCCCTCGAAGAGGCCGCGGGCCTGCCTGAAACCTTCTTTACCGTGTGGGGCAATCTCTTTATGCGCGCTGGCCTCAAGGCGGGCGAGACCCTGCTTATCCAGGGTGGCAGCGGTGGCATAGGCTCCACGGCGATTCTGCTGGCCAGGGCGTTTGGCGCGCGGGTACTGGTGACCTCCGGCAGTGCAGAAAAACGGGAATATTGCGTGAGTCTGGGGGCTGACATGGCCTTTGACTATCGGGATGAGGCGCTGGTTGACCGGGTGCTTGCGGCCACAGACGGCCGGGGTGTGGATGTCGTGCTGGACATGGCAGGTGGTGCCATGGTCAATAACAATCTGAAAATGCTCGCCAATGATGGCCGTATGGTCTCCGTGGCCATGCAGGCAGGTCCCAGGGCCGAGGTGGATGTGTTTCGCATCATGAGTAAACGCATCCTGTGGACGGGCTCCACTTTAAGACCCCAGAGTATCGAGGCCAAAGCGGCCATCGCCAAAGAACTGAGGGAGAAGGTTTGGCCGCTGCTCGACAGCGGCCAATGCCGTATACCTCTTTTTGGCGTGTATCGGCTCGATGAAGTGGTTAAAGTCCACAGCATCATGGAGGCAAAATCCCACCACGGAAAGCTGGTGCTCAGTCTCGATGGAATTGCTTGATATGGCGAAATTTTCGACTAAAGTCGAGATTAAACGGAAAAATGAAAAAAACAGGTTGAAATTAATCTAAATATCACAAAAAAATCGCTTAATTTGGCATTGATTCTCGGAAAGATTCTGTAAGAATACCCAACTTGAAGCGTCCGAGTTATTCGGTCGATTTTTTGCTGGGGTGGTGTGCTTCCCCGCGAATTCAAACAACCGTAAATTCTTAGTGTATGTGTTGATTATAAGGTATTGGCATATATGTATAACACGGCGAAGAAACAGGTTTGGTGGGGAGTGTTGAAAACTGCTCGCGGAACTTCCATCGTCATTCACGACAATCAGTTGCCCGAAGCTTCAGCGGGACGTGTTTATCTTTATAACACCGAGCGCAAAGCCATTATTGAGTATGTTGAAGACATCGTTAAGCCCAACTTGCATGAGCTGGATGATGCCGGACTCAAGGCTGCAGAGAGCAATTACAGCGGAGAATGGAAAGCCGCTCGTGCGTCCTTTATGGAAAAGCACCACGCACGGATCAACTTGAGCAATATCAAGGATGCACCAGCCTCTTCCCGCAAGGCCAAAGCCGAAGCTGAGCCTGAGTATGAAGACTTGAGTGGTGGTGGCAGCGGTAGCAGCGACGACTTCGGCGACGATTGGTCCGACGATTTCGACGATTAATCCTTCGCTTGCAGCAATCAGGTCGACCCAAGGGTCGACCTGGCGCTTTTCTATTGAGTGGTTAGCTCTCACCCAGCAGCATCACCTGCTTTTGCACCTTCACTCATATTGTCGGCAATAGGGCGCTGAGTCTCGTTAATGGCGCTTGCGGTCAGCCCGGTTCAGTCTTTTACCTCGAACTGATAACGACTGATATGATGATAAATCTCCCCCGGCATTAACCAGGCCTTGCCCAAATCGGGTTGATTTGGTGCATCGGGAAACAGCTGTGGTTCGAGGCAAACACCCTGATAGGGTCGATAAATTTTGCCCTGCCTGCCCCGTTCGCCATCGAGAAAATTCGCCCCGTAGAGCTGTACGCCCGGCTGATTGGTATAGAGTTTAAGGAGTCTGCCCGAGTGTGGGCTGTGTAGCTCGGCTGCCAACGCCAGCTCGTCCTGTGTCTTATCGATAATAAAACAGTGGTCAAAACCGCGTGTGCTGGCAAGGTCCGGGTGTTGTACCCGGTCACCAAGGCGAACATCCTGCAATGCCAGCGGTGTGCCTGCGGTGGTGGCGCGTCCTGTGGGTATCCCTGCCTCGTTACAGCGCAGAAACGCCCTGGCGTGCATGGTCACTGTGTGATCGAGACAATCGGCACGTCCGTCAAGGTTAAAGTAGCTGTGCTGGGTAAGGTTGACCGGGCAGGGCCTATCGGTCATCGCCATGATTTCCACGTAGAGGTTATTGCCCGCTAGCCGGTAATCCAGCTGGACCGAGCAATTGCCTGGAAACCCCATATCGCCATCTGGGCTGCTAAGGCTCAGACGCACACCGTCGGGAAGCAATCCCAGCGCCCATTGTTTGCGATTAAAACCCTCATGGCCACCATGGAGGCAGTTGGTTGCCTGATTGATATCCAGTTGGAAGTCTTCACCGTCATAGTGCAATTTGCCGAGGGCGATACGGTTGGCATAGCGTCCGGCAATGGCGCCAAGGTGCGCATTCTGGGCGAGATAGTCTTCAAGACTGTCACACCCAAGTACCAGATTGGCGCGCTCGCCCCGGCTGTCAGGAGCCCATAGTGAGCGAATAATACCGCCCAGACTCAGTACTTCGATGGCCAACTGGCCGTTGTCCAATCGAACCCGTTCAATTTCTCCGCCCCTGGGATCCTTCCAGGCGTCGAGCACTGAGTGACGCACCATGAATAGATTGCCTTATCTGTATTAAAGTCAATGCACTATAAACGATAGCCCAGGCGCGAAACAGTGATTGCATTCGTATGTTTTGGCTGAAAAAATCAGCCGTCGATACGTCCTGCACCTGCGCTTGGGGCACACATGTACAGCACGGGCTCCAGCCCGGTTTTGGCAGGGTATTCTGACTCGACTGCGTGCACGACGGCATCGGTCAAATCATGCTCCACCAGCGCAACGACACTGCAGCCGTCTGTCATACGGACACCGCCACGGTCGCCAATGGCCTGGGCCATGATTTGCACCAGAGTCTCAACTTCCGGGACCATAAGTTCAAAGTCATCCCGAAGCGAGGCATGGGAGAGTGCCATCAGTTCAGACAGGCGGGCGACATCACCGCGTTTCAGCGCCCGGCCAGCACTCTGGGTGCGCAGGTTTTCGCTTATGACATGTCGGGCGCGCTTATAGAGGGTTTCGTCCAGCACATCGCTGGCGGCCTTGAGCTCGTCCAGTTCCAGGTCCCGTAAGGAGTCGAGCCCGAAAAATTCGGCGGCATCGCGGCACTCATCGGCCCGGGCCTTATAGGCCTCTTCCAGTAGCTTGGGGTCCAGTGGCGAATGCACGATGATAAGGCTTAGGTTATCCGGAATAAGCACAGCTTCTATATCCAGATCCAGGCAGTCAATCAGCAGGGCTGAATCAGCCTCGGCCAGGGCGCTGGTCATATGGTCCATCACGCCGCAGGTACTGCCGTGGAAACGGCTCTCGCCGCGCTGTGCCAGTTGGGCAATGGCCATGGGGGAAAGGTGAAGCTGACAGGTGTCATTCAGGGCCGTGCCAAAGGCAATTTCCAGTGCGCCTGAGGATGAAAAGCCTGCTCCCATGGGGATGCTGCTCACCACCGCAAGATCCAGCCCCTTGGCTTTGAGTCCGGCCTGGCCCACTGCCTGGGTGAAACCTTTAAGGTAATTAACCCAGTCACCACCGGCAGTGACTTCGCCTTCTTCGCCGAAACGCCACTCCCTTAGCTCACCGGGAAAGGCCTCAGTGACCACCCGAAAGCGATCATCTTCACGCTTTTTTACGGCGATAACCGTATGAAAATTAATGGCTGCCGGCAGAACAAACCCATCGTTATAGTCTGTGTGTTCACCAATGATATTGACCCGGCCCGGCGCCTGGTAATAGGCATCGGCCTTGGTTCCGAAAGTTTGGACAAACAGCTTGGTGGCGCGCTGCGCAGGGTTCGACATGCTCACTGATCCCATTGATAACCGGGTTATTCTGAATTGCCGCACGAAATGGCGGCTTCCCTGAGTTATACCACGTCTTAAAAAGCCGGAAAACTGAGATTTTTGCGATACGTGAACAAACAAAAACGCCGCGAATTCGCGGCGTTTCAAATCAGCCTCTGGCCTGGGCCAGTTCACCCTCTGCGGGCATCAACTCTGTGGCGACGTGCTCCACAAAACCCGCACCCGCGGCTTCATAGAGATTGTAGACACTGTGCACGCCACTCTCTTTCAGGGAGTCGGTGTGTTCTGCGTACTGGACAATGGCGCTGATCTTACCCTGATAGTCCTGCTTTTTCAGTTGTTCTACCGCAAACAGGTTGCCCGCGTGATGGGGCATGGCCAGCAGCACAAGATCCAGGTTGGGTGCCCTGTCGAGCTTTTCCCAGAAGTCGGTATCCGAGGCATCGCCCTGTACCACGTTACGGCCCTGAGCCCGGTGGAAGTCCACCAGTTCCTGCTTGTGCTCAATGCCAAGGATTTCACCTTCGAATCGGAGTTTGAGCTCATCGTAGGCACCCGAACCAATACGGCCCATACCCAAAATCAGGAAACGGGGGTTACCAATAGGGATGGGTCTGTCTTCCGGATGCAGGGGCGGACGCTCCATGCGTCTGAGGGGCTGCTGGTATCGCTGGTAAATCTTACCCACCATGTTGTTGAGGGGGGCGGCCAGCAAAAAGCTGAAGCTCAGCGCCACGGCGATAATAATGAGCCACTGAGACGGCAACCATCCTTTGGATGCGGCTACCGCCGCAACTATCAGGCCGAATTCGCTGTAGTTGCCCAGATTGAACGAAGCCAGCATTGAGGTACGGGAGCGCAGCTTGAAGCGGGTCAGCAGTACCACAAACAGAGCGACCTTGAAGGGGATGAGCGCCACCAAGAGCCCGGCCAGCGCCACATCCTCCAGGCTTGGCAACCCATTGAGGCCTATGGTGAGGAAGAAGGCGACGAGGAATAATTCTTTAAAATAAAACAGTGACTTGGCGAGTTCGGATGCCTTGGGGTGGCCCGCCAGTAACACACCGACAATCAGGGCGCCCAAATCGGGCTTGAGCCCTACGGCTTCAAAGAGCCAGGCGCCAAGCACCAGTGCCATCACCAAACCGAAGAGCACCAGGAGTTCACCATGGCCGACCCGGTCAAAGGCGCGGTAAATCAGTGGTCTGGCGATTGGCAGCAACAGCAGTGTCAGTGCCCAGATTGAGGGCCATTCTCCCTTTGAAACCGTCAGGAAGCCCACCGCAAAGATATCCTGCATGATGAGGATACCAATGGCGACCCGGCCATAGAGGGTTTGCATATCCCCTTTGTCTTCCAGCACTTTCACGGCAAAGACAGTGGAAGAGAAGCTCAGGGCAAAGGCCAGCAGCGACAGTTGATTGAGACTGAGGTCGGTAAGCTGGCTCAGGCCCAGAATGCCCAGCAGCTTGAGGATGGGAACCAAAAACAGCATGGTGCCGACGAGATGCAGGCTGGCGCCGGCCCAGACTTCGGCCTTGAACAGGCTGCGAATATCCAGTTTCAGGCCAATGGCAAACAGCAGCAGGGTCACACCGAGATCGGCAAATTGCTGAAGCATGGGCAAACTGGATTCTTCAATGCCAAACATAAAGAGCACAAAGCCAGCGGCCAGATATCCTATCAATGGCGGCAAACCGACGCGGTTGACCAAGAGGCCGCAAGCGAGGGTGATGACGAGAATGGCCGGCTCCATGAAACTCCTTAAAAGATAATTCAGCTATAAATCAGGTATCTTAGCGGACTTTATTTAATGTGAGATGAAAAAGGCAAAGATTTCAGTGAAATCTTTGCCTTTAGTTATAAGGGAAAAAGGGGATTAATGCACTTGCAGCAGGTCCAGGTGCGCCGCAAAGTCTTTGGGGCCCATAAAGCCGGTGACTCTTAAGTCATCACGCAGGCCGCTCTGGGGATCGAACAGCAGCAGTGTCGGCAGACCAAGCACATCGTAGGTCTCCAGCAAGGTTACGTCGATGGCGTCAGACTTGGTCACATCGGCCTGAAGCAGCACCATGTTATCCAGGCGCTTTTTCACTTCCGGATCAGGGAACGTAATGTGCTCAAATTCCTTACAGGCCACACACCAGTCGGCGTAGAGGTCCAGCATCACAAACTTGCCTTCAAAGCGGGCTATGGCCAGCTCGGCATTGAGATCTTCTACTGACTTGATGCGCTTGAATTCAACCCCTTTTACGGATTGTTGTGCAGTATTGTTGGTGGGCATCTGATAGCCCAAACCGCCCATCACAGCCTGGAAGCCGTAAGAGAATGCGGCCAGCAGTCCGAGCATCAGCAGCACAGTGCGCACGGTTTGTTTCCAGTTGAATTCGGTCTTTTTGTTTTGATGCAGCAGATAGCCCGCAAGTGCTACGCCCCACAGAGCCCACAGCAAATCGGACACCATACCTGGCCAGATACGACCAATCATCATCACAGATACCGCAATTAACAGGAAGCCAAACACAGTCTTGATGATTTCCATCCAGGCGCCTGCGCGGGGCAGCAATTTACCACCGGAAGTGCCCATCAGCAGCAATGGCAGACCCATGCCCATACTAAGCACGTACAGGGCGGCAAAGCCCATCAGCAGGTCGCCACTTTGCGCCACGTACACCAGAGCGCCCGACAAGGGGGCCGTGGTGCATGGCGATGCCACCAGACCGGAGATCACCCCCATAATGAAGACGCCGGTGAGGTTGCCACCTTTCTGGTTGTTGGACAGGCCATTCATCTTTTCCTGCCAGGAAGAGGGCAATTTGAGGTCATACAGGCCAAACATAGACAGGCTGAGGACGAAGAAGAGTATCGCCAGACCAATCAGTACCGCTGGGTGTTGCAGCGCGGCTTGATATTTCATCCCTGCCGACGCCACCACCAAACCCAGCAGCGAATAGGTAATCGCCATACCTTGCACATAGGCCATGGACAGGGTAAAGGCGCGGCCCGTGGATAACTTTTCACCCTGACCGACGATAATGCCCGACAGAATAGGGTACATGGGGAATACGCAGGGCGTAAGCGCTAAACCAATGCCCAAACCGAAGAAAATCAGCAAGGTCCAACCGAGGTTTCCTTCGGTCAGCATCTGCGCCAGACTGTCCTGTTGGGTCAGAGGTGCAGAGGTTGAAGTGCCTGATACTGTGCCGTCAGATACAGGTTTTGCGGATTCGCCTGACAGCTTGCCATCGTTGGGGGCCACAGCGGTAAGCTGCTTGCTGACCCTGGTGGGTGGGAAGCAGAGTTTGCCTTCGGCGCAGCCCATGAAGGTGAGGGTCAGTGTACCCTGATCCATGGCTTCTTTGAGGGCAACGGTAAACTCAACATAGCTGTAAAATACCTGCTGCTCGCCAAAGTACTCGTCGTTGTGCAGCTTACCCGGCGGCAGCGCGACCTCACCCAGGGTGGCGTTGTCGGCTTCAAACTTGAGTTTGTCGCGGTAAAGGTAATAGCCATCGGCAATCACAAAGGACACCCGCACCCGATTCCCGTCCTGGACGGCATCAAACACAAAGGCTTCATTCACGGGCATCAGCTCGGGCTCGCCCTTGAGGAAATCGAATTTTTTACCAAAAATATCATTGGCATGGGTCGATGGGGCCAATAACAGCAGACAACTAAACAGCAGGGTGATGATTTTTTTCATGATTGTGTATTGTCGTTTATCCAGTTCAAATAGCCGGGCAGGGCCTCGGTTACGGGCGTCGCGATAATCTCAGGCAACTCATAGGGATGCAGCTCAGAAATCGCCCGTTCCACCTCGGCATACAGTGCCCGCCGGGTCTTGATGAATAAGGGATATTCCCTGTCTTCACAGAGTTTCCCTTGCCAATGGTACACCGACGTCACAGGGCCACCCTGCTGCACACAGGCAGCAAGGCTGTTGCTCACCAGACGTTTGGCAATGGCAAGGCCGACATCCTCTGAGGGGCAGGTGGTCATAACCAGGATATAGTCATCCATGGACTGTGCCATGATCTCTCCCAAGGTTTAAAACTCCCTTAAGGCTGCTAAGTTAGCCTTAAGCTCAGGTTGGCAAACACTTTACGTGTTTTGTCTGACTCTTGCATTAAGAGAAAGCTGAAATAGTGATACGGGTTGTTTCTCCCCGCAGCGACAGCCGGTACTCTTGAAATTTGACCGGACAGCCCCCATTTATCTTGCAACCCACTGTATTCGAGGTCGCCATGTTTTTTGCTTTTGTTCTGATCTTTATCCTGATCCCCGTGGTCGAGCTCTCGGTGCTGATTCGGGTTGGCGAAGCGCTCGGCAGCCTGACCACAGTGGCACTGGTGCTCTTCACCGCAGTAGTAGGGGTATCCCTGGTTCGCAGTCAGGGATTGTCGACCCTGATGCAGGCGCAGCAGAAAATGGCCCGGGGTGAGGCGCCTACGTCTGAATTGGTACAGGGCATGATGCTGGCCATGGCCGGAGTCCTGCTGCTGATACCGGGCTTTGTCACCGACTTTATTGGTTTGCTCCTGCTCACGCCCATTACCCGTAAACCCCTGGCAGCTTTGCTGCTGAAGCGCTTGCAACTGAAAGTGGTGGGTCAGGGTGGCTTTGGTGCCAATTCTCAGGGGCCTTTTGGTCAGGGGCCGTTTGGCCAGGGACCTTTTGGTAACGACCCCTTCAATCGCCAGGGTGGCAACACCTTCGATGGCGACTTTGAACGCAAAGATGACCCCATGGCGCAAAGTCATCAGCTGAACCAGCCCAAAAATCCGGCCAGTGAAGATGATACTGCGCAGTCTGACACCCACAAGCCCAGAGACTGAACTGTGCGCTGGGTTTAGTGGCCGCACGCTTCAGCAGCGGGTCTTTTTCCACACTCGATGATTCAGGTTTCGGAATGTAACTGCCTGGGATCTTTTGGATAAAAGGCCTCGGGTTTGGTGCTGATTTTGGCGAACCTGCGGGTGTTCTTGTAGGGCAGCTTCATAAAGCCAGAGACTCCGTTACCGTGAATCTTATCCACATGGTGCAAAATTCTGTCGAGACTCGCCCGGAATGCGGCCTGCTTGCGCGGGTTAAGCAGCTTTAAGTAGCTGTGGATCTTCAAATGATCGCCAAGGGCCTCAAAGATGATACAGCCGGTGTGATGGATTTGGTTTAGCCAGCCAAGCTCGGTCATGATTTCGGCGGGTAGCTCCAGGTTTTCGTCCGGATCTTTGCCGTCTTCAAAGTACGAATGCAGCCGCGACTTGTCTTCCAACATGGGTACATCGCCCACTTCAAAGGGTAACTGCTGAGCGGGGCTTGCCACAAAGGTGCCGCTGACGGGATCGCGGCTGATGTGCAAGGTGTCCCTCGCATTAAAAAAGCAGGCTTTGAAGGTGCCCAGACGGCCTATGCCCCGGGCGAGGGTGACCATGTTGTTTACTGCCTGCACCAATGCCTGTTTGAGCGTGGCGTCGTGCAGCGCCAGATTGGAGTCGATAAATACGCCATCCTGCTGCCAATGGAGCGCGAGCCCCCCGACTATGGGGTATTGCCCCAATCTGCCCACCGCGGCAATAAAGCCCTTCTCGGTATCCCCCATGCCGGCCAGAAAATTGCGGTAGTACTTATCCAGTTGCACATCATCAACCCGGGCGATGGGCTCATCGGCATTGTGCTCGCGCAAAAAGGACTTGCGCGAGCTGTAGCTCACGGTATCGACCTCTTTACCCCGATTCTGTACCCACACGGGGATCTCGGCCATGGCTTCCGGGCGGGGGATATCCGGTAACAGCAGCCGGTGACTGTGGCGCATACTGCGAAGAAAATAATCACCGCCCCGGTTGCGGGTCTGGGCATCATCACTGAGCATGGCCTCCAGGGTGCGGGCAAGCTCCATGGGCAGGCCAATGCTGGTGGGCGGAATAACTCGGGAGCCAAAACGGCTGGCTTGTCCAGACGCCAGGGCATAGAGGGTAGCGGCTACTCCCTGCTCGTCGAATCGTGGGCTTGAGAGGGCGCCACTGAGCTGCTCATCGCCGATAAAATACACATCCCCCATGCGGGCATTGGTATGCTGCTGGTCGCTGGAGAGCAGATTCATTACATGTTCCTCCACCGGTCGGCCCAGTTCGTCCCGCTGGGCAAACACGGCCGAGCCCCAGTCAATCAGCGATAAATGACCTGTGGTTTCATCGTAAACCAGGTTGGAGGGCTTGATGTCGCCATGGACCAGCGGACGTCCCGTTCTAAGATAAACAAGCAAATCGGCCAGCTGGCGCGCAATGCTCATGATCATGGGAATAGGCAGAGCACCGCGGCGACGACACAGCTGCTCCAGCTCTTCACCCGGTGCCCGAGCCATCACCAGAATGCCCTGTTTGCCGACCCGTTCAAATTTGACCAGCGGCGGCACATTGGGGTGGCGACAGTGTGACAGCATAAAGGCTTCTTCTTCGAGCCTGTCCTGGATTTGCTGGGGCAGAGTAATACGGGAAAACTTGAATACGTGGGCTTCGCTGGCCTCATTGATGCCCGCAAACACAAAGCCATAGGCGCCCTTGCCAATAAATTCTATGTCCCGGTAACCCAATTTGGACAGCTGCTGTTTACACAGGCGTACCCAAGCCTTGTGCTTACGGGCGTCGTCGGCCTTGAGCAGGTAGATGGATTGTTCTTCAGAAATATAGAAGTGTTGCAGCTGTGGCGTTTGGGCGGACAAAAACGGGATCCCCGGCGCTGATATTAATCCATCATTAAAGCCATATCCGCCGCAGACAGGCAAGGTATTTAGCGGCTGCCTACCCAAGTTTTTTGACCGCCATTTTGATGCAAATCAACTCCGGCGCAGACAGCACAGGCTAAGGTGTTTTTATCAATTTATACTTTGCTTAACCGCAGGCTGGCGGCGATTGAGGAGGGCAGGATGAACGCCCAAAAGAAACAACAACTGATTGAACTGTATGACTTTGCACGTAAGCGTATCATTCAGTCAATGGAGCTGAGGCACTGTCCCCATGCCGGGTTTTATAACAGTGTCGATGAGCGCTGCATCTATTGCCATCAGGGGATGGAATGCGTGTGGATGAATCACAACGACGAATTGGTCTCACTGGAAGAGAAAAGCGAAGAAGACCTTAAGCAGCAACTCTTGGTTGCAGTAGACTTTGTTGACTCCAATTTGTCGCCCTATCACCTGACCCGGCGCAAGTGTCAGTGTGAAAACTGTGTCTGGTTGCGTCAGGTGAACGAGGCATTGAACGCGCCCTGAAGCGCGCTTTGCATCCCCCAGACTTTGCCGCTAGAGTAAGGCGTCTTTTTTCGTCATAGGGGATGGTCATGGAGCCCGGATTCTGGCACGACAAGTGGCAGTCACAACAGATTGGATTTCACCAATCGGATATCAACCCATTCTTGGTCAAACACTGGGAAAGCCTGAAACTTGAAGGTAAAGGCAAGGTGTTTGTCCCCCTGTGCGGCAAATCCCTCGACATGGAATTTCTGGCCGCCCAGGGACACGAAGTTATCGGCAGTGAACTGTCTGCGTTGGCTGTGAGCCAGTTTTTTGAGGCTGCAGGTGCAAAGCCGCAAAGCCGTACCCAGGGGGAACACGTACACCACAGTGCGCAGGGTGTGACCTTGATAGAGGGTGACTTTTTCACTCTGGATGAGGAGTTGGTTGCCGGGTGCAGTGGTTTTTACGATCGCGCCGCTCTCATCGCCTGGCCAGCCGAGATGCGCATCGATTATGTGCGTAAGCTTGCCGCCTTAATTCCCGCCGGTACTCCGGGATTGCTGATTACTCTCGACTATCCCCAGGAAGCCCTGATAGGCCCACCCTTTGCGGTTTCCCCCAATTGGGTGGAAGAGTTTGTGGGAGAATATTTCGAGGTCGTAGTGCTTGAGAGCCAGGATGTGCTGGCCGATAATCCGCGCTTTGTGAAAAAAGCCGTGCCCTGGCTCAATGAGGCGGCTTATCTGCTGGTGCGTAAGTAATCTCTTTATTTCCGTTCATATCTGGCAAGGCCAGCATAAAAAAAGCGACCCATGGGGTCGCTTTTTTTGCCTTTACGGCGGTCTGGTATTTTCAGCCAGACCTGCCTGCTTGGCGAAGCCTTGACTTAGAAGTCGTAACGTACACCCACGGTGAACACGTTGTCGTCTTGCAGGTCAACACGCTGGCCAGCGGTTACGTGGCTGCCTTCATACATGGCATAGTGAGCGAACAACAGGGTAGACTTGGCTGCGCGGTAGTCGGCACCCAGAGTAATGTTGGTGACTTCGATGTCAGAACCAGACAGTGTCTTGTTTACGACTTTACCGTCAACTACTTCGGTGTACTTAACAACGTTACCATAGTACTTGCCCATGCCACTTTCATCGTAGCCATATTCGGCTTTCAGGTTTACACCGTTCAGGTTGTAAGCCACGTTGACAAAGTAAGTGTTGTTGTCGTTGCCGCTGTCCACTTTCTCGGTGTTCTGGAACAGACCGCCTACCTTGAAATCACCCAGTTTTACCTGAGCAACTGCGCGGTATGCATCGACGTTGCTGATGCCCTTGTTGTAGGCACCGGCAAGGTAGAAGTTGTGCTTCTTCAGGCCCTTGTCACCGACGGTAACAGACAACGCATACTGAGCGTCGTCGCTGCCATTGTTGTCTTCCATCAGGTAGGTGGCATTCAGGGTTACCAGGTCAGCGATCACTGGAGAGTAGTACCAGATACCGTCGGCGCTGCGGGTTTGTGCTGCAACCAAACGGTCGATATCCGCGTTGGTGTTACCGAACAGGTCCACGCCGCCTTCAGACTGCTTGAATACTGTGTCGTTGCGGCCTACCAGTACGGTACCTGCGCTGGTTTTGATACCCAGATAAGTGTTACGTGGCTTGAATGTATCACCTGAACCAGAGGTGTTCTCTACCTGGAACTCCATTTGGTAAACGATATCGATACCAGAGCTGATGTTCTCAGTACCTTTTACACCCAACCAGGAGAAGTTGTTTTCGATGTAGGTGCCTGAGTTGTTCTCGTTGGCAAAATCATTGGTGTTGATACCTTTAGTGCCAGACTGCACAGTGGTACCTACGTCGGTGTTGGTGACTGACAAATCAAGACGGCCATAGAACTGAGGACCTTCGGCCAGTGCGCCGAATGATGCCAGGGCCATTACCGATGCTACAGATGCAGAGATAAGGGTCTTCTTCATGTTTACATGCTCCCTAGAACCGAAGTTCTGTTCCATTTTTATGGTTATTGAGTTGTTTTCCTCTGGTTTGCTACAGGCAAACAGCCTGGTAACAAAGTTGCCGATGATTTTTACAGGTTTACCGATTGTAAGTTGTGGAGTGGATCAAACTTTCAGGCCGTACAGGAAGGATTTAAGGCATTTTTGTGACTGAATCCTTTCTTGACGGCATTTTTACGATAAATCGAGCAAAAACACAGCGTTGACTACCCATAAATGGGTAATTAGTGTCGACAAATTTGGTTTAACTTTAGCAGTAGTGCATATAACTGCAATAAAAGTATCAAATTTTTTGCATTAAAAAGCGGCCTGCAGGCCGCTTTGTATAGGTATTTTTATCAGATGCTTAGAAGTCTACCCGCAACCCCAGGGTGATCACGTCGTCTTCCAGGGAGACCTTGTTACCACCAAGTAACATATCCCCGTCAAATCGGGTGAAATGACCATAAACCAAAGTATTTTTGCTTAGACGATGATCGGCACCCAGGGTGTATTGCTGCAAATCGACGTTTTCGACCTGTTCCATGCCAACGTCAGAATCTCCCACCATGCGACCGACATACTTACCCAAACCTGAATCGTCCTGGCCGTAGCTGGCCTTCAGGGTGGTGTTACCCAGCTTGTAACCGGCGTTGATAAACCAGGTGTCACCTTCCAGATTGCTGTACTTATCTGCCACATGCTCCGAGTTTTGGTAGAGCGCGCCCAGTACCAACTCCCCGAATTTAACCTGTGCCACGCCGCGGTAGGCTTTAATGCCATCCAGGCCATCATTGTATGCAGCAGCAACATAGTAGTTTTGGGCCTTCAGGGCCTTGTCACCCAGGGTGGCCGACAGGGCATAGGTGTTACCGCTCCACTCATCGTCTTCACCGGGGTTGAACCAGCTACCTTCTTCATAGTTATCTTCCATGACGTAGGTGGCGTTCAGAGTGAGAATATGAGCGATTTTGGGGGAGTAGTAGGTGATGCTGTCACCAAGACGGCTCTGCCCTGCCACCAGCAGATCGATATCCGCATTGGTGTTGCCAAACAGGTCGAAGCCTCCCTCTGACTGTTTGAATACGCTGTCGTTACGGCCAATTAACGCGGTACCCGCCTGAGTTTGCAGGCCCACGAAGGTGTTACGGGTATTAAAAGTGTCGCCTGAGTTATCGAAGTTATTTACGCCAAACTCCATTTGATAAATCAGGGCGACGTTTTGGCTCAGCTTTTCACTGCCTTTGACGCCGAGCCAGGAGAAATTGTTTTCAAATACAGTGCCGTCTTTTTGGTTTTGGGTGGCGTAACCTGTATTGGAATTGGTGGCTGCCAGGTCAACACGGCCATAAAACGCAGGGCCATCAGCCAGGGTGGCGAATGAAGACAGGGCGGCACCCGTGGCAACGGCCGATGCGATCAGGGATTTTTTCATAGCGGATTCCTCACTATTGACGGGACAGGGGCGTTGGGTTATTGCCCCTTACTTGAATGCGGCAGCAGTGTGGCAGTCCGTCAAAAGGCAAAGTGTGATCACTATCACATCAAGTAAAATGAGGCGTGTTTATATCCCATTGTTTTACTTTGATAAAACAGGTTTTTATTTAAGGTTTAACCGCTCGATTTATCTTCTGGAACCTGTCGCTGACAGTGCTAACATGTCAGGCACACATGGCCTGATTTGTATCAGGCCGCTCAGAAACGTCCTGTGCTTTCGGGCTGCGGCACTTTAGGCTAGAATGCGGCGTTTTTTACGGCATGGGGATCCACAGGTGGAACAGCAGCTGACACAGTCCTATCTGGACCGATTTGGTGGTATTGGCAGACTCTATGGTCAGCAGGCGCTGGTGCGTTTTCAGCAAGCCCATGTGCTGGTAATAGGCATAGGGGGCGTCGGCACCTGGGTGGCAGAGTCCCTTGCCCGCAGCGGCATCGGTCATATTAGCCTGATGGATCTGGACGATGTGTGTGTGACCAATACCAATCGCCAAATCCACGCATTGAACGATACCATAGGCCAGTCCAAGGTGGCGGTGATGGCAGAGCGTATCCGCGCTATCAACCCTGAATGCCAGATTGACGAGTTGGAAGACTTTATCACCCCCGACAACCTTGCTGAATATCTGGGACCCACATCGGGTATCGACTATGTGGTGGATTGTATCGATGCAGTGAAACCCAAGGCTGCACTTATTGCTTGGTGCAAACGCAATAAAATTCGCATCATCACGGTTGGCGGTGCCGGTGGCCAGCTGGATCCCACGAAAATCCAGGTGACAGATCTTTCGCGCACCATTCAAGACCCCCTGCTTGCCAAGGTGCGCAACATTTTGCGTCGTGAGTACAATTTCTCCCGTAATCTGGATCGCAAGTTTGCCGTCGAAGCGGTGTTTTCCACTGAGGCGCTGACTTATCCGGGTAAGGATGGCGAGGTGTGTGCCACTAAACCTGCCGAAGGCGGCAGCATGCGGATGGACTGTGCTTCAGGCTTCGGCGCTGTGACCGTGGTCACCGGCACCTTTGGTTTTATGGCGGTGAGCCGGGTATTGATGTGGCTTAAGCAAAAAGCCTAGATATGGAATTGATACCCGTCTTTGACTGAGTCGCTGGCCTGCAGATCGTCATCCCGTTTTACCGGGATGCTCAGGACAAAGCAGGCCCCCCCCAGAGTTGACTTTCCTTCGTAACGCACACTCCCTTTAAGCAGGGTTGCTGCATTGAATGCCGCTGACAAGCCCAGCCCAGTGCCTCCCCGGGCGCGGATGGTGGTATAAAATGGCTCAAACATATGCTCGGCGACATCAGCGGCGATCCCGGGGCCATTATCCTCAAGGCGCACGACAAGGCGCCGGTTTTCCAGATAGGCCTCTACCCGGAAGAGATTTTCCCGCCCCTGTGCGAAGGCATGGGCATAGATGTTGGACATCAGATTACTCAGTATCTGGTTGAGCAGACTGTAGTTTGTTTCTACCTGTAGCTCATCGGCAATATCCAGTTCCATGTTGGCCATTGTTGGCGCATAGATAAGCTGTGTGGAGTCATGGATGTCCCGACACAGCTGGGCAATGGGAATTTGCTCGTGAGCCTCATGGCTGTTTTCCGCTGCAATGGTTTTGAATTTCTGGATGAGGTTACTGGCGCGGGTGATATTGCTGACGATGAGCTCACAGCTTTGCTGGTATTCTTCGAGAATGGCGTTGATTTCCTCCAGGGTGGCTTCTTCACTGTGAATAAGGCTGATGAGTTCATCGATGTGAGCCAACTGGGTACTGGCAGCGGTGAGGCAAATCCCAATTGGGGTGTTGATTTCGTGGGCAACACCGGACACCAAGCCCCCAAGGGCAGCCATTTTCTCCTGCTCAACCAGCGCCTCCTGTGCTCTTTTCAGAATTAACAGCGACTGTTCCAGCTCCATGGTGCGCTCTTTTACCTGCTTGGCGAGTTCTTCCTTATACGAGCGCTCCAGTTCCAGTAGCCTTTCTCTGTCTTCCAGCGCGTGTTGCAAGTCGGACTTGGACTTTTTCAAGGCACCGAAGGAACGATGCAGCTGTTCCTGCATTTCGTTTATTGCCAGGGCGACCTGATCGAACTCATTTTGAGCACCGCGCTTTTGAAACGTCAGTGGCTGATACTCATGTTCTACGCTGATGTCCTGGCAATAGGCTGCCAGAGTATTGAGGTGGCGGGTAATGTTGAGCCACACCAGGATAAGGATCATGCCAGCCACCAAAAAGGTTTTTATGGCGTTGGAGAGCAATATGATGATGGCCTTGTCATAAATGCGTTCGTACACGGCATTCAAGTCGGCCAGGATAGTGAGTTTACCCACGGAGATGCTTTCACTGCCGGAGTTGTAGTTTAGGGAAAACACCTTCTCAATAAAGTTCTTGTCGATGGGGGCACCGCGGCTCCAGTGCTGGCCGCTGTCGTCATCGATGGAGATATAGGTAATGTCGGGCAGCTGGATAAGGCCTTCGAGTTGCGTATTGATAAGGCGCTCATCAATCACCCAGATACTGGCCGCCAGCACGTCGAGGTTAACTTTCTCGATGTTGGAGAAGGCACGATCGATACGGTTAAGATCGCCGTTATAGTCGTTAAACAGCTGATAGCCGGTGGTGATGAGTGTGATAAGCGAGCTGAACAGCACGATCGAAATCATCAGCCTGCGACCGATTTTGCTGCTCACCGCCTGACGAGAAAAACCCAGCATGCTTTCTAATTAGCCCCAACCTGCATTTGAATATGTATAAGCATAGTTTGGCTAATAAAAAAACGCTGAAATTCTGCAACCTGAGTACAAATTGACATATCTGTTAAGGCTGGCATTTAACTTGCTACGAGTGATCAGAAGTTCAATTTTTTGACGGAAGAGGTGTGTGATGAAGGTGCCTGAATGGAATGTCCCGGGGGTTGAATCACTGAAAGCCTGGGGGTTTAAAAGCATGCTTTGGCTGCTGATAGCGACCCTGACATTGAAATTTGCGCCGCAATCCTGGCTGGCGACTTTGCATCTTGACCAGTGGGTCATTCAGGAATCGGCCTTGATAGGTCTAGGATTGATTGTTGCCTGTGCTTTTTTTGCATCGCTTTTGGCCAATTTTTTATTGGACGAGGCTATCAGTTACCTGGGGACCAAGCGGAAGACAGAAGTGATTGAGCATAAGGTCAAATTGCTCGATCCCGCTGAGCGTGCGCTGCTCAGAGAATTCTTTTTACAGGGAAAAACTATTCTGACCCTGCCCGTAGAAGAGTTGGCAGTGCGCAGCCTGGTAGAGACCAATATTCTCGAGTGCCTCGGAAATGTGAAGCACTATGCCATCCAGGGGTCAACGGCCGATTACAAGATAAGTATGCTGGCGAGAGAGCATCTGAACCGAAATGTACTCAGATTGCCCAATGGGGAGCTGAGTCAGGAAGATATGCAGAACCTGATAAAAGCGCGTCCTGGATTTGTAGGTAGCGTGGTATCACACCGCAAGCCACCTCAGCGCGCAGCCTGAGGCTCGAAGAAGAAAACACAGACATAAAAAGGGGGGCCATTCGGCCCCCTAATTCACTCTTGAAACATGCACAGTTAAGAACATTGAAAGCAAAAACTAAGGCTTCGCAGACTTCACAAACAGCATCCACATAATGTAGGAAATTATCCCTAAAGTGGTGAAGATCACTATCATTGACATTAACCCTATCGGGTTACCAAACATCAAATCCAGCCAAAACGCCATGATTGAAATCCTCTTTTCCGTGAAGTCGAGTTTAAGGTAACTCTCAGTTCCCTTGGCTTTCCTGATCTTGATCAATAAAGCTCCCTATTGATTAGCACTATGAAAAACAAGTGTTAATAATTTGATGTGAATCAACTTTTGCTCAATTTTGAGAGCCTGGACCATAATTGCTGTTGGGATGAACAGACAAACTGCCGGGCTCCCCCTCTTTTTGGGTAGTCGGGTGGTGAGCTTGAGGGATGCCAATGCTGTTTGAAAACAAGATGTTCCAACGACTGGGCTGGCTGTTGCTGTTGGTTGTATTGGTGCTGTTGTTGACCAAATCCCTGTGGCTTGAAGCCATGGTGCTGCTGCTCGCGGCAGTTATCATTGGCACAGGCCTTATGGGGCAGGCCAAAGCCCTGGCGGGTTTGGAGAGCGGGGTAGCCAACCTTGCCGACGGTGATTTGACACAGAGATTTGATGGTCATGTCAGTGATAACTATGCGAAGGTCGCCAAAGGGTTGCGGCGCATGAGCGAAGATGTGACCCGGACCGTGTCGGGGCTTTCGGATACCAGCGAGGCGATGAATCAGGTTGCCAGAGAGCTGAAGTCAGTCAGTGAGCTTGCTACCTTGGGCGTGGCCTCGCAGAAACAGCGTACCGAAGAGGCAGCAGCCTCCATGGCGCAAATGGTGCACACGGTGCAGGATATTTCTGCCAGTGCTGCACGTGTTGCGGCATCGGTCGACGACACCATGGGGCGCGCCGAACATGGTGGTCGGCTGGTCAATCAGGCGGTGGGTCGCATCAATTCGATGGCCGAGCAAATCAGTCAGAGTGAAATTGTTATCGAACAGCTGGCGCAGGATGCTGCCAGCATCAGCAGCATTATCGACACCATTTCTCAGGTTGCTGAGCAAACCAACTTACTGGCACTTAATGCAGCTATTGAGAGTGCCAGAGCCGGCGAACACGGTCGCGGCTTTGCTGTGGTGGCAGATGAAGTGCGCAATCTGGCCAAACGTACCTCGGAAGCGACGGTGGAAATCCAGCAGCAAATACAGGCGCTGCAAGCAGGAAGCCGTAACGGTGTGGCCGTGATGCATGCCTCTGTGGCGCTTGCGGAAGAAACCAGGGGACTGGTGAGTCAGGCCAGTGAAGCGCTCACTGTGATAGTGACGCAGGTTGGCGAGATAACCCAGATGAGCCATCAAATCGCTGCTGCGTCTGAACATCAGCAGCAAGTGGCCGAGCAAATCAACGAATCCATTGCCTCTATCTCCCACCAGGCAACCGAAAATGCCGCCAACACCAATCGCAACAATCTCGCCAGTCTTAAACTTTTCAACATGTCTCAGGAAATTGGTTCCCTGCTGCACAGATTTCATGTGGACAAGAGTCGTATTCGCCATGAGAACGCCTTTGTCAGTTGGGGACCATCCCTCGACATTGGTATGGCCGAAGTCAATCGCCAACATCAGCGACTCATTACCCTGATAAACGAGCTGCACAGGGCCATCAACGAAGGTTATGGTCTGGCGGCAATCAAGCGTATTGTGCAGGGGCTGGTGGACTACACCGCCAATCATTTCAGTTACGAAGAAGAGTTGTTCGCGCGCTTTGATTACCCCCAGAGTCAGGACCACGAAGATGAGCACAAGAAATTGGTCACTCAAGTCCTCGACTTTCAGCGTCGGGTGGGACGGGGAGAAAACGTCTCGGATGAGCTGATGGCGTTTCTCAAGGCCTGGCTTATCAACCACATTCAGGGCAGCGATAAGCAATATGCCCCATATCTGATTGCCAATGGGGCTGACTAACTGTGTATTAAACACCGTTTTTAGTTGCAGCAAATGAGATTGAAATTTGGACAATTTCGTACAATTTGTGGTTAAGCGAATTCTCAGTAGTTGTCGTAATGTAAGGAAAGACTCTCAAAATTTCATGGCGAATAACTTTTTATAACTGATATGAATCGAAGAGCTTTATCCACATTGCAGCGCTTTATGGCGGTGCTGTGTCTCTGCGGAGCGGCCTGCATAGCCAAAACAGAGGAGCTACGTACTGTAACCATGGCTGTGAGTGATTCTATTGCACCATTTTTTATTGATTCACAGCATGGTCTGCAGTACGAGCTATTGGAGGCGATATTGCAACATGCTCACTTTCGTCTGAATGAAGTTAAGCTGGCCCCCAATTATCGTGCCCGACGTTGGCTTGAAAATGGTGAGGTAGATTGTTTGATAAATGCGCCAGAGGGTATTGAGGGCGCGATTTACACTGCACCTTACAGCCAATTTCATAATGTGGTGGTTAGCTTGGAAGCATCACAACTGACGATTGATAAAATTGATGATCTCTCATCTATCAGTTTGGTGGGTTTTCAACACGCCAATCGCTTTTTGGGGGTTAATTTTGCGGAACTGACAATGCGCCACTCTAGATATTTAGAGGTTGCCAGCCAGCGCAATCAGGTGCGGATGCTACTTTTGGGGCGGACGCAGGCAATTGTAATCGATGAAAATATCCTGCATTGGCAGCTGAAAACATTGCAGTCAGGTCTGGGTGAGTCTAAAGCACTACGCTTTCATGATCTTTTTGAACCAGTCATGTTACGAATAGCATGCCTTGATCCGCGGGTTGTCATTGCGCTGAATGCTGGCATTGAACAGATAAAGCTTCAGGGACAACAACAACGCATTGTCGACAGTTACCGCCTGAAATCAGGAACCGTTAAGTACTGACTAAGATTCACTATACTGATTAGGATGCTGACAAAGGACTGAACAGGCACTCTCTGTTGACCTATGCACCAGCCGGGATGACCGGGTATAGGCTTGGGAAATGATGATGTTCAATCTCAGTCGATTAAAGATTAAGACCGTGGTTGCTGTTGGTATGGCCGGTGCGCTGTTTTGTTCCATGCTGTTTTCAACTCTGATTTATATCGGTCAATTTTCGCAGATGTTTTACAGCCAGACTGAAGAGGGGCTTTTACCAGCTCAGCTTGGTAAGGCAAGTGCCGAAATTGATACCGAGTTGACCAAATATCTCACTTTGTCGGAAGACTTAGCCAGTAATCACTTTATTAATCTCTGGCAGCAACAAGGTGAACCTGAAGGTGGTCGAGGAGATATTGTCCAATTTCTTAAAGGCTATCTGAATCAGCAGGGCGTCTTGGCTGCTTTTTGGATTTCCGTTGCCAGTGGAAACTACTATACCAACGAAGGTATTGTTAAGACGCTATCACGGCAAAGCAATCGTGATCAGTGGTTTTATGAGTTTCTGAGTCGAAATAATGACATGGAAGCGGCATTAGACACCGACGAGACCCTGGGGAAATTGACGGTTTACATCAATATTTCAGTGCGTGATACCACAGGTAAAATTGTGGCCGTTGCGGGTATTGGCGTGGATGCTTCCAAAATTTCCGATATTGTCACTCGCGCCAGCATGGGCGAATCCGGTTACATGTTCATGCTCAATGAGCATGGTAATTTTGCCGCTCACAAAGACAGAACGTTGCTGAATCGTTCGCTGTCGCAAATGACCGACTATCTCCCGGTACAGAACACGCTGAACGGAAATGCTTCTGGAGAGAGAATTCTTTCGGCTGAACTGAAGGGGGAGGAGGTTTATATAGGTGTCGTTTACCTCCCTAAGATGAAGTGGAATTTGGTGGGCATCATGCCCAAAGCGGAAATCAGTAGTCAGATAAACCAAGTAATAGGCATTTCGGTTGGGATTAGTGTGTTGATTGCACTCTTTTTTATATCGATGTCATTTTTATTGGCTGGGAATGTCAGTAAGCACATATTGGCGATAAGTGATCGTTTGCTCAGCATGTCCAGAGATGGCGGAAATATACAGCAGAGGCTGGATGACGGCACTGACAATGAAGTTGGGCAATTGGCCAAAGGCTTCAACGCCATCATGGGTAAAATAGGGAACCTCGTTGATGAAATTCAACAAGGTGAACGGGCGATTACCGCCAGTGTTGATTTGCTGAATAGCTTGTCCCAGCAAACGGTGACACACGCTGAAGCCCAGCAGCAGCAAACAGAGCAGGTCGCAACTGCCATCAACCAAATGGGTCAGACCATTGCGGAAGTATCGTCGGTCGCCCACCGTATAGCAGCCGATACCAGCTCGGCCGTGAGCGATGTGCATAACACCAGCAATGTTATGCTCAACCTGGCGGCGACCATGGAGAAGTTGTCAGCTTCAATGAATGGTACGCAATCCACAGTGAACGACTTGGCAACCCAGGCGGAATCAATCAATTCTGTCGTGGAGGTGATCAGTAGCATTTCGGAGCAAACTAACCTTTTGGCACTTAATGCGGCCATTGAAGCAGCCCGAGCTGGTGAGATGGGACGCGGTTTTGCCGTCGTTGCCGATGAAGTACGTACTCTAGCCAGTCGAACCCAAGACTCTACTTCCGAAATTCGTACGCAAATAGAAAAGCTACAACAGGCCGTAGGTCTGACTCGTCAGGCCGTTGGTGACGCAGCCAAACAAAGCTCGCTTTTGGCAACGGACGCAATCGAAGCTACCGGAGCGCTCAAAACCGTGCAGGAAAAATTTGATGATATTAACCAAGGCAATCAACAGGTTGCCGCCGCAACGGAAGAGCAGGCAAGTGTCGTTGATCATGTTAACGAATCTGCTCATGTCATCGCCGATACTGCTGGGTACATAAATGGTAGCGCGCTGCAATGCTTTGATGAAATTCGTAATTTACAGGGGCAGGCAGATAGGATGTCTCGTTTGGTAAAACAGTTTGAACAATGAAGATTGAGATACATTGGAGTGAAATTTACGCAGTCGCACTCATACAGTCAAAGAAGCGCTTTAAAAGGCTTGCCTTGACTGGAAGGCCGCGTATAATCCAACGTCATTGTCGGGTTAGAAGCCTGATAATGAGAAAATTTGTGCCAGAGTGGTGAAATTGGTAGACACAGGGGATTCAAAATCCCCCGCCCTTAAAAGCGTGTCGGTTCGAGTCCGACCTCTGGTACCAACTTAAAAGTCAGCGAAAGCTGGCTTTTTTGTTTTTGGTGTTCGGCTAGGCAAACCGACCCGCCGCGTGTCGGCTGGAAGGCCAGCCCCGTCGGTCCGAATTCTGGTATCAACTTAAGGTACCAACTTAAAAGTCAGCGAAAGCTGGCTTTTTTGTTTTTGGTGTTCGGATAGGCAAACCGACCCGCCGCGTGTCGGCTGGGTGGCCAGCCCCGTCGGTCCGAATTCTGGTATCAACTTAAGGTACCAACTTAAAAGTCAGCGAAAGCTGGCTTTTTTGTTTTTGGTGTTCGGATAGGCAAACCGACCCGCCGCGTGTCGGCTGGGTGGCCAGCCCCGTCGGTCCGACCTCTGGTACCACATTGAAACCGGCGTGAAGTGGTTGTTTGTGACCAGAAGAAGGCGTTACACGCTTTCGTCCTGGTAAGTGCTCGGTTCAAACACCTGTCTTGCTTAGCATTCTATTCCTCCACATTTAACATTCTTTGCAAGGCACTTCGGCACGGAATTCCCCATTGATTTACCCTAAAACGATGCTCAGCGCTTTGCACGTTACTCCGGCGAAATAGTCACAGTAAATACGTCCATTTCGAGCCAGTAACTGAGGAAGTTTGACTCCCATACTTGATAGATCTCCACTGCTGACTTGATGCTGTAAACACCGACCATGTTTGGGAAAACCTTGCAGTCGAAATCAAAGTCCAACTCCAACTCCAACTCCAACTCCAACTCCAACTCCAACTCCTTCGCGAGCTCCTTAGTAATATAGGATTAATGGGTGCCGGAGCAGGTTTTGCTCCATTAAATCCACCCTGCTATTTCTCCGCATTTACTGCTGCATTATTGTTTTCTGATGACAATTAGGGGGAATAGTGTTTGGAACTTTTTAACTGAGATGCTCCCAAATGAATAGAGGCAAACCATACTCTGTATGGTCCTTAGCGACATATGCAACTTTTATTACCTATTCCAGTATAAAACTTGCCAAGTTACTGCCTGAATTTTTAATGATTTATGGAGTTCAGCCATCAAATGATCAAGTTTGGATATTGCCTATATCCGCTTCCATGATACTTGCAGGAAGTGCGTTTTTTTGCCTTCGTTGTTTTAGATTCTGTACAAAATATTCAGGGCAGCTGAAAATTATGACATTAATTACTATGTTGTAAACTATGCGATTGTTACCACGATAATTTCATTGGGAACATTAATGTCTTTGTACGCATTTACATTAAAGTTTAATAGTGTCTAGAGTTGGACATGTGTAAGGGAAGCTGCGATTAAGTAGTCAGCTTCTCTAGGTCGTTGAGTGTGTCAGCCGGAACGGTAAACCCACCTTTGGTGCGCCGGAGACGTTATGGTTCTTGAGAAGAGTCCGCTGATAGATATTTAAAATGTTACTGGAAACGAAAATATGTCCGCATCATAAATGCTGTTTAAAGTGATCAGAAAACTATCACTGTCACCTTTTGAAATTCCAAAGTACTTCCTGACTGAGTCTGCGGGGTAGATCGCTAAGATAGCATCATTGTCATTTTCTTGATATTTTTTAATTATGTCACTCTGTTTTGTTCTGGTAAGGTAGTAAAGCTCATCATCCTGAATAAAAAAGCTGCCAAAATCGTTAATCGATAAATCAGTTACAATTTGGCTGAATTGGTTTGAATTTATATCAAATCGCCAAATACCATCCTCATTTGTACGAGAAACTAATAGTTGGTCATTCCCCGCTGGGATGGCATATATCTCATCAGTGAATGTTAATTGTGTGGTTGTTGATGTTTTAATATCTAACTGGTAGATGCCATTATGATTATTCTTAATCGCAGAGAAATAAACCAGGGAGCCATCGAGTGACCACGTTGGAAAAGTAGGTGTCAAACTACCCGTATCAACTCTAATTAAATGTCCATCCTGTACATTACCAATATATAAACGCTGTTTGTCATCCCCCTCTTTGACGAGTGCGGTGGCGAAATGTTTTCCATCAGGGGACACAGATGCGAAGTTTACTGTCCCTATACCATTGGTGAGATTGCGAGCCTCCTGCTCATTCTGTCTCCATAGGTCCCAATTTGCCGAACGATTTGAGACAAAGACAATATTTTCAGGATCTGAGATGAATTGACCGTATAAATCGCGATTAGAAGAGAATACTCTTCGAACGATTTGAGCACTATCAAATCTGCGCTGTACTATATATTCACTTGACTGATGTTTTGCGACAAGAAGCTCATTGGTTTTGTGATTAAAGCTCAGGCCAGAAGCACCACTTAGCTGATTTATCAATTTTAATTCAGGTGCATCTATATTATTAAAACTCAAAAGGTAAGTGGCAATTTTTCCATTTTCCGAGAAATTAACAAAAACTTGGTTATTGTCTTTGCCTCGGGTTAAACCCGTAATAGATTCTTTATAATCAAGCAAGCTTTTTTCTTGCCCTGAGGGCTGCAACAGAATCAGCTTGTATTGTTGTGCTTGTTCTCGAACTACGACAATGTCTTGATTATTTTCTAACCAAATACCCATAAAATCGCTGGTGTTTTTTTCTGGAAAACTGACTTGCGTGGTTTTCTCAGTGACAAAGTCATATTTAAAAAATGCAAAAATGCCATTTATTCGCTTTGGATAGAGCAACATTCTCCCATCGGGCGACCAATCCAACATTTTTTTGAATTCAACATAACCACAGTCGGTATCTATTAACTTTTCCTGCTGAGTGCGCAGCTGTTTGACTCTTATCTGGCATTGATTTTTGTCGTCGATGCGAACATAGGCAAGGGCGGTATCATCAGGAGACCAGATCGGCAGGGCTTCCTGGTATTTACCGGATGAAACGAGTCGCAGTGGATTCTTGCTGTCACTTAAATCTTTAATGTATAGCCCACTATGCCTGTTCTCTTGAAGCCATTGAAATGCAAGCATATTGCCGTCATTCGAAATCGCGGGATGCTCTTCCACACCTTGAAAGTTTGTCACGCTCGTCAGAGCAGGAAACTTCATGGTGTCTTCAATTTGTTCCTGTGCCGGACCAAACTTTCGGTTTTGAATAAGGGAGTAAGACGCTAGGCCTGCCAACAACATCAGTGAGATCAACACCAGCAAAGGCCATCTCCGTGTTGGGGCGGGGACGGCAAGCCGTGGGATAGGTTCGGGTGTTACTGTGAGAACGTAGCCGACTTTGGGGAGTGTTTTAAATAGTTCGTCACAGTCGGCGCCAAGGTCGGTAAATGCCTTTCGAATTTGCCACATGGCATTAATATAACCACGCTTGCCAACTCCTTCATTGCCGTTCCAAATTCGGTTTATTGCATCTTCGTGTTCAACGATATGATTTTCATTAAACAAGAAAAGTTTAAGATAATCAAAGACCTTTATGGGAAGCTTTACCGATTTATCTCCATTATCGATCGTCATGTTATGACAATCGATAATGAAGTTATTTAATTTAAATCGAGTATGGGGCGATTCTGCCATTGCCAGTCTCAATTTGATCATTCAAAAACGTTCGGCAATAGTAACACCTTAGACAGTAGTTGATAAGCGCTCGCAAAATGGGAGGCTGGTTCACTCTATCGTGACATCATTTGAATCGTAGTAAATTGTTTTTGCTTAATATTAATCTGATAGTTCAGACTCGCAACGAAAAAGGGCTTCTGTAGTCAGAAGCCCTGGGTATTCGACAAATAAGCTATTTATTTACGTCGTCTTAAAAGACCAGCGGCACTCAGTAGCAGCAAACCAAACCCCATGCTTCCGCCTGATTTACCCTGCTCAACAGGTGGCTCAATGGTGGCCTCAACGTTCACGCTAATCTCGACCGGTGCAGATTGCTTACTGCCGTTACTGCCGACCAGTTCGAAGACAATTTCTTCAGCACTTTTCAGCTCAGGTGCAGTGAAAGAGATTGCAGCCGTGCCCGCACCAACTATCGCGACTTGAGTACCAGACACCTGTTTCCAAATGTAGCTGATTTCTGGGTCACTGATCACCAAGTCGACAGGGGTTGCGGTAAGACGAACAACGTCTCCTTTTTTCGCGGTCGATTTATCTGCAACGGCTTGGAACACTGGACGTCCCTCAAACATCACAGTTTGGCCTTCAGATACCGCCCTGACAGAGTTTTCACTGGTACTGACCTGGGTTGTCACTACCGGGGTGATATCCACCAAACCTGTCACTTCGGAAGCGTCCAATACGAGGGTAAAGGTCACCGCCGAAGCACCGTCTTGCTGAGTCTGTGTCCAGGACAGTACATTGCCTTCAAACTTGTATTCAACATCACCTGTGGCCATCTGCATCGTCGAGACCGATGGTGAGTCATCCGCTATCAAGCTGGCCACAGAGACGTCTTGCGCCAGACTGATACTGATCTGGTAGGTTCGTTCCTCACCACTGTGATTGGCGGCAATTTTGATGCTGGATGTCAGTAAATCACCGTCCAGGCGAGGCTGAGCAACCGTGACATCATCTGCCCCCCTGGTCATGTTTACGCGAACGGCACCTATATTGCGTGGCAGATCCGGGTTGGTGCCCAGCCAGAATACGCTGTGGTACAAATCGCCTTCCAGCATGGATTGATCCCACTTGACGCGTGTTGCCAGTTCTTCACGTGGTGCAACAGAGTCTGCAACCTTTACCTGCATAGAGTCGTCATCATATTGTACGTTGGTTACTGCCAGCTTTACCGAATCAAAAATTGGTGCTTCAAACACGCACTCTTTGCCTTCGTCGGGCTGCTGACCCTCTTCGCACAACATCTGGTTTTCGGTTAGGGCTTCAGGGCCTTCTGCCCAGTTGTGAACCAGGATCCAATAGGTGTCGTTGGCCGGATCGATAACATCAATTTTTTCATATGCACTTTCAGTTGCAGAAATATAGCGAACAAACGGCAATTCGGAAGGGCTGCCCGTTGGTGCACCATCCAGGTCAACGTCAATCCCGACATACAGGTCCAGATCCGGTGAGCTTGTTTCCAATACCTCTATTACGAGTCGTTTACTGTCGGCTTGAATGTTCAGCGGAATCGCGTAAACGGTATCATCCATTTCGTTTAGCTTCGCCAGAATCGAACCATTAGTGGCGTCACGACGTACCTCAAACTCATAGATGTCTGCTTTGGCAATGCCCGATTTACTGACCTGGATATTGTCGCTGCCAATGGTAACAATGCCGTTTACTGCGGCGGAGTCATTATCACGGGAGGCGGTGATCTCAATAGATTCAGGCACGAGACCAGCGATAAAGTTAATGGATACAGGCAGTGTTTGAACCGGTGTTGTCTCATCATCGGGCGTCAAAATAACACGCGCGTCAACCCAGTCTTTTGCCAATGCGGAGTTGGCTTCAGCGGTGAAATGTAACGTGACTTCTTCACCTTGGCTCAAGCTAAAGGATGTTTGGTCGGCAGTCAGGGTGAAACCTTCATCGAATACATCAAAACTGACTGACCAAGTGCCATCCTTTACGGCTTTAAAGGTGCGTGTCCAGGCACACTCTATCAAGCACTCGCCTTTGGAAAGGCTTGGTATGTTCATCTGGCTGGGTTCACCATGCCAACCGGGGATCTCTTTTTGAGCCCACTCAGGTGCGAACGGATCTGCGGCAAGGTAGCCAGCTTTTGTTTCGTTCATCACCAGACCAGCTTCAATCGCCAGATTCACCCGGGCACTGCCAGCGCCAGTGGCATGATTATTGGCTCGTACCATTTCGAACTGTGCAACGCCGTTTTCATCACGCACCACATTACCTGCTTCATCAAACTGGTATTGTTTTTCGGTGACTTCAGTGACAGCTGTTGTCATCAGGGCAGATTGCATTTCCGCGGGTGTCCACTCAGGATGAGCCGCCTTCATCAGCAGATACATGCCTGCCACATGGGGGGATGCCATGGAAGTACCGGAGATTTGCATGTAGTCACCCGGCTGTTTTTCAATGTTGCCCAGCTGACTGGAGTGCATTCCTGTGCCAATGTTGCTGGCGTAGATATCCACACCAGGCGCACCCACATCCGGAACCAAATAGTCTTTGTTTACAAAATCCGGACCGCGAGAGGTAAAGGACGCTGCAATGTCCGCTTTTTCAAGATTATTGTTGAACTCGGAGTTGCCCAAAATACTGACCATATGGTTTTCACCCGTATTCAGCCATTCAAGCAGGGCATCACCATCAGCCTTGTTCAGGTGGATAGCCGGGATACCATGAAAATCACCCACCACGTCGTCGAAGTTATCATCTGAGTTAATTAAAATCAGACCTGCAGCTCCGGCATATTTTGCTGCAATGCTCTTGTTTAAACGCGATAAAGGTGCGCTGTTATACTCGCCACCACGGCGACATACCACGACCTTGCCAACCACATTGTTGGCCTGATACGACGCAGGCAGAGAACCGTTGCCATAGGCACTGGCATAGCAATAACCAGGACCACCCTGCTGCTGTTGGTAGTATTCGCTTTCAACATCACCGGCATAAACGATTGCGGTTGGTGTCTCCAATGCCAGGGTTTTGCCCTTACCTGTCATTTCCGGTAATGCACCTTCGCCACCGGAAAAGACCGCAGTTTTTTCTTCGCTGTAATCGCGGCCATGGCTAAGAGCGGCAACAGTGGTTACCCAAGGGGAGTTTCCGGGTGAGCCGACTGTTTCGGCTTCTGGGCCACTGTTACCCGCGGCTACCGCCACATGTAAACCAGCTTCCCGGGCGCTCAAAAATGCCAGGGCATCGGCCGATTGCCAAGGGGATGAGGGACTGCCGCCAACCGAATAGTTGATAACATCGACATTGTTTTCGATAGCATGCTCAATGGCTTTGATGGCCATTGAGTCGGAGCAGCCATAACCGGGTACACAGGTACGGTAAGCGATGATGTTGGCGTGGGGTGCGACACCACTCACGTTTACATTGAACATGGAGTTCGTGGTCTCCCAGCCCGGCTGTTGTGCCGTGCCTACTATCTGAGAGACGGCATAAGGCACATTCAGTACCACGTTGCCAGCCACCGTTGCGGCGACATGGGTACCATGGCCTTGGTCGTCCTGCCCGGTGTTGTAGCGCCAATCGTAACTTGGCACAGCAATTTTGTAGTCATCAAATGAGACTACACCGACCAGTTTGTCGTTACACCAAATGGCGTTTTGAACACAGTCGCCGAAGTAAACACCTTCGCCGTAGGGGTTGGTATGATCGTATCCATCACCACCGACATCGGCAAAAGCGGGGTTAAAATCGTTCGGCGTGGGCGGTCTCCAGGAATAGAATTTTTTCTTGTAGGAAGCAATGCCGGTATCAATGACACCAACAACCAATCCTTCGCCCCTGGACTTCCCCTCGAGCTCTGGATTGTTCCAGACCATGGGGGCGCCGACGTGGGTGGGCCCCACGTCTGTCAGTAATTGTTTGAAGGAATCTTTCTGCACAGCCAACACGCCGGGCATTTTGCGCAGCATGACCGCTTCGGCGTCTGATAGTTCCATCACCAGGGCGTTCAGGGCTATGGTATGAGCAGCCTGGACGGGGACTTCGCGCTTGAGGGTCGATTTGATGTTGCTGAACACCTTGCTCTGCTGATTCACCAAATAATTGGTATAGGTAATGGACTTACTGCTGTTGACGTCCAGCTTACCCTTGGCGTTCACGTTGGTATGTTTAGAGGCTTTGACATTCGTCGCGGCCAGACCGCGGATCCCACCCTGATACAGTGCCAAAGGCTCGTCTTTTAAGATGACGAAATATTTGTTACCTAACTGGGCTTCGGCCGATTTTCTATTGAGCAATTGATTTTTTGCTGTTACCGCGTAGGTCGCCTGCTCTTCTGTAGGCTGGTTAGCATGTACGGCAAATGCCAATGCTGACACGGGTAACGCCATCGCAATTTTAGAGAGTTTAAAATTCACAATTTATTCCTCAGATAAGAGGTGCTGCGCACCTCTTCTTAATCATTACTTGCGTGTTCTGCGAGCAGCCAGAGCCAGTGCTGCAAACAAAGACATCAGGAAACCGAAGCTGCCGCCCGCTGAACCTGCATCTTTATCAATCGTTTGCGCAGGCTCACTCGACACCGGTGGCTGTGTAGGTGCAGATGAACTGTTTGAAGCAATGGAAAAACTGATGCTGGTCTGCATCTGGTTGATACCATCGGTTACGGTCACGTTTGAGGAGAACTCACCCGATACGACAGGGATACCGCTGATTTCGCCCGCTCGGCTGATTAACAAGCCATCGGGTAATTCATTGGATATAAAGGAGATCCCGTCACCTTCGATATCAATAAAGGCTTTGGAAATGTTGGCAGTCAGGCTGGTACCCTGAGTTCCTTCAATTACTGAAAGGGACGCAATCTGCTGTGGTGCCATGTCATTGTTGTTGGTGACGTCAATAGTGACGTTAACCAGCTCACTGGTGCGATTGACGTGGTCAACCTGGATTTCCAGCACGTAGGACTTGTTGAGCGATTCGTAGTCAAGCGCATCCGTGTTAATGACGGTGATTTCACCCGTCGTGGACACCGCAAAAGGCGTACCCGGTAACGCATTAAGCAAGAACATTTCTGCCTTGTTCAGGTCGTCGCTGGCGAAGAATCGGGGTGATACAGTCTTTATCTGACCGACAACAGTACCATTGGCTGCATTCTCATAAACACTGAAGCTTTGGCCATCCAATGTGCTGACATCATCGGTTTCGGTGGTTGGAAATTTTGCGATTTGGTTGTTATCCAATTCGAAAATGGCCACGCCGGGAGGACAGTCTTTGTCGATGACCCAGTTGCCACTGGAGATCACATTAGGATCGCATTGCATGGTCATGGCGGCTGCTACCCTGGCGGTCTTGCCCGCGGGAATTGTCGTCATCGGTGACCAGGTCAGCTCCTGTTCGACTACCGCTTTAGGTGCAACATCGTCCGGCAGCAAAGCAGAAGCCGAAGAGCTGGCCAGGAATTTTACGGATCTTTCGATACAGTTATTTGGATTCCATTGCGTCGCCTGACAGTTGAAATCCCACCAGTTTGGATAACCGTCTTCACCTGTATGGTCGATGATTTGCTCGCTGTATTCGCCATTCAGTATCGGGTTAAAGCGCAGCATCTGATCGGTAGCGGTTGATACAGCATCGCGATCGGTACCAAATTGCCAACCCAACTTTTTATTCCAGCTGGTCAGATCTGGGTATTGTTCACGATAGAGTGCATCCATGCAGATATTGGATACCGCTATCTTGCCTCCCGGAGAAACAAAGGTATCCAGAGTGGATTGCTTGTAGCGTGCATAGGGATTCCAGGGATCGTATTGGATAGACATGTCCACATAGGTGGTCACTGGTTTACCGTTGTCATCCAGCTCGATCATCATGTAGGCCAGTTTATCCTCATCCTGTGCAATTTGTTCTGCGTAGGCAGGATCGTCCCCATTGGCATCGGAGAAGGATTCGCTGTAGATCCGGAAATGGGTCAGAACCGCAAACCTGTCTCTGTGTTCTGCCATGGCCAGTTCAAAGGGATCGAACATTTCAATGCTGACACCCAGTGCCTTACCCGAAGCACATTGCTGGGTATCTATGTCATAAATGGTCGCTCCGAGCGATTTGATAATATGCCCTTGCAGATTGGTCTTGGCCTCACTGCGTTGATGCTTGTAGTGCATCAAAGGCATGGTGATCAAAGTACGGTCACTGGCGCTGGTATTGGTGATGTCGATTTTGGAGGATTCAGCGTAGCTTCCTGCACTGCTCAGCTTTTGTTTGAACTCATCCGATTGATACGACGTGCTGGAGCTCAGCGTTGCATTTGATTTTTCAAACGGTGTGGCTTTTTTGGGCAATACCAGCCAGGCCATTTTCAGCAGGGAGTCATTCGCCTCGCTGTTTTCATTGGTAAAGGTCAGATAACCGTTTACCGAGGCTTCGGCCCACTTTTCAATGGTGAAGTCGCTGGATTTCTTCATCGGGAACGGCGACAGCAGCTTATCGTTCACTGTCAGTGTTACCGGGAAAGTAATGGCGCTGTTGCCAGGAACGCTGACTGACTCTGGGAAGATCAGTTCCACCGCCGCATTGTTGTCTTTCACACCATTTTTAGTGGCAGCCAGTCGGTAGGTTTGTGGTTCAGCAGTCAGGTTTTTCAGCGTCACATTGCGTGTTTGGCTGACGGTGCTTGCCGCTTCGATAAAACCAAAGGCCAGGCTGGGCTGGTAAGAACCCGTTTCCCAGAGCACAGACTTGGCTTTGTCGATGTTGTCCGCGTTGACCATGCCTGTGCCCATAAATGGGACTTCCGCCACCTTGGTCACGTCAATGGAGAACGCTTGTTCAACCACAGTTTCTTTAATCCCGGAAATACCATCTGCAATCGCGGTATTGGCCACCAGGGCTTTTACTTCAAGGGCGCTGAGATTACGTTCTCTTTGCCATACGCGAGCTGCAATACCGGCTGCGTTGGCTGCAGCATAAGCCGTGGTTTGGGCAAGCTCACCACTTTTATCGCCAGTCCCCACTAGGGCACCGTCAAAGCCTTCTGCCAGGGCAACCACATCGGGTTTCAACAGGGTATCGCCGCGGGTTGGACCTGCAGGGGTGAAGGATGAAAGATACAGCGCATCTTGCTCCATTCTGACCGAACCAACCGTCAATGCCTCAGGGGTCGCCCCCAGAGGTGCCATGCTGTAGTAGCTGTCGAGGTAGAAGGTTCCGGCAGGGGCGACAATGAGTGAGCCCAGGCCTGCGAGGCGGCGGATGTGGTCAATCTGCAGGGTTTCGTATGAAGTTCCTGAACCTTTCTTTTGGTAAAATGCGCCGCCACCAAACGAGTTGATCAGTACAATGTCCGGACGATCGCTGAAATCGCCATCCTGGTTGGGGTCAACCACCACATCCAGTGCGGCGTAAAAATAGTTCCAGTCATAATCCAGGGTTTTGTAAGCCAGAATTTTGGCTTCAGGCGCTTGCTTAAGCACCAACGCGGCCTGGGCTGTTCCCGATGGATAGTGATAGGTATGATTGCTTGCAGCTTCGTCATCCTGATTTTCTATCGGGTTGTAGTCGACAGTATGGTAACCCTCATAATTGGCAGAAAAGTCCAAGCCGCCAATAACGGTATCAGTTGGGAAACCGTCCCAGGCGTTGTGATTGTTTTTCCAGGCCTGTTCGTAAGCCTCCGGCGTGCCCGCACCGCCCAGATCTTTATGGGTATAATCCACACCATTACCAATGATGGCGACAGTGACGCTATCTCCCGGGTCTTTTACGGTTAAAAATGGATAGGGTTTGAATTCGTCAGCCTGCGTTAGGTTTGGCTGCGCGGAGGTTTCGACAATACTGGCAATTTCATCGTTATCTGCCAACGCGTTTGCTGCAGCATGAGTCATTTGTACATGGATGGCATTGTCGACAATGCGTACTTTCTGGACGATGACTGCTTCGGTGTCCAGGGCGTAGATTGCAGCAATAATGCGATTTTGTTGTGCATCAATTTTGGACAGGACCGAGGAACGCTTGTCACCCAGTGCCGCATAACTCTTATCCAGGGCACTCTTTTCTGACAGCTGAAGAATATAAATACCCTTGAGCTCGTTAATTCGTGTAAATGATGCCATGGCATCGGATTGTGAATTGGCGCGGTGTTGATGACTTCCGAATACTGACAACGCATCAGTATTTGAGATAGCGCGGGCGTGCACCTGGCATGCCAGCAGCGAGGAAATTAACAATGCGACCGAAGATGATTTAAAAACCATTTTAGCCTCGTAGGTTGTCTTTATTCTTCCTGTGGAAACCAATGAAAATGTGCTTACATGCGATAGCAAGATCGTATGGCAGGGACATTTAAATCAGTGTTGACAAATTTGTAATGAAATTGAGTAAGTACCACAATGCGGCCCGGGTCTTTTATCTGTGTATGCTTTATCAATTTTTTGTCAATTGATGTCACGTAAATGTCTAATTTCAATAAAAACAGATATATGGGTGGAGGGCGTGATATGTGAGTTATCAGCTTTTACGAGCCGATAACCCTATTTATCTTTAGGCTATTTGTAATTTTTATGTTGGTGTTTTTGGCTGGTTCGGATGAGAGCCACATGAATCGCCACTGATTTCCTAGACACGATTTAGTTAGATAAACTAGCTAAAAAAGAGGTGTCCATGAGTCATAAACGTTACCCCGAACAATTCAAAATCGAAGTGACCTTTCCCCGAGATTAGTACCAATCCCTTGATGAGATTTTCCAGCTTATGCTGCCTGCTTGGCATACTCAACAGGCGGCATGTAGTTCAGTGAACTATGTGGGCGAACTTGGTTGTAGTGTTCGCGCCATAGCTCGATCTCGTATCTGGCTTCGTCCAAGGTTCTGAACCAGCACTGGTTCAGACATTCGTTCCGGAATTTGCCATTCAGTCTCCACAAAGGCATTTTGCGCCGGCTTTCCTGGTGGAATAAAGCTCAGCGTGACGCCCGTTACCTTACTCCAGAAGAACATTGCCTTGCTGGTAAATTCTGTCCCATTGTCGCAAGTCACCTTGTTGGGTTTGCCTCGCTCTTCCTCAACTGGTCCAGGAATCTGCTTACCTGCCTGCCACTGATGGCTACAGAGACTAATTGACCGACCATTTCCCGCAAATAATCATCTATAACATTCAGTACCCGAAAGCGGCGACCATTGCTGAGTTGGTCTGACATAAAGTCCATAGACCAACGTTGATTCGGTGCTGTCGGCACCTCTATATTTCGACCATGTGTGATACAGGACGCTGTCAGTTCCGGCGGCAGTGCGCATTTTTGAATATTGAAATCTGGTAGATTGGACTGACTATTGGCGGGTGTCGATACTATCAGGAACACATCATGGAACTCCTTATTATCGCGCTGGTTGCCATGCTGACTTCCGGGATGACCTTCTTCTCGGGTTTTGGTTTGGGCACCATTCTGGTTCCTATGTTCGCTTTATTTTTTCCATTACCCTTGGCCATTGCCGCAGCGGCAGTGGTGCATTTCACAAACAACCTGTTCAAGTTTGCGCTGATGGCCCGGCAAGCAGATTGGAAGGTGGTGGCACGCTTCGGATTACCTGCCGCGTTGGCCGCCATTCTGGGCGCGAGTTCCCTGGCGCTCTTTGACCGCTTGCCAGCGCTGTTGCATTACTCATTGGCGGGCTTGGTTTTTGAGATTACTGCGGTGAAAGTACTGATAGGCGGTCTGATAGCACTATTTGCAATGCTGGAACTATCACATCGTTTTCAATCACTGACTTTTTCCCGGCGTTGGCTCTCTCTTGGTGGGTTCCTATCAGGCTTTTTTGGTGGGCTTTCGGGCAATCAGGGAGCATTACGTTCAGCATTTTTATTGAAAGCAGGCTTGTCCATGGAAGCCTTTGTCGCGACAGGGATTGTTTCGGCGACAATCGTCGATGTTACACGTCTCCTTGTGTATGGCAGTGCGATATCGGTAGGTCAATTCGCTCAAATTGAGACGCTGGCGTTGCCGGTGGCCGTTGGCACTCTTGCAGCCTTGATTGGCAGCCTTCTTGCCAAGCGTCTCCTGGAAAAGGTGACCTTGCCTGGTATTCAGATGTTGGTCGCAATCGCGATGTTGGGTGTAGGTTTCGCACTGATGTTGGGTGTGCTCTAGGCCGTTGAGTGTGTCAGCCGGTTGAAATTCCAACCTATTTCCTGACGATTCAGCAGCAAACGCCCACAAAAGAGCCGCACTGGGTTCAGCAGTGCGGCTCGGCAGGTTTTAACGCGAGCGATTACTTCAGCAGATAGGCGCGCATCATCAACTGCTCGGCACGACTGTTACCTTCATCTGTCATGGTCAGCTTCAGGTGTACGTAGTTTCCGGCTGCCGCTGCATTGGGGATGGTCGCTACCCACTGACCATTTTCCTGAGCCACTTCAGCGGATTGCCAGTTACTGTCGGCGAATTTCTGAGAAACGGGGCAGTACTGGAAGACGCTTGGGCTAACGGGTAAACATTCCTGTCCGTAGCCATATTGCAGGCTGACGTCCGTCAGTGTGGCAGGCCCCTTTCCATCGACAATGGCACCGAGTACGACTTTTATGGGCTCGCCGGCCACGGCAGTGTTGTCGATTGCCAATGGGATATCCAATACAGGCATTCGCCGTGGTTGAACGCCCTGATTTTTGGGATCCGTGATAAAGCTGTACACGCCGTTATAGAAGGCCCCGGGATTTTCTTGCACCGCTTTTGTTCATCCCAGAGGCGGCATCTTGGCCATTGGCGTCGCCATAGGTGTAGAACCCAAATTGCAACAGATTCGTGTCGCGGATGGCAATGTGGCTGCTCCCGTGAGGGTTAAGCACTGGGCGGCAATTTTTGAAATGCCAAACAATGGTTTCATATGGGTGAGCTGCCTTCAAATAATCTTTTTTATGAGTTGATTGCGTGTTTTTTGTGGTTTGTTTTCTGGCAGGATATTCGGTCGGTCAGATCCGAAATAATTTCCTGTTGTATCTAAAAGAAAACAATAAACAACTCTGCAACATAGGATGGTTAGTGGCAGCTTCTCAATCTGATTCGGGTAGCATTTTGTACCTGAAGCATCTGCGAAAGCTGGGCAAAAAAACGCCGCCCTGAGGCGGCAAAAGGGAAGGAACCTTGGATTTTGTAATATTGGAAGGCGCCGGAGAGGCACCCGATTAAGTTAAATCCCGGAGGCTATCGAAACAGGCACCCAGGGTGTGGTAGTCACACTTGGCACCGGCAGTGCTCTTTTCGTTGGAGTACTTGCGGTTATCGCGATACAGCACCCTGAACCAGGCGCCGTGTTCATGGTCGACAAAATGCTGCCAGGCGTAGTTCCAAAGGGCGTTATAGGCATCGAGGTATTTTTGCTCGCCGGTTTGCTGATACAGCATGGCGGCAGCGGCAAAACTTTCAGCCTGCACCCAGAAATACTTATCGTCGTCACACCAGTCGCCGTTCGGACCAAAGCCATACACCATGCCGCCGTGCTCCTTGTCCCAGCTTTTTTCGAAGGCGGTATCGAACAGGGTTTTGGCGCGGCTTATCAGCCATGGCTGATGGCTGTGGCGGGCGAGGGATAACAGCAGCTTGGCCCACTCGGTCTGGTGCCCGCCCTGGAAACCCCAGGGGCGATAGAGGTTCTTGGGATCGTCCTTGTTGTACTCCCAATTGATGGCGAATCCGGGGGTAAAGTGCTCCCAGATGATACCGCCGGTGAGCGCTGCCTGACGGTTGGCAATCTTGTCGGCAATCTCCATGGCGCGGTCGAGGAAGCGGCCTTCGCCGCTGGCCTCGAAGGCGGCAATCATGGCTTCGCACAGGTGCATATTGGCGTTCTGGCCGCGGTAGTCAGACAGCACGCCATCGGCGCCGATTTCATCGGCGTAAAGGCCGTACTCAGGCTGCCAGAAACGTTGCTCAAGCAGGTTGTAGATCCACAGCAGTTTGTTGTTGTCTTTAAGAATGCCCGATTTGCGGCAGGCCGCGAAGGCGAGCAGCGCAAAGGCATAGCCATAGGCCTGCTGGGTCATGTCTTCGGGCCGATGGCTTTTCAATGTCCAGGCGAAGCGCTCATCCGCTTGCAGATGTACGTTTAGCAGATAATTAAGGCCATGGCGGGCGTGGGCCAAATATTCGGGTTTATCCAGTATGTCGGCGGCGCGGGCGTAGTTCACGGTAATGCGGCAACTGCTGACCAACTGGCGAAACCCCGGCTCAAACAAACTGCCGTCATCATAGTAGTTGTGAAAATAACCGCCACTGGCATCCAGTACCCGTGGGTCGTAAAAGTCCAGAATGCTTTGGGAATGGGACAGTAAAAAATCACGGTTGTAGAACTTCATAAAATGCCTTGAAAAAAGGCCTTACCAACTGCGTTGGCAAGGCTTGGGTAAACGTGAGTCGTCAACGCTGATGGTGTGGAGTACATCGCCCATTGAGGCCTGGAACGCCTCGGCCTCGGCGAGTCCCGGCAGTGCCGGGAAGGCTCCCGGGCGGCTTACTGCCAGCGCGCCGCAGCCAATAGCAAAGCCGAGGGCGTCTTTGAAGGTGGTCTCGCTTTCAAGCAGGGTATCCAATCCATCCCGGGCAATGCGATGCAGCAGGCCGCCAATAAAACCATCCCCCCCTGCGGTGGTATCCACCACATCCATTTTGGGCACCGGTAAGGTCAGGCATTGTTTACCGGTAAAGGCGCGTATCGGATTGCCGCCATCTGTTATCAACAGCAGCTTGCAGCCGGAGTCTAGCAGCTGTTGGATAAAGCCTTGTGGCTCGCTGCCTGCCAGATATTCAAGTTCTTCCTGTGCGAACTTAAGTACGTGGGCCTTGTGTACCAAGCTCATCACGGTTGCTTTGCAGGCGGCGCCGCCTTGCCACAGGTTGTGGCGCAGGTTCACATCCACACTTACGGCAAGGCCAGCGGCAACGGCTCTGTCGGCCATTGTCAGGGTTGCCTCTGCACTTTGGGCCGTCGTCAGGGTATTGCTGCACAGGTGCAACACAGCGGTATTCTCAAACCAACTGGCCTCTGCGACGCTGGCATCAAACAGGGTGTCGGCGCCGCCATCGCGGTAGAAGCTGAAGCTGCGATCGCCATCATCATTCAAATGCACGAAGGCGAGTGATGTCGGGGCACTGCTATGGCGCCCGAGCAGGCTGATGTCCACGCCATAGCGCACCAGCGAGTTGGCCAGGAAATCGCCGAACGTGTCTTTTCCCACCAAACCAGCAAAGCGTGCCTGGCCACCGAGTTTGGCCACTGCCACTGCAGCATTGGCCGGTGCGCCGCCCGGGTACTGACGATAACAGGGTAACATCAGGCCATCGTCCTCATCGCTGCCGGTACATAGAAAATCAATCAGGGCTTCCCCAAAACACAGCACCCTTTTGCTCATGACGCAGTTTCTCCATTCATCCGGTTACGGGCAAAAAAGGCATACCAACAAATATAAAAATAACAAAAGGTTGGCACGATAAAGCTCAGCTGAACACCCACGTTATCGGCTACAACGCCCTGAATAACCGGCAGTAGGGCGCCGCCCACAATCGCCTGACACAGAAGCCCGGAACCACGACTGGTCAGCTCGCCCAGGCCTTCAATGGCCAGGGTGAAGATGGTGGGGAACATGATGGAGTTGAAAAAGCCCACCGCCAACACGGCCACCAAGGCCAGCTCACCGCTGGACACTATGGTGAGCATCAGCAGCAGGTTGGCAAACACCGCATTGGCCGCCAGCACCATCGCGGGATTAAAGCGGCGGGTGAGGGCTGCACCGGCGAAGCGGCCTATCATGGCGCCGCCCCAATACCAGGACACCAGCTCTGCAGCACTCTTCTCATCCAAACCGCCAATGCTGGGCTCGGCAAAGTAGTTCACCAAAAAGCTGCCAATAGATACCTCGGCGCCAACGTAAAGGAATATCGCCAGTGCGCCCAAGAGCAGGCGTTTATGACTGAGCAGCGAACCTTTATGGCGATGGTCTACCCCCATGTCGGCGTGTTTGACCTTGCCGCCGAGGAAAATAAAGCCCACCGCAATGATGCCAATCACAGCGGCCAGCAGCAGATAGGGTAACTGCACCGCTTCATGGGTACCGGCGGCCGCGCCGAAAATCAGCAGGCTGCCGAAGAGTGGCCCCAGAGTATGGCCGAGGGAGTTGAGGGCCTGGGCCAGATTCAGACGACTGGCGGCAGTGCGCTCGGGCCCGAGGCGCGCAACAAAAGGGTTAGCCGATACCTGCAGTATGGTAATGCCTGAGGCCAGCACAAACAGCGCCAGCAGGAACAGCGCATACTGTTCCAGGCTGGACGCCGGGTAAAACAGCAGGCAGCCGGTGGCCATGGTGCTCAGGCCAAAGATGATGCCCCGCAGGTAGCCGATGCGGGCGATGAGGACACCGGCCAGTGGTGATACCAGAAAGTAGGCTCCGAAGAAGCAGAACTGCACCAACATGGCTTGGGTGTAACTAAGGTCAAATATACCCTTGAGGTGCGGAATAAGAATGTCGTTCAGCGCGGTGATAAAGCCCCAGATGAAAAACAAACTGGTCATGGCGCCAAACAGCAACTGCTGGTGGCTTTGGGCTGGTGCAGCGCTGCCGTTTTGTGGGGTGGTGGATGAAACGAAGGCCATGGCTTAGTTCCCTGTCAGTGAAAATGAAGGAGGACGGTCAGTTTTGGCCTGACCAAAGGCCGGGTTTGGCTTATCGCTGAGCTTAAATTCCAGACTGGTTTTGTGGTCTATATACTCCGGCGAAATAAAGCTCTTCAGGTTTGGATGGCCATTAAGCACTACTTCATCGATATAGAGCCTGTCGTTGCTGGCGCCGGGCGCGCGAATGCTGAGCTTGCCAATCTCGGCCGCTTCAAACACGGGGGCGGCCAGTACCAGTTCGGCGCGGCCCGGCAGCATGGGGTAAAGCCCGAGTGCCGAAAACACGTACCAGGATGACATCTGTCCCAAATCGTCCTGCCCGGGAATGCCTTTTGGCGTTGGCAGCCACAGGGTGTTCAGGGTTTCGCGCACTACCTTCTGGGTTTTATAGGCGGCGCCTGTATGCAGGTACATCCAGGGGCTGTTGATGGACGGCTGATTGGACACATCGGCATAAAAGGCATCATCGCGAAACAGCACATAGCTGCCATCGGGCTTGATAAAGTGGCTATCGAGTCGCGCTTCCATAGCCGCATCACCGCCGAGCAGTGCTGACATGCCGGCACCATCAAAGGGCAGCATCCACAGATACTGAGCCGGGCTGCCTTCGACAAAGAGATGCGGGCTTGCGGGATCAAAGTCTGCCTTCCAGCTGCCATCTTTGTTACGGCCCTGAATGTAGCCCAGCTTGTCGGTGGCTTTGGGGTTGTAGAGGTTTTTCCAGTAGCCGGCGCGGGCGAGCATCTCGTCGCTCTGGCTTTGCTTGCCAAGACGTGCCGCCAGCTGCGAGAGGGCGAAATCGGCGCTCACCTGCTCCAGGGTTTCGCTGGCGCCTTCCCAGCTATTGGATTGGTCGGAAATGTAATTGAGCGACAGCCACTGATCCAGCGACGGGCGCTGACCTCGGCAGAACACCGGGCAGCCGGTGTTGCCAAGGTCAAACTGGGTCGGCTCGGTAGCAGCCTTGTACAGTGACTGATAGGCCTCTTTGACGGCAAAGTCATCGGCGCCAAAGGCGACAAAATTGGCAATGGCGATGGTGGAAGGATCGCCGGACATCACCGAGGTGGGTCCTGAATTGTGGGTCCATCTGTCCCACACACCGCCGTATTGATTGGCCTGATTGAGCATCGACTGGGCCATGTCGGAGCCAACTTTGGGCTCCATCAGGCTGATAAGTTGCAGCTGCGAGCGATACACATCCCACAGCGAATAGTTGGCGTATTGTGCCTGCTGGCCCTGACTCAGGCGGTGTACCGTGCCATCGAAGCCGGTGTACTCGCCATTGACGTCACTGAACAGATTAGGGTGGTGCAGGGCATGGTAAAGCGCGGTGTAAAAGGTGGTCAGCCGGTTTTTGGCATCCACGGGGTCGGCAGCAACGGCGACCTTGGCGAGGGTATCGTTCCAGCGTTGATTGGCCGCCGCTTCCACCGCGGCAAAGTCCTTATGGGCCTGCTCGGCAATCAGATTTTGGCGGGCATTGGCTTCACTTACGTAAGAGATACCCACCCGCATGGTGACCTTTTGCTGCACTGAGGTATCCAGCTCAAGCCACAGGCCTGAACCCTTGCCCAATTCGGGGACGCCCTTGGGGCCATAGCCGGTACCGCCCTCGCTGTAGCTGGCGCCGGGCCGCATCTTGTCATCCTGCCAGCCGCCGCTGGAGGTCACAGGTACATCGAGTTTGGCGACAAAGTGCAGGGTGTAATAGCTGTAGCGGTTGGCTTCACCCAAATAGCCGCAGAAGTTACCGCTGGTAACTGAGCCTGTGATTTCACCGGTCTCGGGGTGAAAGCGGGTGCTTGCCTTTTCGCTGCCAAGCTGGTTATAGGCGGTGCGAAACAGCAGTTTGGCGGCGGCGTCTTTGGGGAAGGCAAACTCAGCGATGCCGCTGCGCTCCGTGGCGCTTAAATTCACACCAACGCCGTTATCCAGGGTGATGCGGTAGCTGCCCGGGCGCACACTTTCATTGGCGTGGCTGTAACCCACGCTGTAGTAAGTGTCCATCAGGTCTGTGTCGGGTGAATGCTTGATAGGCTCTAAAAAAGGCAGCACAGGCACTTCGCCGGAGGCGCCAAGGCAGCCGGTGCCTGACAGGCGGGTAAAGCTGAAACCCTTAACGCGGGTGGCATCGTAGTTGTAACCGCCGGGGGAGACAGGAATGCGTACCTTTTCTTCCAGCACCCGCTTTTTCAGCCCTTCACTTTCATTCAGCAGCGCCTCGGTATAGGCGTGCTCGGGACCAAAGTTGAACATGCCAAAGGGCAGTGAGGCGCCCACAGCCACGTTGGCGGCCTGGCGATGGTTGAATACCCCCTGGCTGCCAATCAAAGGGTCAACAAAGTCCACCGGCTGTTTAATCCAGTTGGGGGCCGTTGCGTTAGCATTGGTAGTAGCGTTAACGGCAGTAGTCGCCGGGTTGGCCTGCTGGTTTCGATTTGTATCGGCTTCGCTGCTGCAGCCACTGAGCGAGATGGCGCCAAGCGCGGCAGAAACGGCGATGCCGATGAGGGTACGAGGTATGTGCATTGTCTGTCCTTGTTTGTCCTTTTCCGTTTTTGACTATGGACGTTTTTAGTTTTTGTAAGGGCTCATGGCCTTGGGGCGGGTATCAATTGCCATGCCCCAGGCTTTGTTCGGCGTAGCTGCCATCTCAAACACCAGCTCGCCACCGGCCATGATGTCATCGTGGTGCAGATAGCTTCGATTTAGCGGCTTGCCATTCAGACTGACGCTGGCAATGTACAGCTTGTCCTTGGACAGCCCCTTGGCGATAACCTTAAAGTGCTTGCCGTTACTGAGATTGAGAGTCACCTCAGGCAGCTGCGGCGCGCCAATCACGTAGGTCATATCCCCCGGCGTCACCGGGTAAAAGCCCATGGCTGAGAACAGATACCAGGCCGACATCTGACCCACATCGTCGTTACCGGCGAGGCCCGATGGCGTGTCATTTGACAGGGTATCCATGATTTGGCGGATACGTGCCTGGGTCATCCAGGGGGCGCCGGCGTGGTTGTATAGATAAGCAATGTGGTGGCTTGGCTCGTTGCCGTGGGCGTACTGGCCAATCAAACCGGCGATATCCTCATGTTCCTTGATTTTGTCGGCATGGAGCGGACGGGTAAAAAGCTCATCCAAACGCTCGATAAAGGCGCCGTCGCCCCCCTTGATATCGATAAGCCCCGCCACATCGTGGGGTACATAGAAGCTGTACTGGAAGCTGTTGCCCTCGGTAAAGGGGCCCATGTACTTGGCTTCTTCCACGTCGAAGTCTTTGTCCCAGTGGCCTTTGCTGTCGCGGCCGCGGGCAAATTTGGTTTCGGGATCAAACACGTTACGCCAGCTCTGGGCGCGCTTGTCGAAGGCTTTGGCGATGTCTGTTTCGCCCATGCTCTGTGCCATGCGGGCGATGGCAAAGTCATCGTAGGCGTATTCCAGGGTGATGGACACTGACTCGGGCAGCACATCCATGGGCACATAGCCGTATTTAAGATACTCAGGGATGGCATCGTAGTTGGGGTGGTTGGCGGTGGCGGTCATGGCATCCAGCGCCCGCTCTCCATCAAAGCCGCGAATACCCTTTTGCCAGGCGTCGCTGATAACAGAGACAGCATGGTAGCCAATCATGGTCCAGGTCTCGTGGCCCTGAAAAGACCATATCGGCAGGATACGGTCATAGCTCTGGTCATAATGGGCCAGCATGGAGTTAATCATGTCCGGCACCCGCTCGGGGGACACCAGAGTCAGCAGCGGATGCAGGGCGCGGTAGGTATCCCACAGTGAAAAAAGGCTGTAGTGGGGAAAGTCGGCCTTATGGATTTCACCATCTACACCGAGGTACTCGCCATTGACGTCCTGATACAGACTCGGTGCCTGCAGCGCGTGGTAGAACGCGGTATAGAACTGGCGCTTTTGCGACTGGTCGCCCTTGGCTTCCATCCGTTCAAGCTCGGTCTGCCAGGCGGCGTTGGCGTCGCTGCGTACCTTGTCAAAATCCCAGTGGGGCAGCTCGCTGGTTAAGTTATCCAGCGCATTACTCTTATCCACTGCTGATATGCCCACTTTTACCAAAAGCGGCGCCTGATGGGGGTTATCGAATCGAGCCAGCACCTTCACCGCCTTACCCGCAGTAAAAGGGATGCGGCTGTTGACTATGGTGGAGTGCTTGCCATCTTTCTTGTCGAGACAGCCCATGCAGCGGTAGCGGGCGTTGTCTTCGTTGATAAGTTCAATGTCGTCGAAAGGGCGGGAGAAACGGATGGCGAAGTACATGGGCCGCTCGTGCGCCCAGCCGTTGGAGCGACGCGAGGTGATAAGGGTGCTGTCGTCCACCACCCGCACATCGCTCCAAATCACCTTATTGGCAAAGTTGTAGATGCCGTGGGTCAAATCAATCAGTACATGGCCCTGATGGGTTTCGGGGAAGCTGTACCTGTGCATGCCGGTGCGAGCGGTAGTGGTGAGTTCGGCATCGATTTGATAATCGGTGAGTTTAACCCGGTAGTAGCCGGGTGAGGCTTCTTCATCGTCGTGGCTGAAACGGGAGCGATAGCCACTGTCTGGATCTGTCGCCGTGCCTGGCTCTGTGTGGGGAGTGCCTGTCATCGGCATAATCAAGAGATCGCCCAGATCCGAGTGGCCTGTGCCGCTGAAATGCGTGTGGGAGAAGCCAACTATGGTGCTGTCGTCATAGTGGTAACCGGCGCAGCGCTTGTAGATTTCGCTTTGAGGCGATACGCCACGCATGGGATTGTCGGTATCGGGGCTTAACTGCACCATGCCGAAGGGCACAACGGCACCGGGAAAGGTATGGCCATCGCCGCCTGTGCCGATGAAAGGGTCAACCCATTGAGTGAGATCTTCGGCATGCAGCTGAAGGCTGCCCAGCAGCACACAGGTCAGCAGCGACCATTTTGTTAACATTCCCATCCGCAGGGCTCCTTGCTGTTTTCTTTTTTAGGCAATGGGTTAGTATGGATAAAATGCAATTGGAACGTTCCAATTTGTGTTAATATAATTAGTGGCTGGTTATAATTCAAACCCTTTTGATGTGCTGGCGACTCTTCAGACCAGACTCAGGGAACAGGAATGCAGGCAAAAACAACCAAGAAAAACGTGACTGTGATTGATGTGGCCAAGGCCGCAGGCGTCTCCAAATCTACCGTGTCGCTGGTGCTGCAGGGCAGTGACAAGGTTAATCCCGCTACCCGCGACAAGGTGCAGGCGGCCATGGCCGAACTGGGTTATGTATACAACCGGGAGGCAGCATCGCTCAGAGGCAAGCGCTCCAATCTGGTGGCGATTGTCATCAACGACCTGACCAACCCCTACTCAGCGCAGCTAGCAGTCGGGCTTGAGGCCAATATCCGTCGTATGGGACTTTTCTCTATGGTGGTTAACTCAGGTGAAGACAAAGACACCCAAGGCCAGTTGGTGCAGAGTCTCAAAGAATACAACGTGGCTGCCTTTGTGATCTGTCCTGCCCCCGGTACAGATGCTGACTGGGTGAATCAGCTCGCGGCCACGGTGCCCGTAATCCATATAATGCGTGAGATAACGGGGGCCAAGGTGCCTACAGTGCTGCCCGATAACCAGGCCGGTACGCTGGCCTCGACCCGCCATTTGCTGAGTCAGGGTTATACCCGCATCGGATTTTTCGGCGGTAATCAGCGTATCTCAGATTACGGCGAGCGTTTGGCAGGCTTTAAGGCGGCGCTGGCAGAAGCAGGGCTTGAGCCTGCAGGAGTGTGGGAGACGGCGCTCACCAATCGCCATGGTGGCCGCCTTGCCATGGCTGAGCTGCTCGCCTCATCAACGCGGCCTGAGGCGCTGGTGTGCTTTACCGATATTGTGGCCTACGGTGCCATAGAGCAATTAAGACAACAGGGCCTGATGCCTGGCAAAGACATGGCGATAGTCGGATTTGACGATTTGGAAGACTCCAAGCTGATGACGCCGGCGCTGAGCAGTATCGCCATTGATGCCGATGCCCTCGGTGCGACGGTATGCCAGGTGTTGGAAGACATCCGCAGCGGTCAGCAGATGCAGGGATTGCAGCGACTTCCTGTGCAACTGAAAGCCAGAGGTTCCAGTCTGCGCGCGTGTTAGCCGGTCACAAGCTTAATCAAAAGGGCGCCAATGGCGCCCTTTTGATTTCTTGCTGACTAGCTTTGCAGGATTTGCAGCGGCAGACCCAGCAGGCCATCGCCCATACCGGCGAAATACCAGATGATACCGATAAAGGCTGCCAGGGTGAGGAGATACCACACGGTCGAGAAAATCTGACCGTATCTGTCCAATGGGATCAAATGGCTTTGGTGACGGGCGCGCCACTCGAATAGGATTTCTGCACTGCCAATGAGCAGCAAAAAGCCCAGCAGCGCCAGTCCCAGGCTGTAGCTCAGCCAAACCCCAAACACAGCGCCGAGGACACAAAGCAGCAGGCCTGTTTTGCTGTTCATGGAAAAGCTGATGCTCTTAATCACATGGCCACCATCCAGTGGCAAAATCGGCAGTAGGTTAAACAGGTTCAGAAGCGAGTTAAAGGCGGCAAGACCTGCGAAAAATGGATTGTCGGTTATCCACCAACCCACAAGGCAGGCCAGCGACATAAAGAGGCCGAAGGTGGGCCCCATGATGGAGATGACGACATCCTGCCAGCGAGTATTGATCTTGTCTTCCGACAGGGCCAGACCGCCCATAAAGGGAATAAGATAAAACCCTTTGGTTTTCATGCCGAAATATTTCATCGCCCGCACATGGCCGTATTCGTGTACGACCAAACAGGCTATCAGCGCCAGGGCAAACTGGAATGAGAACAGCCAGCTATAGGCGGCAAGGCTGGCCCCTGCCAATACGGCCTTAATGACCTTGGCGCTTTTCAGCAGCTTAAACCCCAGCGATGCCAGGCCCACCAGGCTCAGCTTTTGGGTATTTTGCCGGGGCAGTTCGGGTTCCTGACGCTCCATGTCTTTTTCGGTACGGGTGCCTTCGGCGAGCACCTGGTCTTCGACCAGGAGGCGATAGTCCAGCTTAAAGGGCTGCCAAATCAGATCGGTTTCGAGCCGTACCGCAATTTGCTCCGGTGCTTCCTGATTGGGTTGGTGGGATTGAAGATTGAATTCGTGTACCCGCAGGCCGTCATTCTCTATGCCTGCTGTCTTTTGTGATACCAATTGGTTATCCCAATAGAGTTCCTGCCAGCCGGCAAGTGAGCCTTCCAACCTCAAGGTTTTTCCAAGACACTGAACTCTGAGCAATTCCAAAATGCACCTCATTTTTCCCTGCGGTAAACACGCATCTGACCATCAGCATGGCCATACACAATAAATTGGCGAGCATCATAGCGGGAAATACGGGCTTTTTCAGCCCTCCAATGCATTGAGAAAATCGATGGCATCCATCACTGAATGCAGATGCATCTTGCTGGTACAACAGTGACCGAGGGTGGCGCAGTGGGCGCGAATGAGGTCATTCAAACCCTCGGGTGGCAGGGGGGCGGCTGGATGCCAGTGGGCATCTTCTTCAAGTACAAAACAGTGAAAGTTGGAATCGACCAGTTTGTCGCCATATTGCAGCAGATGTTTGGAATCAGCACAGAACCTCTGCCAGTCGTCGTTGGTTCGCAGCGGTAAGAGTTCGTTACAGCCCTGCTGTTTGAGCAGGGCTGGCCAGATTAACTGAGGATGGGGAGTTTGGCCTGCACCCATTGATCAGGGCTTGGCACTGTAATCGAAGTACACTTCCTGCCCCTGATTGGTGACTATACAGGTGCCGTGTTCCCTTTGGGTGCGGTTAAAGGCCTGACCTATATGAAGCTCGACGTTGGCAAAAATGTGTTTAAGCACTTCTACCCGATAATTGGCATAGTAATTATCAACTTCCTGTTTGAGGGCTTCAAATCGCTGTTCTTCCAGAACGCGTTCTTCTGACATGCGCTTTTTCTGCTCCATCATCATACGCACCTGTTCTAGCATAACGGGATCATCCTGCCATTCGCTCTTGGGTGGCAGTTTGCGGATCCGGGCGTCAATGTCGAGACAGGCAACCACCATGGACTTGACGCTCTCATCCAGCGCCCTGAGTTCGTTTTTCAAGTCGCTCAAATCCATGGCGCAGAAGATTTCTGTCTTGGTGCCTGCGGTAGCGCCTATGACGACGGCGCGCACCCCCTTGGCTGCATGGGCCTGCCCGCCGACCAAATCGCCCCGGCGACCATTATTGTCACTGACCAGCAGTTTACTCAGGGTGGTGGTGTTGCTGTGCAGCAACTGTTTGGTCACCTGAATATCGCCTTCGGCCACGAGTTCTGAGTATTGTACAAACTGAGCGGCAATCTGGCCCTTGGCCTTGAGCACTGTGGAGTGTTTGTTATCGGCCAGTTGGCGGCCAATAACCCCTTTACTGACGATGATGTCGCCTTCAGCCTCCAGCTGAGCCGAGTCGACAAAACCCATCACGGTAATGTCACCACTGGCTCTTACCTGCATGCCTTCATGCACATCGCCCGTAATTAACACAGAGCCCTTAAAGTTGACGTGGCCGTACTTCACATCCACTTCTTTGATTTGCAACATGTCATCCACTTGCATGCCGGTGCGGGTTTCAACCGGCTGACCTGCCACAGTGGCAATTAATTTATGGGGATCTTTGGGCGAGAGCGCCGTACCGTCACCGGGGACTAAAGGCAGGTCTTTTCCTGGGATTGGCGGCAGGGGAGTACCTTTCACGGTAAAGCCCTGTATGCCATCGGTCGCCGGGATCTTAACCATCAGGACATCGTTGGGTTTAACCGTGATAACCGAGCCCAGGTTTCGCATATCCACGGTGCCGTCTTCCCGCTCCTGTGGCTGCAGCAAACGCTCCCTCGCTAATGGGACTTTGCGGTCGAGTATCGCGTTTTCACCGTTGACCGCAGGCTTACCGATGGCAATGACCTGTTTGCAACTGGCACCGGGGGCAAGGGTGGGAATTTGTTTCAGCAGCTGCTCAATACGCACCTTACTGAGCCCCATGGAAACGCCTTCGGCCTTCAGAGCCACCAAGACATCCTGCAGGCTAATTTGTTTACCGCCATAGGCGGCGACAATCTCCATTTCAGCCTGCATTTGATCCGGGCTGACCTCGATGACGACCTTGCCATTGCGACGCTCCGCGATGGCAAAAAATTGCTCAAATTTGCCATCATCCTGACCACAGAGCTTATTGATGCTGATGACAGCCTTTTGGATAACGGGTTCGAGTGGGCAAAGTTCGGCAAAGCCGGGCAGGGCCAAGAGCTCCCTCAAATCATTTTCGCTGACAGGGCCGTGTGTTGCGGGGATCAGCCTGAGTTCCGCTTTTATGCCATCTTCGCTCAATTCGAGCAGTTCTGGAGCCAACATAATTATTACCCGTTTATCTGTTGTTATTTTTCTTCGAGCCGCCGGACGAAGACCATAAACCCCATGTCCGGCAGGGGCTTAGTCAGGGATACAGCTTCCGGAGTATAACAAGATAAACTTTCACCAAAAAAGACTTCGGTGGCTAATTTGTGCACTGATTTTCAGTTTAGTGATTTTTTTAGAGACTGGCGAATGAGGACTGGGGCGCCAAACGCCCTGATTCAGGGCATTTGGCACCGTATTATCAACGTTTTTTGTTGGCGTAGACCTTGTACTTGTTGTTTTCTGCCACCGTATTGACCTCGCCAAACACCTTGGCAATGGTATCCGAATAGGGTAGGTGGCGGTTGGCAACGATTTGCCAATTGCCACCTTTGTGCAGTTGCTTGTAACTGTCGGCCACAAAACGGGTTGCGATATCTGTGGTGCTGCTTAAACCGTCGTGAAATGGCGGGTTGGAAACAATGGCATTAAACAGGCCGTCAGTCTGCGCCAGCCCATCGGAAGCATAGACTTTCGCCTCCATGCCATTGGCCTTGAGTGACAGCTCACAGGACAAGAGCGCCATGGCATTGATATCCACACATTCCAGCTGAAGCCCGGGGTTTTGCTGCATCAGAGCGATGGCAATCACACCGGCGCCGCAGCCGAAATCCAGCACGCGGCCCTCAAGTTTGGGCAGGTTATCCAACAGTAAGGCGGTGCCCTGGTCCAGTTGCTTGTCTGAAAACACGCCCACCATATTACAGATTTGGATATCGCCGCTGGGCAGTGACAGCCGGTACCTGCTCACCCAATCTTCGGCATTGGGTTTGGTTGCCTCTGCTACCAGAGTGGCACTGTACAGCAGGCAGTGTCTGGCATTATCGATTTTACAGGCCGGGGAAAAGGCGTTGCCCAGCAGCTTATCCACTGACCTGATGCCGCCTTTGTTTTCACCGGTAATCAGCAGCGTGCCATCCGGGCGCAGGTGCCAGGCTGCGAGTGCAAATAAATAAGGTGCCAACGCTTTGGCTTTGGGGAAATACACCACCACCACATCGAATTTTTCATCCCGACTCCACTGATGACCAAATTCGCAGCGAAACCCACTTTTACCCGAAGGTTGTGCCTGAAAATGATTAAAGTCGAGCGCCAGCGCTGCGACTTCGCTGCAGTGGCGGGTCAAGTGATGTCCCAGCTCGTCCGCTTCGATGTTAATTAACATAACGCGTTGATTTTCAAGCTGCTCTATGTTTCTTGTCACGAGCTCGGAGGGGTTGGAAAGCAATGTGGTGTTCTACGTCGTGAAATTTGAGCCGATTATAGCCCATAGGCTTGCGACTCTTCAGCCACTTTTGACGGGCAAACAACGGATTCGTCACCTACGCTATAAAAGAAGGCAACAGACTACTTCGGGCCCATGTATTGGACGGCTGCGGGCGTTAGTGACCAGAAAGGGAGTGTGAATGTACCGTTTAACGACATGGATGTGGTTATTGGTGCTTAGTTTGGGAGCAAACGCCGAAATCATCACCCATGATGTGACTCTGGCCAAGGGGCTTTCAGTGTCCGAGCTGAGGTTGATTTTTTCACGGCAACGCTTGTTCTGGCCGGATGGTAGCTCTATCCGGGTGTTTATATTGCCGCCCGACTCGCAGCAGCACAGGCAATTCTGCACTGAGTCGTTAGGCGTATTTCCCTATGTGCTGCAGCGTCAGTGGGACCGCTTGGTGTATTCCGGAACCGCCGAACGCCCCGAAATCGTGGCCAGCCCTGACCAGATGCGGCGTAGAGTGATGGAAACCCCTGGCTCAATCGGTTACGTGCCGGATGAGACTACCGCAAAGGATACTGCCCATGAAAGTCACTGAATATCTGCTGCTGTCCTTACTTTACAGCGGTGCGGCCTGTGCCGGTGAATGGCAATTCAATGGCTATCTCAGCCAGGGGCTGGTGGCTGTAAGTGGCAGTGACTTTTTTACCGATGGCGATGATGTGAGTTTTTCGCTGTCTGAGGCATCCTTGATGACATCCTGGCGGCCAACTGAAACGATTCGCCTGGCTGGGGCCTTGGTTTACCGGCAACGGGGTAACCTCAGCGATGAACATTTCCACTTGGATTACTTGTTCGCTGAATACCTTTACCCCCTCGAAAATGGCTTTACCGGTATTCGCCTTGGCCGGGTAAAAAACGAAATCGGGTTTTATTCCAGCACCCGTGACGTGCCCTTTACCCGCCCTGCCATACTCTTGCCTCAATCCATCTACGCTGACTACTACCGCGATGCCCAATCACATGTGGACGGAGGTGAGCTGCTTGGCCATCACAGCTTGAGCGGTGGCATCCTTGAATGGAATGTCAGTGGCGGCGTGCTTCATGTCACCGATGATTTGAGCCGTAATATTATTGGCTCTCTCGATTATGGCCGTTTTCAGTCTGACTACTTTTATTCACTGGATATTGATTACAGCAATGACAGGTGGCGACTGGGCGGGAATCTATACCAAACCCGCATGAATTTTGAAACGGACCTTGCCAGTATGCATGGCGACGTTGAGCTATTGGCCTATGTGCTGTCTGCCCAGTATCGCTGGTCTCAGTGGGAGTTCACCACAGAGTTTTCCCGGGGCTGGCGAACCCTGAGCGAAAACATGCTGTTGGAAGAATCGGGTGCCGAGCAGCCCTATCGCGGCTATTACCTTGATGTTCGCTATCTGATGGGAGAACAGCTGGAATGGTTTGTCCGCTACGACCATTCGGTGGAAAACCTGGACGATCCCCATGGTAAACGCCTCGCACAGCAGGGATTGCCTGAGTATTTTGGTTACAGCAAAGATTGGAGCCTGGGGCTTAAGTGGCGCTTTGCAGACAGTTGGCAATTGGGGGCGGAGTATCACTGGGTGGAAGGTGCGTCCTGGGTGCCCCCTATTGTTAATAAAATACCCGCAACACAGGACGAAGACTGGTCCATTTTTGCGCTGCAACTCTCGTATCGATTGCAATGGTGAGCCTATGAATGAGATAGCACAAAGCCGTTGGTATCTGAGCCTGAGATGGAAGTTACTGGGGGCCGTGTTTACGCTGATGAGCATTCTTACCCTGGTCTTGGGCACCTTTGCCTATCAAGAGCTGGGACAGCAGCAGGCTTTTTTACTCGAGTCTCAACATCACGCATTGCAGCAACACTTGCGCCGTGCAGTAAATCAAGCGGTGGAAGATGCCGTAAGCAGCGCCCATCAGGTACTCCTTTACATGGGTCCCCGTGGGTATGCCCCGCAACTTAGCCACAAAGATCTCTCTGAGCAATGGCCAGACATGCAGCTGGCCTGGGGCATGGATACGTTTGGACGCATTGCGTCCAGTAACCACAGTGGTTTTTACCTGGGCCGCTTGCCGGGCGATCGGGAGTACAAATGGTTTCAGCGCTGGAGTAAGGCCAGCGTGCCCATCTGGCGGATTGATTGTGTGGAGCGGTGTTTACTGCAAATTCAGGTGCCGGTACTGCACAACAAAGAGCATTTTCGATATTACCTGGAATTTGAGCTGACGAACCTGCTCAGCAGCTTTCGGGCGCAGGATGAATTTGAGTTGGCGGTGCTGGGTCCTCGGGAAAACCTGGCTCAGGAATCTCTTTTCTGGGGGCGACGTCTTTTCAGTATCAGTAATCGTCAATTGAGTCTGCCCCGATTGGAGCAGGCCAAAAGCGAGTGGAACTGGCAGGAGATTTCCAACAAACAGCGCCTCTATCATCTTTCGGGTCACCCTTATGCCATGTGGTTTTTCTCTCTGGATGCCACCGAAGACGGTCCCGGAATCATAGTGATGTGGCAGTTGGATGAGTGGCATTTCCTGCTCAAGGCGTTTCAGCAAAACATGTTGGGATTGCTGCTGATAGCCTTGCTGCTCACTGGCGCGACACTGGGGCTGCTGGCCTGGTCCCCTATACGGCGCCTCGAGTTATACACCCGCATGCTGCCGCTTATTGCCGAGCAAAAGTTTGATGAAATCCGGACAAGATTGGGCACGGGGCGTGTATTGGTATCCGATGAGGTGGATGTAATGGGGCGTGCCATGATGGCGCTCACGGAACGTCAGCAAATTCTGGAGTCGGATGTCGACTCTTATACCCGAGAACTTGAGCGACTGGCCATGCTCGACATGCTCACGGGCCTGCCCAATAAATCCATGTTGTTGCATGAGCTTAATAAGGCGATTGCCTGTGTGGGGCGGGTGCACGACAAGTTGGCACTGCTGTTTTTGGATCTTGATGCCTTTAAACGTATCAATGATGCACTGGGGCACAACGAAGGCGATGAGTTGCTGAAAATCATCGCCTCGCGATTGGCCAATAGTGTTCGCAGTATGGATACGGTATTCCGTCAGGGCGGTGATGAGTTTTTGATCCTGCTGCGTGGCATACGCGACGAACAGGACGTGCGGCGGGTGATACACAAGATTTTCGCATCGTTGCAGCAGCCAGTGGTACTGGGGAATCACAAGCTGATTGTCACCACCAGCATAGGGGTGGCCATGTGTGACTCACCCAGCACCAGTGCCGAAGAGCTGATTAAGTATGCTGACCTCGCCATGTATCAGGCCAAGGATGCCGGTCGCTCCAACTTCAGAGTGTTTACCGAAGACATGTTGCACAAAGCCAATAATCGCCTGATGGTTGAGCAGGATATCAGCAGTGCTATCAGCGAGCGGCAGCTGATGCTGTTTTTACAGCCGATAGTCTCCCTGGATGGCGGCGTCATCAAGGGCTTTGAGGCGCTGGTCCGTTGGTTTCACCCCAGTCGTGGATTAATCATGCCCGGCAGTTTTATCCCCCATATTGAAGAAAGCGACGCCATTATCAGGGTGGGCAACTATGTGCTGGGGGAAGCGGTGGACATGCTTAAACGGCTCAGGCTTCAGGGGTGGGACGACCTTTACATTGCGGTGAACCTGTCGGCACGTCACTATCTGACTCCGGGGTTAAGTGATTTTATTCGTAAATTACTGACAGCCTCAGGTATTCCGCCAAAGTGCTTGCTGCTGGAAGTAACAGAAGAGAGTGTTATTGAGCAGGTAGACAAGGCCATGGAGGTGATGCGTGAGCTGAAAATGCTGGGTGTGCGCATTGCTATTGATGACTTTGGAACCGGCTATTCATCCTTGAGTTACCTAAAGCAACTGCCCTTTGATGTACTCAAAATCGACAGGTGTTTTACCGCAGGCGTATTGGAAAATGGAGCCGATACCCACATAGTCACCACAGTAATAGATTTGGCGCATCATCTGGGTAGAACCGTGGTGGCAGAGGGCATTGAAACCGAGTTACAGCGGGAGTTTTTGGAAGCCGCTGGCTGCGAACTCGCCCAAGGCTATTTATTCTCCAAGCCCATTTGTGAAGAGAGGGCGATGGAAATCCTGAAGGGCATTACTGAAGGGCGGGAGTGGCCCAGGAGCGGCGATGGCGAACTCCTGGGCAAAATGGCGGGTTAGTGAGTGGTTACGCTAATCTCAGTCTCTTGACTGACGTCAGAGCCTGGGTTGAACGCGTCATCCTGTGTTGTTTCCTGTGGCTGTGCGGTTTCCGGCACAACTGGGTTCACCAGGGGCGCTTCGCTGACAGGCGCTTCCGGTGGCAAGGTTATCGACGGGGCTGTGGGTTCGACCACAGCGGCGGCCTTTTTAGGTTTAGGTAGCAGGCTCATCATCTTCTGGGCGATTTCAGTGTTGTCCTGGTGACCGATAAAGAGTCCGGATGCGGGGCCTTGGGCAAATACCTGCACATCGAGTGCTGTGTGTCCGCCACTGGTCCAGCCGGTATAGCTGCGTTTATCCAGCATAGTTTTTATGGCACTGCTTAAAACGTCCTGCCCCTGCATTCTTGCCCGTGAAATCGCTGCTTGTTCATCTGACTCCAGGGTAAAGCCCAATTGTGTTTCAAGCTGCTCCTGCCAGACATCGCCGGCGATGATAGCCGCTGCCATGGCGTCGGGACTGGCCTTCACTCCACGCAGCAGTGCGGCATCCCACAGATATTGGTCATCTGCCCCTATGCTCAGACCGCCGGTATTGTGATCGGCAGTAATCACCATCAGGGTATCGCCACGGGTGCGAACAAATTCTTCCACCACCTCAATGGCGCGGGCAAACTCGTCCATCTCGGCCATGGCAGTCACTATGTCATTGTTGTGGCCCGCCCAATCAATCAGACTGCCTTCCACCAACAGGACAAAACCTTTGTCGTTTTGGGAGAGAAGCTCCAGCGCTTTGGCCGTGAGACGAGAAAGCTGGTGTGATTCCGGGTTATCTATCACCCAGGGCAATTGCACTTCGGCAAAGAGGCCCAACACCTTACCGCTGCTAATGGTGTCGAGCGCGCCGATGTCGGTGAGATGCTGATAGCCTTTGGCGCGGTAGTCGGCGAGCAATGACTCATCAAAATACTTTTGACCGCCGCCGAGCAGCACCTGGGCATCACTGCCCAATATGGCGCTGGCTATTTCATCGTAATTTTTGCGGCTTTCATTGTGGGCCAGAAATGCGGCCGGAGTGGCATGGTTTATCTGGCTGGAGACGGCAACGCCCGTGGCTAAACCGGCTTCCCGGGCTTTCTCAAACAGGGTGGGCAGGGGAGCTTTGTTCACATCCACCGAAATGGCGCCGTTATAGCTCTTGTGGCCGGTTGCCAACGCCGTGGCAGCGGCGGCCGAGTCGGTCACGTAGCCGGACACGGGTGCCGGGTAGGTGCTCGCCATCCCCGCCAGTAGACGGTCGAACACGGTTTGCTCGATTTCTTCGGTGTCCGGGTTGTCTTTAAAATAACGATAGGCCGAGGTGTAAGCCGGCCCCATGCCATCGCCAATCATGATGACCATGTTCTTGGGCTTGGACGGGGTTTTAAGCGGATCGGCCGCAGCGGCTGTCAGGGGCAGGGCCAGCAGCAACAGGGCCAATAATTTCGATGACATAGGGTTCCCCAAGGCAGAAGGGCGCAAGGCGCCCGCGGTTATTTCTTGTTGATACGGGCTTCGATGGCGTTCATCAGCATGCCCGTGATATCCACGTCGAAGGCCGCTTCGATTTCGCGGATACAGGTCGGGCTGGTCACGTTGATTTCGGTGAGTTTATCGCCAATCACGTCCAGACCCACAAAAATCAGACCCCGGCGCTTGAGTTCCGGCCCCAGAGCCTTGGCAATGCGCCAGTCGGCGTCAGACAGCGGCTGTGCTACTCCACGGCCACCGGCAGCAAGATTACCCCGGGTTTCACCCTGCTTGGGGATACGGGCCAGGCAATATGGAACTGGCTCACCATCCACCACCAGAATACGTTTGTCGCCCGCGGTGATTTCAGGAATAAACACCTGAGCCATGGCGTAGCAATTACCGTGGTTGGTGAGGGTTTCTATGATGACGCCAAGGTTCGGGTCGTCCTGTTTGACGCGAAAGATAGAGGCGCCGCCCATGCCATCCAGCGGCTTTAAGATAATGTCACCATGCTCGGCGTGGAACTCACGGATGCGGCCAGCATCGCGGGTGACCATGGTCAGTGGAGTAAACTCGCTGAACCAGGCGGTAAACAGCTTTTCGTTGGCGTCCCGCAGGCTCTGGGGCTTGTTGACAATCAACACGCCCGCCTCTTCGGCGCGTTCCAACATATAAGTGGCGTAAATATATTCGGTGTCGAATGGCGGGTCTTTACGCATCAGGATGACATCAAGCTCGGCCAGCGGCTGCTCAACTGCATCGCCCAATTCAAACCAGCAATCGGCGTTCTGCATTACCTTGAGGGGATGCATGCGGGCGCGGGCCTCACCCTTGACCATGGCCAGGTCCTGCATTTCCATATAAAACAGCTCATAGCCGCGACTTTGGGCGGCCATCAGCATGGCAAAGCTGGAGTCTTTCTTGATGTTGATGTCGCTGATGGGGTCCATCACTATGCCGAGTTTAATCATATTGCGTCCTCTCATGCGGGGGAGCCGGGTTTAACCCAGATCGCCAAATTTCATTTGCAGTGCCGTAATGGCGGTTAGCGCGGCCGTTTCAGTACGAAGTACCCGGGGACCGAGCAACACTTCGGTAAATTTGTGGGTTTCTGTCATGGCAATCTCTTCTGCCGACAGCCCTCCCTCGGGGCCAATAAGCAGCCTTACTCTGGGATTATCCAGCACCAGACCATTGATACCATGGTCAGCACGGGGATGAAGATTTAACTTGAGCGCGCTGGTTTGTTCGGCGCACCACTCGGCCAGATCCATTACAGGGCGAACAACGGGTACTGTGGCCCGGCCACATTGTTCACAGGCGCTGATCACGATTTTTTGCCATTGGGCAATTTTTTTATCGAGCCGCTCACCGCTGAGCTTGACGCCGCAGCGTTCTGAAAAAAGCGGCGTGATGGTGTTCACACCGAGTTCGACTGATTTTTGCAGGGTGAAATCCATACGGTCACCACGGGAGATTACCTGGCCCAGATGCAAATGCAGCGGCGATTCACTCTGGTTGTCTTCTACCGCAACAACCTTCACCGTCAGTGACTTTTTACCTGCCGAGACTATGTCAGCCAGGTAATCTTTACCATCGCCATTGAATACCCTGATCTGTTCGCCTTCACCCATGCGAAGCACCCGGCCGACGTGGGCAAAGCCATCTTCATCGAGGGCAAACTCCGCTGAGGGAGACAGGTCAAGTGGCTGGAAAATTCTTGGAATTCGCATTCGGGATCCTGAAACTGTTAATCTGCCGTTTGAACATCAAGTGCACCCGCTTTACAGCCGCGTGCAACAAAGGGATTGTGGTTACCCTGGGCGCCGGCAATAAGCTGATCTCTTTGGCACTCAATACTATCAACTGGATAGCTTTTATCCCATGCTTCAAACAACTTTAATTGGGCAGGCGCAATCTTGAGCCCATATTGAGCCTGCATGTAAAGGTAACTGCGGGCGATGGCGCCACGGCTTCGACGGGGTGGCTGTACTTGGCGAGCCTTGAAGTCCACCACCATCTCGCACTGACCATACTGGGTCGGATTTGCATTCCATTCACGGAAACGATAGTTGCTTCTGTCGCCGTTAATTTCGCCTATGGCTGGCACCAGATTATGTAAATCGGCCTCCATGCGCACGAAGGTGGTGTCACTTTGAGTACACTCCTTTCGGCCTCCCTGTTGCCAGCACTGGCGCTGGTGGCCGAATTCCCACGCAGGTACCAGATGTTCCCACTCTATCCGCTCTGCGCGTCCGGCGTTTTTGCGGACCTGATAGCCGCAGCTGTTGTGGTCAACTTCCCAGCGTTTGCCCTTGGTTTGAATGCTGCAGCCGCAGTAAAAGCTCTGCATCGGCAGTGCGGCATAGATTTTCTGGGCCGTGCGCTTGGCTTCGGCAAAGTTGGATGGAGGCGTATTCTGGGCAAAACTTAAAGACAATGGGGCAACAAATGCTGCCAAAGCAAATAGATAGCGCAATGGGTTTCCTGATACTGCTGGCCGCTTTTATTGCGGCTTTTTTGATTGGCTGGGATGTTAATCCAATGGGGTAGGGCTGACAACCTCAGAGCATGCCGCAGGGCTGGTTATCAAGGGGACACAGGTATATTCAAATTGAGTCGCGTCAGCGCGTATCGGCCTGTTGCAGGTAGTCACCGCAGCGACGGCACAGATAGCGTGTATCGCCCCTGACAATTTTATTGTGGCGCCTGACGGATAGTGGAACCGGGCCACATTGGCAGCGGTATTCGATACTTCTGCTGACGCTGCTGGTGTCCAGACTATGAGTGGTGCGGGGGGAGAGTCCAAACAGGCCGCGCATCAGTGTTTGCCACTCTTTCCCATGGGGTTTGACTTTGCCGTGGAGAGAATGGGCCAACAGATGGCAAAGCTCATGGGGAATGACTTCGGTAAAGAAGATGTCGGGGTTTTCTTCCAACAGTTTGGGATTCAAGCGGATAAGGTTGTGGCTGCTGTATGCCATACCCGCTGTTTTGCCCCGGATATCGAACCTCAGCGTGGGTCTTGGAATGTCGCGGCCAAGGCCAGCTTCTGCCCTGAGACAGGCGCGCTCGAGATGCAGGCAGGCATCTTCCTGGACTGCGGTTGCAGGCGCCATGGCATCTGTGACGAGTTGTGATCTGGCTGGCCGTTTGGACTGGCGAAAAAACGAAAACATAAGGGTCCTGAAATCAAAGGCTCTGGCATAATACCTCTGGCCCCAAGACCCAAACAAGCCTGGCGGTGTTGTTTACAGCGTTGCGGCGGCAAGCTCTACCATGGCGCGCACCTGCTCTGCTATGGCTTTCCCTGCTTCGGCGTCATATCCGGCAACCTTGGGAGTATGGATATGGCCCACGGGTAATTTGAGGCCAAACTGGTCCCTCAGCAGCACGGCACGGTAAGAAATTTCATTGGAAAGATAGCCGCCGCCTGAGCCTTCTACCGAAATGGCTTCTTGAAGTTCAGCGAGGGAAGACGCATCAAAGGTGCCTTTGCCCAGGGTGGTGACCTTGCGATTGTCATTGACCTTGTAGTTACCCGGTGCCGCCTGCATGGCTGTTACGGGTAAAGAAAATTCCACAAATTCATCGCCGTTGAGTGAGTTCCCGTTCAGCATGGGCGCTATGGGTTGGGTTTTGGTGGCACCGGTCAGTACATTCAGGTTATCCGGGGCCTCGGCGCTGCGGTTGCGGCCGGGGAAACGTTCGAGGTCGAAATCATCGCGTCCCATGCTCACGGTAAATACCGCATCAATGGACCGCTTGCGATAGAAGGGCGTCAACAGCGATTCAATCATGCCCTGATCGAAATCGGCAAAGCGCACCGGGATCATCACCGTCTCGATTTGTGCCTGCTTGCCGCCCACCTTAAATTTATAGCCATCCAGCATCAGCGCGGTGATACCCGACGGATTGCTCTGGCCTATGTTGCGGTCGAGGAAGAAGGGGTCAAAGCCGGTAAGCAGAATGCGAATTTGTACATCGTCGCCAAAATGGATATCCGAAAAACCCCGGGAGGCTGTTTCAACGGCGCGCACCAGAATGTCTCTTTGCCAGGGCACAATGGCATAGCCTGCTTTGTCCTGCTTCAAACTGGTTCGCATAGCCAGTCTGGCCCAATACAAACTGCGATCATCGATATGACCGGCCTGCACATCCCGCACCGCTTGCTGCCATAGACGAATGCCCTGATATGCCATCGCCTGGGTCACGGCCTTTTCTTCGTTACCGGCTGCCAGTTTGTCTTTGAGACCGTCAATCAGCCCCTGATAGCGGCTTGCTACTTCACCGAGGTCGCTGTTTGCCTTGGGAAGTCGCAGTTCTTCCACGTCGAGATTGGCCTGTGCCAAAAGGGGCAGAGTGCCCAGACCGGCAATGAACAGAGCAGGGAGCATACGCTTTAACATGAGGCATCCTTAACGACAAATTTCATCTTTCAGACTATGGGGTTAGCTTTAGTTTAGTCAAACTTTAGGGGTACCACAGCACGGAAAAAAAGGCGAGCTTTTCGGTCTCGAGGTGATGAATGCGCGGAGATTTTGACTGCCTTAGCCCATCATGCCAAGCAGGGATTCCTGACTGCCGAAACGCTTGATAAAGAAGTCGAGAAACACACTGATGTTGGTGGCCAGCTGTTTTCGACTGGAATAGACCCCATAGACCTTAAAGGGCTCCATGGGCCACTCGGGCAATATGGGCAACAGGGAACCGCTGGCGAGATCCTTTTTGCACTGGGCATGGGACAGCATGGCAATACCAAAATCATCCAATGCCAATTGGCGCACCATCACGGCGCTGTTAACCCGCACCTTGCGATTGAAACTGACCATGGTTTTGCGTCCCCCTTTGCCCAGAGGCCAGATGGGGGCAGAGCGTGTGGTGCCAAGTAAAATGCCGGCGTGTTGCCCCAGCTCTTTTGGTGTGGCAGGGGTGCCATGCTTTTTAAGGTAACCTGGACTTGCCACCAAAATAGGCTGACGCTCAAACAGCAATCTGGCCACATTGTCGGAAGGTTGCAGTGGGCCGTACTTGATGGCGATATCGTAACCTTCACCCACCAGACCTACATCCGAGTCGGTAAATTGGACATCGAGTTCCACACTGGGATAGAGGCGTAAAAAGCCACTGCACAAATTGGCGATTAATTCCTGGCTGAACGAGACGGGGATGGCGATACGCAGCGAGCCGGAAACGTCAGCGTGGGTATGCTCGATCACCGCCTTGGCAGCCTCGAGCTCATTCACTATGGTTTCGCAGTGCTGATAAAAAAGGGTGCCTACCTGGGTGAGGCTTAAATTGCGGCTGTCACGCTGCAGCAGTCGTACGCCAAGTTCTTCTTCCAATTGAGCAACTTTACGACTAATGGTGGATTTTGGCATGCCAATATCCCTGGCCGCCTGGCTGAAACCCTGAGATCTGACCACTGCGGCAAATAGCGCCATCCCATTCAAATCTGGCATGTTTTTTCTATCGTCTCAAAAATGGAACAAAGCGTCCAAGGCAGTTTAATGGTATTTGCAAACCGAAGGAAGGTATATTTGATGGCTAAAAATTTTCAGAGGCTTAGCAGAGGATCTCTTAATGACCACCAACAAGCAGCCCAAAAACATGACTCAAGCACAAAAGCCTGATCCGCTGTTTCTGCAAGCGGAACACCTGGCAAAGGATTTTTCGCTGTTCCCTGAGCACAGCAAACAAAGTTTATCCGAGGAAATTAAAGGTCTGTTGGACGATGCTGCCATCCAGACTAACCTCAAGTCTCTGGCAAAACTGGATGTGGACGGCTATGTCGCCAAGGTCATTCAGCCAACCCAAGACAAAAACCGCCCCGGCGCCAAGCGTATTATTGCCGATCTCAAGGGCAAGGTCATCACCGAGACCCACATGGGTTCTTTCTACAGCGCCGAAGTGGACCTGAATTTTGGCAGCCGTACCCGTCGTATCGGTTTTGTCGCCCAGGAGCGTACCACCGCCAATGGTGCCTGGATGCCTGAGCATCACCTGGCGGCCTGCAAGGCCATTCGTCATTTCGCCGAATTGTCCATGCCCATTGTTTACCTCATCGACACGCCCGGTGCGGATGCCGGTGAGATTGCCAACAGCAACAATCAGGCACACTCTATTTCCAAGGCCATCGCCGAGAGCGCCAACGTTGACGTGCCCACTGTGGGTATCGTGATTGGTGCCGGTTATTCCGGTGGTGCGATTCCATTGGCGGCAGCGAACATTCTGCTGTCTCTGCGTGATGGTATCTTCAACACCATCCAGCCTCAGGGTCTGCAAAGTATTGCCCGCAAGTACAACCTTTCCTGGCAGGAATGTGCCAAGTCGGTAGGTGTGTCCCCAGAGGAACTGTATAACGCCGGTTGCATTGATGGCATCATCGACTTCTCGCCTTCCGACCGTGATGAGCGTCAACACAATCTTCGCCGCGCCATCATCAGCTCCATCGAGGCCGTTGAGCGCGCTGCGGTTAATTTCGTTAAAGAGTCCAAAGATCTGCGTGAGCACTACGAGCGCAGTCTGACCCGCTTCCTTAATCCGTCAAACAGCCTCAAGGCACTGGAAAGCACGGCCGACATGGCGGTGGCGAGCAGCCCCACCATGCACCTGAACCTCTTCGGCAGTGCCTACCGTTATTTGCGTTACCTGACGCTGCGCAGCCGTATCCACTCCATCTCCATGGAGCAATATGGTCGTTTGTCCAAGGTGAGCGTGCCCGAGGGTGACTTGCTGGAGCGTATTCAGAAAGAGCAGGAAAAGGTATTCCAGGCTTGGTTGTCTGCCCCGGATAAAGTGGTATACGACGAAGAGCTGTCCAAGCTGTGGAACAACTTTGTTAACAAACGCAGCGAAGTCAGCACCGAGCGTAACATGCTGACTCGTTTGATTTTGGGTGAACCCAAAGAGAACTACAAAAAGGCCAAAAAAGCGCTGCTGTTCAACATCGGCTGGTCTTTGTACCATCGTTGGAAGTCCAACGCTGCCAACAACTTCAAGGGACTTATCCATTATCTGGAAACCCTGCCTGCCGAGGTGACCGAGGCCAACTGGCCAGAGCTGAACAACCTCACTGTGCTGGATGTGGTGGTGAACAAAGAACTGCGCGAAGATTTTATTTGGCAGTGCTACAACATCCTGATTTTCAATGCCCTGTACGACAACGTGGTGGGCAGCCTGGCCTCTATCGCCAAAGAAGCCATGATGAGCAAGAGTCTGTCCCGTGCCTCGGTTGACAGCCTGCTGCACAAGGCCATTGACCGCGCCCTGTCGACCCAGGACATCGCCAACGACAAGAGCAAGTTCTACAAGTGGCTGAAGTACTTCATGTCTCAGTCAAACCGTGCCGAACTGCTGACCAAAACCGAACAGTGGAAGAGCGTGGGCTTCCCACAGCTCAACGACTCGCTGTTCGTGATCCTGACGTACTTCTTTGAGCGTCTGTTGCCCGAATACTTCGACAGTGAAGACGACACCGGTAAGTACACCGGAGCCATCAACCCTGTGCGTATCGGTCGTCGTAAGGACTTCTGGAACCGCCTGACCATGGGTTATCAGGATCTGTTGATTCAGAAGGTGCTCCGCGACGAGAAGAAAGCTGGCAAGATGACCTGGGAAAACGTCATCAACAAGTTCTTCACCAATTTTGATGAGCTGAACGGCGACAAGATGACCGCCAACCTGCTCAACTTCCCAGGCTTCCGTCTGTCGATTGAAGACGCGCTGGATAAGGGCATTCGTCCTTGCGGCCTTATCACTGGTATGGCTGACTTTGAGCACAAGGGTGCTTCACTCAAGGTTGGTATCGCCGTTTCCAACACAGCCTTCCAGGCCGGTGCCTTCGATATGGCTTCAGCCGAGAAGTTCTCTGCGCTGCTGATTGAGTGTGCCAAGCGTCATATGCCGGTTATCTGCTTCATCTCTTCCGGTGGTATGCAGACCAAAGAAGGTGCGGCAGCCCTGTTCTCCATGGCCGTGGTGAACGACCGTATTACCCGCTTTATCCGTGACAACGAACTGCCAGTTCTGATGTTCGGTTTCGGTGACTGTACCGGCGGTGCCCAGGCATCCTTCGTGACTCACCCATTGGTACAGACCTATTACCTGTCAGGCACCAATATGCCGTTCGCCGGTCAGATGGTGGTTCCTGCCTATCTGCCGTCCACTTCAACTCTGTCGAACTACTTGTCGAAGGTGCCGGGTGCCATGAATGGCCTGGTGTATAACCCCTTCAGCGACACTCTGGATTCTCAGCTGTCCAGCATCGACCCTCTGATGCCAATGCCGACCCAGAAGATTGAAGAAGTCATCAAGGGCGCTATCTCTACTCTGGTGCCTGAGGCTCAGGTAGTGGACGAAGAAATCCGTCAGGATGACCCGCGCGCCCTGATGAAGCCTATCGACAAGGTGCTGGTACACGCCCGTGGCTGTACCGCGGTGAAGCTTATCCGTAAGGCTCACGACAACAATATCAACGTGGTGTTGGTGGCGTCCGACCCGGATATGACTGCTGTGCCGGCCGATATGCTGAAGGAAAATGACAAGCTGGTGTGTCTGGGTGGTAACACCTCCGACGAATCCTACCTGAACGCGTACTCTGTGCTGAAAGTGGCCGAATACGAAAACGTAGACGCGCTGCACCCAGGTATCGGCTTCCTGTCTGAGAGCCCACAGTTTGCTGCCCTGTGCGTAAACAATGGTGTTAACTTCGTCGGTCCAAGCGTGCACTCCATGACCACCATGGGTAACAAGTCCAACGCAATCAAGACCTCTCAGGCGCAAAACGTACCCGTGGTTCCAGGCTCACACGGTATTCTGTCCAACGCCGAACAGGCGGTGAACGTGGCCAGTGAAATCGGCTACCCAGTGCTGCTCAAAGCGGTACAAGGCGGCGGTGGTAAGGGTATCCAGGTGGTAAAACGCCCAGAGGATATGATCCCACTGTTTATGAAGACCTCTACCGAAGCGGCTGCGGCATTCGGTAACGGTGACCTGTACCTCGAGAAGTACGTGACATCGCTGCGCCACATCGAAGTGCAGTTGCTGCGCGACAAGTTTGGCAACGCCAAGGTATTGGGTCTGCGTGACTGCTCGGTTCAGCGCAATAACCAAAAGGTGATTGAAGAGTCAGGCTCTACCATGCTGCCACCTGAGCTGAAGCAGCAGGTGATGGCTTACACCAAGTCGCTGGGTGATGCCGTGGACTACATGGGTGCAGGTACTGTGGAGTTTATCTACAACCTGGATGCCAATGAAGTTTACTTCATGGAAATGAACACCCGTCTGCAGGTAGAGCACCCTGTGACTGAGGCCACCTCAGGTATTGATATTGTGTCTGCCCAGTTTGATATCGCTGCGGGTCGTTCCATCGAAGATCTGGAGCCTCAGGAAATTGGTTACGCCATGGAAGTGCGTGTAACTGCCGAGAAGGCCGCTCTGGACAGCAATGGCGTACTGCAACTGGTGCCAAACCCAGGCAAGATCACCGAGTGCGTGATGCCAGAGCGTGACGATGTGGAAATTATCTCCATCGCCGCCGAAGGCAAGGAAGTATCGCCATACTACGACAGCCTGATAGCCCAGATCATCATCCGTGGTGAGTCCCGTGAAGACGTGGTCACCAAGATGTACGACTATCTGGACAGCGTCGTGATTAAAGGCATTGCCACTAACATTCCGCTGCTCAAGCGTATCCTTAAGGATGCCACCTTCAACGAAGGCGTGTATGACACCAACTACCTGCCTCGTCTGATGGCTGAGCTGGATATCCCTGAGCTTATCGCCGAGATGGAAGCTGCTGCCGAAACCCAGGGCGTGGATACCGAGTCTCTGCGTGTGGGTGACTCCAACGAGCTGAAAGTATTGGCTCAGGGCGCGGGTATCTTCTACAGCTCGCCTGCTCCGGGTGAACCTGAGTTTGTCCGTGAAGGTGACATTGTGACCACCGACACCACTCTGGCGCTGACCGAAGCGATGAAGATGTTCTCCCAGGTCACTCTGGCAAGCTTTAACCGCAAGGGCGCCGTGCTCTATCCGGAAGACAAGAAGTATCGCATCGAGCGTATTCTGAATACCAACGGTCAACAGGTATCTCAGGGCGATCTGCTGTTTGTGGTCTCTCCTGTAGAAGACTGATAGCGGCTGACATAACGCCATCATGAGCCGGGTTGTAAAACCCGGTAAAAACCCGCCCCCGAGGCGGGTTTTTTATTGACTGTCCCCACAAGAAACGGTGTTTGCTACATATTATGCAAAACCGTGCCTTTATGAATGTGTTACAAATATATACAGTTACGGTTAAAGTCACTTTTGGGCAGGTCTTTCATCGTTGAACCTGCTGCGTTCAATACGGCAATGATCACAAAAAGATTCTAAGCTGTTGGTAACGCGATAGATAAAGCGCGCGATAGCCGGGGAGAGTCAATTTGCACAAATTCGTAGCAGCAGGCCTTATCGGGCTGATGTTTGCGGGATGGGCACACGGAGAAGCGGCCGTCAGGTTCAGTGGGTTTGGCAGCCTTGGCGTCATCTACAATGACAGTGACAACCTTGCCTTTCACCGCGATTACACCACGTATTCCGTGGGACAGGGGTGGTCCACCGCTGGGGATACCCTGCTGGGGCTACAGCTCAACGCCGAGATTTCTGGCAGCTTTGATGCTGTGGCTCAGATGGTGTTTAAAGACAGAGTCAGCAACAGACTTTCAGACAATCTGGAATGGTTGTTCCTGCGTTATCGCCCCAACAATAACTGGGCATTCAGGGCTGGTCGATTGGGGCTCGATCTATACATGCTTACCGAGTACAGAGATGTGGGCTACGCCTACTCCTGGGTTCGGCCCATTCCTGAGTTTTATAATCTCATCTCGTCCATCAGTCGCTATGAAGGGGCCGACATCACCTATCGGCGGGATCTAGGCGAGCTTAACTTCGAGGCCAAGTTGGCCTTTGGCGAAACCGATGTGGAACTGGAAGGGCCCGAGCAGGATGTGCTGCTGACTCTGGACAACATCATGGCCCTGACTCTGTCGCTCTCGGGCGACGATTGGCTGATGCGTGCCGCTATGGCGCAGGCCTATACGTCCGGAACCAATGCCGATACCGAAATGCTGTTGGATGCGTTGCGAGCTGTGCCTGCCACTCTTTGGCCGCAGGCCGGGGCACTGGCTCAGGACATTGCCTTTGACAATATGCTTTCGCGTTACTATGCCCTCGGCTTCCAATTCGATGATGGCCAGTGGATTGTGCAATCGGAGCTTGGATACACAGAATCCGATTGGCGTTTGCTGCAGCCCTATGTGTCGGGTTACTTCAGTGTGGGGCGGCGATTTGACGATCTTACGTTCTACGCCGTATATGCGCAGGTAGAAAACACGAGGGAGGCGCCCGAGATTGAACTGCCGACTTCATTGCCTTATTTGCCTGAACCTGAAAGGAACGCCTTGCTGACGCTGCATCAAGCCGCCCAATACAGTTATCAGGTGTCCCGTCTGGCACAGAGTACCTATTCACTGGGCCTGAGATGGGATTTTTACGAAGACATGGCGTTAAAGCTGCAATGGGATCACTCGGAAATAGACCCCAAGGGTTCGAGTCTCTGGGTTCGGGCATATCCCATGGGCCATGATGACAGGGTCAATCTGTTTTCCGTTAATCTGAGTTTTACCTTCTGACTATGAAACGATTAATCATCAGTTTGATAGCTTGGTTACTCGTCTGCTTTCCTGTCAGAGCAGACGATGCCCTGTATGTGGTGGTGAATACGACAAACGGCATTGAAAATTTGAGTCATCATGAAGTGGTAGATATTTTTATGGGACGCGACCGAACGTTTCCGGACGGAAACAAGGTCACAGTATTCGATAACAGCAGTGACACCGAGACCCGGGCATTATTCTACAGACAGCTGGTCAATCGCAGCCTGGCACAGGTAAGCAGTTACTGGGCACGATTGCAGTTTTCGGCACGAGTCACACAACCCAGGGAAATAGGCCAGCGGCAAGCCTTGCTTGAGTTGATGAACAGCACCCCCTCAGGTATTACTTTTGTCAAAAGCACTGAACTGGACCCGGCATTAAAGGTGGTATACAAATTTGATCCCTAATCGCCAGAAGCTTTATGTCAAAGTTGCTGTTGCCATCGCGGTGGGAGCCTTTCTCGCGGCAGTGGTCGCCTGCCTCTATTTTTTCTGGGATGCGCGGGAAACCAAACTCAGGGAAGTCAAAAACCAACTTGGACAAATTGCCTTAACGGTGCAAAAAACTGCCTCAGTTGCCCTCTATGTCAAGGACGTGGAGCTGGGTAAAGAAATCGTTGAGGGTCTTGAGGTCAATGATCTGGTGGCCGGCGCTTTGCTCACCGCAGACAGCGGTGACTGGGTGAGTTCCAGCGGTTTTGCCGCAGATGACTTACTGCAGGTGCTGGAATTTGACATTCCCCATCCTTTTTTTGCCGGTGAGGTGCTGGGCAAGCTCAAGTTGCTGCCAAACAACGAATACATTCAATCAAGGGCCACTGAGGTTGCACTCAAACAAGCTTGGATGTTGGTGCTTCAATCGGCATTGATTGCACTGCTTGTTTCCCTGTTGGTGCATAAAACCCTGACAGCGCCGTTAAATCGCCTGACCTCGAACTTTGAGAATATTAAGCCCGGTGACAATGACCCGCTCAACGTGCCCAAATACCATGCTCAGGACGAAATAGGCAGCCTGGTGCGGGGTATCAATCAGCTGGTGGCCAACCTGAATCAATCTATCGAAAAAGAGCGGAGCTTGCGGCAAAGGACAGAGCTGTTGGAGCGTAAATTCCGGCTCATTTTTGAAAGGGCTACCGCCGGTATTTGCCTGATAGACCCCGGCAATCATGTGCTCGTTGCCAACGAGGCATTCCAGCGTCTGTGTGGCACTGAATCCATAGATAACCAACCAGCCCTCAGCCACTGGTTTGAAGAAGAAGCCGAATTAGCGCGTTTTTTCGATGAACTCAGGGGGAATGCAAATCTCAATCACGTTGAGATGGAGCTGCAGCTGCGCAGTCAGCAAAGCGCGCAGCTCAAATGGGTTCACTGCCTGTTTTCCAAAGTGGAAGACCGCACTCAGACGCTAATTGAAGTGATGATGTATGACATCACTGAACGCACATACAGGGAACGGATGATTCGGTTTGAAGCCGAGCATGACCCCTTGACCCAGCTTAAGAATCGCCGCTCAGGTGAACGCCTGTTGGTTGATATGATGCGAAAAGTCGATCAAACCAGGACACTGATGGGCGTGCTGCTGATTGATTTGGATAAATTCAAACCTGTGAATGATATCTACGGTCATGAAGCCGGTGATTCGGTATTGAAAACCGTCGCCGAACGCCTTGTGAAGCTGGTCGGCGATGGAATTGCTATCCGTTGGGGCGGCGATGAGTTTCTGATTGGCATTACCGACGTTGATGAGGATTACAACAAGCTGCGTCTACTTGCCCAGGAAATATTGGTTCAGGTATCCAGGCCGATAGCTATTCGCGGCAGTCTTTCCTGCGAAGTGGACGCCAGTGTGGGGATTGCCATTTATCCCCACCACGGCCATACCCTGGAGGCGCTGCTTGAGGCCGCAGACGTTGCCATGTATGAGGTCAAAGAGCAGGGGCGGGGGAGTTTTCGTATTGGCAGGATTTCTTCCGGTGCTGCCTGAACAAAAAAACCGTCACGGCAACGGCAGCTTAACTCAGTGTCCGTGCAAAAAAACAGCGAATTTATTTGCCAAAGATAAACAGCTTTAAGGTTGATTTTTAACCATTTTTGGCCGCGCTAACTCTGTAGCTGCTGTTTTGTCAGCTAAAAAACGTCTAAGCAGTTTGCGCCCGACGCCCTTCCCAATTACAATATGCGCCTCAAATCCTGATGTGTGGTCTGCTGCTTTTTTGTGGCATACTCCGTCTACTTTTATAAACCAAGCAAAAAAGTTGAATCATGACCGATTTATCAAAATACAGAAACATTGGTATTTTCGCTCACGTTGACGCGGGTAAAACCACGACCACCGAGCGTATCCTCAAGCTGACCGGTAAAATCCACAAACTGGGCGAAGTTCACGATGGCGCTTCTACCATGGACTTCATGGATCAGGAAGCAGAGCGTGGTATTACCATTCAGTCTGCTGCCACCACCTGTTTCTGGAAAGGTCACCGCTTTAACGTAATCGACACCCCCGGTCACGTTGACTTCACCGTTGAAGTTTATCGTTCTCTGAAGGTTCTGGACGGCGGTATCGGTGTATTCTGCGGTAGCGGCGGTGTAGAACCACAATCAGAAACCAACTGGCGTTATGCCAACGAGTCTGAAGTAGCTCGTTTGATCTTCGTAAACAAGCTGGACCGTATCGGTGCCGACTTCCTGCGCGTAGTAGGTCAGGTTAAGAAAGTACTGGCTGCCAACCCGCTGGTAATGACTCTGCCTATCGGTCGTGAAGACGAATTCACAGGCGTTGTTGACGTACTGAACCGTCAGGCTTTCATTTGGGACGATTCAGGTCTGCCAGAAAACTACACTGTGACCGACGTTCCTGCCGACATGGTTGACCTGGTTGAAGAATACCGTGAAATGCTGGTTGAGACTGCCGTTGAGCAGGACGACGACCTGATGGAAGCTTACATGGAAGGTGAAGAGCCTTCTATCGAAGACCTGAAGCGTTGTATCCGTAAGGGTACCATCAACCTGTCTTTCTTCCCTACCTTCTGCGGCTCTGCGTTCAAGAACAAAGGTATGCAGCTGGTACTGGACGCAGTAGTTGACTACCTGCCTTCTCCAACTGAAGTTGAGCCACAGCCTCTGACTGATCCAGAGACTGGTGAAGAAACCGGCAAAGTTGCTACCGTTTCTGTAGACGAGCCACTGCGCGCTCTGGCGTTCAAGATCATGGACGACCGTTTCGGCGCCCTGACCTTCGTACGTATCTATTCTGGTAAGCTGAAGAAGGGTGACACCATCCTGAACTCTGCTACCGGTAAAACTGAACGCATCGGCCGTATGGTGGAAATGCACGCCAACGATCGTAACGAAATCGACTCTGCCCAGGCTGGTGACATCATCGCCGTTGTAGGTATGAAGAACGTTCAGACCGGTCACACCCTGTGTGATCCTAAGCACGAGTGTACTCTCGAGCCAATGATCTTCCCAACGCCTGTAATCTCTATCGCTGTTACTCCTAAGGACAAAGGCGCTTCTGAGAAGCTGGGTGTTGCTCTGGGTAAGATGGTTGCTGAAGATCCATCATTCCAGGTTGAAACCGACCAGGAAACCGGTGACACCATCCTGAAAGGTATGGGTGAGCTGCACCTGGACATCAAGGTAGACATCCTGAAGCGTACTTTCGGCGTTGAGCTGACTGTAGGTGCTCCACAGGTAGCCTATCGTGAAACCATCACTGCCGCCATCGAAGACAGCTACACTCACAAGAAGCAGTCTGGTGGTTCTGGTCAGTACGGTAAGATTGACTACCGCATCCGTCCTGGTGAGCCAGGTACCGGCTTCACCTTCAAGTCTGCCGTAGTGGGTGGTAACGTTCCTCGTGAATTCTGGCCTGCCGTTGAGTCTGGCTTCGAAGAAATGATGAGCCAAGGTCCTCTGGCTGGCTTCCCCGTACTGGACGTTGAAGTTGAGCTGTTTGACGGTGCTTACCACGCAGTTGACTCCTCTGCCATCGCGTTCGAAATCGCCGCTAAAGGTGCATTCCGTCAGTCCATGCCTAAGGCCAAGCCACAGCTGCTCGAGCCTATCATGAAGGTTGACGTGTTCACTCCAGACGATCACGTAGGTGACGTAATCGGTGACCTGAACCGTCGTCGCGGTATGATCAAGGATCAGGAAGCTGGTCTGACTGGCGTACGCGTTAAGGCAGACGTACCGCTGGCCGAAATGTTCGGTTACATCGGTCACCTGCGTACCATGACCTCTGGTCGTGGTCAGTTCTCCATGGAATTCTCTCACTACAATCCATGTCCAGCCAACGTGGCTGAGACTGTAATTGCTGAGACCAAGGCCAAGAACGCTGCCAAGAAGTAATTAATACTTCGGTCCATAAAAACCCGCCTATGTGGCGGGTTTTTTTATGCCTGTAATTTGGGTTATTCAGTTTGAATCAAGCATGGCGGCTTAGACTGTTGTCAAAAGACCCTAATTAAAGGAGGGACTCTTGATGAGTAAGGTCTTTGTGATTGCCGGACAAAATGGTCAATCAACCGAAACATTGCAAACGGCGTTGGAAATTGCCGAGGCAATGGCGCTTACACCCAAGGTTTATGCCTACGGGCACGCCTATTTTTCCGGTGCCGAGTACTATAATCCCCGCCTTGCCGGCGCAGCGAGACAAAGGCTACTCGAACGCCTCCATGATGAGCTGGAGACAACGTTGGATGCACTGCAACGGCGCGATGTGGCTTATGAGACAGTATGGAGCAAGCGTCTGCACGAGCATGCACTTCCCCATGCCGCCAGTCAGGGCTATTCGCTGATGATAAAGGGCATCGAAGGCGCAGAATCACCGGAGCCCGAAGATTGGCAGCTTATCAGGCACACCAAGGTGCCGCTGATGCTGCTTACCGCCAATCCCCTCGCGCGGGGACGATTGGTACTGATGGCGGTAGATCTGGATGCGACCAGTGAGGACAAACAGCTTCTCAATCGACTGGTGCTTGAACAGGGGCAGCGCCTTGCCAGTACGCTTAATCTCCCTTTACACCTTGCCTGTGTGGTGAGAGTGCCCAAGGTGCTGCGGGAGTTGGATATCATTACTCCCCATGAAATCCTTATTGCCGCCCATGAAAAGCACCGGGATACGCTGGCGCAATTTGGCTTGCCCCCCGAGCAAGTTCATCTGGTCGCCGGGGACCCTGCTCAGTGTCTGTATCAGCTCAGCAGCAGTTTAAAAGCCAAATACCTGGTGATGGGAGCACGCCAAAGGGAGGGTATATTCGGCGCTTCCATTGGCAGCACCGCAGAGCAGCTGGTGCACAAGCTCAGGTGTAATCTGCTTATTCTGCCGCCGGACGCGCAGTGGCTTGGCCCCTATCACGACTGAGGGCCAGAAAGGCGGCCGCCGCAGGGGTCAGGTGCAGATGACTGCGCCAGATGAGTGCCAGGTCCCAGGTGTGTCCGCCGCTTAATGGCCTGAAGCACAGCGCCTTGTCGGTTAATTTTTCGCAAATGGGCGCGGGCAATATGGCCAGCCCCATGTTGGCCTCCACCATGCTCGCCAAAAAGTCCCACTGGCCGCTGCGATAGGCGACATTCAGCTCTACTCCGGCGTTTCTTGCCAGGCTGTCGAGCAGCTTTGCCAGCGCAAAATCCTGGTTGTACATGATAAAGGGATGGGAGCCAAAGTCGCACCAGTCGAGGGCGGCTTTGTTCGCAAGCTTGTGGCCTGCCGGCAGGCAGGCGAGCAGGGGATAAGCCGTCAACGGCTGCGCGGTCAGCTCATCGGCGTGGGTTGCAGGCAGGGCGGTAAAGGCAATATCCAGATTGTTTGCCAGCAGAGCCTTTTCACAGCCGAAGCCGCCGTACTCGAACATCTCCAATCTGACCCCGGGATATCTTGCTCGAAACGCAGTGAGGAGTTCAATCACCAGGCTGCTCATCATGGGGCACACTCCCAGACGCAAGTATCCCCGTTGTACCCCGCGAAGATTTGATAAGTCTTCTTCCAATAAATGCCATTGCCCAAGCATTTCTCTGGCGTGTTCAAGCAAGAGTTCGCCCGCCTGAGTCAGTGACAGCTTTTGATTGTTGCGGATGATGAGCTGCTGCTGCCAATGGTCTTCCAGTCTTTGCAGCATCTTGCTCAGCGTGGGCTGAGTCAGGTGCAGTTTTTCGGCCGCGCGGGTAAAACTGCCCGTCTCGGCAAGGGTCACAAAACAGTGCAAGTTCTTGATTGGAATGTTCATGCCAATATGGAATGGAAGTGATGGAATAGATTCATTTTACTTATTGATGGCCGGGAGATACCTTGAGCTGCATCTCAGCTTTGGAGGAATTTTGATGAAAGCCTATCGCAGTATGTGGGTCAGCAGTATGTGGATGACAGCAACGCCTGCCCATGAAGCGCAGGAAGCCATTAAACCTTCACTGTGGCGTCGCTGGTTTGCGCGTCCGGCAAAGGTTGCATCCTGACCCCTCAACCCCATTTCATTGCCTCAATTGGGTTACTGTGCTTTAGCCCAGTTGCTTTACCCGGCTTATGCCGGGTCTTTTTTTATCTGCGGCCCAGTTTATTTGCGTTTGGGTTGCTGGCTTATCCAGATGTAGAGACCGCTCAAAGACAAAAATACAAAGCCAAGGGCGAGCAGATCCCAAAGCCAGACGCCCCATTGACCGAATATCCGGCCTGCATGCAGGTCGAGCAATACCCGTTCCCAGTGCAGGTGTGCGCTGCGGGCATCTTCCAGTAACTGTTGTTCAGCCGCCTCGCCTTCAAGCCAATGCAATGGTGCAAATGAGGTGGCGGGTTGCCACTCAATCAGATCTTCATCCGCGAGATATTGCCCATTGTCGCCGCTCAGCCACAAATGAGATTCTCCTTCGATGGCCATGGCCTTGAGGGGGGACGGTAGCCCCGTGGCTTTATTCTGGGTTTCTACCAACTGGCCATCAGCGTTGAGCAGATACAGGTTTTCGGCATCGATGGCGATGGTTTGATTGCGCCATTGGGTTGCGGCGATGAGGGAGTGTTTGGCTTCCAGCACCATAGTGCCTTGGTGCCACAGCAAATTATCCGTGATGCCATAGTCGCCAAATTGCGCGCTGTGGGAAGGGAGCTGGATACCGTAATAATCCAATAACCAGGGCAAACGCACCTTGGCGTGTCCAAGCCCTGCGTCGTCGGCGTGGTTTATCAGTACGCCGGTTACTGTCAGAAATAACAAAAACAGGCCACCGATAATGCCGATGCGTCTGTGCCAGGGGCGGATTTGTTTGCGCAGCCGGTGGCCGAGTTGTTTACCGGCTGTATTTGAAGGGCGTCGAGTCATCCGTTATGGGGTCTTTTGCACGGCAGCATCCAGATACAGGGCTATCCGGGACAACTTGGTCAGGGCTCTTACCGACAGGGTTGCCCCTGTGATGCCATCGATACTGCGATCCAGTTCAAGGGAGGGCGTCAGTGTCGCCGATTTGAACTGGTTGGTAAAGAAGTCATGCCTGACCTCATCACCGCGGCTTTCTCTGTATACCAGTACCTTGGTTTTGACTATCTGTTGATTGGCGATGTGGATGCCAACAGTGATAGGAGATTCTTTACCGATTTCGTCCAGTATCCACACCGTCTGTGCCCCATCGCGCCAGTACCTTACTCGGAGTTTGTTGTAGGCGTGGGCAAGAATGTTCTCAATGTTGGCCTTTTGGGTATCATCCAACCACAACACACTGGCCTTGGGAACTGCACCCAGCGCATCGGCGATAAAGCCTTCATTACTCTGAAAGCTGGTTTCGGTGTGCCCCAGCAAGGGCCAGCAGGCCAGCAGGGTCAGCAGGTATTTCTTCATGGTTATGCAGTCACTCAGGTAAAAGGGGGCTTACGCCCCCTTTATCTACTTGCATCAGAACTGGTAGCCAACACCCAGGTTGAAGCCATCAGAATCCAGGGCGCCGCTCTGCTTCTCGTAATCGGCCTTGAATACCACATTCTCGTGCAGCCAGTAGTTGATACCTACACTGGTGAGCTTCTTGGTGGTATCGGCATCGTTACCGGCCTCGTTATCCCACTCGTTGTAACGTGCGAAAATACCAAAGCTGTCGTTGAAGCGGTAAGAAGGCTCAATGTACCAGCCCTTCTGGCTGTCACGGCCCAGAAGCTCAGCCTCAGCACCGTCAATGTTCCACTGGGCATAAAGTGCTTTGATGGTAAATCCACCGATGCTGTAGATACCGTGGGCTTCAAGCAGTGTGGCAGAGGCTTCGTCTACGCCATCTTTACCCTGGGTCAGGTCACTTTGATACTGGGCACTTGCAGCCAGCTCAAGTCCGGCAATGCCGGTGTACTTCACGCGACCGGTGTAAGCCAGGGCATCAGCATTGGCGTTGGACACCTTTTGACGACCACTGCGTACGTTGTAATCATCTTTAACCTTGAGGCCGGAAGTGATAGCGGCATCAAATGCCAGACCTGGTGCAGCTTTCAGATTGACGGCCAGACCGCCTTCCCACCAGGTGCTGGGTACTATGTTTGACTCAACAGGATTACGTTCAACACCGTAGAAGGTGTTGGGTTCGTGGGTTTCGTTGATGATACCCACTGGCATCAGGAACAAACCGGCCTTAGCTGTGATAGCGTCGGTGAAGTCGTGCTCGATGTAAGCCTGCTCCAGCTCAACTTCACCTTTCTTGCCTTCGCCGGCCAGAGAGTGTTCCAGTTCCAGCTCAGAGAAAAAACGGGTCTTATTGGTGAATTCATGGCCAAAGAACAGTACGAAACGGTGGAAGTCCATTTCGGTCTTGTCTTTGCTGCTGTCTGCATTGTTGTCGATGTTGTTGTAGTGCAGTTCACCGTAGCCGCCGATGGTGGTGGCGCTCTTGGCACTGGCATTGGCTTCGGTGGCATCGGCAGTTTGCTCAACGCGCTTTTCAGTCTCTTCCAGGCGTTTTTCCAGATCTTTCAGAACCTGCTGCTGCTGTTCAATGATTTTACGCAGTTCGGCGGTTTCGTCAGAGGCCATGGCAGTTTGGCTGGCGAACAGACCCAGCAGAGCGCTGGCGATCAGAGTCTTTTTCATCATTTCCCTTTCCCGTTTTATTATCTGAGGGTTAAGCACGCAGCGGATTCTAACAACTGATTTAATAAATGCAAACGATTCGCATTGGGATTAATGATCCAGATCAACAAACGTAAAGCAAAAGTAAAGTTGCCTGATTTGTAATGATTTTTTAGTGCAAAGTGTTTAATGTCCAATTAATTGATTTTTAAGGTATAAATTTAAAACATGAAAAAGGCGGCTCAAAGTAAGCCGCCTTTAGAATATCAAGATTTATTATTAGAACTTGTAGGAATAACCAACGGTAATGCTTCTGGGCTTGCCAGAAAACACCGAGCCATGGGCACGGGTCGTCATATAGGTTTCATCCAGCAGGTTATCAACGGTCAAATAAACCTCCTGCTGTTTATCGATAAAGTAACGACCGGATAGATCAACCAGGGTCTTGGCAGCAATCAGGTCGTCAGCGGCAATGTCGCCCTGACCGGCGGTGGCGCGCATATCCGAGGTGTAACGGCCAGCCAGGGTCAACTGCCACTGCTCGACGCTGATGCCTGCGCTCAGATACAGCTGATGCTTGGGGGTGTAGCTGAACTCGTCACCCACCTGTACCGAACCCCAGGTTTCAAACTCCGACTCGAAACTGTTCTGGAACTCCGTACTGGTGTAGGTATACGCCAACTTCACCGGGAAGCTCAAAGCGCCATCAGTGTTGAATTGATAGCCAGCTGACAATTCCAGACCTTTCACCACCACTTCACCGGCGTTGTACTGGTTGTCCAGCTTGTCTTCATCACAACCCTGGGCGGCAGTGCAGTTGCCGTGCATGTTGCTGTAATCACCGTAGAAAGCGATAGCCTCGGCATTGAAGTTGCCGTTCACGAAACGGGTACCCGCCTCGTAGTTCCAGCTCTCTTCCTCTTGCCCGTTGGTGTTGCCGGGAGCCGCAGGGGCAAAGCCCTTTTGCACGCCGGCCAGCAGCAGGGTGCTGTCGGTCAGCTGCCAGGTGGCAGACAGTGATGGCAGCAGCGCCGAGAAGCTGTTTTCTTTAAAAGCGCCATCGCCGTTACGGCCTGGGTTGGCTTTGCCCCAGTCTTCGCGCTCCACGGTCACATCTTCGTAGCGCACACCGGCGGTGAGAGTAAAGGCGCCCAGGGTGAATCTGTCCTGAACATAAGCAGACAGGGCTTCGGCGCTGTCGATACGGTTAGAGTCGGTACCAGGTACACCAGCCTTGGTCAGGCTCATCTGCTGATTGGCGTCCAGACTGTAGGTATCGGCCCACTGGAAGCGGTCCATCTCGTCCTGATGCAGGCGCACACCTATATCCAACTGGTGATCGCCAAGGAGCAGTCCCAGCTCGGTTTGAATGCCCTGAGAAATATACACCCGGTTGTTAGCTTTCACGCTGACATCAATCGCCCCTTCGGGATTGGCGTCGAAGACGCTGGCTGCCTCAATACCACCCTTGGACAGGCTCTTGCCATCTACCTTGTCGGCTTTGTACCAGTTACGGGCAAAGTCGTTGTAATAAGCCGTAGTAGCGAGACTCACAGTACTGCTGAAATCGATAATATGGATCAGTTGCAGCTGCTTGTGCTCAGTGGTCATTTCATCTTTTTGCGAGGCCGAGTAGCGGCTGAATGGCTTGGCGGCATAATCTTCGTCAGTCAGACCCATGTAGGTCTCGTCGGAGACTTCATCGGCATACTTGAGTTTGAGTTCCAGACGCTGGGCGTATTTGGCATCTTTAGCGCTGTCGATGGCCACTTTGGCCAGCAGATCGTTTTTCACAAAACCTGTGTCACCGCCAACGCCGTTGATGTCGCGGAAACCATCGGCCTGATAACGGTACACTTCGGTTACGGCACCAATGCGTTCGCCCTGACCACCGGCGTGGGCGTGCAACTTGCCATAGCCATCCTGCCCCAGGGCGACATCGAGGGCGCCTGCCAGTTCGGCATCAGGAATTTGGCGGGAAACCATGTTCACCACGCCGCCGGTGGTGCGCGGGCCGTATTTCACGGTAGAAGAGCCTTTTAGCACTTCAATTTGCTGCATGCGGCCGGAGGTTGGGAAGTAATAGGCCGCTGGTGAAGCATAAGGCGCCGGTGCTGCCAGCACGCCATCTTCCATCACGGTGATCTTTTCTGAACGGTTCTGACCCGTGCCGCGCATGCCAAGATTGGGGCGCAGACCATAGCCTTCTTCTTCCTGAATATAGACCCCGGGCACCGAGGCCAGGGTGCGCATGATGTCGGAATACTTGAAGGTATCCAGCTCTTCCTGGCTCAGCTGATGGGCGCTGCCTGGCACTGTGTTGATGGGGTTCTTTTTACCGAAAATGCTGATCTGCTCGATGTCGGCATTGGCGGTTGCAGTGGCGGCAAAGCTTGCCAGCAGGGCGCTGGTCAGCAGGCTCAGCTTGATGGCTGGCTTGGCGATGGTGGTCATGGTGTCTCCCTTTTTGTCGATAATGACAATAGTTATCATTTGTGTTTTGAGGTTAGGGAGTAGTGCTTAAGACTAGCTTAATTTCCGATTTCTTTACCTTTGTAATAAAAAGGTAAAACCTTGCTGGCAAAGCCTTTTATCTCGCCGCTGTTGCAGGCGTTGCTTACTGGCGCAAGTCATCGGGTGAGTTAATTGTCATAATTGAGGTAGACTGCTTGGCCTAAAAAAACGACACAACAAGATTTCAGGTGTATCACTGCCTATGTTTCTCGAGCCTTTTTTTACTCAAACTGATGAAACTGTAACGATTTCCCCTTTTCAGGCCAGCGAGTTTGCCAAGCGGGTTGCAGAAGATTTCAACCCTATTCATGACGAAAGTGCCAAGCGCTTTTGTGTGCCCGGTGACCTTTTGTTTGCACTGGTGCTGAGCCACTATGGCCTGAGCCAGAAGATGCAATTCAAGTTCGAAGGCATGGTAGGCGAGGGCGTGTGCCTGAACTTCCCGGTCGAGGTGGGCGACAGCTTCCCAATCTGTGACAGCCGCGATAAGACTTACCTCAGCGTCAGCCGCCAGGGCGACGTAAGCCGCTGCGAGACCCAAATCGAGTCTTTCGTGCGCAGCTATGTGTCTTTCTCAGGGCTTAACTTTATTCATGTGCTGGTGCCCATGATGCGTGAGCACGGGGTCATGATTAACCCCGATCGTCCACTGGTGATCTACGAAAGTATGGCGTTCGATCTCACAACCCTGGATTTCGATCAGGTTGCACTCGAGCTCAGTGATGCGCGCCTCAGTGTGGATGGCAAGCGTGGTGACGTGACGCTGGAATTTGCCCTTATCAGCGATGGTAAGCAGGTTGGCACCGGCGTTAAGACCCTGGTGATGAGTGGCCTGCGAGCTCTCGATGAAGCAGCCCTCGATGGTATGGCACAGTTCTACGAAGAGCGCCGCGCCACCCTGTAACGCACAGCTTGGCTTAAATTCCCGCCAAACAGTGCGCAAAGCCTGATATGGCGCCGCTTCAAGGCCCCGTGTGATTGCCATCCACGGGGCTTTCCTTTACCTTAATAATCCTTTCCCGTGTGTGTTCGCTCCGCTCAGGTATTTACCTCTAAACGCGTGTATTCCATCCATGGGCCTTGGTCGTGATCCCGACCTCTTGCCGCCAGATTGCGGCCGCTTTGCTTTAAGGATAAAGATGTCTAGCTTGCAACGAATCGTGCTTATCGACACCCACCTGCCCGGGGTGGTCGAGCTGGCCCTCGACGGCCATACCAATATCTGTGGTACCAATGCCTCGGGCAAGACCACACTGCAGCGACTGGTGCCTGTGTTTTATGGCGAATACCCAAGCCGGGTGGTACCCTCCACCCGCGACAGTTTTGAGCGCTGGTACCTGCCCCACGACAGCAGCTATATCATTTACGAATATCGCCGCGGCGACGGCATGCTGTATCAGGCGGTATTAAGCTCCAACGGCGATGGCAAGGGTATCAGTTACCGCTTTATCGCCAAGGGCTTCGAGCTGGACGATTATGTGAAGGCCCGTAACGGCGATGCCCTGGTGTGTCACACCGCCGCCGAGCTTGGCCGTGAAATGAAACGTGCCGGCATTGCCCACACCAATCTGCTCAATACCCGCGAATACCGCGCCATTATTCAAAACGATCGCACTCTGTTGTCGAGCGGTACCAACAGGGTTGAGCTTAGAAGCTATGCCCGCCAGTTTGCCCTGTGCGACGCCGAGCACACCTTAAGACACATCGAAAAACTCGCCAAAGCGGTGCACTCCAAAGAAGGCAAGATGGAAACGGTAAAGTCCATGATTGCTGCCATTCTGGAAGAAGACGGCGTAAATCCGCCGACCTCGCGCATTAATCCGCAGCAGGTGGAAAACTGGATCCGCGAGTGCCAACTTATTGCCGGATTTGAAGAAATTCGCCCCGAGTTCGACAAGCTGGAGCAGGAGTTCAATCAACTGCTGTCTGCGGAGCTGCGTCTGGCCGGGCTGCACAAGGGCTATAAGGATGACGAAGTGCTGGAGGCCGAGCGCCAGGAGCGCTGTCAGACCGCCTCCAAGGAATACAACTTCCGCCTGCGCCAGCTCGATGACGAGTGGAAGGAAAAGCGCGACGAGCTGAACCAGGAAATCTCCGCCGCCCGTGGTGACGTCAGCAAGTTCGAGCACGAACTTGAGGTGATTGAAGATCAGCACGGCGCCTTCCTCGATGCCGATATCGAAACCGCCAAGGGCGATCTCGAGCAGCTGCCGCTGTGGCGCACCGACCTTGAAAACCTTTCCGAGCGCCATAAGCTGCTCACCGACAAACATCAGGACGTGGAGGCTGCCTATAACGCTCGCCGCTCCAAGATTGTTGAGCAGTTAAACCGTGACCTGGAAGTGCTGGATCAGGATCTGGATAAGCAGCGCGACGCCCGTGAGCGTCAGGCCGCAGCTGCCCGCAGCGATCTTGAGAAGCTCGAGCAGTTCTGGCGCGATCAGCTGGAAGCAGGCAAGAACCGTTTCCGTGAAGAAGAATATGAGCTGAAGCTCGCTGCCTCCGAAGAAAAGCTGCGCCAGGATGCTGTGACCTACACCGAAGAGGAAAAGCTCAATCTGGCGGTGTTTGATGAGCGCATCGAACGTGCCGACGAAGAGCAGGAAGCCAGCAACGCCAACGTGGAGCGTCTGGCGCTGGAAGAGCGTCGTCTGCGTTCCCGCCGCGATCAGGCCAGCGAAGCCCTGCGTCTGGCCAGCATCCGTGTCAGCGAGCGCCAGAATGCGCTGGATGAGCTCAAGACCATGCTGTTTCCTCAGTCGCACACCCTGCTGGAGTTTCTGCGTAAAGAAGCCCCCGGCTGGGAAGAGCACCTGGGTAAGGTGATTGCTCCCGAGCTGTTGCACCGCACCGATCTGCATCCTTTTAACGCGAGCAGCGGCGCCGATGGCAATAGTCTGTTCGGCATAGGGCTGGACTTAAAGGCGCTGGATATTCCCGAATATGCCCAGAGCGAGCAGGAACTCAGAAGCCGTCTTGCCAAGGCCGAAGAAGCCCTCGGCAGTGCCCGCGAAGTGCAGGAAGCCGCCGAAGAGCAGCTGGTGACAATCAACGGCGAGCTGGAAAAGCTCTCCCGCGAACTCACCTTTGCCCGCACCGCCTTTAAAAATGCCCGTGAAGACCTGCGCCGTTTATTCGATGAAAAGCGCGCCGAGCAGGACAGGGTCAACAAGGCACTGGCCGAGCGTAAGCAACTGGCCGGTAAGCGTTTGGTGACCATTGAGCATCAGCTTAAGCAGCTTGGCCGCGACCATCAGGACTGGCTGGAGGAGACCAAAGAAGAGTCCCTAGAAGCGCGGATGGAGAAGAATGCCTACTGGCAGGAAGTGGTGGGTGCACTGGATGCCCAGATTGCTTCGGTCAAGACGGGTATCGAGAGCCGCCGCGCCAACGCCAAGGCCGAAACCAAGGCCTGTGAGCAGTGGTACAAAAACGAGCTTAAGTCCCGCGGTGTGGACGAAGACAAGATTGTGGGCCTCAAGGCCGATATCCGCACTCTCGAGCGCAAGATTGCCGATGCCGAAGGCCGCCGCGCTGACGTACTGCGCTACGAAGACTGGTATCAGCATACCTGGCTTAGCCGCAAGCCACGGCTCGCCGAAGAGCTGGCCAAGGTGCGCCGGGCTCAATCGGAGCTGGAGCAGCAGCTCGCCCGACTGTCTGCTGAGGTGAAAACCCAGCGCAGCGAGCTGGAGTCGGGCCGCAAGGCTTCCGATGCCGCCCAGGTGGAAGCCTCGGAAAACCTCACCAAGCTGCGCTCATTGCTGCGTAAACTGGCCGACCTTAAGCTCGCGCCTACCGACGATGAGGCCCAGGGCAGCATAGGCGAGCGCTTGCGTCAGGGTGAAGAGTTGCTGCTCAAACGCGACTATCTGGTGGGCTCGGTGAAACAGTATGTAGAGCACTTCGATACCGTGATTGCCGCCAAGTCGGGCTCTGGCCTTGCCGAAACCTGGGAGCGAGCCCGGGAAGAGGCCACCTCCATTAACGACAAGGGCATCCGTATTCTGGATTACCGCAAGCTGGTGCCAAGTCTGGAGCAGCTTTTGAACGTGATGGTGCCCCAGTCGATTATGGCGCTGCGGGAGCAGGGCCGGATCTTCGGGGTGGATCTCACCGCCTTCTACGACGTGTTGGCGGATATTGACCGCCGTATCGCATCCCAGAGCGCCCGCATCACCCGTGAAGTGGGCGAGGAGCTGTTCCTCGATGGGGTGTCTGAATCTGCGGTACGTATTCGCTCGCGGATCAGTGAGCTTGAGTTTTGGCCTGAGCTTGAAGTGTTTGTGGCCGCCTTCCGCCGCTGGAAGAGCGATGGCTTTGCCGGTTTGCCGGACGAGCATTACACCAACAGCATGCGCCGGGCGTTGGATATCATCGGCAAGGCGGCGCTCAGTGGCGGTATCGCCAAGCTGCTGGAAATCGAGCTGCGCCTGCGTGAAGGCAACTCGGATCTGATTATTCGCACCGACCGTCAGCTGAATGAATCCTCAAGCCACGGTATGGCATACCTGATTTTGTGTAAGTTCCTGCTGGCCTTTACCCGCCTGCTGCGGGGCTCGGCCCAGGTGACAGTGCATTGGCCCATCGACGAGCTGGGCACCTTGCACCACAACAACGTGAAGAAGATTTTCGATGCCTGCGAGAACAACAATATCTCGGTGCTGGGGGCCTTCCCGAACCCTGAGTCTGAGGTGCTGAGCCTGTTTAAAAACCGCTATATCATCAACAAGCAAACCCGCAAGCTGCAGGTGGTGAAGCCCAAGAGCAACCCCATCGCCGATAAGCTGGCCAGCCGTATTTCCAGGGAGGCGGTGTAATGTCTGAGGCAAACTTTTCAGGAATTGGTACAGGTCTTGTGGGTCATGGCGCCCTGATCGAACGGCTGCTGCGGGGCGAGTTTATTTGCCGCGTGACTGACGAAGACGGCTGGCGTGCGCTCAAGTCGCCTGCCGTGCGCGAGCGTATCGAAACCTACCTCAACCAAATCAACCGCACTGTTGCCAGCGCCGGTGAAGGCGAGGTGTTCTTTTGCGGTTATGCCCAGTTGGGTGAGGCCGAGCGCAAGGTGATTTCCAGCCAGTTCAAGGATATCTGCCAGGCGCTCATTCCGCTGGTGGAGTGGCTCGTGTTGGTGCAGGAGGCCTCCGGCCAGGATACGCCCCTCACCGAAGGTGCACCAGTGCGTTTGACTGAGCTTCAGGGCCGTATCGAAGAGACCCCGGCGTTTCGCGAGCAGCTTGGCAAACTCAGCCAGTACCGGCTTTTTGGCTCCACTTCAAGTAACGTCGATGCCCAGCTTAAGCTGGTGTTCAAGCGTCTGGTGGAGCTTGGCTTCCTTACTCGCCCCAATGTGGAAAAACAAATCTACATCGCCACGGGTAAGCTTGATTATCTCTATGAAGTGATTCGCTTTATCGATGAAACTGAAGGGCTGAACCTGGAGGCGCAGGCCGAAACCGCCACCCAGAGGGAGCTGATATGAGCAGCAACCTGCACCAGTCCGGGGTGCGGCTGCTGAGGATGCTTGGTCGTCACGCCGAGACAGTGATGGATGTGTACCTGAGCGGCGCCGTGGACGAGGCCAACGCCGATGCCGGTGTGCTGAAGAAGCTCACCGAGGCCGGCATTCTGTGGCGCCCTGAGGAAGACGAGGGCCTAAGGCTGACCCGCAGCGTGCGGGCGCTGCTCGAAGAGGGCCTTAAAGATGAGCGCAATCGCCAGATTAACGCCAACGTAGGCTCGGCGCTTGCCACCATCAAGACGCTGGCTAACCACTATAAGGAGGCGCGCAGCCACTCTGACTACAGCGCCGCGGAGGCGTATCTGGCCGACCTCAGTGAGCATGTGTACGCCTTTACCGAAAACCTTCGTTATTCCATCCGTGTGCTGTGGGGGCGGATTAACAACGAATTCGGTTATGTCGGTACCATCAGCGCTAAAATCCGTGAGAACGAACTGGCCCAGAGCCAGGTGTCTGAGCTGTTGAACGGCCTGGAGCTGTTTCAGTTCAGCGAGCTTGGGGAAATCGCCTCTGATATCCGTGAGCTTCGAAAACTGCTGGTAACCACCCTGCAGGAGACCCTGAGTGACTGTACTCAGGAGCTCAGTGTGGTGCAGGCAAGGCTGTTGGAGCTGCTTGGTCGTTTCCGGCAAATTCAGGGCCGTACCAGGCTGCTCAGGGGCTGGCTTCTGTACACAGATATGCACCCTGACTACGAGCCGATGGATCATGTGGCCCACCGCAAGGTGCCCATGCTGTTTAACCGCGCAGAGGCCATGCTGGCCGATGCCCATGTGGATGTGCATAACCAGAGCCAGGAGCAGGAGCTGATGGAGATGGTGGCGCGCATCAAATCCATCAGTCGCCTCGATCTAAAGCCTGCTGTCAAGGCGGCAGAAACCAGCGTGGTGCTGAGTGCGGCGGAAGACTTCGATATTCCGGAAAATCCACTCAAGCAGGATGTGGACGACTACTTTGTGGCGGTAATAGATTCAGGCAAGCGCCAGTCGGCGCTGGTGTACCTGCAGGAAAAAGCTTTGCCATGGGATTCAGAAAGCTGGATTTATCAGGTGATTGGCGGCTTTGAGGGCCTGAGCGAAGAGCATAAATCCTTCTTCGAACTGGAGCCTTTGGGTGAGCCTCATCCTGTGTATACCGGTAACTTCATTATCCGCGACGTGGAGCTGTGGCTCAGTTAGCCCCGCAGTCTTGCCAAGGCCACCTCTGGGTGGCCTTCTTATTGGCTGTAACATGGCGTGCTGGGCTGGTGGTGGCGGTGGATGCAGAGAATTACTTAGTTGCGCGGGTCCGGCCTGGTTATATCGACTGCAAGGCTGCATATTTTTGGCTTTATCCACTGGTTGTTTTTAAGTGGTTGTTTTGGAAGTGTTTGCCATTGGTAAAATTGGCTGCGTCTGTGTAAAGGCAGAAATTTCTGCACTTGAGTGATAGCTGTTAAATTTCAGCAGGTTATGTTCAGCTTGTTATAGGGTTGCAGGATTGTGTCCATACATTTTCGTTGAAATTGCCGCTGGCATGTTTCACTATCCGGGAGCGAACGGGGCAGCAGACCCCAGACACAATAACAACACAGGCATGCAATCTATGTTCAAATCTCTGTCGGCCAGGATTTTCCTTGGCCTTGCTATCGGACTCCTGTCCGGCACTCTGGTGCAGTATGTGCTGCACGATATCAATTTCTTCTCCGGCACCCTGGTCGAAATCGCCTCTGGCCTTGGCACCATGTTCGTCAACATGATCATGATGCTGGTGGTGCCACTGGTGTTTGTCAGCATCGTTTGCGGCGTGTGTGAGCTTAAAGATCTCTCCAGCTTCGGTCGCCTCGGTGGCAAGACCTTTGGTTTTTACATCATCAATACCCTGGTCGCTATATTCGCGGCCCTGACGGTTGCGCTGTTGCTGGAACCCGGCAAGGGCGTGGACATGACCGGCGGCGGAGAGCTCGCCATTACCGCCACCGAGCTGCCGAGCCTGATGGCGCTGGTGGTAGACATAGTGCCCCGTAATCCGGTGGCAGCCTTTATGTCGGGCAATATGCTGCAGGTCATCTTTATGGCCTTGCTGCTTGGCGGCGTCATCAAGTCTCTGGGCGAGCATGTGACCGGCGCCGTATCTGCCTTCCAAACCGCCAATAAAATCATGATGAAGCTGATTTCGGTGGTGATGCATCTGGCGCCCATTGGTGTTGGCGCACTGATGTTCAAACTGGGTGCTACCCTGGAAGCCGGGGTGTTTCTCAGTGTGATGGAATATCTGGTGCTGATTCTTGGCTTGCTGCTGCTGTGGATTTTCGTGGTTTACCCTTATGCGGTGCAGCTGTTCACCCCGGTGAAAGCCAGCGTGTTTCGTGAGAAAACCCAGGAGCAAATCCTGTTTTCCCTCTCTACCGCCAGCTCCAATGCCACCATTCCGGTGACCATGCGAACCCTCACCGAAAAGCTCAAGGTGAACCGCGCCGTGGCCGGTTTTGGGGTGCCTCTGGGCGCGACCATGAACATGGGCGGTGTGTCCATTTACATTACTGTGGCGATTTTCTTTATCGCCAACGCCTTTGGTATGCCTATCACCATGGAGCAATTGCCGGCGCTTATCTTCAGTATCTTCCTGCTTTCTGTGGGCGCCGGTGGCGTACCCGGCGGCGGCATGGTGATGATTGGCGTGCTTATCCACCAGATGGGCTTGCCGGTGGAAGCCTTTGCGCTGGTGGCCGCGCTGGATAGGCTTATCGATATGGTACTGACTTCCTGTAACGTGGTGGGTGACACCGCGGTGCTGACGATTGTCGACCAAACAGAGCGCCCTCATCAGGTTGCCAGTGATGATGACTGAGCTGTGATGGAGACAGTGAGCCGACGTTAAGTCGGCTTTTTGTTGTCACTCTAAAACCACCTCCTATGGAGGTGGTGATCGTTCTAGTGGGGCTTTGCCCGTAGAATGCCCATGCTAAATACTCCCTCGGTTTGTTACCAGCAAATCAAGGAGTAAGTAGCATGAGCAGATATGAATCCGCGTCTCACGTGTTCTATCGCTGTCAGTATCACCTCGTTTGGACACCGAAGTACAGGTACAAAATCCTAAAAGGTAATCTTGGCAAAGAGCTTTATCGAAGTATCTATGTTTACTGCAACATGAAGAAATGCAGAGTCGTAGAACTGAATGTGCAGGAAGATCATGTTCATCTAGTAGTCAGAACTCCACCGAGTCTAAGCGTGTCGGACTTAATGGGTTTTGTAAAAGGAAGAACGGCAATCAGAATGTTTGCGAAATTTCCGTATTTGAGAAAGCAAAAGCTCTGGGGGAATCACTTTTGGCAAAGAGGCTATTTTGTTGACTCGGTAGGAGCGAATGAAGAGATAATCCGCAGATATGTACGGCACCAAGAAAAGACAGCCAAAGAAGAAGAGAAACGGCAGATAGCATTGGGGCTAGAAGGTTAGTTTTTAAGCCCCCTTTTAGGGGGCCGTGTCAAAGCCACCTGCTATGCAGGTGGATTTTTACTATCTGTGTTTATGATGTTTTTGTAAGGCTGTATTAGCGTGGCTTACTGTTAAAAATCGGGCGAACTTGTCACTGCGGTTTGCTGTGAATAGTACCATGAAGTTCTGACTATTAATTATTGCAGATACTAATTCAGATGTTCGTTATTTCGTCGAGGGATACGGACTAAATATTATTAGATGGCGGACTAAGCTCATTGTCCGTGCTGTTGCTTTATTATTCTCTGCAGGGATATTATTTAAAGTCACAGTTAAGTTGGCCACTGATGATTACTAGCTGGGCCAACTTATACTGACGTTTTAGTAGAACAAAATGCATCTTTTTAAACATAATCCGCGATTGCGTAAAGACAGCGAAATATGTCGAAAAAATGCATCAATGAACTGTGTTGGTTAGAGTTTACAGCTTGCTGAAAAAGTGCTGAGATTATTCTTATGTTTTTCAAGATTGAATTGTGAGATAGCCGTGTTTCCAGTTCGAAAAGAAATGGCTTCAAGGGTTAGTTCGGCGTTTTCTATCTCAGTAAGTGATTGTAACCAATCTACATTTGCTTCGCCGGTGAATTTCCTAATACTCGCTTCACCAGACAGCTTCGCGACAACATGATTGTTATTCTGAATGATAAGACTGCTCCTGTCCTGCGAAAGTGCAAACACCTTCGGCAGAGTAAGCGCAATAGACAAAGCTTGAGTAGACTTTATACAGCCCAATTCAAGTTCTAGATCTGATTGCACCAATCTAATATTATTGTCGGCAGCAAATGCCAGTTGGAGTGGAAGAATTACACTTGCCAGAGCACAGAAACTTCGAAACACTTGGTACATCCTTAATACCTGATAAAGGGATATTGGCTAAACCTAAGTAGAGGGTTTAGTCTAACAGGCGTATTTTATTGATTTTTTGACGGCAGTCAAAAGTTTGACATCAGGATGTGGTGAAATAATATTCGATATTGTGCAGTTTATTTGAGTTTCAATTGGATAGTTGATTCCGTGCACAAAAAAGCCGACCTTGAGGTCGGCTTTTTCACAAACAGCCTGATTAGGCTTGCTTGTTGTAGCGCTCGGCGCTGGTGAGGATTTCTGCACGGGCAGCAGCGGCGTCTTCCCAGCTTTCAACCTTCACCCACTTGCCAACTTCCAGATCCTTGTAATGTTCGAAGAACTGCTTGATCTGGGCCTTCAGCAGGGCTGGCAGGTCGTTCACGTCCTGAATGTGGCCGTATTCTTTGGACACTTTCTCGTGAGGAACGGCAACCACTTTGGCGTCTTCACCAGACTCGTCGGTCATTTTCAGCACGCCAACAGGGCGGCAACGGATCACACTGCCAGGCTGAAGTGGGTACTGGGTAGGTACCAGTACGTCTACTGGGTCACCATCCAGGCTCAGAGTCTGGTTCACATAACCGTAGTTGCAAGGATAGAACATAGGAGCAGTCATGATGCGGTCAACAAACAGGGCGCCGCTGTCCTTGTCCACTTCGTACTTGATAGGATCGTGGTTCTGTGGGATCTCGATGATTACATAGATATCATCTGGCAGGGATTTGCCCGCTGGCACTGCATTCAAGCTCATTTGCATATCCTTTAACGGTATTGAAATCAGATTTCAGAAAATCGGTTGGCGCGTATTATAGCGCGATTTGGCGGCTTGCCAATCAAAGGCCGCCGCCATCGGACTAAAGACTAACGCCAGTCTCAGTTGTGGTAACCCAGACAGGCATCCACCTCGTTGGCCGAGCCCAAAATTACCGCCACGCGCTGGTGAATTTCACTTGGCGCTATGTCGAGAATGGTCTCATAGCCGGTACTGGCTTTGCCGCCCGCCTGCTCAACCAAGAATGCCATTGGGTTGGCCTCGTACATCAGGCGCAGTTTGAACGGCTTTTTCGGGTCCTTAGTGTCGGTGGGGTAGGTGAACAGTCCGCCGCGGCACAACACTCGGTGCACATCACCCACCATGGCTGCAATCCAGCGCATGTTGAAGTTCTTGCCGCGCGGGCCTTCTTTGCCCTGAATCAGGTCAGCAATGTAGGCCTGCATGCCCGGCTCCCAGAAGCGCTGGTTGGACATATTGATGGCGAACTCGCCGGTGTCCTTGCTTATTTGCACCCCGTCTACGGTCAGCAGGTAGTCGCCGCTGACCGGGTCGAGGGTAAAGAGCTGCACGCCCTGGCCCGTGGTCAACGCCAGCATGGTGGATGGGCCGTAGAGCACGTAACCTGCCGCCAGCTGCTTGCGGCCAGGTTGTAGGAAGCTTTGCTCGCTCACGTCACCGCTTGGGGCCGGCAGAACAGAGAAAATGGTGCCTACCAGCGAGTTGATGTCGATATTGGAAGAGCCATCAAGTGGGTCGAAGCACACCAGAAACTGGCCGTCCTGAGCCAGTGGCACTATCTCATCTTCTTCTTCCGAGGCCAGCGCCTTCACCGAGCCTTGGGCAGCCAATGCGTCTTTCAGCATGTCGTTGGTGATAACGTCGAGCTTTTTCTGATCTTCACCCTGCACGTTTTCGGTGCCTGCAACGCCGAGTACACCGGCGAGGGCACCACGGCGCACGGCCTGGCTGATGTCTTTGGAGCTGTTGGCCAGCACGGTTAACAGGCTGGCAAGCTCCTCGCTGATCGCGCTTTGTTTAAGGGATTGGGACAGGGTCTGCATCTTGTGTCCTTCTGGTTAGACAAATTTGGGGAGGTCTTTGGAATAATTCTGGCGCTAATGATACCCGAGATTGGTGACATTTTCAGTGGCCTTTGCGATTGGCTATTACTTTGGCAGCGGCAAAGTTTTCGGGCAGAATGGTTGGCTTATCTAAGCAGTCGATAGCTGTTTTGAAATACATTCCTCACGAACCACACATGGAAAAAACAATGATTAAAAAAATCGTGGCTTCATTAATGTTGACGGGCGTGGCCGTCTCTATTCAGGCGGCCCCGGCCTTTCCGGGCGCAGGAACAGAACCGCTGGCAATTGAGCGCATGTACGCTTCTCCTGCATTGGCGGGCAGCAGCCCCCGTGGGCTGGCGCTCTCTCCCGATGGCAGCAAGGTCACCTTTTTGAAAGGCCGCGCCGACAATCAACACTTTTATGATTTGTGGGAGATGGACGTGGCGAGCGGCAAGGTAAGCCTGCTGCTGGATGCCGACAAACTGGCGGGCGGCGAGCTTTCCGATGAAGAAAAGGCCCGCCGCGAGCGTCAGCGCATTTATGGCCAGGGCATAATGGAGTACTTCTGGGCCAAAGACGGCGAGGCGTTACTTATCCCGGCCGCTGGCCAGCTGTACTACTTCACTCCCAAGAGCGGTGATGTGCGTCTGCTCGCCACTGGTGATGGCTTTGCCACCGACGCCAAGCTGTCGCCCAAGGGAAACTATGTCTCCTTTATTAAGGAGCAAAACCTCTATGTGTATGAGTTGGAAAACAATTCTCTGACGCAGCTGACCAAAGACGGTGGCGGCGCAATTAAAAACGGCATGGCCGAGTTTGTGGCCCAGGAAGAAATGGATCGCATGACCGGTTACTGGTGGTCGCCAGACGAAGCGCGCATCGCCTTTACCCGTATCGATGAGTCGCCGGTGGAGCTGGTGACCCGTAATGAAATCTATGCCGACGGCATTAAGCTTACTGAGCAGCGTTATCCCTATGCGGGCAAGGCCAACGTGGAAATCGCGCTCGGTATTGTCAGCCTTGATGGCATTAAGACCGACTGGGTGGAGCTGGGCAAAGAGAAAGATATCTACCTGCCGCGGGTAAAATGGTTGCCAAACAGCAAAGAACTCAGCTTCCAATGGCAAAGCCGTGACCAGCAGACCCTTGAGCTGCGTAAGGTTTCTGTGGACAAGCCTGGCAAGAGTCAACTGCTGGTAAAAGAAACCAGCAAGGCCTGGGTGAATCTGAATAACGACCTTCATTTTTTCAAGGACAGCGGCGATTTCCTGTGGACCTCAGAGCGCGATGGTTACAGCCATATTTACCTGTTCGAGGCCAAAGGCAAGGTGAAGCGTCAGTTGACCAAAGGCGACTGGACCGTGGATGAAATCGCCTATGTGGATGAAAAGGCGGGCCTTGTGTATTTCAGCGGCCGCAAGGACAAGGTAACCGAGCGTCATCTGTACCGGGTGAGCCTTAAGGGGGGCGAGATTGAACGGCTCTCAACCGCGGCCGGTATGCACGGCACAGTGTTTGCTGAAAACAACCCTGTGTATCTGGATTACTTCAACAGCCTGTCACAGCCTCCTCAGGTGAGCTTGCACGATGCTGCCGGTAAGCATCTGGCCTGGGTGGAAGAAAACGCCGTCAAAGCTGGCCACCCACTGCATCCCTTTGCTGGTCTGTGGCAACTGCCGGAGTTTGGCACTCTGAAGGCCGATGACGGTCAGACGCTGCACTACCGTTTGTTCAAGCCCATCAATTTCGACGCCAGCAAGAAGTATCCCGTGGTGGTGCGGGTGTATGGTGGTCCCCATGCGCAGCTGGTAACCAACAGCTGGAGCGAACAGGATTATTTTACCCAGTATCTGCTGCAAAACGATTATCTGGTATTCCAGTTGGATAACCGTGGTTCAGCCCACCGCGGTACCCAATTTGAGTACGTGATTTATCAAAACCTGGGTGATGCCGAGGTGCGTGACCAGATGGCAGGGGTGGATTATCTTCGTACGCTGCCTTTTGTTGCAGGAGATAAAGTGGCGATTTACGGCCACAGCTATGGCGGCTACATGGCACTGATGAGTCTCTTCAAGGCGCCAAACCACTTTAAAGCGGCCATTTCCGGCGCGCCTGTGACAGATTGGCGGCTGTACGATACCCATTACACCGAGCGCTATATGGGTCATCCGGAACGCAACGGCGAAGGTTATAACAAGGCGAGCGTGTTCCCCCACGTGGGCGGCTATCAGGGTGGGCTGTTGATGTATCACGGTATGGCCGATGATAACGTGTTGTTTGAAAACTCGACCCGGGTTTACAAGGCGCTGCAGGATGAAGGCAAGCTGTTCCGTATGGTGGATTACCCAGGCTCCAAGCATTCGATGCGTGGCGAGAAGGTGCGTACTCATTTGTACCGCACTCTAGCCGATTTCCTCGATACTGAGATCAAGCATTAAACCCGGTTTGACTGGGATATAAAAAGGCCTGTCGATGACAGGCTTTTTTCTTAAGTACTTATGGATTTCAAAGATTACGCTATTGGCTTATCAATAAAATGCAGCCAATAAAAAAGCCAATCCGAAGATTGGCTTATTAAAGAGGGGTTAACCCTTATTCGTCCAGGTTACCACAGAAGCGATAGCCTTCACCGTGGATGGTGGCGATGATTTCCGGTGTATCTGGCTGGCTTTCGAAGTGCTTGCGGATACGACGGATAGTCACGTCTACGGTACGGTCGTGTGGCTTGAGTTCACGGCCTGTCATCTTCATCAGAAGATCGGCGCGGCTCAGGATCTTGCCTGGGTTTTCAACGAAGTGCAGCATGGCACGGAATTCGCTGCGTGGCAGTTTGTAAGACTCACCGGTTGGGCTGACCAGAGAACGGCTGTTGATTTCCAGGCTCCAGTCATTGAAACGATAAACCTCGACCGCGGCTCTCTCTTCGACTTCGGCGCCAGCGCTATTGACGCGAGTCAGAAGATTACGGGCACGAATGGTCAGCTCACGTGGGTTGAACGGCTTGGTAATATAATCGTCCGCGCCAATTTCAAGACCCAGGATCTTGTCCACTTCGTTGTCACGGCCAGTCAGGAAAATCAGGCCAATGTTGTTGATTTCACGCAGTTCGCGTGCCAACAACAGACCGTTTTTACCCGGCAGGTTGATATCCATCACCACCAGGTTTATTTTATTTTCCTGCAAGGCTTTATGCATTTCTGCGCCATCGTTGGCCTCAGTCACCACATATCCCTCGGCCTCAAAAATACTTCTTAATGTATTACGGGTAACGGCTTCGTCTTCTACGATCAGAATGTGCGGATTTTGCATAATCAAGTACCTAAATTTAAAACAAATCTGTGCTAATCGGGTGTGTCGGCCAACTGTCAGCCAGGCCCTGCTTTTTATTCCGGCAAGACCCAAATAACCTGAGGAGGTAAAGAGACAACGCCTTGGGGCACACTCTACGACTAGTTCAATAATCATCCCTCAAAGGGGAAGCGTGAACTGTACTCACTTCGATAAAAAACTACTTGCTGAAGTTCCCAAGTCGTTATTTTTTTTCAAAGTATAAATGTTAAATTGAATATGGATCACATTTTGTACAGTTGTTTAGCCAAGTTACTGACATCAGCGGAAAATTTGTAACAGCCTGTATCAAATGAACGGCTGAATGATTTGGATGGCTAACGCTGTCAATTGTACTCGTTTTAGGCATTTGTTAACAATTGAAATGTTAACAAATCCTTTGTAGTCGCCGATTAATTATCATTAATATTGCTTATGTTATTGAAAAATATATGAACTGGTGATTATCGGAATGAGATCCAGCTCACAAGGCTAGGCAGCGTAACAGAGTCTGCTAAACTAGCTCAGGTTCTTTTGCATGATTATCACTGACATGGAAAATCATTCACAGCAGCTTTGGAACATCTATCAGTCGGCAAGTTTCTTGTTGACTCAACACCTTTCTCCCCACGCACACTTTGCCATTATCACTGCCTATAACCCTATGGGTGAGCTTCTGGATGCCTGCCAAAACCGTTTGCTTGACCGGCAACTGTTAAGGGACATAGAAGCCTTGGGCGTGCCTTATCGTGCCTTGATAGGCACCAATGAGCAGCTTTCCCACATGGAAAAAAGTTGGGCCGTGTTTATGGAACCTGACGACAGCGTTCGTTTGGCTCATAAATACCGGCAAAATGCGCTCTATTATGTGATGCGGGACGAGCTGATGTTGCTTCCCTGCCGGATGGACAGCGAACCCAAGACGTTGGGATCCTTCCGCTCCCGGGTTCGGCTGGTCCATGAATTGCCGGAGTTGGTGCCAACCGACAGGGCTGAGGGTATGCCATCATTGGGATCCCAGTTTCTGTGAACACAGCATTTTTTCAACTTGCATAATTTCGCATTGACTTGAATACCGCTTTATTGCTACTTTTTTCGTCCCTTCCCCGTGGAAGGCACAGAAGAGGAGCGCCAACTAGGTAGCAGGCTTGAGGAGCAATCACTCCAAAGACGACCTGTGAGGGAGATTGGCGCCGAGGCAAAACCACGTGCTTGAGTGCGTTTTGTCGGTCGTTCAGGCTGAATCCTGACGATTGTCACCTGTTATTTGGTGGAGAGCTTCTGGTGACGATCGCTTTTCCCTCCTTTTGGGGTGCCGTATCTTTGCACCAGGCTCTTCGAACGAAGTCAGTTCGGAGATTACTCATGAAAACCCGTTTTAGCTTGAATGTCGCTGTCTTCCACTCGCCGTCGATGGAGGTGTGCTGATGTCTCTTGTTGTAGCCAAATTCGGTGGCACCTCGGTCGCCGATTTCAATGCCATGTCACGCTGCGCCGCCATAGTGCTGGCCAATTCTGCTACCCGTTTGGTGGTGGTCAGTGCATCCAGTGGTGTGACCAACTTGCTGGTAGAGCTGACCCAGGCCACAGTGACCGATGAGCGTCGCCTGCAACTGCTCAAGCAGATTGCACAAATTCAATATGCCATCCTCGATAAGCTGGAGCGCCCACAGGATGTGGCGGCCGCGCTGGATGCTCTGTTATCGCGGATTTCTGTGCTCAGTGAGTCGCTCATCCTCAATCGCAGCAAGGCCATCATGGACGAGCTCTTGTCCATGGGAGAGCAATGTTCCGCGCTGTTGTTTTCGGCTGTACTGAGGCAGCAAGGGGCAAAGAGCAGCAGCTTCGATGTGCGTCAGGTCATGCGAACCGACAGCCACTTCGGCCGCGCCGAGCCGCAGATTGAAGATATCGCGGCGCTGGCCCGGGATTTCCTGCAGCCGTTGCTCGAACGGGACATAGTGGTGACCCAGGGCTTTATCGGTGCCGATGCAGAAGGTCGCACCACCACCCTGGGTCGCGGTGGCAGCGATTATTCTGCCGCCTTGTTGGCAGAAGCCCTGCGTGCCGATGCGGTAGAGATTTGGACCGATGTGGCCGGTATTTACACCACTGATCCACGTCTGGCGCCCAACGCCAGACCCATTGCCGAAATCAGTTTTAACGAAGCGGCCGAAATGGCGACTTTCGGTGCAAAGGTATTGCACCCAGCCACAATTTTGCCTGCGGTTCGCCAGCAAATTCAGGTGTTTGTCGGCTCAAGCCGCGAACCAGAAAAGGGTGGCACCTGGATCCGCCATCAGGTGGACAATCCCCCTATTTACCGCGCCGTGGCCGTGCGCCGCGATCAGACGCTGCTGAACCTGCACAGCCTGCAGATGCTCCATGCCCGTGGCTTTTTGGCAGAAACCTTTGCCACTCTGGCGCGTCATAAAATCTCGGTGGACCTTATTACCACTTCAGAAGTGAACGTGTCACTGACGTTGGATAAAACCGGCTCCGATTCCACCGGCAGCGGTTTGCTCAGTGAAGCCTTGCTGCAGGAGCTGTCCCAGCATTGCCGGGTTAGGGTAGAGGACAATCTGGCACTGGTGGCCATAATTGGTAACCGTATCGCCAGCACCCCGGGGATTTGCCGCCAGGTGTTTACCGTGCTCGAAAACCACAATGTGCGTATGATTTGTCAGGGCGCGAGCCCCCATAACCTGTGCGTGCTGGTAGCTGAGAGTGAAGCGGCGCAAGTCGTGAAGGCACTGCACGAGAACCTGTTTGAAGGTCAGGCATAATGCGGGTCGATAAACACGAAGTTCGGGTCGGCGAGCTGGCTGCAGGACAGCCGCTGTCTTTGCCTGTGTATCGCTTTAAAGGCAAGGGAGCTGGCCCCAGTGTCTATATTCAGGCCAACGTCCATGGCGCTGAGGTGCAGGGCAATGCGGTTATCTACCAGCTGATGAAACTCCTCGAGCACTACGAGCTTCTGGGGGATATCAGTCTGGTGCCACTGGCAAACCCCTTGGGTATTAACCAAAAGAGCGGTGAGTTTACCCTTGGGCGTTTCGACCCCATTACCGGGGTCAATTGGAATCGCGAGTATCTGGACCATGGGTTCAATATTGAAGTCTGGTATCAGGAGCATTCCCATCTGGATGACGATACGCTCATCACCGCATTTCGCGCCACCCTTGTGGAAGAATGTGCCCGCAGACTGAATAACCCCTGGGGTGTGACCACAGGGCACAGGCTGGCAGTAACCTTGCAGTCCATGGCACACAGGGCCGACATAGTGCTCGATCTGCATACCGGCCCCAAGTCATGCAAGCATCTGTATTGCCCCGAATACGAGCGCAGCGCTGCCCAGTATTTCTCAATACCTTATACCTTGCTCATTCCCAACAGCTTTGGCGGCGCCATGGACGAAGCGGCCTTTGTGCCCTGGTGGACATTGGCCGAGGTGGCATCCAGCCATGGTCGCGAACTTGGGGTGAGAGTCTCGGCACTAACGCTGGAGCTTGGCAGTCAGGAGCGCATTGATTTGGATGATGCGCTGGAAGATGCAGAAGGTATCCTGGCCTATTTGAGTCATCGTGGTGTGATTGCCGAAACCGTGTTGCCCAAACCCATGAAACGATACGGCTGTTTCCTGAAAAACTATCGCAAGTTTCATGCCCCAAAAGCGGGGATGGTGGAATACCTTGGGAAGGTGGGTGTGCCGATGAAGGCAACCGATCCCCTGGTGAATCTGTTAAGACTGGATCTCTACGGCACAGGTGAAGAGCTGACCGTATTGCGTCTGCCTGAAGATGGCGTGCCCATACTGCATTTTGCCTCGGCTTCAGTACATCAGGGCACCGAGCTTTATAAGGTTATGACCAAGGTCTTCGAGCTCTGACTCAGCCAATAAAAAACACCGGACTCAAGTCCGGTGTTTTTTTATCTCGTTATCCCAATCAGGGTTTTACCGCCCTTACTATGGGGTTTTGCAGGCTGATCAGGGTCTCGGTTGACTGAATTTCGGCGATGGACTGGATGCGATTAATCAGCACATGCTGCAGACTGTCGATGGACTGGCACATGACTTTCACGAAGATGCTGTAATTGCCGGTGGTGTAGTAGGCTTCCACCACTTCTTCCAGAGCATTGAGTTTTGAGATGGCGGCCGGGTAGTCACCGGCGCTTTTAAGGTTAATGCCGATAAAGCAACAAACATCGTAACCCAGCGCTTTAGGGTTAACAGTGATTTGGGCGCCGGTGATGATGCCTGCCTGCTTCATCTTTTCGACCCGAACGTGAATGGTGCCGGCGCTGACCCCAAAACGTTTTGCCAATTCAGCAAAGGGGGTGCGGGCATCGGCCATCAGGGCCTCGAGGATCTGGTTGTCCAACTGATCGCGCTGAAATGATGTATCCACTGCTAACTGCTCTAACTACCGAATGATTGAACAATAATTTACGGGCTTCAGTATTATTTTTCCAGTGAAAAGGTGACTTTACTGATTAGCCGTCGCCTCTGCGAAGGGGACTTCTGTACTGAAGGTCATGGCCTCACCACTGTAAGGATGGGTAAAGCTGAGACTCGCAGCATGAAGCAGCAAGCGATCGGCAAGACTCTTGGCCAGTGGGTCGGCGTAAAAGCCATCACCGAGAATAGGATGCCCCAGGGCCATCATATGCACTCTTAGTTGATGGCTGCGGCCGGTGATAGGTGTCAGTTTAACCAGGGTGGAACGTTTGCCGTAACTGATTACGTCGACATGGGTCAGGGAGGGTTTGCCAATCTCATGGTCTACTTTTTGCCTTGGCCTGTTTGGCCAGTCGCAAATCAGTGGTAAATCCACGCTGCAATTAGCTTTGACATGACCAGCCACCCGGGCAAAGTAGGTTTTGTGGGTTTCGCGGTCGCGAAATTGGCGTTTCAGTTCGACCTCGGCACTCTTTCGCAGCGCGTAGACCATTACCCCGGAGGTCGCCATATCCAGTCTGTGGACCACCTGACTATTGGGATGTTCGGCTTTGATACGGCTCCAGGCGCTGTCATGGTGGATGGGATCCCGGCCTGGTACCGACAATAAACCGCTGGGTTTATTGATCACTATGATGTCCTTGTCCTGATGCAATATGTCCAGCCAGGGGTCTGTGGGGGGATTGTAGCTGAAGTCGTCCATCATGGTTCTCGGTACGGCGTTAGGGCGCTTAAGATACCCAAGGGGGCAAACGTCGGCAAGCCTAAAGCAGGCTTTCTTGGTTCTTTGCTTCCACTCCTTCGCCGATATTGATTAAATAACACAAAAATAAAGACTGGGTCACAAAGCGAACAGCATGTTTAATAATAAAAAATACCGCCTCGGCCCCTACATGGTTATCCCAGAGCGGTGTGTGATTGCCAAAAACGGCTCTGACACCAAACTCGAACTGCGGGTGATGCAGGTATTGGTGTGTCTGCTGGAGCGTGCCGGTCGTCCCGTCAGTCGCGACGAGCTTATCAGGGAAGTGTGGCGCGGTGGTCAGGTATCCGACAATGCCATCAACCGGATTATTGCTCAGCTCAGAAGCGCCTTGGGCGACGACGCCCGCAGTCAGCAGGTTATTCAAACCGTCCCCAAGGTCGGTTATTTGCTGATAGCAGAGGTGGAACCACTTGAAGGTCAGGTAATAACACCTTCCGATTTGACACACTCTTCAGAGGTCCCAAATGCAGCGGCTCCCGTGGCGCCGATAGACATTGAAGACAACCAGCAGCGCAGTTCCTCAACAATGTCACCAGACATTAAGCCCGTGCCTGCCCAGCCAAAGCCTGCCCAGCTAAAGCCTGGCCGTCTCATCCTGGCGACTTACGCATTGGTGGGTGTACTCCTGTCTCTGTTGGCATTCATCGTCTGGGATACTTTGACCCAGAGTGACAAGTCAAAAGCCGAACCCGTGCAAGACAACATAGCTTCATTGTTGCCGTTAACCTCTCTGGAGGGGCAGGAGGTCGATCCGGTGTTATCACCGGATGGCAAAAAGCTGGCATTTGCCTTTCGGGACCTTAAAGCGAAAGAGTGGCGTGTTCTGTTACAGGACCTGACTACGGGGCAAGTCTCTCTGGCTGACAACTCGCCAACAGCCTACAACCAGCGCTATCCGGCCTGGAGCGATGATGGCGGCCATTTGGCGTACTTGAACTTTGATGGTAAAGGACGCTGCGAACTCATTCTGTTGGATTTGCTCACCCGCAACGCAAAAGTAGTCTCCCAATGTGACAAAGCCACTCAATCGAGCGCTCTGGCCATAAGGGGGCAGGAGCTCTATTTCGTGGACTCGGACGGCGTTGAAGATTTTAAAAAGATTTATCAGGTCAATCTGAATACCTTAAAGAAAGAACAGCTCAGCCGCCCGCACAGTATAGGTCGGGGTGATTATGGCCTCAGCCTATCGCCGGATAAGTCGCAAATGGCGGTGCTGAGAAACTTAAGCTGGTTTGATACTCAGTTGATGGTATTTAACTTCAGTACCGGGGAATGGCGACAGGTGCTTAAGGTGGGTTACCCATTAAAGAGCATAGCCTGGTCTGCCGATGGTAAGGGGTTGATCTATAGGGCGGAAGAAGGCCAACTGCACCGTTTCGATTTAGACACCAAAGATCGCGTTCGACTGACCAAGATACTGCAGGAAATCAACTCACCTCGCTCAAACAGCAAGGGGCAAACGGTAGCTGTCGTCGGCGAGCTAATGGAAGAAGAACTGTGGCATTGGTCAGCGCCGGGTAATACCAAACCCGAGCCATGGGTATCATCCAGTCGCCGCGATTATCGTGGTGCTATCAGTCCAGATGGCACCTTGACGGCTTTCGTCTCCAATCGAACCGGGTTGCCACAAATATGGCTGAGGCAACTGAAAGGTGAAGAAATCAAACTCACCCATTTTGACCGGTTTTCATTTATAGACGAGCTGATATTTTCCCCGAATGGCAAATTGCTTGCTGGCACTATTAATGGCGCAGCCTTCACCTTGGATATTGCCAAGTCGGCAATTCATTTTATTCCGGGCAGAACTTCGGTGAGAAATATTTCATTTGGGATGAATGATGATGAATTGGTGCTGTTTTCCTCTGAAGCTGGTAAGCGTCAACTTCAACTGGTGGATATGCGAACTGGAAAAACGCTCAATCTGTTGGCCGAAAATGGTTTTTCCGGAAAATTTGATAGAGCCTCTGGCGAGTTTTTTTATTCTAAAATGAACAGTTCGGGAATATGGAGTTTAACCCAGGGGGTGGAAACACAAGTCACCGATAAAGTCACGCCCCTCTTTTCCGGTGGTTGGCATGTGGCCCAAGGCAAAATCTGGTACCTGAAAGGTGATGAGGGAACAACCAAACTCATGGAGCTGGACGTCAATAATGACAAAGAGTTTGCGCATCCAATACAAATTACCAATGTATCTATGAACACACTCTCAATGACCAACAACAACCAAGTGCTCTTGTCTGTGTTGGCCAATGCCAATACAGATATATTTTTGGTGAATTAAATCAGTTTCTTGTGTGTTCGTCACTTTTTCATAACCTTTTCCTTGTCGCCAAATCAGAACGCCCGGGCCTAATGTTTAACTCGTCAACTGGCCCGGTTGCGCACAACAAAGACGCCTTACCCTGAGTCGCTTTGATTTGCTAATCCGCTGGTCGCAAAAGCAATGGCGCATCCCCGTGGCCGGGTCGGTTGATAATTAATGTGTTACCTGCTGAATGTGTGAGCATTTATCACTCGTATATCGATTGGTGACTGACGCACGGTATTTTGCAGCCATTTATCTACCTTGGTTCATTAAGCCCTTTTTTGGCGTGGAGAGTTTAGTTATGAAAAAGTATATCACTATGGTATCTGCAGCAGCACTTTCAACTGTATTTGCTGTGCCATTTTATATGTCGCATGTGGAGAATAAACAGCAGGAAGAAGCACCAAAACTTGCTATTTGTGAGCCATTTCCAGATTGCATTATTTATCGTGTAGATGATAACGGTGAGTTGACGCAAGAGCGTTAATCAGTTGCTTGATTCTCGTAGTCATATATTTCAAATTTTAATTAGCGAAGCATGTCGTTAATTAAATACCTGCGAAATAAAAGAAGGTAGTTTATGTGGTCTATCAGTCTATATATCGTAGGGGCACTGAGTGGATTATTTATAATCTATTACGTGTTCATCAATGTGGTTCTTGCGTCCGAGGAATCATGTTTGCTCGACCAAAAGGACGACTAAATCTCCCTTTCCGCCAAAGCCGGCACCTTGAATCTTCTTGGTGCCGCTTTTATTTCTGCTACAGACCGGCATCTTTTAAGTGCATGATGGCAAAGGTCCACACCACAAAGGCCAGGGTGCAGTGCACCAGCGCATAAAACCCCTGATCGAGACGCCGCATTCCCCGTGCATGCCAAATAAGCCAGACGTGGGCAGCCAGAATGAGTGGGTACATGGCCAGTAAGGGATAATAAAAGACCGGGCTGCCCAGGCCTGCGATGGCTCGTCCCACAAGTGCCCAAAGCACAATGAAGCCTGTCATCAGCGGCGGGATGGCATTACGGTATTGGTCTGGGTAAGGAAACATAGTTAATCCAGAGGTTTACGGCAGATTATCGTGGCTTTATAGGCGCCGCTGCCAGCGGGAGTCGCGGGTGTTTCCTCACGATAATACACTTGTTCCCAGTCAGTAAAGCGTTCTCTGAGTTCGTTTTTGCCCAGCAGGAACGCTGGATTTTTGGGTCTGCCGATACTGGCTTGGGCTTCGGTGAAGGTTTCATAGACCACCAGACCGCCAGGTAACACTGAATCTTTGATCCATGGTATGAGCGGCCTGTGCAAGTAATTGAATACCAATACCATGTCAAACTGCCCCAGTGGCACAGTATCCCCTTGCTCCAAATCCAGTTGGAAGATGTGGGCGAGTGGATCGTGCTTTATCTCTGGTGGCAGTGCACTGGTATCCAGATCGACAAAAGTCACATGATGCCCTCGCTCCAGAAACCAGACGCCATTACGGCCTGAACCACAGGCTAAATCAAGCACCCTCAGGGGCGTTGCCCGGGTAAACCAATCTGGATACGCATTGAAAAGTGATGAGGGTGTCAGGGTCATCCTTTGATTTCCTTGCGGCTTTCTATGCGCCGTCTGTGCCAGATGGAGTAATGCCTGAGCCCGGCAGGTCCATGGGATACCAGCACAGAAAGCAGCAAAATGACCACAAACAACGCTGCTTTGTGTTCAGGAAAGGGGATAAACAGACACAGCAGAGCTAATTTTGCCAGGGTGAGCACGCCTTTAAGTTGGATAAGCCAACGCCAGTCCCGCACAATTTCCCATCCCATCAAGAGGCTACCGCTGACCACTGCCAAGAGCCAAAAGTCTTGCCATTCGGCCCTGGCAAGATGGAACAGCACACCACCACCCACACCACAAACCCCGAGTAAATGCAGTGCTCGGAGGCTGGTTTTACCTATTCGCTGGATCCAAAAACTGGATTCGGAGAGCTCTTTATTGGCCATGTGTTGAATCTGCAGACATTGATAAGTGCAGCATACCAGTTGTGCTCCCTACAGGGGAGTTCAGCGGCTATAAACCAACAAAACCGATGCTCTTTTATTGATAAAGTGTTGCCTGGTCGACATTTTTCCACAGTCAGCTGTGACCGGCCTCAATCATTGACTGGAAAGCTTGCTGGCACCTGCAATTAACGATTGGCATGGGATTTTTGGTGGAAAGACTGTGACTTACTCTAAAAAATACCCCTTTAGATAGTGCTACTATTTTTGCGGTGGCCAGTGTTTTGCTCCGAATATCAACAGTAATTAAGTGTAAAACACGCCATAAAAATACCTCTTTATAAGTAGTTTTTTGGAGGAACACTTATGTTCACGGGAGCGATGAAAAAAACGGTACTGGCGGCACTGATCTCCGGGATCATGGCGGGCACTGCATGGGCGGGTGCCGATAACCTGGCCGATTTCCACGGTGATAACGGCTGCGACAGTTGTCACCAAAGCGATAAAGGTCCCAGCAACGATAATCTGACTTTTGAAAATGGTCAGTGCGTTAGCTGCCATGGCAGTCTTACAGAGGTAGCCGAAGGGGAGCGCGAAGGCATAGTCTCTCCACATAAATCACACCTGATAGGTGATATTGCCTGTACCAGCTGCCACAAAGGCCACGAAAAGTCAGTTACTTACTGTGATGCTTGCCATAACTTCGGCTATGAGATCCCCTTCGCCGGCAAGTGGGAGCGCAAATTTGTGCCCGTGGACGCCGACAAAGCCGCTCAGGATAAGGCCATTGCCGCAGGTCCCCGTGAAACCACAGATGTGGTCATCATAGGTTCCGGTGGTGCAGGGCTTGCGGCCGCTGTTTCTGCCCGCGATGCCGGTGCCAAGGTCGTGGTGCTTGAAAAAGAACCCGTTCCCGGTGGTAATACCAAGCTTGCTGCCGGTGGTATGAATGCCGCCGAAACCAAGCCTCAGGCCAAACTGGGTATTGTTGATAAAAAGCAGATCATGATTGACGACACCATGAAAGGTGGCCGCAACATCAACAATCCTGAGTTGGTACAGGTTCTCGCCAATAACTCTTCCGACTCTATTGATTGGCTGACAGCGCTGGGCGCCGATATGAATGACGTTGGCCGTATGGGGGGCGCCAGCGTTAACCGCAGTCACCGTCCAACCGGTGGTGCCGGTGTGGGAGCACACGTGGCGCAGGTTCTGTGGGACGCTGCTGTGGCCCGTGATGCCGATATTCGCCTCAACAGCCGTGTGGTTCGCATTCTCGAAGACGGTGCCGGTCAGGTGACCGGTGTGCTGGTACAGGGGGCCTATACAGGTTACTACGTGATTAAGGCCGATGCTGTGGTGGTAGCCACCGGCGGCTTTGCCAAGAACAACGATCGCGTTGCCAAGTACGATGCCAAACTCAAAGGCTTTAAAGCCACCAACCACCCCGGTGCCACCGGTGACGGTTTGGATGTAGCCACCCAGGCCGGTGCTGACACAGTGGATCTGGAATACGTGCAGGCTCACCCCACCTACAGCCCTGTGGGCGGTGTGATGGTGACCGAAGCCGTACGTGGTAACGGTGCGATTCTGGTTAACCGCGAAGGCAAGCGCTTCGTGAACGAAATCACCACCCGTGATAAGGCATCTGCCGCTATCCTGGCCCAGAAAGGTGAGAGCGCGTATCTGCTTTTCGATGACTCTGTACGTAAGAGTCTGAGCAAAATTGAGGGTTACGTGCACCTCAAGATTGTAAACGAAGGCAAATCGGTGAAGGAACTGGCCGACAAGCTGGGTATGCCCGCCGCTGAACTCGAAAAAACCATAGGGACTTACAATGGTTTTGTGAAGAGTGGTAAAGATGAGCAGTTCGAGCGTGCCGACATGCCACGTGAACTGGCGAGCGCGCCTTACTATGCCATTGAAGTTGCACCGGCTGTTCACCACACCATGGGCGGTGTGAAGATTGATACCAAGGCCGAGGTTGTGGGCAAAGAAGGCAAGCTCATCAGGGGCATGTACGCTGCCGGTGAAGTAACAGGTGGTGTCCATGGTGCCAACCGTCTGGGCGGTAACGCCATCTCCGATATCGTGACCTTTGGTCGTATCGCAGGTGCCGAAGCGGCCAAGTTTGCCAAAGACAATTGATCTTCCTTAGCACGCAGTGGGTGTGATGATACCCTGTCTGAGGCGGCCCAACCGGGCCGCCTTTTTCTTATCCCGGATTTTAAGTAAAGGTGATCCACATCACCCTTTGCGCAACGACAGTCGGCTTATTTTGGCTTACACTGCGGCCATTCAGGCTTTTTCCAGGAACGCCCACCATGAAAATCGGATTCTTCAGCGCCAAACACTACGACATGCAGCACTTTGACCGCACCAATGCCAGTTTCGGTGCTCATATTGAATATTTTGATTCCAGACTGTGCATGCAAACCGTCAAGCTGGCTTATGGCTTTGAAGTGATTTGCGCCTTTGTAAACGACGAGCTGTCGGCCGAAGTCCTGAATGAACTCCATGGCAACGGTACCCGCGTCATAGCCATGCGCTGTGCCGGTTTCAACAATGTGGATTTGGAAGAGGCCAAACACCTTGGTATGACGGTAGTCAACGTACCCGCTTATTCGCCGGAGTCAGTCGCCGAGCACACAGTGGCCCTGATGTTGACCCTGAACCGCAAAATTCACAAAGCTTACCAGCGTACCCGGGATGCCAATTTCTCTCTGGAAGGGCTGGTGGGATTTAACATGCACGGCAAAACCGTCGGTGTCATAGGGACCGGTAAAATTGGCCTTGCGACTATTCGTATCCTGCTGGGCTTTGGTTGCAAGGTGGTGGCTTTTGACCCATTCCCCAGCCCTGCGGTAGAAGCCCTTGGGGTGCCCTATCTGGAACTGGATGAATTGCTGAAGCTGTGTGACGTAGTGAGCTTGCACTGTCCGTTGACCAAGGAAAACCATCACCTGCTGCGCGCCGAGACCTTTGCCAAAATGAAGCCCGGTGTCATGGTCATCAACACCAGCCGTGGTGGCCTGTTGAACGCCTTTGATGCCATGGAAGCGCTGAAGGTCGGCCAGATTGGCGCCCTCGGGCTCGACGTGTATGAAAACGAAAAAGAGCTGTTTTTCGAAGACAAGTCCAACGAAGTGATTCAAGACGATGTATTCCGCCGTCTGTCGGCTTGCCACAACGTGGTCTTTACCGGTCATCAGGCGTTTTTGACCGAAGAAGCGCTTGGCGCCATTGCGACTACGACCCTGACCAATGTGCAAAAAGCCCTGGCCGGTGAGCGCTGCGGTAACGAACTTTTCTGATACGCGGCGCTGACAGCGGCAACGGGGCTTGCTAGATTGAGTGCAGTTTCTCTTTCAGGAGGTCCCGATGCGCGTCTGTGCCGAACACCATGTTATCAATACTGCCACCGGCCCCATGGGCACCCGGGTTTATCGACCCGCAGGGCCGGGTAGCTATCCCGCAATTTTGTTTTATTCTGAGATTTTTCAGGAAACCGCGCCCATCAGCCGCATGGCCACAGTGCTGGCAGGGCACGGGTTTGTTGTCTTGGTGCCGGAAATCTTTCACGAGCTTAACCCTGCCGGGACCGTGCTCGGTTACGATGATATGGGGAAAGACAAGGGCAACAGCGACAAGGCTACCAAGCCTCTCGAAAGCCACGACTCTGATACCGCAGCCATGGTGGACTTTGTTCGCCGTCAGCCCTGGTGTCAGGGCAAAATTGGCGCCATGGGTGTGTGCATTGGCGGTCATCTGGCGTATCGCGCTGCGGTTAATCCGGATGTGGCAGCGGCCTTTTGCCTGTATGCCACTGATATCCACTCGGGCACCATACCCAGTCAACCGGGCAATGACTCACTCAGTCGTACCCGCGATATTCGTGGCGAACTCTATATGGTGTTTGGCAAACAGGACCCCCACGTGCCGGGCGAGGGCCGCAGGCTCATCCAGCACAATCTGGAGCAACACGGAGTGAATCACAGCTGGCTTGAAGTGAATGCCGAGCATGCCTTTATGCGGGACGGCGATGCCCGTCACGACCCGGCACTGGCGCTGGTAATGTACCAAAGCGCCATAGCGCTGTTCCAGCGAACCCTCTAATAGAAAAAGCGGCCAAGAGGCCGCTTTTTCTTTCTGTTTGTTAATTTACGCAGTTGTTCTTTTGGGGCGGGTTAGGGCGCCTTGGGTTGTGACTTTTGCTCAGCGGTTTCTTTGGCGATGTCTTTAAGCGCCTCATCGGTTTTGGCTGATGCCATCGATGTGGTCTCAACGGCTTTGATATCCAACGTTTTGGCCTCAGTGGCCTTGTTGTCATAAACCTCGGGGTTCAGTAGCTTAATCACCGATTTTTGCAGAATCTGACTGTTGGGGTAAGTGATGAGGTTGCCATCATCCCGCTGAATAAGCACATGAAAAAGGGCAATCTCTTGAATAACACCGCGGATATCTTCGTCCTTGTCCACCACCTTGATGCGATCGCCAATGCGGTAGGGGAACACAAAAAAGATCAGTACGCCTGCGGTGAGATTACTGAGAATGGACCATTGAGCGACCAGGGCCACGCCGAGCACTGCAAAGGCTGATGAGACGAAGAGTGCGACATCGTGGTAGCCCAGCCCCACCGACACGGCCATCAGTGACAGAGTGATAAAAAACAATACGGCCGTTAAAAAGCGGCTGACGAGGCTGGTTCTGGCTGCGCTGACCTGCTTCTTTTCGGCCAGCGCATTGATAACCCGCTTGAGATTGCGCTGAATAATGTAAAAAGCCAGCAAATAAAAACAGGCAAGCAGTATTTGGTTTGTCATAATAGCCCTTTGAAAACATCTCGGCAGAAACCCCTATTCTAAAGGGCCACACCGGGACCAGTGAAGGGCCATTCAGGGGCCGGGATGTAAAATTTTGTCTGAATTTTCGGTTATCTATCAAACTTCCGATGCTATTGGCCCCATCCGGGTGCTCGACAATGGCGAGTCGCGCATTCTTGCCTTTGGCGACAACGATGAGCAAAGCAAGCTCAACAAAAAGACGCCCCACGTGCCCAAACACTCCTATGTGCAGGTGATGCTGGAGTCGCTGATGTTTGCCAGCCCCAAGAGTGCCATCGTACTGGGCTTGGGGGGCGGCGCCCTGGTACATGCCCTGCGACGCTTTGACGGTGCGCTTAAGTTGACCGCTGTAGAGCTTAGGGGGGAGGTGATTGATATTGCAAAGAAATATTTTTATCTCCCCATAGGTAAAAAGCTCAACCTGATTGAGGCCGACGCCGCCGTTTTTGTCAGCGACGCTGACCACAAAAAAGTCGACATTATTTTTGCTGACCTGTACGGCGCCGATGGTGTCGACGCCAAGCAGCTCACCGACAGCTTTATTCAAGGCTGTGTCAGACTGCTCAAGCCCGGTGGTATGTTGGTGCTCAACTGCTGGAAAGAACACCGTCAGAGATTTGATGTCCGCGAGCAACTGCAGCAACACTTCTGCGACGTGTATGGCAGCCTCAGCAGCGGCGGCAACTGGGTGGTATTTGCCACCTTAACGCCGGGCGTGCTTAAGGAAGATGGCTTGAAACAAGCCAGGGCCGAATTGTCAGCCAAATTGGAGTTCAATGTTGGCAAGGCTTCGCTGGGATTTGGCCCCTGGCTGGACTGACGGCCTGGTTAAGCTGACGTTGAAAATTGTAAGTCTCTGTTAACCCGGCGTAAGGTCGGGTTACCCCTCGAATACTCCTTTGTTATTCTTGCCAGTCCCATAATAACAAGGTGTGTTCTCATGCTGAAAACCTCTAAATCCACTCTTGCTGTGCTGTTCGCCTCTTTACTCTCGTTGCCTGCAATGGCCGATAAGGTGAACTTTTCCTCCGAGCTGACTGCCAGTGGCGAAACCCTGGTGCTGTTTAAGGTGAAGGATACTGACTTCCCCGGTGCGCGCGTGCTGAGCGACGGTAGCCTGACGCATCTTGAGCGTGCCATGCAGGTAAATGGTTTCGACGGTGGCGAAGGGGAAATGCTGGAAGTGCTTGCCCCTGCCGGTAGTCAACTTAACCGGATCCTGGTGATGGGGCTGGGTGATGGCAAGCTGACTGATGGTGAACTCAATACTCTGGGGGCCAAGCTCGCCGACAAGATCGCGGCTCACAAAGACACCCGCATTACCTTGATTGCTGAGGGTGCTCCGGACGCAGCCAATCTGGCAGCAGAAGTTGCCCATGGCTTTGATTTGAAACGTTATCAATTTGGTCGCTATACCAATAAGACGCAGGATGAACGTGAACTCAGCTTCGCCCTCTCCGACGCCAAAGCCGCAGCCACCGAATATGCCCGCTTAGCTGCCGTCGATGCAGGGGTGGTGCTGGCAAGAGATTTGGTGAATACCCCCGCAGGGGATATGACCCCGGAAGACTTTGCCGCCGAGGCCCGTAAGCTCAAGAGCCTGGGCGTAAAGGTGACAGTGCTGGATGCCAAAGGCATTGAAAAGTTGGGCATGGGCGCCCTGGCCGGTGTCGGTAAGGGCAGCGAGAGTGGGCCGCGTCTTGTGGTGGCTCACTGGGAAGGTGCCAAAGGGGCTCCCATCGCCATGGTCGGCAAGGGCATTACCTTTGACTCGGGCGGTTACAACATCAAGGCTTCGGGGGATTCCATCTCCCACATGAAATCAGACATGGCCGGCGCTGCTGCCATTTTGGGTACGGTTAAAGCCATGGCCATGCAAAAGGCCAAGGTGAATCTGGTGGCCGTGTTGCCGCTGGCGGAAAACATGGTTTCCGGTGATGCCCTGCGTCCGGGCGATGTGCTGCGTACCGCGCAGGGCCTGACGGTGGAAGTGATGAATACCGATGCCGAAGGCAGGCTCATTCTGGCTGATGGCATGTGGTATGCCAGAACCCATTATCAGCCCAGGGTGCTGATTGATGTGGCAACCCTCACCGGCTCCAAAGTGCGCGCCTTGGGCCGGGAGTATGCGGGTATTTTCAGTGATGAAGAGTCGCTGGTGTCAGGTTTGACTGCCTCCGGCGCCGCCGTGGGTGAGAAGCTCTGGCGCTTGCCGCTGGATAAGGCCTATGGCGATGAACTCAAGTCCAACATCGCGGATATGAAAAATACCGGCGCCGAAGGCAGTGCCGGTGCCTCTTCTGCCGCCATGTTCCTAAAGCGTTTCGCCGCAGATGTGCCCTGGGCGCACCTGGATATTGCCGGTAATGCGTTATCTTCATCGGAAAAACCACTGAGCCCGGCAGGCGCCACCGGTTTTGGGGTGCGTTTACTTAGTCACTGGTTGGCCGGGCAGAGTGCTGATTGACCCCAATGCGGCCCGGCACTGATTGATGCGTAACGAAAAAGGGAAAACTTGGGCTTTCCCTTTTTTCGATTGGTTCAAATAAAAAATCGATTAAGGTGATAGTTTTTATCCGTTATCAATGATTGAAGTCCTTGGCTAATATGCTCTCCATCGACGGGCATACAACCATTGCCCTGACAAATTCACTGAACCAAGCGTTTGTTTATAAAGGAGCAAAACATGACTCAATCCATCATCAACAGCACCATCAAGCCATTCAAAGCCACTGCTTTCCACAAGGGCGAATTCGTGCCTGTGACCGAGCAGGATCTACTGGGCAAGTGGTCTGTGGTGTTCTTCTACCCAGCCGACTTCACTTTCGTATGTCCAACTGAACTGGGCGACATGGCTGACCATTATGCCAAGCTGCAGTCCATGGGCGTTGAAGTGTACTCAGTGTCTACCGACACCCACTTCACCCACAAGGCATGGCACGACACTTCTGACACCATCAACAAGATTGAATTCCCAATGGTGGCTGACCCAACCGGTATCATCAGCCGTAACTTCGGTGTGATGATTGAAGAAGAAGGTCTGGCTCTGCGTGGTACCTTCGTAATCAACCCAGAAGGTCAGGTAAAAGTGGCTGAGATCCACGACCTGGGCATCGGCCGCAGCGCCAGCGAGCTGGTTCGTAAAATTCAGGCTGCCCAGTACGTTGCTACTCACGATGGCGAAGTTTGCCCAGCCAAGTGGCAGCCAGGTGATGAAACTCTGGCTCCATCTCTGGACCTGGTTGGCAAAATCTAAGCCTTAACCCGCATCACCCCTTGCTCCGGGCCTCCCCCTGATTTGGCCCGGAGCCTTTTCTCAGCGTTATTTATCTTTGCTTGCATCTGGAGCCACCATGTTAAACGCGGATTTGAAACAGCAACTTAAGACCTATCTGCAAAATCTACGGCAAGACGTCAGACTCGTGGTGTCTGCCGATGACAGCAAAAAATCTCAGGAATTGCTCGACCTGGCCAATGACATCTCCTCCTTGTCTCCGTTGGTTTCAGTGACCCAGGCCAGGCTCGAGCGCACCCCTGAAATGCAGGTAACCAATGCTCAGGGGACCGACATTCGTTTTGCCGGTTTGCCCATGGGCCACGAATTTACGTCGTTGGTGTTGGCACTGCTGCACACAGGCGGTCATCCCCTCAAGCTGGATATGGCTGTTATTGAACAAATCAAGGCGCTGCCACAGACCCTGAAGTTTGAAACCTTTATCTCCCTGAGCTGCCAAAACTGTCCCGATGTGGTGCAGGCTCTGAACATGATGGCCGCGCTGAATCCGAACGTCAGCAGCACCATGATTGATGGGGCCCTGTTTCAGGACGAGGTGGAATCTCGGCAGATCATGGCCGTACCCTCGGTGTTCCTTAATGGTGAACTCTTTTCCCAGGGTCGCATCAGCCTGAAGGAGATTCTCGCCAAGGTGGATACCCAGGCTGCAGCCCGAGAAGCCGATGCCCTGAGTGAGAAAGCCCCTTACGAAGTATTGGTAGTGGGCGCAGGCCCCGCCGGTGCCTCTGCCGCCATTTATTCGGCCCGTAAAGGCTTGCGTACCGGTCTGGTTGCCGACCGATTTGGCGGTCAGGTGGCTGAAACCGTGGGCATTGAGAACTTTATTTCAGTGAAAGCCACTGAAGGCCCCAAGCTGGTGGCAAACCTTGAAGCCCACGTTCGCGATTACGAAGTGGATGTGATGGAAAACCAGAAGGCTCTCAAGCTGACCAAAGACGGTCTGTATCAGGTGGAGTTGGCCAATGGTGCTGTGTTATCGGGTAAAACTGTACTGATTGCCACCGGTGCACGCTGGCGTGAAATGAATGTGCCCGGTGAAAAAGAATACCGTGGCCGCGGCGTGGCTTACTGTCCTCACTGTGATGGCCCCTTGTTCAAAGGTAAACGCGTTGCCGTGATAGGTGGCGGTAATTCGGGTATCGAAGCTGCCATCGACCTGGCCAACATAGTTGAGCATGTCACTGTGCTGGAGTTTGACAGCAAGCTGCGCGCCGATGAGGTGCTGGTTCGCAAGGCTCGCTCTATGGGGAATATCCACATCATCACCCAGGCACAAACCACCGAGGTGGTGGGTGACGGCAACAAGGTGACCGGCTTGGTCTACACCGACCGAGCTACAGGTGATGTACACAGTGTTGAGCTGGCGGGTATCTTCGTACAGATTGGTCTTGTACCCAACTCAGAGTGGCTTAAGGGCACACTGGAACTGACCCCGCGCGGCGAGATCATAGTGGATGAGCGTGGCCAAACCTCGCTGCCGGGTGTATTTGCCGCGGGAGACGTGACCAACTCTGCCTACAAGCAAATCATTATTGCCATGGGCAGTGGTGCTACCGCGAGCCTGGGGGCGTTTGATTACCTCATCCGTCACAGCGAGGCAGATGCTTCAGCTGCCGCCTGATAGCTCACGTCGCAAAAGCCGGCATTTTGCCGGCTTTTTTGTGTCTTCTTCATGCTTGCGTACACCTAGAATGGTGCGCTGCACATGCTATAGTCATTCCATCATCTTCGTAAGTATCGGAAATCTTAGTGGATAAAGAATCACTGTCGTTTGATGAAGCGCTTAAGGACGAATCGCGCCAATACATGCTGGCAAGCTTTCAATGGTTGAGTTTTACCAGCCTGGTGCTGCTGACTGCCGTTGGTCTCAATATCGCCTTGGAACCCGGCCTGAATTTGGGGTTGGATACGGCGTTTACCATGATGCTGCTGCCGGGCTCTCTCTGCCTGCTGTATTTGGGGCTCAGATTCGCCAGGGTTCCCTGGTCTAGAAACCTACTATGGAACCTCTTCTTTTTAGCGGCGCTGGTCATCAGTTGGTTGATATCCATGTCGTTGCTGCGAAGCGCGGGTCTGCTGGTGTTGCCGGGCATTGAAACCCTCAGTGATGTGCTCAGCCTGGCCATGGCCGTGGCGCTCTTTCCCAGTATAAAGTTGACTGCCGCGACGGTAGCGCCTTTTTTACTTTATTCAGCTTTTTATCGCTACGAAGTCTACCCGGAAAGTATTTACTTTACTGTCCTGCGTACTCTGTTCATGTTTTTGATCATCATGAGTGCCCAGCGGGTGATTTTTAAATGGTTTAAAAAGGCCGTGCGGCGCAATGTGGAAAAACGGCGGTTGCTCAAGCATTTTCGCCGCATGGCCTTGCTGGACGGTCTCACTGGCCTCAGTAACAGGCGCCATTTTGATGAAATTCTGGATCAGGAAATTCGGGCCTCGACCCGGACCGGGCATCCGTTAAGCCTTATTCTGTTGGATATCGATTTCTTCAAACGGCTCAATGATGCGCTCGGACACCAGGCCGGTGACGACTGCTTGCGGCAACTGGGGCAACTCTTGTCGGATGTGGCTGCCAGACCCAGGGATCTTGCTGTGCGCTATGGCGGTGAAGAGTTTGCGGTGCTGCTGCCAGAAACCACACTAACAGGCGCAGTGGAAGTGGCCAATCGTATTGCGAAACTCCTGGCCAAAGCGGCCATACCTCACCCGGATTCTCAGGTTGCTTCGCATATTACTGTTTCTCAGGGTTTGGTTCAGTGGCAGCGGGGAATGGATGCTGAAGCCTTGTTGGAGGCAAGTGATGCCGCGCTTTACCGGGCCAAAGAAAGTGGCCGTAACTGTTATGTACAAACGGTTACGCCAGCGGGGGATAAGGCCGGTTAGACAGGCATTTTTTGATATTGTTCATAAAAGTTGTCTTAAAAGTTGTCAATTTGTTACTCAAGCCTAAGCTTAAAGTCGGATACACCTGACAAATAAAGGGTTTTGTATGAAGCACAAATTGGCTATCTGCCTTGGCACGCTGCTGCTTTCAACACCGGCGTTGGCTGAGATTAATATATCCGGGTTTGCCTCTGTAGTCGGTGGCAAGGTGTTGGAAGGCAGTGGGGTAGAGGAGTTTGGACTCGAACCTACCTTTCTGGCCGATTATCCCCTGGTGGGCGCCTACACAGAGGAGTTCAGCTTCGAACCCGACACCCTGTTTGGCCTGCAAATTTCTGCTGACTTATTGGACGGACTTTCCGCGACGGCGCAAATCGTCTCCCGGGGGGCCGACGACTTTTCTGCCAGCTTTGAGTGGGCTTATCTCTCCTATGAGCTTAATGAACACTGGACAGTGCAGGCCGGTAAAAAGCGCCTGCCGCTGTACTACTACAGCGATTTCTTTGATGTGGGCTACGCCTATCCCTGGATTAGGCCACCAGCAGACAATTACACCTGGCAGATTTTTAACTATACCGGCGTGAGTGCACTCTATAACTACCTGATAGGGGACTGGACGTTGACTGGTCAGGTGTATTTTGGCCGCGAAGATGATGAGCCCAACAAGCTGCTGTCGGAATTCTTTTTCGGCGAGTCCACCCGGGAAATCTGGAAAGACATAGGCGGCGTAGTGGTGCAGCTTAACTATGAATGGCTGGATATTCGTCTCACCCATATGCAATACACCAACGAGCGCTACATTGGTGGTGAACAGGTGGAATGGGACGGAGAAACCGAGCGTGATGGAAAATTTTATGGTTTGTCGGTCAACATCGATTGGAACAATCTGGTGGTGCTGACTGAAATCAATCGCTTGACGCTTCAAGACTCGGATCTCGATACCTATTTGGTCACTCTGGGTTATCGCATTAAAGACTTCATGCCCTTTGTATCTTATTCCGACTTTGATGATGGCAGTGAAATCCACAACACCACTTCAGTCGGGCTGCGCTGGGATTTCCACCCATCCGCGGCCTTTAAAATTCAATATGACGATGTGCAAGACGACGGAACCGGAGCCGGTACCGACGACTCCTGGCGGGTTGCCGGGGACTCCAAGTCAATCAGCCTGGGCGTAGACCTGGTATTTTAGGAGAGAGCCATGAAAATCGTGATTTCTGCCATCCTTTTATGCCTGACCGCCATGCAGGCCTGGGCCGGTGTTGCCGTGATAGTGCATCCTGCTAATGGTGACGCTATTGATAAAAAGGCGATTGAGAATATTTATTTGGGAAAAACAAAGTCCTTCCCCGGCGGCAGTCAGGCGGTGCCGGTCAACATAGAGTCCGGGCCGATTCGGGAAACCTTCGACAGCAACGTACTTGGCAAGTCATCCAGTCAGCTCAAGTCGTATTGGTCTCAGAAGGTCTTTACAGGAAAGGGTACGCCCCCCAAGGAAGTGGCCAGCGCCGAAGAAGTGCTGGGGCTGGTGTCCTCCAACCCCAACATTATTGGCTATATTGATAGTAGTCAGGTAAATGGCTCGGTAAAGGTGGTTGCTGAGTTCTAACTGGCGGTGCCGGCCCAGGTCGGCACCCCTTTCAAGGGGTTGTCTATGACATGGTTTAATAACCTTCCCATCTTTAAAAAAGTCGGTGTCATCTTCATCATTTCGGTGATCATCTTTGCGGTGAATCTGGCCATCAGTCTGGTCTCTATCAATAAAAATCGCGAAACCCTGGGATTTATGGAAGAGAAGATTTACCAGCGGGTTGAACTGGCCAACCAAAATTTGATGTTGGTGCAGCGGCTTGAGGAGGTATACACCCAGGCGGTGTCATTTGCCGATGAAGACCTATTGGAGCAAGCCGGCAGCCTGCATGACAACCTTGCCGCCAACCTTACGTTGTTACAGAGCTCAGACATAAAAGAAACCGACACGCTTCGACAGATGCTGTCGCAGCTCGCCAGCTATAACCAAATAACCTCTGGCCTGGCAAAGAGCATGTTGGATGGAACTGCAGACATGGCCAACATAGGCGCCATCAGTCAGAAAAAGTCCGCTGTGTATGAAACCCTGCTGGGTCATGTGCAGCAATACAAGCAGGCCAAGGTATTGGAGTTCAAAAATACCATCAAGGAGGCAGCAGACAGATCGCAAAACAGTCTCTGGTTGACCATGGTGGTGGGAGTGGTGCTGCTGCTGTTTATGGCCATAGTGACCATATCCATCGCCCGTGCTATCAGCGCCAGTGCTAAAGGGGTGGCCCATTCCCTTGGTGAACTCGCCGATGGCAAGGGAGATTTGCGCCACCAACTACCAGCCAGCAGTCGGGACGAACTCGGGCAGGTATCCGGTAACTTCAATCGCTTTTTGGGACTCCTGGCAGGCTCAATCCAGAGGGTGGTGAATGTAACCTCGCCGTTACTCAACAACGCCCATGATTTGAAAGACAAGATGGAAACGGCAACGGGCGCTACCCAGCGTCAGAGTCATGATGCTCAAACCGTTCAGGCATCTATGGAAGAGATGCGGCTGTCGGTAATTGATATTTCCCATAATGCCAGTCAGGCGGCAGATGCAGCGCAAATAGCAGAGCGTGAAGCCATGGACGGGATGGCGGTGGTGCAGCGTACCATGGACATCTCCCTGGAGTTGAACCGCGAAATTGAACATGCGGCCAACGCCATTAATGAATTGGCAAAAGATACTGAAAGTGTCAGTTCGATACTGAATGTCATCACCTCCATCGCCGAGCAAACCAACCTGTTGGCACTGAATGCGGCCATTGAGGCTGCCCGCGCCGGAGAGCAGGGCAGAGGTTTTGCCGTTGTAGCAGACGAAGTGCGTGCTCTGGCTTCGAAAACCGCCGATGCCACCAAGGAAATTCGTGAGGTGCTGACCAGGCTCAAGGGCGCCGCAGAGTCGTCAGTCAGTACCATGACGGTGGCCATGTCCAAGTCGAGTGAGAACGAGGAGCATGCCCAGAAGACGGGGTTGGCACTCAAGACGATTCAAGAACAAATTGTCAGTATCAATGCCATGAACACCCATATTGCCAGGTCAACCGATGAACAGTCTCAGGTGGCCTCCAGGGTGGTGGATAATGTGGTGGATATGAATGCTTCATTCGAACAAACCCTGAGTATTCTGGATCAAGTGCATCAGGTCTCGTCGGAATTGTCAGAGTTTGCCGAAGAGCTGCAAAGCGCCACGTCTCAATTTAAGCTTTAACGTTGAACCGCGGAAACAGAGGGTGGAGGTGCGCTTTTTAACACCAAGCGTACTCCACCCTCTGTCGTCTCTGTCCCAGCCTGTGTGAAGGCACGCCTTGTGTCGGTATGTGTTGAATCTTTCTCTGTTCTGGGTTGGGCCTGGTTGCCCAAGGCTCTTTCTGAGTCAAGGGTGGCAGTTGATGGTATTTCGCCTCTCGAGGTCGATATGATGTTTGAAGGCGTGAAATTACCTATTTCACTTTGGTGCCAGCAGAGTAAAAACATAAAGGATATCAAGCACGTCATTCTCAAATCTATTCGCGAGCAAATGCAAAATTACGCCCAGAATGACGGATAACCAATTCTTGTCTGCAAGGCTAGTACAGGCTAGGCTTTGCCCGCTGTAAAGCTGCTCTGTATGAGCCAATTTTACTTGTCAGTCAGGCTCAATTCAGCCTGTACCTGATATCTATGTCAGCCACTGTGCGTATAGGAGCAAGAATGATGATAACTATGCTACCCAAGCCTCGGATGCTACCCAAGCCCCGGATTGCAGTTGTGCTGATGTTGGCTTCTTTTTCAGGTGGCTGTGCTCAGGCGCTGTGTGATTTACGCACCGACACTGACCCTTATGATCCCCACAGTGACAGGCGCCAGTGTGAGCGGCAGGTTGAGCAATACATGGAGACTCGGGCCGCAGAAAAGTAAAAGCGCCAGGATGCAGAGCAACAGGCGCTTTTGAATGAAGCCTTATCTGGACGGCGGACGCGCTAGGCGGCTGCTTCCGGGCTTAGGCGGTGGTATCGATATTGTGGCCAATGTTGCCAACGGGTTCGGCTTTCGGAGCCGGCGCAGTGGCGGCAGCAATCAGATCGACGGCAATTTGCCCTTCCACTTTTTGCTGATCTTTAGCCAGTTGTGCCACCTTAACACCGATGGCGCCATGGCTGAGATTGGGTTCAATGCTGTTGATGCTCATCGACGGAAAATTCCTCCAGACTGCATGTGGTCGATACCTGCTTATCGGCCACCATGCAGTAAACTTTAGCGCCACGGCTGCTCATTGCAAGGGCCCATTGCAAGGGATTGTGGCGCCCCAGGTCTCAGCCTTGACGGGCGGTAAGTAACTTTCGCCCAATAATCAATACGCTGGTAATGCCGATGGAACCCAGGATTAGCGCAACCGCCAGCACGACATTTTGCAGTGAGGTGGGATCAAGTACCAGCATGCCACCCAAGCCCACCATCATGATGCCTGACATCAGCTTGAGGGTTTGTCCCTCCTTCTCGCTCAGTTTGCGTTTACCCAGTGTCAGGGCAAACACCAGCACAATCAGTGCCAATGGGATCACGTAGACGATGTTGTACATCACCAGATAAAAATACCGCTCGGCTGCGGGCAGCTCGTGCATGGCCAGCACACTGGTATAAATCATCGGGAAGCCGGCAGTGCACAGCAGCTCGTAGGCATTGGCCAGAATCGCCAGCACTGTGGTGCCCAATATCATGGCGGTCATGGAGCTGGCGCTGGACAGCTTACCCATGCGTTTAATCAGGCCAGTGCGCTTTTCGGCCGACATAGATAAGGTCACTTCGCCTTTCTCAAAGAAGAAGTCTTTGACGTTGATGGTACCGGCCACCAGTGCCAGCAAACCCGCAGCGAGAATGATGTTACCACCATCGCCATCGGCGCCCAGCAGTTCAAACATGTTGAGCCAGGCGGTCATAAACAGGAAGTAAATAAAGCCTGAGAAGAACACGAAAATGCCGCCGACGACCAGCATACGACTCCGGCTCTTGGCATTGACCATAATGGACAGCAAAAACAGCAGCACGAAAAAAGCGCAGGGATTAAAGGCATCTACACCAGCCAGAACCAGCGTCAGCAGCGGCAGTGATAACTGGTCCGGTGTGACTACCCCAATAAAGGGCAGCTCAACCGGCTGCACATCACTGCTGGCAGTGACCTCTGCACCCAAGTCACAGGTACCCGCCTCAGATGAAGAGTCGCAGGTGCCAAACAGTGGCTGCTCACCTGTGCTGGCTGTATGTATGGCCGGACCATCATCACCGACTGTGCCTCCAAGGCTGCGATAGCATTCCTTTAGCCGTCCGACCAGATATTGCCCGGTAACATCCGCACTGCTGTAACCCACGCTGGCTTTTCCGCAAATGGCAAAAAAGGGCACAGAACGGGTGTCCGTGCCTGTGGCTTTGGCAATGGTCTGCCATTTCTCCCGGGCACCGGGCGCCGTGATCATATAAGACTCGAGGGAAATCCAGGGATACTGCTCTGGCAATGCATCGATAAAAGGATGGGCTTCGGCGCAGTGAGGGCAGGTCTTGGACCAGAAAAAGTAGAGCTTTACCACAGGTTTGCCATCGGCATCGGTCTGATGCCAGACCGGCGATGTGGAGAGATCTTCTGTGGCTGAAAATGCCGGAACTGACAGGAGCATCAGTAATGAAAGCAAGATTGCGCGGACCATATGGCCTCCAGACCCACCTGTGGTGGGAAGCAAAGACAAAACCTCTGACTCTACTTTACTGAATTCCCCATGGCGGACTAAATCATGCTTTCAAAACTGTAAAACACATCAGAAAAACACCGGAATTGAGATCAAGATGCCTCTTGGTTCACTGACAAGGTCTTTGATTTCAAAGACGGTGTTCGGCGACCGAGGCATCGGCCAACATTTGGCCTTGGTCTTCATCACTTGCCTTGCACCATTGCAATGCCAGGGCGCGACTTTCGGTATCCACCGCCGTACGAATACGGCTTACCATCATAGCGCCGAAGCCTGCGTTGATTAGGTAGCTTTTTACCCTCTCGATACGGCGCTCGGCGAGCCACATATTGTATTTTTGCAGCTCATCGTCACCGGCATTGCGGTTGAATGCAAATTCAAGCAACAGATAACCATTACCTGTGTCGGCACTGGTTTGTTGGGTCTCAAGCAGTTGTTTCAGGGTCGCAGTGCCCGCCGCATCGAAGTAGGAGCTGTTTTTGTCGAAATTCACAGCACCGAGCTCTGTACTGCCTTTACAGTTGGCGTTGGCGCCCAACACTGCAAGGCTCATTATCATAGTTATATATTTCAGCATCCTTCACCTTTAAAGAACAAAATCCTGTAAAACCTGGGTTCTTTAGGCCTGCCACTGTAAGCGAAAGCCCTGTGGAATTCAATTTGTAGACAGAGCCAAATACGGTGATTTCAGTTGCCGGAAAAACGTCAGAAAACCAACGCCGCAACCCGGCTGTCTCTGTTTCTCTTTTTGGTGTTTGGGTGTCAGTAAATTGGCTGAGACAATTTGAATTTTTTCACTGAAATTGACTCGCCACAGGGTCGTTTTTTTTGCTATAACACAACTAATTTGTGTGCAATATAAATCGATGTGAGGCTTCAGGTGCAAGATACTCTGGCTTTGGACCGACAGGTCTGCTTTTCGCTCTATCGGGCGAGTAATGCGATGATCCGCGCCTATCGTCCCATACTGGATGGGCTTGGACTGACATATCCCCAATATCTGGTGATGCTGGTGCTCTGGGAAGAAGAAGGCCTGAGCGTGAAATCGCTGGGTGAGCGGTTGCATTTGGATTCGGGCACCTTAACGCCACTGCTCAAACGCCTGGAGCAGAAGGGCTTGGTCACTCGTGGCCGCTCAGAGCAGGACGAAAGAGTCAGGGTGCTGCATTTGACCGATGATGGCCGGCTGCTCAAACGCGGCGCCCGGGATATTCCTGACAGAATGCGCTGCATGGTGGGGACCGGGCTGGAAGAACTGGCCGAGCTGAAAAGATTGTGCGACAAAGCGGCCAAGTTATTGGAGCGGGAGTCCTAGCATGAAGCGAGTGGACGTGCTGGTGGTGGGTGGCGGCATTGCTGGCGTGGGCATAGCCCAGTTTGCTGCTGCGGCCGGATATTCGGTGGCCTTGATTGAACGGCAGCGGATAGGTGAAGCGACCTCCGGCAATTCCAGCAAACTCATCCATGGCGGCCTGAGATATCTGGAGACTATGCAGTTGGACCTTGTGCGTAAGTCGCTCAAAGAGAGACGCGCACTGCTACAGCTGGCGCCGTCTCTGGTGACGGCCGTCCCCTTTTATTTTCCTGTGTATCGCAACAGTCGCCGTGGAGCACTCACTATCAGGGCGGGCTTGTCCCTGTATGGGCTCTTAAGCGAGTTCGATGCCCTCGGCCGCTTTAAAACTCTGAGCAAGTCTCAGTGGTCCAGGTTACAGGGATTAAACAGCGCCGGGCTTGAGACTGTGTTCCAATATTGGGATGCACAAACTGACGACAGGCTGCTGTGTGAGGCGGTGGCGCACAGTGCAATCCTGCTCGGAACTGATGTGTTCGAATGGGCTGAAGTGGAACACATACAGCACAGTGGTGATGGCTGTCAGGTGAGTTTTACACAGCAGGGACAGCAGCATGACATCCAGGCGGGTGTGGTCATTAACGCCTGCGGCCCCTGGGTGAATCAGCTGCTGGAGAGGGTGACTCCAACCGTATCGGCGCTGGAGATTGACTGGGTTCAGGGAGCGCACCTGCTGCTGGACATACCGCCGGTCGACGGTGTGCTTTACCTTGAGTCCCCCATCGACCAGAGGGTGGTGTTTGTTATGCCCTGGTATGGCAAAACCTTGGTCGGCACCACAGAAACCCGGTTGACCCATTTGGACAACAAGCCCGCCGTCACCGAAGCGGAGAAACGCTACCTGTTGGCGCTCTACGCCCACTATTTCCCCGATGCCGGCAAAGTGGATGAGCTGGAGAAAAAAGTGACTGATACCTTTTGCGGGGTCAGGGTGCTCCCCCGAAGTGGCGGTGATGCTTTTCACGCCCCGAGGGATACCCTGATGCACACTTGCCGCTCTCACCCAAGACTGCTGAGCCTTTACGGCGGTAAACTGACCACATTTCGCAGCAGTGCGGCCGAAGTGCTGGATTGGGTGAGGGCACAACTGGGGGATAGAGCCGCGATTGCCGATGTGGATAAGCTGCCGCTGACCCGTCCGGTAAACCGGGATGATTTTATGGCGCAAACAGGCTAAAGTGTGCGCCGTTTTTTAGATGTGGGAGCCGAACGTGAGCTGTGACTATTTCAACCGGGGACTCTGTCAGTCGTGTCGTCTGATGTCCAAGCCAGTGACTGAGCAGTTGCTGGAGAAAGAAGCCAGGCTCACCCACCTGCTGGGCGGTCTGCCGGTAGACGAACGTTTGGCTCCGGTATCCGGGCCCGAGTTTGGTTTTCGCAACAAAGCAAAAATGGTGGTGATGGGCGCGGCCCACGCCCCTGTGCTGGGTATTCCGGGTCCCGATGGTCAACCCGTGGACCTCAGCCATTGCCCCCTCTATCCACAAGACATGCAGGCGCTCTTGCTTGAGCTGACTTCCTTTGTGCGCCGTGCAGGTATTCCGCCTTACCGGGTCGATAAAGCCAAGGGCGAGCTTAAGTTTATTTTGCTGACCCGCAGCGCCGTGCGCGGTGAGTTTATGCTGCGATTTGTGCTTCGAAGCAAAGATGCCATTCCCCGTATCGAACGTGAACTGCCGAAACTCTTGGCCGATTTCCCGGCCATTAAGGTGGTCTCGGTGAACCTGCAACCGGTGCACATGGCAAGACTGGAAGGTGAAGAGGAAATCTTTCTTACCCAAGCCACCCGCCTCGATGAGGTATTCAACGGGGTGCCACTCTTTATCCGCCCCAAAAGCTTTTTCCAAACCAACCCTGAGGTGGCCTCGCGTCTATACGCCACAGCCGCCAAGTGGGTTGATGAATTAAGTCCAAAGAGCCTGTGGGATCTTTTTTGCGGTGTAGGCGGCTTTGGGTTGCACTGCGCCAATGAATCATTGCCGGTGACAGGCATTGAGATTGAAGCCGAAGCCATCGACTGCGCCAAAACCTCGGCAGCGGCCATGGGACTGGATAATCTGTCGTTTGCTGCGCTGGATTCCACCGACTTTGCCATGGGCCAGCAGGCACAGGAAGTACCCGAGGTCATCATAGTGAATCCACCGCGCCGGGGCATTGGTGAGGAACTGTGTGAGCGTTTGTCGGCCTTTGGGCCGAGAGCCATCATTTATTCCAGCTGTAATCCCGAGACGCTGGCTAAAGATCTGGCCCTGATCTCGGGCTATCGCATCGCCCGGGTACAGCTGTTCGACATGTTCCCCCACAGTGACCACTTTGAGGTGCTGTGTCTGCTGCTCAAGGAAGCGGCCTGCGCCAGCGCAGACTGATGGAGGCACCGCCAAGTTCGGCCGAGTTTTCCACCGTCAGTTTGCCCTGATGCCAGATGGCAATTTTGCGGACAATATAGAGGCCCAGGCCAAATCCGGCACTTTGCTGTTTACTGCCCCGCTGAAACGCCTGGCGCAAGTCTTTGCCCGGCTCCTGTATGCCCGGACCATCATCTTCCACGGTTAGCCGCCAATGGCGGGTCTCTGCGACCAGCGTCAGCTTAATATTACCGCTGGCGAATCGCAGGGCGTTGGCTATCAGGTTTTGGCTGGCCAGATCCATACTCAGTGGGTCAATCAACACCTTGTCGTCACTGAGGGCGCAGTCCACCTGACAGTGCACCCTGTATTTGGGGGCATACACGGCAAAATTATCTGCCACGGCATTGATAAATTCAGGCGCATTCACCCATTCGCGCTGTTGGTGGGGCTGCTGGTGCTCAACCCGTGCAAACGACAGGTAGCTCTTGGTCAGGGCCTCGATTTGATTGATGTCCTCTTCCAGGCGGGCGCTGTGTTTTTCAGACAATTGTGCTTTGGCCAGCTCGAGAACAAACCGCATCCGTGATAAGGGCGTGCGTATCTCGTGGGACATGATCCGCGACAGATCCCGGTGCAGCTCCAGAAAGTCGACGATTTGCCCTGTCATGGTCTCAAAGCTCTTGGCGAGGGGATAAATTGCCGAGCGGTGCCCGATGCCGATTTTAATCCGCTTGGGGTGCGCACCAAAACTCAGTGCCTGTGACTGAAGCAGACTCAAATCCTTGAACACCCTTCCGATCAGCAGCAATATCGCCAGCGCAAGCGAGGCGTAAAGGAGTGGGATCAGGGTGTTTAGCTGGTTGTGCTGCGCCTGGGGATTGACGGGCCCCATTTCCCGGATGTGGCCATTATCGAGAAGCAGGTAATAAAACTCTTTGCCATCCTGGTGGGTGAGGGAAATGACTTCACCACTGTCTAGACGGGTCTGTAACTCGGGGGCAAAGGCAATACTGCCAGGTTGCAGCTCGCGAAACCCCAAACGCCCCTGTTTCAACAGGGCGTCGGCATCCAGACTGTAGCCATATGCCTCGTCGGACGCGCTGTAAATAAGGTTAAAGGACCAAACGATAAAGGCGCAGGAAGCAATGATAAGAACAAACAGCCGGATGAGCTGAGGCTTCATATCTCGTCAGTCGCAAAGCTCAGCAGATAACCCCGGCCGTGCACGGTACGAATGGCCAGACCCGGGATACCGATGTTTTCCAGCTTACGTCTCAGGCGGGAGATTTTCAGATCCATGGCCCGGTCAAGGCCGTCGTACTCGCGACCTATGATTTGCTCAAACAGGAATTCGCGGCTTAATACCTGCTCCAAATGGTGCACAAAGACCCACAAGAGTTCGGTTTCCTGGGTCGTCAGCGGGTAATTCTGATCTGCAAAGCACAGTTGTTGATGTGCCTTGTGCAGGATGAGGCCATCCTGCTCCCAAATTTGGCTGTTACTTTGGGGGGATGGCTGACGACTGAGTCGGGCGCGGATGCGCGCAAGCAGCAGGTTGGGCACCACGGGCTTGCTGATATAGTCGGCCGCACCGAGCTCCAGACCAAAGATTTCATCTTCCGGTGCGGCCAGTGCCGTCATAAAAATAATGGGTGCAGGAACCTTTTTGGACAAGGTCGGAAAGGCGCTGAAGCCGTCCTGTCCGGGCAGCATCACATCACAGAGCACCAATTCTATGTTCTGGCCCTGGCTTTTGGTAAAGGCGTCTTCGATGGACTCGGCATGGATAACAATGAACTCCTCGGCCTCGAGAAAATCCACAATGAGTTCTGCCAGGGGCAAGTCGTCTTCAATCAGCAGCAGTTTGTGTTTTACAGCAGATCCCAATTCAGCCCCCTGCGTTTGCGTTTTTGCGGTGGTTGAAACAAGACCACCGACACCTGGGTTGAGAGCAGTACACGGGAATTCATGTCCCGGATTTCGATGGTGGCATCTTTCTCCAGTGCCAGCGAGAGTTCTTCACTGAGCTCTTTCATCCCCGTGTAACAGCGACGGGGCTGTGCTTCATGTTTAAGCCACAGACACAGATTCTGCTCTGTCTCTGTTTGGTAATGTACCGAAATACTGAAACGGCAGGGAAGTGCTTCACTGCTGGTGGCGCAGGCTTTGGGGGCAACATTCAACTGATCTGCCATGGCCAGGGGGACTATGCAAAGCTGCGACAGCAAGAACAACAGTGACATACGCTTTCCCATACCCGCTCCTAGAAACTGTAGCTGACGCCGGCAAAACCCGAGAAAAGATCGTCTCTTTCTATCAGAGCGCTCTCTCTAATGGCTTTACCCAGGCGGGTATGATTGACAGTGAGAATAAAGTTCAGACTGTCGCTCAGGGGAATATTCAGCACGCCTTTAACGTGCCAATTGGTGGCCGCCTCAAGCGGCTTGGGTGGGCGTCTGGCGCCGGACTCTGCTTGCGTCACATTGTAGTAGTAGTCCACCAAATCGGCACTCTTATACACGCCGCCAATCTCTATGCCTGCGGCGCCCCAAGACCAGGCGAAGGACTTTCTGGCACTGAGTTGCCATTCGTAGCCGTTGTGTACACCGGTGACGTCGTAAAACACACCAGTGGTCAGGTCGAACACAGGCGTGTACCAGGTCGCGCTCAGACCGCCGAGATAAGACAGATTGCGCTCTACCGGCTCAAGTTTGGGTGGCTCAACCCCCGGACGAACAATGGGACCGGTATTGGGTTTGTAGCCGAGGATATCCGACAGTAATAACTTGCCAAATCCATCGTACTCAAAATAGATACCGTCATCGTTTAACTGCCCTTGTACGTCCACGCTCAACCAGTCGGTTTCGTAGAGGCTGTATCCCAGGGTGAAATTCTCAACGTAAAAGTCTTCGCCGTAGTAATACCAGCTTGGCAGCACATAGGTGGTGATGTCTTCGGTTTTTTTGCGGGGGTTTTCCAGTATTCCATAGCCAAGGGCCAGCGAGACCTGCCAGTCTCCCGGTGTCACTGTTTGCAACTCTTCAGCTTTCACGGGGAAAGCCAGAGACAGCATCAGCATAAACAGTATCAGGGGTTTCATGGGTTATTTTTTATTAGCGCTTTTGAAATAAGTTTGTGTGTTTTTCGGGCTCTTTGCCCAGAGATTATCACGATAATCTGTGCTCTCCAGCAAATACTGGAAAAGGCTACAAAATGCTACATCACTCCGAAGTGTTTTGATTTTGTATCAATTGTGAAATCTGTCTACAAAATGCTACATCAAAGTGTTGAGGTTCTTCCTTCAGACGGTGCTTAGATGATGCCTTCCTGACCGGTTTTTCACCGGCGGACGAGCAAGCATTCCAATAACAACATCGGAGATAGCGTCTTGAAACTGAACCTCGTAACCAGTGCTGTGGTAGCGACCCTGTATGGGGCTGGCAGCATGTATGCGGCGGCCAGCTTGAACGTCAACGAGCAGCATAAACTCGAACCCCTGAAGCTGACTACTGAACAAATCGCTCAATTGCAGAGCGGCTCACCCGTTACCGAGGATAGCCTTGGTCACGGTGAAGGTCTGAATATCCAGATCACCCCGCAGTCCCGCCGCTTCGAGTACGAAGAAGGCCTCAGCGGTGAACATGTTTACATCGTTACCTTGCGCGACAAGCCGCTGGCCAACTCCGGTGTGGGTATCCAGGCTCGCAGTGCCAAGGGTGGCAAAGGCAAACTTTTTGTTGCCGGTAAGCCAGTGTCCAACGAAGTGGCTGCTTACCGTTCAAAACTGCTCAGCAAACAAAACGATGTATTGGCTGCGGCGTCCGCCGTTGTGGGACATCGCGAAGTGCGTGCCCAATTCACCAATGCCGTAAACGGTTTCTCCATGGCCATGACCCGGGACGAAGCCAAGCGTATGTCAGAGGTAGCCGGTGTTGCCACAGTGCGCCGCGCCAAGACTTACGAGCTGCTGTCCGATGCAGGTCCGGAGCTTATCCAGGCCAATAAGATTTGGGATGGCAGTGTTACCCAATCCGTACCTTACAAGGGTGAAAATGTGATTGTCGGTATCGTGGATACCGGTGTGAACACTGACCATGCCTCTTTTGCCGATATCGGTGGTGACGGTTACGATCACACCAACCCATGGGGCGCGGGCAACTACGTTGGTGACTGTGCCAAAGAAGGCTTCGAAACCCTCTGTAACGACAAGCTGATTGGTGTACGTTCTTACCCTGTTATTACCGACAACTTCACCAGTGGTGTGTTTGGTGATACCCGTCCAGCCGTGGGTGAAGATTACCAGGGCCACGGTTCACACGTGGCATCGACTGCGGCCGGTAACGTGCTCTTTGATGTGCCATTCTCATCGCCAACGCCTGATGCTGTCTCTGATGGTGCCATCATCAAGGAAGGCCTGTTCCCCCGTATCAGCGGTGTAGCACCGCACGCAAACATAGTGTCATACCAGGTATGTCACCCTTCCAACGACGTGGGTGAGTTCCGCGGTTGTCCGGGAGAGGCGCTGATCGCCGGTATCGAAGATGCCATCAGCGATGGTGTGGATGTGATTAACTTCTCCATTGGTGGTCAGGATTCTCACCCATGGAGCGACGATGTGGAGCTGGCCTTCCTGGCCGCCCGTGAGGCAGGCATTTCTGTGGCTGCTGCTGCTGGCAACTCAGGTCAGCCCGTTGGCTACAAAGAGTATTTTGGCGCCATCGACCATGCATCTCCCTGGCTGATGAACGTGGCTGCCACCACCCACGACCGTGAAGTGGTTATTGAGACCAAATTGACTGACCCCATGGGTGGCAACGAAACTCCCCGTTGGAGCGAAATCGTCGGCGGCGCCATCAACGACACGCCTGTGACAGGCATGGTGGTACAGGCCAAAAACTTTGGTGACGAATACTGCGGTACGCCATTCCCGGAAGGTACCTTTGACCTTCAGGATAGCGGCGGCAATCCGGTCGACGTGATTGTAGTTTGTAAGCGCAACAGCCTGAGCGATCCCAATGGTATCGCCCGTTCAGCCAAGGCCGATAACATCAAGGCCGGTGGCGCCGATGGCATGATCATGTACAACTATGCCAACAACGATCCTCTCGTTGCTTTGGCCAAGTACTCTGTGCCATCTATCCATATCACCAAAGAAGAGTGGGATGGTCGCTACGATAACGGCATGGCGGGTTATGGCCTGAGTGATTGGCTGGCCAAGGGCACAGACCACATGTTGACCATAGGCAGTACCCGCATTGAGCGTGAGTTGAACGCGGAAAATGCGGATTGGCTGGCGCCTTTCTCTTCCCGTGGCCCAAGCCCATCAACCCCTGAAGCGCTGATCCCGGCCGTTGCCGCGCCCGGCGTGGATATTTACGCCGCCTTTGCCGACGAGCATCCGTTTACAGCAGCCCCAGGCTCAGGTGACTATGCTTTCCTGAGCGGTACCTCCATGGCTTCTCCCCATGTAGCCGGTGCCATGGCGCTGCTCAAACAGGCTCAGCCTTCCTGGAGTGCCACTGAAATCCAGTCAGCCCTGGCCATGACCGCTGAAAACAAGGTGCAGTATCGCCGCCTCAACGAAGCGACCGGTGATATTGAACTGGCATCCACTTACCGTGCCGGTACCGGCCGTATCAACGTGGCCAACGCCGTGCAGGCCGGCCTCATCATGGATGAGACTGCCGATAACTTCCGCGCTGCCGACCCACTCAATGGCGGTACCGTTCACAAGCTGAACACCCCTCAGCTGGTGAACTTCAGCTGCAAGCCAAAGTGTCAGTGGATCCGTACTGTAAAAGCGACCAAAGATGGCAGCTGGTCTGTGACCCATGATGATGTGGTGAACTGGGCGTTTGATTCCCGCTCTCAGTCTGTTCAGAACGGCGTTAACATCAAGGTCAGCCCGAGTGAATTCACCCTGGCAGCCGGTGAAACCCAGACGATAGTGATTGAAGCGTCAATCATGGATACCCAGGACTGGTTCTCCAACGCCGAAGTGGAGCTGCACTCCAACCTGATCTTCTCCGAGACCAGCGGCAAGGCACCTGAGGCTCACTGGCCTGTGGTGTTCAAGTACGACATGAACGACATGCCTGCCCGTTTGGCTGCTACTGCGCACCGTAACGAAGGCAACGCCGTTCTCAAGGGCATTAAACTGCCCGAGGGTGACAACATCCATGGTCGTATCTTTGCGCCGGTGAAAGCCGATGTGCAGACCCTGGTACTGCCAAAGGATGACGACAACTCTTTCCCATGGAGCAGCAATGCCGACATGTCGGTGCCCATGGATCAGCGTTTGGATGAAGCCACTGCTACCGTGATGATTGACGTACCGGCCAATGCCCGTCGTCTGATCGTGGAGTCCTTTGGTACCACTGAATCACCACTGGAAGGCAACTTCGACAAGGGTAACCTGCTGGTGTACGTAGGTAAGGATTACAACGGCAATGGCCAGGCGGATCCGTTCGAGGAATTGCTGTGTGTGTCCAACCACATCACCTACAACAACTTCTGTAACATCAATCAGCCGGAAGAGGGCCAATACTGGGCTGTGTTCTACAACCCACGCAAAGGTTCTGCCCAGAACAACTACCATGATTTCCCGGAAGAAACCTTCCAGTATGCGGCGACCGTGGTCGTCGATGAGTTAGCCAATGGTTTGACCGTGGATGTACCAGTCAGTAATGGCAAGGAACCTGTGGATGTACAGGTTAACTGGGCTATGCCTGAAATGGTCGAAGGTGATGTGTACTACTCACTCATCGACTTTGGTACCTCAGTAGCCAATGCGGGCAACATAGGCAAATCTGCATTTAAACTGACCCGTGGTAAGGATGATGTCAGCCTGAACGTGCCCCAGACCGGTGCAAAAGAAGGTGATGTGATTCCGTTCACCTTTACCGTGCTGCCCAACGATTCGGGTGCTGACCGTGCCTTTACCATCAGCGCAGATGTACCTGCTGATCTGAGTCTGAGTGCCGAAGATGTGTTGACCTCGTCCAAAGCCATGGTGACCGATATCAAACTGGAAAACGGTAAGCTGACCATCAGCGGTGTTCAGCCCGATACCAGCGATTTGGCCCCTTCCTACAATATTACTACCAACGCTGACGATGCCATGTGCCGTACGCCGGACTTTGGCAACAGCAACCCCGGTGGTTATGTGAACCTGGAAGAGTTCCGCATCTACCCGATCTTCAGTGGCTTTGCCCCTGTGGAATACGATGCCAATGGCCGTGCCATCAGGGGTAAGGACAATGACATCCTGACCCGCAACGGTATTGTACTGCCTATCGATCTGATCTTCGGTGGCCGTTACGACAGTTTCCATCTGTACAACAACACCGAAAACCTGAATGCCAGTCAGCAAAACGCCCTGGATATCCATGCCCACGGCATAGTGTCTCTGTGGGAAGGTCAGCCCTTCTTCTTCCCATACCATGACATCTTCCCGTACAACAGCTTCCCCTATGAAAGTATCGGTATGCTGTGGCGCGGTTATGGCCTGGCAGCGGATGCAACCAAGGCCATTCTGGCCACCCCGCTGAATAATGGTTTCGGTGATAAATCCGGTATCAGTATCGCCAGCACCCAAACCGGTTGGGCCATTCTGGAGTACGACAATGCCCGCTCCTACCTGCCGGCAGGTCGCGATGCCAATCGTGTGTACCAGTGGCAGGAAATGGATGACAGGTTCGACTTCGAGCTGATCTTCAACGTCAATACCCGCTTCGGTGACGGCGAGTACGAGATGATGATGGCCTATGACAACCTTAACTTCGACGGTGATGGCCGTGGCTCCATCGGTCTGCAGGGCTTCCGTGGTGGTATTTACCCTTACGGTCCGCTGGAAGGTTATAAGGGCGAGCTTGTAGCCTTCGATAACCTGGATGAGAAACTCGAAAACGGTCTGGTGATCTGTTACGACTACCAGGGCCCTGAGTCCTCTCAGTTCGAAGTAACGGCATGGACCAAGGTCAAGCCAAGCGCAGCGGGTAAGACCCTGGCCTTCAACGCCGTAAGCCAGGTTGAAGGCATGGCCGATATCGACATCAGCCACGAGATCGCTGTACCCGGCAATATCACCATGGGTGCCATTGCCGACCAGAGCGTGAACGAAAACACCACGCTGGAAGGTATCGAAGTGCGCTATGCCGACGAGCAAAACAGCGTTAACCAGATTACCGTGACCGGTGAACACATCACCGCCACCGTATCCGGTAACAGCTCTGGCAGCACCATCAGTATCACGCCGGAAAAAGATTTCCATGGTGAAGTGGAAGTGACAGTGACTGTAAGTGATCTGGAAAACCCAAGTGATGCTGCTTCGACCAGCTTTATGCTGACCGTAGTATCTGATGGTGTTGAGCCACAGCCTCCAGTGACGACTCAGCCTGAAACGCCAACCAGCAACTCTGGTGGTGGCAGCACGGGTCCTCTGGCACTGATGATGTTGCTTGCTCTGGGTCTGCGCCGTCGCTTCCTGTCAAAGTAATTGACGGTGAACAACGTCAACTGCCCATAATGCAGTTCAGGCCCGCAAGGTGAAAATCGTGTCCGGGCCTGCAAAACCCAAAACCACCGCGTCAGCGGTGGTTTTTTTATGTCAACTTGATGTCACAAAGATGTCATACTCTGATGCCATTGCATTGGAGGAAAACTCAGGGCTATGTGGCAGATTTTCGTGCGTTTTTTCATGTTGGGATTGACCAGCTTCGGTGGGCCTGCGGCCCATATCGGTTACTTCAGACACACCTTTGTCAACGAACTCAATTGGGTCGATGAAAAGCGGTTCGGTGCCCTGGTGGCATTGTCGCAGTTTTTGCCCGGGCCCGGTTCCAGCCAGCTGGGATTTGCCATCGGACTCACCCGTGGCGGCCTTGGTGGCGCGCTGGCAGCGTTTATTGGTTTTACCCTGCCATCGGCCATGTTGATGTATCTGCTGGCCGTGACCAGTGCCAATCTGCTGGGGCAGTCCTGGTTTGATGGTCTGATCCACGGACTTAAACTGCTTGCCGTGGTGGTGGTGATGGATGCCTGTCTTGGCATGTTCCGCCAGTTTTGTCAGCACAGGGCAGCAAGACTGATTATGGCTGCCAGCACCATAGCGCTGCTGCTCTTCGGACTCAGTTGGGTGCAGTTTGTTGTACTGGCTCTGGCGGCCGTGGTCGGTGTGATCTGTTTGTCGCCTGCGGGAGAGGCGGGGGGCAAGCTTGCCGGCATCGGCTGGGGCTGGCTGCTGGCCTTTACGCTGTTCCTTGTCGGCGCCTTTTATGGTGTCGAAGCCTTCAGCGGCGGCAGTGAGGCCTGGCTTGCGGCAGTGAACTTTCAGGCTGGCTCTCTGGTGTTCGGCGGTGGCCATGTGGTGCTGCCGCTGCTGGAAGGGCACTTTGGTGAGCTGATGTCGCCGGACAGATTTTTGACTGGCTATGCTGCTGCCCAGGCAATCCCCGGCCCCATGTTTACCCTGTCGACCTTTTTGGGCGCCGATGCAGCGACCGGGGATGCTGTGCTTGGCGCTGTGATTGCGACCCTGGCTATCTTCCTGCCGGGCTTTTTATTGTTGCTGGCGTTTCTTCCCGCCTGGGAGGGCCTGAGCCAACGCCCCAGGGTTGCAGGTGCCGTGGCGGGCGTAAATGCTGCCGTGGTGGGACTGCTGCTCAGTGCGCTCTATCAGCCGATATGGCTCTCTGCTGTGGTGGGTCCCATGGACATGGCACTGGTGGTTGCCGGTTTTGCGGCCTTAAAGGTGCTCAGGTTGCCCATTCTCGTGCTGGTGGCAGGCTTTGCACTGATTGGTGGGGTTTTGCTGTAAGGGATGGACTCAACATAATAAAAAAACCAGCGCCAAGGCGCTGGTTTTTTTATTGTCAGACCGGCAATTACATGCCGAGAAATGACTTGGACTTGGTCTTGCGAATTTCTTTTTCATCGGACCATTCGATAAGGCCGGTTTCCAGATCCATCAGACGCATGGTCATCTTGTAGTACACATCCTTGGTGCTGCCTTCCTGCTTGACGATACTGGACAGGTTGCCATAGAGCATGTACTGGGCGCCGATTTGGCGTCCAAAGCGGATGGCTGTTGATGGGTCAACCATGCCTGAGTTGTTTTGGTAATCCAACTGCTTACGAACGGCATCCACCTTGGTCATATCGATAAAGCGGAACTTGCCGGAGCGCAGCAGCTTGTTGCTGATGGAGTCGGTCACTGACTCGGTATCTATGTGCTCTGAGGTTTTGTTTTTGATTTTGTCCACGAAGATGATGGGACGTTGTTTGGCAGTCATGGCGACCACTGGCGGGAAGGTCAGCATGCTGTCCACCATCTTGGCGGTAATGGCCTGCAGATCGGTGGAACCGAAGTTCTCATTCACCGTTTCCACTTCGGTGGCGTCTCCGTACTCAACCCTGGATTGACAGGCGCCCAGGCCAAGGGACGCTGCCAGGATGAAAATCAGTTTGAAGTGTTTCATAGTCAGTTCCATTTACTTTTGATGTTGATTGAATAAAAGCGGATGTTGCTGCCCGTGTCAATCGCCCATACCAGGGTGGTCTGTCCGGGACGTATCTCTATGTTCCTGCTGGCATTGCCAAGGGTAACACTGTAATCGCCCTCAGGTAAAAACCGGCGGCCAATCTGTGCCTGTTTTGGCAGGGTCAACCAGCTGCGTAAATCGGCCTGTTCGCTTAATACATTAAAAATCTGCATGGCCACGGCGGCGCCATCAAATTCGTCCCGGCGTTTTTTGCTTTGGCTTTCCACACCGCGGGTCAGCTCTGATTTGGCATAGACCCGGGCAGCCTGGCGAATGAGCAGCGCGGGCAAGTCCTCTTTAAGGGCATTGATGGCGAGTGCATCAATGTTGGTGATGGTCGCCGGTTGCAAGGGGGTATCCAGTCCCATCAGACTGAGGGGTTGAGGCGCAGGACCACTGCTGCCATAGGTTGGCAGCGACACAGTTTGCCAGTTACCGCTGATGGTAAAGGGGACTGTCAGTGGCTGCTTGGCCAACACAAAATCTCGCTCCAGCAGCAGTACCAGTTGACCGTCCTGTTGGCCGGGCAATATGGCGTCGCCGAACCTGTCTTTAAATTCCTCATACTGAGGCATGGCGAGTTTTTTGGCCAAACGCACTAAATCCTGCTCCAGGTATGGATTACCCGGGAGGATTTGAGCGGCCTTGCGATAATCGATAAAGGCGTCGTTTTCTTCACCCAGGAGTTCATGGATAAGGCCTGTGGTGTAGTAGCTGTAGGCATTTAAGAAAGAACTGGTGACCTGACCTGCCTGCTGTTCGAGGCGGTTTATTTCACTATCCACGGTTCCGTTGGCCATGGCCTTGACGGACTCTTTGGATTTTTCATAGCGTTTTTGCTCCTGCGCCTGTAATTCGTTGGCCCGGCGCACCTCCACCAGAGCCCCTTCAAAGTCGTATTGAATCAGGTAATTGAGCGCCTGATACTGGTGTAGCATCACACGCTCAAATCCCGGCCCCCGGTAGGGAATAACATTATCATTCAATACCAGACTGCCGGCATTGGCACCGAGGTTGCTGAGGCTGACGGTGGCCTGGTCGTCGAATTTGGCATAGGCCGCAATGGCACTGCGGTAATAGTCCTGGCTTGCCTTAAAGTCGCCTCCGATCTGGGCGACCCGTCCCGCTTCCTGCGCATAGAGCAGGCCATCTTTGCCGCTGAGCTCAGAGCTCATTTGTGTCAACGGCGACAGGGGTGTTGGGCCCGAAAGGGCTTGCTTTACCTGTGCCATCTGCGCCGGATAACTCATAAAGAAGCCGCCCATGGCGCAGCCGCCAAGGAAGAGCGCTGTCATGAGTACTGGGGCCCGTTGACTCACAGTGGCGTCTCTCCCGCGTTCATCGTGTGCGCTTGTGCGGCCATGGTGACGCGTTCCAACAGGGTGATGCCATCGAGATGGTCCAGCTCATGCTGAAAGATTCGGGCAATAAAACCATCAAGACGACCGGAGTAAGCATTGCCCTGTAAGTCCTGCCACTTGGCTTCGACCCAGCGATGGCGAGCGATAGACAGCCTTTTTCCCGGAACCGACAGACAGCCTTCTTCACTCGATTCCCATTCTGAAGATCCCGACAGCAGCGCAGGATTGACCATCACCATGGGCTCCATCAGGGGCGCATCGGGATAACGCTCATTGGGGCGGGATGCGACGATGAAAAGCCGCTGGCTCACACCAATCTGAGGCGCGGCTATACCCACGCCTTTGGCCTGCAACATGGTGGCCATCAGGGTTTGCGAAAGCCTCTCCAGACTGTCATCAAATACAGTGACAGGTGCGGCTTTTTGGTAGAGCACCGGGTCACCTGTGATGGCGATGGGGGCGGTTTGGATGCTGGCCATGAAATTCCCTGTTCCTGCGGCGGATTATTAGTAGTGCGGCGGCGGTGTTTCTTCCGCCTGGGTCGCGATATTGCTCGGTTCCATCGCCTTTAGCTTACTCACCAGCATCTGGATGGCGTGAGTTTGCTTGGCAACAACATCGTTGAGCTTAATGACTTCCTGATTAAGCTCTTCCACTGTCATTTCGGTGAAGGCGAGCTTGGTTTGCAGCTCTTCGATTTGCTGTTGCATTGCCTTTATATCTGTTTGCATTGTTACCTCGTTGACCAGTATTCCACTCTGCCACTGCTGCTGATACTGGCAACAGGTGTTTGTGGCAGGCCGGTTTCGGCCACTGAGTATACAACGGCACCTTTGTTTTGCGGTCGATTGGAGAGACTTACCTGCCAGCGACCGGTTACTTTTCCATCTTTTGTTTGCCAGCGAAGCACTTCCCGAAAGGGGGTTCCCGTGAGCAAGGCCGTATTGCTTTGGCTGAAGCGGGCGGCAGAAAAGGTCATGGTGCGCTGCTTTATCCGTAATTCGCTGATGACTTTGCCTGTTTGGCTGGCAAAAATCCGGGCATCGGCCTTGGCGTCGGCGGCAAAGGCCAGCTCACCGTCGGAGGATATCGCCACTGCCAGTACCCGAGCGTCAAATTGCTGAGTTTGCAATGGCTGTCCGGTATCGGCCTGCCAGAGAATGGCTTGATAGTCGTTGCCTCCGCTGAGTGCCAGCTTGCCATCGGCCGACAGCGCCACGCTGTTGACCTTCTCGCTGTGTCCAAGGAAACGGATAAGTTTGGTTTGCCCGGCCACGAGAGACATCACTGAGCCATCGGCGAGTCCTATCAAGAGGCCACCGCCATCAGAAAGCGCCAGCGCCTGCCCGGCTGAGGGCAGTGACCAAAGCCCCACCTGAGCGCCGTCATCTATCCTCCACAGTGCAACTGAATCCCGGCTTAATGAGGCGGCATAAACGCCGTTGTCCGACAGGGCAAGGGCAATGGACTCGTTACTGGTTGGTCCGTGCTGCCATCTGTGCTTGAGGGTTTTGGGAGAGAGTTGCCACAGCTCAACACCAGCGGACTCGGTGCTGATGAGCGCCAGGCTGGCATCCTGGCTCAGGGTTGCACCATAACTTGGTGCGTCACTGAGCACCAACACCCCATCGGCTTCCTTCGGGGAACAGCCTGACAAGAGCACAAAAACCAGTGCCAGCCACAGATTACATAGGTTGAACTTATTCCACATGCCCAGGTCTCATTGCTGTCTGTATTTCCGGACAGCCCCCGCTTGGTGCTGCCCATGGCATAAGCTTAGTAACTAGTATAAAGTGGGGCGGTTTGATGAATAACAAAGGTTATTGTAACCACTTGAGGACGCTAAGGAAGCTTCAATGAAATCTATTTATAAATACTCACTGGTCGCCCTGGCCGTAGTAGGTTTAACTGCCTGTAATAAAGAAGAAAAAGCAGCAGAAGTTGCACCAGCTGTTTCCCTGACCACTGAGGCCCAGAAAGAAGCTTACAGTGTTGGCGCTTCCATCGGCAGCTACATGTCTGGCCACATCAAGGAGCAGGAAGCTCTTGGTCTGCCAGCCGATCGCGCTCTGATCGTTGAAGGTTTTGCCAACGGCCTGAATGGTTCCCTGAAGCTGACCGAAGAAGAAATGCAGACTGTGCTGCAGAATCTGGACAAGAAGCTGAACGACAAGCGTGTGGCTCAGGCTGAAGCGATGGCCGCCAAGAACCTGGAAGACGGTAAAAAGTATCAGGAAACCAACAAGGCCAAAGAAGGCGTAACCACCACTGAGTCTGGTCTCCAGTACGAAGTATTGGTTGCCGGTGAAGGCGACAAGCCAGCCGCCGAAGATGTGGTTGAAGTTCACTATGCCGGTACCCTGATCGACGGCACGCCATTCGACAGCTCTTACGATCGTGGCCAAACCGCGAAGTTCCCTCTGAACCGCGTTATCGCCGGTTGGACTGAGGGTGTGCAGCTGATGTCTGTAGGTTCCAAGTATCGCTTCGTGATCCCGGCTGAGCTGGCCTATGGTGAGCGTGACAACGGTACCATTCCTGCCAACTCGACTCTGGTGTTTGAGGTGGAACTGGTGTCCATCGAAAAAGCCGCCGCTGCCGAAGCCGCTCCCGCACAGTAATAGTGACTGTTGGAGTACAAAGACGCCTCAGGGCGTCTTTTTTTTGGGGAAAAACCACCTCAAATGTCCGGAAAGTGATTGAGCAAGATTTTGAATTTGGTGCAATAATAACAACTCGCCGAATCGCGTTCTGGAGTACCAATGAAGCAGGTCGATTTTCGAACTATCGATAAAATTTTCATCCGCATGTCCATTAACGACAAGATGTGGGTTGTGTTTTTGCTGTTTGTACTGGCACTGGGAACCACTGCCGGGTTGCGCTATTCCCAGAGTGTCGATGCCATAGAGGCAAGCTCGCTCAAGGCTGCAGAAGCCCGATTGGCAGGTATGCTGGACACGCTGAATGCCACCGGCCAGTTTGAGAAAGCCGCCAGTCTTGGATTAACCACGGGGCGTGGCAAAAATCGCCATGATGGGGATTCAGTCACCGTCAGTGCCATTGCGGCCAATGGCCAGAGCTACTCGCTGGAACAGGATGTTCGCAGTCAGGAGAGCAAGGCACGCTCTGCGGCCAGTGCTGGCCTGCTTTGGACTGGCTTGTGGCTGTTACCGTTTGGCCTGTTTTTATACTGGGTGGCCACCTTTATCGGCGGTGCCCTGTGGGTGCTGTACACCACCACAGAGAAAATTGGCTCAGGGGATTTGACCTCTCGTTTAGGCTTCCACCCGGGGCGTGATGAGTTCGGTACCATTGGCTGTGCACTGGATAAAGCCATGGACACCCTCACTGAGCTCGTTAAGGTGGTGAAAGCCAACGCCGACACCCTGAGTGATACTTCCGAGTCCTTTGAGCGGGAAATGAAGCAGAGCCTGCAGCAGATTAATCGCCAGTATGTGTCGCTGGACTCGGTTGCCACAGCCATGGAAGAAATGACGGCTTCAGCGCAGGAGGTGTCCAATATCTCCCGTCAGGCCACCGAAAAAACCGAGCAGGATGCCACCCAGGTGGAAAGCAGTTTCCAGCGGGTGCAAAAGGCCATTTCTGACATTGAGCAGCTGTCGGGGCTGATTGAACAGGCCTCAAGTTCAGTGGCGACGCTCAATGTAAACACGACACAAATCAACGAAGTGATCACCACCATTAATGCGATTTCTGAGCAAACCAACCTGTTGGCGCTCAACGCCGCGATTGAGGCGGCCCGTGCGGGCGAACAGGGCAGGGGCTTTGCCGTGGTGGCAGACGAGGTGCGCACCCTGGCAAGCCGCACCCAGGCGGCAACCGTTGAAATTCAGGCCATGATTGAAAAACTGCAGGGCGAGAGCCGTAACATCGCCAATATTACCGAAAAGACGGTCAGTCAGGCCCAGTCAAGCAGTGGGGTTATTGCCAACATAGGCGCGGATGTGAGGGGTATTGCCGACTCCTCCCGTGCCATTACCGACATGAGCATCCAGATATCCACCTCCGCCGAAGAGCAGAGCAGCGTGGCCAACAGTATTGCCGCAGAGCTCAGTGACATCCGTAACCAGTCCAACACCATACGTACGGTGGCGGAGCAGTCATCGGAAGGGGTCGCCAGACTCGCTGAGGCCTCTCGCTCCCTGGGTAAGGTATTGGCCCGTTATCGCACCAATTGATGCTGGCGGTTTGCTGAAAGTCTCAGTTGTAGTTTGTCACTGAGATTGAAACCGAAAAAAGGACGCCGATGGCGTCCTTTTTGTTAAAGCCAGCGTTTTCGGTAAAACAGCCAAAGCTGCAATACCACCAACAGCACCAAAATGGCGCAAAAGAGGGCAAAGGCCCAGGGTGTGTCGGCGCCGGGGATACCACCGATATTGACGCCAAGCAGCCCCGTCAGAAAACCCAGCGGCAGGAATACTGCGGTCACCAGCGACAGAAAATACAGCCGCTGGTTAAGCTCTTCGGATTGGCGGCTCATCAATTCTTCCTGGGTCACGCTGGCCCTGTCCCTGAGGGCATCGAGGTCTTCAATGGCGCGGGTGAGGCGATCGCGAATTTCCCGCATTTTCAACTGTTCACTCTTTTTAAACAGTTGCCCGGTTTCGGTTTGCAGCGTGGTAAAGGCTTCCCGCTGCGGCGCCAGATAGCGGCGCACCATGACGGTTTGGCGCCTGAGATCGGCAATGTCGTTTCGCAAATCCTTGCTCTTGCTGCCGACGACCTGGTCTTCCAAGAGATCCAATTTCTCTTCAAGCTCGTGAATAAAATCGGTTTTGCGGGTGGTTAACTTGTCACACAGGGACAGAATAAACTCAGCCGGTGTCGCGGGGCCCGTTCGGGCTTCTATCAGGGCGGCTATTTCTTTGACGGATTGCAGGCTACGACGACAGGTGCTCACCACCCTGTGCTTATCGGCAAACAGCCTAAGCGCCACCATGTCTTCCGGTGCTTCGTCAGGATTGAGATTTACTCCGCGCAGCGCCAGCAGCAGACCGCTGTCTGCCGCTATGGCCCTTGGCCGGGTATCTCGGGACAAGAGGGCATCAATTTCAAGTTTGGGCAAATCGGTTCGGTGCAACCACTCCCGTGCGGCTTGGGAATGATAATTGAGGTGGACCCAGATATTCCCCTGTTCGGGGCTCCAGGCGCTCAGCGTGTCCTCATCGAGGGGGTGTCCGGCCCGATCGCCGCTCAGCCAATAGCTGTAGATGAATCCCTGTGACATGTTTGGTTCCTTTTCAAAGCTTTTCATGACACTAGCCCAGAGCGGGGAGAGGATTCAAGTACCGCTTTGGTGCGGCGAAGAGGCAAGAGCCGCGTGTATAGGATAAAATTTCCATATCGATAACGATGTTTGAATCACAGTGGATAGATTATGGAGTACGAATTTCGCCGCAACGGCCTGGATGGTTCCGTGATGGCTCGTTTCAGCATGGAACATGAGGTGATGGGGCGATGGTTTGGTGAAGAGCTGGGTGACAAGCCCGCTGCTACGGCAGCTGTATTAACGGCTATTGCCGCGATTCAGGCCGGGGAGCTGCGTGAGTGGCGCTTGACGGGCCGGGAATTCAGCCTGGAGCTGGATGAAGAGCAAGCCAGGGTCTATGCCAACGTGCTGGGGTATGACAACCAGGATGAGCTGGACGATGGCATGTCCCTTTACGATGCAGAGCTTGAGGCCAGCTGTGGCCTCGAAGATTTAGAAGCCGCCCTGCAAAGCTGGCAGGCATTTTTAGTTGAAACCCGCTGAAACCCGGGGATTGAAAAAGGCAGCCTCGGCTGCCTTTTTTGTGTTTAGCGGTTCAGGTATCTGACCGCCATCTCGGTGCGGGATTTGGCGTTGGCCTTTCGCAGCAGGTTTTTCACGTGTACTTTCACCGTGCCTTCACTGATGTGCAGTTGCTCTGAGATCAATCGGTTGCTCAGGCCTTCTGCCAGCTGTTCGAGGATCTGCAGCTCTCGCGGTGTCAGGGCATCTATCCACTCGTTTTCGTCGGTCGCATTTTTCAGCTCAAACAGGTACTCCTCCACCGCTTCGCTGATCACTCTGTGCCCCAGCATGGCGTGTTTGAGTTTTTCAAGCAGCAGATCCGGCTCTGTGTCCTTGAGCAGGTAGCCGTCGGCACCGGCCCGCAGCAGGCGGATTACATCCTGTTTAGCATCAGACACTGTCAGGATAACGATACGGGAGGTGACGCCTTCCTGGCGTAAGCCGTTGAGGGTATCGAGACCCGTCATGCCTTTCATGTTCAGGTCCAGCAGTATAATGTCCGGCTCGTCATTGGCCACCGCACTCAGAGCATCCAAACCGCTGCCTGCTTCCCCAAACAGAGTGAAATCCTTATCAGATGCAATGAGCTGACAGATACCGCGGCGCAGCAGAGGGTGGTCGTCTACCACCAGAACTGAATAGGGCTTACCCATGTTGACTTGACTCCTGATGTGGGGGAAGTGTGAGTGTGACAGTTGTACCACCGGCTTCATTGCTGGAAAAGCGCAGTTGGCCCTCGAGCTTGCTGGCTCGCTCGTGCATGATGCCAATGCCGAAATGCTGATCCCGCTCTTTGAGGTGTTCTATACCAACACCATCATCACTGACACTGATATTGATCATACCTTCGTTATTCTTAGCGCATTGAATCACAATTTCACTGGCGTTGGCATGTTTTATGGCATTTAAGGTGGCTTCGCGGGTTAATTGCAGTATGTGAATGTGCTGGTTGGCGCCAAGCAGTTGCTCGCGGATACCGTAATCCAGGGTGAGCTTGGTGTGCGTTTGACTGCGAAGCTGCTCCAACATGGCTTCGAGCGCGTGTTTGAGATTGGGCTCTTTGATGGTGAGGCGGAAGGTTGAAAGCAGTTCCCTGAGCTGCACATAGGCGGTGCTCACGCCTTCATTGATTTCATTGAGTTGTTGCTCGACTTCAGGGTTGCGGCAGCTGTCGTCAAGGCCTTTTCTGAGCAGGGTGATTTGGATTTTGAGGAACGAGAGCACCTGCCCCAGCGAATCATGCAGCTCGCGGGCAATCACACCCCGCTCTTCCATCAACGCCAGTTGCTGACGCTGCTCGGCTGATTGATGGATAAGAATGGAACGGGCCAGCATGATGGCGAAGTTCTCAAACAGGGGGCGATTGGGCGCCTTGTCTGACACCATCTCGAGGTAGCCCAAATCCGTATGCTCAAAGGTGAGTGGAAAACGGCACGAAGCTTCAATCTCTGCCGGCCAGCCACCTTCGGCTTCAATGGCTTCTTCTATGTCCCCTTCGTCCTGAATAATCAGTCGCAAATAGTCCAGCTGTTCATATTGTTTGAGCTGATCCAACGCTGCTTTCAGTGCGCGGTAATCGAGGGTTTTGCCGTGCAGCATCACCAGGTTGTCGTAGAGAAAGTTGAGTTCCTGATTGGCACGGGTCAGTGCGAGGGTTTTTTCCTGAACCTGAGACTCAAGATCCCCATAGAGCGCAGACAACTCCTTGGCGGTGGAGTCCAGTGCATCGGCCAGCGCCTGCAGCTCGATATACTCAGTCTGGGGCATGTCCACATCGAAATTGCCTTTGGAAATGGTGTTGGCGGAGAGCATCAATTGGTTTAACGGCTCCACCACCTTGCGCTTGGTGTAGCGCACCGCCACCAGAGCAATGGCAAGCATCATACCCAGGCCCAGTAACTGGCTGGCTGCCAGCAATTTTAATTTAAAGGCGGCGTGATGTTCGGTTTCCAGCACGAACAGGTCGATGGTATCGACAAAGTCCTTTAACGAAGAGGCATACAGGCGCGAGTTTTCCTCTTCGATGAAGTATTTCATCACCTTCCATTTGTCGATAACCAGCAGATATTGGTCTTTCAGGCGTTGGGGGGTACTCCAGTTAAGGGAGTTTTTGAGTGCAGGTGAGTAGAGGGTGGCTTCAAACTCACGGATTTTGTCTTCGGCCTCTTCACTGCCTGAATTGGCGTAAAACATCAGCCGGTAGCTTTGCATCCGCAGTGAGCCGGAGGCATTGATTGCCCGGGCATCGCCAAGGCTGTACGACAGGTTGGCGAGCGCAAAGATAGATAGCCCACTGGAGAGCAGGATAAGCACCATCATCAGTCCGAGAATTTTGGAGGTGAGACTGCCACGTTTCATGAAATTTCCTGTCGGCAAGGGCGCTGGCGTTTGCAACTAAAGCCTATGTTCTACATTAGCTTTTTCTTTATCACATCTGCCCTCATGCAAAAGTGTGAACAATAACACATCCAGAGTTTGATCTTGTGCAAACTTTGACTTGGATACCACTTAATGGGTATGTAAAAGGAGGGTTAACAGGACTACTTTTGACCCTGGAGATGTCGTGGGTATTTCAGAAACACAAAAACTAACACGGAGATGAGATGGTGAAAAAGCTAACCGGAAAATCCTTTGCGCTGAGCGCATTGGTCGCCGCCAGCTTTGTAGCTGCCGGTGCGATGGCCAGTGATAAAACCGAGCCACGCAATGACGTATACAAAGACAAATTCAGCAAACAATATAACAGTTGGCACGCGACTGCCGAAAGCGAAGCTATCACAGATGCGCTGGAGCAGGATCCTGCACTGGTGATTTTGTGGGCTGGTTACGGTTTTGCCAAAGACTACAATGCCCCCCGTGGTCACATGTATGCTCTGACTGACGTGCGTAACACCCTGCGTACCGGTGCTCCAACCTCAGCCGAAGATGGCCCGATGCCAATGGCTTGCTGGAGCTGTAAGAGCCCTGACGTGCCCCGTCTGATTGAAGAACAGGGCGAATCAGGCTATTTCACCGGTAAGTGGGCAAAAGGCGGCGCCGAAGTGGCCAACACCATCGGTTGCAGCGACTGTCACGAAAAAGGCACCCCTAAACTGCGCCTGTCTCGTCCTTTTGCTTCCCGCGCCATGGAAGCCATTGGTACCCCATTCGACAAGGCTTCCAAGCAGGACAAAGAATCCATGGTGTGCGCCCAGTGCCACGTGGAGTACTACTTCGAGAAGACTGACGATCGCAAAGGTTTCGTGAAGTTCCCATGGGACGGCGGCACCACAGTGGAAAACATGGAAGTCTATTATGACGCCATCCAGTTTGCCGACTGGACCCACGCTGTGTCCAAAACCCCAATGCTGAAAGCGCAGCACCCAGGTTATGAAACCTGGAAACTGGGTACTCACGGTCAAAACAACGTGTCCTGTGTTGACTGTCACATGCCGAAAGTCACCAATGAACAGGGCAAGAAGTTTACCGATCACAAAGTGGGCAACCCCTTCGATCGTTTCGAAGAAACTTGCGGTACCTGCCACAGTCAGGACAAAGAACACATGCTGACCGTCTACAAGGACAACAAGTCCAAGGTGATGGAGCTCAAGTCCAAGGCTGAAGCTCAGCTGGTTGCTGCTCACTTCGAAGCCGGTGCTGCCTGGAAAGCCGGTGCCACCGAAGATGAAATGAAGCCTATCCTGACCAACATCCGTCACGCTCAGTGGCGCTGGGACTACGCCATTGCCTCTCACGGCGTGTCTGCACATGCTCCAGCTGAAGCACTGCGTGTACTGGGCACTGCCGTAGACAAGGCTGCCAACGCCCGCGTTCAACTGGCTCAGTTGCTGGCCACCAAAGGCGTGAAGCAGCCTATCGAGCTGCCGGACATCTCTACCAAGGCCAAAGCTCAGGCTGCTCTGGGTATGGACATGGACAAGATGAACGCCGATAAGGCCAAGTTCAAGCAAGAAATGCTGCCCAAGTGGGAAGCAGACGCCAAGGCCCGCGAAGCCACTTACAAGTAAGCAGCAAACCCCAAGCCTGCATACACAAAGCCCCCGCAATGCGGGGGCTTTTCTTTGGCAGACGTGAGTAATAGAGCGGCTTATTTGATGAGTTTCAGCAGTGCTCTGAAACTGTCGCCTACCGCATGATGTTGCAGTTCAAACAGCAACGACTCGACGTTGGTGAGTTTGGCGCCAGCCTCACCCATCATTTGTAGTCCCAATGCTTTGTTCTCGGCGGTGCGCGACCCCATGGCGTCGGCCACCAGATGCACATCAAAGCCGTTGTCCAGCATGTCGCGGCAACTTTGATACACACAAATGTGGGTTTCTATGCCGCACAGCAGCACCTGCTTGCGTCCGGTATTGTTAAGCGCTTGCTGAAATTCATCGCAGGCCCAGCCACTGAAATGTTCTTTGGGAATTGGGCTGAAGCCTTCCAGCACCAGTCTGAGTTCTTCAGAAGTGGGTCCCAGTTTGTCTGGTAATTGCTCCAACCAGAGAATGGGTATATCAAAAATTCTTGCCCCGCTTATCAGGGTGATCAGCTGCTGGTGCATGGCTTCTGAGTTGTACATCAGTCGGGCCAGTTTGCCCTGAACATCCACGACGACAAGCACAGTTTCACTTGGCTTAAGCATGTATCGCCTCCTTGGTTTTACCCAGTTAACCCCTTTTTAATGCCGCTGCCAATACGCCGAAAGTCAAATGCACCACCTTGGTGCGCCGTCTGCATAAGTGCACTTTTTTTGTGCGAATTTATGCGCTCAATTTGTGCGTAAAATGTAATAAATATATTAAAAACATTGGGTTGAAACTTTGGCGCGATGCTTGAAATGTCTTTGTCAGGCAAGACATACAACAATCAGCGGAGGCCGGGAATGAAACTGGTGAGTGCAATCATCAAACCCTTCAAACTCGACGATGTGCGTGAAGCCATCGCCGGCATGGGTATCGAAGGTATGACAGTAACCGAGGTCAAAGGTTTTGGCCGTCAGAAGGGGCACACCGAACTATACCGGGGTGCCGAATATCAGGTGGATTTTCTGCCCAAGATAAAGCTGGATATCGCTACCAAGGCTGAAAATGTCGAGCTGCTGTTGGAGGCCATCGTAAAAGCGGCCCATACCGGCAAAATCGGTGACGGTAAAATCTTTGTCACCGATTTAGAGCAAGCGGTCCGAATTCGGACCGGTGAAACTGACGACGAAGCACTGTAAGGGGAAGCGAGATGGAAGAAATCAGCAAACTGGGCCTGACAGTGGCCGAACTCAGATTCGCACTGGATACCTTTTACTTTTTGATCTCCGGGGCCTTGGTCATGTGGATGGCGGCAGGCTTCGCCATGTTGGAAGCGGGTTTGGTGCGCTCCAAAAACACCACTGAGATCCTCACCAAAAACGTGTGTCTCTATTCAATTGCCTGTATCACCTACCTGATAGTGGGCTACAACATCATGTATGTAGACAACCCTGAAGCGGGTTGGTTGCCAAGCTTCGGTACCCTGATTGGTACCCAGGCCGCCGATGCCGACCACTCCCTGGAATCAGACTTTTTCTTCCAGGTGGTATTTGTGGCAACCTCTATGTCGATTGTGTCCGGAGCCGTGGCTGAACGCATGAAACTCTGGGCCTTCCTGGCGTTTTCTGTGGTGATGACTGCAGTTATCTATCCGGTCGAAGGTTTCTGGACCTGGGGTGGCGGTTTTGTCAGTGCAGCAGGTTTCGTGGACTTTGCCGGTAGCGGTATTGTGCACATGGCCGGCGCTGCCGCCGCACTGTCCGGCGTGATTTTGCTGGGCGCCCGCAAAGGTAAATATGGCCCATCGGGTCAGGTCAACCCTATCCCCGGCTCCAACCTGCCAATGGCGACTCTGGGTATGTTTATCCTGTGGATGGGCTGGTTTGGCTTTAACGGTGGCTCCCAGTTGATGGTGTCTGATGCCGCCAACGCCGCCTCTGTCGGTAAGATCTTCGTCAATACCAACTCGGCTGCGGCTTTCGGTGCGATTTCCGCCCTTGTCGTTTGCAAAATGATTTGGGGCAAGGCCGATTTAACCATGATCCTGAACGGTGCGCTGGCAGGTCTGGTGGCCATTACCGCAGACCCCCTGTCACCTTCCCTTGAGTTCGCCGCAGCCATTGGTTTGCTGGCAGGTGCTCTGGTCGTGTTCTCTATCGTGGGCTTTGATCGCATCAAGATTGATGACCCCGTAGGTGCTATATCTGTACACGGTGTGGCCGGGGTGCTGGGTTTGCTGTTGGTACCTGCATCCAATGCCGATGCGACCCTGGGCGGACAGCTGTTTGGTATTTGTGCCATCTTCGCCTGGACTTTCGGCGCCTCTTTCCTTGTGTGGTTTGTCCTTAAGGTGACCATGGGGATCCGTGTCAGTGAAGAAGAAGAGTACAATGGTATGGATGCCTCCGACTGTGGTATCGATGCCTACCCCGAGTTCGTGACGGTGAAAACCGCCGGTTAAAGGCAGTCAAACTCCGAAAAACAGCAGGCTCAGGCCTGCTGTTTTTGTTTTGCTTGTATTTGCCAAAGCTGGGGAGTGATACTGATTTAAGCCTTGATATCAGGCCAGGCGCACCATGCTGAGGATGAATGGAGAGCGGGGTTGAAAGGAGAGTTGGAGATGCGGATAAAGAAATTACTCGTACTGACTATGCTGCTGAGTGTGGGGGCCTTTGCCGGGCAGGTGGTGGTGCGAAAGAGTGATGAAGCCTTCGATGCCTTTGCGGTACGTGACCAATTGGCCCGGGAGCATCAGTGGCAGGAGGCTATACGGGCTCAACAGCAACTGGACATACTGCAATCTCTGCCACTGGGTTGTGTATTGGTGCCACAACCTTATCGTTATTTCAGCTGCAATGGCCTCTTCTACCGACCCTATTTATGGCAGGGACGAGAGCTCTACATTTCCGTTCCCAATCCCAAGGCAGGCGGACAACCTGCTAACCAATCACTCGAGGGAAAAGAGCGTTAAACTTTTGTTACTTATTGCGTGGGCTTTTCATGCCAAATTGACGTAGTCTCAAGTGAGGCCAATCGATTTTGGAGGCGCCGATGTCTGCAAGAATACTCTGTTGCCTGTTACTTCCTTTGCTGGTGTCCTGTGCCTCCACTCCCGAGCATGAGCATCAAACCAGTGTCAGTACCTTATTTCACGATGAAATTTTTGCGCCAGTCAGTGGCTTGCCTTCCCCCGAAGAGGTCTTTTCTTTGCCGCCTGGCGTGGCGCAGGAATTAAGGCGCGCCTTCGAACGCCAGCGCAACATGCCCGGGGGCGACAATCAGCTGGCCCACACTTGGCTCTCTTCTCAGCTTGCTGCGGCCGACGGTGGGTTCAGTTATCAGGACAACGATACCCGTATCGCGACCGATACCTATTATGACAGGGCCGGGAATTGCATGTCGTTAGTGGTATTGGCGACGGCCATGGCCGATGCACTCGGGGTCGCCGTAGACTTTCAGGATGTGTTGGTTCAGCCGGTTTGGGACCGACAAGGGGACTTCTATCTGGTCAACGGTCATGTGAATCTGCGCCTGTTACCGCCCTCGGAAGCGAATGTGGTGCATTTGCGAGGTCCGATCCTTGTGGATTTTCTCCCCGAGCGCGCAGTGCGCGGCTATGACAGGGTACGTATCAATCGCAGCATGCTGCTGGCGATGTTTTACAATAACCTGGCCGCCGAGGCGCTTATCAATAGAGAGCATGACAAAGCCTATGGCTTAATTCGTATGTCGCTTGCGCAGAGTAATACCTTTGTGCCGGCCCTCAATACCCTTGCCATTTTGTATCGCTATCATCAACGGGAAGATCTTGCTGAGGAGGTGTATCGGCAGGCGCTGAAGCAAGAGCCTGAAAATATGACCACCCTCTACAACCTGGCGCTGATTCTCTCTGCCCAGGACCGGCTCGACGAGTGGGCCGATGTGCACAAGGTGCTGGAACTGGCCAGGATCCGCAATCCCTATTACTACTACGATATGGCCGAGCAGGCATTGTCTGAGCATGAATATCAACAGGCGGTAAACTGGTTTTTACAGGCCGTGGAAAAGGCTGACTACCGCCATGAGTTTTACTTTGGACTGTCCCAGGCCTATTGGGCGTCCGGTAATCCCAAGAAAGCCAGGCAAAGTATGGAAAAAGCCCTGGCACTCAGTGGCGATGATGGAGATAAACGGCGTTATCAGGCCAAGTTGAACGCCATGGCAAGCCATTAAGCCGCTATCTGGGCTACACCTGTATATCATATTTGGCCCGAGGGTTTCCTTGGGTCATTAATTTGCCATAATAATGCATTTTTATTCAATGATTTATGTTATTCCAGCACGCCCGCCGCTGTCATTATCCCCGAGCACTTACTCTGGCTATCTGAACCAATCAGTCCCTTATGTCGTACACTATCCGTTAGAGCCTGACGAGTCCTTTACTGTGTCATCGCAGGTCCATCGCAGATATGGGTTGTCGCGGAGAAACAGATGTTTAATCAAAAATTGAAGCAATCATTGGCCTCTTATCGGTCGGAAATTCAACGATATCAGGCGCGGGCAGCCGCCGTCAGCGCGTCAACGGCGATGATAGAATTTTTGCCGGACGGCACTATTGTCACCGCCAATGACAATTTTTTGTCCCTTGTGGGATACCGACTCGAAGATATCCAGGGAAAACATCACCGTATTTTTTGTACTCCTGAGTATGCCAACAGCCATGAATACAAAGCATTTTGGCGAAGTTTGGCAGCGGGGGAACACGCCAGTGGTCGCTTTTTACGGCTTGGTCGGGATGGCAAAAATCTGTGGCTTGGCGCCTCTTACAATCCCATTCGCAATGAAGAAGGCAAGGTGGTGAGCGTCTTGAAGCTGGCAGCGGATGTCACGGAAATTGTGGAAATCGAAAACGAACAGCAAAGCATGATAAATGCAATCGATCGTTCCATGGCGGTAATTGAATTTACCACAGACGGCGAGGTAATCCGGGCCAATGAAAACTTTTTGGCCGTAACCGGATATCGTCTGGATGAAATCAAGGGGAAACACCACCGGCTTTTTTGTGCGCCAGAATATGCGGCCTCACAGGAATATAAGCACTTCTGGTCTCGCTTGAATCAGGGGGAGTTTTTTACCGGCCGTTTTCAGCGTCAGGATAAATTGGGACGGACAATTTGGCTCAGCGCCACCTATAACCCTGTGTATGACGCGCGCGGTGAGCTGTATAAAATTGTCAAGTTTGCCAACGACATTACCGAGCGGGTGAATCAACAGCAGGCAGAGTCGGCCGCTGCCGTGCTGGCGTATGATATTGCGCTGACTACCGACGCCAATGCGCGCAGCGGTGCCCAGGTGGTACAGTCCACCGTTGAGGTGGTGAGAGGCATTGCCGAGGAAATTAATCTTGCTGCCAGGGGCATTGAGGATGTGAGCAACCAGTCGGAGAAGATAGGCAATATCGTGCAAACCATTCGCAGTATTGCCGATCAGACCAACCTGCTTGCCCTGAACGCGGCCATTGAGGCTGCACGGGCCGGGGAGCAGGGCCGCGGCTTTGCTGTCGTGGCCGATGAGGTTCGCAGCCTGGCGGCACGAACCGCCAATGCCACAGTCGAAATCGTTGATGTGGTACGCCAAAATCAGGTCTTGTCCCAGGCAGCAGTGGCTAACATGGAGCAGAGCAAACACAAGGTTGAGCAGGGCGTTGCCCTTGCCGTGGAGGCCGGCGAAGCCATAGAACAAATCCGGGAGGGGGCACAGCAGGTCGTGGCCGCAGTGCAGGAGTTTAAATTACAGCTGGATAAATAAGTCAGACCGCTGAATACACCGCCAATATGGCATCAAGCTGACAAACAAAAGGCTCCCGGGGGAGCCTTTTCTCTGTCAGCGTTACAACTGTAGCGCCTTGTCCTGGAACGACAATGTTGCCATCTGTCCCTGATCCTTAAGCTCAAGTTCCCGAATCTGGAAAGGGGCTTTCAACCCGGAGCGTTCAATCAGCTCCGCGGATAGCGGGAGAGTCAGACTGTCGCTGCCCTCGAACCAGCGTGCCGCTGCACTGCTGTGAATAGCGACTTCTTTCCCATTGCTGTCCGTTCCCGTGAGAACTGCCGAAAGTGCATATCTGCCGGCATCTGCCAGTTCCAGATTAAAGGTGACTGCCACCGGCGTCTCGCCTTGCCATTGTACACGGGCGTCGGGTAACACCCGGCCGCTGGGGGCAAAGTGTTTGAACGCCGTCTTAATGGTGCGCTTCACTGCAACCCCATCGACACTGCTCTGAACATCTATCAGCAATTCGCTGAGCTCAGCAGCAGACTCAGGTACAAAGCCCTCGGGCATGGCAGCGCTGAATGCGCCATTTTCCAGCGTCAGTGGCAGTGGCAATTCCTGGGTTCCTTGCCTGAGCCTGGCCTTGGCACTGCTTAACGGCCCCAGTCCATCCAACGTCAGTGAACCTGCCAGGGACTGCCCCAGGCTAAGGCCCATGGGCGCTCTGAGATGTAACACCAGCGGGCTGCGTTTTTCCTTCACATTCACCAGATACTGACTACGGGGGTCAACGGCAGTTCGCACCTTGAGACGGTATTCCCCTGCAGGGGCGGCGCTGGATAACAAGAGCGCACTCGAGTCATCATTCATGCCCGCCGACGCCAGTGCTTCGGCATTGGCCATGGAGCGCACCAGATTAGGCACCTGTGCACCTTTGGGGGCAGAAAGCTCCAGCGATGCAGGTTCAATGGCCGGGGCATGGAACAAGGCACCGGAACTCATGTCGGCCCTTGGGGCGAGACGTATGACGGCGCCCCCCTGGCTGATAGTCAGGGGAAGACCTTGATTCAGCGCCTCTCCCGATACCGGGAACCAGTATTCATCACTGGCTACCAATTGGCTTCTTTGCCATTGTCGGGGCTGATATTCACCCGACATAGGGGACACAAATTGGATGTCATCCCGGCGAGTGTTTAGCCCTTGTGTGACAGGCGCCTGAATCTGGCTAAAACCCATGTCGCCAGAGGACAGAGGAGACAGCTGTACCAACTGCGCTCCCATGGCTGCGGCGTTGTCTTGGCTGTTTTCTCCCTGACAGGCGCTAAGCATCAGTGACATCAATACCGCAGCGGCCAGTTTGTTGTGAGTCATCATGGTCGCGCTCCTATATGCGATTGCGGATAAAGACGTCGAGGCCAAAACAGGCTCGGCGACTCTGCTGATGGCTTAATGGTTCGCTGCCCCAGGTTTTTTGCTTGTCCTTGAACCAGACGGTACCCGCGGCACTCTGTGAGCTGCATTCCAGGAAACCGTCCGAGCAATCGTCCAGCCAGTTTTGGGTGGTTTCAAGGGCGACCTGATTTTGATAGCCACCGCAATAGCTGTCGCTGTCCCAAATGGCGGAATCCACATCCGAGCCCACCACAACTTCAAAGGGTTTGCCAAGGGCTGGGCGCCCAGCTGTACCCTTGAGCCAGTTGGCATTGTAGTAGGACATCCAGCTGACCTGTTGCTGTTTCACGGCATCGCTGCCGTAACCCAGCAACCAGCCGAGGGTGGTTTCGAACACATTACCCTCAGTCACGGCATCGGCCAGTGGTGTACCGGCACTGGAGGGTGCCAGCGCTATGACCCGCGAAGTGGCATTGATTACCTTGGGGTAGCGCGCGTCCCAGGTGGGGTTGGAGAGGATCCAACGCACCACATTGCCACCATTGGAGTGGGTGAGCAGTACCAGATCGTCGATATTTTTACTGTCGATAAAGCTGCCCAGCTGGCTGGCGAGGCAACCGGCGGCGGCCTCATCCCACATATACTGGTCAAAATCGCAATTGATGACGGTGTAATTGGCGCTGTTGGGCAGACCCTGGCGGACGGAGTTGACGAATTCACCGGTCCAGTAGTCGTTAAGCGCATCAGTTTGATGACCTGTGCCATGAATAAAAGCTATTCCTGACGCGGCCAAACTCAGGGGGCTGACTGCAAACAGACCCAGAAGCATTAGCGTGTTGGCTGTCTTCATTTGTCTGATCTCTATGCTTGTAATTATATGGTTTTGTTGAAACAGGTAGGACGTCCGACCTGCGCAATTAACCTATCGCTAACATTTTCAGGCTGGCAAGTCTTTTAAATGGTACGCTTGTACTGTTTAGGGTGGTGGCTCGACACGCTGGTTTGGTGCTTTTGCTCTATCTGATTATCTTGTTGATATAAAATATTATTTATTCTTATTGCGATTCGATGGTGTTTAAAACTGCATGAAAAAACACCAAAATTTATTGCGGTACGCAATTCTGTATCAAGGGGCTGTCTTACGATGAGAAATTATTGTGTTCGGTGGTATTGCAGCCAGGTGAGCCGGATAGCTCTGTGCCGCTTACTTCAGATAATTATGAATTTTCATGATATAAAAATAATATAATTCAATATGATAAATTTGAATTTGTGAAAAAAGTATATCTTGATTGCCACCGCTTCGTTTAGTCGCTAAATTGACAGGGTCATAACAGATAGAGAGACACCTGATTTAACCCATTCCGGAGCTTGCAAAGCCTATGTATTACCAAAATGATGACGTTCGTATTAATGAAGTAAAAGAATTGCTGCCACCTATCGCCATTCTCGAGCGATTTCCTGCAACAGAGAACGCATCTGCCACGGTTTTTAATGCCCGGAGCAATATTCACAACTTGCTGGCAAAAAAAGACGATCGCCTGCTGGTCGTGATTGGCCCCTGTTCAATTCACGACCCCGAAGCGGCGCTGGAATACGGTCAGCGTTTGCTTGCACTGAGAGAACAATATAGCGACCAGCTGGAAGTGGTGATGCGGGTGTATTTTGAAAAGCCCAGAACCACGGTTGGCTGGAAAGGCTTGATAAACGATCCCTACATGGACAACAGCTTTAAGCTGAATGATGGCCTGCGCACGGCCCGCAAGTTGTTGTTGGAATTGAACCACATGGGCATGCCGACTGCGGGTGAATTTCTCGATATGATCACGCCCCAATATGTTGCTGACCTCATGTGTTGGGGGGCCATTGGCGCTCGCACCACTGAGTCTCAGGTGCACAGGGAGCTGGCGTCCGGTCTCTCCTGCCCGGTTGGGTTCAAAAATGGCACCGACGGCACCATCAAAATTGCCATCGATGCCATAGGCGCGGCGGCTGCGCCCCACCACTTTTTGTCGGTGACCAAGTTTGGACACTCAGCCATTGTGTCCACCAAGGGTAATCCGGACTGCCACATTATTCTTCGCGGTGGTCGCGAGCCCAATTACAGCCGCGAGCATGTCGCCAAGATCCAGACCGAGCTGCAAAGCGCTGGGTTGCCTGACAATGTGATGATTGATTTCAGCCATGCCAACAGCAGCAAACAATTCACTCGCCAGATGGTTGTCGCCGATGATGTTGCCGGTCAGCTTGCCGATGGTAACAAAGGGATTTTCGGTGTGATGGTTGAAAGTCATCTGAATGAAGGTCGTCAGGAGCATATCCCGGGCGTGCCGCTGGAATATGGCAAAAGCGTCACAGATGCCTGCCTTGGCTGGGACGACAGCGCCAAGCTGCTCGCTACCCTGAATCAGGCCGTGCTGGCAAGGCGCGAGCGTAGCTGATATCAAAAAGGCGCCTGAGGCGCCTTTTCTTTTACTTATACTTACTTTTTCAGGTTTTGCGCCAAGTACTCATTGGCCTTGGCCAGGCTGCCAAAAGAATTAATCAGATTTCGACGTCCCTTTTCCTGAAGCTCCGGATTGCCTGATTCCATCATCATCCATACCCAGGTTTGGATCAAAGTGAGCGGTGGGTATTGAACTTGTGCAGAATCTAACATAAATCGCCCTTAAGTTATTGTATTTCACAGAAATTAATTCTGAACTCTTATGTCGGACCAAAAAAATGTGCCAGGTCGGACACTAAGGTGGTCACAGATTAGCAAATTCTTTTTTCTTGTATAACCTCAGAGACGCCCGGAGGCGAAAAAAATCGGCTTTGGTAGTAATAAAGTGTCATATTTATTTGGCTTGAGTAAGTCGAAAGATTGATTTGGTCGCCACTTTAATGGAATGAAGTACTATGAATGTGCCTGTGTCACTGCCTGTGTCACTGCCTGTGTCACTGCCTGTGTTACTGGCGACTACGGGGACGGTCATCAGCACCTTGGTCAACAATTATCGTGAGTTTGCCAACAACAAGACGTTCAAACCCGTTTCAGGGTGATAGAATCCCTCTCAAACTCCCTTTCGTCTTATATCTATGCGCCCAACAGCCTATTTTGAAGGCCCCATCGAAAAGCTGAACTGGAAAGTACTTGGCCTGCTATGGCCCTATTTACTTGAGTTTAAAGGACGTATTTTGCTTGCGCTGCTTTGCTTGCTGATTGCCAAGCTGGCGAGTGTAGGCATGCCGTTTTTGTTGAAGGGGTTGGTCGATGACCTGGATGCAGGCAGGAGTGAAGCCCTGGTTGCCGTACCATTGGGGTTGGTGCTGGCATACGGTGGAACCCGCTTGTTGATGTCCATTACCGGGGAAATCCGCGACACCCTGTTTGGTCGTGTCACAGAGCGGGCCATCCGCCGATTGGGACTGGCGGTGTTCGATCATTTGCACCGCCTTGATCTGGACTTTCACCTTGAGCGCCGTACCGGTGGTCTGTCCAGAGACATAGAAAGGGGCACCAGTGGCGTGAGTTTTCTGATGCGCTTTATGGTGTTCAACATAGTGCCGACCTTACTGGAAATCGCCTTGGTGGTGGGTATCTTTTTTGTCAAATACGGCTGGCAATTTGCCGGTATCACTCTGGTTTCAGTCATCCTTTATATCGGCTTCAGCGTGGTCGCCACCGAATGGCGTACCGAATATGTGCGTCAGGCTGCCAAGGCCGATTCCGTTTCCAATACCCGCGCCATCGATAGCCTGTTGAACTATGAAACCGTGAAGTACTTTAACAACGAGCGCTTCGAATCGGCCCACTATGACAAGGCGTTGGAAGCCTGGGAAACGGCCAAACGGAATAACCGCCTGTCGTTATTTGCCCTCAACGGCGGGCAGGCATTGATTATTGCGATTGCCATGACAGCCATGATGGCACTCGCTGCCAAGCATGTAACCGAAAGCCAGATGACACTGGGCGATTTTGTGCTCATCAATGCCTTTATGATGCAGCTCTTTATGCCGCTGAACTTTTTGGGCTTTGTATACCGGGAAATTCGTGGCGCACTGGCGAACATTGAGCGAATGTTTGGCCTTTTGGACAAAACGCCGCGCATCGAAGACAAGACCGATGCTGTGAATTTTGCCTGCCAACGGGGGGAAATTCGGTTTGAGCAGGTTAACTTCAGCTACGACGAGCGCACCATTTTGTCGGATGTGAGTTTTACTGTGGCTCCCGGGGAAAAAGTGGCCGTGGTGGGTGACAGCGGCGCCGGAAAATCCACCCTGATTAAGCTGCTGTTTCGCTTCTATGACGTCGATTCCGGGCGTATTTGCATTGATGATATGGATCTTCGCGACATGACCCAGGACAGCCTGAGAAGAGCCATCGCCATAGTGCCTCAGGATACAGTGCTCTTTAATGACTCGTTGCTTGAAAACATCCGCTACGGCCGCCCGGATGCCAGTGATGAAGAGGTTCGGGCCGTAGTACGTCATGCGCATCTGGCTGATTTCGTTGCGGCATTGCCATCGGGTTGGGACACCAAGGTGGGTGAGCGCGGCCTTAAACTCTCTGGCGGGGAAAAGCAGCGGGTTGCCATTGCCCGGGCCATGCTCAAGGGCTCTCCGATTCTGGTGTTTGATGAAGCCACCTCTTCACTGGACAGCCGTGCCGAGAAGGCGATATTGGATGCCTTGAAAGAAGTGGCCACCGGACATACCAGTTTGGTGGTTGCCCACAGACTTTCGACCATAGTGGATGCCGACCGCATTTTGGTGCTGAGCAAGGGACGCATTGCCGAGCAGGGGACCCATAAACAATTGCTTGCAATGGATGGTCTTTACGCCAGGCTTTGGCATATCCAGCATGAGCAAAAGATGAAGTGAAGTTCAGGTGTGATTCAGCAAAGCGCTCGCATAATCTTCAAAAGTATAAAAATTGTCACGGAGTCGCTATGCAGAACATCGCCTTGCTCGTCAATTTGGAAGGTATGAGTGAAAAAGTCACCACCGACTGGAACGCGGTTTCGGCGACCTTGAAAAAGCGCCAGGTGACTCAGGAAGCTTTGGTGGATATCTACGCACAGCTATGTGCGGGGCTTAAGGTGTCGACCCGAGGATTGACACTGGCCAAGCTAAACGCAGACATGGTGTTGGACAATGTGATCCGTAGTACCCAAACTGCCAGTTATCCTTCGGCAGGTTTTTACGGCTAGGACTAATCATTTAGAGGTGGGGGGTTTACGCCATCCCTCACACAGCAGTGGCAAATGCTTTTCCCCTTCGGCAGGCGTCAATCGAATGATACGCCCGTCCCTGAAACAGAGCTGTTCACCTTCAATCTCGGTCAGTCTGTCGCAGTTCTGACAACTGCTACTGCGAGGTTTTACCTCGGGCATGTTTGGCTTGTTCACAATCCGGATCCTGAGCTTTAAGTGGTTGATCCAGCCCCCACTTTACTCCCTAAGTGTTAACTGAATCAATCTTTGGGAGGCCATTATACTCAAGACGGGTTAAGTTTAAATTAAAACTTAAGTCGAGTATGTACCCCGTTGCTTTCGTGCAACACAAGGGCGACTTTTTACTAAAGTTGTACAAAAATTATCCGATATATAGGCTGAGTCGACTTGTGTCAGGATCGAGGTAATCCATGGAAATTCGCCCTCCCCAACCCAATCACGGTGCCACCGTGTCTCAAGTGGCAAAAGATAAAAGCCCTGTCGCTGGTAAAAACCATGGTGAGACGGTTGCCGTCGTTGCCAGCCAGAAGACAGCCGCACATTCAAGCCGTGCCTTGATGAACGCTGCGATACTCTCTGCACAGCAGGAGGTTAATTTAAGTGCAGCCGACGAACCCATGGTATTACTGTATCGTGCCGCTATCGAAGCCATTAATGAACAGCTCGCGCCCACAATGGGGGAACAGGCCATTGAGCGCCTCGCCGAGGAAGGTGTTGATACCTCACCCGAAGCCACGGCTGGCAGAATAGTTGATTTTGCCACCCAATTCTTCAGCCTCTATCAGTCTCAAAATAGCAGCCAGCCATTGGAACAGCAGTTGGAAGGGTTTATGGGGGTGATTGGCGGTGCTATTGATCAGGGCTTTAAAGAGGCCAGAGACATACTCAGTGGTCTTAAGGTGCTGGAAGGGGATATCGCAGATGGCGTTGATAGGACCTACGCTCTGGTGCAGCAGGGGCTTAAGGATTTTGCCCAGAAGATGAATCCACAAAGTAAAGAAGAGAGTGCAGCAGGATAAACGCCTCCGATAAAAAGGGTTTTTATTTTTTTCTCCCTTGCTTATGCTGGAACTGCAGCCACAGAGTAGGGGAGGCGATATGTGGGTTGAAGGCCGGGTGTTGCAGCGAAGGGATTGGACCGACAAGTTGTTCAGTCTCAGGATTGACGCCAAAATAGCGCCCTTTATCGCGGGCCAGTTTATCAAACTCAGTTTACCCAGCGAGGATAAGCGCATTGCCCGTGCTTATTCTCTGGTTAACCCTCCCAGAACCGATTATATCGAGGTGCTGGCCGTTGCCGTTGAAGAGGGCGAGCTCTCTCCAAGGCTGCAGGACTTAAGCCCTGGTGATGTACTTCAGGTTTCGGCCAGTGCAACCGGCTTTTTAACCTTGAATGAATTACCCGACGCTCCTGCAGCTGGGCGTCAGCTTTGGATGCTGGCCACAGGCACCGCCGTTGGCCCCTTTATTTCCATGCTTGGCACCGAGGAGCCCTGGCAAAGGTTTGAACACCTGGTGCTTGTGTATGGGGTTCGCCGGGCTGAGGATTTGGCTTATCTTGACGAGTTGCAAGCCCTGGCAGCAAGCAGGCCCGGACTGCAGCTCATCTTATCGGTTACCCGGGAGTCAGTACCCGGAGCCATGCAACTGAGGATACCCGATGCGTTGGCCTCTGGCGCGCTCGAAGCTGCCAGCGGCCTTACATTGTCTGCCGAGCATTCTCAGGTGATGATTTGTGGTAACCCCGAGATGGTTGCAAGCACCCAGGCATTGTTGCTGGAACGTGGTCTTAGTAAAAACCTTCGCAGGGCACCCGGGCAAATCACCGTGGAAAAATACTGGTAAACACACAAGGAACTCTCCATGAAGCTTTTATGCTCTGCACCTTCGCCTTATTCCCGCATGGTCCGAATCATGGTGCGCTACCTGGAATTGGATGTCGAAGAGCTGAACACCAATCCATTGGATAATGGTGATACCTTGCTCAGTGCCAATCCGCTGGGGCAAATTCCCTGTTTGTTTTTGAACGATGGCGCCGCCTTATATGACAGCGAAGTGATCTGCCGCTACCTTGATGCGACCTACGCCAAGAGTCAGTTGTTTGGTGAGCCTGGTTTGGATTGGCATGCCCAGTGCCAGTTTTCACTGCTGAAAGGGCTTATCGACAGTGCAGTAAAACTGCGGCAGGAACAGATGCGTGAAGAAGAGGGGGTACGCTCAGCGTTTTGGACCTCGCGTTTTGAAGAGGCGCTCTTGAGGGGGATTCGTGAGCTTGAGCGTCAGGGCGCAGGTTCTTCTGACCGCATCAATGCCCGCAGCATGGCGTTGGTGTGTTTATTGGATTATATGGACTACCGACATCCGGCACTGGAATGGCGTAACCTTGCTCCCGCTCTGACACTGTGGTTTGAAGAGGTACGCGAACTGCCAATATTCCGTGAAACCCGTCCGGATATTGTCTGCTAAACATCGGTAATGCGTCGCCCTTTGGGGAGTTGACGTTTGTTTTTTTCACCGAAATGTCCATACAGCTCTTCGGTCAGCCCATACCTGGCCCGACGATCTGAGTGTGGTACCCGGCGGTCTTCAAAGTGCTGATAATGGCAATGGCAAGTTTCTGCGTTACAACCTTTCAGCGGGATAGCAGGTGCTTCACCGGATAGAAATCTGTGCCCATCAATGGCCTGTCTGGCGTTACAGTCATTCAGGCCTGCAACCACACTGACACAATGAAATGGATGCAGCCCCTGTGGTCGCGCGCCATTGATTCTGGCCTGATGCTCAACCTCTTCGAGTGATTCATAGACACCATAATCCTTGGGTATCTCCAACTCGTGGGGCACAACAGCGCGCTTTTTGTGTCTGCATTCCCTGTTTCGTTGATGCCAGTGATCCGATTGATACTTACTGTAAACAAACCAGCCTACTGACAAAGCCAGAGCCAGCAACAGCAAAAACACGTCCATGATGCTCGCCCTCTGTCGGTAAACAATTAAGTTTCAGTTTAGTTTAGTTTGAGATAATTCGCGGTTTGCTTGCAGTGCAATATTGTAAGGCATTGAGTAATATTGATAAATTTCATTGATACAGCTAACAATTTGACGAGTTTAAGTTGTCAGAGGAGACCCCTTGGATTACCCTATCTGTAGTGATAATAATTATCATTAGTTTGTTTTGGTTTAACCAAATTCTGGGAGTTCGAGATGAAATTGTCCAAAGGGGTATTGTTAGCAGGCTTGGCCTGCTTGACCGGCTCTGCCATGGCGGCTGATACGTTGACTGTCTATTCCTATCGGCAGGCGTTTTTGATCGAGCCCATACTGGCAGAATTCACAAAAGAAACTGGCATTCAAACCCAGCTGGTATTTGCCAAAGATGGCATAGCAGAGCGTTTGCAACGTGAAGGTCGCCTGTCTCCGGCGGATTTGGTATTGACCTCCGAGTTCTCAAAGCTGATGGAACTGGTTGATAAGGATCTGGTGGACAAGGTGCAAAGCCCCGTACTCGAGAGCAACATTCCAGCACAGTTGCGCTCTGTCGATGGCGATTGGTATGCCCTGACGGTGCGTACCCGCAGCCTGTACTCTTCAAAAGAACGGCTGGGTAAGCTGGATATCGACTATGAAGATCTGGCCGATCCCAAATACAAAGGTAAAATCTGCACCCGCAGCGGTAAGCACCCCTACAACATCTCACTGGTCGCTTCCATGATTGCCAATAAGGGCGAGGCCGAAACCAAAGTGTGGCTCGAAGGCCTGAAAGCCAATCTGGCGCGTAAACCTCAGGGGAATGACAGGGCCCAGGTCAAGGCCGTAAAGGAAGGCCTGTGTGATATCGCCATTGGCAACAGCTATTACTTTGGTGCCATGATGCAGGACCCTGAGCAAAAGAGCTGGGCCGAAGCCGTATACATCAACTTCCCAAACCAGGCTAACCGCGGCACCCACATCAATGTGTCCGGCATGGCCATGCCAAAATATGCTCCCAACAAGGAGCAGGCCGTTAAGCTGATGGAGTTTTTGGCATCGGACAAGGCACAACATGCCTATGCTGAAGTCAATATGGAATACCCTGTAAAAGTCGATGTAAAGCCCTCAGAGATGGTGGCCTCCTGGGGCGAATTCAAAGCCGACACGCTGGCCATTGAAAAGCTTGCCGAGTATCACGGTGCTGCCGTGAAATTGCTCGATGAAGTGAAATTCGATCTCTGACGATAGCATTCGCCTAATTCGTGCGGCGCCAACGGAGGGCGCCGCCTCTGGAATACACTATGGTAGTTGGATTGCCCAAGCGCTGGTCGTTTTTGGGTTTTTTTATTGCTTTTCTGTTTTTAACGCCGCTGCTGGCGCTGTTGGCTACCGCCGCCTTTCCCGATGGCGAGGTGTTTGCACACCTGGCCGACACAGTGCTGCCCACCTATATCCTCAATACCCTGCTGCTGATGCTGGGTGTTGGCTTGCTCTCGGCACTGCTGGCGATTCCCGCAGCCTGGCTGGTGGCGCGCTGCGAAGTGCCGGGCAGACGCTTTTTTCAATGGGCTTTGCTGCTGCCACTTGCGATGCCAGCCTATGTGGTGGCCTACGTATACACCGACCTGCTTGACTATCCTGGGCCAATCCAGCGTGCCGTGAGGGCGCTGCTTGGCATTGATGCCGGCGCCGACTATTGGTTTCCTGATATCCGCAGCCTTGGCGGGGCCACGCTTATCCTGGCGTTTGTGCTTTTTCCGTACATCTTTTTGCTGGCCCGCACCGCCTTTATGGAGCAATCACTGAGTTTGCTGCAAGCATCCCGTTTGATGGGCGCCAGCGAGCGGGAAAGCTTCTGGCGTTTGGCACTGCCCATGGCAAGGCCCGCCATTGCAGCCGGTGTGGCGCTGGTTGCCATGGAAACTGCCGCCGACTTCGCCACTGTCAGTTATTTTGCTGTGCCTACCCTGACCACGGCGGTGTACGACACCTGGCTTGGCTATGGCAGTCTGGCCTCGGCTTCCAAGCTGTCGATGATCATTTTGGTGGCGGTATTTTTACTCATCTGGCTGGAGCGATTTGCCCGGCGCAGGCAGCAGCTGTTTCAGCGCCAGGCGCTTACCGGACAAATCCCCCGCCTGCGTCTGGGACGCTGGCGTTGGCTGGGCTTGGGCTATTGCAGCTTGTTGCTGTTTCTCTCTTTCCTGTTACCCTTAGCCATCCTGCTGGGCTATGCCGTGCGCTACTTTGATCTGAGCTGGCAGGGCGATTTCTGGCGTTACAGTTGGAGCAGTTTTTCACTCTCCGCCATCGCAGCCGTGCTTTGTGTTGTATTTGCGCTGGTGCTGCTGTTTATTGCCCGTATCAGCCCGCGAGCGCAGGATGCGATGCCCGCAAGGCTTGCATCAACGGGTTATGCCTTACCGGGTACAGTGCTTGCCATCGGCGTACTGGGACCCCTGACCTGGCTCGATTTTGGTCTTAACGATTTCTGTGCCTGGCTGGGCATTGATGGCCCCGGGCTGCTGTTTACCGGCAGCACCATCGCCCTGATATTTGCGTTTTGTGTGCGCTTTATTGCCATTGCCATCGGAGGCATTGAAAACAGCTGGCGGCGGCTGTCGCCTTCCCTCGATATGGCGGCGCTCTCCATGGGGAGGGGGCCGGTTGGCCTGTTCTTCAAGGTGCATTTACCGCTGCTTCGCACCGGCATTTTGGCCTCGTTGCTGCTGGTGTTTATTGAGGCCATGAAGGAGTTACCGGCAGCGCTGCTGTTAAGACCCATTGGATTTGAAAACCTTGCAACCAAGGTGTTTGAGTATGTGTCCGATGAGCGGCTGGAGCAGGGGGCTCTTGGCGCCATAGTGATTGTATTGGTGGGACTGATTCCTTTGGTGTTTTTAAACCGTTCCATCGAGAAGGAGAGCTGAGATGTCGACGTTAAGCATTCAGGGACTTCACAGTGATTATCGAGGCGAGCAGGTGTTGCGCGGACTCAACCTCACCCTGACCCAGGGCGAAATCACCGCACTGCTTGGCCCCAGTGGCTGCGGAAAGACCACCCTGCTCAGGACCATCGCAGGGCTACAGGACATCTCGGCCGGCAGCATTGCCATCAATGGCAAAACGGTCAGTGCAGATGGCTGCTTCGTTGCACCGGAAAAGCGCAGCATAGGGATGATATTTCAGGACTATGCGCTCTTTCCTCATCTCACCGTTGCCGACAATATCCTCTTTGGGGTCCGTCAGCTTGATAAACAAAGCCGCAGCGTCAGGCTTGAGGAAATGTTGAGTCTGGTCAAGCTGGAGGGGCTCGGTAAGCGTTATCCACATGAGTTGTCGGGTGGTCAACAGCAACGGGTGTCCATTGCCAGAGCTTTGGCCTATGAGCCGGATCTTCTTTTGCTGGATGAGCCTTTTTCCAATATTGATGCTCAGGTACGCCGGGCCCTGATGCTGGAAATCCGGGCCATACTCAAGGCGCGCAATGTCAGTGCGGTGTTTGTGACCCACAGTAAAGATGAGGCCTTCGCCTTTGCCGATACCCTGGCACTGTTTGAAGCGGGCCGGATAGTGCAGCATGGCATTCCGGAAACCCTGTATCAAAGCCCCAACACACCCTATGTGGCCGATTTTCTCGGTGCCAGCAATTATCTGGATGTGAGGCTCGAAGCTGGGCAACTCATCAGTACGCTGGGGGCTTTCCCATTACCGCAAGACTTTAAGGCAGCATCTGAAACCGGCCGCTGGCTGCTGCGCCCCGAGCAGTTATTGATTGAAGCCAGAGCCGATGGGGCAGGGGAGATACTTGAGCGTCGCTTTCTTGGTAACGGTTGCCATTATCTGGTGCGCCTTGGCGAGCAAGTGCTGGATATCCACAGCCACCTTGGCCATCTTGCCTGTGGTAGTCGTGTCAGCTTGTCTGCTGCGGCTGATACACCGGTAATCTTTGCTTAAACAGGTGATTATTGAGGTAAACCTGTGTAGTTTGTGTTCTGGGAGGACTCAGCATGAACCGGTTTACAATCACTATTTTAGCCCTGGCCGCTATCGGACTGGGCTGCAGCGAAGGAGTGTTGGCCATGGACAGGATCACAGGTAAGGCGTTTGCCAGTCGTTCGGAGGTATATGCCACCCAGGGCATGGCGGCGACCAGCCAGCCTTTGGCCACTCAAGTTGCTCTGGATATATTGAAAGCCGGCGGCAGTGCGGTGGATGCCGCCATTGCCGCCAATGCCATGTTGGGGCTGGTAGAACCCACAGGCTCGGGTGTCGGTGGCGACCTGTTTGCCATCGTCTGGAGCGCTAAAGACAAACGCTTATACGGCTTAAATGCCTCGGGCCGCAGCCCAAAAACGCTCACGCTGGATATGCTTAAGGCGCAGGGACTTGAATTTTTACCGCCCTTTGGTCCATTGCCTGTGTCTGTGCCCGGCGCAGTGGATGGCTGGTTTGAGCTGCATGACCGCTTTGGCAAATTGCCAATGTCGCAAATTTTGTCGCCATCCATTGATTACGCGCGCAAGGGCTTCCCGGTTTCTGAACTCATCGCCTTTTATCTTGAAGGCAGCGCCCGACGTCTCGCCAAATATCCGGGGTTCAGTGAAACCTATATGCCCAATGGCAAAATGCCCGCCAGGGGCGACATCATGAAAAATCCCGCCCTGGCCAACACCTACGAAAAAATAGCCAAGGGTGGCCGGGATGCGTTTTATAAGGGCGACATAGCCCGCAGCATAGACAAGTACATGAAAGCCAATGGCGGTTACCTCGGCTACGAGGACCTGGCCTCACATACCAGTGAGTGGGTTGAACCCGTATCGGTAAATTACCGCGGTTTTGATGTGTGGGAGCTGCCGCCAAACGGTCAGGGCATAGCAGCGCTGCAAATTTTAAAAACGCTGGAGCCGTTTGATTTAAGAGCCATGGGTCATGACAGCGTTGAGTATGTGCACCATTTTGTGGAGGCTAAAAAGCTTGCCTTCGCTGACAGAGCGCGTTTTTACGCCGACATGGCCTTTGCTGATGTGCCCGTGAGTGAGCTTATTTCAGAGCGCTACAACCAAGAGCGTGCCAAGCAGATAGGCCCCAGAGCGGCCAAGTCGGTAGAGCCGGGCAATCCCAATCTGCAGCAGGGCGATACCGTGTATCTCACCACCGCAGACAGTGACGGTAACATGGTGTCACTTATTCAAAGTAATTTCCGCGGCATGGGCTCGGGCATGACACCTCCGGATCTCGGCTTTGTACTGCAGGACAGAGGGCAGTTGTTTGATTTAACGCCGGGGCGCCCTAATTCTTACGCACCCGGCAAGCGTCCCTTCCATACCATCATTCCGGCGTTTGTGACCAAAGACGGTAAACCCTGGCTCAGTTTTGGGGTGATGGGCGGTGCCACACAGCCGCAAATGCATGCGCAAATTATCATTAATCTCATCGATTTTGACATGAACCTGCAGGAAGCCGGCGATGCGCCACGTATTCTGCATTCAGGCTCCAGTGAACCCACCGGCGAAGTGATGACCGATGGTGGTTATGTGAGCCTGGAGTCGGGCTTTTCCATGGAGACGCGTCGAGAACTGGTGAAAAAAGGCCATGTGCTCCGGGATGCCCTGGGGGAGTTTGGTGGTTATCAGGCTATCGGCATCAATGTGGAAACCGGTGTCTATCGCGGTGCTTCCGAGAGCCGCAAAGATGGTCAGGCCGCCGGCTATTAGGGTGAATAACAAGCAATCTTGTGTAATGTGCGTCGGTCGGTGATATTTTTTCCTAAAGTACGGGATAATGTGACCGACAAAGACATACTCAGTAAGGCCTTAATTATATGGATAATCAGGTTATGCCACGTGAACAGTTGGGCGTATGCGCCGAAGGCAATCTTCACGCAGTTTATCTGATGTTCAACGCCAATGAAGGGGTTGAGCAGTCGCTGCGTGCGAGCCTTGCCAGTGTTGCCCAATACCTTTACGACCTCACAGACCAATATGCCGACAGTGCCTTTAATGGGTTCGTGGCTGTGGGGGCTAACTATTGGGACAGTCTCTTTGGTCAGGGGCGCCCGTCTCAACTCAAGCCCTTCCCGGCCATGCACGAAGGCAACCGGGAGGCTCCGGCGCTGGAGTACGACTTATTCGTACACTTGCGGTGTGATCGTCTGGACATACTGCATCTGGTGGCCAATGAAGTGAATCAGATGCTCGATGAGCTGGTGGAGCTGGTGGACGAAGAGCGCGGTTTCCGCTTTATGGATAACCGGGACCTGACCGGATTTGTGGATGGTACCGAAAATCCCCGTGGTCGCCACCGTCAGGATGTCGCCTTGGTGGGGGATGAAGATCCGGCGTTCCGTGGAGGGGCTTATGTGCATGTACAAAAGTTTGCCCATAACCTGTCGAAGTGGCACCGTTTGCCGGTGAAAAAGCAGGAAGACATCATTGGCCGTACCAAGGTAGACAATATCGAATATGAGTCTGCCGATAAGCCTTTGACCAGCCACATCAAAAGAGTGAATCTGAAAGATGAGCAAGGTAACTCGATGGAGATTTTGCGTCAGAGCATGCCCTATGGCTCGGTGAAAGAGCAGGGTTTGATGTTCATCTCTGTCTGCCGTACCCCCTCTCATTTTGAAAAGATGCTGCATTCCATGGTGCACGGCGATGGCGAAGGAAATCACGATCACCTGATGCATTTCACCCGCGCCCTGACTGGCTCATCGTTTTTTGCGCCGTCGCTGGATTATTTACTCCAGGGGCAGGATTAAAAAAAGCGCCCCGAGGGGCGCTTTTCAGTAGGCATTATGGACTTGCCCCAATGTGTGCTGGGTTACTCGCTGTAATTAAACAGGGACTTAACCGTTTCCAGCGTATCTTCGATGGTCTTGATACTGGATGGACAGATAAAAATGGTATCGTCACCGGCGATGGTACCCAGGATGCCTTCGGGTTTGCCGATGGAGTCCAGTAAACGGGCTATTAACTGGGCAGCCCCCGGGCTGGTACGCACCACTATCATGGCCTGGTTATGATCCACATCCAGCACCAGATTCTTCAGTGGACTGCCGGCAGTGGGCACGCCGAGTTCGGCCGGCAGGCAGTACACCATCTCTTGCTTGGCGTTTCGGGTACGTACGGCACCGAACTTACTCAGCATGCGGGAGACTTTGGATTGGTTGATATTGCTGAAGCCTTCGGCCTGCAGCGCATTAACTATCTCGCTCTGGGAACCGAAGCGCTCTTCCTTTAACAGCGCTTTGAAGGTTTTGACGAGGTCATCCTGATTTTTTTGCATAGTGGGCTGCTTTGTTGTTATTCAAAAATCCAGCGTATTTTGCATATTTAAAAGCCAAAAGTCAACAAATCCCCGCTCTTTGTGAATAAAAATGCAGATAATGGCGGCCGTCCGGACGGCTGGTCAAACACCTGTTTCAAATTGCTGACAATCACACCGAAAAATGCCGCTAAACCTTGGCCACAGGCGACTAAGGGATAATTGAAATTTGTGTGACGATGCTTTAATGTGGCGCCATCATTTGAGGATCTACCTCACAAATTCCGAGATATAACGGAGAATACCTATGAAAGTTGCTGTTCTTGGTGCCGCCGGTGGTATCGGCCAAGCCCTCGCCCTACTCCTGAAAACCCAACTGCCTGCTGGTTCCAAGCTGTCTCTGTATGACATTGCCCCTGTCACGCCAGGTGTTGCCGTGGATCTGAGCCACATCCCAACTGCCGTTGAGGTGAAAGGTTTTTGCGGTGAAGACCCAACGCCTGCGCTGGAAGGTGCCGATGTGGTGCTGATTTCTGCCGGTGTGGCCCGTAAGCCAGGTATGGATCGTTCTGATCTGTTCAACATCAACGCAGGTATCGTCCGTAACCTGATTGAAAAAGTGGCAGCGACCTGTCCAAAAGCGTTGGTTGGTATCATCACCAACCCCGTAAACACCACCGTGGCCATTGCCGCTGAAGTGCTGAAGAAAGCTGGTGTTTATGACAAAAACCGTCTGTTCGGTGTAACCACTCTGGACGTTATCCGCGCCGAGACCTTCGTTGCCGAAGCTAAGGGCGTTGATGTAGCCAGCGTGAAAGTAAACGTGATTGGCGGCCACAGCGGCGTGACCATTCTGCCTCTGCTGTCTCAAATTGAAGGCGTAAACTTCAGCGATGAAGAAGTGGCTGCTCTGACCAAGCGCATCCAGAACGCCGGTACTGAAGTCGTTGAAGCCAAGGCCGGTGGCGGCAGTGCGACCCTGTCTATGGGTCAGGCGGCTTTCCGTTTCGGTATGTCTCTTATCCGTGGTCTGCAGGGCGAAGCCAATGTGGTTGAGTGCGCCTATGTTGACGGCGGCAGCGAGCACGCTGTGTTCTTCGCTCAGCCAGTGCTGCTGGGCAAAAACGGCGTAGAAAAAGTACTGCCTTATGGCGAGGTGAGCGCGTTCGAAGCCAACGCCCGCGACGCCATGCTGGACACCCTCAAGGGTGACATCCAGCTGGGTGTAGACTTCGTTAAGTAAGTCGTGTCGATGTGAAGAAACGGAGCCTGGTGCTCCGTTTTTTTATGCCTGAAATCAGCGATTGTGTTGCGACACCGATTTGCTCATATCCCTTGCATTTATGTGGAAACTTATTGGTTTTGTTGTCAAACTGTTAACCACTTAATGCTGTTGCACCTTTACAGGAGTTTCCCATGAGCAAGCTCAGGCCGTTTTCAGGGATAGGTATTGCCGCAGTGCTGGGGGGCTTTTTGCTCTCCTCAGCCACGCAGGGCATTGCTGGTGAGGCCCCCAGGCCGGTTAAGGTCAGCCAGATAGCCCTGGCCGATAATATGAATCAAAGATTGCTACCGGCAGAAGTCAGGGCATCTGAGCGCGCAGGGCTTTCATTTCGGGTCAGCGGCGAAATCATGGACATTTTGGTGCGCCCCGGCGAAGAGGTCAAAGCCGGACAGTTACTGGCTAAGCTTGACCCGGCACTCTACGAGCAGCAGCTGGCAGTGGCCAAAGCCCAGTATGCACTCGCCAAGGTACTCTATGAGCGTAACCTCAGCTTGGTGGAACAAGGGGTGGTGTCGCGCAACGATTTTGACAAATCCAAGAGTAATCATGATGTCGCCAAGGCTGCACTGGATAAAGCCGAAGTAGAACTTGCCTACACCCGTCTGTTGGCCCCCTATGATGGGGTGATTTCCAAGCGCGACAAACGCCAGTTTGAATATGTGCGGGCTCAGGAGCCTGTCCTGAGTGTGCGCAGTGAAAACCTGATTGATGTGAATTTTCAGCTGCCTGAACAGTATATAAGCCCGATCCAAAGTTATCAGGCCAATACCGGTAAGATACTGGTGCCGGAAGTACGTTTTGACAGCCGGGACTCCTGGTTTGCCGCGTCTCTGAAGGAGATGAGCACAGTGGCCGACAGCAGTACCGGCAGTTACACAGTGATCCTGACGCTGCCAATGCCTGAGCAGCTCAACATTTTGCCGGGCATGTCTGCAACGGTACGGGTATCCCTGCCTACCGAAACCCCAATCCCCCCGCCTGAGATCCCAGCTGGTGCTGTGGTGCAGGAAGGAGATAAGACCTGGGTATTTCGCTGGTTGCCTGAGTCGCAGTTATTGCAAAAGGTGGAAGTGGTTCTCGAGGGCCACGTCCTGGTCTCCGGGCTGAATGACGGCGACTTTGTCGTGGTGGCAGGCGCAGATGAACTCAAGGATGGCCAGAGCGCAGTGCGCTGGGTGAAGGAGCGGGGGCTGTGAACATGACAAGAATGATACTGATGCCTCTGGGGCTGATTGTGCTGCTGGGGAGCTGTCGTCAGGCACCGGATATTGAACACACGCCTGCCAGAGTGGCGGTTTACACCATTCCCAGCACCGAAAACCAGGTTACAAGGGTATTCAGCGGAGTGGCCAGGGCGCAGGATCTCACCGCCTTGGCATTTCGTGTTGAAGGCCGTATCGCCCGCATTCCGGTTACCAAGGGGCAAAGGGTTAAGGCCGGAGATGTGTTGGCCGTGCTTGAAAAAAACGACTTTCAAATTGCCCTGAATGATCGTCGTGCTCGCCTGGACGTGACCCGCAAGCAGGCCGAACGCTCCAAAACCCTGGTGGATCAACAATTGATGGCGCAGGCGGAGTACGATCAGATGAATGCGGAATATCTGGTTGCCCGCGCCGAGGCCAGACAAGCTGAGCTGATGCTGGAATATACCAAACTCAAAGCTCCCTTCGACGGTTTGATTGGCGATGTATTTCTCAAGTCCTTTGAAAACGTTCAGCCCGGTACCCTGGTGCTCAGCGTCCATAGAACAGAGCGTATCGAAGTCGATGTGCAGGTGCCCGACCTGCTGATAGCTGTGTCGCGTCGCGCCGAAACCGGTCAACAAAAACAGGGCTTTGATGTGGCCTTTGAAGCCTTTCCAGACAAAAGCTTTATTGGCCACTTGCTGGAAGTAAACACTGAAAAAGATCCCCAATCCCATACCTACGTTGCCACCGTCGCGGTTGAGTTACCCGAGGGGGTTAAGGTGCTCGAGGGGATGCCCGCCAAGGTCACTGTGGATTTGGGCAAGGCTACCTATACCTACCGACGTGAATATCTGTTGCCAATCAGTGCCGTGGTGATGCGAGACGGCAGTGATATTGATTTGCAGGATGCCGGAGTGTGGCTTTACGACTCTGCCACTGGCACCGTTAAATTCAAGCCTGTGCGACTTGGCGTGATTGTGGGCCAAAGTATTGAAGTCGTTGATGGCCTCGCCGATGGACAGCAGGTGGTGACTCAAGGGGCTTCACGCCTCGTGGACGGCCAACAAGTTGAACTGATTCAGGGATAAGGACAGACAATGAGCGTAGCAGGCTATTTCGTCAAAAACTCCGTCATCAGCTGGATGTTTACCCTGATCCTCTTGTTGGGAGGCAGTGTTGCCTTTCTTGGCCTTGGCCAGCTTGAAGATCCACCGTTTACCATTAAAGACGCTGTGGTGATAACCCTTTACCCCGGAGCCACATCCACCGAGGTTGAAGAAGAGGTTACGTATCCGGTAGAGAAAGCGATTCAGGCGTTGCCCTATGTGGACAAGATTAAGTCGCTCAGTACCTCCGGGTTATCGCAAATCACTGTGACCATGAAAAACACCTATGGCCCTGACCAGCTGCCGCAAATTTGGGATGAACTCAGGCGCAAGGTCAATGATATGGCCGCGAGCCTGCCTCCCGGCGCACAGCACCCCATGGTGAACGACGACTTTGGCGATGTGTACGGCATCATGCTGATGATCACGGGTAAAGATTTCAGCTACCGCGAGCTCAAAGACTACGTGGACTATGTAAAGCGTGAGCTGGAGTTGGTGCCCGGTGTCGGTAAGGTCTCGTTGGCCGGTGAGCAAAAAGAACAAATTTTTGTAGAAATGTCAGTGAACAAAGCTGCCAGCTCCAACCTGGACCCCAACCTGATTGCCAACTTGCTCAATTCACAGAATATGGTGTCAGATGCAGGCAATATTCAGGTCTCTGGCGACAACCTCAAAATTCGCACCAGCGGAAGCTCTCGCTCGGTGGAGGAGTTGCAGGAACTCATTATCCCCGGCACCCAGGGCGATAAGCTTATCTATTTGAAAGATGTGGCTACCGTGCGCCGCGGTTATCAGGAAATCCCCACCAATGTGCTCAGTTACAACCGCGAGCGTGCTATCAATCTGGGGATCTCATTTTCATCCGGCGTCAACGTGGTGGCTGTAGGTAAGGCAGTTGATGATAAATTGGCTCAAATCGACTCGGCCCGCCCTGCGGGCATCAAAATTGAGACCATGTATAACCAGCCGGTGGAAGTGGACAATTCTGTCGGCAGCTTTGTTTGGAATCTGATAGCCGCTGTCGTGATTGTGATAGGCGTGCTGCTGTTCTTTATGGGCGTAAAAAGCGGCATCCTGATAGGCCTTATCCTGTTTTTAACCTGTTTGGGCACCTTTGTGTTGATGCTGCAGGCTGAGATTGAACTGCAGCGTATTTCCCTGGGAGCGCTCATTATTGCGTTAGGGATGCTGGTGGATAACGCCATTGTGGTGGTGGAAGGGATTTTGATTGGCCGCCAGCAGGGAAAAACCACCTTGGAAGCATCCGATGCCATTGTAAAGCAAACCATGTGGCCACTGCTTGGGGCTACAGTCATTGCCATCACCGCCTTTGCGCCCATTGGTTTGTCACCGGACTCCACCGGCGAGTTTGCCGGCTCGCTGTTTTGGGTGCTGCTGTTTTCCCTTTTCCTTTCCTGGATCACCGCCATCACCATCACGCCTTTTTTTGCCAGTCTCTTTTTTGGTGATAAAGGGGAGGAACAGCTTGAAGGTCAAACCAAAGACCCTTATGGCGGCGCCTTCTTTACCCTTTATAAAGTCGCACTGGATGTGTGCATGCGCTATCGCTTTATCAGCGTGATTGCGGTAGTGCTGGCGTTTGTGGCGTCTGTGGTCGGGTTTGGTTACGTGAAACAATCATTTTTCCCACCCTCAACCACCCCCATATTTTTGGTGGATGTGTGGCTGCCTGAAGGGACTGATATCCGCGAAACCCAGCGGATAGTAACTGCCATGGAAGATAAGGCTGCGCAGCTGGCGGATGTGGAATTTGTGGCGTCCACCGTTGGCAAGGGATTCCCCCGATTTATGCTGACTTATGCCCCGGAAAAGAATTATGCCTCTTACGGCCAGATAGCCATTCGCACCAGCGCGTTCGAGACACTCGAAGGGGTGATGACCCAGTTCCGCCGCGAAATGGAGGCGGGCTTTCCGCAAACCCAACTCAAGTTTAAACGGCTGGAAGTGGGACCCTCCACCGATGCCAAGATTGAGGCCCGGATCTCAGGACCGGATCCTGATGTGCTAAGAACCCTCGGGGCAGAGGTGCAGGCGGTATTTGCGGCCACACCGGGCACAGTGAATGTGCGCCACGATTGGCGCGAACGGGTGAAATACATAGCGCCCAGGTTTAATGAAACCCAGGCCAGACGTTTGGGCATTGTGAAAAGTGAAGTGGACAAGGCGCTCAAGTTTTCCTTTGCCGGATTGCAGATAGGGGTTTATCGCGAAGGCACTAATCTACTGTCTATCGTGGGTCGGTTGCCGGATGATGAGCGGGTCGATATCGAATCGATGGAAAGCATCCGGATCTGGAGTCCTGTGCTGAACACACTTGTGCCTCTGCAGCAGGTAGTCGATGGATTCGAGGTGAAGTTCGAAGACCCCATCATTCAGCGCCGGGATCGCAAGCGCACACTGACAGTCTTCGCCGATGCCGATTTTGAGTACGACCTGCTGCCTGCTGAGCTGTTTGCCAAAGTTCGACCACAGGTGGAAGCCATCAGCATGCCGCCCGGATATGAACTTGTGTGGGGAGGCGAGTTTGAGTCATCACAGGATGCCCAGGAGTCGCTGTTTGCCATTTTGCCGATGGGTTTCCTGTTTATGTTTTTGGTAACGGTATTCCTGTTTAACTCGGTGCGTAAGCCGCTGGTGATCTGGGCCTGTGTCCCGCTGGCCATTATCGGTATTACCCTGGGATTGTTGGTACTCGATAAACCCTTCAGCTTTATGGCGTTGCTGGGGATGCTCAGTCTGTCGGGAATGCTGCTTAAGAACGGCATAGTGCTGCTTGACCAAATCAATCTGGAAATCAATGAGGGTAAGGAGCCCTTCCAGGCGGTGTTTGAGTCTACGGTTAGCCGCGTCAGGCCCGTATGTATGGCGGCTGTCACGACCATTTTGGGGATGTTGCCGCTTATCACCGATGCCTTCTTTGAGTCCATGGCGGCGGTGGTCATGTTCGGCCTTGGTGTGGCGACAGTGCTGACCTTGCTGATTGTGCCTGTGTTTTACATCATCTTTTTCAAGATACCCTATCGGGCCTACGGCGACTTTCAGAAGTCCAGCGGCTGATAAGAGGCGTTTTTAAGCCTGAATAAAGCGACCCATTCGGGTCGCTTTTCTATCATGGCTCAGATTGCGCAGGGTTCCGGTAACACCCAGTCGTCAGCGAGTGAGGGGGACTTTGGGTTCACAATTGAGCCGCCTGCGAGGCCGTGATAGATTCAATCCCACAAAAAATCCTCAGACGTTGCAGCAGAATGAGTGCAAAAAGCAGGCTATCCCAGAAAGCATGAGATATCTGCACAGGGGGCTCTCTGGCGACGGAGGATGACAGCCCCCACAAAGCGATTTACCCCAAATGCAGGAGCATAGCTGACTATGGCGAACCTTCTTTCCGAGCTTCCAGAAAATCTCTGTGAGGAAGTCTTCGAAACCCTGATTAAGTCTTCAGATTGCCGCATCGAGCGCATCGTCTCTCTGGGGCACAGTACAGCGGCGGGCCAATGGTACGATCAGGACGAGCATGAATGGGTCGTGCTGCTCAGCGGCAGTGCGGTGCTGGCCTATGAAGATGGCACTAGTCTTGCCATGGTTCCCGGCGATTACATCAACATCCCTGCCCATGTACGCCACCGAGTCGAAGCGACCGACCCTGCCATTCCCAGCGTATGGCTGGCGGTGTTTTACGGTTCTTCCAACCAGATAGTGGGCTGATTATTTTTTAAACGCCAGCGCATAAGTCTTTCCTGAAAGACTGGCTCTGCTATACTCTGCGTCCGATTTTTCTACCGGGCCATTCAGTCAGGCCAGCAGACGAGTTTGATTCATGAGTACAGAAGGCGTTGAGATTTTTATTCCCGGCAAACCCCAGGCCCTGGTGACCCCAGAGCCGGTTAAGCTTGCCGATAATAAGCTGGAGTTGCTGGCTCCCGCCAAAAACGCCGATTACGGAATCGAAGCCATTCGTCATGGCGCCGATGCAGTTTACATAGGTGCCCCCGCCTTTGGCGCTCGCCACACCGCCGGTAACAGCATTGCCGACATTGCCCGTCTGTGTGAATTTGCCCACCGTTACCATGCCCAGGTGTTTGTTACCGTTAACACCATCTTGTTTGACTCAGAGCTGGAAGACGCCCGCAAACTGATTTGGGAAGTGTACGAGGCCGGTGCCGATGCCATTATCGTGCAGGATATTGGTCTGCTGGAACTTGATCTGCCGCCGATAGCGCTGCACGCCAGTACCCAGATGGATAACCGGGTGCCGGAAAAGGTGGCTTTTTTGGAGCACGTCGGTTTTTCTCAGGCGGTGCTGGCACGTGAGCTGAGCCTGACTCAAATTCGCGCCGTGGCGGCTGAAACCAAGATGCGACTTGAGTTTTTTATCCATGGCGCCCTGTGTGTGGCGTTCAGCGGCCAGTGCTATATCAGTGAAGCCTATACAGATAACCGCAGTGCCAATCGGGGTGAGTGCTCACAACAGTGTCGTATGCCGGGGAACCTCAGTACCCGCAAGGGTGAGGTGATTGCCACCAACGAGCACATGTTGTCGCTCAAAGACAACAACCAGACGGAAAACCTCGAAGCCCTGATTGATGCCGGTATTCGCTCTTTCAAGATTGAGGGGCGTCTGAAGGACTTGAGTTACGTAAAAAACGTGACTGCCCACTATCGTCAGCAGCTCGATGCCATCATGGCCCGCCGCCCCGAGTTTGAGCCTTCGTCCCATGGCCGCTGTAGCTACAGCTTTGTGCCTGATCCGGACAAGAGCTTCAACCGCGGCAAGACAGATTATTTCGTGCATGACCGTAAGCCGGGCATTGCCGACTTCCGTACCCCAAAATACCTCGGGATTGATGTGGGTAAGGTCAGCAAAATCGCCAAAGACCACATAGTGGTAGACTCCAATGCCGAATTCAATAACGGTGATGGTCTGGGCTTTTTTGCCAAAAACTATGAAAAAGCCCGTTTGTCAGATGACAAACTCACCGGATTCAGGGTGAACCGCGCCGAAGGCAATGTGCTCTATCTCAAGACAGTGCCGGAAGATCTGCGGGTAGGTGTCACCCTATACCGTAACCACGATCAGGCGTTTGAGATGCTGCTGGCTAAAGAGTCGGCCGAGCGTTTGGTGACGGTAAACTTTGCCCTGGCCGAGCGGGAGCAGGGGCTGGCATTGACCGCCTTTGATAACCATGGCCATTCAGTGACAGTGACCGCTGACTTTGATAAGCAGCAGGCCAAGGATATTGACCGCAACTGTGAAGGGCTGAAAAAGAATCTGGGCAAGTTAGGAAACACTGACTTTTGCCTTGGTGAGATTGAACTGGGTGATGCTGCTGCCGTGTTTGCGCCTGCGTCTGTCATTAATAATCTGCGCCGCGATGCGGTGGAGGCGCTTGGTCAGGCCCGTATTCAGGGCTACCAGCGCCCAACGCCCTGGGAGCGTGATGACAGCGTGCGCTATCCCCAGCGCAGCATGACTTACCTCAGTAACGTCGCCAACCAGAAGGCCAAAGACTTCTACACCCGCCACGGTGTGGTTTCAATCCGTGATGCCTATGAGGTGCGTCCGGTAAAAGGTGATGCGCCCCTGATGATCACCAAACACTGCATCCGCTACAGCTACAACATGTGTCCCAAGGAAGTGCCGGGCATCAAGGCAGACCCGCTGCAGATGGAACTGGGTGGCAAGGAATTCAAGCTGGTGTTTGACTGCCACAAGTGTGAAATGCTGGTAGTAGGCTAAGCCCCAGTACCATCAAAAACGGCGACCCAGGGTCGCCGTTTCTATTTCGCCGCTTTTCTCTGTGCACTTTTTATTTAAGGCAATTGGCCGATGCGATAGTCTTGGATGAGCACAAACCGGTAACACAGCAGGAGAAGGTAATAATGGGATTTTTGGATGCCCTGATGGGCAATGCCAGTGAAGTGGATTTGGGCAAGTTAGCGGCCGAGTTGTCGCCTATTCTGGGTGACAACGAAGAGTTGCAACTGGCCTATAAAATGGTGCGTGACCTGTTTGTCTTTACCAGCAAGCGATTGATATTAATCGATAAGCAAGGCGTCACGGGCAAGAAAGTGAGTTATCATTCCATTCCCTACAAGGCGATAGTGCATTTTCAGGTGGAAACGGCAGGCACCTTCGATATGGATGCTGAGCTGAAGCTGTGGATCTCGGGGCAACACGAGCCGCTGGTAAAAGAACTCAAGCGCGGCACCGATGTCGTTGGCATTCAAAAAACCATCGCCCGATACGCTCTGGGTTAACGTATCCCCCTTCCGGAAAGGCCACCTCAGGTGGCTTTTTTGTTGGCCTGGCCTTGCTGGCAGCCATCAAAATGCCGCCTCTATTTAATCTCTATCTCCTCAATCAATACCCATACGATGCGGCTGAATTTGCTCTTAACCAATTGAAAATATTTAAATAGATTTTAAATAGAGATAAAAGGGGGATAGAAACGACACCCGCTGAATTGCCCGGACTCTACAGGCACCGTAAAACCTCAATTGCCGTTAGTGCTTTGTTAACAAGGTTAATAAAGATTGCGGAAAGGGAGGGGGCTTTGGCAACAGACCAGAGTCTTTGCGCGTTATAAAAAGTTCAGCAAAACACTGCAACAATGCAGGGAAGGGTGAGAAGCATGAAAAAGACCATTCTGACATTGGCCATTCAGGCTGCGGTCTTGGGCGGCGTGTCCATGACAGCAGTGGCGGCCGACGAGGTTGAGGTTTCCCAGGTTAAAGGAAATCAGCCCCAGCAAAGCGCTGAAACCGAGCAGCAAACCATTGAAAAAATTTCCGTCACTGGCTCACGCATCAAGCGTGACAGTTTTTCCGTTGCCACACCCCTGGCAACTCTGGACAAGGGCGCCATCGAAGATGCTGGTATTGGCTCCCTGGCGGCCATTCTGGTGGATGAACTGCCACAGGTAGCAGAGGGCGTCAGCAACGCCAACTCCCAATCCAGTGTACAAAACACGGGTCTGTCCACCATTGACCTGCGTAATCTGGGCACTAACCGTACCCTGACGCTGATCGATGGCCGCCGCGTGGTGTCAAACAGCTATTCAGGCAACTACGTAAGCCTTTCCACCATTCCCAGTACCTTTGTCGACAAGGTGGAAATTATCACCGGTGGTGCGTCGGCGACCTACGGTTCTGACGCTGTGGCCGGTGTGGTCAACATTATCACCCAGCAAGATCAACAGGGTGCCAAGTTCAACGTCCGCGGCGGTACCACCGAAAAAGGTGGTGAAGAGATGAGTGTCGATGGCGACTTCGGCACCCTGTACGCCGATGGTAAGGGTTATCTGTTTATGGCCGCTTCTTACACCAAGGAGTTCGGCCTGGACTACTGGGACAGAAACCGTGCCCAACAGCAGGAATCCTGGTCTTACGATGACAAGCGTATGTGCAATACCATGCTGACCGACACATACGATACCGCGCTGAAAACCAATGCCCAGTGCATGCGGGATATCACCCAGGCAGATTGGCGTGATCTTAACGACTCTATTCCCGGCGGCGTATTCAACGAAGCCAGCAGTCTGCGCCCGAACGCCGGCTTTTGGTATGACGGCCAGACCCTCCGTGATGACTGGCACGAAGAAAAGTACGGTATCCATTTTGCACAATATGACTGGCTGAAAGTGCCTGAAGACACGGTCGCCGCAGCAGTGAAAACCGAGTATGACTTCGATTCCGGTGTGCAGGCCTATTTCCAGCTGCAATATAGCCGCAACCACTCTGAAAACCCCAAGTCGCCAGAAAGCTCTGATGAGAATGAATTTGCACTGGTCCGTAACCCAGCCACCGGCGAGTTTGTTGAAGAGTACGTGGGCCGTATTCCGAAAAACAACCCCTTCGTTCCTCAGGAAATTTTTGACGGCGCCAGTTCCCGTGGTATCACCTGGGACAGAAACTTCGCCGAAGTGGGCGCCATCGTTAACGAAAACACCCGCACCACCTATCGCAGCTGGGCTGGCCTCAGGGGTTTTGTGTGGGATAACTGGGAATGGGATTTGTCGGTGGGCTACGGCAAGTTCAAGCAGGAGCAAAATCGCCAGAACGAAATCGATGTGCTGAAGCTGCGCGATGCCTTGCAGGCAGAGAAACTCGCCGATGGCACTATTCAGTGTATCGATGCCGATGCCCGCGCCGAAGGTTGTGTGCCCGTAAACCTGTTCGGTGAAGGCTCCATCAGTGCCGACGCTGCTGACTATATCCGCGCCAACCCAACCATTACCACAGATATCAGCATGACCAACGTGCTGGGTTATGTCACTGGCGATTTATTTGAGCTGCCAGCCGGCCCGGTGGCATCCGCCTTTGGTTTTGAGTATCGCCGCGACACCCAAAGCGTTGACACCAACGTGCCGAACGGTGGTGTAACCTTCAACTATGTCCCCACCTTTGAAGGCGATGTTGATGTCTATGAAGCCTTCGGGGAAGTGTCCCTGCCGCTGCTGCGTGACATGACTGGGGTACGTAATCTGTCGATGGATCTGTCGCTGAGGGTGGCAGATTACAGCTGGTCTACTACAGATCTGATGAAGAGCTATAAGGCCGGTATCGTGTATGAGCCCGCCGAGGGATATATGATCCGCGCCAACTGGGCAACGGCCCAGCGTGCCCCCACCATTACCGAACTCCTGTCGCCTCCACGGGGTGATTACGACGGCTTCGATGATATTTGTGATGGTGTGACGGCCACTTCCACCGGTCCTGGCCATGACAACTGCCGCCTTGAGCCGGGTATTGCCGCAGCCATTGCCGCCGATGGTGTGTTTAACGACGAAAACAATGGTTATTCACCCAACGTAGGTAATCCTGAACTGCAGGAAGAGTCGGCTGAGACCTTCACCGTGGGTGTCTCAATGGCTCCTTCTTTCATCGACGGGCTGCGTGTTGCCATCGACTACTATGACATCTCAATTGAAGATGCCATGACCAGTCTGGGCAATGAAGACATCATCGGCTTCTGTTATGCCTCGTCCTTGCCCTATGGGGGTGACAACCCCTTCTGTAACGACGTGAAACGCGACGGTGAAGGCCAAATAATCGAAGTGCAGCAGCGGGTTATCAACGCAGATGAAACCAATACCAGTGGTTACGATCTGGCGTTGGATTACCGCTACGATCTGGATGGTTTGGGCTCGCTGAAACTGAAGCTCGACTGGAGTCATGTGCTCGATTACAGCATTACGGCAACCGGCCCCGATGGCCAGTTTACCGACAGCTACGTAGGACTGCTGTCTTCGGGTATCTTCGAAGACAAGGCCTCCGCATCCCTGAGCTGGCATCTGGAAGACCTGCGCATTCGCTGGAGCGTCAAGTACAAGAGCAGTGTGCGTCGTAGCCAGTCTGCCCATGAAGATTGGGAAAAGGACATCGCGGCCAATGCTGAAAACTGTGCTTCCGGCAGTGCCAGCTGTGTTGAGAACCCAGAGCCGCTCTGGGGCAATGAGCTGCCTTCCGTGACAACCCACAACTTGTCGGCGTCTTACAGCTTCGATGTGGGACAGGATACCCAGGTTCGTCTGTCAGGTGGCATCAACAACCTGTTTGATGAAAAAGGCCCATTCGTGATTGGTGGCAGCGGTAACTACAACAGCCTTTACGGCGGTGGTGTAGGCCGTTACTACTACCTGGGTGCCGAGCTGAAGTTCTAAGGTGAGCGATACCCCGGTGATTGCCTGAAGGCAAGGCCGCTTCCCACATCTCCCGGGAGGCGGCCTTTTTTATTGGTGTGCCAGCTTATGGCAAAGCAGATTCACCGTCTGCGAAGGCAAAACACTTACCCCTTGCAACCCCCATAGCAGCTGGGTTTGCGTGGGCACACATTGCCCCGGGAGCAAATCAATCTGGCACCCTTGTCGATACCGCGCTCCACCCAATTGATATTGAGAATCCGGGCAATGCTCATCAGCTGGCGTTTTATGGCAGTGGGAATTTCCCCCTGACCACCTGATGCTACACAGTGGCTTTTGAGTGCCTCGGCGAGACTTAAGGCATCGGTGCCCTGGGCATCGATGGCGGGGTTCAAATCTATCCCTGCGCAGAGCACATGGTGGTTTCCGGCCAAATCCACCACCTTGGTGGATTCACAGCAGTAAATCCGTGGGCTGCCGCCCACATCCAGAATGGAAATTTGCGCCGAGCTGCCATCGGATGGCTCGCTTATCATGCGAAATACTGCCCAGTGCTGGCAGGGGTCCGGCACCTGACGCATGTTGCCCCAGGGCAGGGGAATGCCGTTACCCCGATATACCGCCTTGAGCTTGCCCGGCGCATAAGCATCGAAGTAATGCCAGTGGGGATAGGGAGAGACCACAGTCATACGGCGCATGGCCACCGAGGCAGACACGCCGATTTTTTTATGGGTATCAATTTCATAGCCCCCCCGCTCCAATAGCTGTCGGAAAGGCACCTTGGGACAAAGCAGGGCGCCGGCAAAAAAGCTGGATTCAAAGTCGCGCCAGGCACTTAAGATATCCTGGGCATTCACGGTGGAGGATATATCGGCATCCTGCTCACCTGTGCCTATACCACGTCCCACTGCCAGTACATTCTTCAGGCCGTCCTTGTTGTGCAGCACGCAGTGGCCTATGTGTACCGCCAAATCGTATTTGAGCCGCTCGGGATTTTTCTTCAGGGCTTCATTGATAAAGATGGTGGAGGGTGGCTCGAAAAATGAGGTGACCAGTTGATGGGTGGACACGCCGTTAGCGTCAACCTGATCCTGAGGTGGCTCTTTGAAGAAGCGAATTTTCATGCCCATCTGTTTGCAGATGGCCGTCAGATCGTCGCCACTGAGATTCAGCCGCTTATCACCAACTTCTTCTGCGGCACGTTCCAGATCGGGGAAATGATTTTGATGATGCTCCTGATGGGCGCGGATCAGCAAATGGGCAAACTGGCGGCCGCTGATCCCGGTCTGCGACAGCATTTCGGGAATGGCAATCTGCAAAATATCTTTGGAAAACAAAAAGCCCGGCTCCAGCGCCATGCCGCTGATGCCACCCCGGCGTCCCTTGTCCGGGGTGATGGCGTCTTCTTCGGGCGCATCGTCCAAAAACCAGTCCGGTGATTTCTCAAATACCTTGGCAATCACCTCCAGCATGGCGGCACTGGGCACCCGTTTTCCCCGCTCAATCATCGACAGGTAAGATACGGAGGGCGCCGAACCGGGATCCACACGTACACAGCGTGAAGACAGATCTTCCATGGTTAAGTGATTGCGTTTCCGTAAGTTTCTGATTTTGGTGCCCAGAAAATGGGATTGGCGCATCAGGCTTTTTTCACTGGTCATTTTGTAAAATTCACACTGTAAAATTTTTATTGTGAAATTGTAGTAAAAAATAACATAGACTAAAAATCAAGCGAAATTCACCGACTGCACGACGCACCCCACCGGCAGGATTTCGTGGCAAAACCCAAAAGAAGCTAAGTGACCGAGGACAAGGCAATGAACATGACCATGATGAATACCCAAAATCAGCAACAACTGCATCACTTCATCGGGGAAGCCATTGCCGCAGTGGTGAATGGTGCCAAACGGGGAGTCAGTCTCGAGAGTGCGACCGAATTTCTTGACCGCCGCTTTCCGCTGGCGCGGGGCAGTCATAAGATGGTGAAAAGCTATGTGGTTTACTACCAGCACCTGCTGGCCTTCTTTGAAGACGGCAGCCACAGTGGGCTGGAAACCTCTTCCCAGTTTGTAGCCCTGAGCGGTCACAAGGAAGAGCCCTGTGCCATCCTGCTCAAGTCAGGTGATATTCATGTGGAGTTAACCCTGGATAAGAATGGCCGCATGGGCAGTGCCAATCCGGCCCATATCGAGGACATTCAGGTTGAGTCCCCCGGCTTTTGCCTGAGAGAAAGCGAAGGCTGTGCCACAGAAGCCATCAGCCAATGCCGCAACTGGTTGAGCCTGCTGCACTCGGCTCCCTGCGATGATGATTGCCGTCAGCGCAACGAGCGTCGCTTTACCGCAAAAGATGGCGGCGAGTATCAGTTGATGTCACTGGGACTCTTTTAACAAACGTCCTGGCTTCCATAAGCAAAAGCGATAAGTAAAAGGCCCGGTTAAACCGGGCCTTTTGCATTCATGCTGAGATGGTCATGGCTACTCAGTGCCGGCATAGGCCTGTCGTCAGCCCGGCGCCATTTCGTCATTGGCCCAGACGAAAATCAGACACGATTTCTCCCGCCTCGCGGGCCTCCTGCTCATGGGCCTCATCACGCCAGGGTTCGGCCAGTGCCGACTGATACCAGCTCTGCATGCCCGGCAAGTCGAGCAGGGCAGCGACATAAGCGTCAGAGGCCTTCGACAGCTTGGGCGCATAAGTCTGTACCCTAAAGGCAATAGGGGCGAAAAAGGCATCCACTGCACTGAAGTGCTGACCGCCGAGGAAGGGGCCGCCGAAGCGGGTAAGTCCCTGTTGCCACAGCTCATCAATACGGGCCCACTCTCGCTCGAGGGCTTCCTCCACCGCGTGCAGCTTAACCCTGATGCCACAGTTCATGGTGCAGATAGAGCGAATAGTGCCGAATCCTGAGTGCATCTCGGCAGCGGCGCAGCGCGCATAAGCCCGTGCCTGTTTGTTCTCGGGCCAGACGCCTGGGTAGCTTTCGGCCAGATACTCGATAATCGCCAGTGAATCCCACACGGGCTCGCCTTCGTCCAGCAAACAGGGCACCTTGGCTGTGGGGGAGAAATGTTTGAAGTCGCTGTCGCCAAAGGGCTGCAGCTTTTCTTCGAAGGGGATACCCAGTTCGGTCAACAGCAGCCAGGGGCGCAGCGACCAGGAGGAGTAGTTTTTATTGGCAATGTACAGCGTCAGCATGGGGAGTTCCTTGTCAAAATACGGCTACATTTGGCGATTGATGAGTGGTGATTCAGCCAGCACGGTAACTGCGCTTGAGCTCCAGCACTTCTACCTGATAATTCTGATACCAGCGTTCGGCACCTGTTTGCTGGGCGACCCTGTGCAGCGCGTCCTGCTTCCAGGCGATGATATCGGCTTCGCTGTCCCAGTAGGAGATGGCGATTTCCTGCTCTCCTTCTGTGACGGCAATAAAATCCCGGCAATTGTATTTCTCAAAGGCGAGCTTTCTGAGTTCGGCGGCCATGGCGCTGTATTGGTTATCGAGTTTGCTGACAGTGGCTTTGAAAATAACGGCGAACATAGGGCTCCTCTGTTTTGGTGGATTTGCGCTTCTGGTTGTTTTCCGGAGTTTTGGGGTAATAAAAAAGCGCCCGCAGGCGCTTTTTATCAGATAGCTTGGGTGGCCTTGGTCAGCCAGGTCAGCTCGTCACCGGACATCAGTGGTGACAGGGTGCTGTATACCTTGCTGTGGTAACGGTTGAGCCAATTCACCTCGGCCTCTGTCAGCAGCGCCTTGTCGATAAGACGGGTATCGATGGGGATAAGGGTGAGGGCTTCAAACTCATAGGTTTCGCGCTCGGCGCCTTTCAGCGCCTCGCAGTGGCGCACCACAATCAGGTTTTCGATGCGAATACCAAAGCCATTGGCGCGGTAGTAGCCGGGCTCGTTGGATACCACCATACCGGGCAGCAGTGCCACTGCATTGCTGTTTTTGGCGATGCGTTGCGGTCCTTCATGTACACTCAGGAAGTGGCCAACTCCGTGGCCTGTACCGTGGTCATAGTCAAAGCCATGTTGCCACAGGTACTGGCGGGCGAAGGCATCCAGCTGCTGGCCTGTGGTGCCTTTGGGGAAACGGGCGCAGTCCAGTGCAATATGGCCCTTGAGTACCAGGGTAACCATTTTCTTTTGCTCGTCGGTGACTTCACCGATAGCCAGGGTGCGGGTGACATCTGTGGTGCCATCCAGATATTGGGCGCCCGAGTCCACCAGATAGATGCTGTTCATGGTCAGTTTTGCCGGAGTGCCATTATTGTGGTTGTAATGGCACATGGCGGCATTGGCACCGGCGGCAGAAATAGTGTCAAAGCTTGGCTCACGGTAGCGAGGGTCTTCCAGACGGAAGCTCTCAAGCTTATCGGCCAGCTGGGCTTCATCGTACAGGCGGCCCGAAGCCACTTCATTGTCGAGCCAGGCAAGGAAACGACTCACGGCCACGCCGTCGCGCACATGGCATTCGCGCATGCCTTTAAGCTCAGAATCATTTTTGGCTGCCTTTGGCAGGGCGACCACGTCCATGGCCGCAACGAGTTTGGCACCGGCGTTACGGGCAGTGAGCTGGCTTGCTGCATTGGCACTGTTGGGGTCGGCCAGTAGCTTCTTGCCAGTGAGCTCCTTAAGGGCGAGCTCGAGTTCAGATTCAGCGTGCACACTCACGCCTTCGCCCACATGGGCGGCGAATCCCTCAGGAACTTTGGCGGTATCCACAAAGAGCTGCATACGGCCATCCTGCCACAGCAGGGCACAGCCCAGCACCACAGGCAATCTGGGCACATCAAAGCCGCGGATATTGAGCAGCCAGCAGAAGGAATCAAGCGCGGTAATAAGCGCGACATCGCCACCGGCTTTCTTCACCAAAAGGCCGGTTTCGGCACGTTTTTGGGCGCTGGTCTTGCCCGCATCGGCATCACTGAAGAGGTGCAGGGGTTTTATTTCCGGCACGGGGCGATCGTGCCAGTGCTTATCAATGGGGTTTTCGCTCACGGCAACGAGCTCTATACCGGCCTTATCCAGCACGGCCTTGGCCTGTTCAAACCAGGCCAGGGTATGCATACGGGCATCGAATCCAACCCGGGCGCCTTCGCTCAGGGTTTCCGCAAGATACTGAGGCTGGGGCGTATCGGTCAGGCTCTCATAGGCGTAAAGGCGTTCGTCTACCTGATCGCGTACCTGCACAGTGTAGCGGCCGTCGACGAAGATGGCGGCGGTCTCTTTCATCACAATCGCCATACCGGCAGAGCCAGTAAAGCCGGTGGCCCAATGAAGACGCTCATTATGCTCAGGCACGTATTCCCCAAGATATTCGTCGGCGCGGGGGATGATGAAGGCATCGAGTTTACTTGCGGCCATTTCAACGCGAATGGCATCGAGGCGCTTGGAGATTTCACTGCTGGCGACTGCTGACATGGGTAACCTTTTCCTGACGTTTTGCTTGTGAGTGGGTACTGATGTTTGCGTACTTGTGCTTGAGCACCGGTAATTTGCCCGGGTACTGTCCCGTGGCTTATGGATATCCGCCGATTATCGCAACCCCAACTGGCAGTCGCAAGGCAAGGTATGATGAAAATGCTTTGAGCAAGCGGGTAGGCTTTGGCAGAAGAAACCGTAATCCTGTTCCTGTAACCGTCTCAGGGTGTATACCTTGACGCCGGGCCGACAGCAGGGGATATTCGTAAGTCCATTTTTACGGTCTTAATTTTGGCATATATTTCATGGCGTTTTCGGCTTGGTTTCGCACTACACCCCTGGCATTGATGGGGAAATTACAGGGATGGCCGCGCAATGTGTGGTTGTTGACGTTGGCCCAGGCCCTGTCCATGAGCGCCACCCCCATCATGGTGCTGCTGGGCGGTTTGGTGGGCGCAAAAATAGCGCCCACAGCGCAGCTTGCCACGGCGCCTATCGCCGTAATGATCCTCGGCCTTGCCACCGCCGTGGTGCCCGTGGGTCTGCTTGGCCGCAAATACGGCAGACGCAGGGTGTTCCTGCTGGGTAGCTTGTTGGGCACTCTGGCGGGTTTAACCGCTGCCCTCGGGGTATATCAGAACGACTTTGTGACTTTCTGTGTAGGTGCGCTGCTCCTGGGGGCTGCCGGCGCCGTGGTGCAGCAGTATCGCTTTGCTGCGATGGAGGCCGTTGATCCTGTCAAGGCGCCAAGGGCTGCTTCCCGGGTGCTTCTTGGTGGACTGGTCGCCGCTTTGCTTGGCCCTGAGCTGGCGGTCATAGGCAGTGATTTGATTGATAACAGTTACGCCGGCGCTTTTTTGCTGCTGTCGGCCATCGCCCTGTGTGGTGGTTTGGTACTGCTGGGATACAGCAATGAGTCCCAATGGCAAGGCGATGCCGGTCCTGCGGTGTCTGAGACTGAGCGTCCCCTCGGTGAACTCCTGTCCCAGAGTCGACTCTGGGTGGCCATTGGCGGCGCGGCCATCGGCTACGGCATGATGAGCCTGATCATGACGGCCACACCGCTGCACATGCATCATATGGAGCATCACTCGCTGGCCGACACCAAGTGGGTCATTCAGAGCCATATCATTGCCATGTATTTGCCGTCTTTTGTCAGCGGTGCCCTGGTAGCCCGTTTCGGCCAGGGGGCCATGATGATGGCAGGCCTTGGGGCATATGGGGCAACCATCATTCTGGCATTGTCCGGTAGCGATCTGCTGAATTACTGGACTGCGCTGGTGTTGTTGGGGGTAGGTTGGAACTTCCTGTTTGTGGCTGGGACATCGCTCCTGCCCTCCTGCTATCGTGGTGCAGAGCGGTTCAGGATACAGACCTTCAATGATTTTGCGGTATTTGGTTTTCAGGCCATGGCGTCGCTTGGGGCAGGTGCTTTACTTACCGGCCTTGGTTGGCAGGTTTTGCTGGTGGCCTGTTTACCCTTTATCGGGGTGCAGCTTATGCTGCTGGCATGGTGGAAGTTGAGTAAAAGCAGGGTGTTACAAGCTGATAACAATTGATTTATTCAATTACCAGTCGGTGACACTGTGATAAACTTCGCCATCCCTGCTCGGGGTCAGAGCAGGGCGTATCAGTGGAGTAAATGATGCAAACATTGACACTTGATGTGGGGGGAACCAACGGCCTGTTTGAACTCAGGCACGAAGGTCATACAGAACAATATAAATTCCCCACCGGTGATGGTTTCTCTATCCGGGATTTAAACGAGCAGATCCAGGCCTTTGAACAGGACTTTGCGCTGGAACATTACCGCCTGGCCATGGCCGTCCCAGGCCTGGTACGGGATAACCGTTTGGTTACCTGCAAATCGCTGCCGGGACTGACGGGGCTGCACCCTGCTCAAATCCAGTGCAGTGGTGAACTCGCCTTTATCGCCAACGATATGGACGCGGGTATCCAGGCCATTGCCGAGCCTCGCCACGATTGCGAAGTGCTGGTGATGTGTGGTGCGGGTCTGGGTATGGCGATTGCCATGAATGGCCAGGTGTTCAGCGGTGCCAGCGGCTTTGCCGGTGAGCTGGGTCACTGCCGTATCATGACTGAGGGCGGTGAGTTCAGTCTGGAGCAATTGGCATCTGCTGAAGCACTGCGTGGTCGTAAACAGGTAGTGGGGGACGACTTGGCTCAGGCGGGACGTCATCTGGGCATGGGGTTGGCGTGGGTGGTTAACCTTTTCAATCCCAATCGCATATACCTGGCTGGCAGCATGATGCACAGTGCCGATTTTTACAAAGGTTGTATCGGCGCCCTCAGGGATATGGCCTTGGGTGCGCCCATGGCCAATTGTCAGGTTCACAGAGTCGATGATATGGAAACTCTGGTGTGCCGCGGGCTGGCCAGCATGTTGGAAAAACAGCAGTCAGCAGCTGAGTGATAAATTCCTGTCACTAAAAACGCCGCTAACGCGGCGTTTTTTTATGGGCTGGTTTTATGCTCTCAGCCGGGGCTGTGTCAGCGGGATATCCATGTCGTTATCATCCCAGCTGGCCATATAACGCATCTCATCTTCCGCCCGACTGAAATTACCCAAAGGCGTGAGGAGCTGCGGCAGCGGCTCCTGTGTGTCCCGTCGCTGCTTAACGCCGATGAGCAGTGCCAGCAACCACCATATCGATATGCCCATACCCAGAGCCGCTAGCCAGGCTGGAGCAAGGTACCAAACCAGCCCAAGCGCCAGAGCCGAGGGCAGTAAATACCAGACAGTGACACGGCCCAGTCCCAGGGTGAGCTTGTGTAGCCGATACCAAAAGCCCCCCGGTTTGAGGGCGCCAAGGTCGAGTCCGGGCGCCGGGATACCCAGGGCGCGAAAATAGTCAAAAGCGCTCTTGCCTTTTTTATCCAGCACCCCGGCACTGGCACCCGCCTCGAGCAATACGGCCGCGCTCTTGTGGCTGAGCATGAGGATGGCACTCATCAGCGGTGTTTGTCCGCGCTGATTTTGGCTGTCGAGCGCACAGCCGGCGGCAATTAACTGCGAGCACAGGTCCTCGTCGTGCATGGCGCCCATACGGGCGGCCAAATGCAGCGGCGTATCGCCGTCGGCATCGTTGCCGTCCTCAAGGGATAGCCCACTGCGCAACAGGCAGGGGAGGAGCGTGCCATGGCCACGGTAACAGGCGATGTGCAGCAGCGACTCGCCCTTAAACCATTCCTGGGCATCGGCGCCCTGCGCCAGCAAATATTCTGTCAATTGCCAGTGGCCATTGGCGACGGCGAAATAGAGGGCGCTACAGCCCTCACTGTCACTGGCTGACAGGGTTGCGCCCCTTTCAAGCAGCAATTGCGCCATGCCCAGATCTCCACGGTAAGCGGCATAACACAGCAGTGGTGCACGTCCGTTGGGGAGCAGGGGTTCCCGCAGTGCCTCGGCCTCCTGGCGCAGACGGCTTAAGGTGCCCAGAAGCACCTCGAGGCTGCGATGGCTTGCCCGGGTCGAGCGGCTTGGGATCTTCAGGGTGTCGTTGGCCTCGGCGCCGACATCCAGCAAGAGGCGCGCAATACCCAGATGTCCTTTGGCAACGGCGATGGCGAGGGCCGTATTGCCATCGTGGTCTTTATGGTCGAGGGCTTGCTCCCGGGCCAGCAAAAAAGCCACTATGTCGCTGGCGCCATGACGACAGGCGTGCAGCAGCAGGGTGTCGCCCTGGTGGTTTTCCGGCTGTTTGTTTCGAAGCCGCAACCAGGCCTGCTCAAATCCCTGAGTATCCCGGTAAGCAATCAATAACCAGATGTATTCACTCACCGGCAGATCGAACAGTGCTGTGTGGAATACCTGATGCAGAGCCGCTTCGTTGGGTCTTTGGCGCAAGAGGGCCTCAAAAACGGTTTCACCGTCTACATTGGTCTCGGCAGGGTTCTCGCCGGCGGCCAGCAGCATGCGGGCGGATTCGGGGCTCAAATCTTCCAGATAGTCGTGCAACAGGGGGCTGCGATAGCGTGTTGGCTTGTTGGCCTTAAGGAGTATCTCAATATTTTTCAGTGCTTTGTGGTGGATTGCCGTGCCGATGGCGCGATTGTGGTCGAACAGTCGAATTCGGTTCGCCAAAATGGCAATGAGCCTGTGTGCCCTGTCGTCGGCCACCAGATACTCCACCAAATCGGCCACACAATCATCTATGTCCAGCGTCAGGGCTTCGGCTTTGAGCAGCAGGTAGGCCACCAGACGGAAAGCGCCACTGGCGGCAGCGCCCTGCAGGAGTTCCACCATATCGTCGCTGTTATCTTCAAGCTTCAGGCCAAGGCTTTCCAGTAACTTAAAACCCAGCAGGTTGTCTACCTGGGTGCACAGACCCGCCAGTACCATCAATTGATCGTAGTTGAGGTTTAAGCCTGACAGCAGGCGCTGCAGCACGGGTTGGTCCTGATGACGGATAGCCGTTTTTATTTGCTGCTCTGTGCTGCCCGCGCTGTAAATCCCGTGGGGGCGAAGGAAGGGAAACCCCTGGCGGTGAAGCCTGGCGGCCAGTTCATAATCCAGTGCAAATGCATGCCACAAGATGGAGCCCCCATCCGGCAATCTGTAATGGGCGGGCCAGCCCTGTTGCAGTAAGGCTTCGATAAAGGGGGCCAGGCGTTTGTCATTGTCGGCGAACAGGTGTGTCATCAGATCCTGCCCGCTACTATCGAGTTCCTCGACGTTGGCCCCCTGTTCAAGCAGAAGGGTAAACATCGACAGGCTACGATAATGCACGCAGGCATAGATAAGCGGTTCATCTCCGAGGGGGGCATTGGGATCCAGGCCTGAACTCAGCAGCCGAGTCAGCTCGGCAACATCCTGATTTCGTACGAGAGTATCCAGGGTATCTTCGGGTAGAAACCTTGCCAGCAGGCTGTCGAGTTCATCGGGTGAGGGCCGGATACCGCGATAAAAATAGGCGTCAAAACCGGCATCCAGAGCAGCACAGCGGGCGTTTATCTTGATAAACACCACTCCCAGAGCCTTGCTGGCGCGCATCAGCCGATAATTGATGCCAGCGTCGCTTTGGATATCCAGCCTCAGGTGATTACTGAAGAGTTTGAGGGATGTGAGGTGTTCGGTCGGGGTTAAATACCCTGACAAACCAAGGGCATCGAGCGCCTGCTCGGGTGACAGGGACGCAGTGGTCTGCCGGATGCGTTCGCTGTCGCTGCTTGACATACACAGGCAGTACCTGAACCAATTTGCCGACATGGCGCCTTCTGACACTTTGTTCCCCCAGTGACGGTTGCCCTTGGCCCGGCAGGAGCGGCGGCCTGTGCAACATTGGCGTCACAATACTCACAAGTGCCCTGAATGGCAACCGAATTTGGCTTACAGGACGCGCGAGCACGGCATTTCGTGGTGCCAGGTTTGTGCCTTGTCGCGGCATAGCAGACAGCGTATTTGGGTTATCCGGGATCCAGGATAGTGAGCCAGGTCCATGCTGTGTTTGCCTCTGAAGCATCACAGCTTCCAATGTGCGCGTGTCAAACCTGCTTTTACCGTGTTGGCTTAACCCCATCTGGGATGTGAATAAGGCGCCGGTACTCCCCTTTAGAAGGCTTGGCGCGGGTAGTTGTTAGCTGCATTCGGCATTCTTGAACAGAATGAGGTTCAATGTTTGTATATTTTATGCTAGAAATGCGCATCTGAATTGCGCCTCTGGCTGTGTTGGCCCGCGGCAACAAATGATTTAAAGGTGATGTATGACCATAGGTGTTGGTGGGCTGACGGCCCAAGAGGCTCTGGCCAAACTCAGTGATATGACAGCGGGCACAGGCCCCATTGACGCGGCTGAATTTCAGGGGCGTATCCTCAAGGCGCAGGGGCTGATGAAAGCGGCAGGGTTGGATGCTGTGTACCTTAATGCCGGCACCAATCTTTACTACTTTACCGGTACCCGCTGGTACGCCAGCGAGCGTATGGTAGGTGCCATTCTGCCCGCAGAAGGGGCGTTGGAATACATAGCACCGGCTTTTGAACTCGACACCCTCAAAGGCTATATGGCCATCAAGGGTGAAGTGAATACCTGGCATGAAGACGAAAGCCCTTATCAACTCTTTGGCTCAGTACTCAAACGCCTTGGCTTGGGGCAGGGGCGGGTGGGTATGGATGAATCGGCTGCGTTTTTCATCAGTGAAGGTATTCGTGATGCCAACCCTGAGCTTAAGGTCGTAAGCGCCAAGGCCGTGACGGCCGGTTGCCGGATGCAAAAATCGGCCGCTGAGCTGGCACTGATGCAACGCGCCAAGGACATGACCCTGGAAGTACATAAGGCTGCCGCTGCTATGTTGCGGCCCGGTATCACTGTGAGTGAAGTGGAAGCCTTTATCGATGCTGCCCATCGTAAAGTGGGAGCTCCGGCCGGCTCTTATTTTTGCATTGTGCTATTTGGTGAAGACACGGCGTATCCCCACGGCGTGAAAAATCCCAAGGCGCTGGAAGAGGGCGATACCGTCCTGATTGACACCGGCTGCCAGCTCTATGGTTATAACTCAGATATCACCCGCACTTACGTTTATGGCACCCCGAGTGCGCGTCAGCGTGAACTCTGGAACCTGGAAAAACAGGCGCAGGCGGCTGCCTTTGAGGCGGCCAGATTGGGCGCCCCCTGTGGCAGCGTCGATAAGGCCGCCCGCAGCGTGCTTGAGGCCGCAGGCTTTGGCCCGGGCTATGCTGTTCCCGGCCTGCCACACCGTACAGGTCACGGCATAGGGCTGGATATTCACGAGTGGCCCTATCTGGTGGCGAATGACACTACACCGCTGGCGCCGGGAATGTGTTTTTCCAACGAGCCCATGCTCTGTGTACCCGGTGAATTTGGGGTACGCCTTGAGGATCACTTCTACATGACTGAGTCTGGCCCCAAATGGTTCACTCTCCCTTCCCATTCCATTGACAATCCGTTTGGCTTGTAAGGGACAATAAAAAAACGGAGGCACAGGCCTCCGTTTTTTATTTCGCTTCAGTCAGCATTCATTCGATGGCTATCAGTTCCACATCGAAAATCAGCACAGAACCACCGGGGATTTTGCCTACGCTACGGTTGCCGTAACCCAGGCTTGCCGGGATGAAAAAGCGCATCTTGTCACCTTCTTTCATCAGTTGCACGCCTTCGGTCCAGCCCTTGATAACCCGATTCAGCGGGAAGGCAATGCTCTCACCACGCTCAACTGACGAGTCGAACACAGTGCCATCGGTCAGGGTGCCGTGATAGTGCACGCGCACAGTGTCGCTGGCACTGGGATGACGTTCGCCACTGCCGGCAATCAAAAGCTCATACTGCAGGCCCGATGCCGTGGTGGTTACACCGTCACGCTTGGCGTTTTCAGCGAGGAAGACGGCGCCTTTCTCTTCATTGAGCTTGGCGGCCTTTTGATTATTCATGGTGGTGAAAAAGTAAAAAATGACGCAGGCAATCACAATAACAGCGAGGGCAACTCTCATGGGATGGATTCCGTAATGGCTGACTTTTGACTATCGTATGGAACTCAATATCTTATGGTTAAGCTGCTGCCGGGTAAAGCCTGGATGTCGGTGCCAAGGCTTATCCCTGGGCTGGCGCTGCTGCAGTGACGTAATAAAAGGCGCCAAGTGCCAGCAGCAGATGCAGCAGGGTCGCCGCGTAAAATGGCCACAAAAATCCGCGTTTACTGGTTTTATGGCGAAACAGCGCCATGGCCAGCATGGCACCACCGAAGCCACCAACCAGTGCCAGCAGCCAGAGCTTGATTTCGGCGGTCCTGGGTTTGTCTTTTAAGGCGGCGCGTTTATCAAGAGCAAAGACCACAAAGGCTGCCAGCCCGAGTCCGCCATAGCCTACAAGCAGCCACAGCGGCAACCAGTTCAGTGCCACCCCAATGGCCAGCAATAAATAAAACACCAGCGCGAAAATAATCATGAGTTTACCCCGTGGGTATTCGTTGCCCTCTGAGTGCGACCAAAGGCGAGATAGCGCCATAGTCTTTCCAGTGGCCCTTGTTTAAAGCACCTCAAATACCAGGACGCCAGCAGTATTTGGCATGCCGCCCAGGTCAGGGCCGTTATCAGATAATGGATGCGATCAAAACTTTGCAGCCAGTCGGGGAACAGGTACCGGAAGCAGGCAATCCCCAGCAGCGACTGCAAAATGTAAAGCGATAACGCCAACTTGCCCACGTTTTGCAGCGGCTTCAGCACGGTTTCACTACCCCGGCATAGCCGGATAATGAGGTCGGCATAGAGCACGGATACGGGTATGGCACTGAATATCACTGTGATTTCAGCGAGATTGACCAGGGCGCGGGATTCACTGAAGTACAGGGTTAAGTCCACCGCGCCCAGCAGGAGTGCCAGCAGCAGTAACCTGATGCGGGCCGCATCAGTGAGCCCCTCGTTGAAAAAGTGGCTGCGATAGAGGTACATGCCCAGCAGCATCATGCCGAGGATGTACCACAGCAGGGCGATGGGCAGCATCACCAGCGTCATCATCAGCATCATCGCCAGATGTTGCAACACCTGGCCCAGATAGGGACCAATCCAGGGCGCGAGGGAAGCCTGATACTCGGGGCTTAGCCGGGAAGGAAGGGGCTCTGTGGGCAGGGCCTGGGTCAGGAGCAACATCACTATGGCCGAAAACCCGAGAAACTGCAGGGCTCTTTTGTGGATATGGTCGAGGGGTGCATCCAGATAACGAATGGCAACCATGGCGGAGAGACCGTAGCTGAGCAACACATCACCGGGCCAGATAAATATGCCGTGGAGTAAACCGAATAGCATCAGTATCTTAAGTCGGCGCTTAATGGGAAACACCTGACCAAAGCGCTGATATTGAATCACCAGCCCGACACCAAAGAGCATGGTAAAGAGACCGATAAAGCGCCCTTCCAGCAGCAACCGAGAGAACACTTCCAGTGGCACGTCGGATGCCGCAGCCGGAATGGTAGGGATATATCCTTCGAGGCTATTGCCCATAAAGAGGATGTTGATAAAAAAGATCCCAAGTACCGCGAGGCCGCGGACACTGTCGATGTTGGGATTACGCATCTGTGAGTTGGCTGACATCCATTGTCTTCCATCATCTTGTTATCAAAGGTGTTCAGCCTATCATGAAAACAAAAAAGCGGGCCAGAGGCCCGCATCATACCCTACACATTTGTTATTGCATCAGGCCGGCAATCCAGTGCTGGTAAAGTGGCAACCCTATCAGCACATTCACCGGGAAGGTGATTCCGAGGGATGCCAACATGGCCAGGCCAATGTTGGCATCGGGAATGGCGGCGCGAATAGCGGCCGGCGCTGCGATATAGGAGGCGCTGGCCGTGAGGCCTGCCAGCACCAGCACGGTGCCTGCGGGTAGGCCCATGGTGATGCCAGCACCAATGCCGACCCATGCCAGTACAAAGGGGGCTATGGCGGCGAATGCCAGTAGGCGCCACTGTTTCAGCGGCAGTGGAATACACACCTTGGCAGTCACCAGCCCCATCTCCAGCAGGAACAGCGCCAGCAGGGTTTTAAAACCGCTGAGTAACATGGGGGCCAGAGGCTCCAGGCCCTGAGGTCCGTACAACCAGCCGATGATGACACCCCCCAGAAGCAAGACCACACCACGGCTGGTCAGGGCTTCATGGAGAATATTGCCGCCGCTTTGGGTTTGCTCCCCCTTGCTGAGGCGACGATGCAGCCAGAGCATAATCACGATGGCGGGCAGTTCCAGCATGACCAGATACAGGGTGGTTTCAGGTCTCAGCTCCCAGCCTGCGGTTTCGGCCATGGCCATCACCACTGCAAAGGTTCCCGCGCTGACCGAGCCATAGTGAGCGGCGATGCTGGCGGCATCAGAGGTTGTGAGTCGTACCAGCAGTCGCAGTATCGGAAACAGCGCCAGTGGAATGATAAAACCCAGTCCAACCACGGTCAGCAGTTCCATGGGTTGAAGGTGGTCGGTTTGACCATGTAGTGACATACCGCCTTTAAGCCCCAGTGTCAGCATCAGCAAAATCGACAGGGTCTCGTAGATGGATTGTGGGACCTTAAGATCCGATTTGATCACTCCGGCCAGGAGGCCCAAGGCAAAAAATGCAATAACAATATCCGGCATAGTTGACTCCAGCAGCCCGGTTTCCACCGGGGATAAGGCAAGTTTGACGGCTGGAGATTGTGCCCATGATTAGCTATATTGAAAAATAAATTTTATGAGCACCATATATAGATGTTTATCTATATATGGGTTTGCCTTTAACGGGTCGACTGATGGATAACCCCAGACTTAAACAACTCAGTATAAGACTGCTGCAGGTCTTCATTACCGTGGTGCGCCTTGGCAATGTGTCGGCCGCGGCCAGACAGCTGCATCTCACTCAACCCACGGTTTCTCTGCAGTTGAAGAAGATTGCCGAGCTGGTTGGGGAGCCATTACTGGAAAGCCGGGATGGCGTCATGCGACCAACCGATGTGGGTGAGGAAGTGTACCGGGCCGCCTGCGATATACTCTCGCGCCTTGATGATTTGGACGATTTTCTTGGCGGCATAAAACAAGGGGAGAGCGGTCATATTCGCATCGGACTTGTCACCACGGCCAAGTATGTGATGCCCCGCATTCTGGGGCCTTTTTATCGTCGCTTCCCCAAGGTGCAGGTGACGCTGAGTATAGGTAACCGTGCTCATGTGCTGAATCGCTTTGCCCATCAGGAGGATGACCTCTACCTCTTCAGCCATCCACCCGCAGGGGAATCTGTGCTGGCTTCGCGGATTATCACCAATCCGCTTAAATTGATTGCCCCGGCCGATCACTGGGCGGTGGGGCAAAAAGGCCTTGGATTTGACGTGCTCAAGGGCGAGCGTTTTATTATGCGCGAGCCGGGTTCGGCCACCCGGATGATGTTTGAAAGCTGGCTCAGTGCCCGTGGCATCGAACTCACTGACATCATGCAAATCGAGAGTAATGAAGCGATACGGTTAAGCGTGGCATCCGGGCTGGGGTTGTCGGTGATTTCTGCCCATACCCTCAGCGAGGGCGATATGGGGCCTGAAAAGCCTGCGGTGCTGGACGTGGCGGATTTTCCCCTGCGCAGCAACTGGTATCTGGTGGCACGGCGCGATAAACGGCTCCCCCAGAGCGCATTGCAGCTTATTCGTTTTATGGCAGAGCATTTGGGGGACTGTATTGACCCCGGTTATGTGGCCGACAACATAGAGGCACTCCACCGCGTCTTCACCCCTTCCCGTTAACCGCGTCCGTCTTTGGTTTTACTGATTGGCGGCAACTATACTTTGAGATGCAGTATACGGGTATGCTGCCGGGGCGCCTTGTCCGTAACACACAAGCCGATTGACCGATTTGCCTTCGACCTTCATGTCGCCGTTATTACATGTAACAACACCGGAAAACAGTTACCGGAAGTAGGTATTCAGAGGCAAGGGGTTGCCTGAGAGCATATCCAGGGACGTTTCACTCATCAGAGGATAGTGTTATGACCAAGAAGAACCCCTTGCTGAGGGCCTTGCCCTGTGCCCTGGGGCTGGCAATGGCCGGTGCTGTGGCACCGCTTTATGCCTCAGATACTCAGGCTTTGCTGGACGATGCACTCAGCGCCGCACCTCCCACCTTGAGGGACAAGGTGACAGTGATGGACTGGCAACACAATGTGCTGCAACAGGGCAGCAGTAACTATACCTGTTTCCCCACGCCGCCCAGTCTGCAGGGAAAGGCGCCCATGTGTATGGACGGACCCTGGATGATGTGGGCCGATGCCTGGTCCAATAAAAAGCCGTTTCAGGCCAAGTCGATAGGTATTTCCTATATGCTGGCCGGTGATGGCGGCGCCAGCAATACAGACCCCTTCGCCGAGGGCAAGACAGAGGACAATCAGTGGATAGTCGAAGGCCCGCACCTGATGATTATTACCCCCGATGCCGCCCTGTTGGACAGTCTGCCAACCGATCCCTATGAGGGTGGCCCCTATGTGATGTGGAAAGGGACGCCCTATGCCCACATCATGGTGCCGGTGGGACCGAGAAAGTAACCAGTCAAACGCCCATTCAGGGCGTTTTTTATAGACAGAATTCAGGATGCATGGCCTTTTTGCGCCATTGCATGCAAATCAATGTCTCTCCTCCATAGCCAGCTTGAACCAGGCCGTCTTGTCCAGGTGTTACACCTGTTCTCGCCAAAGAGGAAAATCAGGGGATATCACCCAGGTCAATGATTTTGAAACCATAAATACATATGTGCTTAACTTGTTGAAATTATGTGATTTGAGATAGATCAATGCCATCGCTTTTTGCAATTGTGTTTTACCAGACCCTCCTCTAGAATGCGCCGCCCTCTCAGCCTTCCCGTGCTGCAGCAGGTACACCAGATCCCGACCCGTGGCATCAGCTTGCCGCTGGTTTTTTACTCAGGAGTTAACTATGTCCACCCCTCTGGCCAACCCCGCCCCACTCGGGCTGATGGGCTTTGGCATGACCACCATTTTGCTCAATATCCACAATGCCGGTTTCTTTCCCATCGATGCCATGATCCTGGCCATGGGGATTTTTTACGGCGGTTTGGGGCAGGTAATAGTCGGTATCATGTGTTTCATGCGTGGCGATACCTTCGGTACAACGGCCTTTACCTCCTACGGCCTGTTCTGGCTGACGCTGGTGGGGTTGATTTTAATGCCAAACGCCGGCGTGGCAGCGAGCCCAGCATCCTTTATGGGTTGGTATCTGGCACTGTGGGGTGTGTTCACTGGCTTTATGTTTATTGGTTCGCTGCGCTACGCCCGCATCAAGCAGTTTATTTTCGGTTCCCTGACGCTGCTGTTTTTCCTGCTGGCAGCCCGTGATTTCACCGGCAGTGAACTGATTGGCACCATCGCCGCCTGGGAAGGAATTATCTGTGGCGCATCAGCCATTTACTTTGCCATGGCGCAGGTGATTAATGGTGAGTATGGCCGCACTGTACTGCCCGTTGGTGAACGCAAGGTCAAGGCGCCAGTGGTTGCCGTGAGCGAAGCCAAAGCCGCCTGACGCCAGCAGCCTTCACTATTGCGAGAAGCTAAAAATGCCCTGTCATACAGGGCATTTTTGTTTTTGTGTGGGGAATGAGATAGCTCAGTCACCCACTTTTTTATAGGTAAACTCGAGCTCGCCGCCCTTGGTATTGCGCAGCAGCGTCATTTCAGTCCCGGAGATGTTGATAAGCTGGCTTTTATTCAGCCGTACATCGGCCTCGGTCTTGGATTGGCCATTGGGAAGCGATATCGACTTGGTTTTTATCTGCACCTGAAGCTCATTGCCTATCAGTTTCCAGCTACCTTTGAGAGTTAATTTTGAGCCGAAAAGATTCGCATCTCGGCTATAGCTGCCATCGGGGGCGTAGGTATCAAAGGCGTCGTTCAGCATATCGTCCTGCCAGCGTCCCAGCAGTTGTTTGGCAGCGAAAGGGGCTGAGGACTTCTTTACCCCCGAATCCGTCATCAGGCTTGCCCCAGAGGTGGCTTCATCATTATCGGCATATTCAGCATCGGTGTCGTCGCTGCTGGGCGAACTTATGGGAGCTGACTTATCGGTTACCGTGAGTTCCTGGGCTTCTTCCGACGTTGGGCGGTCACCGAAATGAACTTTGCCGTCCTTATCCACCCACTTGTAGACGTTTTCCGCCTGAGCGAGCTGTGCCATGCTCAGACCAACCAACATCCCGAGCAGTACGATGTGCAATTTCATGGCATATTTCCTTATATTTCCAAGCGCGCCATCTTCGCAGGTGATGTTGTCAGGACGCAATCACCTGCCAAATGCGGTTGACCTTAGCCGCTACTTATTATCGGACCTCAGCACCAACTCTACCCGGCGGTTTTGGCTCTGGCCTGCCTCGTTGGCGTTGCTCGCCACCGGGCTGAATTCCCCCATGCCATGGGCTTCAAGCTGCGCCGGTTTGATTTGATAATCCGCTCCCAAGGCCTTAACCACGGCGGCGGCGCGGCGCTCAGACAGGCTGAGGTTGTAGGCTTTATCGCCCTGATCGTCTGTGTGGCCAACCACATAAAAATTCAGTGCCGGGTTTTGCTTAAGGTAGCTTGCCAGTACCTCCAATACGGGTTTGGATTCAGGCAGCATGCGGTCGCTGTCGTAGTCAAACAGCAGACCGTCGAGGGTGGCTTTGCCTGTTTGAGTGATGGCGTCTGTGAGGGCATTGAGATCGATACCAACCCGGTTATCGTTCAGGCCGGTTGCCTCTATTATCTTAAGCTCGTTCCACAGTGCGCCCGAAAAGCCAAGGGTATAACTGGAGACAGTGATATCCCCCTCAGGGCGACTGAGGCGATACAGGCTATAGAACAGGCTTTCATCATTGCCGTTGGACACTGTGGGCTTAAGGGCATAATAGATGGCATCCTTGCTGATACAGCCCTTGGCCTCGCAACTGAAAACCTCTTGAAATCCCAACTTTTTAAGCGCTGCCACATAGTTGGCATTCACTTCAAATTCGGAGTAGCTTCGCGGCAGGCTGTAGGCGATTTGCGTGAGTTTACCCTCTTGAATGGCCGTGATAGCTTTTTTCCCTTCGACGCCGGTCAACACAGGGGATTTTGCATACCCCAGCTGGCTGTATTTGGCAATGAAGGCGCCGGGCAGGCGCTGCATCAGGGGATGGTCGACGCTGCCCCTGACATCTTTTGTGCTGTTATCGGCCACCTTGATGTCGGTGGGTTGAGCGGTGAGCATGGCAGTATTTATCTTGACCAGATCAAGAGGTTCGGGGGTGGCTTCGAGCACATCCAGTTGCAGATTGGTGCCCCTGTGCCAATTGGCGCTGTACAGGCTGATGTAGATATCACCGCTGGCTCTGGAGAGTTTGGCGGTCAGCATCGATGGCTCACGCTTACTCACGCTGGATAAGGGCGATACCTGATAGTAGAGCTTTTCTTCGTTACCGCAGTCGTTGCCGTGGCATTCAAACAATATGTTTGCCCCTTGCTGCACTAACTGCGCCTTGTGGTTATTGATGATGTGTTCAGGAGTAAAGCTCGCAGGCAGCTTGTAATTGATGCGACTGAGCACACCGCCCACGTCAGTAACGCTATAGACTTTACCGCCCATTCCCGTAATTAACGGATAGGGAATATAGTGCCGCTGCTCTTGTGTCTCTATTTTGGCTTCGGGAAAGACCGAAAAAAGCGAGGGTAAATCGGCCGCAACTGTTTGTGTTGGCAGCAATGTGGCCGGAAGATAAATCGCCATGGCACAGGTGAAAATATGTCTTTTCATACTGCTGTAAATCCTTATCTGTTTGATTCTTTGATGCTTTGCAAAAGCTGGCTATTCCATGTCCGAACGCAGCACCAATTCCACTCTGCGGTTGAGTGCCTGGCCTGACTCGTTTTCATTACTCGCCACCGGGCTATATTCCCCGTTGCCATGGGCGGTTAATTGTGACGCCGGGATGTGATATTGCTGCGTGAGGCTTTGAATAACGGCATCGGCGCGGCGCAACGACAGACTTTGGTTGTAGGCGCGCTCTCCCTTGTCATCGGTATGGCCAACCACGTAAAAGCCTTTAGCCGGGTGCTGTTTAAGATAGGTTGCCAGCACCTCCAGCACCGGCTGGGATTCAGGCAGCATCCGGTCGCTGTCGAAGTCGAACAGCAAACCATCCAGGGTTGCCTTGCCGGTTTGTGTGATGGCGTCATTGAGGGCGTCGAGATTGATGGCGATCCTGTCCGTTTTCAGGACAGACAGCTCCATAACTCTGAGCGTGGTATCCCCCGGTGTTGCGTCGTAACGGCCCTGGGAATAGATATCGAAATACACATCACCCTGAGGGCGGCTCAATCTATACAGCTGATATTCCTGCCACTGATCTTCGGCATCATCCTGGAACAATCCCATGGCTTTGATAAGCGCATCATCATCGCCACAGCCAGTGCCTTTGCAGTAAAACACCTGCTCTGCGTTAAGCTTTTGTGCAGCAGCGGCGTAATTGCTGTTAATTTCAAACAGCGAGTAACGCTCGGGCATCTGATAACGAATTTCAGTGAGCCTGGCGTCCAGAGATTGGGTCTGAATGCCGGCTGCTGAGATGCCTACTATGACCGGAACCTGGGTAAGATTGGTTTGTTTGTAACGCGTGATATAATTGCCTGGCATGCGCCCAAGCAACGGATGATCGGCTGAGTCCTGGGCATCGTCACTGCGTCTGTCAGCCATCGCCACATCCTGTGTGCCCTGCTGCAAAAAATTGCTGTTTGCCTCAACAAGATCCAGCGGTTCCGGGATGACTTCAAGGGTAACCAGCTGCACCTTGGTGTAACTGCCCTCACGGTGAAAGGCGTAGATGCTGCTGTAGACATCTCCGCCCGCACCTTTAAGCTTTGCTGCGACGTAAGCGCCGGGATAACTGGTATCCACTGTTATCAGGGGTGCCAGCTGGTCCCGCATGGCCCAGCCATCGCCGCAGCCTTCAGCCTCACATTGAAATAACACCTCGGCATTGAGGTTTTTAAACTGCGCCAGATAGTTATTCATTACCAGTGCCAGCGGATAGCTGTCCGGAAGTTCAAATGAGTTGTGGGTCAGGCGCCCTGAAACCGGCTTAAGCGTGAAGCCCTGGTTACTGACGGCCGTGATGATGTGAAAAGGCGTGAAATGGATGCGTTTTTCTTCGGGATACTTTGCATTAGGGAATGGACCAAATAAGCTCGCAGCATTAACAGATGTGGCTAAGCTGGCGAGAAGTGATACAAATATTAACGTATTTTGTCCCATAAAAAATCCTTTTCAGCGGGCCTTTCTTGCTTTAGCGTAAATAAGCGCAAGGACGCCGATCATATAACAAGTACATAGAAAAGTCCTTATTTGGCGTGTTCACGTATTGTTAATATGAATAAACCCTGAGAGTTATATGGATATCAAAACTGAAGTCAGCCTGAAATTGGTCGGGACTGGTTTGGATCTTTTGCCTGAATTAAAGAATCTATATCAGACAAATGGTGGATGTTTTAAGCGAGTTATTTCTGTTAATGGCTCATTATCCATGTCTGAAATACATCTCGTCGATCAATCTGAAGCTAACTCTAAGCCCACTGTTTTACAGCGCAGCGTACAGATTGCTTATATTGCCGTAGTTAAATCTATTCAACAGGATGATGAGCTGAATTATATTCGGGCGGGCTTTCACGGTGTACTGGCAATCGGTTGCCCCCTGGTGGCGCAGCTCTCTGCAATTGATAGGGTCGCCAAGGGTGAAATGCTTTACTCTATTCGAACATTGTCATCCTATATCATTGAGATAAAAGAGTTTGGCGGAGGTTTTGTGACCCGAAAACCGTCGTTGGACGTTACCATTAAAGAGCAAAAAGTGGTTGATTGCATATTCAAAGGAATGAGCAATACACAAATCGCCGAGTCGCTCAATATTTCACCTAATACCGTTAAGATGCATCTTCAAAATATTTATCGTAAGAATAAATTGAAGGGGCGTGTGCACCTCATTTCTTCATACTAATGCATTAATCCTTCGGGGTGTAATAAGGCTTTTATTTTTATCTTTGAGGGTAATAGAAGGGCATACGAATACGTGTGATAATTTCGCCGAATATTTGTTCTATTTATGTTTCAAGGAGTGATTCATGAAAAAGCGTAAGATAAAGGGTATGGCTGCAACCGAATATGTGCTGGTACTGGCTTTGGTGGCCATTGCTGCCATTGGTGTATACAGCTTCTTCGGTAAAACACTGCGTAACCAGGTAGCAGGTTTGGCGACTGAATTATCCGGTCGTGATGCTGCCGATAATATTAAAGCCTCCCAAGATGCCGCCGACGATGGAAAAGACGTAGCTGACCAGAACTATAACCTGGGTAACTACAACGAAGCTGCCAACAAGTCTGCCGCCAGCAACTGATCCTAGCCCAGCAGTACTTCCAAAGGCAGCAGTGCAGACTGCTGCCTTTTGTTCTGGTTTTCAAGGAGGGAAACATGAAGCAAGCACAGACCGGGATGTCGACAGTAGAGTATGTGCTGGTTTTGGCACTGGTGGCCATAGCCGCCATAGGTGCCTTCAGCTTTTTTGGCAAAACCTTGCGTAATCAGGCCGCGGGCATATCCACGGAGCTTTCCGGACGTGATTCTCAGGGCAACATCGATGCCGCGCAGGGCGCCGCAGATGCCTCAAGTGATGTTGCCAACCGAAATTATAACCTGGGCAACTATAACGAAGGTGCGAACAAGGCTGCCGAAGGAGACTCCACAGGCGGTGGTGGTACCGGAGGTGGGGGTCCCGTGGTGGACTGACCCAGTGCGATAAAGGATTGCCGGAGAAGCAAGGATGTTGAAATCTCGTCAAGGCGGCCAGGCCATGGTCCTGTCCCTCATTTTGCTTGGTTTTACCGTGATGGCGATGCTGTTTGGATTTAACGCATCTCAGCTCAATCACGAGGGTACCAGGCTGCAAAATACTGCTGACAATACGGTTTACAGCCTGGCAAACATCGTAGCCAGAGATATGAATTTCAAGGCCTATACCAACAGGGCCGCCGTCGCCAATCAGGTCGCTGTCGCGCAAATGGTGGGCCTGTCTGCCTGGTTTAATATGACCGACACCTTCACCGATAACGCCTGTACCCTGCTGTGCTGGGTGCCTTATCTCGGCCAGGCAATCAATGCGGTCGCCAGGGTGACCAACAGCATCAATCAGGGGGCACAGCCCTTCTTTAAGGCCATGGTGAATGTGGAAAACCTTCTCCTCAAGGCTATCAGTACCGCCCAGGTGGCAGTGAACTACGCGGGACTGGTCGGCGGCATAGATACCGCCATGGAGGTGGTTAAGGCCAACGACCCCACGGCGCGACTCGATTTAATGCAAAACCCGTTGGCGCTCGAAGATGTCAGGCATATCTGGATGGATTTCCAGCAAAGATTCAGTCGGGATAAATCCAGAGACGGTACCCAGTACAAAGACTTTTTGGCCGTGACGTCAAACTCCAGGGATGGCTTTACCAAAGGCACAAACTACAAACTCGGATTTCCCTGGTCACTGAAGTCCTGGCCGCTGCGCTGGGCAACCAAAAAGGCCGGTGGCAGCGACTTGATTTCAAACGGCGATCGCGAGGCCGAAACCTGGACGTCAGCCCACACCCTGGGCATTCACCTCGAACGCTGGAGCTGTAAGCGATTCCGCTGCAAATGGCGTGGCGGCGAGATCCCGGTTGGCTGGGGCGGTACCCGTTCCGATGACAGAAAGAGCCTGCGCAATGTCTCCGGCAACAAGGTCTGGGGTGGCAGTCGCGGCGTAAACCGCAGCGCCACCAATCTGGCGGCGTACAACGAAGAAACCCGCGGTAACTACGATGGGGTGCAGCCCTTCTATGCGCTGGACAAAGACGGCGACAGTGTCAGTGAGACCAAAAACATCGCCATAGTAGTGTCCAAACCACAAAACCGTATCCGCACCAGTGCCAGGCTCGATGTGGGTCATGACAACACAGACCCCGCTACCAACGAAGAAATGTATGGCGATCGAATGTCGGCAATGGCATCGGCCAGCGTGTTCTATTCGCGGCCTCAGGATCTCACAGCCTGGCGGCGCAAGGATGGGCGCAGCGAATACGGCAACCTGTACAACCCCTTCTGGCAGCCCCATCTGACCGATAACTCAGGTGCGGACCGTCGTTGGGTTTACGTACTGACCGCGGCCTTGTAGGAGTTGTTGATGAAGCACCAAAAGGGACAGGCTCTCGTCGAAAGTGCCATCGCCATGGCCTTTATTATCATTCCTGTGCTGCTGTTGCTGCCGTTTTTGCACAAGATTTCTGAGGTCAAACACAGGAATACCCAGGCAGCCCAGTACGCCGCCTGGGAGCGCACCGTGTGGCGGGTAGACAGGCCCCGTGAGTTTCCCGGTGGCCAGTTCCACTATGCCAGCAAAACCGAAGCCAATCTGAACGCCGAATTGCCCTGGCGCTTTTATCAGCAAAATGGTCAGGCGGTGCGCAGCAACTATACCGAAGAATGGAGTTGGCAGGAAAAGAGTCATTCGCTGCTCAAACACACGCTGTCCCCCGATGAACCCCAGTCACTGCTGCTCAAATCCGCCAGTGAAACCCCCGAGGACAACAAGGGGGCAGACCGTTTGGCGGCCAGTGTCTCAGGGCGTAAAGCGCCGGGCCTGTGGGAGACCAGCGTGGGCACGGCGAGAAACCTGCTTTCTTACACAGGCTTCGCCCTGGACCGCAATCGTTTCTATGTGGCCAATGTAGGGACAGACCTTGAGAAATTTCGGGTCTTTCCCCTGAAAGGCGCCGATGGCGACCCGATGGAAGCGCTGGACCTAAAAATTGAAAGCAAGAGCGCGCTTTTGACCCATGCCTGGAATGCCGGTGGCCCGGCACATGCCAAACGCCAAACCGAGCGGCTGGTGTTGACCAAGTACGCGGACATCAAGCCGGTGACCCTGCTGCAAAGCGTCCTGGGGCTTATCCCCTTTGGCCGGGAGATCAAGCCAAACAGCCTGAGATTTGGCCACACGGATGTGGAAGCATTACCCGCAAATAGGCTTTGTAACTATGGTTCTGCCAACTGCGGAGACGGAGGAAAATGATGCGTTGCCTGTTACTGATAAGCCTGATTTGCAGTCTCTCGGTGTTGGCCGATGAGTGGCCGGATATGCCGTTCCCGGACAAGGGCAGCGCGCAAATAGTCGCGGATAACATGAACTTCATGGGGCTGCCGATGAAAACCTGGGTACTCCACTATCCCGGCAGTGCCGTGGTAGTGGCCGACTTTTACGAGCAGCAATGGAAGGACCACAGCGAAAAGTTCGATAAAAACACCCTCAATGGCGATGTCATCATCAACAGCTGGCAGCCGCCGTTCCTGCTTACGGCCCGAATTCGCAGCCAATACGACTCGACGCTGGCGTATGTGGGTATTTCGCAGAACCTCGGCTTTTCGGAGTTTGAAACCCAAAGCAGCCAGAAATTCCCCTCTTTGTCCGGTACCACTGTGTTGTCAGATATCAGCTCGGTGGATCTCTTTAAACGTGGCCGCACCGTGGTGTTGGTGAGCGAACGCCGGGTATCTGAGAGTTATCACTATTACAAAAACTACTACACCAGCCGGGGATGGCACGAAGTCGTGGGAATACTGGAGCCCTCAGTCAATCAGGCGGTGCTGCGTCTAAACCGGGAAAACGCCTTTCTGGATGTAAGTATCAAGTCTGAGCAGGGGCGCACCCACATAGTCGCCAATGAAATGTCGGAGGGCCTGTGAGACAGAAGTTTGCCCGGGGCCAATCGTCACTCGAGTACCTGTTGGTGTGTGGGGCACTGATTGCGGCACTTTTGGTGCCCATTAATCCGGATACAGACGGACGCAACGTAATGGAAATTTGCAGGGATGCGTTGAAGACCTGGTACACGGCTTTTGCCCACGCAAAGTCTCAGCCGCCACTGCCGTTTTAAGTCACATAAGGAAATCATTGAAATGCAGTCGAAACGCATAGACTTTAACTGGGTCTTGCTGGGGATAGCTTTGGTGCTGGGTAGCCTGGCGGCCTGGGCAACAAAGAACTATTTCATTGTTAAAGAACAGGAAATCCGGGCAGAGCTGTCAAACAGCAATGTAAAAATGGTGGATGTGGTGGTCGCCACCCAGGAACTGCGTAAAGGCGACATCGTCGATGAAACCAATATGTCGGTTCGCTCTATCCGTGCCGATGTCATCCCACTGGATGCGATTCGCCCATCCCAATTCAATGAAGTGGCAGGTCAGATGTTGCTGAGCGAAATGTCTCCTGGGCGGCCGCTTATCAGTGCTTATCTACCCGGCTTCAAAACCAGGCAGTTTTCAGATCTGCTACAGGAAGGCCAGCGCGCCGTCACGATCGACATCAATGAAGAAAACTCGACGGCGGGCATGTTGGTGCCCTCGGATCTGGTGGATCTTTTCCTCAGCTACACAGTGGAAAACGGTGACAGCGAAAGGGTCAAGATGGAGCTCTTGATTGAAAAGGCTCAGGTTTTGGCTACGGGCAAGCGCAGCATAGATGTACATCCCGAGCTGGTGAACTCCATTTACGACAACCCGGATTCTTACAACACAGTTACCCTGGCGCTGTCCACCGAGGATGCGATTCGGGTCTCCCTTGCCAAAGGCCGTGGCAAATTTGTCACCTTGCTGCGCAACAAAGCCGAGTCCGCCCCCGTTGCCGTGACCAATATGTTTGGCGATCAGATTTTTGGTATGTCCGGCGACAAAGGTAGCCATCAGGTTGAATACATCACAGGGGGAGGTGGACTCAAGAGCAGCTTCCAGGAATACCCCTTACCAAAAGAATTGATGGACGAATTAGCTCAGGGAAAAGTTAACACCGCATTATGAAAACTATTAACCAACTGATGATTTTAGGCTGGGTACTTTGCTCAGTGATGCTTTCGGTCGCTTATGCTCATAACAATCAACCGCTTAAGCTTTATGTCGGCGCGGTAGAACTCTATAAGATTGCCAACGTTGAGCGGGTTGTGGTGGGTAACGGTGGCGTGCTCAGTGCCAAGGTATTGGACGAGAAGAATGTGATTCTTATCGGCGAGAGCGAAGGCTTGTCTGATATTCAGCTTTGGCAAAAAGACGGCACCGTGCGCAAGTTAAGCGTGGTGGTCACCAAAGAAAACGCCCAGACCACAGTGGGTACCATGAAGCGGATGCTGGCCGAGTTTCCGTCCATTGAAGTGACAGAGTCGGACGGCGTGATAGTGATCCACGGTGAGGCCGATGCCTCCCAGCGTGAAACTCTGGAAAAGGTGCTGGATGGCAAGGACAACATTCTGCCACTCATCAAATACGTCAAATACGGTAAATCCATCGAGCCCATGGTGAAGATGGAAGTCAAAATCGTTGAGTTCAACAAATCCACCCTGAACAACATTGGGGTGCAATGGGAAAATGTGATGTCGGGTCCCGCCTTTGGGGCCGCCAAGGCATTTACCGCCAACCCGATTTTCAGCGTGTCGTCGCCCGGCCAATATGCCAACAGCATAGGCGGCGCCGTGTCCGATGCCATTGGCGTTCTGGATACCCGAGGCTGGAGTTACTTTGGCATAGTGACAGGTATCGGCTCTCAAATTCAGTTGCTGGCTGAGAAGGGCGATGCCCGCATGCTGGCCGAGCCCAATCTGACCACCCGCAGCGGCGAAGCCGCAAGTTTCCTCGCCGGGGGCGAGATCCCCATCCGCACCGTGAGCGGAGTGGGCTCGGTAGATATCCAGTACAAGGAATACGGCATACGTTTGAACATAGAGCCCGTGGTGGATGCCGATAACAATATCGTCAGCCGGGTGATGGCCGAGGTGAGCGCCGTCGACCCTTCCATCCAGCTCGAGGGCAGTGCCCCCGGCTTTCTGACCCGTCGTACCGAGTCTGTGATTAACGTTAAAAACAAGCAAACCATGGTGATTTCCGGGCTGGTTAACAGCGAAATGTCCAAGGTGGTCAATAAGTTTCCATTGCTGGGTGACATCCCCATTCTGGGTGAACTCTTCAAGTCCCGTAATTTCCGTGAGGAAAAAACCGAGCTGGTGATTTTTGTGACCCCGACCGTGGTGTATCCCGGGGAAGACAGCCATGAGAAGTCCCTCTCCCGCGCCCGGGAGCTGGTTGACGATGCGGCGAAACTGGAAGCCTTTTACATTCTGGATTAGGAGCTGCCATGTTTAACATCATCGTCAGTACGACCAAGGGAACCAAGGTCGGTGAATTCAACTGTATTCACCGTGAGTGCCATATCGGTAAGGACCCGGGGCACCTGATTGTGCTTCGGGGCATTAAGGTGGCCCGTCATCACGCTACACTGCGCCGGGAAGATGACGGCATTTTCATCGAAGACAACCGCAGCATGACAGGCCTGAGGGTAAACGAGCAGCGGGAGAAGCTGTTTGGCCCCCTCAAATACACGGATAAAATCCAGATTGGGGATTATTTTATTCGGGTGCAGGACTCAGACAGCGGCAGCGGATTCACCACCGAATCAGCGGCGCCTGATACCACTCCGGCTGGCACCAATGCCACAGACGTGCCTGCTCATCCTGCCGACGCGTCATTATCAAGTGTCAGCGCGCAATTAAGCGTCAGTGCGCTCCCGGGCGCCGTTGCCACCGGAAAAGCTAAACCACCCGAAGCGCAAACGCCCGAGCGTGAGCAAATTAAGTTGCGCAACCACTGGCGCCGTCAGGTGCACAGGGAACTCTTAAAACAGTTCGATTTGCGTCGGGTAAATGTCAATGAAATGAGTGATATAGAGCTTCGTGAACAGAGTGAAGCCCTGATATTGCACATAGTCGGCCAAATGGCCTTGCCCGAGACCATTGCCGCCACCGACCTTATCCGCGAAGTGCTGGATGAGACCATAGGTCTTGGGCCCCTTGAGGCCCTGATTGCTGACGCAGATGTCACAGAAATCATGGTCAACAGCCACGACCAAATCTTCTTCGAGAAGTCCGGGCAATTGTATTTGTCTGATATTTCCTTCTCTGACGATCAGGCGGTGCTGGGGGCCATCGAGCGCATCGTGGCCCCCATTGGCCGGCGTATCGACGAAGGCTCGCCCATGGTGGATGCCCGTTTGAAGGACGGCTCGCGGGTAAACGCCGTGATCCCGCCGCTGGCACTCAAGGGCCCCTGTATCACCATCCGTAAATTTATGCAGCGTCGTCTGGGTGCCAGCGACCTGGTTGGCTTTGGTTCCATGAGTCAGCACATGGCGGACTTCCTGGAAATGGCGGTGAAGCAGAAGTGCAATGTGGTGATATCCGGCGGTACCGGCTCGGGTAAAACCACCTTGCTCAACGTGCTGTCGAATTTTATCCCGGAAGATGAGCGCATCATTACCGTGGAGGATGCGGCAGAGCTCAGGTTGTATCAGCCCAACCTGGTTTCCCTGGAAGCGCGTCCGCCCAACCAGGAAGGCAAGGGTGCCATTGAGATTCGCGATCTGGTGAAAAACTGTTTGCGGATGCGCCCCGACCGGGTGGTGATTGGTGAGTGCCGCGGCGGTGAGGCGCTGGACATGCTGCAGGCCATGAACACCGGTCACGACGGTTCTCTGACCACGGCCCACTCCAACTCCCCCAGGGACTGTATTTCGCGCCTGGAGGTGATGGTGATGATGTCGGGTATGGACCTGCCCATTCAGGCCATTCGCGAACAAATTGCCTCTGCGGTCAATATCATAGTGCAGCAATCGCGCTTCTCAGATGGTTCGAGGCGTATCACCAGCATCTGTGAAGTCACCGGGATGGAAGGCAGTACTGTGCAGCTGTCAGAAATATTTAAGTTTCAGCAGACCGGCTTCAGTGAGCAGGGCAAGGTGATGGGGTTTTATACCGCCACAGGTACCATTCCCGAGTTTTACGAGTCTCTGCGCCGACGGGGAGTGCGGGTTCAGTTGGATATCTTCGACAGGGATGCGCGTTATGGGTGATGTGATGCTCGCCATGGTCCTGGCCTTTGTCTCAGTCACAGTGCTGGTGTGGTCTGCCAAGCATCTGGGTGAGTCGCTGGCCAAACGATACCGGGAAACCTTTACCACCTCGGCCAGTACCAATCTGGCCGACATGTTCCTGTTCATTGAGCCGGGCCAGCTGTTTTTGCTGAACGTGCTGACCCTGGTCTCAGTGCCTTTCTTCGGCCGCCTGTTCTTTGGCTCATGGGTGGTAGGGATATTGCTCAGTGTGCTGTTGGCACTCTTGCCCCGTTATCTCTACCGCTATCTGCATCAAAGGCGCAGACGCAGGTTTGTGCACCAGTTACCGGACGCGCTGAATATGATTGCGGCGTCGATGCAGGCGGGTGCCAACGTGACCAATGCCATCGAGTTTATGGCCGATGAAATGGATGCGCCCATCAAGCAGGAGTTCCAGTTGTTTTTGCGTGAGCAGCGGCTGGGGGTGGAGTTCAACACGGCGCTGGATAACGTCTACAAACGCATCCCCGAGAGCGAGTTTCAGCTGGTCGTTGCAGGGATGCAAATCTCCCGCGATGTGGGTGGCAACCTGGCCGAGGTGCTGGTGCGGCTGTCTGAAACCCTGCGTAAAAAAATCGAGATGGAAGGCAAGATCACCTCGCTCACCTCACAGGGCAAGATGCAGGGCATAGTCATGACCCTGTTGCCGGTTGCGATCGGCTTCACCCTGTATCATATGGAGCCTGTATCCATGGGACGAATCTTAACCGAGCCCGTGGGCTGGGCCGTGATAGCCGTGTCGTCCCTGTTGCTCTTTGGTGGTTACATGACCATCAAGAAAATCATCACCATCGATGTGTAGGAGCGACCATGGTTAATCTGATTGTGACCTTTTACACCCTGGCGCTGATTTTTTTGCTGGTGTCCTGCGCCCGCATTTACCGGCGGGTACCCGAAGAGCGCCGGGAGTTTATGGACCCCCTCACCCCCGGGCTCAAGCTGATTTGGCCGTTGGTGAATGTGGTGGCCTTTTACTTCAGCGAAAAGCTCAGCGTGGACTATCTGGAGCGTATCGCCAAAAAACTGCAGGTATCCGGTTTATCGTACCTGATGACGGCAGAGCAATACTTTGCCATCCGCATCCTGAGCACCCTGTTTGCCACCTTTATTGTGTGGCTGGGTTGTTGGATGCTGGACGAACTATCGGCCAACTACCTGCTGCTGGCCGCCATCGCCGGTTACTTTTTGCCCATGCTGACCCTGAACGATCTACGCCGTACGCGTCAGGAGCAAATCGTCAAGGTGCTGCCGGTGTACCTCGACTATCTGACCATGGCCATTGAGGCCGGACTCAACATGTCTGCAGCCATTGCCCAGGCGGTGGAACGCGGCCCCGATGGGCCGCTGAAAATCGAGTTTGAAAAGGTGATCCGCGATATGCGTGCGGGTATCTCCCGGGCACAGGCATTTCGCAACATGGCCGACCGGGTCCAGATAAGTGAGCTTAACAGTCTGGTCAGTGCGCTGGCACAGGCAGAACGTACCGGGGCGAGTCTGGGTTACACCCTGCGGATCCAGGCCGATCAGCGCCGGGTGGAACGTTTCCAGCGCGCCGAGAAAAAGGCCATGGAAGCGCCCATCAAACTGATGTTCCCCCTTATCATGTTTATCTTCCCGGTGACCTTTTTGATCCTCTTGTTCCCCATCCTGTCCAAGTTCCTGTTTGAGATGTGACATGAAGCGAGCGCAATTCAAACATGGCCCCAGTGGCAAGGCAATTGAGGTATGGCTCGCCAATACCCCCTGGCTGAGACTGAGGGGATTGTTGGGGAGGCCCCCTCTGGGCGAACAGGAGGCCATGCTCATCAATCGTTGTGGCTCAGTGCACACCTGTTGGATGGGCTATGCACTGGATTTGGTGTTTCTGGACAGGGAATTGCGGGTGCTGAAAGTAACCGAGCAACTGCGCCCCTGGCGCAGCGCCTCCTGCATGGGGGCATTTCAGGTAATGGAGCTGGCCCCGGGTGCCGTGGCCGCAATGCAAGTTCGTGTGGGAGATAATTTTCAATGGATAGAGTGAGTAAAATGTGGGCCTCCGTGGCCCTGAGTCTGATGTTGGTGGCGTGTAGTTCAACTGCCAATAAGCCCGATCACAACGGCAATCCACAGATTATGGCACTGCAATCCCAGGCCGAAGCCGCCTATAAGATGGCAAAGCTGGATCAGGCCGAGAGCCAGTATCTGCAGGTGCTGCAGTCGGTGCCCAACTATGCCCCCGCCTGGTTTCGTCTGGGTAACATCTATACCCGTACCGGTCGCCACGATGCCGCCATCGCCGCCTACCAACGCTGTATCGAACTGGAGCCGGATAATCAAAAAGCCTGGTACAACATGGGCTTGGTCCGTCTCAAACAATCCACCGAAATCCTGGAGTCCATTGAGCGCCGTGGTGATAAAGAGTCCCCCGTGGGCAGGCAGATAAGCGCCCTGTTGGACGCACTCAATCAATTGCAACGTGAACCCGGCGCTGACACCCAGGTGGGTATGCAATGAAATTGCATCTGCGTCGAACTCAGCGCGGTCAGGCCATGTTCGAATTCAATCTGGTGTTGCCGCTTCTCATCCCCTTCGTGCTGCTGGGGATGATGCTGGCAGTACAGTGGGCGTTTGTGTATGTGGCTAAAACCACGCTGGATTCGGCGACTGCCAAAGCGGTACGTGCCGGTGCACTGGATCACGGCAGTCGCAGTGCGATGAATCGGGCGTTGGCCGAAGGTCTGGTGCCTTTGTATGTCCGTGAGACAGGACTGACAGACGCGCAGCTGGCCATGGTCGAAGCGAGAGCCGCCGTGGCGCTGCAAAGCAGGCTGACAGTGCTCAGCCCCACACAGGCTGTGTTCGACCGTTTTAAATACCGAGCCCGGGTCAACAATAACTCGGTATACGAAATCCCCAACGACAACCTCATGTACCGCAGCACGGCACAACAGGATGTGGGTGACGGCCGTAAGCTCAATATTCAGGACGCCAATTTACTGCAAATAGAAGTGCGATGGTGCCACAAATTGGTGGTGCCATTTGCCAACTATATGATTGAAAAGATTATTACCTCGATAGAGTACCTGCCCGGCAATGAACAGCTTGCCTGTAATGCTCTGGGTGCCGCCACCGGGGATGTGTATTTGGCCATGGTTTCACAGGGGATGATGCGGATGCAAACCCCCTTCAGGATGTAAGTGATAAGGGAATAACAATGAACCATAAAAAGCTCACGCTGGCGTTGATGGTTGCCAGCTCTTTGGCCCTGGGCGGCTGCAATGGCGAACTCGAGCCAGGGGAGGGGGGCACACCCACCACTCCGCCTACCACGCCACCGGATTCGGGCAACCCCACTACGCCGCCTACCACCCCCGACGATGAGGACAAGGTGGGGACCTGGGAAAACAAAGATGAAGATGATGATGGCATCGCGGATGACAAGGATGATTATCCCTTCGATGCCCAGCGCAGTCAGTATCCCAGCTTTAATGAAGCAGAACCCAACGATAATCCCGGGGTGGCTACGCCCATCAGTCTGGACGGCGGCGTTGTGGTTAACGGGGTGATCTCCTCTGAGCTGGACAAGGGCGATCTCTATCGTTTTTCGCTGACCGAACCCACATCGCTCACCGCATATTTGTATGCCCAGTCACCCAGATTCCTGCCTCAGGTGTATGTCTCCAATGAGCAGGGGCTGGTGCAGAACGATATAGTGTTGCACAAGAGCCAAAGCCCCAACGTCTATGTAGTGAATTTTCAGCTGCATGAGGCCGGTACTTATCACCTCAGTGTGATAGATGAAGCCTTCTCGGGTGAACCCGATTTGAGCTATCAGGTCACCATGTTTGTGGATGCCGATGTTGACGCCTTCGATGATGAGAAAGAGCTGGCTTTAGGCTCAGATATCGAAAATCAGGACCTCGATGCCGATGGCATCATCGATGGTTTGGAGTTTTCCGGCACCCTGGCTTTTATTGGTACGGATATCGATGGCGATGGGCAGCCAAACTGGCGTGATACTGACGCCGATGGCGATGGCTTTGACGATGTCGTTGAAGGCGTAAGTGATCTGGACAGGGATTTGAAGCCGAACTTTCTGGATCTGGATGCCGATGGTAACGGCATAGACGATGCCGTGGAAGGGGGCGATCCGGCCGATCCCCTCAACACAGACGGCGACCGCTTTATCGATCATCTGGATCTGGATGATGACAACGACGGCATATTTGACGTCAATGACCTGCAGCGCCTCGTTCCCGCCAACACTGTGGTGTGGCAAGCGCCGGGTGATCTCTTTGTATCTCAGCTTCACACCCTGTTTGAGGGCAGCAGCATCCTTAACTTTATCCGCGCCGGTGACAGTTTCGAGCTGTGGGTAGAAGGCTATCCCGCAGCGCCGGAAAGTCCACTGCTGGTGGCCAATATCAATGGCCAGGATTTCAACCTGTTCCCCACCCAAACGGTGCGTGAAGGCGAGATTACCCGCTTAAGATTCAAGCTCCCTGAGGTGGCGGGTAAGGGCCGTCTGTCAGTGGTGGCGGGTACTGAAAAGTCAGAAGCCTTCCCCATAGAAATTGGCGATGCCACTTTGCCGCTGCTGCTTAAAAGCAACCCGGTCGAACTTAGCGCCGGGCAGCAAATCACCCTGAGCGGTGACAACTTCGATGAAGATACCACGGTATTCTTCAACAAGTTGGCAAGCTCCATCAGCCTGATTGATACCAACACCCTGAGCGTGACTGTGCCCGAGGGGGTAACCGGCGGCAGCTACTATGTCACCAACAGTTTCGGTACCAGTAATCTGGTGACCTTTATGGTGCAACAGACGGTTGCGGTGAAGGTATCGGCCAGCGCACCCAAGCCTTTGGCAGCCATCGGCGGTATCTATCCTGAATTTGCCACAGCTATCAGTGGCAGCAGCTATGACATGACCAAGGCCGGAACCCTGCCCGAAGTGGTGTTCTCTTACACCCGCAACGAGCAGGGTGAGCTTGAGTCCTATCTCAGTGCGCTCTACCGGGTAGATGACACCGCAATCGACTTCAGCTTTGAAAGCACGGTGCTGGCCAATATGGTGCTGCACTTAAGCTTTTATGCCGACGCCAGGGGGCTGAGCACAGATGCCTTCGTGGCCTTGCTGAAAACCACCGACGCCTATGCGGCCTATGTCGCCGACGCTACAGCGCAGCTGAACGCTGACAATGCTTTCTTTGCCTTTAAAGGGCGCAGTGACGCCACAGTGGCATTGCTCAAGCGCCATGAGGCAGCCATTAAAGAGGAGCTTTCGGCCCGTCATCCCGCCATGGCTAAAGCCCGCGCCAGGGAGCCAGTTGCAGCCTCGGCTGCAGACAATACCCATCTGTCCCATATCGAGCCCAGCATAGTTTCCTACCCCGAAACCAATGGCACCTGGGATGCGTTTGATATGTCACTGGAGGCCACCACTTTTGCTGAGAATTCCAGCGAAATTCTCAATAATTGTGGCGCCGGAGTGGATCCCAAATGGTATGAGATTTTGAATGCCGACGGCTGTGTGGAGTTGCAAAACCGCAGCCAGCTTTACCTCAGCGCCCGGGTCTATCCACTGGACCCTGCCACAGGCGCAATCAACATGGATGAGCAAGCCCTTAACAGCCCGTTGCAGGAACACATCACCACCCCCTGGGACTCTGGCATGCTGGGCCCACAAACAGGCACCTGGCTGGGCTTTTCTCTTTGGTCTGCCGACTCGCTCATCGATAAGTGCGTGTACAAAGATTGCCTGTATCAAATTATCACCCCGGGTGTGGATGGTATTTTCGGCCCCAGCCCATTTACCCTGCGTGGCGCTGCGGACTACGACAAGCGGGCACAGGATGCCCGCAAGATGCTGGCAATCCGCACCATCATCGATAACGTGGTGATTCGCTTTTACTCGATTCTGTTCAACGCCGCCGGTGTTGATTTGAACGACAGCAAGTACAAGAAAGAAGCCACGGCGCTGGCCATCGTTAAGGCGGTTTATCAATATCTGCCGGCAATCAGCACCGAGATCGATAAGATCATGGCCAAAGATAACCCCACAGATGCCGACTGGCTCAACCTGGCCGAAAGCCTGGGGAAAGAGATTTACAGCAAGGAAATCAAAGCTGTTATTTCAGATCCCGCCAACCTGGCTTCCTACGGGCCAATCACCATGGCGATTTTGACAGCCTGCGAAATCGACTCCAGCTACTTCATCAACAAGATGATCCAGAAAGTGGCCGAGAAGTTTATCCCCGGTTGGGGGCAAATCACTGCCGCGTATGAGGCCAGCCAGCTGGCTGACGCCATGATAGATATGGCGTCCACGGTAAAGGATCTGGCTGTGGTACCCACCAAGCTTGATTACGTGGTGACTTGGGGCCTGAAGGCATCTGACATTACCCCAAGAGCGATCCAGAAGACCAATGAAATCAAACGTTTCACCATTGTTGGTAGCGGCATGGCTGTGGTGAAGAACAAATTGGGTGATGACAAACCCGAGGTGAAGGTATTCGATACCGGCAACGGCAACAAGGAGCTGAATACTGAGTTCAACACGGTGAATAAACAGGGTACCGAGCTGGTATTTGAGCTTAATCGCATCGACCAAATCCAGGAAGCCGTTGGGCCACTGCGGGTCGAGGTACACCACAGGGATGATGTGTCTGAAGTGCCCTATGAAATCCTGATTGGCACCGATCTGACCATTGCCAATATAACCCCTGCCAAGGGAACGGCCGGTAAAGAAGTGGTGATCACGGGCATTGGATTCAGTAAGCAACCCATGGGGAACAAAGTCACCTTCAGTGGCGGTGGTGGCGAACGCCTGGTGGCGGCAGTGAAGTCTGCATCAACCGATACCCTGGTGGTGATTGTGCCCAATGGCATCGTCAGCGGTTATGTCACAGTGGGCGTGGCCGAGGACCTCAGTAACGAGTATCCCTTTGCCGGTGCCAGTCAGGTGCTTATTACCTTTGGTGATAACGGCAATATCAACGACGACGTATTCAAGTTGTCGGTTAATGGCAAGGTGCTGTACGACAACAATCAGCCTAAGCGCGCCGTGGGGCCAATTCCTGTGTCGCTGGAAGACGGTGAGCACACAGTCACCCTTACAGGGATCCGCGCCGATGACGGTATCGCCACCTACTACATCGAGTTTGAAGGTGATGTGACCAGCGTCAGCGGCGATGCTCTGTCGGGGCGTGACCTTTGCCCTGATACCCACAAAAATTACCACATTCAGGTGGCGGCCAGTGGCGATACCGGTGCCTCGCCGGCTCCTCAGCGTGTGCGTAAGATATTGGAGTTACAGCCGGAATTGGCATCAGCTTCCGCTGAAACTGTGACAGAATGCCCGGTGAAAAATCCCTGATAACACCGCCGGACATCCGTTGGGTGTCCGGCTTTTTCACAGGAGTAACCACCCATATGAAAACAAAAACAACCCTGGTACTGGCCCTGATAACCGGTTTGGCATCCTCTGCTGCTTTTGCCCGGGATGCGGAGTTTCCCGCGCTGCAGGACAACTGTAAAAAAGCAGTCGACATAGTCACCAACAAAGACCTGGCGCTGATGAAGGAACTCTTTTTGCCCCTGGATATGCCCGACAGCATGTACATGGCGCACATTGAGAAGATCCACCACTGGGCCTTTGTAAAACCCTATACCGGCATCAACAACTTCACCATTGATGGGGTGCGTTGGTTTGAAAACGCCCAGCAAGCTGAAAACGAGACTGTACAGGGCGAAGCCATTGACCGGGGGCTTGAGGAGGTGGTGTGGGTCACCTACAGCTTTGACTCAACCGACAGTCGCAGCGGCAAAGCTACCGTCCGTACCAGCCATTGTCAGTTCGGTTTGAAGGAGGGCAAATGGTACATGTACAACCTGCTCAAGTAAGCTTTTTTATTTATACAAGTCGCTGATTATTAAGAACACAACTGGATTTTTACCCCAAAAAGGAAGTCGTTGAAAATGAAATTGAAGTATCTCTCTCTGGTCGCCGCATTAACGGGTCTTGCTGCCTGCTCTTCCACCGAGCCGCCGCCACGGGTCGCGCAGGACAAAAAAGTGGCCGTGGAAGGTGTTGAGCTCACCTTCGGTGGCAGCTTTGATGAGCGTAAAAATCTGCTGGTGCTGAAGGTGAATGGCGATCCCATCATGCAGGGCTCTTTCCCTCCTTACACCCCAACCCAGAACCTGAGTGCCAAATACAAGGATATGAACATCAAAGGAAATTGCTACTTTGGTTCAGTACTTGGCCGTCAGGGTGGGGCATTCGGCGCCATTGCCGGTGCTATTCAATCGTCCAAAAACAGCACCGCCGACAAGTGTGAGCTGCTGGTGGATGGCAAGCAGGTAGAACAGCTGTATTTCTGATTGTGAGCCTGTGCGGGGCGGTATGTTGCCGCCCTTTTTTATGGATAGTTGATGGAGATGGCCCAGAGCCATACAGGATGTTTCCATGATGAAATTCAAATACGCCCGCAATGTGCTGGCATTGGCAGTAGTGAGTGCATTGGCCGGAGGCTGCGGCGGCTCTGATTCAGATACTGAGCCGCCAACGACACCCGAACATGCCCAAAAGGTCGTGGGCTCGGTAAGTTTTAACGGCGCTGTGGCGGGCGCCTCGGTATGCGCGGACTTAAATTTGAGTGCCAGCTGTGACAGCGATGAGCCAGGGGCTGTCAGCGATGCAGAAGGTGCCTTTACCCTTGAGTGGCAAAGCACTGAGGAAGCGCCCGACTATCTGTTGGTGGCCGACCTGCCACAGGCCGCTTCGGTCGCTGTCATTTCTCCCCTTTCGATGACGCCCAAATCAGTCGCCCCTGCCGGCGCCCCTGCCCGCGCCCCTGCTGGCGCCCCTGTCCACGCCCAAGGTTTGGCCGCAGTGTCACCACCGCCCGTGACCGAACGCTTGCTGGCACGAAAAGACCACGGCGGCATCATCAATCCGCTGACTGATATTGAAGTCAGGCGTCTGGAGGGGGCCGATGCAGCCGACGCTGTCGCCATTTCCGCCCGGCTTAAACTGCTGTTGCCGACGATTTTCGGTGTTGACGCCGGGGACCCCTATGGCGTCACGGCCGCTGAAACTGAGACACAGGCTTTTACCGATGCGCTGGCACTCCTGACTCATATCGAGTCACTGATTGATGGCCAGCTGTCCCAGGCACTCGCCGCCGAAGAGGTGCTGTTTGTCAGCCAGACTTTACTGCAGTCTCTCGCCGGGGAGGCCGGAATGCCTGTGACGGATTGGCTTGCGACCGACCCGTTGAATTTACGCTACCGTGTCAGTGATGTTCTGAAAAATCTTGGGTATATCACATCGCCCATCGATGAGCGCCTGATGTGGGACCAGGACTGGGCCTTGCTAGCCAAAAATGAGACCGAAGATGATGGCGAAAGCCACCTGTTCAATCTGATGACTGTGGGTGACAAGGTGTTTGCCGAGCTCAGAGCCGGCAGCACTGAATCGAGTCTCTTGGTGACTGTCAGCGAGGGTGTGGTATCCCGGATGGAGCTTGGTGGCGAAGCGCTGGCGTCTGAGTGCTGGAACACTGAGCTCAGCCAGTGGGTTGGCCCCAATGGCGCCGACGGTTATGAGGTGCCTGAGCCCATCACCTTGGATAACCGCCTCACCCGTGTCTATGAAGGCACCTACGTGCCTGTTGTCATGACCGTGGATAAGTTCAGTGCCAGCGACTCTGAATTTCAAACCCTGATTGCAACCTTGCCGGCCCCCCTTAAGTTAACCAACGTCAGCTGGCCGGATACCATTTATCGACTGCAATATCAGCAAACCGGGGATGTACTTTGCCGGTCTGAAGGAGCCCTCAGTCATGGCTTTGATACCCCGATGGCTGAGATAGACTCGGTGGCCATTATCGAGGCTCTCTGGCGCTACGAGTTTGATGATGGAGCTTATCAACTGATTGAGGATAATCGCTTTATTATCAAGTCTGATGTAGTGGCGGGGCAGGACATGACCTATGAATGGACACTTCAGACGGCACCCAATGGCTCCCCCATGTTGCACATCCAGGTTGTGGAAGGATTGCCACCGGAGCTTGTGGGCCTCGATGAGGGGGATTACTGGCTTTTGGAGCAGGGCAGTCTCAGCGAGGTAGAGCTCAACCGTAGTTTTGATTCCAGGGCATTGAATTGGCTGTGGTTAAGTTATGACGAAAGCTTTTCGCCCACGCTCAAGGCCCACCTGAACGGCCTTTGATAAAAGCGGTTTATCAGTCATTAAGGGCGCCTGCAATTGGGCGCCCTGTTTTTATCCACGGTTTGGCATTGCGGGGATGACAGAAGAATGCGTCACGGTATTTATCGACGCTTCTACTCACGCGTTTTCTGGCGTTGAATCTGATGCTGTTGCCTGAGCCTGCACGCAAATTGCGAAACCCATTGGGCGCGCACTTAAAGGGCTAAAAGCCTTTAAATCGTTCAATTTGCAACGTATCCTGTATGGCTCATGGACGCATATCAGCAAATAACAGGGACGAGATTATGCTCAAGCGCGCTTTTTTTCACGCCCATATTTCTCAGACAGTTCATCTCCGGCAAGCTCCTTTGCTCCCGGCCGTTTCTTACGCTCTGATGGGGCTTGTCGCCATGTCTGCACTCGCCATTCGCCCGGCATTGGCTGCGGACAGAGACAGTCTTATCGCCGAATTTGAAGCCCAAACCAAGCCACTCCTGCGCAAGGGGCGTACCAAAAGCCATGGCTGGGACGATGAGGCATTCCGAAATGGTCTGGAGCGACACAATGGTGATGCGAAGGCACTGCTCGGCGAAGGCTGGCCCGCGCGATTTTTAGCCGATGCAAAAGGTCAGCGTGTACTCGCTGGCCAGTACCGTGCCGCCCTGGCAAAACTTATCAGTGACATGCCAGCCGAAAGCCAATGCAAAGACCCTGCCCCTCTGGCGCGGGTGGATGAGGCACTGGCACAGACAGATGCTTACATCGAGCGCCTTAAGGGCTATGGCACCATTGCCGACCAGGGCGCAGCCTATCAGGCGGTGATGGACATGAGCATCAGTCACAGCCGGGTGCTTTCTGTAATGGAGCTGGGGGAAACCTTCCGCACCTGTGTGCTGACCGATGATGTGCCGGCAATGTCCCAGGGATTATCCGGTGACAACGGCGACATGATAGCCAAGGCGTTGATAGCGGCGCTGGCGGGTGAAAATATGGATGCATCGGAAGACCAGACAGAGTTGACTGGCGACTATGACCCGGCCCGTTCAATGGAAGGTTCGGATACTATGCTGAGTGAAAATCTCAGTGGCATGGGTGAGAGCGAGGGTGAGGCTGCGTCAGCCCAAATGCACTCAATCCGGGGCGACTCACAGCATGATGAGGCACAGCCATTGGCGAGTATGCCCATCTCGACGCTGCAGTTTGCCGACCCTGTAATCGGCGAGTGTATCAAGGCCGCCGCCAAGCGTTTTGGGGTCAGTTTTACAAACGAGCTTGAACTGCTTTCCTGCCCGCTTAAGGGGGCGTCGGTGAGCCTTGATGATCTCCAGTACTTCAGTGAACTTGGCACTCTGTCGCTGGAAAATGGCAGTATCAGGCAGATACGCACCGGCATGCCACAGTCGCTCCAGTCATTGTTGCTGAATAAGGTGAAACTGCAGAGTTTTTCGGGCTTTACGGCGGTAAAAATGTTCCAGCTGAGCCGTGTTTCGGTGGCAGATTGGTCTGCTATAGCGTCGCTCAAAAACGCCACCTTGCAGCTGGAGCACATCGACTGCGCCGGACTCAAATCCCAGGTGGATGCCGGGGCTGTGGTGGTGATAACCAAAGGACTGACTCCCGCTTTGCAGGCAGAGACATTTGCCCTTGCCGAACGCACTGGTATCCCCCTTGCCACCTCAGATTGTCCGGCAGGTTGATAAATGAAGAAACAAGCTCCATCCGATTCGATTGCACAATCCACGAGTGTCCTCAGGCAAGCTGACCTTCGCCAGCTGGGACGGGGCGCGCGCATGCACCTTCACAAAGATGCTCGGGGGCATTGGTATTTTCGCAGTGAACGTCAAAGCCAACGGGTGATATACGGTGCCATCGCGCTGGTGCCCATGGGGGCGTCGCTGTTTATGTCTTTGGTGCTTAAAGGCAACGAAGCGGTGATCTATGGGGTGTTTGCCGCGCTCTTATCGCCAGTTGCCCTGGTACTGCTGGGTTACCGTGAGCATCTGGTGTTTGTGCCCGGCAATCTGATTAGAAGACGCAGCTTTTGGGGACGCGGCGAGAAAGACGTTGAGCGCTGGCCCACAGGTTCTGTTTCCCTGGTGGCAGAGCCGTTGGTGCAGCTCGACAAGGGGTGCTGGCTGTCGCTGGAGGCAGGAAAACGCCTGTCCCGTTACAGCATAGGTGAAGAGGCCGAAACCCTGGCCCTGGCAAAGTGTCTGGGAGCGCAAACCGGTGCGGCGGCATGCGAGCGGATGAGTGATTATCCCCACGCCCGCCCAATACAAGCTGCGGCTGACTTTGATAGCGAAACCGCACCAGACAAACATCCAAATGCAGCCGTGACGGCTGTTCCGGCTCCACAATCCTCAGCGCAGGCGCCCTTCGCGACAGTACGCGGCTCGTTTTGGCGTGCTTTGTTGCCGCTGCCGATGTTTATTGCACTGGGGACGCTGCTCTTATGGCTGGGCTACTGATTTTGCTGATGAGAATTGATTTGAACAGGCGACTGAACCGATGAAGTGGATCAAGGAAAGCGACGCCCGTGGCAGTCTGGTGCTGGGGAACCGGGTTGCACTTGTGATTCTGGGGATGATTCCGCTTATCCCAACGCTGATATTTTCGGGTATTGGCTTTAACGGCAATAGCAGGCACATGTTGCTGTGGGCTCTCACGGCCAGTTTCAGCTGGCATTGCCTGTTTGCCAATCACAGGGTGACCATAGACAAGGGGCGCGGACTGCTCAAACGCCGAATAAGCAGCCTCTATACCCTGCTACAGGTGCAGGTCAAACTTGAAGATATCCAGGCCTTTGTGGTCACCCGCCGAGGCGGCGACAGGAATAAGTACCAGTTGCTGGTCTTGGGTAAGCAAGGGCAACGGGAGCGATTATTGGTGGGATTCAACAGCCAGATGATGGAGGCGGGTAAACATCTGGCCGAATTCTGCGACAAGCCGCTGGTGGAAGATTAGTTGGTTTCCACCTCCCAAAGTGGCGTTTTATTCTTTGCCCTGACAACAAATTCTGTTTAACATTTGCGCCACATTTTTACTTGGCAGGAAAACGCCCCGTCGAGGCTGGAGACAGAACCCATGAGCAAGGGACAAGGGATCACATTTATTGGCGCCGGAACCCGGCTTGAAGGCGAGATGATGCTGGAAAGCGCGGCCTTGGTATCGGGCGAGTTGCACGGACGGGTGAGCTCCAAAGGCCAAATAAAGATAGAGCAGGGTGGCCTTATCGAGGGGGAACTCACCTGTCATGAGCTGAATGTCAGCGGCACCTTCAGGGGTAAACTCAGCTGCCAAAAATTGACCATCATCGCTGGTGGCGTCGTGGAAGGTGAGGTGGCCAGTAATCAGATGGAAATCTTCGAAGGCGGCCAGTTTATCGGCAGTCGAAAGCGTGGCCCTGAGCCTGTTGAATTGCCTGCGGGCACAAAGGCGAGCTTGCCAACAGAGGGCCGTAAGGGGCATTTAAAGTTGGTGCTCGGTATCGCTGCGGCGCTTGGGCTTGGATATCTGGTGACTCAAACCGGCTTCATTCAGGGGATTAAAGATGGGTATCAGGCCGGCAGTGCTGCCCGCTCGGAAATGAAAGAACAGGCCCAGGCGCCCTCACAGGAACACCAGAGTCAGGCACTGATGGCGACGGCCGCTGACGGCGATGCATCAGGCTTGGCAGCAGAAAACATCAATGCTCAGGCCGGTGACTACTTTGCCGAAGACACAGACGCCATGGAAGCGGGCAATGCGCTGCTGCTGGAAAATGGCTTTGATGCCGGGGTGACAAAAACCGATACGGATGGGGCAGATGACGCTCAGCCTGCGGCGCTGGAGCCCGGTGCGCAAAGTCGCCCACTGACCCCGGACAGCGACACCAGTGCCCTTAATACCCAGGGGGCGTCAGATTTGCCTGCAGCACCCGCTAATCGTATGTAATTCAATAAAATAAAAGACGCGGCATTGCCGCGTTTTTTATTGCCGTTTGCTGCCTGGTGAAGGCAAGCCGAGAACCAAGCGGGCGCCTCGCCGGGCGCCTTCAAGTTTTGTGCATGTTGCTGAGATGAGGGCGACATGATTTGCGATGTCGCGTTAATCAGACAGGTTTAATGGAGTTGTGATTGTTGGGGTTTGAGTGCCAGCACATCGCATTTAAGCTGATTGAGCAATTGCTCCGATGCCCGGCCTTTCAGGGTGCTCAGCATGCTGGTGTGCTCGCTGGCACCCATCACAACCAGGTTGCTGTGCCACTGACGTGCGGCTTCGGGCACCATGTCGTCGGGCAAGCCCGCAGCCAGATGCAGGCGTTTGTCTTCCAGTGACAGGGGCTCGGCAGTTTGGCGCAGGCGGCGCCATTGCTCAGCAACCCAGGTGTGATGGTTCAAGTCTCTGTTCTCAAAGGACACATTCATATCGTGAGCCTGATAACAGGTCAGCAGATGCAGCTCCATTCGCAGCAAGCGTGCCAGTTCATCGGACACATCAAGCAACTGCCGATTAAATTGACGATGGCGTTCGCCTTCATCATCCACTTCCAACGCGGTCAGTAGTTTGCCATCGTTTTCCCAGGGTTCGTTACTGACAAAAAGCACGGGAATGGGTACCTGCTGCAACAGCTGCCAATCTTCGGTATGGCCGAATTCGCAGCGCAGGGCTGAATACTCGTGATGCTCCAGGATCAGTAAATCGTAATCACGTTGGCTGAGCTCATCGAGTACGGCATTGGCGAGTGTTGGGGCATGACAATGTTTAAGCACCAGACGTATGTCTTTGTCCGGATAGCTGGGGTGTTTTTGGCGTTGATGACTGATGTTTGGGGCCGTCAGTAATTGCTGTAACCACTGACTAAGCCCTGCCTGCTTTGGGAGCTGAACCCTTAACATAGTGAGATCTGCATGGCTTTGATTCGCTAAGTGAACCGCCTTTCGCAACGCAGGCTTGGCATGTAGCCCATCGTCGGTAGCGACGAGGACCCGTGAAAAATGACCCATGGTACTTTCCTCTGTGGTGGCTGGTACTAAAACTCCCTTTCAAAAAATTTTAGTGTTCAGTCCTCTGAAGGACTAAATACCCTTTTGGACTTGAAACCCTTGCCAATAGCGGCTTTTAATCTGTTTATCATGGGTGTTTTGGTGCATTTTTTGCCGTCAGTGACCTGATGTTTTAAACGCGGATGTGAAAATAGAAGGGTTTTCAGGGCAGCTTATCGAGCCGTTTTATCTCCCAGTCGGGGAGCTTTTGCTGCAGGTCAGGCAAGAGTAATGTGGCATCACCTTTGATAACAACCCAGGGTGGATTGCGTAAATACTGAGCAGGGAAGTTGCCCATGTCTGATGCCCTTACCAAGGGGGAAGGCAAGTACTCTGGCAGGGAGGCGTCACCGGCAAAATCTGCTTGTTCGAGCATAGCGAGCCACTCTCCCACAGCGGACCCTTCTGTGTCGGCGTTGACCTTGTACTGACCGATAAGGTAGCTGTCCAGCGCCTGTAGCTCGGCTGCGCTTGGCGCAGTGCTGCCAAGTAGGCTCAGATGATCCAATATGCCCCGGACAAAGGCGCCGGTACTTTCAGTGGCGCTTGAGCCGTAGAATTTCAGGGTGCGGCTCAGAGGATTATCGATACAGCTGCCATACACGCCGTATGTCAGGCCCCGGCGACTGCGAAGATCGTAAAACAGGCGCCCGGCCTGGCTGCGACCAAGCAGCGCTGCCGTGGCTTTGCAGGGGGCATTGTTGCCGGTGGGGGGAAGTGAGTAGCCAACCCTGACCTGTGACTGCACTTGCCCGGGCGCATGAAGCAGGTAGAGCACTTTCCCCGTGTTTTGGCGCCGTTCAGACACCGACTCGCCGATACCATATGGAGAAGCGATAAAAGCAGGCTTGACTGCGCTCGTCAAAGACTCAGGGGCCCTGGCACCGATAAGATGCCAGCGCCCCTGGGCTGCCAATGCCTTTACTACATCAGCAAGGTCGGGGCGCTTTGATTCCGGGGTGTTATAAAGCGATAAATAAGGGTGGGATTTACCCAGTACAACCTGAGCCCAGAGCCGGTCTATATCCCTGCCACTGAACGCCTCTATGTGTTTTGCCAGCTGACTTTCCCGTATCACCCTGTCGCTGTTGTCCTTATCAAGGGCACCGTAGCGCTCGATAAGGCTCCTTACCCTCATCAGCAGGGCCATTGGCCCATCGCAGCGACTGGAAAACACCACACTGTGTGGCCTTGCAATGACGCTCAGGGTTTCGGCGCAGCGCTCCCCCGCCAAGGCATCAAGGCGCAGCTGCGCCTGCATTTGCCGGGCGATGAGAGGGCCAGAAGTAATAACCCCTGCTGTGGTGATAACAAGGTGTGTCGCCTCAAGCCGTTCGTCATGGTGAAAGCTCAGCATTCCTTTGTCATCTGCCATGGCCATACCAGTTGCCGGGCGCGGTGGGTTGACGGCAGGATGCAGCACAGGAAAGGGAATCCCCTGGTGTGGAACCGTGCCAGTCGCTGTGGCATTCTCGTTGGTAACTCGGTTATCGGAAGCATTGCTGGCAAGGGGCATGGCGAGCAGCGCAGGCGTGCTGAAGTCGGCAAGGACCGGAGGCGCGATGGGTTCGTACTCCAGCGCCTTATGTTGGCAGCCAGCCAGCAAGCCTGAGCCCAGCACGGCCAAAAGCAGGTGTCTTCTGGCGCTCATAATGCAAGTTCCTCAAGGCCTTCGGCCCAGCTTTCGGGGAGCCATTCCAGCAGACCTTTTCCAAGCCGGGTGTGCCATGCCGGTTTTAAATCGAGCCGGACGCTGTGGCCTGCAAAATAGCGCTGCGCCACCCGCATCAAGTCGTCCTCACTGACATCCCGTATCCTGATCCAAGGGCTGAGCAGAGGCTGTGCATTATCCGTGGCAGGGCTTGCGGCGAGCCACTGCGCCAGGGTTTCATCACGGCTGAGCTGCTCCTGGTAGTCGGCGAGCCAGAGCTGTTTCAGTTGGCAAAGCGCTGTGTTTTTCATGGGCTCTCGGGCAGCCTGGTCTATCAGCTTTTCGATACCCGCAGCCAGGGTATCCAGGCTCACATTGGCCCGGGGCACCAGTACCAGATTGGTCATGCCATGGTGCTCCATTTCCAGCGGCAGAGAATAGTGCAGCAGGCTCTGCTTGCCACTGATGCCAGCTCGCTCGAGACCACTGGCGATACGCTGAAACAGCCTGAGCTCCAGCAGCTTGATGGCGGCGGCATCCCGGTGACTGCGCCCCACCGTGTGCCAGGCCATCAGCAGCCCGGGCCAGGGGGCTCGTTCATCTATGACTTCGCCATGTACGGGTGCGCGCAGAGTGAAATCTGGCTTCGCTGCGTCATCAGGAACTGCCGCTTGGTTGAACCCTGCTGTTTCGGGTGGCTGTGCCGGCTCATGCCAGGTGCCAAATTGGCCCCTGATCTGGGTTTCAACATCCCCGGGCAGGGCACCGATGAGCGCCATACTCAGACGCGATGGCCGATAAAAGCGCCGATGAAAAGCCCTAAGGCTGTCAGCATCGGCACCGAGGATGTCGGCGCGACTGCCGATAATGGCGTGACGGTAAGGTGTATCCGTCGCCTGGCTCAGCAAAAAGGTCATCGCCGCACGAAAGTAGGGTTGGTTATCTATGGTTTGTGCCATTTCGGCCAGCACGGTTTTTTGCTGATTGGTAATAGCCTCGACGGCAAATTGCGGATGCTCAAAGCGGTCCCGCTCCAGCGCCAGGGTAAAGGCCAGCCCCTGAGCGGGGATTCGGGTGTAGTAGCGGGTGTCATCGAACAGGGTGCTGGCATTAAAACTGGCTCCCATGGCGTTCATCAGCTGGCTGTAACCATCGCCGGGGGCCTGGCGACTGCCCTTGAAAAGCAGATGCTCAAACAAATGTGCCCAGCCGGTTTGTCTCAAAGCCTCGTGGCGAGAGCCTACGGCAAAGCGGCTCGCCAGGGTGATGCTTTGTTTGCCTGCCTTTGGAAGCCAAAACAGTCGGATACCATTATCAAGCTGCCTTGTCACAACGGCGTCATCCAGACGCCTTAACGGCTGGTCATCGAACTGGCATTCGGAAAGGGGCGCGAGTGTCATCATCGTCAGGCCAAGTACTGCCAGCAATCCCATGAATATCTTCCCCAAGCCTTTGGAATGGCATTCAGTTTTTCATCATTACTGATATGATGGCAAGAGCTTTCAACCTACTTGTTATTAAGCCAAGGATGCCCTTTATGAGTCGTTCCCCCTTCCAAACCTTTGTCTGGCGCAGTGAGATATTTGAATGTCAAAGCACCGACATCCAACGTTTTTACAGCTTGCTTGCCATTGAGACAGAGCGCCTTGGTCTTGGCAGCAAAATCCTGGGGCAGGCAGGGCACCATCCGTTGTATCTGTTGCAATCACCGGGGCAGAAAGCCGGTTTGCCCAATTTGCTTATCAGCGCCGGTTTCCACGGTGAAGAGTCAGCCGGTCCCTGGGGGCTGCTGCACTTTTTATCGCAGCTGGATGGCGAGCTGTTCAAGCGGGTGAACCTGAGCGTTTTGCCGCTGGTTAACCCCACTGGGTTTGCCAAAGGGCACAGGTTCAATGAGCTGGGTGAAAACCCCAATCGCGGCTTTTTTATTGAAAATGGCAAAGCAAAGCCCGGCGCCGATACCTCGGCAGAAGGGCGTATCTTGCTTGAACACGCCCACCTGCTGCAGGTGGCCAGCCGCGATGGCATCCTCACCTGCCATGAAGATGTGCTGATGACAGACACCTATGTGTATACCTTTGAGCCAAGCCAGGCTCCGGGGCGTTTCAGCCACAGCTTGCGGGATGCGCTGGGGCAGTATTTCCCCATTGCCGCCGATGGTGACGTCGATAACTGTCCGGTACGCAGTGGTGTGATTTTCAACCACTTCGATACCTCGTTCGAATCCTTTTTGGTGCGAAGCGGCGCCCGGGTGGGTTGCTGCAGTGAGACTCCGGGCCAGCAGCCACTGGATCAACGTATCCTGGCCAATGCCGCCGCCATGAACACCTTTGTGAATATGCTGGCACCGGAGCTAAGTTAATCGTTCAGCCCGTGAGCGTGTCAGAGCATAAATAAAAACAGCCACATCGTGTGGCTGTTTTTATTTATCTGGGTGTCAGACGAGACCAACTCAGGGGTTGATGCGGGTTGGCATGCCGGTACGGGCTTCCAGCAGACGCTTGAGCACGAAGGAGTCGGTTTCGGCATGAGCAACAAAGCGGCTGATGGCCGTGGGTAGAGTCAGTGGCACAGGCTCGGCAGAATCAAACTCAGCCTGAGTACGTGACAGCGGCTGGTGCACTTCGAGGTAGCGCGCGCCATCGGGCTCTTCGGTGGCCTTGATGGGCTGGTTCACAAACTGCACCCGGGTACCCACGGGCACACTGTTGAACAGATGCTCGATGTCGGTGTCACGCAGACGCACACAGCCCTGGCTTACTCTCAAACCAATACCAAAGGTGGCGTTGGTGCCGTGGATGGCGTAAAGGTTGCCAATATAAAGTGCAAAGAGCCCCATGGGGTTGTCGGGGCCAGCCGGCCACACGGGGGGCAGGGTCACGCCCTTGGCTGCATATTCCTTGCGGATACGCGCAGTGGGAGTCCAGGTTGGGTTGGCGCGTTTACGCTGCACCGTGGTGACCCAGTTTTCCGGGGTGTCACGGCCTACCTGGCCAATCCCTATGGGCAGTACTTCCACGATTTTTTTGCCCTTGGGGTAATAATAGAGCCGCATCTCGGCGATGTTGATCACTATGCCTTCCCTGGGCGCATCGGGCAGGATCAGCTGATGGGGAATGATCAGGGTACTGCCTGGCTTGGGCAGGAAGGGGTCGACCCCCGGGTTGGCTTCCATCAGGTTTGACAGACCCAACTGAAACTGAGCGGCTATGTCTTCGAGGGTGCGCTTATCGTCAGGCACAACATAATACTGGTTTTCTCCCACCAAACGGCTGTCTTTGGCTGGCAGGGGATAGATCACCGCCAGTGCCGATTGGCAGAAGCTGATGAGGCTGAAAAATATGACGAGGCTAAAAACAGGTTTCATCTGACTCTATTGACTCTCACTGGTGCGGCACAATCCTGAGCCTGTGGGATACCTTGATGTCTGACTCCATGGCAGAGCAGGCATCCTCATCGAATTCGCGCAGAATTTCAACTGCTATTTGACAATAATTATTTCAATCCGAGCCGTTTGGCCAGCCGGTGCAGGTTACCGGGATCCAGTCCAAGTGCTCTGGCGGTGGAGGCCCAGTTACCGCGATTGGCGCTGAGGATCTGGCCTATGTAAGCCGCCTGAAATGCGTCAGTAGCCTCCTTGAGGTTTTTGCCTTCCACCTGAGCGCCCGTCACCGGGCTTTGCACTGGCAGTGATGCGCTCTGGCCACCGATGGCGAGCATCTGGGGCTCTATCATCACGGCGCCGTCGTCGCTGGCGGCTCTGGCCAGGGTGGCAGCCCTTTTTATCACGTGTTCAAGCTCGCGCACGTTGCCCGGCCAGTCATGGTTTTTCAGGCGACTCAGGGCGTCGGGCCTTATTCTGAGCACCGACAGCCCGAGAGACTTGCGGCTCTGCTCAAGAAAATGACCGCACAGGGGGCCAAGATCTTCCGGCCGCTCCCTCAGCGGCGGCACGTGAAGCGGGAAAACACTGAGACGATGATACAGATCAGCGCGGAAACGACCGGCCAGTACTTCCTGTTTCAGATCCTTATTGGTGGCGGCAATAATGCGTACATCCACCTTGAGGCTGCGGTCATCGCCGATGCGCTGCACATCACCGTATTGCAGTACACGGAGGAGCTTTGCCTGCAGTCCCAGTGGCAGCTCACCGATTTCGTCCAAGAACAAGGTGCCCTTGTCGGCAGTTTCAAATTTACCGCTGCGGTGACTGATGGCGCCGGTAAAGGCCCCTTTCACATGGCCAAAAAGCTCACTTTCGGCCACCGATTCAGGCAGGGCGGCGCAGTTGAGGTACACCAGTGCTTTATTGGCCCGTGGGCTGGCTTGGTGCACGGCGCGGGCGACCAGCTCCTTGCCTGTACCTGTTTCGCCCAGTATGAGTACACTCAGATCCGTGCCTGCCACCGCCAGAATTTCCTGACGCAGGCTCTCCATCACAGGGGCATTGCCTACCATGGGCGGGGTATCGTTATTTGCCTCGCGACTGCCATGACCAAGCAGCGACACCCGCTCCAATTTATCCAGCAGCAGGGCATTTTTCAAAGATGCAGCACTTAAGGCGCCAAGTGCTCTGAGCTCCATGGTGCCCAGATTATCGAATCGCTGCGGGTCGAAGGCATCCAGTGTCAGGGCGCCTATCAATTTTTCATCGTCAAACAGTGGCAGGCCAATGCAGGCGTGCACGTGCAGCCTGTCCTCCTGATTGGGAATAAGGCCGTCGTAAGGGTCTGGCAGGGCACTGTCGGCGGGGAAGCGTACCAGATCGCCTGCTCTGGCAATGGCTTCGAGGCGCGGGTGGCTGTCGATGGCAAAGTGGCGTCCGGCCACGTCTTCGGCCAGCCCTGCCGTGGCAAGGGGCACAAAATGGCGGTCGCGGAATTCCAGCAGCGCGGCGGCATCACAACCCAGATTGGCTTTAACTGTGTCCACCAGTCTGGCAAAGCGGTCACGGTGCGACAAGCCGGAAGTGATGTCCAGTGCGATGCGGGTGAGCAGGGTTTGGTTGAGCGGCATTGAGGTAGACTGCCCCGATATGAATGGCGTTGGGGTCAGCATACTCTGGTTGGGGGAAATTGTCATTTTGACATGGGGGCGCACAGCGCCCCCTATTAAGGTTAGATAGTGGAGGTTTGGATAGCGGCCACAGTGCGGCGTGACATTGCCTTGCGAACAATATCCACCAGGAACATGGCCAGCAGCAGACCACCGACGCTGAAGATAACGTCGCCGAACACCCGCATCCACACCAGAGTTTCCACCGTGGAGGAGTGGATAACCGCTGGTGAGCGGGCAAACCAGTAACCGTTTTCAATCACAGCGAAGAACTGGGTGATACCCATGGGCAGCAGCGACATAAATACCATGGCTGCCAGGCCTAGGTTCAGACTCCAGAACGCGCCCTTGAGCAGCTTCTCATTCCAGGGCATTTCCAGGGTCAGGCCGCGCAGACAAGAGAGCATCAAACCTATACCCAGCATGCCGTACACGCCCATGAAGGCAGCGTGGCCGTGGGTTGCCGTGGTGTTCAGACCCTGAATAAAGTAGAGCGAGATTGGAGGATTAATCAGGAAGCCGAGTACGCCGGCACCCACCAGGTTCCAGAAGGCCGTGGCGACGAAGAACATGATGGCCCAGTGGTAGCGCTGCATCCAGGGGGCTGCATGACGCAGGCGATAGCTTTCAACCGCTTCAAAACCAATCAGAGCCAAGGGAACCACTTCCAGTGCCGAGAAGATAGAGCCCCAGGCGATGATGGAGTTGGTGGTGCCGGTAAAGTACAGGTGGTGCAGGGTGCCGATAAGGCCACCGGTAAGGAAGATTACAGTGGCGAAGAGCACGGCAGCATTGGCATTGCGGGCACGGATCAGACCCAGACGAACCAGCAGCAGGGCGATAACCGAGGTGGCAAAGGTTTCAAAGAAGCCTTCTACCCACAGGTGCACTACCCACCAGCGCCAGTATTCGGCCATCGCCAGGTTGGTGTGTTTGCCCATAAAGAGGCCCGCACCGTAGAAGAGGCCAATGGCAACGCAGGAGGCGTAGAGCACCCAAATCACAGGACGCATCTCACCTTGCAGCTTAAGAGCGGGGCGAATAGCGGCAGTGACCAGAGTCAGCCAAATCATCAGGCCCGCCAGCAGCAGAATCTGCCATACTCGGCCAAGGTCTACATATTCATAGCCCTGGTGACCGAAGAGGAAGTTGTTGTCGAGGCTGAAATACTGCTGAACACCCAACCATTCACCGGCCATGGAACCCAGAACCACCACGACCAGAGCAACCCAGAGTACATTCACACCAAGACGCTGATACTTTGGCTCATAACCCGACAGTGCAGGGGCGATGTAAAGACCTGTGCCAAGCCAGGCAGTGGCAATCCAGAACACGGCCAGCTGGGTGTGCCAGGTACGGGTGACCGAATAAGGCAGGATCTCGGCCAGTGGCAGACCGTAGAACTGTTGACCTTCCACCGCATAGTGGGCAGTGATGCCCCCCAGTACTATCTGCAGCAGGAACAGGCCAATGGCGGTGATGAAATACTTGCCCACGGCCTTTTGTGATGGGGTAGGCTTGAAGCGGAACAGGGGGTCTTCTTTTGCTGGCTCTGGCAGTGGATGGGCCTTACCTGCTGCGTGATACCACACCAGACCGCCAATCCCGGCTATCAGGGTGACAATACTCAAAATCGACCAGACGATATTGTCTGAGGTGGGGGTATTGCCAAGCTGAGGATCGTAGGGCCAGTTGGCTGTGTAGGTGTAAGTTTCACCGGGGCGCTCAGTGATGGCCGCCCAGGCACTCCAGAATACGAAGGCGTTGAGCTGCTGACGATTTTCAAGGTCGGGGATGGTGCCTTCCTTCATGGCATACTGCTCACGCAGAGTTTGCATGGAGGCATCGTCACCGAAGAGTGCCACATAGTGCTCAACCACCTGACCAATAGCCTCGATGCGTGTTGCGCTCAGCTGCACTTCCAGTTTATCGCCGTTGTTAAACAGGGTGTTGCGGCGCATATCGTCCCGCAGCGCCTGTTCAAGCGCGGCCTGCTGCGACTTATCCAGTTCAGCAAAGGCTTTGCCATACTGGTTTTGGGCGCTGATATTCAGCCAGGCTTCGGCCTCACGGTGTAACCAGTCGGCTGACCAGTCGGGCGCCACATAGGAGCCATGGCCCCAAATAGAGCCCAGTTGGTGCCCACCCATGGAGCGCCAAACCAGCTGGCCGCGAAGGATGTCGTTTTTGCTGTAAAGCGTTTGACCGCTTTCACTGGTGAAGGCATCCGGAATGGGAGGCATCTCCCGATAGATTTCACTGCCAAGACTCAGCAGTACGGTGAAGGAGGCAATCAGCACTATTAGCAGTGCAATTGCCGTTTTGCGAAGTGAACTCATTGTGGCCTCTCTAGCGCTTGTTCTAATGTCAGCACTATAAGGCAGAATTCGTGCCACCTTTAAATATTCAATAATTACAGTATTTTAAATTTATTTTGTATTATTGAATTGTTTTTAAAACAATGTCGCCTGATGTCATAAAGACATTTCAATTGTATAAATGACACTATTCAGTGCTGATGAATATTGCCGGGATCTTGATTGAAAGTGGTAACCAAGAGGATTGAGCGGGCTAAACAGCAATTAAGTCATAAAAGTCACTATAAAATATGGAATTCTATTTTGGGGTTTCGACATTAAATTTGCTTTAAAAAGTCATTATGTCGCACATTGTCTGTATAATTGTCGCGATTTATTGATGTGGAGGCGCAATGATTGCAGAAAACATGAATTTGTTGTTTTTGGTCGGCGCCTTGCTGGTGGGACTCAGTGTGGTGTTAAGCCCACTGTCTTCGCGCTTGGGGGTACCCATATTGCTGGTATTCCTCGGCGTGGGGATCCTCGCCGGAGAGGATGGCCCCGGCGGTATACAATTCAACGATTATTCCACGGCCTATCTGGTGAGCAACCTGGCGCTGGCGGTTATCCTGTTGGATGGTGGCCTTCGAACCAAGATGAGCAGCTTCAGGCTGGCGCTCTGGCCTTCGCTTTCCCTGGCGACACTTGGTGTGGCCATTACCACTGTATTAACCGGCTTGCTGGCTGCCTGGCTGTTCGACCTGAATTTGCTTATGGGGCTGCTGATTGGCGCCATTGTTGGCAGTACCGATGCGGCTGCCGTGTTTTCGCTGCTTAAGGGCAGGGCACTGAACGAGCGCGTGGGTTCGACCCTTGAAATTGAGTCGGGCAGTAACGACCCCATGGCCGTGTTTCTCACTGTTAGCCTGATTGCCATGATAGCCGCAGGCGGGAACTTTGATGGTCCCGGGCTGATGCGCGACCTGGCGCTTCAGGCCGGTATGGGGTTGGCCGCGGGTTTTGGTGGTGGGTACCTGATATGGCATCTCGTCAATCGCAGCGTGTTGGCAGATGGGCTCTATCCCATTTTGGTGCTGGCGGGCGGCCTGTTGCTGTTTGCCCTGTCCAGTTTGGCCGGTGGCAGCGGTATCCTGTCTATCTACCTCTATGGTCTGTTTCTTGGTAATCGTGGCATGCGCGGTAAGCACAGTACCCTGGCGGTGATGGACGGCCTGACCTGGTTGGCACAGATTGGCATGTTCCTGGTGCTGGGACTACTGCTGACGCCTTCATCATTGCTCGAGGTCCTGTTGCCCGGGTTGGTGCTGGCGCTGGGGATGATATTTATTGCCCGGCCACTGGCAGTGTGGATAAGCCTGGCGCCCTTCAAGCGTTTTGTGGCGCGGGAGCGCTGGTTTATCAGTTGGGTGGGGCTCAGGGGAGCTGTGCCCATTATTCTGGCGGTATTCCCCATGATGGCCGGTCTACCCAATGCCGAGCTCTACTTCAACCTGGCCTTTTGTGTGGTGCTGGTATCTTTACTGCTCCAGGGGTCTACCTTGCCGCTGGCGATGAAGCTCGCCAGGGTAGGGTTGCCGCCCAAGCCAGAGCCCATCAGCCGCGCGGGTGTCGACATCTTTCCAGCCAGCGAGTGGGAAATTTTTGTCTATCGCCTCAAACCCAATAAGTGGTGTGTGGGCGAGCCCTTAAGGCGTTTGTCTATGCCGGAAGGAACCCGCATCGCGGCGCTGTTCAGGGAACATAATTTGCTGCACCCCTCGGGCAGTACCGAGCTTGCTGCCGACGATGTGCTGTGCGTGCTGGGCCAGGCCAAAGACTTGCCCGCCCTCAGTCAGCTCTTCAGTGAGGCGCCGGAAAACCCTGCCATGGCAGGCTTTTTTGGTGACTTTATGTTGGCTACTTCGGTACGTCTTGCGGATTTGGCGCCGCTTTATGGCTTTGGCCTGCATGAAGACGAAGTGGGGCTGACTCTGGAAGACCTGATGCACCAAAAGCTGGGTCGCAACCCGGTAGAGGGTGACAGCTTTGAGTGGCAGGGCTGTGATTGGGTGGTGCGTACCATGGAAGGGGATTGTCCAACCTGCCTTGGTTTGAAGCTCAAGGCAGGCTGAGCTGCTGATACCTAACGCGAATTCGAGACGCTGTTACTTGTAGAGCGAAGGCGCATCCTGCTCCGGGCGCGTCTTGAAGCGGCGATGCAGCCACATGTATTGTGGCAGATTGCGGGAAATCAATGATTCGACCACCTGATTACCACGGATGGCGTCGGCGGTTTCGTCTTCACCGGGAAAGTCTTCCAGCGGCGGCAAAATCTCAATGCTGTAGCCCTTATCATCAGCGTTCCGCTCCACAAAAAACGGCAGTACCCTGGCTTTGCCCAACTTGGCCAGGGTGGTGGCTCCGGTAATGGTGGCGGCATCCGGCACGGCAAAGAAGGGAATAAATACAGCGGAAGAGCGGCCAAAATCCTGATCGGCCGTGTACCAAATCACCTCGGCATTCCGTAAACAGCGCACCATCTGACGCAAATCGCGCTTGGGCACCAACCCCTTATTGGAGCGCAGACGTCCTTTCACTTGCAGATATTCCATCACCGCATTGTTGTGGGGGCGATATACACCCACACCGGGTTGAAACTGGCCAAAAATCCGTGCGCCCATTTCCAGTGGCAAACAATGTACCGCAAACAGGATAACCCCCTGACCTGCGGCAATGGTTTGCTCCACATGCTCGGTTCCCTTGATGTGCATATGCTGCTTTACACGCTCATCGCTCCACCACCAGGCACAAATGGTATCGAACACGGCTTTGCCGGTTTCTTCGAAGTTACGTTTAAACAGGGCGTCGCGCTCTGCGTCGCTCATGTTGGGGAAGCAGAGTTCCAGATTACGTCTGGCGGTATTGCTGCGACTGCCTGCCAGTATCCTTACCAGTTGGCCAAGCCCTTTACCCAGGGACATCTGCCAATGCAGGGGCAGCAGCGACAAGGCGCGCATCAATCCTACACCCAGCCATAACAGCCAGTACTTGGGGTGATACAGGTGATTGGAAAATTGGGCACTTTCTACCACTTGGGGCTCGCTCTGTTGCAAAAATTCGTGCTTATTCTAACGCAAAACATGCGCAACAGCGGGAGAAAATTGGGTACAATCCGCTTTTAGTTTCGGCAAATTCAATGTGAGTACTATGAAGGTTACGCTGCCAGCTTTTGAGAAGGCCCGGGTTTTGGTTGTTGGGGATGTGATGTTGGACCGCTACTGGGTGGGACCGACCGGACGTATCTCCCCCGAAGCCCCTGTGCCCGTGGTGCGCATCAATCAGATTGAAGACAGGCCAGGCGGCGCTGCCAACGTGGCGCTGAACATCGCGGCCCTGGGTGGCAAGGTACAGCTCTCAGGCCTTGTGGGACAGGATGATACCGCAGATGCGTTGACCCGCGGGGTGCAGGCACTTGGCGTAGAACCCCATTGGTTGGTGGTGGAAGATAAGCCGACCATCACCAAGCTCAGGGTGTTGTCCCGCAACCAGCAGCTTATCCGACTCGACTTTGAAGAAGCCTTCGACAAACACAGCAGTGACGCGCTGCTGAATCAAGCGCAAGCCCGGCTCGATGACGTGGACGTGGTTATCCTGTCGGACTATGCCAAGGGCGCCGTGGGTGAGCCCGCCGACTTTATTGCCAGCGCCCGCGCCAAAGGGGTGAAGGTACTGGTGGACCCGAAGGGCAGTGACTTTGCCCGCTACCGTGGCGCAACCCTGCTGACTCCGAACATGAGCGAATTTGAAGCCGTGGTAGGGACTGTCACCAGTGAAGCGGATCTGGTTGATAAGGCCCAAAAGCTGCTTCAGGATCTGGCCTTGGATGCGCTGCTGGTGACCCGCTCCGAAAAGGGTATGACCCTGATTACCCCCAATGCGCCCGAGCTGCATATTCCCACCGTTGCCCGTGAGGTGTACGACGTCACTGGTGCCGGTGATACCGTGATTTCGGCGCTGGCGACGGCTCTCGGCGCTGGCGCTGAGCTGCCGCAGGCCTGTGCCATCGCCAATACCGCTGCCGGTGTGGTGGTGGGCAAGCTGGGTACCTCAACAGTAAGCCGTATTGAACTGATTGAAGCCCTGAAATCCCATCAGGGTGAGTCTGGCATTGGCGTGGTCAGTGAAGATCAACTGGTGTATGCCCTGGAGCAGGCCAAACTTCGTGGTGAGCGGGTGGTCATGACCAACGGCTGTTTTGACATTCTCCACGCAGGCCATGTGAGTTATCTGGCTCAAGCCAAGGCGCTCGGCGATCGCCTGATAGTGGCCGTGAATGACGATGACTCTGTGCGCCGTTTGAAAGGGGATGGCCGTCCTGTGAACTCAGTCGATCGTCGTATGGCGGTGCTGGCCGGGCTTGCCTCGGTGGACTGGGTGGTGCCCTTCAGTGAAGACACGCCCCAGCGGGTTATTGCCAGACTCTTGCCAGACCTCCTGGTAAAGGGTGGCGACTATAAGGTGGAAGACATTGCCGGTGGCGCCGAAGTGATTGCCAATGGTGGCCAGGTGAAGGTGCTTGGTTTTGAAGATGGGGTGTCGACCACAGCCATCATTCAGAACATCATGAGCCGCCACTGATGCCGTGGCGACTGACACTGAATCTGCTGCTGTTGATGGCCTGTTGTGGCCTTAATGCGGCGCAGTTCAGTGGCAGTCTACAGGGCCATAAACAGCTGACTGTGGCGGGTAAGGAGGTGATTCTTTGTGAACTCGCCGAAATACCTTCCTGTCTTGCCAGCCTTCCTGAAGAGGTGACAGCGCAATTACCTGCGGATATCCCGGCACTGTTGGGTTATCGCACTGCGCTGGTGACACCCGTATCCCATCCCGCGATTGCCGGGGTGATTGTGATGGTGCCTGAGCGTGCACCCAGCCGCGAGAGTGCTATCGTCTCCGGTGCTTTGCTGGAGCTGCCGTTGGCAGAACAATCCACCTTAACCCTGTGGCATGAGATTGGCCATTTGGAGGTCAGAGCTTTGCAAGGCTCTGTGTTGCCGGATATCCTCAGTGTGCGCGAACAGGAATGGCTGGCCGATGCCTATCTTTATTGGCGGATTGCCAAAGAGAAAGGCAGTCTCACTCTGGCCTGGCAGCAGTTTCATCGCCGTAATCTTCAGGCTATCAATGACGTCAACCAGTTGTCCCATTGGAGCTCCCTTTACTTACTTCCTTTGCTGAACAGGTATGATGCCAAAGAACTGGCGTTATTCGCTGAATTTGGTGCTTTTTGTCAGGATTTTTATCCAAGCCTTCCCCAGTGGTCTGACGAAGAACTGCAGGAGTTCGCCAGCCTTTTGCATAATCTTTTTCAATCCGGTAACACCCGGGATATGCCCCATTATATGTACTGGCGGAAACCTCAATTACGCCCCGTATTGGCGCCTACGCTCGATTTGCTGATGGGGCCGAACAATGCCCATCAATGGCTCACCAGACAGCATATGTTAAGCAAAGGTTAGTGATTTGGCATGGCGTTCTGTTTTTAGCTGAACACTGGCTGAACGAAAGTCAGATACTCTTATGAATGCCATTTTTCTGGCAGTAATCCCTCTAATGCTTTGGTAAGCTCTGCGCAACAAATATAACAACGGGGGATACATTTCATGGCGAAACGTTCCAAGGTGCAGACTGAGCAGACCATTAACCAGATCATGGATGAGGCGCTCAAGCAAATCCTGAGTATTGGTTTCGACGCTATGTCATACACAACGCTGTCAGAAGCGACCGGGATCAGCCGGACTGGTATCAGCCACCACTTCCCGAAGAAAACGGATTTTCTGGTACGTCTGGATGCGCGTATTGGACGCCTGTTTATGGCAGCCCTGGACTTTTCCAGCGTTGAAGCGCTGGAGCGCAGCTGGATGCAGGCCATGCGCGAGTCCCACTATCGGGCCGTACTGAAACTCTTCTTCAGTCTTTGTGGTTCAGCTGAGCGTGATGTGACACAGTTTCGTGCCATCAGTGGCGCCCGCGAAAGCGCTATGCTGGAGCTGGGCACTCAGGGCGAACGTACCATCAATCAATTGCTGGGCCGTGCGGCTGTGATGCTGATTGCTGAGTCTGATATGGGTGTGGCAAGCCAGGCGGCTTGAAAGGTCGACGACCGATAGCAGTATAAGAAAAGGAGCCTCAGGGCTCCTTTTCGCTAATGGCGCAGTTGTATGTCCGGGGCGAAGTCGATATCCCCCCAGCTATTTATGGTTGCAAGTCTTTCATCCTGGCGGGTGATGGCCAAAGGCTGGCTCTGTTGCCCTCGAACAAAGAGTAACTGATAGCCAAGTTTCGCCAGCGTATAAAATGCAAACCTCTGTGCGGTGGTGAGTTTGTTCCAGTGATCCAGATTACTGGGACTACCCTGCCGCCGGTCAGCTTTCTCCCTGTGGCCTTCTTGGTGGGTGCTTTCATGGGTCATGTCACGCCTCCAACGTGTGCCGTTACTGCCTGAGCAGTACTTTAGTTATACGCCAACCCCGGATAATCACAATAGCCTGATTTTCCCATTTATGCATTTTGTGTGTCGGTAATGGGTATGGTTTGGCGTTGGATGCACAGGCGGTAAGCCGCCGGACTCTTGAATGGATTTTTTGACGTTGGCACTGGTCTACACTCGCCGCGGCGCGTATCCTTGGATTCTTTGCACCCCTCTTCATTAAATCGTTAATGAAATCCAAGGATTAGGAGTACCTTGATATGGATATTGAAAGTCAGAGCCCAGTGGCTGTTGCACCGGGCGTTCAGACCCACGCCGAAACCTCACGACACTCACTGCGACTGGACAATCAGGAGCTGGTGAAAACCAGTTTTTGGATAAGTCAGGTCTTTATGATTATCGCCACAGTGGCGGGTGTATATCTCGCTGCGAAAGAAGGTTTATCCCAGGCCATCGCTTTTGATTCGCTGATGAGCCAGCAAAATAACTATCACCTGCGCCACGCCCTCTATGATGAGCTGGCCGACAACGTGCAAATTCTGACGGCATATGCGGATAAGATAGAAAAAGAACGCCCCTTCGATATCAAACGGCACCACCCTGCAGTGGCTACCTTTGTGTGGGAAAACATGCGCTTTTCTCAAAGCACGCTGGAAACCCCGTCGGAAATTCTCTCTGCCTCCCGGCGCTTCCATAGCCAGTCGGCCGATATTATCGACAAGCTGGAGGCCAAGTTCTATGGGCCGACCTACGGCGTAAAAGAGCTGCGTCTGGTGATAGCGTCCATGGAACAGCAAACCTTACCGGCACTGAAACGTGATTATGAGGCGCTCGGTGAATCGCTGCGCCGGGCTGGGGTATTGGAGGACTCGAAATGAAAAAGCAATTAACCTGTCCCGGCTGCCAGCATCAGAGTTTCAGGGTGTTTGATTTTCACGGTGAGCAGGTGGATACCTGCGACAAGTGTGCCGGTCTCTGGTTTGAAAATGGTGAACTGGACCGGGCGCTGTCCTCGGCCGACAACGGCGATGATGCCGTAGTGCTTGAGCAGTCCATGGGGGCGCATCTGGGGTGCTCAGAACGTCGCTGTCACGACTGCGGCTCCTCTCTGGAGCGCTATCACCTGATGCAGGAGTTTGAAATCGAAATTGACGTATGCCCCTCTTGCCGCGGTGTCTGGCTCGACAAGCATGAGTGCGACAAGGTGGTGCAGTCTCCCCGGGTTCGTCAGGCATTGGCAGAGCTTGATGGCAAAATCAGTGTCAAAACCTGGCTGTTCCAGTTTTTGTCGCAAATGCCGGTGGAGTTCAATCTCAAACCCAAAACCAAACCCGTGGTGACCTGGTGGCTGCTGGGATTGAATTTGGTGATTTTTGGGATTTATGGTTTCGACTTGTCGATGATAGATCCCATCTTCGAGCAGTTTGCCCTCGTACCGAATCAGGTGATGCACGGCAGCCATGTGTGGACCCTGTTCAGTCATATGTTCCTCCACGGCGACATCATTCACCTCGCGGGCAACATGTACTTCCTCTACGTGGTGGGCGACAACCTGGAAGATGCCCTTGGTCGGGCGCGCTTTTTGGGACTGTATCTGGTGTGTGGTCTCGCGGCTGCGGCCGCACAAATCATCTCCGAGCCCGGCAGCGATATCTACATGGTGGGCGCCAGCGGTGCCATTGCCGGCTTGTTCGGCATGTACCTGCTGTGGTTCCGCTATGCCAGCCTGACCTTTATGTTCATCGTGTTTCAAAAGAAGGTGTCACCTCTGGTGTTCTTCGGCATTTGGCTCGCATTGAACATCTTCGGTTTGTATATGGCGGGTGAGGGCGTGGCTTACTGGGCCCATATAGGCGGTTTTGTGGCGGGGCTTATCATCGGCAAGCTGATGTATACCAGCGTGATGGCAGCCAACCCCATGCTGGCGCTGATGAACTCCCCTGAGGTCAGGGTCAGCCGTTAAGCTTAATGAGAAAGGCGCCACAGGCGCCTTTTTTGATGCTCATTTCGCCCTTTGGCCCTGCTGGAAGTTAAAAACGTCTCGGGTTAAGTTCCCAATATTCCCAGCTTTCGAGCCCCTGTGCTTTCGCCAGCGCCATTGCACGGCTGTGGAGGGCCTCGGCTTCTTTTATGGCGCCCATGGCTTTTTGGGCTTCGCTCATTTGTGCCAGCCAATCGGCGCTTTGCTGGCCTTCCTTTTCAGCGCGCATCAGCACGTTTACCGCATTCTTTGGTTGCTGATTTTTCAAATAGGCTTTGGCCATGGCAACGCACAGTTCTGTGTTGGATTCGGGGAAGCGTTTTTGTGCATCATCGAGGAAGGATTCTATTTTATCTTGCTGTTTGGTAATGAAAAAATATTTGGCAAGGTAGTAGGACTGTAACCACTCGAAGCGAAATCCGGCCCATTGGCTGCCTTTGGCTTCGAAATGGTTTAACACATCCTGGTAGTTGGCCATTGGCAGCAGCACGTCCAGGTCGGTGTAGTAGGCCGGGGCCAGATACGCCAGGGCATCCAAAAGCGCAGGCATGGCGGTGGTGTAGTGGGTTTCATCCGGGTAGTGCTTAAATACCACTCCGGAGTTTGGCATCGACGTTTCAATCAGCTTGAACAGCGGCTGCACGCCCATGCCCTCTTCGTTGGCGACCGATAAAAACAGCGGTGGCATTGTCCTGTGCTTTTTGATGTAAGCCGCCATGCGGTCGTTGATACCGTAATCGTCGTACCAGGCGCTGGGGCTCATGGCCAAAAAAGCGGAAAAGGGCGTGTCATCGGCCATCATGGCCTCGAGGGTAAAGAGGCCGCCCAGAGAATAGCCCGCGATGGCATTTTTGCCGCTGGTGCGAAACTTCCCGTCAATCAGGGGCAAGAGTTCATCTTTCAGGTAGGCCATCAGGGTGTCGGCGCCGCCAAACTCATCACCTTCCCGCTCGGAGGCCCAGGTGGTGGATTTGATATAGTCTGCCTGTCCCTGGGTTGCCACACCCACCACTATCATGGGGGGGATTTTGCCCATGCGACTGAGGTTATTCACTGCGGCTGAGACATGGCGAAACTGAAAGTCGCCATCGATGACATAAAGCACCGGATAGCGGCGTTCACCGGCGTGATAGCGCTCCGGCAGCGCTACCATGAAGCGTCTGTCTTCACCAAAATGACGGGAAGGGGCCTGATACGCAGTGCCGTAGCTCAGCGCAGTGGCGTTGGCGGCGATGGGAAGATTATCGGCGGCGGATGTCTCTGTCTGTGCACACACTATTGGGGCGGCAATCGCCAGCCACAGACCAAGGAGCAGGCTGCGAGGCCGACTTTGCTGAAAGCTTGTCTGAATTCCTGATGTCATCTGAGGTCCCTGTTATTTTTAGCATTGTTTTTCCCGTCTTTAACCCTGACAGAGTTGGCTGCAAAAGTGAAGAATGCAGGCTTTTTCGCCTTGTAATAGAGGCGCTCTGCCCCCATGTTTTGTGTCATCCTGCGTTTATTTTGGAGCCATTGTTATGATCCTTGCCTGCCCCCACTGCCACGGTCTGAACCGGGTGCCCGACACCAGACTCAGCGACGCCCCCAGCTGTGGTCGCTGTAAATCGCCCTTGTTTACCGGCGCGCCGATGGAGCTGACCGCCGAAAACTTCGATGCCCATGCCGTCAAATCCGAGTTGCCTCTGGTGGTGGACTTTTGGGCGGCCTGGTGTGGCCCTTGCCAAAGCTTTGCGCCCGTATTCAGTGCGGCTGCAGAGGAGATTGAACCCGGTTTTCGTTTTGGCAAGTTGGATACCGAAAGCCAGCAGGCTCTGGCGGCCCGCTTCGGCATTCGCTCCATTCCCACGCTGATGGTCATCAAGGGGGGCAAGATATTGGGGCAACAGGCCGGCGCTATGCCCAAACAGGCCTTTATCCAGTGGCTGAAACAGTTTTCCTGATAAATCAGCCGCTTTGACTTGCCATTACGCTCCGATAGCCGGAGGATAAACCCAGGTGGGTCGGGGGAGTTGAACTATGCTGGATGTACGCTGTGAGCAGCCGGGAGAAACCGTTCGGGTCTTTTCTGTTTACGGTTTTGCCAAGCTCGATGAGGCCATGCAGGAGCAGCTCAGGCAATCGCTCTTTTGCCTGGGATGCGGCGCGCGGGCCTATTTTCGCCGCGCCTCAAGCGATGGCAAGGCGGCCTGCTTTGGCTCCCTCTACCACAGTGATGAGTGCCCCGAATATCGCCCATCCAGCGCCAGCAAAGAACATGAGGCCGATATTGCGGCCGTGCGTCAGGCCATTAAACAGGAAGACGGCCTGAGTATTGATTTTGATGCGCCGGTGCGGCTTGGGCGCAGGAGTGCCGGTCAATCCACTGCCTCATCAGTCAGGGAGCCTAAGAGTTCCTATGAGGCTCATCCACAACACACATCCGATACCCGAGCTAAGGCTGCCGAGCAAGCAGAGGATGCGCTGCAGGCCCCAAAACTGGGGCTGAAAAAACTGCTTCTGAGTTTATTGCGGGGCAGTGAGCTTGCTGGCTCGGATCTTTGGGTCTACACCGATGAGATACATCGCTGGCGTGCGAAAAACCTGTTTGTGAATTTTGCCGATGCAATTCCAACGGAGAAAGGCGCGCCGCGCATGTATTGGGGAACCTTATCCCACGCGGATAAAGACATGCATTGGCTCAATCCAACAGACAGCCGTGAGGTGGGCATTGCCATCTCTGATGTCCGTGATGCTCTGCTTAAACGATTTGGGATTAAAGAGCGGGCTGATTTTGAGGGTGCGGGGATTATCCTGTTTGGCAAGTGCTTCTATACCAAGGATAAAAAGCGCAAAATCATCAAACCTTGGAGCCAGGATCCCAAATGGATCTATCTGCTACCTGCGGAAGATTAGCCAGCCCCTCTGTAGCAATCGGCATAAAGGCGAAATAAGTCAATGAGTCAGAGAGTTGCAAAGACCCAGCACAAGCAGGTTCCCATGAGTCATCTCGCCAGCCGGAGTCTGGGTAATGTCTGAAAAAGACCTTGGAGGCGGCAAAAAGGCGGGGTTTATCGCCCGTACATGGCGCGGATTCTGGCGCTGGAGCGCGCGGCTGCTGGTGGCATTTCTGATTCTATCGCTGGTGTTGGTGGCAACAGTGAGCGTAATCAATCCACCCACCTGGGCCTGGCGTATCGACAGGGCGCTGTTTCCTCCGAAAGAAGATATTCAGGTGCGCCACCAGTGGGTGCCATTGGACAAGATTGCGGCACATATGCAGCTTGCGGTTATCGCGGCCGAAGATCAGCGTTTTACCCTGCACAATGGGGTCGACTTCGCGGCCATCAAAACGGCCATTGCAGACAGAGATCCGGGAGAGCCCCTTCGCGGCGCCAGTACGCTCACCCAGCAAACGGCCAAGAATTTGTTTCTCTGGTCCTCACGCAGTTTTGTGCGTAAGGGGCTTGAGGCCTGGTTTGCTCTGCTGCTGGATACCTTAAGCGGCAAGCGTCGCACCCTGGAGCTGTATCTCAATATCGTGGAGTTTGGGCCGGGGATATATGGCGTAGAGGCCGCGTCACGTTATTACTTCAATAAGGGCGCGGGCAAGCTTAGCACCAGAGAAGCGGCATTGCTGGCCGCCTTACTTCCCAATCCCTGGTCATATCGCATCAATCCGCCCACGGCGTATATGAACCGGCGTGCCGACTGGATTGCGCGGCAAATGCGACAGCTGGGGATGGCAACCCTGAAAGACCTCGATTAGGTATGTGCTCTGGCAAAATCCTGGGCTTGGGCACATCCATGAATGTGCCCATAGCCTGATTCAGTGGCACTTATGGCTGCTGGAGCTGATACGGGTGACTTCGGGAGCGCCTGGGCTGCCATCTGGCCCGGGACGACGGTACTCAATTGACGCTTCATCGAAATGCAGAGTGATACTCTCAGTCATGCGCTCATAGCCACTGCCACCGGTTTGATAACTGGTTACCGTGACATTGCGCATGCGCATCTTGAAGTAGTCCTCAGTGCGCACGCTGCCGCTTTGGGTCATTGAAATTTCGGCATCGGGGTACTGGGTGCCCATCATCTGCCCCATCAAAATATCCACGGTGGCACTGTCGGTATATTTGACCAAAGCAACATCCATGATGCAGAGGCTACCCGAGCCATTCATGCTGCTGTTGGTGCCCCAGCTCCAGCTGAGAAGTTCGATTTCCTCCCGGTGAGCATCGTTTTGGCTTTCGCCCTTGATATCGCCAATTTTCAAATAACCAGCCCCCTGAGCCGAACCCACCGTCATTCCCAGTGCCAGGGCCGATAGCATACCAAGTCGCTTCCATTGACTGACTCTCATCAGAATCTCTCCTTATGATTGCAGAACTGTGCCGCCCATGCAGGCACAGGACTAAAGTGTAGGTCCCAGCGCTTATTCCTGCTTGGGTGACTAAATCTCATTCCAAGGATTGATGTGCAGCCAGAGGCGTTTCTTTAAGGTGTGCTGTGGCCCATTTTTGCGGTGCGCCATAACGTTAACGCCAATACAGGCACTGACATTTGCCCGAGTAAAAGGAACTTACCCATGAAACACCCTCTGATATTGATGCTGCTCCTTGGCACTTTGCTCCCCTTGGCTGTGAAAGCCTCGGAAGAACCCGAGCTATCCGCCGAATTATTCGAGCAGGGGCTGCAGCAGACGCTCCAAACCATGCGCGGTAACGGCGTGTTCAAAGCTGTGTCTGCCTGTGCCGGTATGAGTCAGGGTGCGCTGGAGCAGGCGGTGGTGAATAGGCTCAGAGATTGCCACAGCGAATACCGCCGCCAGCATGATTACGAGGCGCTGGATGTGTGCCTGTCCGCCACCATGGAAAAGGCATCAGGCAAGTCAGAGGCCGAATTGGAAGCCTGTATGATGAGTCGGTAACCTGGGTTTCCTCTGGCCGTTTCAGGGTGGCGTTTAAACGGCCAGTTCACTGGACAATGAGCCTGTGGTTGCCAACAATGGCAATATCCTCTGTTGAATCAACCCGGGTGAGTACTGGTATGGACAAAACCCAAATTGCCCGAGGCGCTTGCTTGTGCGGTGCCATTAATGTGGACATCGATTTGCCACCCAAGTGGGTCGCCCATTGCCACTGCACTCAGTGCCAACATGCCCACGGGGCGGCGTTTGTGACCTGGGTAGGGGTGAGTGAACCGGCTGCGCGCATCAGCGACCCTGAGCAGCAGCTGCAATGGTTTGCCTCCTCACAGGCGGCGCGGCGGGGATTTTGCCGCCGCTGCGGCAGCAGTTTGTTTTTTACTTCCAGCCGCTGGCCGGGTGAACTACACATAGTCCGTGCCTGTTTTCATGACCCCATAGCTCAGTTGCCCATGGCCCATGTGTTTTACGATACCCATGTGGATTGGTTTGAGGTGCGCGATAATCTGCCCAAAAAAAAAGCTGCCCAAGAGGTCGGTTGATTCGCTTTTTATGCTGCTTGCTGCAGCCATGAAGGGTTTAGTGCAAAGGCGCTGAAAAAAAGACCGATGGAGTTGCCATCGGTCTTTGGTTTTCACTTCGTTTGGGGGGAAGTGTGACCAGAAAAAGATCCTGGCCACCAAGGGGTTTTAATGGCGACGGCGCAGTGCTCCGGCTGCCATCAGCAGCAAGGCCATCCAACCCAGGCTGCCGCCTGAGCTGTTGTTGGCTGGAGTGGTTTCAGTGACGGGAGCTGCGGCCACCTTCACTATGACCTCTGCCTCGGCTTCATCCATACCGTCAGACACTGTCACGGTGAAACTGTGTTCACCCACTGACAGGCCGGTTACCTTAGTGACAGCAGCGCTGTCGTCACTGAAGGTGCCCGGGCCATCCCAGCTGAATGTCAGAGAGTCACCGTCCATATCTACTGAGCTGCTGGCATCCAGGGTAATGGTTTGACCCTCTGTGATGGCAATCTCAGCCTCGGCGGTTTTGGCAACCGGTGCATCCTGCTCCGGGGTGACTGTCAGCATAAAGCTGGTGCTGGCCTGATCGCTTGCATGCTCGTTGTCCTGAACCGTCACAGTCACCAGGGTTTCACCGAAGAAGTCGGCATCGGGCTTGAGGCTGAAGCTGCTGCCATCGACAGTGGCCGTCACATGGTCGCCACTCACCAGCAGGTGGTTGCCGACCTTGTTGGCGTCAAGATAGAAGACTTCGATGCCGCTCAATTCACCGTCTTCGGCCACTTGCATATCGGGCATGGCAGCGACTTTCAGATCGCTGTTGACCACAATAGTGCGGCTGGTGGTTTTTTCGGCCTGACCTTCTACGCTATGGGTCAGCAGGATTTCCAGCGTCTTACCCACGGCTTCAGGCTGGACAACCGCCTTCACCTTCATGTCGATGGCGCTCTGCTCGGGACCCTGGTAGTCGAAACACATCACCATATTGTCTTCGAGCACCTCATCCAGATTGTCAAAGCCAACCATGGTGTAGAGATAGCCATCTTTCGGACCCACGTTAGTAGAGTAAGGGCTGTCAAAGCCTTCGACAAAAATAGTACCCTTCGCCAGGTTTGCACCCAGGTTGTCGTAGGCAAAGATCATCTCGAAGCGATTATCACGGAAGTCCAGATTGGGGCGCAATATCACTTCATAGTCATATTCATCGCCGGTTTGCTTATCTGTGACGTTATCAAACTCCATAAACAGCAGATCGCCGAGATCAGGACGGTCTGCATCGTACTGAGCCGCAATGGTCAAACCCCAGGGATCTTCCCAGTGACGACGGTTCTTGGCTTCGAAGCTGCCGCGCCAGAAGGGGTTGATTGACTCGAACAGGAAGCCTGGACCACGCACGTAGTTCATCATCCAATAGGCACTGTTGAACTGCATGGCGCCCACGGCGTGCATACGGATAAAGCCACCGTTGTCCTGGTTATAGAGTTTGAATTGCTCCTGATCCATGCCCCAGAACAGCCAGTTCATAGGGACATCGTTATAGGCACGATGGTCTCCCACGTGCCAGACTTGGTCGGGCTGCATCCCGAACTCATGCAAGTCGATATAGCCACCGTCCGAGTACTCATCAATGATGGGAGTACGGCACTGGGCAGACGTCAGGCTGTTGGTCACCACATACTCCCGCTGGATATTGCGGGTGCTTGGCTGGTTACCACTGAGGCTGAAGCCCTTTTCATCCATTTCGAGATTGGTCAGGGCTTTGTCATTAACCGTCTTGAGGGTTTCAGGCGCCAAACGCATACCATCGGGCAGTGTCAGCTTGAAGCTGAAATCTCTGTCCTGAGTTTCCAGGTTGGGCAGCATAGACAGATCGATTTCGATCACATCCATATTGCGGGCCTTGTCCTGGCTGAGGTTAAAGGACACATTGTCCTTACCGCGTCTCAGGGTGAGGGAGGTAAAGCCCAGGGTGCCTTCTTCGCCAGGCATGTTACCCATGTCGAAACCACCGTAGAACACGTCGCCTTCCGCCGCTTCCGGCAGATCCCAATTCAGGGTCAGCTGGTAGTTGCCATTGCCATCGTGGGATGCCGGACCTTCAAGGTGGAAGTTGCCCGCTGCGCTGTCGTTACCTATCACGGCAACGGCGGTATTCACCTTATACTTCTGCTCGCCACTGCCAACGTTGATCAGAGCAATCCAATAGGTGCCGGGAGTCGGGTCCACTATGTCACAGTAGTTCTGCACCGCAGAGGATGATGACTGACACTTCATCTCGGAAAAAAACTCGTTCCTGAGGGCGTAGTAGTCGGCATCGATCTCCTCCTGGGAGGGGGTAAAACCATCGTTGCCATTGGCATCCAGACCCACGGTCAGCACGGGAGCTTGTTTGATATAGCGCGGGTTCTGATTGTTGTCATAGCCAATGACCTCGGCCGACTGTACCTCCACCATCAGGCGCTTTGTGCCTTCTGGCACCACCACCTTGCTGAGGCCCCACTTTTCCACGTTGGCCATATTGATGATAGGACTCACCAGACCCAACTCATGCTGTTCCACTTCGGGTTTAACCAGCCCATAGTATCTTGGGGTAAACTGGCTGTAGTTGTCGGTATTTACGATAAAAGTTTCTGAGCCCTGTTCACGGTTGAACTCGATTTGCTTGGCAAAAGGCAGTTGGTCGTAGTTGGACAGAGCCACCACAGGCATATGCAACTCAGGTGAGTTGCCGGTGCTCTCGGTCAGCATCAGCTTGCCATTAAAGAGGGCGTAGTTGGTATTGCTTTCCCATGGTGAATCACCGTCATCCGGATCGACCGCGTAGCGATTGATGCTCGGTACCGTCATTTTGACCATGATGGTTTGGGTTTCCCCGGCCTTCAGGCTGAATTGGTTCGGCGTAGCAACCAGGGTAGCACCGTCCTCCCGTACTTCAGTGCCGACTGACCAGCTGCCGTCTTTGGTGGCCTTGACTGTGCGCATCCAGGTGCATTCTTTCTCACAGTTCATGTCAACCATGGATGGCAGGTTCAGCCAGTTAACTATGCCACCGTTATTGGGGTTGGCAGCCATATAGCCATCAATGGTTTCATCCATGATAAGCCCAGTGGCGTCGGCCTTTGCCACATCAATGGCACCGGCACCTGCCATGAAGTGGTATGGCAGTTCAGCGGGTGTTGCGCCGGCATAAGGTTGGTATTTGACTTCGTTGGCGGTCAGCATCAATGCCGATTGGATCTCCGCCGGTGTCCAGTCAGGGTGCAACTGGGTCAGCAGCGTCATGGCGCCGGCCACATGGGGCGAGGCCATGGAAGTTCCGCTCATCATGGTCCAGTCGCTGGCCGATGGATAATTGGTAAAGGGTTGGTCATCGGCGTTGGCGGCATAGATATTTACGCCGGGCGCAGTGACATCCGGTACCAGGTTGTCGATATAGCGGCTTGGGCCCATGGAGCTGAAGTAGGCCAACAGATTGCCTTTTTCTTCGTCCAGCAGATAGTCGTTCACATGGGCTGTGATGGTGCCGCGGGCGGTGCCGTTACTGCGGTTTATCCAGTTTTTCAGGCTGTAACCCACGCTGGAAGACACGTTGATCCCGGGGATTACAAAACGGTCGGCCACCAGAGGGTCGTTATAGCTGACGTTTTGCAACACCAAACCACCGGCGCCGCCTGCCTGTACGTTGATTGCCTTATCTACGCGGGGAATATCGCCACGCTCACAGACGACAATTTGGTCAGCGGTGAAGGTGCCGGCCGGGAAAGGTGCATTACAGGTCTTGGCCGCATAGCCATCATTGGGGTTGGGGTCGGGATAGTTTTCAGCCAGCACAAACTGACCGGAAATTTCTTCGGTAAAGCCTTTGCCCACGATGTCATTTTTCGGAATGGTGTAGGCAGGCCCGGTGGATTCAAAGGCCGTGATACTGGTTTTACCCGCATCCAGGGTTCTGTCGTGGGTGGATGCCCCCACAGTGGTTACCCAGGGAGAGGTATGGTCAGCACTGTAGAAGTACGGGCCAGAGTTACCGGCAGCGGCGGCCACTGAGATACCGGCTTCGCGGGCAGACAGGAATGCCAGTTCCATTGGGTCTTCCCAGGGGAAGTTTTCGCCGCCACCAATGGAGAAGTTAATCACGTCCACGCCGTCGCGGATGGCATCTTCAAAGGCGGCGAGAATGGCTTCTTCGGGACAACCTGCGTATGGATCACCACCGCTCCCTGGCCAGCACACCTGGTAAGAAATAATGTGGGCGCGGGGCGCAACACCGGAGGTGTGATCGAAGTTGAATGGCAAGTTTACGCCGTCGCTGACCTTGTCGCCGTTGGCCGCTTGCAGCGGTGTATTTTCAATGCGGTTCCCTGCGGCGGTGCTGGCGGTGTGGGAGCCGTGGCCGTTGTAATCTTCACCGTTGCGGGGACGGATAAGCTTGCTCTGCCAGGAGTAATCCTGAAACTCGGGCGCGTTATAGACTTCAGTAATCACCTCGTAGGAGTAAACGCCAATCAGCTTATCGTTACAGAGGCTGGCATCGGTTTGACAGTCTCCCAGATACTGACCGCCCAATTTTTCATGGCTGGCAGTAAAGTCGGCATCTGAGGCAAACGCTGGATGGTCGGTATTCACACCTGTGTCGATAATCCCCACGACCATGCCTTCACCCTGGGCCTTCAGACCAGAGCTGGTATTGCCGTTCCAGGCTGAATCGGCATGAATAAACTCCGGACCACGGTCGGTACGCAACTTGAACACCCGGGTAGGGGTAATCTTTTTCACGCCGGGAACCTGCGCCATACGCGCGGCGTCTTCCTGGGTCATGCGAACCGTGGCGGCGTTGTTGGCCAGGGTAAACTGGTTCTTCAGTTCGAAGCGGGCGCCGTGGGCACTGGCCTGATTCAGGACACTCTGTTGTTTGCTCCTTAGCATGGACTGGTAGTGCACTACTTCAGCTGCCTGAGCCTGGCCTGGATTCAGTGCACCGGACTTTTGCATCATCAAAGGCTTGGTGGCCGCGTAGCCTGTCACACCACCATCGTAGGTAGCGACGGGCTTGTCATCGAACTGCACGATAAAGGTATGTTCGCCCTTGATGGAGTCGTCGAACTCAAACACTTGGTGCTGACGGCGATTCAGTACGTGATTCACTTTGCCGGGGACGAGGAAGAGGTCGCCGGTTTGATCTTCTTTACGCGACGCATTGAATGCCTTGATATCGTCGCTGGTAAAGGTGGGCACATAGAAGCCGCCCTTGTCGGCTTTCGCCATGCCAATCTCTGCAGCGGCGTAGCCCGACATCCCCAGGTACAGGACACCGAACACAGCAGCTGCGCTGGCTTTGATTGGATGTTTTACTGTCATTAATGACTCCGTTCTTGTCGTTATTATGTTTCCATCCACAATTGTCGGTGCCGCCATTCCCTGCCGGCTATCGAAAAGCACATATTCACTTTTCAATAATTTCAATGACTTATTTTTTTCCTGCTCGGGTCGGCAAAAACCACAAGTTGCGGATCTGATCGCAAATAAAGCGACCTGTTATAGCATTCTGAAGTAACGGAAACTGTACCGATTTGTAGCAGAGTTGTTGCTTTTTGGTGTTAATTGTGGGGTGTTTTAGCTGGGGTAAAGGCAGGGATATTGGCCGGGCTAAACGGGGCTGGTCGCAGAGAATTTATCGATACGATATAAAAAAAGGCACCGCAGATCCCCCGGTTATGTAAATGGGGGCGGTGCCTTGATGAAATTCAGCCAGTGAGTATCCGGGCCTTAGATATCAAATCTGTCCAGGTTCATTACCTTGGTCCAGGCGGCAATAAAGTCTTCCACAAAGCGGTCTTTACCGTCGTTGGCACCATAGACCTCGGCCACGGCGCGCAGCTCGGCGTGAGACCCAAAAATCAGATCCACCGGGGTGGCTGTCCACCTGAGCTTGCCGCTTTGACGGTCAAAGCCCTGGTAGAGGCCTGCCTCCCTGGGGGACTTTTCCCAACGGGTGGACATGTCCAGCAGATTGACGAAGAAATCATTGCTCAGGTTGCCAGGCTTGTCGGTAAAGACACCGTGCTTTGCCTTGTTGCTGTTGGCATCAAGCACCCGTAAGCCGCCCACCAGTGCGGTCATTTCAGGTACTGACAGGGTCAGCTGAGTGGCTTTTTCAACCAGGGCTTCGGCAGGTGGCAGATAGCTTTCTTCACTGAAGAAGTTACGGAAGGCATCGGCCTTGGGCTCAAGTACCGCAAAAGAGCTGACATCTGTCTGGGCGGTGGTGGCATCCATACGGCCCGGAGTGAAGGGCACTGTCACCGAGTAACCGGCAGACCTGGCGGCTTGTTCGATGGCGGTACCACCGGCGAGCACTATCACATCAGCCAGAGAGACTTTTTTGCCACCTTTGAGTGACTTGTTGAAATCCTTCTGGATTTTCTCAAGCTTTGGCAGCACCTTGGCCAGTTCTTCGGGGTTGTTGACCTCCCAGCTGCGCTGCGGTTCGAGGCGCAGACGGGCACCGTTGGCACCACCACGCATATCTGTGCCTCGGAAACTGGCCGCAGAGGCCCAGGCGGTACGTACCAGCTCGGGGACTGCAATGCCGGAAGCCAGAATGGCAGATTTCAGGGCAGCAATGTCATTGGTGTCGATAACAGCGTGGTCAAGTGCCGGAATGGGGTCTTGCCAAATCAGGGCTTCGGCAGGTACATCGCTGCCCAGATAGCGGGTTTTTGGTCCCATGTCTCTGTGGGTCAGCTTAAACCAGGCTTTGGCAAAGGCCAGTTCGAAGGCCTTGGGGTCTTTACGGAAGCGGCTGGTGATCTCCCGGTAGCTGGGATCTTCCTTGAGCGCGATATCCGTGGTGAACATGATGGGCGCATGGCGCTTTCCGGCCACATGGGCATCGGGTACCAGGTTGTCACCTGCACCGTTGGCGGGGATCCACTGGATGTGGCCAGCCGGACTCTTGGACTGCACCCACTCGAAACCGTAGAGGTTATCCAGGTACTGCATGGTCCACTGGGTCGGGCTGACAGACCAGGCACCTTCCAGGCCGCTGGTCACTGTGTCTTCAGAGTGGCCCTTGCCACACTTGTTCTTCCAGCCAAGTCCCTGGGCTTCGACACCGGCAGCGGCCGGGTCTGCGCCAACGCACTTGGCCGGATCGTGCGCACCGTGTGCCTTACCGAAGGTGTGGCCACCGGCAATGAGGGCAACGGTTTCTTCATCGTTCATGGCCATGCGGCCGAAGGTTTCACGGATATCCCGGGCCGCAGCCAGTGGGTCAGGCACGCCGTTGGGGCCTTCGGGATTGACGTAAATCAGGCCCATCTGGGTGGCGCCCAGTGGCTTGGCAAGTTCGCCTTTTTCGTTATGGCGCTTGTTGTCGAGCCATTTTTTCTCATGGCCCCAATCCACGCGCTCGGCTTCCCAGTCGTCAGTGCGGCCGCCGGCGAAGCCGAAGGTTTTAAAGCCCATGGACTCCAGCGACACGTTACCGGCCAGCACCATCAGATCGGCCCAGGAGATTTTGCTGCCATACTTTTGTTTGATGGGCCACAGCAGACGACGGGCCTTGTCGAGGTTGACGTTGTCGGGCCAACTGTTCAGAGGTTCAAAGCGTTGTTGGCCACCACTGGCACCGCCACGGCCATCAAAAATGCGATATACACCGGCGCTGTGCCAGGCCATGCGGATAAAGAAGGGGCCATAGTGACCGTAGTCGGCTGGCCACCAGTCCTGAGAGGTGGTGAGGACGGTTTTGATATCGGCCTTTACCGCCACAAGATCCAAGCTGCCAAACGCTTTTGCATAGTCGTAATCTGCACCGTAGGGGTTGGACTCGCTGCCATGTTGACGAAGTGGAGACAGATCCAGTTGTTCTGGCCACCAGTAGCTGTTTGTGGTGGTTTCGGCTGCCTGGGTTTGGCCAGCGGCCAGGGCCAGCGACATTGACAGCGCAAGGGCTGACAAGGTTGGGAGAGTGCGTTTCATCTGCGTATCCTGTCCTTGGGGCACAGTGTCAGTATTGACTGTGCCGGTTGTTATATGACACGGCATGGGCCATGTCAGGTGATGGGCCGGGGAGCACTATCGGGGGGGAGCTACCCCCCGGATCCTTGGAACGCTTTAGAAGGTAGTGGTAAAGTTTTGATCGTACTAAATGATTAATAGCGATTGTTTTAATCTGTAATTTAGATTTTTCGTTGAACTCACGCTAAATTGGAGCTGTTTCGCTTTTGGTTTACCCCGCTCTGATTGCTGGGGGAGGATGATGTATTCCTCTCCCCGGCATCGGTATTCTGGCGGTGTAGGCGGCGTGAGTTAAGGGCGTCATTTGCAACTGCAACTGAGGCGTGAGGTGTCTTATAATTCATTATTTTATATGGGATTTATTGGCAGGCTTGCTGCGTGCAGACGAGGTGGAAACAAGATGAACAATACCCAACAAAACCTGCCTCACCGCTGGAATAGCCGATTGTGGTTTTTGACCGCATTGACCATGTTGGCCTTTGCCGCCAACTCTTTGCTGTGCCGCGAGGCGCTGGCATCGGGCAGCATAGACGCCGCCAGTTTTACCCTGGTTCGTATGGTCAGTGGCGCTGTGGTGCTGGCGGTGTTGGCCCTGATGCAGGTTAAGGGGCAGGCTCTCGCAGGTAATTGGCGCTCCGCCACTGCCTTGTTGGGATATGCAGTCGCTTTCTCCTTTGCCTATCACAGCCTGAGCACAGCCACCGGCGCCCTGGTGCTCTTTGGTGCGGTGCAGGGTTCCATGATTGGTTTTGGCTTCTGGTCCGGGGAAAGATTGGGCCCGTTGCAAATGTTCGGTGTCGTACTTGCCATGGTGGGGCTGGGATGGTTTTTACTCCCGGGCGTTACCTCTCCGGACCCATTTGGTGCAGCGCTGATGCTGCTTGCCGGTGCTTGTTGGGGGGCCTATTCCCTGTTGGGACGAGGAGTAGCATCGCCTTTGGCAGCCACGGCGGGCAACTTTGTCCGCACCGTGCCACTGGCTCTGGTGCTCTATGGACTCTTCGCATTAACCGGTCTTTCCGATGGGGCTGGGCAGGGAATCAATCTCTCCGGCATGGGAGTGGTCTATGGCCTGGCCTCGGGGGCTTTGGCATCAGGGCTTGGTTACGCACTCTGGTACTCGGTGCTGCCACAGCTTGAAGCCACCACGGCCGCTACTGTGCAGCTCAGTGTGCCCATTATCGCGGCCTTCGGTGGCTGGTTGCTCCTTGGTGAGGCAATGAGTTTACGGCTCATTGTCAGCGCTTTTGCTGTGCTGGGTGGTATAGCTCTGGTGGTTAGGTTGAGGCGCTAACCAACAGAGAAGTAAAGAAAAAGTGAAAAGTAGTATGCAGCAGTACGCCCGAAGGTCTATCATTTAATCCACATGTTTTTTCGGCGCTTTTATTATTGCCTCATTGAACAGAGGAACGCATGCCAGGGACTCATTTATTACCGCCATCGTTATCACGTCAGTCTTTATTTTCACTCTGGGTACCTATTTTAATTCTGGTCTTGGGCTACGTGGTTGGTAGCCAGCTTGCTGAGCAACAGAAGCTTGAAAATAGGTATCGTGTTCAAGAGGTTATGCAGGAAAGGCTGGAGCAGATCACAACCGGTGTAACTGAGAAAGTCTCACTCTACCAATACGGCCTCAGGGGGGTGAGGGGCGCCATGCTCACCTATGGCGTCGATAACTTTGACTATTCCCGCATGCAGCTGTACACCCAAAGCCGCGATTACAGTCATGAGTTTCCGGGGGCGCGGGGGTTTGGTTTTATCCAATATGTGCCGGTTTCGGCATTGGATACCTTTCTTGATTCCAGCGCAATGGAGCGGCCAGATGGGCGCTTCGCACTTCGACAGCTGAATCCCCACGATGACGATCTCTTTGTTATCCGTTTTATAGAGCCCGAAGCCCGTAATAAACAGGCGGTTGGTCTGGACATAGGCTCTGAGAGCAACCGGCGTCAGGCTGCGCTGCGTTCGGCACGGGAAAACAGTGTAACCCTGACCGGCCCCATTACCCTGGTTCAGGCTAGTCAGAAAAGCTTGCAGGGTTTTTTGATTCTGATGCCTGTCTATCGGACTCCTGACTCTGAAACCAGCTCCACCACGGGCATGGCCAATCTGGTTGGTTGGAGTTATGCCCCCATCCTCATTGATGAAGTACTCAACACTATTTCGGGTCTGGAAGAACATTTGGTGTTGACCATTTATGATGTGACCGATGGAAGTGCGCAGCAATTTTTCCAGCGAGGCGCCCATGATGTCGCTCTGACTCAGCATCAGGTAGATGCCGATATTGGGCTGTTCGGGCGTGACTGGCGCTTGAGTTTGTCACCGGATCCCGCCTTCATCCAGCGTATGGCCTTGCCAGAGCCAAGCTCAACCTTGCTCGATGCCTGGCTCATCAGCCTCTTGATCGCCGTGTTGGTATACAGTGGCCAACTTATGTGGATGCGCCGTGCAGTGGTATTGCAACACCGCCGTGAATTGGCCAGCGCGGAAGAAAAAGCGCTGCTCAGCGCCAAGGCCAAGCTTGAGCAACTCGTACATGAGCGCACCTCCCAGCTTGAAAAAATGGGGGTTTTGCAACGCACCATTCTGGATGCGGCCTCCTACGCCATTATCGCGACAGACACCGAGGGCATTATCACAGTGTTTAACCCCTCGGCCGAGCGGCTTCTGGGCTTTACGGCTAAAGAGATGGTCGGGCTGCAGACTCCGGCCATTTTCCACCTTGAAGAAGAGGTGGTCCGCCGGGCGACGCAGCTCAGTGAAGAATTGGGCACCAAAATAGAACCCGGCTTCGATGCCTTTGTCGCCAAATCGAGGCGGGGCAAAGAAGATACCAATAACTGGACTTATGTGAGTAAGAGCGGTGCCCGAATCACGGTAAAACTCAGCGTCACGACCCTCTATGGTGAAGATAAGGACATCATGGGCTATTTGGGCATTGCCTATGACCTGACCGAACAGCTAAAGCGTGAGCAAGAGCTTGCCGATGCCCGCGAGCAGGCGCTGCAGGCAAGCCGTGCCAAGTCTGACTTTTTGGCCAACATGAGCCACGAAATTCGCACTCCCATGAATGCCGTACTCGGGCTTTTGCAAATGACATTGCAGACCGAACTGCCACCCCGCCCGAGGGATTATTTAGAAAAAACCCAGCAGGCCGCCAAATCTCTGCTGGCGCTGCTGAATGACATTCTGGACTTTTCCAAAATTGAAGCGGGCCGGATAGAACTTGAGCGGCAAGGCTTTTCGCTGCAACAACTGCTTGGGGATATGGGCAGCATTCTTTCATCCCAGGTACAGCAAAAAGACATTGAGCTGGTGTATCAAGTCGCACCGTCGGTGCCGGATCAGCTGATTGGCGACAGCCTGAGGCTCAGGCAAATCTTGCTGAATGTCCTGACCAACGCCATCAAGTTTACCGAAAAAGGTGACATTATCACCCGTATCGATGCCGATCTGGGAGACGATGGCACTTGTCATTTGCATATCGAAATCCAGGACTCGGGTATCGGCATGACGAATGAGCAGCAGGCAATTATATTCAAGGGCTTTTCACAGGCTGACTCCTCCATTTCCCGTCGCTATGGCGGCACAGGGCTTGGCCTGGCAATTACCCGCGAGCTGGTGCATCTGATGCAGGGGGAAATCCGCGTCACCAGTAGCCCCGGCGTCGGCAGTACCTTCACTATCGATGTGCAGCTGGGATTTGACGCCACTAAATATCGCCCGGGTGCCCGCTTCAGTGGCGTAAGGGTGTTGCTGGTGGAAGATAATCACACTTCCCGTTTGGTGTTCAGCGAGCTGCTGCGTGATCTGGGATGTGAGGTCACGGCGTTGAATAACGGTTTAACCGCTATGAAGACGATAGAGCGCATGGCACCTGACTCATTTGATGTGCTGCTGGCAGATTGGCAGCTCCCCGGATTGGACGGACTCGAACTCGCCTCATGGATACGTCATCTGGACTCACTGAGCAGACAGCCCGGTATTATTATTGTCACCGCTTTTAGTCAGGCCATGCTCGAAGCGCAGCTCAAGCACAGGGAAGAGGAGTTTGATGCCACCCTGATTAAACCCGTGACCCGAGAGATGGTTAGCCGTTGCCTGCAAAGTGTGTTGGAACGCCACAATAACGATGGCTTGGATATGTTATCTCATCTGCCGTTGGCTCCGAGTCTGGTAGGCAGGCGACTGCTGTTGGTGGAAGACAATGCCACCAATCGCCTGGTTGCCACCAGTTTACTGGGCCAGCTTGGCGCCGAGGTCATCGAGGCTGTTGATGGTTTTCAGGCACTGAAGCTCCTCTCCCGTCAGCAGTTTGATTTAGTGCTGATGGATATCCAGATGCCGGGGATGGATGGTTACCAAACCACCCGTAAAATCCGCAACGAGCTTATGCTCACCGACTTGCCTATCATTGCCATGACCGCCAACGCCATGCCGGAAGACAAGCAGGCATGCAGGGATGCTGGCATGAACTGCCATATTTCAAAGCCATTTGAAATAGACGAGGTGGCGACTAAGTTACTGCAGTACCTCAGTCCTCCCGAGCACCCGATGAGGTCCAGCGAAGCCTTGGCAGAGGACGAGTCCACCAGTGCTGGCTCCTTGACAGCGGCGCCCGAGGCGGCAGTAACCGAGATGCATAATCCCAAGGATGCACTGCCGCAGTCAGTCAGACAGTTTTCACAGGCCAATGGCCTTGATTTGGAGGAAGCCTGCAATCGCTTGGGTGACCGTGAGCTCTTTACCAGGGTCATCGATCAGTTTTTGCTGGATATAAGCCAGGCACAGCGCTGTCTGTCGGTACCTGAGATAGCAATGAAAGACGCACGAATTCAGTACCACAGTCTTAAAAGTGGCGCCGCCAGCTGCGGCTTTACCGCACTCGCCCTGGTTCTGCGAAATGCCGAGGCCAATTGTCGCCCCGAGGCCGAGCTGCGTGTGGCGCCCGATGAAGCGGTCTTGAGGGCATTGCCAGAGGCTATCTCGCAGCTTGAGCAGTTACAGCCATTGTTGTCGCCTCAGGTCCAAAGTGGAGCGGCAGCCTCACAGAATCTGTTGCCTCAGGCTGAACTGTCGGCACAGTTAATTACGCTGCAACAGCTCCTTAGCCAGTCGGATATGGCAGCGCTGGATTTGCTGGCAAACCTGCGGGAACCTTTGGCAGAGCTGGATGCAGCGCTGACCGGGAAGTTAGTGGATGCAGCAAATAACTTGGATTTTAATCAATCACTTGTTCTACTATCGGCTTTTGAGGGATTGGAGAGGATAGGATGATAAATCAGGAGCAGCCATTTAAAGGCTCAGATGATGGACCGCCCAAGGTGCTGATAGTTGACGATAAGCCATCCAACATTCAGATAGTCCATCACATCATCAAAGACCAGTACCAGGTGTTGATGGCCACCTCAGGGAAACGTGCCATTGAAATATGCCTGGAGATGTTGCCTGACTTGGTGTTGATGGATGTCATCATGCCCGAGCTCAGTGGCCTCGATACCTGCAAGCTGATGAAGCAGCATCCCGAACTGGTTAATATCCCGGTTATTTTTATTACTGGCCTGCAAGGTCAACATGATGAAAACGCCTGCTGGGATGCCGGTGGGGTGGATTTTATTTCTAAGCCCTTTAACGCTACCACCCTTAAAAATCGCATCAAGGCCCAGGTGACCCTGAAACGCCAGAGTGACTTATTGCGTCGGCTGGCGTTTTTGGATGGCCTGACCGGGGTGAAAAATCGTCATTTCTTCGATCAATATCTCGAGACTCAGCTGATGTTGGCAAGGCGCCAGTCTCAGGCTATCTGTGTGCTGATGGTGGATATCGACTATTTCAAGCAGTACAACGACAGTTTTGGTCATCAGATGGGGGATGAGGCCTTGCGCTCTGTGGCACAGGCGCTGGGGGAAAGCTGCAGGCGCCCGGCGGATTTGGTGGCACGCTATGGCGGTGAAGAGTTTGTGGTCGTACTGCCCAACACCCCAAAAAACGGGGTAGAGCGGGTTATTGAACGTATTCAGGGGGCAATCGCCGAGCTGGATATCCACCACCCGGCATCGGCAACCGGCATTCTGACGGTGAGCATGGGTGGCATGATTTGGCTTGCCGACTACCAAAGCACAGAGGCCCTGCTCGGTGAGGCCGATAAACTATTGTATCGTGCCAAAAGTCTGGGGCGAAACCGGGCATGTATTGATGCCAATATCCCTTGAACACCAATAAAAACGGCAGAATTGGATTCTGCCGTTTGTTTACCACCAAGACCCGTCATCCGGGGGAGTGGATGAGGTGCTTATTGAGCCTGACTCTCATCAAACCGGGCCTTGGCCGCCTCGACTTTGGCAAAATCCAGCCCCAGCTCTTCCACGGCTTCTTTAATCAGCCCGGGATTTTGCATCACCAGCATCATCATGCCCTGAAGTTTGTCAGGGGCAATACCAAGCTGACCCAGCACACCCATGGCCATCAATGGGTTCTCGGTCAGGGTCTGGAACAGGCTCTTTACCTGCTCATCACTCACATTGTGCTCTTTGAGCAGCGCAATAATGGGGTTCATCGCGTTTCCTTCAACATCAGCCAAACATCAAGATGGGCGGATTCTAGCAGACTTGGCTGCAGAAGTTGATGCCCTCACAGTGTGCTTGCTGCGCAAGCAATATGGGTGGCATGCAGCCCGGTCTTGATACTGACCGGGCATTTCTCGGGGAAGGCTTATCTGCGGCGAATAAAGGACTCTGTGTAGGCCGGTGTGCGGGCATTGAGTATGGGGTCGGCAGAAGGGGTAATGCCCTTTGGCAATAGCACGGGATTAAAAATGCCGTCACCACATTGGCTGACCTCAGGGACACTGTCCCTTTTCCCATCAATTACCAGTTTGCCTGCCAATAACCTGGTTCGGGAATCCGGCCAACTGACGGTGGGGTCATTGATAATATCGCCTTGCTCTGCCAGCTGAATGTAGAGCGCCCATTGGGCCGGTTGTGTCTCAATACGGCTGAGCAACTCGGCTTTGAGGAAGTTGTCATCCATCTTGGCGAGCTCATCTTTACTGAGTGCTGCGGTGCCGGCCAGTGGTTCAAAAATCCACTTCCCGGCAATGGGCTCTGCTGTCTTGTCCGATGATTGCTGACGGAAATAAAAGCTGTTTACACCAAAGTAGCGACTGCTTGCGAAACTGGGGCTCGGTGGCAGCTGCGCCACATAATCAAGAAAGCGTTTGGCATCGGGCTTGTTGTCCAACAGCCATTGCTTGCCTTGGGGGCCCTCTTTGATTTTGGTTTGGAAGCTGTAAAAGTCCTCCAGATTACTGGCAAAGAAGATGGGCACATTGGTGGTGACAAAGTTAAGGCTCTCTTTTTCGCCATCGATTTTGAGCGACATAAAGCGCCCCGGGGTTTTGTCGGATAAGTTCGCATTGGTGCCCCCTAAAGAAAACCGTGCCGTGACCTTAATCGGTCCCTGATTGAGAAACGGAATATCCAGGTGCTGTTGCAACTCAGGTGCGGGGATAAAATTGCCGGAAGTACAAAAACCTTTGGCGTGGTTCCTGAGTTTGACCTGTTTACCCGCCTCACGGCTGGCGTCATCCAGGGTGCCATTAACGGCGTCCACTAATTCGGCGATGCTTTTTTCACTGGCTAAACTGGCGGATGAAATAAGGCTGAGGCTGGTGATAAAGCAGGCCTTGGCGAGGGATGCGTATTTGACCATGTTCACGGCAACTCCATTTGATGGTTAGCGAAAGGGTTTGTGGGTTTATTACTAATGGACACGGCGGTCGGTATAAATCTTTCAGCAAAAGCTAAAAATTAAGTGAGGCGTTCCCGGTGTTCGCCAGCCCCAGTACTCCAGGCAAGGTCAAGTCTAGTCGTCTTTGACGGCGGCAAAGTCCGGCCAATTCATCCGCCTTGGCCCGGCAAAAAAATGGCCATGTCGGTGTCTCCTGTCCGGGAAAAAAATATTTTTTTATCGTGTGCTCCGGTGCTGGATTCTTGGGTGTATCTCTCGTATAAAGTCGGCATCACAGCCAGGATATTGTGCTGTGGAGTCTCCCGCCTGAATCAGGTCTGCCCTCGCTGTGAGCCACTATGCCCCCAATCCAGGAACAAGTTGTAACCCGTGCGCTGCTCATCTCCATCCATACCCCCAACATAGGTGCCAAGGAGGTTGAACGTTCCCTTGCGGAGCTGGCCCGACTGGTGAGCACCCTGGGCTTTGCCGTGTATGCCACCGAGACTCAGAGGCAGCAATCTACCAAGCGCCTGTCGGTGCTTGGCACAGGCAAGCTGGAGCAGCTGGCCCGGATGACAGGCGCCTTGGATGAAGCGGAGGACTCGCTCGTCAACATAGATGAGGCAGGGTTGGAGTCTTTTCTGGCGGGCAACCAGCGCCAGCATGCCAATGTGGTGGTATTCGACTGTGACTTAAGCCCAATGCAGCTTAGAAATCTGGAAGATGCACTTGGGGTTGAGGTGTTCGACCGAAGCGGCATCATCATCGAGATTTTCAGTCGCCATGCCAGCAGTAAAACCGCGCGCTTGCAGGTGGAGCTGGCCCGGCTGAATTATTTAACTCCCCGGGTTCGCCGTGAGCACGCGGGGGACCGTCAGCGCACCGGCGGACGCAGCGTGGGGGAGAGTGCCATCGAGCTTGAGCGCCGCGCCATTCGTGACAAGCAGGCGGAGCTGAGACGCGAGCTCAAAAAGGTACAGGAGGTAATGCAGGAGCAAAAAAGCAGTCGCATGGATACGCCATCGGCTGCGCTGGTGGGGTATACCAACGCCGGTAAGTCCTCCCTGATGCGAGCGCTGACCGGCTCAGAGGTGCTGGTGGAAAACAAACTCTTTGCCACCCTGGATACCACGGTCAGGGCGCTCTCGCCCCAGACCCAGCCGCGGATTTTGATTTCGGACACCGTAGGTTTTATCAATAAGCTGCCCCATGATTTGGTGCCGGCGTTTCACTCTACGCTGGAAGAAGCCAAAGACGCCAGTTTGCTGCTGTATGTGGTGGACGCCAGTGATGCGGATTTTCGCGCACAGCTTGAGGTGGTGCGCAATGTGCTTGGGCAAAGCAAGCTGGCTGGAAAAGATAAGTTACTGCTTTTGAATAAGGTTGACTGCTTAAGCGACGAGGCGCGCTCGGCATTGGCGCAGGAGTTCCCCGATGCGCTTCAAATCAGTGCCTTGAGTCAAGAGGATGTGGCCAGGGTCCATCAGGCTATAGTGGATGCCATCGCCAATCAGCTGCTCAGTGCCTGTTTTAACATTCCCTACGCCGCCAGTGCCCTGATGGGCGAGGTACATGGCAGGATGCAGATCATCGACGAGGCATACCATGAGTCGGGTCTGCGCATCACGGTGCGCGGCCGCAGCGCCGATCTGGACAGGCTGAACAAGCGCTTGCAGACCGGCGGTTGATACCATGCGAAGCGTTGTTTGATGAGCAGGAGTGGTGTCTCTGCCATTAAAGTGCAAGGGACGCATCCCAACGAAAAGGGCAGCCTGAGCTGCCCTTTACATTGCCTGCTTACTTCATCAGCCAGGCTCGGTAAGACTTGCCCTTAATGCGGCCGGAGGTGATTTTACCCAGCGCCTTTTTAGCCACCTTGCGATCAACGGCTACGTAAGCACGGTAGTCTGTCACCAGAATCTTACCCACCTGGGCACCTTCAATACCCTTGTCACCGGTGAGGGCGCCAAGAATATCGCCGGGGCGCAGCTTATCCTTTTTGCCGCCGTCGATTTGCAGGGTGATCATGGCAGGCGCCAAAGGCATGCTGCCAAGGAGGCTTGCTGACGGCAGTGGCTCACTTTGAATGTCGCGCTCCAGGTACTCTTCCAGCAAGGCTATCTTGTAGCCGTCTTTGTCGTTGAAGAAGGTATAGGCGGCCCCTTTGCTGCCCGCACGGCCGGTGCGGCCAATGCGGTGAATGTGTACCTCGGTATCGTGGGCCACGTGGTAGTTGAATACTGCATCGAGGGCGTCGATATCCAAACCTCGGGCGGCCACGTCGGTGGCGACCAGCACGCAGGCGCTCTTGTTGGCAAATTGCAGCAGGGTTTCGTCTCTGTCGCGTTGCTCCAGGTCGCCATGGAGCGCCAGTACGCTGAAACCTGCAGCAGTAAGGTCATCGGCCACCTTCTGGGTTTCGCGCTTGGTGTTACAGAACACCACCGCGCTCTCGGGCTTGTGCTCGAGCAGCAACAATTGCAGCGCCTGCATCCGCGCGCCGTCGTCTTCCAAATGGTAGAAGTGCTGGGCTATGGTGCTCTTTTCGTGGGTTGTGGCTACTTTCACCATCACAGGGTTGTACATCACCTGCTGGGCAATGGTTTGAATCTGCTCGGGGAAGGTGGCGCTGAACAGCAGGGTCTGACGCTCCCTCGGGCTTCTGGCAATAATGGCATCGAGCTGCGGCTGAAAGCCCATTTCCAGCATGCGGTCGGCTTCATCGAGCACCAGCATATTGAGGTTGCTCAAATCGAGGCGGTCACGCTCAAGGTGATCGACAATCCGCCCCGGCGTACCAACGATAATGTGGGCGCCATGCTCCAGCGAGCCCACCTGTGGTCCCATGGGTACGCCGCCGCAGAGGGTCAGTACTTTTACATTGTGGATACCGCGGGCGAGGGTGCGGATTTCCTGCGCCACCTGGTCGGCCAGTTCCCGGGTAGGGCACAGCACCAGGGTTTGAATGCGAAAACGCTTCACATCCAGCTTATTCAGTAACCCCAGACCAAAGGCCGCGGTTTTACCCGAGCCGGTTTTGCCCTGACCAATCACATCCTCACCCGCCAGAATGGCTGGCAAGCTCTGTGCCTGAATGGGCGTCATCTCGTGGTAGCCCATGGAGGACAGGTTCTCAAGCAGTTCGGTTTTAAGCTTAAGGGTGGAAAAAGCCAGTGAAGGCTGGGTATCTGAAGTGCTCAAGGAAGTATCCTGTGGTGGCTAACCGGGCGTTTGCCGGGTCACTGAAATGGCGTTGTGTACTGGTTATAACTATCGGAGTGGGACTGAGTGTGGTTCTTTTGGGCGACATCTTTGTGCCAACCCCTTCCTCATCTAATCTCAAAGCGTGGCTATTGTAGCAACAAAGCGGTGCATTTACCTCAAGACTGAATAGCGGGGTAAAAACTGCAGTGGGCAGAGTGCATAACCAATGCTTTTTCAATGTGGTTCCGATGTGGCTTGCTCTGCCAGTGACTGAAACCTTGTCCATGGGTGAGGGAGCTGAGTGTCAAGCCTGATTGTCTTAACATGTTTAGGGATGTTTTATCGATAAGTCCATTTTTCGGCAAAAATTGAGAAAGCTGCAACTTACGCTTATTGGCTTGATTTGTGCAGGGTTTTAGGAAATTTGCCCCATGGCCAAAGTTTTGGCTATGGGGCCAACGACTGGAATGGCTCAACTCTGACAAGGAGGTTTAGACCATGGCGCTTGCACAACCCTATGATCCTTCCCGCGACGAGATTTTCTGGCGAACCGCTGTTGCCAACATTCGTACGGGGCTTGAAAACTTCAACATGCTCACGCCAAAGTTCAACATTGAACCTCACCATCGGATTTCATCGGCGGGTTCCTGTTTTGCTCAGCATATAGGTAACTGGTTGACGCAAAATGATTACTCTTATAATAGGAGCCAATTAAACTCCGATGAAGTCTCCAGCTTTGCCTTTGGCAATATCTACACCCCTCGTTCGTTACTTCAGTGGTTTGTATGTTCCGATGATGAATTATCGGAGCACAGTGTGTACTTCGAGGCACAGTCCAGCCGTTACTTCGACTTGTTATTACCAAAAGTTGCTGACGCGGGCTATCCGTCACTGGATGAATTACTGGCGTTCAGGACGCTGGTGATGGAGGAAACCCGAGCTCAGTTGGCACAAAGTGAATGTTTTATTTTTACACTTGGACTGATTGAGACCTGGGTCGATCGCAACGGCATTTGTTATCCAAGTTGCCCCGGGGTGAAGTTTGGTGAGTATGATCCGGAGAAATACCAACTTAAGGTGTTTAATTATCAGGAAATATTTTCCGACCTCAGTGAGCTTTTCAAGCAAATCAAGGTTGTAAACCCTGACATACGTTTTGTGCTGACTGTATCTCCCGTCCCTTTGACGGCTACAGCCACAGATGACCACGTATTGGTGGCTAATGGCTATTCAAAATCGGTCCTGCGCGCAGTTGCGGGGGCATTCTGCCAAGGGCGGGATGATGTCAGCTACTTTCCATCATTTGAACTTATCACCACCCCCTTACCGGGGGATTTTCGCTATCTGGAAAATCGGCGCACTGTATCTGAGAAAGGCGTTGGCTATGTGATGCGGCATTGGGCCACGTCGCTAAATGGTAAGCAAACACCAGATGCAAGCCACATCGAAGCTGCCTGCGATGATGAAATGCTGGATGCCATTAAGAAGGACACATCAAGTGAACTGGGCACACCGCTAACCCTCATTGGTGATAGCCATTTTGGCAAGTTGGCCAAGTCTTTTGAGCGGCTTGGACAGTCCTGCTGTGGTGGCATGGTGATGAATGGTTCCGGATTCGCTGAGCATAAATTTACCCTGACCAAGGATGCGGACATCATGGTGCCGCTCGAAAGCGCAGAGTCCCGACGCCTGTGGCAGCCCATAATTAACAACCTCGACAGCTTATGCAGGGCTCAACGACTGTCGGAGTCCTGGGTATTGACCAATATTGGGCTGCAAACCCACAAGACAGTACCTGAGTTTATTCAATGGATGAGAGCTGAGCGTCCAGAGCGGTTGAATCAGATAGATATTGAGGACTATTTGGAGTTCTTTGACGCCAACATGCGGGATCAAATGACCATAGTATTTCGCCTCAAGGAACAGGGGCACAGGGTTATGGTGATTTCAGACACCCCATTCTGGCAGTACTTTGAAGACTCCAAGGGCATGGCCCCCTTCGTGATGGCCTACATGGATGCGATGGAATATGCGTGGCAGCAGATGGGGGTTGAGTTTTTTCATGCAGCGCGCGTTTTTAACGAAGAGGTAAACGACCCAATGCCTTACGCCTCAACTTTCATTTCTGCAGACGGCAGTCGGGATTACTTCCATGGTGGGGATTCTTATTACGATTGGCTCGCCGGGAAATTATTGCCATTACTGAAAGCCTGCCGTATCTGGTGATTTCTCATAATAGGCACTGTCGTCCTTTATTTTTTATCAACCTAAACAGATAGGTAAGAATTTAAGATGTCACAGTATGAGGAACGGATAGAGCGGCGGGCAAGGCCGCTCCTTCGTTTCTGCTTTCCATGGGGAGGTCACAGAGCATCCCATGTGCCAACGACACCGCCGTATCGACGGTTAACATTCCTCGCTTGGCGAATACTGACGTCAAAAATGTGTCAGGCTTCGTTAGTCAGGGGGCTGCATCCGGCAACTGGTGCAGCCAAACTGAAAGGGAATGCCAGTGCCTCAGACTGAGGCACTGCCGGATGTTGTCTTACCCTCTGCCGCGCTGCCTGGCTTGGCAGCCTTGGCGTTTAGCTCGTCCACTTCAATGCCCAGCGAGGCAGCGAGGCTTGACAGTGCGTCGGCGCGGCTGTGGAAGATGGGCAGGTCGCTGTGGTGGTCAACAAAGTTAGCTTCCCAACTGTATTTGCGCGGCACCACCAGATACACATTGCAGCCACAGTCTTTGGCGTCCAGCAGTACGTTTTCGATGGCAAGGCCGGTGGTGGAGTCCATGTAGGGTACCCGGCACAGATCCAGCACCAGGGTCTGGGCAGATTTCACCGCAATGGACTCCCGCTGCAAAGTCTTGGCAACGCCGAAAATCATCGGGCCGCTCAGGCTCAAAAGCAGGGTGTTGGATTTCTCGTTGATAGCATCCAGCAGGCGCTTTTCATTGGGACGCATGTCGGATGCTTCGCCCGAGTCGTTGATGGCGTTGATATTGCGCTCCTGCAGCTGCGACAGGCGGTCGATGGTGATGAGGTTGGCGATGAACATGCCCACGCCCACGGCCACAATTAAATCCACAAACACGGTGAGCACCATGACCACGTACATGGTCATGGCTGCAGAGCGCGACAGCTGGTGGGCGCGCTTCACAAAGGCCCAGTCGAGAATATTCAGACCCACCTTGAAGGCAATGGCGGCCAGCACCGCCATGGGGATGTACTGGACTATGCCGGCAGCGAGGGAAAACACGATAAGCAGTGTCAGTACCCGCACCACGCCTGAAAAGGCGCTGCTGGCACCCGCCTGAATGTTGACCACAGTGCCCATGGTGGAGCCTGCACCCGGCAGACCACCGCACAGACCCGAGGCGATATTGCCAAGGCCCTGACCAATCAGCTCTTTGTTGGAGTCATGCTCGACCCGGGTAAGGCGATCGGCAATGACTGCGGTAATGAGCGAGTCGATACAGCCGAGCGCACCCAGCATCACGGCGCTGACAAGCATGTGGGTCAGCTCGCCGTACGTAAAAGTAGGGATAATCAGCGATGGCAGGCCGATGTTTATCTCACCGATGCGGCGCACATCCTCTATATCCAGCAGCAATACCGAGGCCAGGGTACAACACACCAGCGCCAGTAGCTGGGGTGGCAAGCGCATTTTGATGAGTTTGGGCACAATTTGCATCAGTGCCAGTGCCGAGAGCGCCAGCGCCAGTTCCTGCCATTTGATACTGCTGACCAATGTGGGCAGGGCTTCAATGACTCCTACTGCGCCGCCGGTGATGCCGCCAACCCCCACCAGGTTGGGCAGCTGCAGAATAATCAGCAGCACGCCGATACCCGACATAAAGCCGGAGATCACGCTATAGGGCATCAGCGTTATGTAGCGGCCGAACTTGAGCGCGCCGAGGATAATCTGTACCAGACCCGCCAGCATCACCACGGTAAAGGCCATGGCCAGCCCCTTATCGGGATGGGTAGCGGTGAAGCTGGCAATCACCGCCGTGGTGACCACAGTCATGGGGCCCGTGGGTTCAGAAATCAGGGTACGGGTGCCGCCAAAGAGGGCGGCAAACAGGCCCACCAGGAGAGCACCGTAAATACCGGCCTGTGCACCGGCGCCGGAGGCCACACCAAAGGCCAGTGCCAGTGGCAGCGATACAATGGCGGCGGTCACCCCACCCATGAGGTCGCTGGTGCGGGATTTGCTGTCAAAGGCGTTGAATATCGGCACGCTGGCTGTCCTTCAAAATGCGGCTGTGATCTTGGTCACGGAGTTTATAGGGATAGTGGGGCTTAGCCAACCCGCAATCTTGCTGGTCGTACTAGGTTGAAAGAACAATCAAATCGCTCAGTCGAACACTCGATTGCCCGCTAAAAAAACGGCCCCGCAATGCGGGGCCGTTGGCTGGGATTATCAGCGTGCGCCAGGTTCAGCGAAGCGGGTCATCCAGTCTTTAACCTCGTTGTACCAATAAATGGAGTTATTGGGCTTTAAGATCCAGTGGTTCTCGTCGGGGAAGTAAATCATCCTTGATTCTATCCCCTTGGTTTGCAGGGTGCGGAACAGCTCAAAGCCCTGACCCACAGGCACGCGGTAGTCCAGTTGACCGTGGATCACCAAAGTTGGGGTTTTGAACTTATCGGCGTGATAGTGGGGTGAGATGGTTTTATAGATCTCTGGATTTTCCCAAAAGCCACCGAAGCGAGTGCTGTGCACGGCAAAGTCGGCCGCCATTTGCGAGTACATGTTGTACACGGCTGCATGAATGAGCAGCGCCTTGAACGGATGCTCTGTGCCCAAGAGGACCGAGGTCAGGTAACCGCCGTAGCTCGCACCACCGGCCACCATGCGCTCGGTGTCAATCCAGGGCTGGGCCTCAAAGTATTGGGTTGCGGCCTGAATATCTGCCAGCGGTTTGGTACGCCAGTCGGGGTTAATGGCATCCGCAAACTCCTGTCCAAAACCGCTGGAGCCGTGGAAGTTTGGCCAGGCGGTTACATAACCCCATGAGGAGAAGGTCTGGGCGTTCCAGCGGTAGCTGAAAGAGTCGCCAATGGCATTGTGCGGCCCGCCATGAATAAGCAGGAACAGTGGGTATTTCTTGCTCTTGTCAAAGCCCGGAGGGTAATGAATCCACATCTGGATGTCTTTGCCGTCTGCACCTTTGTAAGTCACGGACTCGTAATGGCCAAGGTCGGTTTGACTCAGCAGGTCGTCGTTAAACTTATCCAGACGGGTGGTTTTGCCGCTCTTTACATCCACAGTCACAAGGCGTGATGGATAAAGGAAGCTGTCGTTGGTGGCAACCAGGGTGCTTTTGTCGGCAACGGCCGGGGCGCCAAAGCTGGTGGCCTTGGTGATGGCCCTTGGCTTGCCGGTTTTGGCATCGATTTGATACAGGCGCTGGGTGGCGGCGTCATCGATATTGCTGAACAGGCTCTTGCCATCCTTGCTCCAGACGAAACTGCCCAGCGAGCGATCCCAGCCATCGGTCAGGGATTGAAGCTTTTTACTGTCCATGTCATACAGCATCAGTCGCGCCGTATCGGCATAAAAGCCCTGAATATGCTGGCGGCTGAAGGCGAGGGTATCGCCATCGGGGCTGAAGCTTGGGCTGTCATCCGGCGCCTTGTTGTCCGGCGTCAGGTTGTCGGCCTGATTACCGCCGATGCGGGCGAGGAAGAGGTCGATGTTGGGGTCAACCTGATTGTCCCAGCCGTTGGAGGTGAATGCGATGTACTGCTCGTTGGCATCGATATCGTAGTCAGCTGAACTTTGGCTGGAGCGCGGCAGCTCGCGGCCAAGGGGTTGGGTGATCGCTTCGACAGCGCCGCCGCTGGCGGCAATGCGGAACACATGGGCCTGACGGTCTTCGTCCAACCAATGATCGAACTGGGAATAGGGCAGAGCATTCCACTGACGGGCAGACAGCTTCTTGTCTTTGTCGGCCTTGATTTGCTCGGCCATCTCATCCCAGCTCTTTTGCGGCCACACATTGGCAATAAAGTAGAGGTGCTTGCCGACCCATTTAATGCCATACACACCTGTGGGTACCTCGGTCAGGCGCTGGGCTTCGCCCGGACCTGTCATCGGCAGCAGGTAAATCTGACCGGCGTCGTCCTTATCGCGCTTACTGACAAAAGCGAGGGTGCTGCTGTCGGGGGAGAATACAGGCTCACTGGCACCCAGACCTTCGGCGGTGATGGGGCGCTGCTTTTTGCCGTCGCGGTCAAACAGCCACAGACGGGTGTAACCCTTGTCTTCTTTGACATCGAAGCGGGTGACAGGCGCTATGATGTACTGGCCATTTGGCGACACCACGGGTGAGCCGACTCGCTCAAGCTGCCACAGGCGCTCGACGCTGAGCAGCCGCTCTGAGGTGCTTGCAGCTGTGTTGGTTGCAGTTGTGCTTGTGTCGTCAGCCGCGTGTGACAGCAGCGGCAACAGACAGAGCGCTGTTATTAAATGGATCTTGTTCATGCAAAGGGCTCCAGGATTGCGCTATCCACAGTCGTTGGGAATTCACTTCTTGCCAAGGTGTTCCTCTCAATGCCCGCTGTGGCGATATTCTTTGGTGGCCACAGAAAGGCATACCTCTTTTATTGGATACCGGTTTAAGCCGGATAAGAATCAAGGCGATATCAGCTTACGACACCAACCTTTAGCTTTCATTAATCTGACTGACGCGAGCCGCCACCGGGGCTTAATGTTTGAGGGGGGGGCGGTCATGTCTTTTCCTGTGGGGCAGAACATAAGTGAACACGCTGCTACTGACGTTCTGCCTGATGTTGAGTGGCCCGCGTTATGACTTAGGGGGTCTTGTTCCATTCTGCGCGGCGACCGCTGGGGGTATTGAGCAGCTGGATGATCTGCTGCTGATTGCTTATTACGGTTTCCAGCATGCCTTTTTGTTCATCGAGCTTTGCGTGGATACGATCTATCTCATTGTTAAGCAATTCAAGCTCATATTTAATGTCACTGTCGTGGTCTGAAAGCTGTGAAAGATGGCCTGAAAGCACGGTATTGACGTGGTTTAACCCATCCCATGTTCCCTCAATTTCGGCAGAGTCCACACCGCTGTCACAGAACTCGAAGTGTTCTACTACCCCTTCGGCAGCACCCACCACCAGCTCGGCTGCAAACAGCACCACGTCAGCAGGAATACATGCAAGGGAGGTGTTGCCACCGGCCCCGGCAACGACAGCGGTTTGATTGCACGCTCTTGAGAGTCCCGACCAGATGACTTTCGCCGATTCCAGAGCAATTCGTGCGGCCTGAATCGCATCGACCGCAATTTGCAACGCCAGTGCATCTGAACGTTCCGGGCTATAGGGACAGTAGTCAGCGTTGGGATAATTGAGATCGTCCGGAAAAGCACCGACTACTGCAGGTTTTGCCTGTGCATCCATCTGGGGCGAGGCTTGAAAGGCAGCCCGGTTATCCATGTACTTTTGAACCGACAGATTGCTGTTCAGGCTATCAACCACATTCACCGCCTGCTGAATATCTTTGAGCGTCGATATCATGTCGTCGAGTGTTTGCTGTTGATAGATACGCTCCAGATCCTGATCAGACAGGGCGCGGATGGATGCACTGATTTGCTCTGCTTCAGTTTGTCTGCCCTGAGCCGCAAGGAGCTCGGAGATGGTTTGCCAACTCTGTCTCAGCTCATAAGCATTTTGTGCCATTGCATTGGATAGAGGAGCCAACGCCAACAGCATAAACAACATTAAGGCACGCGTGAGAATTACAGCTCCGTGTTTCAACATAACAACCTCCTGTTTACTACAACCACTGCCCATGGCTTGTCCATTTACCTGAGAAAAGCCAGGGGCTCACTTAGATGGACGTTGGCCATTCATCTTTATTCAAAGGATTGGTCTCTCGCGACGCGGGTAGTTAACAGCGTTAAATGGCCGTGTTTAAGTGTAGTCCCGCAGCTCATTAGTCACATTTTTTGTGTGGTTAATTGAGGTTTTCCTTGGTGTCCCTGAGTCTTGACAACATGGTTAGATTTGCCCCGCATCCATACCGGCTTTTTGATGGAGTGAACCAGCATTTATTATTTGAATTTGTTGACTATTCATCTTTGGTGACACACATCAGTCAGACCTTGACCGGCATTCGCCCAGCACAAAGCCCCTCCTGCGACGGCGGGAATTAGATGGTAGAAGGGCGAAAAAGAGAGGGTATCTAACAACTGGCGACGGGCAGTGGTCATGGCAAGCCTCAACTGGTTCAAAGGAGATACGTCGAAGCCTGGTCGAGGGTAGGCAGAACCTTAAAAAGATATGGCTGTCCTGTTTTTCGTGTTCAGCCATTTCAGGAAGGCGACCCTTCACAGCTGACGCTGCCTCCCGATAAGAGCGTCAAGTGGAGCGAGACGGTGAAGGGTTTTGAACAGACGATGGCGCTTGTGAAGAAGTATGATCTCAACATTGCCTACGGTACGGATTTCCTGTTCGATCCGGCTTCGAACGGCGCTCAGGCGTCGCAGTTGGTGCGTTTTGGCAAATGGTTGAGCAATGCCAAGATGCTGTAGATGATAACCTCTGAGAGCGCCCGGATGTTGGAAATGAGTGGTGAGCGTCACCCGTATCGCAAAGGTCCACTCGGCGTGATCCGAGAGGGCGCTTATGCTGACATTCTGTTGGTTGAGGGGAACCCCCTTGATGACGTTTCGATACTTGGCGATAACGGTAAGAATTTCCCCCTCATTATGAAGGACGGAGTAATCTACAAGAACACGGTGTGAGGTGATGACTAAATCATCTGACAATAATCATTAGTTGGATTCGATAACGTTTATAAAGATGTTCGGCCCTAAAATAGGTTGCCACTTTTTTTAAGATAAAAACGCCTGATGAATTTCATCCGGCGTTTTGTATTTCAGGGCCATGTTTGGCCACTGTTCGTTGAAGCACTTTCCTGAGTCATCCACCATCGTTCTCGCTTGCCCAGACAAAAGAGTCAGGACATACAGAATACGGTGTCTTAAATTAGCACCAAGCTCTGGCCATTCCCAATCGTGACCGTCGGCCTCAGACCGACCTGACACCGGGTGGGCGTATGGCTTCCCCTGATTACTCAGGATCGTAATCCAAAATCGGTGCCAGCCACTTCTCCGTTTCAGCAACCGTCATCCCCTTACGACGGGCGTAGTCTTCCACCTGATCCCTGCCGATATTAGTCACGCCAAAGTAGCGTGCCTCGGGGTGGGCGAAGTACCAGCCGCTGACGGCCGCTGTGGGGTACATGGCAAAGCTTTCGGTGATATTAAGGTCAATGCACTCGTTGGGCTTGAGCAAATCCCACAAGAGCCCCTTCTCGGTGTGATCCGGGCAGGCGGGGTAGCCGGGGGCGGGGCGGATGCCGCGGTATTTCTCGCGGATAAGCGCCTCGTTGTCGAGGTTTTCATCGCTTGCGTAACCCCAGAACTCTTTACGTACCCGCTCATGCATGCGCTCGGCGAAGGCCTCGGCCAGACGGTCGGCCAGTACCTTGAGCATGATGGCGTTGTAGTCGTCGTGGTTGGCTTCGAAGCGTGCCAGATGCTCATCGATGCCGTGGCCTGCGCACACCGCAAAGCCGCCTGTGTAGTCGACCACACCACTGTCTTTGGGGGCAACAAAGTCCGACAGACAGAAGTTATCGTTGCCCACCCGCTCGATTTGCATCCGCAAATGATGGGTGGTCATCAGTACTTGGGAGCGGCTCTCGTCAGTGTAAAGCTCGATATCGTCATGGTTTACGGTATTGGCCGGGAACAGGCCAATCACGCCTTTGGCGGTGAGCCACTTTTCATCGATGATGGTTTGCAGCATGGCCTTGGCATCGGCAAAGAGTTTACGGGCTTCTTCGCCTACCACTTCGTCTTCGAGAATGCGCGGGAAGTGGCCGTGCAGTTCCCAGGCGCGGAAAAACGGTGTCCAGTCGATGCGATCGACCAAATCATCCAGCGGGTAGTCTTCAAACACCTGAATACCCAGCTTATTCGGCACCTTGGGCTGGTAGTTGGCCCAGTCGAGCTGGCAGCGGTTTTCACGCGCCGCCTCGATGGAGATTATCTCTTTGCGCTTGGCCTGTGACAGGCGTTTTTCGCGCATCACATCGTATTCATCGTAGGTGGCCTTGATGGTAGCGGCGCGGGTCTCTTCGTTGATAAGCTTGCTCACCATGGGCACGGCGCGGGACGCATCGGGAATATAAATCGCGCCGTGGGGGTAGTGGGGCGCAATCTTGACCGCGGTATGGATTTTCGAGCAGGTGGCGCCGCCGATAATGGCGGGCAAGGTCAGGCCTTCACGCTCGAAGGTTTTGACGTTATGCACCATTTCATCGAGGCTTGGGGTAATGAGCCCCGACATGCCGATAATGTCGACCTGCTCTTTTTTGGCGACTTCGACGATTTTCTCCACCGGCACCATAACGCCCAGGTCAATCACCTCATAGCCGTTACAGGCGAGCACCACGCCAACAATGTTTTTGCCGATGTCGTGCACGTCGCCTTTTACCGTGACCATCAGCACCTTGCCGTTGCTCTGGCCGGCGACCTTTTCGGCCTCGATAAAGGGGTTTAAGTAGGCCACGGCCTTTTTCATCACCCGGGCGGATTTAACCACCTGGGGCAGGAACATCTTGCCCTCGCCAAAGAGATCGCCCACCACGTTCATGCCGTCCATCAGCGGGCCTTCAATCACATCCAGCGGACGGGTGGCCTGCTGACGGGCCTCTTCGGTGTCGGCGTCGATAAATTCGGTAATGCCTTTTACCAGCGCATGCTCAAGGCGCTTGTTCACCGGCAGGCTGCGCCACTGCAAATCTTCTTTTTTACCGGCGCCGCTGCCACCTCCGCCGCGATACTTTTCAGCAATCTCAAGCAGTTGCTCTGTGTTGGTAGAGTCTTCCACCGGGCAGGGCAGGTTAAGCACCACGGCCTCGACCCGCTCTTTAAGCTCGGCCGGAATGTCATCGTAAATCGCCAGTTGCCCCGCATTCACAATGCCCATGTCCATGCCTTCTTTGATGGCATGGTAGAGGAACACGGCGTGGATGGCCTCGCGCACCGGGTTGTTGCCACGGAACGAGAAGGACACGTTGGACACGCCGCCGGAAATCATCGCATGGGGCAGGGTGGCCTTGATGTCGCGCACCGCCTCGATAAAGTCCACCGCGTAGTTGTCGTGCTCTTCGATGCCGGTAGCCACGGCAAAAATGTTGGGGTCGAAGATAATGTCTTCCGGCGGGAAGCCGACTTTATCGACCAGAATGCGGTAGGCGCGGGTACAGATTTCAATTTTACGGGCGCGGGTGTCGGCCTGGCCGGTTTCATCGAAGGCCATGATGATGGCGGCGGCGCCGTAGCGCTTCACAAGGGTGGCCTGCTCGATAAACTTGGCTTCACCTTCTTTGAGGGAGATGGAGTTAACGATGCACTTGCCCTGCACGCACTTAAGGCCTGCCTCGATGACTTCCCACTTGGAGGAGTCAATCATGATGGGCACCTTGCTGATTTCAGGCTCGGAGGCGACCAGATTCAAAAAGGTGGTCATCACCTCTTCGCCGTCCAGCATGCCCTCATCCATGTTGATGTCGATGATTTGGGCGCCGTTTTCCACCTGATCCCGGGCCACATCCAGCGCGGTCTCGTATTGGCCTTCTTTAATCAGCTTCAGGAATTTGGCTGAGCCAGTGACGTTGGTGCGCTCACCCACGTTTACAAAGAGACTGTCGGCACTGATGGTGAGCGGTTCAAGCCCAGCCAGACGGCAGGCCACCGGCAGCTCAGGCAGCTTGCGCGGCGCGTGCTTTTCAACGGCTTCGCGGATAACCCGGATATGGTCCGGGGTGGTGCCGCAGCAGCCGCCGACTATGTTGAGCATGCCTTCGATGGCCCACTGCACTATGATGTCGGCCATTTCTTTTGGCGTTTCATCGTAGCCACCGAACTCGTTCGGCAGACCGGCGTTGGGGTGGGCCGACACATAGCATTCGCTGATGCGCGAGAGTTCTTCCACGTAGGGGCGCAGTTCTTTTGGCCCCAGGGCACAGTTAAGGCCCATGCTGATGGGCTTGATATGGCGCAGCGAATTGTAAAAGGCTTCGGTGGTCTGGCCGGTCAGGGTGCGGCCGGAGGCATCGGTAATGGTGCCGGAAATCATCACCGGCAGGCGCAGACCAACCTCATCGAAGATGGATTCGATGGCAAACAGCGCCGCCTTGGCGTTCAGGGTATCGAAAATGGTTTCCACCATGATGATATCGGCGCCGCCTTCAATCAGGGCTGCGGTGGACTCGCGGTAGGCGGTTACCAGATCATCGAAGTGGATATTGCGGTAGCCCGGGTCATTCACATCCGGGCTGATGGAGCAGGTGCGGTTGGTGGGGCCAAGTACCCCGGCCACATAGCGGGGGATGCCGGTTTGGGCCTCCACTTCATCGGCCACTTCACGGGCGATGCGGGCACCAACAAGGTTTATCTCGGCCGAGAGCGACTGCATGTCGTAGTCGGCCATGGCCACAGTGGTGGCGTTAAAGGTGTTGGTTTCGATGATATCGGCACCGGCCAGCAGATACTCGCGGTGGATGCCCTTGATTATCTCTGGCTGGGTGAGTACCAGGAGGTCGTTATTGCCTTTAACGTCGCAGTGCCAGTCGGCAAAGCGGCTGCCGCGGTAGTGTTCTTCCTCCAGTTTGTGGCCCTGGATCATGGTTCCCATGGCGCCGTCGAGGATAAGAATGCGGGTGGAGAGATCCTCGTTCAGTCGCTGTTGACGGCTCTGGGCAAGCGCCTTGGTCGCCTGGGATAACACTGGAGTTGCCATAAAAACACCTGCAAAGTACAAAAAGTGACTGTCCTGTGTAGCCTAAGCCGGGTTGATGCCGCTGGAAAGGTAAAACCGGAACGGCGCCCGCTTAATTTGATTTGGACATTTATACGTATAGACGTCCATAATACGCGAAACTTGGCTTTCGGGGCAAGCGAGCGGTTCAGTGACAAGTGAGTGGCTCAGGTACAAGCGAGGCGCTGATGCCAGTACTCGGTCGGGGTATGGCCAGAAAGAGGCCGCTACAGGACGCAGATGTAAACTCGGGGTGGAGCAAGATGCACAGGCAAGATACGGATGCTGTGGTAGCTGCGGAAAAGGACAACGCCAAAGTTCACGGTGATGCACGTGACGACAACAGCCATGTGGAGATGCCGTCCCGGGACATTATTTTCTGGCGCCATGGTCAGTGTGAAGATGGCGCCGTGCTGCGGGGCCGAAGCGATGCCCTGCCCAGTGAAAGTGCCCTCAGCGCCATTGCCAATAAGGCCCGTGACATGGCGGTACCTGCCAGAATCATCTCATCGCCCTTGCAGCGCTGCGCGCGGCTTGCACAAGCCTTGCGGACAGAAATACAGGCCGCCCATCCCGAGGCTAATCCACCAGACATACTTATCGAGCCGCAACTGACCGAAATGGATTTTGGTGTCTGGGATGGTCAGCCCATAGCACAGCTCTGGCAGACGGCTCCCATGGAAGCCTGGTGGCAAGACCCCTGGGCGATAACGCCCGAGGGCGGCGAACCCATGCTTGCCTTTGAGGCCAGGGTGGCCGATGCCCTGCAAGGGCTGCTGGCACAGGCGCCGCTTAATGATGCCAGTCCGCTGTGGGTGGTGACCCATGGCGGCGTTATCCGCTCCTTGATGGCCGCTATTTTGGGGGCAGAGCGGGCAGCGGGTTTTTATCGGGCGCTGGAGCTGGATTACGGCGCCCGGGTGCACACCCGCTGGTATTGGACCGACAGCGGCTGGCAGGGGCGTTTACTCTGGGGCGGCTGAGGGTATTGCGCTTAACCAAGTCTTTTGGCCCTTTACCAGGTCGGTGAAAGGTTTGATAATCTGCGGGCCGGAGTTATTGCTCCGGTCATTCACGCCAGGGGTGTCGGGGGCCAAGCCAACCCGACATGAAAAGGGAACCGGGGACATACCATAAGGTATCAGCCCGGACTGTGCCCGCAACTGTGAGGGGGAATACCCCGAGTCAGGATACCTGCCCCTGTGCCTCTTTTATTTTCCCTGTCCGGGCGGGTTACCCGGTGGAGTGATATGAGCCACATTGCCATGCCCGTTCCCCAGTGGGAACCCGGGCACTTGTTGTATGGGGTCACACCATGACCCCGGCCATCGAAGTCAGCAACCTCTGCTGGCGGGTAGCTGAGCGGCCGCTGCTGGACGGCGTGAGCTTTGCCCTGTCCGGAAACGGCATGTACGGGGTGATTGGCCCCAATGGTGCCGGAAAGTCATCCTTGCTGCGTTGTCTGTACCGGTTTATTCGCCCGGACAGCGGCACCATACTGCTCAATGGTCAGGATATTCATCTCTATTCCCGGCGCAGCTTTGCCCGCGCTGTTGCCGTGGTGCCTCAGGAATTGCCTGCGCTGTTTGATCTCTCAACCGAGGCCGTGGTTGCCATGGGGCTTATCCCCCACAAGGGCTGGCTTGCTGCCGACAGCGCCGCCGATAAGGTGAATATTGCGGCCGCGCTGGCGGAAGTCGGGCTCGAAGGATACGGCCGCCAACCCTTTGGCAAGCTGTCCGGTGGTGAAAAACAGCGGGCGCTCATTGCCCGGGCGCTGGTGCAAAAACCGCAGTTTCTTATCCTGGATGAACCCACGAGCCACCTGGATGTGCGTTTTCAAATCGAAGTGCTGGAACTTCTCAAGCGCCTGGATATCTGTGTGATTTGCACCATTCACGACCTGAACCTGGCCAGTGCCCTGTGCGATGAACTGCTGCTGATGTCCCGTGGCCGCCTTGAGGCTTCGGGCTCGCCTGCTGAGGTGCTTACCGAGACCATGCTTGCTTCGGTATTTGGGGTGTGCACTACAGTTAAGCCTCATCCCCAGCATGGTCGCCCGCTCATCCATTACTACTATGGCTATAACGGCCGCACCGCCTCCCAAGAAAAAGAAGAGGTGAGCCTGTGACCGCCCTAAAAGCCATGTTAACCCCCCTTGGTCGCCGGGAGCTGATGGTGCTGGCGCTTATTCTGGCCTGTCTGTTATCGCCTGTGCTGGCCAGTATTTTTGGTGCCGTGGATATCAGCTTTCGTGAGGCCATGTCGGTCTACCTGCATAGTCTCATTGGCGAGCGTCCCACCGATGTGGCCTACCTCGACAGCCGTATCCTGCTGGAGCTGAGGTTGCCGCGCATACTCCTGGCCTTTGTGTGCGGCGCCGGATTGGCGCTGTCTGGCTGGGCGCTGCAACTGGTGACCCGAAATCCGCTGGCAGACCCTTATCTTTTTGGGATCAGTGCCGGTGCCAGCCTGGGGGCAATTGTGGTACTCAGCCTTGGAATTACCCATGGGGTACTGCTCGCCATCGGTCTGCCGCTGGGGGCCTTTATCGGTGCTAGTGCCTCGGTATTGGTGGTGCTTACCCTCAGTGGCTTTGGGCTGCAAAGCCAGGTTGAGCGAATGCTGCTTTCCGGGGTCGCCACCTCCTTTTTATTCGGCGCCCTTGGCAGTTTGCTTCTATATTTTTCAAGCCCCCAGGTAACTGCGTCGGTGATATTCTGGAGTCTGGGCAGCTTTGCCCGTGCAGCATGGGATCTGCTCTGGTTACCCTGGTTGGTGTTTGGCGGATTTGTGGCCTTTTTGCTGCTGGTCAGGCGCCAGCTTTTTGCACTCAGCGCCGGTGATGAAACCGCCCACGCCCTGGGCGTTTCAGTGGCTAAGCTTCGCATTATCAGTTTGCTGATGTGCTCATTGATGACCGCCGTGCTGGTAGCCAGCTGTGGCGGCATTGGTTTTGTGGGACTGATGATCCCCCACATCGCCAGATTGCTGTTTCCGGGCAGCCAGTCGCTGCTGATTGTGGCCATGCTGGGTGGGCTTTTTATGGTGTGGGTTGATGTGATGACCCGCAGTTTACTGCCGCCGCAGGAGTTGCCTGTGGGGGTGATTACTGCCGTGGTTGGCAGTGTGTTTTTCCTGATGCTGCTCTTTGGCCGCAGGAGTGAATAAGGATATTGGATGTTTGATATAGCTCCCGTCAGCCGCGAACGGGATGAGCAAATCCAGGCGTGCATCGACGATAAAACCAAGCCAAGAGGTGCACTTGGGGCGCTGGAGCCTCTGGCGGCGCACCTGGCAAGGCTTTTGGGTGAGGCGCCGGAAATTGGCCGGCCTGCCATGTTGGTATTTGCCGCCGACCACGGTATTGCCAGTGCCGGTGTATCCATTGCACCGCCGGAGGTAACCGGCCAGATGGTGGCCAACTTTGCCGCCGGGGGCGCCGCCATCAATGTGTTTTGCCGCCAGCTCGGTTGGCAGCTTGAAATCATCGACGCCGGTATGCTCAGCGCACCGCCAAGGGAAATGGGCGTGACAGATTGTCGCCTCGGCGCAGGCACGGGCCCCATTCACAAGCGCGCCGCCATGACCCTTGGACAGGTTGAGCATGGCTTGGCCTTTGGCCGTGAAAGGGTGCGCTCGCACCACGCCGAAGGCACCAATCTCATCGGACTGGGGGAAATGGGAATAGGCAATACCTCGAGCGCCGCAGCAGTGATGGCAGCCTTGATGGGGCTTGAAGCCAAAGACTGTGTTGGCCGCGGTACCGGCGTGGACGCGGCCACACTTAAGCGCAAGCAGATGCTGGTGGAGCAGGCGCTCTTGTTGCACCTGGATATGCTCACCAGCCCGGAGTCTGTCCTTGCCTGTGTGGGCGGCTTTGAAATAGTCGAGATGACCGGCGCCATCCTCGGAGCGGCTGAGCTGGGGATCCCCGTGTTGGTGGACGGCTTTATTGCCACCACGGCCGCACTCGCAGCGGTGAAGATGTTCCCCCAAAGCCGTGAATATCTTATCTTTGCTCATCGCTCGGCAGAGCGTGCCCATGGGCTGATGCTGGCGCATATGGAGGCTGAGCCGTTACTGAGCCTGGATATGCGTCTCGGTGAAGGTACAGGGGCGGCATTGGCCTTGCCACTGGTGCAGGCAGCGGCCAATTTTTATCGTGAGATGGCGAGCTTCAGCGACGCCGGAATTACAGATGTAACGCCTTAGGGCGGGAGCAGTTATGTCGACCTTTAAGCGTGAACTTGAGTTGTTTTTGTTGGCGCTCACCTTTTTTACCCGCATTCCTGTGCCGGTAAAACTCGATTACAGCGGCGAAGGGTTAAACCGTGCCAGTCGTTACTTTGGCCTGGTGGGCACTCTGGTGGGGTTGATTGCTGCCCTGGTGTTTTACCTGACCCAGTTTATCTTTCCTGCCTCGGTGGCCGTGGTGCTGGCCATGATTGCCACCGTCTTGCTCACCGGCGGTTTCCATGAAGATGGCCTTGCCGATACCGCAGACGGATTTGGCGGTGCCTTCGAGCGGGAACGTAAGCTCGAAATCATGAAAGACAGCCGGGTCGGTTCCTATGGTTCACTGGCGCTGATGTTGGCGTTGCTGCTGAAGTTTCAGCTGTTAAGCGAACTGGCACTCTATTCAGTTTCAAGTGTTGCCGGTGGCCTGGTGTTGGGGCATACCTTAAGCCGTGCCTTCGCCGCCAGTATCATTTTCAACCATACCTATGTGCGAGAAGATGCAGAGAGCAAAGCCAAGCCGCTGGCTCAGTCGATGCACTGGGATGAAGTGCTGTTTTTAGTGCTCAGCGCCGGGGTGATTTGCCTGCTGCTCACCGGTGTGGGCGCAACCCTGGTGATACTCGTTACCCTCTTTGTGGCCCGCAGCCTGCTTGCCCGTTGGCAGTCACGCCATATCGGCGGCTATACGGGCGACACGCTTGGTGCCTGTCAGCAGATTCTCGAACTGGTGGTCTATCTGGTGCTCTTACTGCTCTGGAGCCAGTCATGATCCATCTGGTTCTCGGTGGTGCCCGCAGTGGCAAGAGTCGTTTTGCCGAGACCCAGATTGCCCGGGCTTCACTTCAGGGCATTTATCTTGCCACGGCCACGGCGGGGGATGATGAGATGTCGGCCCGTATCGCCCGTCATCAAAGAGACAGGGCAGAGGCATCATGCCAGTGGCAACTTATCGAAGCCCCGCTGGACTTGGCTTCGCAGCTCAATGCCCTGTCCGGGGAGACGCGCCCGGTATTGATAGACTGCCTGACTTTATGGCTGACCAATCACCTGATGGCAGATCCTCAGAAGATGGCCGAGGCCCGCCATGAGCTGCTGACAGCCGTTGCGGATTTTCGTGGCCAGCTGTGGCTGGTCAGTAACGAAGTGGGCTCAGGCATAGTGCCCCTGGGTGAACTCAGTCGCCAGTTTGTGGACGAATCGGGTTGGCTCAATCAGGCCATTGCCGCTATCGCAGACAGGGTGACTCTGGTGGTGGCCGGGCTGCCACTGGCGCTGAAAGGCATAGCCGTCAACGCTGAAGTGGGAGCATAACCTATGGGCTTTTCTACGCTGATGATCCAGGGCACGGCCTCGGATGCCGGTAAAACCACGCTGGTCGCCGGGTTGTGTCGCCTGCTCGCCAGACAAGGCCTGAAGGTCGCACCGTTCAAACCGCAGAATATGGCCCTCAACAGTGCAGTGACCGAAGACGGTGGCGAGATAGGCCGCGCTCAGGCGTTGCAGGCGGCCGCCTGTGGGCTGAAACCCCATACCGATTTTAATCCCATATTGCTCAAGCCGGGCTCAGACACCCGGGCGCAGGTTATCGTACACGGCAAGGCGCTCACGTCCCTCGAAGCATCGGCTTTTTTCGGTCCCGAGGGTAAGGGATACAAGGCCATTGCCATCGAGGCGGTGCTGGAATCTTACAATCGCCTCAAGCAGTCTTTCGATTATCTTCTTGTGGAGGGCGCCGGCAGCCCTGCCGAAATCAACCTGCGGGAAAACGACATCGCCAACATGGGCTTTGCCGAAGCGGTGGACTGCCCGGTGATTTTGGTGGCCGATATCGACAAGGGCGGTGTATTTGCCCAGCTGGTTGGGACCCTGGCGCTCTTGTCTGAATCTGAGCAGGCGCGTATCAAGGGCTTTGTGATTAACCGTTTTCGCGGTGATATCAACCTGCTGCAACCTGGGCTGGATTGGCTTGAGGCCCATACCGGCAAACCCGTGCTGGGTGTGGTGCCCTATTTACATAATCTGTTGCTGGACGCCGAAGATGCCTTGGTGCCCTACCAGCAGGCCGGTGCCGATTCCGGGGCCCGGTTTCGGGTGAGGGTGTTGGTGTATCCGCGTACCAGCAATCACACCGACTTTGACCCGCTGCGACTGCATCCGGGGGTGGATTTTGATTACCTTGATATTCAGCACGCCAGCCCAGATGCGCTGCAGGGAGCCGACCTTGTGATACTCCCCGGAAGCAAGAATGTGCGTGCCGATCTTGAATGCCTCAAGACAAAAGGCTTTGACTGTGCCCTGCGAAAGCATGTGAGATACGGTGGCAAGCTGGTGGGCATTTGCGGCGGTTATCAGATGTTGGGGATAGAAATTGATGATCCCGACGGTGTAGAAGATACGCCCGGCAGTAGTGACGCGCTGGAATTCTTGCCCCTGATTACCGAGCTTGAAGGCAGCAAGGTGCTGGCCAATGTCTCGGGTGAGCTTAGCCTTGGCGAGGAGGCTGTAGCGGTTAAAGGCTATGAAATTCACTGTGGCCGTACCACAGTGCTTGGCCAGCTTTCCAGGCCCTTATTTTTGGTGGACGACACTGGTAATCCTGCCAGTGACCGGGGCTGCATCAGCGACGACGGCGCCATCTTTGGCTGTTATCTTCACGGCATTTTCGATACCCCAGCGGCGCTGGATGCCGTGCTTGCCTGGGCTGGTTATCGCGGTGCGGCCCGGGGCACTTCGCTGGAAGAGCACAGAGAACAGCAGCTCGAACGGCTGGCCGATACCCTGGCTGAGCATCTGGATATGGCCCGGCTCAATTCTCTCTTTTAATGACGCTATCAGGATATTTTGATGACTGAAATCAAGGCTGAGCGCCACAAGGCAAGGCAGCAAAAGGTCAAGGAAGCTGTGGATGCCAAGGTGGCTGCCGCAACGATTGAGCGGGGCGTGCTCATGGTGATCACAGGCAATGGCAAGGGTAAGAGTACTGCCGGTTTCGGCACTGTCACCCGCGCCGTTGGCCACGGTAAAAAGACCGCCGTGGTACAGTTTATCAAGGGCGGTTGGGACTGCGGTGAGCGCAACCTGCTTGAACGTGTGGGCGTGCCTTTTGAAGTCATGGCCACAGGTTTTACCTGGGAGACCCAAAACCGTGAAACCGATACCGCGGCCGCCGAAAAAGCCTGGGGCGTGGCCGAGACCTGGCTCAGGGATGAAAGTCTGGACCTTATCCTGCTGGATGAACTCACCTATATGCTGAGCTACCACTATCTGGATTTGGAGCGTGTGTTAACTGCCCTGAAAAATCGACCGCGTCATCAACACGTGATTGTTACCGGGCGTAACTGCCACCGGCAGCTGCTGGAGCTTGCCGATACCGTGAGTGAGATTGAGTGTGTGAAGCATGCGTTTGAATCAGGCGTAAAAGCCCAACCTGGCTTTGACTATTGATTTCAGCTGCGTGATTGGCGTTTTGGCGGTATTGCCGTCACAGCGCCATTCCATCACGTAGCGCTGCTACGCTCAGGTCTGTCGCCGCTCGGCGGCTTTGCCATAAACACCAATCACTGTGCTGACGTTTTCCCGTGGACGACGAGTGTGTCGGAATTGTCTGCAAGATTTCACCCCGTCAGGTACTGAACGTACGCTCAGGGGCTGAAATCTTTTGACCGCTTTGCCACAGCCGAGATCACGTTGAAATCAGCTGCCTGCTGTCGGGGCTAACGTCATTGCCATCACTGTGCCATCCCATCCGCAGCGCTACTACAGCTCAGGGCTGTCGCTGTTTGGTAGCTTTACCAAAAACACCAATCACTGAGCCGAATGTTTCCCCATGGCTCCCGGCCATGACGGCGTTGTCCGTCACGCACTCAGCTTACAGAATGCGTTGATTTTCCGTTGAGTCCCCTGAAAGCTGATGCCAGCGTAGTGACTGTCGTTTTGGTGTCATAACCGTCGGCGACTTCATCTCTGTGTGCTACATTTTTCAGAAAGCATCCTTCCCCGCGAAGGCGACGCCTTAGGGGCTTAGCCGGATGCAGGGGGCAGCAAGCAGAGGAAGAAGTGTATGCGTCTCAACGAGTTGACCATCAGAACCAAGTTTTCTATCCCCTTGATAATCATCGTTGTCATGACGGTTGCCATTGCCGTAGTCAGTATTCTAAATGCCAAGCGGTTATCGTCCGATGCGCAGGAGCTGGCAACGACCTTTCTGTCAGCGGTGGACGCGGGGTTGAATGCCGACCGGGATCTCTATCAGGCGCTCACAGCCAGCCAAAGTTATGTGCAGCACCGCTTGCTGGGGCAGTCCGGTGGGGATAAATACCGTCAGGATTTTGATGAAAATGCCCAGCAGGCGCTGGACAGGATGGCGTTGGTGCTGAGCCTGCTGAAGGATTACCCTGAGCTGCAGAGCAACAAAGCCCAGTTTCAGCGCGAATACGACGCCTGGCTGAACGCGGCCACTCAGGTGTTCACCATGGTCGACAGCCAAAGCCCGGTCGCAGCAGCCAGTTATAACGACGAGGTTGTAATGCCACTGTTCAAGGCATTGCGCGGACACTACGACAAAACCGGCGAGTGGGTAAAAAACAAAGCCGATGAAGTCACCAGTGAGGCACTGATTGCCAGCCAGCGCGGCATCAACTTGCTGTTTGGCATAATTATTTTGGTGATACTGGCCAGTATTGTGAGTGTGGTTTATGGCCCAAGGCTGGTAACTTCCCGGGTGGAACAGCTCGATACCATGATAGCCGCCATCAGTGATGGGGAAGGGGATCTGCGTGGCAGACTCGATGACAGTGGTCGTGACGAGTTGTCACTGCTCGCCAGAACATTCAATGGCCTGATGATGAAGCTGCAACAACTGATAGGAACCATCAAAAGCGATGCGGTTTCACTGGATGCCAGGGTGACCGGACTGAATCATTCAGCCAAAGAAAGCGAAAAAATCTCCACCGAACAAAATGCCAATCTGGAGCAAATCGCCACGGCGGTGCATCAATTGAGTCATGCGGTGCATGAAGTGGCGTCAAGCTCGCAAAATGCCCTCAGCGATACCGAGCACGCCAATAATCTTATCAAAGAGTCCAATGCCGTGGTGGGCCAATCCGTTGAGCGGGTACAGCAACTGGCCGGTGTGGTGTCCCATGCCAGCGAGGTGATTCAGAACCTCGCCTCCGAATCCAAGCAAATCGTTACTGTGCTGGATGTGATCCGCGGCATTGCCGAGCAGACCAATCTGCTGGCGCTAAATGCCGCCATCGAAGCGGCCAGGGCCGGTGAGCAGGGCCGTGGCTTTGCCGTGGTGGCAGACGAAGTGCGAACTCTGGCGAGTCGTACCCAGCAATCCACAGAGGATATTCAGCGAATGGTTGCCGGGCTCGAGTCGGGGGTGAGCGAAGCCGTGTCGGCGATAGACTCAGGAACCCGTCAGGTGGATTCAGTGGTTGACGCCTCGGGTAGCATTACCAAAGCCCTGGCAGAGGTGGATGAGGCAGTGTCCCGCACCAAAGATCTGATTTATCTGATTGCCACCGCTACCGAGCAGCAGAGCAAGGTGGTGGATGAGGTCAATCAGAACATCAGCTCACTGAATCTGCTTTCTCAAGAGAGTATCGGTGTTGTCAGGCGTACCCGGGAGGCGGCCGACGAAATTGCCCAGATTGGTACAGGGCTGTCGGGTAATGTGGGGCGCTTTTTGGTGTAACTCTTGCGTAAGGCAGTTGTCAGAAAAGGGCCCTCCTGAGAGGGCCTTTCTTGTTATTGACGTCCAGTGACCGCAGCCGAGGGCGCCACGGGGGCAAGTGCCGTTGGTATCGCTTTAGCGGCGTCCTTTTCTGCGTCACTCAGGCTCTGATTCAGTGATCCTGCGCCTTGTGCAAAGGGTTCCAGGGCGGTCGGCCAAACGGGCATCTGAGAAACCAATGTGCCCTGAACGGCCTGCTGCAGTGGCTCGGCGAAGACCTGGGTCACATCCCCCTTAATCAGCATTACTGCCATCTGGTTGGTATCGCTGTTCCACACAAACCCGGCTTTTTCGGCCATCTCGGGCACAGGCGTGTAGCGGGATACCAGATAAAACAGTGGTCCTTCCTGTTGCAGCTCATCTGCGGTTTGGAGCAGGCTCACGGCAGTGCCGTAATGCTCGCCAAGGAGGGGCTCAAGTCGGCTTTTTATCATGGGCTGCTGCAGCAGGTTGACCTCATTGGGATCGAGCCCCACCAGGGGTTTCATGAGTGCCCACAGCAGTTGGCTTTGGGGGGACAGCAGCAACATGGGGGCAACGCAGGCCTGCAAAAACAGTGTGCACAACAGGGCTGTGGCCCACGGGCGAAACGAGTGAGACAACATGGGATAAGGATTCCGATAGGGGTTGGGGGCTTGGGGCTACGCACCTTGGGTGAACTTTGGGTGGCAAACCGGCGAGCATTCTAGCCTTGCGCGACAGGCCCTGCCATGGGGCCGGGCGGCGAAATTTTTTTGTGCTGAGGGTCAAGGCCACTGACCGAGCCAAGCTCGCCTTTGGGGGGAGGCGAAGGTACAATAGCCGCTGATTTTTCAATTCTTTTGGGTATGGTTTCCGTACCTGAATTGGCAGGAGCCTATGCACGTACACATTCTCGGGATTTGCGGCACCTTTATGGGTGGTCTGGCGCTGCTGGCGCGGGCCATGGGACACAAGGTCACAGGATCGGATGCCAACGTGTATCCGCCCATGAGCACTCAGCTCGAAGAGCAGGGTATTGAACTCATTCAGGGTTTTGACCCTGTGCAGCTTGAAAGCGAACCGGATTTGGTGGTGATTGGCAATGCCATGAGCCGGGGCAATCCCTGCGTGGAAGCCGTGCTCAACAAGGGCATGGCCTACACCTCCGGGCCACAATTTCTGCGCGATCACATACTGCCCGGTCGCTGGGTGCTGGCGGTGGCCGGTACCCACGGTAAAACCTCCACCTCCAGCATGTTGGCGTGGGTATTGGAGCACTGCGGCTATGAGCCGGGGTTCCTGATTGGTGGCGTACCACAAAACTTCGGCGTATCAGCCCGTTTGGGGAATTCCCCCTTCTTTGTGGTTGAGGCCGACGAGTACGATAGCGCCTTTTTCGATAAGCGTTCCAAGTTTGTTCACTATCAACCAAAAACCCTGGTTATCAATAACCTCGAGTTTGACCACGCCGATATTTTCGACTCGCTTGCCGACATTCAACGCCAGTTTAGCCATGTCATCCGCACCGTGCCCGGCTGTGGCAAGGTGATTTGGCCCAAAGGCAGCAAAGCGGTGGCCGAGGTTATCGAAAAGGGGCTGTGGAGCGAGCAGGAAACCTTTAGCCATCAGGCGGACGCCGATTGGTCGGTGCGGCCGCTGGCAGCCGATGGCCATAAATTTGAAGTGTTGTTTGGCGGCGAAGTTCAGGGCGTGCTCGACTGGCAGCTTATCGGCAACCACAACATGGAAAACGCGGTCATGGCCATTGCTGCGGCGCGCCACGTGGGGGTCGCCCCTGCGGCGGCTATTGAGGCCCTCAGCGGTTTTATGCCGCCCAAACGCAGGCTGGAGCTGATTGGTGAGGTAGGCGGTGTCAGCCTGTACGATGACTTTGCTCACCATCCAACGGCCATTGAAACCACTCTCAAGGGGCTCAGGGCCAAGGTGGGCAATGCCCGTATTTTTGTGGTGCTCGAGCCCCGCTCAAACACCATGAAACGCGGTGTTCACAAGGACACCCTGGCCTTGTCTATGGCGCTGGCCGACGAGGCCTTCCTCTATCAGGCCGACAATATCGGCTGGGATATCCGTGATGCCATGGCCCAGGCCCCGCTGCCGGTAGATGTGGACTATGATATCGACAGCATAGTCGCCAAGGTGACCGCCAAAGTTCAGCGCGGTGACCAGCTGGTGGTGATGAGCAACGGCGGCTTCGGGGGGATCCATGGCAAGCTGAAGGCGGCCATTGCCGCCAGATTTGCCGAGTCTGTCTGAGCTGCTAAAGAGACGTGAATCAAGATGAATGAACACCAGCCCCTGATGCCAAAGGTAAACAGCATCAGCCTCGCCTGGACGGGCGCCTCCGGCGCGCCCTACGGTCTTAAGCTGCTAAAGTGCTTGCTTGAAGCCGATTACCGGGTGTTTTTAATGATTTCCAGTGCCGCCCGGGTGGTGTTTGCCACCGAAGAGGGCCTTAAGCTGTCGGCCGATGGCACCAAGGCCGAAGCCCAAATCCGCAGCTTTCTCGGTTGTGACGCCGGTGAGCTGGTGGTGTTGGGTAAAGATGAATGGTTTTCGCCGCCGGCCTCCGGCTCGGCAGCGCCAAAGCAGATGGTCATTTGCCCCTGTTCCACCGGTACCCTGGCAGCGGTGGCCACCGGCATGAGCAACAATCTGCTGGAGCGCGCCGCCGATGTGGTGCTCAAGGAGCGCGGCCAGCTGATTCTGGTGCCAAGGGAAACCCCTTTCAACGCCATTCACCTGGAACATATGCTCAAGGTGACTCAGCTTGGTGCGGTGATTCTGCCTGCTGCGCCGGGCTTTTATCACCATCCCAAATCGGTACAGGATCTGGTAGACTTCCTGGTCGCACGAATTCTTGACCATTTGGGCGTAGCCCACAGCCTGACCAAGCGCTGGGGTTATGGTGGCGAAGGCGCCACACAAGCTTCTGATAATTGAGAGTATTATGAAACACACCATCGAAGAGATGATCTCGGCCGCCGAGATTGACCAGAAACTCAATGAACTGGCCGAGCGTATCAACGCCCACTATGAAAACAGCGAACGACTGCTGATGGTAGGCTTGCTCAAGGGATCCGCGGTCTTTATGGCTGACCTGTGTCGCCGTATCAAAGGCCATGTGGAAATCGACTTTATGTGCGTTTCCAGCTATGGCAATGCCATGTCCAGTTCCCGCGATGTGAAGATCCTCAAAGACGTGCAGTCAGATATCGCCGATCGTGATGTGCTTATCGTTGAAGATCTTATTGATTCGGGCAACACCCTGTCCAAGGTGCGCGAACTGCTGCTGGTGCGTGAGCCAAAGAGCCTGGCCCTGTGCACCCTGCTGGATAAGCCGGAGCGCCGTGAAGTAAATGTGCATGTGGACTTTGTCGGCTTTACCATTCCAGACGAGTTCATCGTTGGCTACGGTATCGACTATGCCGAGAAGTACCGTAACCTGCCTTATATCGCCAAGGTGATCCCGCAGGAATAAGCGGGCCTGGGGTGAAGTCGGGGGCTGTGGCCCCCGCTTTTGTTTAAGGTATCAAATCAATTGAGTTTTAAATTCAGGTTCAGCGAGGGGAAGCAATGACAGTGGCTGCAACTGGGGTGGCACTCAGAATCGAAGGGCTTAAGAAAACCTACAAAGGTGGTGTTGAGGCGGTTAAGGGCATCAGCCTGGAAGTGGCAAAGGGGGACTTTTTTGCCCTGCTGGGCCCCAATGGCGCCGGTAAGTCTACCACCATAGGCATTATCAGTTCGCTGGTGCAAAAGAGTAGCGGTAAGGTAGAAGTCTTTGGCCACGATATCGACAGGCAGCTGGAAGCAGCCAAGTTGTGTATCGGTCTGGTGCCGCAGGAATTCAACTTCAACCAGTTTGAAACCGTATTGCAAATTGTGGTCAACCAGGCAGGCTACTACGGCGTGCCCCGTCCCGAAGCCTTGCTTCGGGCCGAAAAATACCTCAGCGCGCTGGATCTGTGGGACAAACGTAACAGCCCTTCACGTCAGTTGTCCGGCGGCATGAAACGCCGTTTGATGATTGCCCGCGCCCTGATGCACGAACCCAAGCTGCTCATTCTGGATGAGCCCACGGCCGGGGTGGACATTGAGCTGCGCCGCTCCATGTGGAGCTTTTTAACCGAGCTGAACCGCCAGGGCGTCACCATTATTCTCACTACCCACTATCTCGAAGAAGCCGAAATGCTGTGTCGCAATATCGGCATTATCGACAAAGGGGAACTGGTGGAGTGCACCAGCATGAAGAAGCTGCTGGCCAAGCTGAATATGGAAACCTTTATCCTGGATCTGAAGCAGGATGTCGACGCGCTGCCAGCTCTGGATGGGATCCAGTGTCGCCTGATAGACAATCACACCCTCGAGGTGGATATCGCCAAAGAGCACAGCCTCAATCAACTTTTTGCCCAGCTGTCAGAGCAGGGGATAGAGGTGCTGTCGATGCGCAATAAAGCCAACCGGCTGGAAGAGCTGTTTGTGGCGCTGGTGGAAGGGGCCAAACAGGCCAAAGCAACGGGGAGCCACAACTGAAATGAAGGCCTTGTACCTGACTGCATTCAAAAGCATTCTGATTAAAGAAATCACCCGTTTCACCCGTATCTGGGTGCAAACCCTGGTGCCCCCTGCCATCACCATGACCTTGTATTTTATGATTTTTGGTAATCTGGTGGGCGGCCGTATCGGCCAAATGGGCGGCGTTAGCTATATGGAGTTTATTGCCCCCGGTCTCATCATGATGTCGGTCATCACCAACTCCTACTCCAACGTGGCGTCCAGCTTTTTCAGTGCCAAGTTTCAGCGCAATCTCGAAGAGCTTATCGTGGCGCCCGTGCCCCATTACGTGATGATTGCCGGTTACGTGGGCGGCGGCGTTGCCCGTGGTCTCTGTGTGGGCCTGATAGTGACCCTGGTGGCACTGAGCTTTGTGGATCTCAGCATCCATCATCTGGGGCTGGTAGCCGTGACCGTGTTTATCACCTCTGTGCTCTTTTCACTGGGCGGACTTATCAATGCGGTGTTTGCCAAGAGCTTCGATGACATCAGCATTATCCCCACCTTCGTGCTGACGCCACTGACCTATCTGGGCGGGGTATTCTATTCGCTCTCTTTGCTGCCGGACTTCTGGCATGCGGTCTCTACCTTAAACCCCGTGGTTTACATGATAAACCTGTTCCGCTACGGCTTTCTCGGGGTGGCAGATTTGAGCCTGGGCGTGTCCTTTGCGGTGATGCTGAGCCTTTGTGCGGGGCTGTGGTACCTGGCGTATTACCTGATTTCACGGGGTATTGGGCTTCGCAGTTGATAGCGGCGGGCTTAAGTTTTAAGGACTCTTTTACCTTACCGAGCTGACTACTGGGCATCGGCGGTGGCAACTGTGTCCCGCCGTGCCTTGAGGGACGAAATGGAGGCGTCGTTGGCGCCTTTCATTTCGTCGAATCTTTGGTTCATCGCCGCCACTTCTTTTAGATATTCCGGATCCGTTTCCGGGGCACCTCGCCAAAAGCGTTTGCGATCCAGCTTCTTCCTCTCGCTGGCCCGGAGCACCTCTATGTAGCTGTTTTCCTGATTCAGTCGATAGATTTCACTGTCGATAAGCGTCAGCATCTTCTCGCTGGTAATGGTTTTCCCGTTCAGCAGCTCGGTCAGCGGGTCATTGGGATCCTTGGGTTTGTCCGAGTCCACTTCATGGGTCAGGCCAAACTCAAACGCCATCTCGCGCTGTTGGTATTCGTCGGGGCAATTGGTCTGGGAGTACACCACCCTGTCATCCTTGATGCATTTATAAATGGTGTCGGCGCCGCTCGCCATGGGCGGCAACAGACATAGCAGCAAGGGAGCAAGGGCTCGCATGGGTGGCACATCCTTTTGATTCTGTGTGAAAACCTACTTCCCAAAACCTTGTCGGCCTTGGGAGGTTGCTGCCAATAATATGGCGCACGTCAACAAAAAACACCAGTTAAAATATGTACTTGGTGATGAGTTTACCGTCTTGTTGACAATAAAAAAGGGAGCCTTGGCTCCCTTCGTATGTGTGTTTAACCTTAGCGGCTGAACACCAGATTATCAATCAGGCGGGCCTTGCCAAGGTAGGCGGCGGCGAGTACCACCAGTTCCTTGTCGGCATCCGTGGGCAGAGCCAGGGTGGTGGCGCTGCGCACTTCCAGATAGTCCGGGCGGAAACCGGCTGTCACCAGGGCCGCATTGGCTTCAGTGATGGCGGCATCAATAGCAGTGCCAGCGCCGATTTGCATCGCAAGGGCATCCAGAGCGGCCTTGAGGGCGGCGGCGCGGGCCTTTTCATCGGCGGTCAGGTAACCATTGCGGGAGCTCATGGCAAGGCCGCTGGCTTCACGCACGGTTTCAACACCCACGATTTCCAGCGGCAATGACAGGTCTTCCACCATGGTACGAATGACCAAAAGCTGCTGGTAATCCTTGCGGCCAAACAGGGCTACGTCGGGCTGCACTATGTTAAAGAGCTTCAGCACTATGGTGGCCACGCCACGGAAATGGCCCGGACGGCTGGCACCGCAGAGCTCATCTGAAATGCCCGGCACTTCCACAAAGGTCTGGGCATCCAGTCCCTTGGGATAAATGATGTCAGGCGTTGGGGTAAACAGCAGCTCACAACCGGCGGCCGTCAGCGCAGCCTGATCTTCTGCCAGAGTACGAGGATAGGCGTCCAAATCCTCATTTTTACCAAACTGCATGGGGTTGACGAAAATCGAGGCCACCACGTGGTCGGCACGTTGTTTGGCTTCTTTTATCAGGGTGATATGCCCGGCATGGAGGTTACCCATGGTGGGGACAAAGGCCACGGTTTCGCCACTGGCGCGCCACTGACGCACCTGTTGTCTGATTTCATCGATTACAGCGGTTGTGTACATCTGTGTCTCAATTAAAGGTATGTTCTGGGCCAGGGAAGCTGCCATCGGCCACTTCGTCAATAAAGGCGCGTACCGCAGCGCGGATCTCACCGGTCTGCTTGAGGTAATTCTTGGAGAAGCGCGGAATATAGCCGCTGGAGATGCCAAGCACATCGTGCATTACCAAAATCTGGCCATCGGTGTCTTTGCCGGCACCAATACCAATCACAGGAATGCTCAGGGCCTCGGTAATGGCCTTTGCCAGCGACGCCGGAATACATTCAATTACCAGCAGCTGGGCGCCTGCGGCTTCCAGTGCCTTGGCTTCATTCAAGATACGCTGGGCGTTGTCGGCATCGCGGCCCTGTACCTTAAAGCCACCAAACACGTGCACAGACTGAGGCGTCAGGCCGATGTGGGCACACACGGGCACGCCACGCTCGGTGAGCTTTTTCACGCTTTCCAGCAGCCATTCACCGCCTTCCAGTTTCACCATGTTGGCACCGGCCTGCATCAGGGCGGTGGCCGTGGTCATGGTCTGCTCCACGGTGGCGTAACTCATAAAGGGCAGATCGGCTATCAGCAGTGCGCGGGAAATACCGCGACGCACACAGCGGGTGTGATAGGCAATGTCTTGCACAGTAACCGGCAAGGTATCCTCGTGCCCCTGCAGTACCATGCCCAGTGAGTCGCCCACCAGCAGGACATCAACGCCCTCACTGTCAAAAGCGGCGGCAAAACTGGCATCATAAGCGGTCAGCGCGGTGAACTTTTTCCCTTCCTGTTTAAACTTCATCAGGGTTGAGGTGGTGACTTTGGACATAATGCGTTTCTCTACCAGCGAGTGTGAAGTGGAGTTATAAGCCAACTGAGGTCTGACTTCAATCGCAGGGTGTCAGTTGGTGAAGCTCGTCCCGCATTGCCTGGGTGATAAGGCTCTGGACTGGGGTGCCACAGGGCAACATCAGCCCGGGTGCCAGGCTTTCCAGCGGAATAAGTACAAAACTGCGGTCTGTCATGCCGTAGTGGGGCACTGTGAGTCTGTCACTGCAAATCACTTGATTGCCATACAGCAACAAATCCAAATCCAGGGTGCGGGGACCCCAGCGCACCACACGCTCACGGCCCTGGTCAAGTTCAATGGCCTGCAGGGCATCCAGCAGCGTCAGCGGTTCAAGCTCTGTGTCAAAGCAGGCGACGGCATTGACGTAATCGGGCTGTGCTACCTCGCCCATAGGGCGACTGCCATAGTAAGGCGATACCCTGAAACTGCCTGGGGCTGCCAAGGACAACAGGGCCTCGCAGGCCCTGTTCAGTTGGCTGATGGGCTCGGCGAGATTGGCGCCGAGAGCCACATAAACCTGGGTCATATTCAGCTGTCGCTGCCGGTGTTTGCCTTGGCTCCTTCGCCACTGCCACCTTCACTGCGGGGGCGACGGCGAACGCGGCGTTTGCGGTTGCGGGGAGCATCACTCTTGGCACCGCCGCGGGCGATATTGCCACGTTCTTCTTCCGGCGCTTCTACAAACGACTGCCACCAGCTGGCGGTCTTTTGCAGATTGCCACCCTCTATTTCGGCGCGCATCAACAGCAAATCATAACCGGCGCGGAACTTGGGGCTTTCCATCAGTTTAAAGGCGCGGGTACCCTGGCTGCGCTCAAATCTGAGCTGCATCTGCCAGATATCCCGAGCCGGAACACTGAAGCGCTTGGGCAGCGAAATGGTCTGGCATTGCTGCTCGAGCACATCGCCCATGGCGGCAAAATAGGCATCGTACAGACTGAGGCCACTCTCGTTGGCAATTTCTTCGGCGCGGCTTTTCAGCGGATACCACAGCAGGGCCGCATAGAAGAAGGCCGGTGTGACTGGCTTGTCTTCCATGACCCGGATATCGGTATTGCGCATCACCAGGTTCACCATACGGGCACAGTGGCCCTTTGGTGAGTCGGCAATGGTGTCGGCCAGCAGCGGGAAAATCGGCGCAAATAGCTGATATTCCTGCATCATCTGATAGTTTGCCTGACCCTTGCCCGCAAAAAACAGCTTGAGCACTTCTTCGTACATGCGGGCGGCCGGAATATCGCGCAGCAGCGGTGCCAGTTTGCGGATTGGCGCGGCTGTTACCTCTTCGATGCGCATGCCCAGCTTGGTGGCAAAGCGCACGGCGCGGATCATCCGCACCGGGTCTTCGCGGTAGCGGGTCTCAGGATCGCCAATCAGGCGCAATACACCGTCGTTGAGATCTTCCATACCGCCGCCGTAGCTGCGGATAGAGTAATCGCTGATGTCGTAGTAGAGGGCGTTTACGGTAAAGTCGCGGCGTTCGGCGTCTTCATCGATGCTGCCGTACACGTTGTCCCGCAGCAGGCGTCCCTCGGCGTTGGCCTTGGAAATCTTGTCGCCATCCTCATTGCCGTGATGACCACGGAAGGTCGCTACTTCAATCACGTCACGGCCAAATACGATGTGGGCCAAACGGAAACGGCGACCCACCAGGCGGCAGTTGCGGAACAACTTTTTGATGTCTTCGGGGGTGGCGTTGGTCACCACGTCAAAGTCTTTCGGCTCCAGGCCCAGCAGCAGATCGCGTACACCGCCACCCACCAAAAAGGCCTCGTAACCGGCCTTGTTCAGGCGATAAAGCACCTTGAGCGCATTTTCACTGATGTTTTTGCGCGAGATGGTGTGGGCATTTCGGGGCGTGATGCTCAGACTCAGGCCCTGTGCATTGTCGGCACCCTGCTGAATCGATTCTGTCGTTGGATGCTGCTCGCCCTCGGCGAACAGTTGCTTACAGAACTGAGTGATACGGCGAAAAATGGTACACCTCTTGAGCTTAACTAGGGGTTAAAAATCTGGCGGGTATGATAACCCCAAATGGGGTTAATTGACAGTGTGCAGGCGCCTTAGCCACCACCGTCAATGAGGATTTCCCGCCGCCGTGGAATGGAGGCCACAGAAAAGTCCGCCACTGCCTGTGCCAGCAGGCTTTCGACGCTGTGGGCATCGGGTATTGGCTGACCCAAAAATGCCAGCGCAGCCTTGAGAGCCGGCAGGGGATTGGCCTTGTCTACTGGTGTGGCATGGTTTTGTTTCGACAGCTTGAATCCTGCCTCGGCGCACGCCAGCGGCAGGTGCATCCAGGCAGGTGCCTGATAGCCAAATTGGTTGAACAGGCTCAGCTGACGGCAACTGGCTTCAATCAGGTCAGCGCCGCGCACCACCTCGGTAATGCCGGTTTTGGCATCGTCCATCACCACCGCAAGCTGGTAGGCGTAAAGGCCATCGCTGCGCTTGATGATAAAGTCTTCGGCGGCAAAACTGTCTGGCACTGCTACCTCGCCCATCAGGCCATCGTGAAAATGATTCACCCGGGCACGATTAACGATACGTATGGCACCGCTTTGATGGCCAAGTTGGCGGCAGCGACCATCGTAAACCCCACCTATGGCCTGAATTTGCTTGCGAGTGCATTGGCAAAAATAGGCCTCGCCGCTTGCCAGCAGCACATCGATTTTGGCCTGATAGGCCTCGGTGCGCTGACTTTGGTACATCAGTTTGCCATCCCAGTGCAATCCAAAGGCGTCCAGAGTGCGGAGGATGTCGTCGGCGGCGCCGGGCACTTCCCGCGGCGGGTCTATGTCTTCGATGCGCACCAGCCACTGTCCACCCTGACTGCGGGCGCGCAGGAAGCTGCCCAGGGCGGCAATCAGCGAGCCAAAATGCAGTGAGCCAGAGGGGGAGGGGGCAAAACGGCCAATGTAGGGGGAATAAGACATGGCGCTGTTAACAGGTTCCTGAAATGCCAAGCGGGGCCTGAGCCCCGCTTTTGAATTGCAGTGGATGGGGATTAACCAGCCATCTGCCTTTCTTTGATCTCTGCCAGCGTTTTACAGTCGATGCAGAGATCGGCTGTTGGGCGGGCTTCGAGACGGCGAATGCCGATTTCCACGCCGCAAGAGTCGCAGAAACCAAAGTCATCATCTTCGATTCTCTGCAGCGTCTTTTCAATCTTCTTGATCAGTTTACGTTCTCTGTCGCGGGCACGAAGCTCCAGACTGAACTCCTCTTCCTGAGCGGCTCTGTCGACTGGATCGGGGAAATTGGCGGCTTCGTCTTGCATGTGCGAAAGGGTGCGGTCGACTTCTTCACGCAGCTGGTTGCGCCAGGCTTCAAGGATCTTCTTGAAATGGCCCAACTGCTGGTCGTTCATATACTCCTCACCAGGTTGCTCCTGGTAAGGCGCTACACCTGCGATAGCGAGTACGCCAAGTTTTTTAGTGCCTTCAGGCATAACGCATCTCCTGTATTCTTTGCGTTGTTCGGGCGTCACTTAGAACGGCCGCTATCTATATCAAAATAAAACAAGTGAGGCAAACATTTTACATGAGCGGCTGTTAATTCTTTGATGATGTCCGCTAATCGGCCGATTTTCAAATTTTCAGCGCCGATTTACCCCGCATCAGGGTGGAAAGGTATCGGGATGTTTAACTGCAAGCCTTTGTTATTCATCATACATCCATAGGCCAGCACTTCAACACCGGCCGCAATGGCCTCCCTCAGCAGCGCCGCATATTTGGGATCTATAGCCTCGGCAGGCGCTACTCTGTGGATCCCCTGATGTTGCACCACAAACAGCAGCACCGCCCGGTAGCCCTGGCGTTTCATCTCCATCAGCTCCCGCAGGTGCTTTTGTCCACGGGTGGATACTGCGTCGGGAAACAGTCCCCAGTCATGGTCCAACAGAGTGCAACTTTTGACTTCTATATAGCAGTCTGGGGCTTGCCCCTCACTCAGCAGTAAATCGATGCGGCTGTTCTCATTGCCATACTTCACTTCGCGGCGGATTTGGTTGTAGCCCTGAAGCTCGGATATCTGCCCCAGCCCAATGGCTTCTTCGGCAAGTTGATTGGCCCGCGCCGTGTTAATGCCAATCAGGTTGCCCCGGTCATCCTCGGCCAGCTCCCAGGTGTGGGCGTACTTGCGCTTGGGGTTGTCCGAGGTCGAAAACCACACCCGTTTACCGGGATACAGGCAGTTTTTCATCGAGCCGGTATTGGGGCAGTGCAGGGTTGTCTGACTGCCGTCCTCCAGGGTGACATCGGCTAAAAATCGTTTATAGCGGGTAATGAGCACAGCGCTGGACAGGGGGGCTGGGTATTCCATGGCATCTCCTTTGGCCGGGCTGCCCTTCGGCTGCCGTCACAGGTGCCACTGCCTCTGGCGACACTGTCACAGGCACCGATTGGGGCGCAAAAGCTGGCAGTGTACTGTAAATCCGCGGTTCTGTCCCTGTATCAGCGTGTGCGTCCCTGGCAGCGTTTTTACAGCCCGCCATTTCGAAACCGTGGCGCCACTTTAAGCGCCTTGGCCTTCTGGGGTACACTCGTGGCATATCGCCAGCTTCAAGCGCAATGCTTCGGGCACAGTGTTTCGAGCCGGCGCCAATAAACAGAAAAGGAAGCAAGATGACACAAGCCATGCGTGTAACCCTCACCCAGGAAGCCCCGGCAGCCCATTGGGGCAAGGCCGACATCACATTCGAAGGCAATCTGGCCCGTATCCATCTGCAGGGCTCCGATGCCTTGCGTCAAATTCAGATGGCCGCTCGCAAACTGCGCAGTCAGGGCATTGCCAGCGCCGCGCTGGAAGGCGAGGGCTGGGATCTTAATCGCCAGTGGGTGTTTGCCCAGGGCTTTGTCACCGCCAAGGCTGGTTGGGACATCAGCTGGACCGGCGATGAGGCCACCCTGCGCGAACTGGCCTCTCGTATGGAAGCCGCTCGCTTTGTGCGCCAGCTCACTAATGAGACCCCGGAAAACCTGTCACCGGTGAAACTGGCCACTCAGGCCGGTCACTGGATTAAAGAGCTCGGGGGCGACAAGGTGAGCTTTCGTATCATCGAAGGTGAGCAGCTACTGGAGGAGCAGTGGATTGGTATCCACGCCGTTGGCCGTGGCAGCGAGCGTCCACCTGCGATGCTGGAGCTGGACTACAACCCGCTGGGCGCCGATGCCCCTGTGTCAGTGGCGCTGGTAGGTAAGGGTATTACTTTCGATTCGGGCGGCTACAGCCTCAAAGCCAGTGAAGGCATGCTCAATATGAAGTGTGACATGGGCGGCGCCGCTACTATCACGGGTGCCCTGGGACTGGCCATTAAAAACGGTCTTAACAAGCGGGTGAAGCTGTTTTTGTGCTGCGCCGAAAACCTGGTCAGCGGCCGCGCCTATAAGCTTGGCGATATCCTCACTTACAAAAACGGCGTCACCGTGGAAGTGGTCAACACTGACGCCGAAGGCCGTCTGGTGCTGGCCGACGGCCTGCAGGCCGCCTCTGCCACAGGCGCACCGCTGATTATTGACGCCGCGACCCTCACGGGCGCCGCCGTGATGGCGGTGGGCGGTAACTACAACGCTATCTTCTCCCCCGACGAAGCCGTGATTGAGCTGACCCGTGAAAAGGCCCGCAGCGTGGCCGAGCGGGTGTGGCCACTGCCGCTGGACCCCTGGCACAAAGACATGTGCCCATCGGCCTATGCCGATACCGCCAACAGCCGTCCGGTAAAAGGCGGCGGCGCCGGTGGTGCCTCCAATGCCGCGGGTTTCCTGTGGCGCTTTGTACGGGACGATGCCAAGTGGCTGCACATGGACCTTGCTGGCTCCTTTGAAGACAGCGCAGGCGCGCTATGGGCTGCTGGCGCTACCACCCACGGTGTGCTTACCCTGGCCGAGCTGATTAAAGACGCCGACTAACGGCGGATTTGACGGTTAAACGTCCGCAAAAAAGGCCGCATTGCGGCCTTTTTCTTTGGGTGACTCCGTGTGACAGGGGGCTCTCAAGCCGGTTTCAGCGCCGCAGCCGCCACTTATCCTGCTTCCTGTGGCGTTGTCGCCACGGATGGGTTGGCAGAGTAGCACTGCACCTGATTGCGGCCCTGCTTTTTGGCGCTGTACATGGCCTTGTCTGCCTGGGCCATCAGCTTGTCGAGGGAATAGCCCGCCCGAGCGTTGTCGGTTACCCCAAAGCTGGCGGTCAGCTCAAATTTATGCCCCGAGGCCGAGGTATCTGCGCCTCTGAGAGCCTGACACATGGCATTGGCCAGGTCGGTGGCATGCTTAAGTTCGCACTCAGGCAGCAGCAGGCAAAACTCTTCCCCGCCGATTCGGCCAAAAATCTCATATTCCCGCACCTGCTCTTTGCAAATCCGCGCCACTTCTTTCAGTGCCCAGTCGCCGGTGGCATGGCCCAGACGGTCGTTAATCTGTTTGAATTTGTCTACATCCAGCAGGATACAGCTGATGGGGGCATTGAGGGTTTTGGCGTATTCCACCGCGCTTAGGGATACCTGGGTAAAGTGGCCACGGCTGAACAGCCCTGTGAGGCTGTCGAATTCGGCCAGCTGCTTGAGGCGTCTTTGGCTCTGCCAGGAATGCCAGCCCCAAGTACCCAGGCCCAGAGTGATGCAAAAGAGCACCGCAATCAGCAGGCGGCTATTATAGGCCTGTGCCTGATCCAACTGCTGCTGCACTTTCAGGAGTTTATTCTGCTCATCCAGCAGGCTAATTTTGTTTTGCTGCTCCAGACTCTGGTGCTCGGCCAACTGAAACGCCAGAGTCTTGGTTTTCACCTCGTCCAGATAGGCCTTGTCGGCCTCGGCGTACTTGATATAGGCCTCCAGCGCCGCCTCACTGTTGCCGCGGCTGCTGTGATAGTCAAACAGCACCTTGTTGGCACGCATTGCAGCCTCGGCGTTGGTTGCACTTGAAGTGTACTTTAACGCTGTAGTGGCATACTCGGCTGCAACAGCTTTTTTGTTTTGCAACAGGTTGGCTTCAGCTAAAAGAGTATAGAAACTGGCTATGATTGGTGGATAACCAGTGTTGTTTACTCGCTCCAAATATTGGTCTAATAGTTGGCTGGCTTCCGACGCTTGGCTGTCCTTTAGTAATAATTCTGCTTTGTAGGAAACGATAGCGGACGCAACCACCAACTCACCAATTGTTTCGCAATGTTGCAATGCGATTTGGAACAGTTCGTCACCGATACCAATCGTACCTAAACCTGTATCTGCTTGTAATCTAAGCTGGAGTGCAAAACACAGGCTTCTTTGATTCGAGGTTGACTCGGCTAATTGTAAGGCGAATTCTTTTGCTAAAGCATGTTGCTCCAGGTAGTTGTAAAACACTGCTGCAACGGCAAGCCCATGCTCTTTAAGTTGAATGTTCTCGACAGTTGGTAGGATTTCGATAGTCTGTCTTAAATTTTCCAGGCCGAGCGTCCATTCTCTTCGAATGGCATTTGTATTGACCATGGAAGTTAAGGCTCGAAATCTAAATTCATCGAATTGGCTTTTTTGGGCCAATTCTTGATACATGAGATATGCGTCGTTCAGCTGTCCAGAAAATGACAAATTATAGGCGCGTAGGTAAGCCAGGTATTCTGATTCGTAGTTATTCAATGCACCCGCTTGCTTTTCTATCTCTTTTAGTTTGTCCTGAAACTCTATGGGACTACTTGAGCGAAGAGAATCTGCCTCTCTTAAAAGCGCTAAGGTGCCATCAGCGGCGTTAACCGCTGTGGCAATAACCGAGAGTAATGCGAAGACAACTAAAAAATTACGCATTAACGGCTTTCGGAGCTTCATCCTCTTCCTCATTTTCTTGCTGTTCTTTTTCAGGTTCATCCTCAGCAGGAAAGAAAACACAGAATACATCAGGTGTCACATCCAGCTCAGCCTTCAGGGCTTGAATGTCTTTAGCTTCTATCATGGCGGCGATGTGAGCAGGCAGGGCATCGAGGGAAACGGCAGTATTGCTGCCAAGTTTTGCCAGAATTTCAACAGCTTGATTCATCTTATCTTCCTTATGGTGAGTTCGCTTTTTTGCGTGAAAAGGGCAGTACAGTGGCGCCCTGTGGGGTTCCTTGCGTTTGTGTGTCTGCCAGCGCTTGCAGCCGGGCACGCATCTGGCTGTTGGGCGTGAGCGGCTGGCTTGGGGGCAGCACCAGGGTGGTGTGCAGCTCAAGCCTGGCCTGGGGCAGGGCGCTTAATGGCAGGCGCTCGATACGGGTACTGTGCAGCGCCGTGGTGGCGGCCTCATAGAGGATGCACTCGTGATTAAGCGGGTAGTCCTGACTTAAGAGTTCCACCAACAGCTCACGCTCGGCGCTGCCGGTGGGGCGAATGCCCAGGGTCAGATCACCGGCCAGTGCCGGTTGCCACAGCACCAGGAGTGCGCTTGGGTCGATTCGGCGCTGATACAGCATCAACTGGGTGGTTTCAAAGTGTTGGCAGCCGGTTTTACCGGGGTCCAGCCCCAAATCCGCATAGAGGCAATCTTCGGCGGAAATGCCGGGGATCATCCGCGCCTCAAAGCCTTCGGCGCGGGCTGTGGCAATAGCCTCGTGGGGCGCCTTGGCGAAAATGCCGGGATGACCATAAAAGGCGCCCACCACCTTTTTACCCAGACGCACCTCACAGAGCATGGCATCCACCATCTCGTTGTAGGTGAGGTTACGGGATTTGCCGTCGGCGTAGTGCTGTTGCAGGCTGCGGACATCTTTGGCGAGCCCTTCAATCCAGAGTTCGGTAAAACCATCTGACATGCCGCTGAATACCACATCGGCCTGTTCAATCAGGTTTTGGGCGAGGGGACTTAGGTGTCCGCCCAGCAAGATGCCGGTGCCAACACAGACGAGATTTCCAGCCATGCATCATGTGAGTTCGGTGTACTTAGCGGGCTAAGTTAACAGGATGTGTCCGAATTGGAAACACCTGATTTACCGAGTTTTGCGTCTGGTGCACTCAAGATAACCGGGAAAATCAGCCGAGGGTTGTGGTGTGCTGAAGTGGGTTTTGCGGGTAATACGCAAGGATGCCTGATGTTCGGCCTGAAACTTTGCGTATATGCCTTTGATTTCGTCACACTCCAGAGCATCGGCGCAGACGAGCTCCATGGCTTCGGGGATGTATCCCTTGCCGTAAAATGCTGGCAGGCTGAGGGCACCGATTTCCAGCCATCCCAGATATTCCCCTTTCATGCGGGTCAGGGATATCACCCCCACCGTGGTCGCCTGTGCCGCCGTGGTGATTTTCCAGCAGTACATTTTTGGCGGCTGTGCCTGAGTTTGTCGCAGTATGATATCGAATATCCTGTTGGCCGCCTCCACAGACTGGGGCTTGGCGACAAAGGTCATTACCTGTGCATCAGTATTGAGCGCCACCACAAGCGCTCTGTCGCTGGTGTCTATTGGAATGAGAGTTAGTCTTTCACTCATCAGTTGTTTCATGGCATTGCTTTACTTTGGTTAATGGGGTTTTGGTTAAGAGGGCTTTGGCTAACAGGGCCTTGGCTAAGAGGGGGGTGGGGAATAAAACGGACAATGCCCTGCTCACCAAGGTCGCGGCGAAACACCACCCGATAGGGATTAAACAGCGGCAAGCCGAGTATGCTCTGGGCGGGCCAGTGGGGCAGTTGTCCCATGAGTTTAAACACCGCCTTTCCATAGTCTGGCGCATTCACTTGCCAGTAGTGGTGGGCATCCACACCAAGGCAGACGTTTTCACCATTTGCCCCTTCAAATACAAATTCAAGCCTTGGCCAGTCATCGAGGTTGAGCAGGCTGCTGTCGATGCCCTGTTTTTGCGCTGCCATAATCTGGCTGATATCGCCCATAAAAGGCGAAGTCAGCTGCTTGCTGTCTGGTAATCGTGCCCACAGCCGCTGCATCAGTGGCGTAAAGGCCACCGCAGGCAGACAAATCAGCGAAGCCCCCGAGTCGACAATGGCGTTGCTGGAGCCCCGGCAGAGGTGGGCGGCCTGTGCTGTGGGCAGCGCAATGTCCGTATCGTTTTGCCAGCGCACCGCCTTTAAGTTGACGTTGTAATAGCGGTCGTGCACTACCTTGAGATCGACCGCGCAGCCATGGTTGGGCGCGGCATCTGCTGCATGGCTGCCCAAAATCAGCAGTCCCTGATTGAGGGGATCGGCAGCGAGGGTATTGGCGCAGGCATTTGGTGCTGTGACGTGGATACTGGAGCGGCGGGTTATCAGGGTAAAGCGGTTGGCGCACAGGCCGCGCTCTTCCATCAGGGTAAAGCAGGTGGCCACATCTTCTTCGGGCAGTTGAGGGAGCAGTGCCTTAAAGTCATCCAGTTGCTGTTTAACCAATGGATGGGCCTCATCGGGAAAGGGCCAGGGGAAGGTGCTGGCCGGGTCTATGCCGTGGCTTGTGAGGTAGGTGGTCAGATCATAGCCGCGATTGAGGGGATGATAGGCCATGCCCCAGATACCGTCGGCGTCTAAAAAGGTGTGCTCGGCCTCGGCATGCACCAGTGCCAGCGGGGTGTCGGCCATGGCAAGCTCCCCGGCATGTATGCTGGTGTGCACCACGGCGCCAAGCCAGCCGCCGAGACCGTAATTCACTTCCTGCGCCAGGGTGGTGGGTTTGAGTTCTTTATCGTTGCCTGCTTTATAGCCACTCTCGTGTACCACCAGGGTGGAGCTGCCGGTGTCTATGATAAGGTTGACGGACTGGGCCTCGCTACCAAGCCTCAGGCAGGCGGTGTAGCCGCCCTCGGCCAGCAGATTAGTGAGTTTAAGCTCGATTATTCGCTTTGACATTCAAGGCTTTGATTGCAGGTAATTAGCAAAAGTGTGCCCTTTGCACCCTGTCCCGGTCAAGCGGACTGGGCCGTGACATCACCGGGGCTTAAAAGCTGTGGCGGGCGCGAAAGTGCCGCTCGCCCGGCGCCATATCGTTTTGAATGGCCTCCAGAATTCGTGGGCTTATCTGGCCGCTGTCGGGGTCCAGGGTGGTGCAAAGCTTAAGGGTTTTGCGGATATCCACCTGATGCCCAAGATACTCGAACACCACCCGGGTGCAGCTGGGGATACGCTCACCGCTGGCCGACGCGCCAAGGCGCAGACCGCTTAAGCGGCCAACCCGGCTCTTGAAGGTGGGGATAAGGATAGTCTGCGTGAGCTGGTTGCCGGTAAGCGACTCATAATCCATTAAAAAGATACGGTCTGCCAACAAGTGCGCCATACCGAAATACTTACTGTGATACACCTTTTCACCGGGTGCCTGCTGCAGGCGCTCGGTGCGCTGGTAGTACACCTTGCCACCCTGTTTCTCAAGGCACACCAGATTGCGCAAAATTTTGCCCGGGAACGCCATCGACAGGTGGTATTCGAAGTAATAGCCAAGGTACTTATCGAGCCCCTGACTTAAGCTTTGCAGCCTGGCCAGATGCTCCAGCTCAGGGGCCTCACTCACAGGCTCACTGGGGCGTGGCCGCACCTGAATAAGCAGCTGAAACTGGCTGTGGGGCATGAGAATTTCATGCTCTTCCACCCCAAAGAAGTCACACAGGCGCCTCAGGCTATGTGCCGAGGGGCGATACTTGCCGCTTAAATAGCGGTTGAACTGAGGCCGGTTGATATCGAGGCGACGACAGACTTCGGCCACCGAGCGGTAGTAGCTGCAAAGGAGGCGAAGATTTTTGGCAAATTCCTGATGCATGGCAGACCTGTGATTATTCCCGGCGACGATGGGTGTCCTCACCGGGGGAAACTATCCACTCAGTGTACCTAAAAGCAGCAAAGTGCGACAGACTGCGTCAGATGCTGTTTGTAGCTAAAACTGCGCCAGTCAGCGCCAATTTGCATCAATGCGTCAACTCCCTTAATGCAGTGCAGGCTGCTGTAATAGCGCGAGTTTATCGGGCTTGGTCATAGAAAAAGCCCAGCTCACACAGCGTCCGGGAGCGCACCATAAAGATGGATACACGTATTGAACACGACCTGCTGGGGGATGCCCCGGTTCCTGCCCAAGCCTGGTATGGCATTCAAACCCAGAGAGCGCTGGAAAACTTCAGCCTGAGCGGTACCCCAATCAATGCTTTCCCTGAGCTTATCAGGGCGCTGGCCAAGGTTAAGGCCGCTGCCGCCCGCGCCAACCAGAGTCTCGGGCAGCTGTCTGACATCAAAGCCAACGCCATTGCCGCCGCCTGCGACGATATTGTTCAGGGCGCACTGCACGACCAGTTTGTGGTGGATCTCATTCAGGGGGGCGCTGGCACCTCCACCAACATGAACGCCAACGAAGTGATTGCCAACCTGGCGCTTGCCAAGCTTGGCCATGGCAAGGGAGAGTACCGCCATCTGCACCCCAACAATGATGTGAACTGCTCACAGTCCACCAACGATGCCTACCCGACGGCGGCGCGTCTGGCCATGGTGGAGGCGACAGCCCCACTCAAGGTGGCTATCGAGGCCATTTGCTTAAGCCTTGAGGTCAAGGGCCGGGAGTTTAGCCATATCCTCAAGATGGGCCGCACCCAGCTGCAGGATGCGGTGCCCATGACCCTGGGGCAAGAGTTCGATGCTTTTGCCTCCAGCCTTAAATCGGACATAGGCCGCATCGATGATGCCTGCAAGGAGCTTTGCGTGGTGAACCTTGGCGGCACCGCCATTGGCACCGGTATTAACACCCATCCGGCCTATGGCGTGTTGGCAGTAAAGGCCCTTGCCGACATTACTGGACTGCCGGTGACTCAGGCTGACAATCTAATCGATGCCACCACCGATATGGGCGCCTTTGTGACGCTGTCATCTGTGCTTAAGCGCCTGGCGGTGAAGCTGTCCAAGCTCAGTAATGACCTGCGGTTGCTCTCCAGCGGTCCACGCACCGGTCTTGGGGAAATTCGTTTGCCTGCGATGCAGCCGGGATCCTCCATCATGCCGGGCAAGGTGAATCCGGTTATCCCTGAGGCGGTGAATCAGGTGGCGTTTCAGGTGATTGGCACCGACATGACCATCACCATGGCCGCCGAGGCGGCGCAGCTGCAACTGAATGCCATGGAACCGGTGATTGTTTATAACCTTTTGAATAACTGCGCCTTGCTGACCCGTGCCATTGCCATGCTCGACAGCCGCTGTATTCAGGGCATCGAAGCCAACGAAGCCAAATGCGAGCAGCATGTGAGCAGCAGTATCGGCATAGTCACGGCGTTGGTGCCCCACATCGGCTACGAGAACGCCACCCGTATCGCGGGTGAAGCGCTGCTGAGTGGCGCCGGTGTGGCCGAGCTTGTGCGCCGCGATGGGCTGCTTAGCGATGATGCCTTAAGCCAAATCTTAAGTCCGGCCGCCATGGTGACGCCGGTGGAGCTGACTGGTGCCGCCAAGGCGCATTGATTCAGCGTTTTTTAAAATATAACGCGATAAAAAAGCAGCCACCCGGCTGCTTTTTTGTGTGTGCTTGAGTCTCACAAAGTCAGAAACTTAACTTGTATGCCGTCTCAGGCTTCAAGTTTCGCAAGCTCGGCTTTCTGCTCGGTCAGTTTGTCCATGTCGCGCTTGATGTCGGCGGCCTTGGCGCGCTCTTTCTCAATCACTTCAGCCGGGGCCTTGGCCACAAAGCCTTGGTTGGACAGCTTGCCTTCGATGCGGGCCACTTCGCCAGTCAGCTTCTCCAGCTGCTTGTCGATACGGGCCATCTCGGCGGCAACGTCAATCAGGCCTGCCATAGGAATAAGCAGTTCCATTTCACCAATCAGCTGAGTGGTGGCCATGGGGGCGGCTTCGCCTTCGGCGAGAATGGTCATGCTCTCAAGCTTGGCAAGCGTGCCGAAGAAGGCCTGGTTGGCTTCGATGCGGGCCTTGTCTTCATCGCTTACACCGCGCAGCAGGGCTGACAACGGCTTGCTTGGCGCGATGTTGAGCTCGGCGCGAATGTTACGCACGGCCACAATCACCTGCTTGACCCATTCGAGATCGGCCATGGCCTTGGCATCTACCTTGGCGGCATCGAACTCGGGGAAGGACATCAGCATCAGGGTGTCACCCTCAACACCTGCCAAGGGCTTCACGCGATCCCAGATGGTCTCGGTGATGTACGGCATCATGGGGTGCATCAGGCGCAGCAGCTGCTCAAGTACAGTCACCAGGGTATGACGGGTGCCGCGCTGCTCGGCTTCAGAGCCGTTTTGCAGTACTGGCTTGGTCAGCTCCAGATACCAGTCACAGAACTGGTTCCAGGTGAACTCGTACAGGGTGTTGGCGGCCAGGTCAAAACGATAGGCATTGATGTGCTCGTCGAAGGCTTTGACGGTTTCCTGGAACTTGCCGATGACCCAGCGGTCGGCCAGCGACAGCTTCATATCACCACCGCCTTGGCCACAATCCTGCTCTTCGGTGTTCATCAGCACGTAGCGAGAGGCGTTCCACAGCTTGTTACAGAAGCTGCGGTAACCGTCGAGGCGCTTCATGTCCCAGTTGATGTCACGGCCGGTAGAGGCCATGGCCGCCAGGGTAAAGCGCAGCGCGTCTGTGCCGTGTGGCTCGATGCCGTTTTCGAACTCCTTGCGGGTGCTCTTTTCTATCTTGGCGGCAAGCTGTGGTTGCATCATGTTGCCGGTACGCTTCTGAACCAGAGATTCAAGGTCGATACCGTCAATCATATCCAGCGGGTCGAGGACGTTACCCTTGGACTTGGACATCTTGTTGCCAGCTTCGTCGCGGATAAGACCGGTGACGTAAACCGTCTTGAATGGTACCTGCGGCTTGCCGTCTTCGTCTTTGATGAAGTACATGGTCATCATGATCATCCGGGCAACCCAGAAGAAGATGATATCAAAACCTGTCACCAGTACGTCGGTGGGGTGGAAGGTCTTGAGCTCTGGGGTTTGTTCCGGCCAGCCCAGGGTTGAGAAAGTCCACAGGGCAGAGGAGAACCAGGTGTCCAGTACATCGTCATCCTGACGCAGTTTCACATCGCTGCCGAGGTTATGGTTCTGGCGCACTTCATCTTCGCTGCGGCCAACGTACACCTTACCGGCTTCGTCGTACCACGCAGGAATGCGGTGACCCCACCACAGCTGACGGGAGATACACCAGTCCTGAATGTCACGCATCCAGGAGAAGTACATGTTTTCGTATTGCTGAGGCACAAACTTGATGTCGCCGTTTTCCACCGCTTCGATGGCAGGCTGAGCGAGTTTCTGCACCGCAACGTACCACTGATCAGTAAGCAGCGGCTCAATCACGACGCCGGAGCGATCGCCATAAGGCACCTTGAGGGCGTGTGGCTCGATTTTTTCCAAGAGACCCAGAGTCTCAAACTCGGCCACGATGGCGTCACGGGCCTTGAAGCGGTCGAGGCCGGCATAGCGCTCAGGCAGGCTGGCATCCAGCTCGCTGTTGTGGCTGCCGTCGGTGTTCAGTACCTCGGCCAGGGCACGGATGGTGGCATCCTGAGTGAGGATGTTGAACATCGGCAGGCTGTGGCGCTTGCCCACTTCGTAGTCGTTGAAGTCGTGGGCCGGGGTGATTTTCACGCAGCCGGTACCGAAGTCTTTATCCACGTATTCATCGGCGATGATGGGGATGCGGCGGTTCACGATAGGCAGAATGATTTCTTTGCCAATCAGTGACGCATAACGCTCATCTTCGGGGTGTACCGCAACCGCGCTGTCGCCCAGCATGGTTTCAGGGCGGGTAGTGGCTACTACCAGATAGTCTTTGCCATCGGCGGTCAGCTCGGTGCCGGCCAGTGGATAGCGGAAGTGCCACATGTGGCCCGCTTTTTCTTTGTTTTCCACTTCCAGATCGGAAATGGCAGTGTGCAGCTTGGGATCCCAGTTTACGAGGCGCTTGCCGCGGTAAATCAGTTTGTCGTCGTACAGGCGCACGAACACTTCCTGCACGGCGTTGGACAGGCCTTCATCCATGGTGAAGCGCTCACGGTCCCAATCCACGGAGGCGCCCATGCGGCGCAGCTGGCTGGTGATGGTACCGCCGGACTGGGCTTTCCACTCCCAAACCTTTTCCATAAAGGCGTCGCGGCCGAGATCGTGGCGGCTCTTGCCCTGTTCGGCTTCCAGCTTACGCTCAACCAGCATCTGGGTGGCGATACCAGCATGGTCGGTACCTACTTGCCACAGGGTGTTTTTGCCCTTCATGCGCTGATAGCGGATGAGGGTATCCATGATGGTGTCCTGGAAGGCGTGACCCATGTGCAGGCTGCCGGTGACGTTCGGCGGTGGGATCATGATGCAGTAGTTGCCCTGGCTGGCATCACCGTGTGGCTTGAAGTAACCCTTTTCTTCCCAAACGCGGTAGAGGGCCTGTTCGATGGACTGTGGATTGTATGTCTTTTCCATGGGGATCAGATTTTCTCAAACTAGATTAAGGGGTTGTGTCGCCAAATCCTGAGTGGATGGCTCGATGCCAAGGCCGCGAAGCTCGCGAAAGCGCAGCCGTGCCAGTGCCTTGGTGGCCTCGTCACCGGCGACAAAGTCGATAAAGTGGCCAAAGTGTACCGCAAAAGGCGGTACTTTTTCTGCAAGATTTATCAGAATGCCGCGGTTTTTTGACGGCCCGAGGCGATCGTGACCGATTTCCACCGGCGCGCCCCCCAGAGGCCCTTCACCCTTGAGGTTGTGGGGCACAAAATCGTTGGGGTCAAACTGCCAAAGTTGCTCGTCGATGGCAAAGCTTTGGGATTCATCGTTGCAGTGAATATAGACCCAGGCGCCGCGGCGGTAATGAAACGCCGCCAGACGGCAGGCCAGCAGCTCGGCAGCATCCCTCATTTGGGACGGCGGAAGTACGTAAAAGAGTGCCTGGGTCATGGTGGGCCTGTGCGTAAACAACCTGTGCGTAAACAATAAGTCCGGATTCTAACTTAGTTGGGCGCCCGACATAAAGCCGGGCGGACAAATTGGCGCGCTGCGCCGACGTTAATGGCTGCTTGCTGGCTGATTAGTTGCGGCCGCTTAAGTATTTGAACTCAAAAAAGGCGGCGATATCGGCACCAAGGCGCTCAAGCTCACCCTTGGGAAGGGGTTCGCACAGCTGCATCAGCGACGGCCAAAAACACACGCCCTTAATCATGCCGTGCAGCGTACATTCCACTTCATCCACATCCAGATTGGGCAGGGCGCCTGATTTAATGCCTTCAGACAGCCAGCGGCGCAGCGCCGACTCGTGGGTGACCCGGCTTTCCAGCTCACATTTAAGCGCACCGGGATGAAACATAAAGTGGCCAATGGCGACCCGCACCAGTTCGAGATAATCCGGGTTGGTCATGATGGCGATTTCGGCGTTAAGTACCTCAAGGAGCTGAGGATGCACGGGGTGGTCTTTGACAAAACATACCTTGATATCGGCATTGGCCGATTGCCACAGTTCGGCAACCAGCTCCAGTACCAGCGCCTCTTTGCTGGCGAAGTGGTTATACACGGTGCGCTTGGAAACCTCAGCCACCCGCGCCAGCTCATCCATGCTGGTGCCCTGTACGCCCTGGGTCTGAAACAGTTCCTTGGCGGCGAGCATTATGGCTTCACGCTTGATTTCGCTGCGATTTCGTTTTGGTGTTTGCACCTTGTCGTGTCCACTCAAGATATCAGATGGCTGAATTTTACACTGAGCAGTTTACTTTTCCAAATTCATAAGTAAACTGCACAGTGTAGTTTACTTGTTGATGTCCAGTATCGTCTATCCAGTCAGGAGTCTGTAGCATGTCCCAGCAAACCGGTGAAGCCTCGAAAATCAAAGGCCGCTTTCGTAATAGCCACAAGGTCTATGGCGCAGGTCTTGGGGATTTGGTGGGCATCATCAAGGCGTATCTGGGCGCCAAACGCAGTGCTCCCAGCCCGAAAAGCGCCGTGCCATTGCAGCCCATCACCCCCGCTGAGCTTGCCCGGCCTCAGGCGCGGTTATATCGACTGGGCCATTCCACTGTGCTGATGTATCTGGATGGCAAATGGCTGCTGACCGATCCTGTATTCAGTGAGCGAGCCTCACCGTTTCAGTGGGCCGGCCCCAAGCGGTTCCACCAAAGTCCCATCGCCATTGAGGCGCTGCCGGACATCGATGGGCTGATTTTGAGCCACGATCATTACGACCATCTGGACACCGCCGCCATTAAGGCACTCGCAGCGCGGGTAAAACACTTTTATATGCCTTTGGGCGTGGGTAAACGCCTTATCCGCCTCGGCATTGATAAGGCCAGGATAACTGAACTGGATTGGTGGCAGTCGGTACAACTTGGAACCATAGAGCTGACCGCGACCCCGGCGCAGCATTTCTCTGGCCGTGGGCTGTTTGACAGAGACGCCACCCTGTGGGCCGGTTGGGCCATCCACGGTGAGCAGGCGCGGGTATTTTTCAGCGGTGACTCGGGCTATTTTCCGGGTTTTGCCGAAATCGGTGAGCGACTAGGCCCCTTCGATGTGACCCTGATGGAAACCGGCGCCTACAACGAGCTGTGGCGAGATATTCACATGATGCCCGAGGAGAGTTTGCAGGCACATCTGGATGTTAAAGGGCAGCTGATGGTGCCCATTCATAACGGCACCTTTGATTTGGCGCTGCACGACTGGTTTGAACCCCTTGAGCGCATTCGCGCGCTGGCGTGGGACCGGTCGGTGAAGATTGCCACCCCGATTTTTGGTGAAGCCCTGAGTTTAACCCTGCCAGGAAGCGGCAGTGATTGGTGGGCACAGGAGTCGGCTATTTCGACAGGTGTGGATGCCCGTGAGAAGGGAAGAGCCCCGGCTGCTGAAAGCTCGATGGTCGGTATTGCTGAAAGCTAACACAAGTCTTTGAAACTTGGCATTTGGCCGCTTCTGCTCGTTCTGATTTCAGGCTTTTTCCTGGCTATACCGTTTGGTGTTGTAAATAATAAGTTTTCATCTGTTTGACATATTGAACGCCTTTGGGCATGCTGATGCTGTGATTGCCGTCCTGAAAAGGACGTAGCAGGTACGGGTTTTGGGCATGTCCTGAGCCGTTTAAACCAACGCATCATCCTGATAAGCGTATGGTTTTAACCATGCCAGGCTATGCCCAAAGCGCGAACTCAACGCGTTTGAAAATCAGGTGATCTATGCCCTTACAACAAGAATCAGCAAGACAAGAACGAAAACCGGTCATTTTAATGTCCATGGGTCAGCAAGACAGAAATGGCCACGCCTATCAGGTCATGACCCACAAATATATGCAGCCAGTGGTAGACATTTCCGACTGCATTCCGCTACTTATCCCTACCTGCTTCGGTGTGGCAGATATTGAACAATATCTGGACATGGCCGACGGCGTATACCTTTCCGGTGCCGCCTCCAATATCGACCCCAGTCTCTATGGTCAGGAAAACCTCACGCCCGAAAAAAAGCAGGATTTGGCACGGGATCTGGTGGATATTGCGCTTATCAAGGGTGCCGTTAAACGGGGCTTGCCGATACTGGGCATCTGCCGTGGCATGCAGGAGATGAATATCGCCTTTGGCGGCGATCTTTATCAGAAGGTGCATGATGAGGACCATCTGAACGATCACCGTGAAGACCCGGACACACCGCCCGACGTGCAGTATGGCGCCAGTCACAGCATCAGCATGGTGAAAGGCTCCTGGCTGCATAAGCTGCTCGGGGACACCATAGAGGTTAACTCCCTCCACGGTCAGGGCATTAAAACCCTGGGTAAGGGGTTGGAAGCGCTGGCGTTGGCCGAAGATGGTCTGGTGGAGGCGCTGCACGCTCCTTATCTGCCGCAGTTCACCCTTGGGGTACAGTGGCATCCCGAGTGGAAGGCGCTTGAAAACCCTGACTCCATCAAGATTTTCAAGGCCTTTGGTGAGGCTTGCCGTCGCCGTGCTGGCAGCGCCCTGGATCTGAGAATCGACAAGGCGTCCTGAAAATAACGGATTACGGGCAACAAAAAAGCGAACCCGGGGCTTCGCTTTTTTTATGTGCTTAACACAGCTGTTTGGCTTATTCGCCCTGTTCTACACCGGCGCGGTTTATCAGGAACTGAGTCAACAGAGGAACCGGACGACCGGTAGAGCCCTTGTTGGCACCGCTGTTCCAGGCAGTACCTGCTACGTCAAGGTGTGCCCAGTTGTATTTCTTGGCAAAGCGCGACAGGAAACAGGCGGCGGTGATGGAGCCCGCCGGACGGCCACCGAGGTTGGTCATGTCGGCAAACGGACTGTCCAGCATGTCCTGATACTCATCCCACAGTGGCATGCGCCAGGCGCGGTCACCACTTTGCTCACCGGCGCTCAGCAGCTCGTGTGCCAGCGGATTGTGGGAAGAGAAGAGGCCAGAGGCATGCTTACCAAGCGCGATCACACAGGCACCGGTCAGGGTGGCGGTATCGACCACCAGTTCAGGGTCGAAACGCTCAACGTAGGTCAGCACATCGCACAGAACCAGACGGCCTTCGGCGTCAGTGTTCAGCACTTCCACGGTTTGACCGCTCATGGTAGTGAGGATGTCGCCTGGACGGTATGCATTGCCGGAAGGCATGTTTTCACAGCCAGCCAGAATACCCACTACGTTCAGCGGCAGCTTCATTTCGCAGATAGCCTTCATGGTACCGATAACGCCAGCGGCGCCGCCCATGTCGTACTTCATCTCGTCCATGGCTTCGCCTGGCTTGAGAGAGATACCGCCGGAATCGAAAGTCAGGCCTTTACCTACCAGCACGATTGGCTTGGCGGTGCTGTCCACGGCGCCCTTGTACTCCATCACAGTCATGATGGACTCATTGGCACTGCCGCGGCCCACGGCGAGGTAAGAGTTCATGCCCAGTTTGGCCATTTGCTCTTCACCCACAGTAGATACCTGCAGGTTTTCGTGTACTTCGGCCAGCTGACGGGCCTGAGAGGCGAGGTAAGCCGGATTACAGATGTTAGGCGGCATGTTGGCCACGTCGCGGCACAGGTGCATACCCGAGGCTACGGCAACACCGTGCTCGATGGCGCGCTCGCCAACGGTCAGTTCACGGCGTGTAGGCACGTTGAACACCAGTTTGCGAAGTGGACGACGGGTCTCGCCTTTACGGCTTTTCAGGGTATCGAAGCTGTAGAGGCTGTTTTGCGTGGTTTCTACGGCCTGACGCACTTTCCAATAGGTATCGCGACCTTTAACGTGCAGCTCGGTCAGAAAACACACGGCTTCCATGGAACCAGTTTCGTTAAGGGTGTTGATGGTCTTGGCGATGATTTGCTTGTATTGACGCTCGTCCAGCTCGCGCTCTTTACCACAACCAACCAAGAGAACACGCTCACTGAGCACGTTGGGGACGTGGTGCAGAAGCAGCATCTGGCCTGGCTTGCCTTCCAGATCACCACGACGCAACAGATTGCTGATATAACCTTCGCTGATTTTGTCCAGTTGCTCTGCGATGCCGGACAAACGGCGGGGTTCGTATACACCCACAACAATGCACGCTGAGCGTTGTTTTTCCGGGCTGCCGCTCTTTACGCTAAACTCCATGAGCACTCCTAGATTCTTAAAGACAAATTTTTATATTTATTGGATAATGCCTGCTTGTGCCCGAAATCGGGCCTAAGTTTCTGCGCCAAGGCCTGTTACTCAGCGCGTAAAGCCGTGGCGCCTTGTGATGGTGTTGGTCAGAAAACTATCAAAAGTAGACAGTTTACATGAATGTTAGGCTGATACCAGCAAAATGATAAGTTTTGATACCGGATCCTGCCTGTGATTGTATTTAGATATCTTTTCAAAGAAGTTTTCAAGGCACAAATCGCGGTACTTTTGGTGCTGTTGACTGTTTTTATCAGCCAGCATTTTGTCCGTGTACTTGCCGACGCGTCGGACGGTGAGTTTCCCGCCTCTTTAGTCGTTACCCTGCTTGGGTTGAATCTCCCCTATCTGGCTGTGCTTGTGCTGCCCCTGAGCTTGTTTCTTGGCATTTTGATGGCCCATGGGCGTATGTACGCCGAAAACGAGATGGTAGTGTTCCACGGGGTCGGGGTCAGTGAATGGTATGTCACCAGGGTCACCCTCTTGCTCGCTGTGCTTAATATGCTGTTTACCGGCTACTTGTCTCTGTTTGTGACCCCTTGGGCGGAAGAGCGCCAAAATCAGGTACTGGAAAAGGCCCAGTCTGAGGCCGGTCTGGCAGCTCTGGTGCAGGGCCGTTTTCAAACCAGCCCCGATGGCCGCGCCGTACTCTTTGTGGAAAAAATTGGCAAAGACAACGAGCTGGAAAAAGTGTTTGTGGCCCAGTTGCCTGACCCCGACGACGAACATGGCCAGATAAATCTGGTATCTGCCGCCGGAGGCAAGGTGGTGGAAGATGCCAGTGGCGCTCAGCAGCTTAAGTTGAACGACGGCGTGCGCTACCAGGGTTCGCCCAAGAGCCTGGATTATCAGGTGCTTGAATTTGGCGGCTATGGCATGCAAATCAAGGAGCAGGAGGTCGACGAGCGCAGACGCAAGATGTCGGCATTGCCGCTTAACCAGTTGCTGGATCAGAATACCCCCGAAGCAGTGGCGGAACTCCACTGGCGTATCGCTATCCCCCTTGCCATCCCTTTGATGACCCTGATTGCTGTGCCCATGGCAAGGGTCAATGTGCGTCAGGGCAAGTTTGCCAAGATGCTGCCGGCAATCCTCTTGTATCTCGGTTACTTCGGCCTGATGGTAGCCGGGCGCAAGGCGCTGGAAGATGAAGTGGTTCCTGCGTTTATGGGTATGTGGTGGATACACCTGTCGGCCCTCGTCATGGGCATAATGCTGCTGGGTAAAGAGCGGCCGCTGGGGGCGAAACTCAGTGGCAGGTTCAAGCGGAGGGCCGCAGCATGAGTATCCTGGACTGGTATATTGCCCGGGTGCTTATCAGTACCTCGTCCCTGTGTTTGCTGGTGCTGACCGGTTTGTCCGGCATTATCAAATGGGTGGATCAGCTGCGTCTGGTGGGCCGTGGCAGCTACACCATGATGGATGCCGGTGTATATGTGCTGTTTCTTATCCCCCGCGATATCGAGATGTTTTTCCCCATGGCGGTGCTCTTGGGTGCCCTGATTGGCCTTGGCATGATGGCCGCCAATTCCGAGTTGGTGGTGATGCAGGCCTCGGGTCAGTCGCGGCTGCAAATTACCGTATCGGCCATGAAAACTGCGGTACCTTTGATGCTGCTGGTGATGGCCCTTGGTGAATGGGTAGCGCCTGCCGCAGAACAGCGCGCCAACGAGCTCAAGGCCACCATGATTTCCGGTGGCAGCCTGATCAAATCCCATCGGGGTATCTGGGCCAAAGATGGCGACCTCTTTGTGAACATAGGTGAAGTCTCAGATATCAATACTCTTGGCAATATCACCCTGTATGAGTTCGACCAGCAAGAGCGCCTCAATCATGTGGTCAATGCGCGCCGGGCCACCTTCGATGGCAAGGCATGGCAAATGCAGGGTGTGAGTAAAACCCATATCACCGAAGAAGCCATCGTCAGGGAAGATATCGACAGCGAGCTGTGGCAGTCGAGCCTGACACCGGACAAACTCAGTGTGGTGTCGGTGAAACCCGAATCTCTGTCTATCCAGGGGTTGATGGGCTATTTGGATTATTTGCGTATCAACAGCCAGGACCCAAGTCGTTACGAGTTGGCGCTTTGGCGGAAGTTGATGCAGCCGGTGACGGTGGCCGTCATGATGTTGGTTGCTCTGTCTTTTGTGTTCGGCCCGCTTCGTAGCGTGACCATGGGCGCCAGAGTATTGCTGGGTGTTGTGGCTGGTTTCAGCTTTTATATTTGCAACGAAATCTTTGGCCCCATGACCATGGTCTATCAACTGCCGGCCTTTATTGGTGCGGGAGCGCCAGCGCTCTTATTTGCCGGCGCGGCTGTGTTTTATATCCGCCGCTGATAAGTGGCAACGACGCACACACCAATCAGCTAAACAAAAAGGGCACCCCGTGGTGCCCTTTTTGTTTAGCTGCTGTTTTACGCCTTCATGAGGCCTGTGGATGCAGCACATAACACCTGCAATCCATAACACCTGCAATCCATAATAAGCGTAAAAGGGTTACTGCATACCGTGCCAGTTTTTCATCTGGTTGGCTTCCACTGACAATACCACGACCTCGGAGCGGGTCATCTTATCCTGCAGCGCCAGCTTATCGGGGTTGATGAGGATAAACAGATTACCCAGTCCGAACAGCGACCATACCAGACGGGCGGCTGCGGCGATAAAGCTGAGGTTTTGGCCGTTGGGGTGCTGCACCTTCAAACGCCAGGCACGCATGCCGAGGGTTTGGCCGCCGCGGCTCCAAAACACCACATAAAACATCGCCACACACAGCAGTATCCAGGCAAAATTTAAATTGCGATACAGGGGATTGGCATTCATCACATCGATGACATGCTCATGGCCACCGCGGTCAATAAGGCCTGAATTCACCAGCACGGCAAACAGGGCAAAGCTTACCACGCCCGCGAGGATCCACACCGCAGCTGCCAACATAAGGTCGTACACCATGGCCCCGAGACGGCGGAAAAAGCCGGCGCGGGGAAAATTGGCATGTTCTTGATTTATCATAATTCAGACCTGTTCATCGTCCCGCAACATGCGAATGTCTTTAAAACCCATGCGGGCAAACTCGTTCAAACGGTAGCTTTTGAGGGCGCCCTTGCCTTTGGCAGTCATGGCAACCTGTTGTTCCATGGCCAGAAAACGGGTGAGATCCACCCCTTCGGCGGCGGCTGCGGCCTCGTACATATCGTGGTACTTGTCGTAGGCAAAGTTAATCACTTTTGCCTGGCCTTTATAGGTGTATGCAACCTGACGTGCCATGGTAAAACCCTTTCGTTGTTTTTAGCTGAATTCGCTGCGGAAAATAAAGTACACCGCCCCAAGAATACACAGGCCAGCCCAGAGATAGTCGAGTTTCAATGGCTCTTTGAGATAGAAATAGGCAAAGGGCACAAACAGACTCAGAGTGATCACTTCCTGCAAAATTTTAAGCTGGCCCACATTCATTACCGTGTAGCCAATGCGATTGGCAGGTACCTGCAACAGGTACTCGAACAGGGCTATGCCCCAGCTGACCAGCGCCGCAATTATCCATGGTTTATGGTTGAGCGACTTGAGATGTCCATACCAGGCGAATGTCATAAAGATATTCGACAGACAGAGCAGGGCAACAGTGGTCAATGCCGGGTGCATAATTGGCTCACAGGGGCAGTATCATATAGCTGGCATCGTCACTGTAGCTGCCAAGACATTTGAGGCTTTGGCTGTCGGCAAAGCCCTGACGGCGCCAGTAGCTGTCGGCGCCCTGAACTGCCACCAGAGACAGGGAGTTCAGTGACCAGCGTTCGGCCAATTGCTTAAGCTTGGACAGGGCCTTGCCGCCGGCACCCAGGCCCTGCGCACGGGCGGAAATGGCCATGTCATGCAGATAAAGGGTATTGGGTGCGGGCAGTTCAGTCAGGGCGTGATACAGAGGTGGCGGAGTGGTTTCCACCCAGGGATGCGCCAAGCAGTAGCCCAGCACCTGACCATCTTTTTCCATTACAAAACAAGAGTCTGGTGAGACTTCCCACTTGCTTTTAAGCACGTGTAGCGGCTCTGGATCCACTGCGTTGTAGCATTCGTCCTGAATATTGAGAATTGCTTGCCAATCGTTGGCCTGAATCGCCCTGAGTTGCATGGTACGCCCTTTGCTTACTGCCTGTTCAAATCACAAAGGGCGCAATTATACCCGAGACTGGGTTATTCGCCCAGATAGCGTTGACGCAGGTGCTGCTCAAGATAGTGGAAGTTGAGTGATTCACCGGTGGCAGCCTTAATCAGGCTGTCGGTATCCATGAGTGAACCCAGTGACCAGATATGTTGCTCAAGCCAGGCAAAAACCTCGGCGAGGCGCCCCTGGCCAATGGTTTGCTCCAGTGGCCCCAGAGTTTTTTCCATGGCAAAGCGCAGCTGTGCGGCATACATGGCCCCCAGGGTGTAGCTCGGGAAATACCCGAGTTCACCCAGAGTCCAGTGTATGTCCTGCATGCAGCCATTTCGGTAGTCGCCATCGGTATTAATCCCCAGCAGTTCCTGCATGCCCGCTGACCAGAAGTCGGGCAAGTCGGCCACCGTAAGTGAGCCGTCCATCAATGCCTTTTCGGCGTCGAATCGAAGCAGGATATGGCAAGGGTAGGTGACTTCGTCGGCATCAACCCGGATGAGACCCGGCTTAACCCGGGTATAGAGGTTAACCAGAGCATCGGCGCTGAAATCCCGCCCAAGATTACGGTTTATGATGGGGGTGATGAGCTCGATAAAAGGTTTGCTGGCAGCCAGCTGCATTTCAAAAAACAGACTCTGGCTCTCATGGATACCCATGGAGCGAGCAAGCCCGGCCGGTTGGCCCCGAAGCGCCAATGGCAGGCCCTGTTCATAGCGGGCATGGCCGGTTTCGTGGATGATGCCAAGCAGGGCGCCGGTAAAGTCATCTTCCCTGTAGCGGGTGGTGAGTCGCACGTCGCCCGGCACTCCACCGCAGAAGGGGTGGCTGGACACATCCAGACGCCCCTGATTGAAGTCAAACCCCAGCAGTGTCATGAGTTCACGGCCAATCTTCTCCTGGGCGCCTATGTCGAAAGTCCCGTCGAGTTGGATAACCGGTTCGCTGGCCTGTTTGTTGAGGATCTGCTGGATAAGACTGGGAAGCGTGCTGCGAAGACCGGCGAAGGTGGTTTCAAGTGTGGCGGCTCTCATGCCGGGTTCAAATTTATCCAGCAAGGTATCGTAGGGTGAGAGCCCAGTGAGCGCTGCGCGGTGACCGGCTTCTTCCCGTACCAGCGCCATCACGTTTTCGAGATTGGGTTTAAAGCCTGACCAGTCATTGTTTTTACGCTGCTCGCGCCAGGCATTTTCGCACTGATAGGCGGCCTTGGTCTTGGCTTCGACCAACGCCTGGGGTACGGCGATTGACTGCTGGCACTGGTATTTCATCTCCCGCAGGTTGGCGCGCTCCCGAGCTGTGAGGGGCTCAGACTCGGCATTATTGATTTCGTCCAGCAACCAGGGGGCAGTGCGAAGCCCATGGATATGACCTGCCAGTGTTGCCATGGCATCGCTGCGGCCTTCGCTGCCGCCCATGGGCATCATGGTGGCCTGATCCCAGTCGCCCAGAGCGCTGAAATGTTCAAAGTGGGAAATCTGGGCAAAATGGCCCTTGAGCTTTAGGTAACTTGTGGTCATGGGATGGGGAGCTTAGTGGGTTTGCGCCTATCTTAGCGGATAAGCCCCGAAAGCGGGTAAAAATGCTTGGCAAAGACTCACGCTTTGATATGCTCGGATTTCTTGCACCAAAAGTCGCAGCCACGGAATAGCATTCTGTACAAGGAGTTGATAATGCTTGGCTTTTTATTTGCTGATGCAAACTTTCCATTCAGTATCGTATTAACTGTCATTCTGCTGCTGGGGATCATCGAAGCCCTGGCACTGGTCACAGGCTTAAGCCTGATGGGGCTGCTCAAGGACTGGGATCTGGCCGACGTCGATATGGACGCAGATATCGCCGGCGGTGGTCTAACCGGTTTAATTGGCTGGCTGTGTCTGAATCGCTTGCCCCTGCTGATTTGGCTGGTTCTGGCCATGACCTGTTTTGTGATTGCGGGCTACAGCCTCAATTTCCTTTTTATAACCTTACTCGGTCAGCCGCTGGTGCAGTGGATGTCTGTGCCTTTGGCCATTGTGGGCGCGGCGCTGGGTTGTCGTTTCCTCGGCACGCCGCTGGCCGACATGCTGCCCAAAAATGAAAGCAGCGCCCTGTCCATAGATGAACTCAGCGGCTGCGTGGCAACCATTACCCTTGGCCGGGCGGTAAAAGGCAACCCGTCAGAGGCGCTGGTAAAAGACCAGTTTCAACAAAAACACTATGTACTGGTGGAACCCGAAACGGCCGGGGATGAATTCATTCAGGGCACTCAGGTAGTGCTTATTCGCAGGGTGGGCCGGGTATGGTCCGCCAGTCAATTTACTCAATAAACTGTTGTAGATAACAAGGAAGCTAGATGGACAACTCACAGATTTTTACCGACAGCGGCACCTTTATGCTGATGATAGCCGGCGTGGCGGTATTGGGACTTTTGGTAATTGGGCTTATCTTCGCCAAGCTCTATCGCCGTGCCACCAAAGAAACCGCTTTCGTGCGGACCGGTTTTGGCGGTGAAAAGGTGGTAAAGGATGGCGGCGCCATTGTGCTGCCGGTACTGCATGAAACCATTCATGTGAATATGAATACCCTGCGTATTGAGGTGGAAAAGACTCAGAAAGATGCGCTTATCACCAAAGACCGCATGCGGGTGGATGTGAAAGCCGACTTCTACCTGCGGGTTGCGCCCCACGCCGAGGGTATCTCCATGGCGGCGCAGACGTTGGGTACCCGTACCACCCGGGTGGAAGAGCTGAAAAAGCTGATGGAATCCAAGTTTGTTGACGTGCTGCGTGCCGTGGCCGCCGAAATGACCATGACCGAAATGCACGAGCAGCGCGCCGATTTTGTGCAGCGTGTGCAAAACAATGTGGCCAACGACCTTGAGAAAAACGGTTTGGAGCTGGAGTCTGTGTCTCTGACCGGCTTTGACCAGACTGAGCTTGATTTTTTCAATGAAAATAACGCGTTCGATGCTGAAGGTCGTGCTCGTCTCGCCAAAATCATTGAAGAAAAGCGCAAGGAAACCAACGATATTCAGCAGGAAAACCGTATCAAGATCGAGATGCGTAACCTCGAGGCGGAAAAAGAGTCGCTGGAAATCAAGAAGTCGGAAGAAGAAGCCAAGCTGGTGCAGCAGCAGGCGCTGGAATTTAAGCGCGCCGAGCAGAAGGCGGAAATCATCAAACAGCGGGAGCAAAAGGCCCGAGAAGAACGTGAAGCGGAAATCGCCAAAGAGCGTGCGGTAGAAGCGGCCGAGATTGAAAAGACCCGGGAAATCGAAACCCGCGAAATTGAAAAGCGCAAAACCATTGAGCAGGCCCGTATTCAACAGCAGCGCGACATTGAAGTTTCCGAGCAGGAAAAACAAATCGCAGTAGCCGCCAAATCGGAAGAAGAGTCCGCCGCCCGTGCCCGCGCCGCCGAAGCTGAAAAGCTGAAAGTGGAAAAAGAAGAAGCGGTTATCACAGTGCGTCAGGTGGCCGAAGCCAATCGTCGTAAAGAGATTGAAGTGATTGACGCCCGCAAAGAAGCTGAGCGTGAGGCCGTGGGCGTGACAGTGCAGGCCGAAGCAGAAAAGCGTGCAGCAGAAGACCGGTCGTCAGCCATTCTCACTGAAGCCCGCGCTGCCGCCGATGCCAAGAAGCTTAAGGCCGAGGCCGATGAGAAGGTGTACGCGGTGGAAGCGGCCGGTAAGCAGGCGCTGTACGAGGCCGAAAACGTGCTCCGTGACGAACAGATCGAGCTGCAAAAATCCCTCGCCATCCTGCGTGCCCTGCCGGAAATTGTGGCCAATGCGGTTAAACCTCTGGAAAACATTGAAGGCATCAAGATTTTGCAGGGCTATGGTGCAAATGGTGCCACACTGGCGACCGGCGAAGGCGCCGCCAATGGCGGCATTGCCGAGCAAGTGACTCAGGCAGCACTCAACTACCGCGCCAACGCGCCGGTGGTGGATGCCATGCTCCGTGAACTCGGGCTGGTGGACAAAGATAAAGGCGGCCTGAATGATTTGCTCACTGGCAACAATGCCCTTACTACCCAGGCTATGCAGGTGGTGGAGCAGGCGAATGTGAAACTGAATGGTTATAGCCTTGGGGAGCAGAAGGCCGACTGACAGGCTTGCTGAACTCCTGATAAAAAAGCGCCTGCGGGCGCTTTTTTATTAGAGACGTTTTCAGAAAACCCGGAAGCGATGCTGGGCATGCACTTACCGGCACTCACCTTCACGGGGTGGCTTCAAGGGCGTGGGTATATTTGTTTATCAGGGCATCTATGGTGCCGTCGGCTTTTAAGGTGGCAATGGCGCTATTGATAGCTGGCAACAAGGCAGCGCGCTCTTTGCGTAGTCGGAATACCAAATCGCCCGACGAGTGTTTGGCGGCGAGGGCAATGGGCAAGTCCAGCTTGGATGACCAATAAAGGGCTGTGTAATCGCCGCTGATGGCGGCACCTATCCGCTGTCGATGCAGGGCCTTAATCAGCTCCTGTTCTGACTTAAAATCGGCACGGATGAACTCATTGTCGTCATGGTACAGATACCCCATTACGGTTCCGATTTCCTTGCCTTTGATACTGCTGATGTCGGCCCATCTTTCCTGATTTTGTGGCAGGGTGATGATGTGTTCCGTGATTTGCATTATGGGGTCGGATTTCACAAACAGGGGGCCAAAATCGCCGTGCTCAAACCAGCTGGGGCTGACAATGTCAAAATCCAGGGTGCCTTTTTCCAGCGCCTGGTTGGTGCGATTGGGGGGCAAGGGCACGTTCTGCCCTTTTACACCTGCGCGATCCAGCAGCAGTGGCAGCAGCTCAGAGATAAGACCGGGCGCCTGTGGGCTGTCGGGGATGTAATAGGGGTACCAACTGCTGGACCCCGTGATGCAATACTTGAGTGTCGGAGGATTAGGCGTGCTGTCTGCCGCGGCGACCATTGAAAACAACATCAGCGCATAGAGGGCAACACGTAGCATCATCGGGGCTCCATCTGTGGGTTCCCGTTCACTCTACGCTGTTGTTAATGAAATGTCAGCAGCGCCAATGAGGGCAGCTGGTTTTTGGGAAACAATTTATAGCTCTTGTGATGCTTGATAAGTGACGATTTTTTATCGCCTTGTGTGAGCATGAGTCCGTGGCTGAATGCCAGTTTGGCCAGGAACTTTTCGTCAGCACGAACAAACAGGCTGATGGGCTTGATGAGCTCGCCATCCCGAATGTGCTGCTGGTATTCGTCGGCGCACACAATAATGGATGACTGGCCATCGGCATCCAGCTTGAGTTTGGTTTTAACAGGGGTGTCGGTGTAGACAATGACATCCTGCTGCCGGGCGTCTTCCAGCATCTTAGCAAGGGCATTGCCCAGCCCCATAGTGTGCTCTGCAAGCGTGGAATACTGATGACGTATGGTTTGCAGCAATCGCTTGAGCTGTGCCGAGGAGCCCATACTGCGTCCCTGCCTTACCCACAAAGTAAGCTCTCCGGCGATGGCTTTATCGAAGCTTTTGTCTTTTAACGCCTGTGCCATCCAGTTACAGAGGAAGTGGCTTTGCTGTGCTTCGGTGGCGTGGGCAGCGCCTGCATGGGATGAGTCCAGCGCGTTCAGAGCGGCGGTGGCCATGGCCAGCAAGGAAGCGTTGTAATTCGGCGTCGACATAAGCATATCCATCATTGAAAGGCCGCTTATTGTAAAGACGCCGAATTGGCGCTGTAAAGCGGCTTTATCCCTGCTGGCGGGCAAGCTCTGCCGCTGTCAGGATAAGTTTTGGTGCCGGTCTGACCCGAAAGTTGGGGTTCACATATTGGAAGTGAATAAGGCCTTGGGTATCCGTGATGTACACAGCGGGAACCGGCAACACCAAACGCTCATCGCCTTCAGGGGTTTTGAACAATGGGTTTTCAAGCTTCATTCGGCTCAGGTAGGTTTGGGTGGTCTTCTCGCTGGTGAAAAATGCCAGGCCAAATGCCTTGGCCGCTTCCATGTTCGCATCGGACAGGAGCAAATAATCAAGCTTACGTTCACCTGCTGCGGCAGCGAGTTTTTCAGGGCTGTCTGGGCTTATTCCGACCAGCTGATAGCCAAGTTCAATGAGCTTGGGTTCGATTTCTTTAAGTTGCCCCAACTGGTTATTGCAAAAGGGGCACCAGCCGCCACGGTAGAAAAAGAACACTGTGGGTTTTTCAGTGCTAAGCGCCTTGAGGCTGACCGATTTGCCCTTGCTGTCGGTGAGCTGGATATCGGGAATGGTTTCGCCATTCATCAGTGGTGCCACTGATACTTCATCGGTGGCGATGGGATTTGCCATGGCGGGCTGGATAAGCACCGCAGACAGAAGACAGGTCAGCAAACTCAGTGTAAGTCGGGTAGATAACAGGTAACGAAACAATGCGGGTATGGATTTCATAACGATCCCTTGGCAACTAGAGGTATGTCCAAAGACCGGTGACAGGAGCAATGTCTTTCAGGTGAATGTGCAGCAGAAAAAATAAAAGCGGCATAGAGGCCGCTTTTATGTTGAATCAATCGCAGTACGTGCTTATTTGATTTTTTTGGTGTTGCCGGTTGAACCGACTTTCACCTTAACGCGGCGTCCGGCCATGCTCTTTTCGGCGGCAACCTGAGCAATGGCGTCACTTTCGACCCGGGTCTTTTTCGCAAAGCTGCGACGCTTTTGCAACTGCTTGAGCAAGAGGTCACGGTTGGACACTTCATAGCCCGGCATCACGATGCGCTTGAGACGCTGGCCAATGAGTTTTTCAATGTCGGCCAGGGTGCGCTCTTCTTCGCGGCTGACAAAACTGATGGCAACGCCACTCTTTCCAGCACGGCCTGTGCGGCCAACCCTGTGCACATAGTCTTCTGGCAGGAAGGGCAGGTCGAAGTTCACCACATATTCAAGGTCCGGGATATCCAGACCGCGGGCAGCCACTTCAGTGGATACCAGCACCCGAATTTTGCCTTCGGTAAAGTCTTTCAGGGCTCTTCTGCGGGTGCCCTGGGCTTTTTCGCTGTGGATCACCGCGCTTGGGATGCCGTCGAGGTTCAGTTCTTCGGTAAGTTTTTCACAGTCTTCACGGGTCGCCGAGAATACCAGCACCCGTTGCCAGTTTTTACGGCCAATGAGTTCAGACAAGAGTTCGCGTTTGCGGCGCTGCTCCACCGGGTACACTACCTGGCTCACGGTTGTAGCGGCAGTGTTGTGTCTGTCGGCGGTCAGTACTGTGTGCTTTTTCATGATCTCATCGGCAAGCTTGCGCACTCCACCGGAGAAGGTGGCCGAGAACATCAGGGTCTGGCGCTCTTTATTACAGGCCTGGATGAGCTTTTGGATATCGGCGATAAAGCCCATGTCCAGCATACGGTCGGCTTCATCCAACACCAAAAATTCAACGGCTGCCAACGACAGGTTACCCGCCAGCAAGTGTTCGAGTAAGCGCCCCGGCGTGGCCACTATGATATCTGTGCCTTTACGCAGCTTTTGCGCCTGAACATCGGTTTTTCCGCCACCGAATACCGTGGTAACGGCCAGTTCAAGATGTTTGGCATAGGCTTTGATATTGTTGGCAATCTGCTCTGTCAGCTCGCGGGTTGGAGCAAGAATAAGCGCGCGGGCTTTGGTCGCTTCTCTGGCCTTGGGCGTGTCCAGCAGCTTTTGCAGGATTGGCAATGCGAAAGCCGCAGTTTTCCCGGTTCCCGTTTGGGCAGAAGCCAATACGTCCTGGCCGCGACGGACAGGGGGAATGGCCAGCCGTTGAATGGGGGTCATGGTTTCATAACCGCATTCGGCAAGGGCTTGCAGTATTTCGGGGGCAAAACTGTAGGATTCGAATTTCATGATGATTCCTGGCGTAAATAGACGATTCACAAGGGCTTTTTGTAAGTGAGGCACCTTGGTCGGAATATGCCTTTTCACAAAGGGGCGCGAAGTATAGCAGATTTTTTGCCCGTAGCCTCCACTTTTGTCTAACGCCACGGGTTTGACTTGGGTCGACGCTGAACTAGGCTTGGAAAATAACGTGGACATCAGGGACGTTACCTGAAACCGAATGTCCATCATGGGTTTCACGGATGAAACTGATTTTTTCGTGGCCCGGTACCCAGACTGTCCGGAGTCATATTATGCCGTTGAATGTGCTCATCATCGACGATTCACTCAGTTACTGCCAGCTGTTATCCAAATATTTCAGTGAACTGAATGTGACCAGCGTGGACTACTGCCATGATGGTTCAGAGGCGTTGCAGCGCCTTCGGGAGCGCAGGGACAGATACCAGATTTTGGTGGTGGATTTACATATGCCGGGGATGGACGGCATTGAACTTTTATCAAAGCTGTCGGGCCTTGAATACCGGGGCGGCGTCATTATCGCTTCGGGGATGGAGAGCCGCATCATAGAAGCCGCCTCTCAGATTGTGCTTGGGGCCCATTTGCGGCTGCTGGGCGCCTTGATGAAGCCGGTATGTAAAACACAGCTGAACATCTGCATAGAGCGCCTGTTGATGATGGTGCCGGAGCTGAACACGTCCAAACCGGCCATGACCTTACAATCGCTTCGGGAATCCATTAAGCAAAATAAAGTGGTGCCTTACTACCAGCCCCAGGTGGAAGTGGGGACCGGACGCATCGAAGGGTTTGAGGTGCTTTGCCGCATGCAGCTGGGGGCGCAATTGCAGTTGATGACCCCGGATCGTTTTATGGCGCTGGCCGAGCGCTACAACCTGCTCAATGCGGTGTCTGAACAGCTGATAGGGACAGCATTGAAGGAGTGGGCCGAAATTGGCCTTCAGCCCGAATGCCGTCACGCCCGCTTGTCTATCAACCTCACACCCTCCCAGCTTGGCCAGAGTTATTGGCCCCGCCGACTGCTGAGTTTTTGCCACAAATGGCAGGTGGATATCAGCAGGGTGACGGTGGAAATTACAGAAAATCAGGCGCTGGATAAGCAGTCGCAACATTCGGGGATTTCCCGGCTGCGCCTGCACAATTTTGGCGTTGCCATTGATGATTTCGGGACAGGCTACACCAACTTAACTCAGCTGTGCCGTCTGCCAATCAGTGAGCTTAAGCTGGACATAAGTCTGGTGCGCGGAATTCACATGGACCCATTGGCACAGACCATTCTGAAGTCGTTGCTGGACATCGGGCGCCAATTGGGTGTGTCTGTGGTGGCCGAAGGCGTGGAAGACCCAAGAGACTATCGATACCTTGAGTCTGTTCCGGGCCTGATAGTTCAGGGCTTTTTGGTATGCAGGCCCAAGCCCCTGGGTGAATTGGTTCGTTGGTTGAAGGCCCGACAGCGGGTCGCCGTTGACACTAAGGGGCTCGAGGCAGGCTCGAGTGCGACATACCGTCATTGAGGGCAATATAAGGCGCCCAAATGACGTGCACGCCTGTGCCTTCCAGTGTGTCCGCAAAGGCTGAGGTCAAGCAGTTCCTGTCCATGGCAATAATGCTTTTTAAGCGGCTTTTGGGCGGGAGCTGGATAGTGCCGGGGCCATTTAATACATCCTTGCGGCCTGACTCAACCATAAACTGGACCGTCGATGGCGCTAATCGCGTTAATCCCGCGTGTTTCTGTGATCTCTTTTGCCTCCAGTCACGTATCTTGAAACAGTAATTGCAATACCATCAATACATTCGGGAGACGCACCATGCACAAATTCAACCCTGACCGGATACAGATAGGGATCAGCGCTTGCTTGCTGGGAGAACAAGTGCGCTTTGATGGCGGGCACAAGAACTCTGCCTACTGTCAGCAGGAGTTGAAGCCTCATTTCGATTTTGTCCCTGTCTGCCCGGAAATGGCGATTGGCCTGGGCGCCCCTCGCAAAAGTATCCGTCAGGTTCGCATCGAGGGTGAAATCCGGGTGCGAAGTGCCGATGGCAGCATAGATGTGACTGAGCAGCTGCAGTCTTTTTGCAATAACAAAGCCGATGGACTGGGGTTTCTCGGTGGTTATCTCTTCTGCAGTAAGTCTCCTACCTGTGGGATGGAGCGGGTGCCTGTTTACAAGGCTGACGGCAGCGGTGGCTTTAAGGAAGGAGTGGGTGTGTTTGCTGCGGCCCTGATGAAGCGTTTCCCCCATTTGCCTGTTGAAGAGGAAGGTCGACTGCATGACCTTGTCATAAGGGAAAACTTTTTTACCCGGGTTTATGCCTATCACGATTGGCACTGTATGCGTTTAAAGGGGCTGACCCGAAAGGCGCTGACCGACTTCCACGCCCGTTACAAGTATCTGTTGTTATCCCACAGCCCGGCGATTTACCGCACCCTCGGCCCCTTGTTGGCGGGTGATGGGGAGCTTGAGGCCGTGGCCGACTCATACTTCGATGGCTTTATGACGGCCCTGAGGCATAAGGCGAGCCGCCGTAACCACACCAGTGCCCTGCAGCACATTCAGGGCTACTTTAAAAAGTTTCTGTCTGGCAGCCAAAAGGCAGAGCTCAGTGATGCCATTCTTGCCTATCGTCAGGGAGTACAACCGCTGCTGGTGCCCATTACCCTTATTCGCCATTACCTGCGGGAACATCCAAACGACTACATCGCCGCTCAGGTGTATCTGAATCCCCACCCGGATTCGCTGCGTTTGCGATATGCTTACTGACAAGATACTGAAAAGCGGAATAAAAATATGAATACACTTGTCTGGTTCAGGCAGGATCTTCGCACCATAGATAACCAGGCGCTGACCCGGGCGTGTGAAGATGCCAACGCCCGTGGTGGCAAGGTGCATGCGCTCTTTATCGCCAGTCCGGGCCAGTGGCAACGGCATGACATGGGTGTGCGTCAGCAGCGATTTTTACTGGCTAATCTCAATGCGTTGGGTGAAGAGCTTGCCAGTATGGGGATTCCGCTGTCGTTGCTGAAGGTGGATTTTTTTTATCAAACCGCAGCGGCCCTCAAGGCGTTTTGTAAAGAACACGGTATCTCCAGCATCTTCGCCGGGGCGCAAATCGAGATTGATGAGCGCAGGCGCGATCAGGCACTTCTGGATAAAGGCTTCCCGCTGCAACTGACCGATGAGCACTGCATGCTGCCCCCCGGCAGTGTGGTCACTCAGGGACAGCGGGATCAGGGAGGCGCCATGTACCGGGTATTTACCCCATTTGCCCGTCGCTGGCGTGAAATAGCCGCTTCCCGCTCGCTTTGGCCTATTCCTGCGCCCGCGTCTGTGGCAACGCCGGTGGTATTCACCCCCTTCGCGTTTTGGGGAGATATTAACGATGATCCTGCGCTTGATAAATGGCCTGTTGGGCAGGATGCGGCATTGGAAAAACTATCGCGTTTTCGAGAGCTTGGCATGGGCCGCTACGGCGAGAATCGCGACTTCCCGGCCATTGACGGCACCAGCAGTCTGTCGCCCTATCTGGCGCTCGGGGTGATATCTCCCCGACAGTGTCTGGCGGCGCTGCTGGAAGACTTTCCCGACGTCTTTGTGAATGAATCCTCACCGGCCCGTCCTTGGCTGAATGAGTTGGTGTGGCGCGAATTTTACCGGCATCTGCTGGTGGCTTTCCCGGGTCTGAGCATGGCAAAGAACTTTAACCCCCTCGGTGACGGCATTCGCTGGCGCAATGATGAAACAGAATTTGAGGCCTGGAAACACGGCCGTACCGGCTATCCGCTGGTGGATGCTGCAATGCGACAACTTAATCAAACCGGCTGGATGCACAACCGGCTCAGGATGGTGGTTGCCAGCTTTCTAACCAAGCATCTGCTTATCGACTGGCGCTGGGGTGAGCGATATTTTCGCGAGCAGCTCATCGATGGTTGCCTTGCGGCTAACAACGGTGGTTGGCAGTGGGCCGCCGGCACAGGTTGTGATGCCCAGCCTTACTTTCGGATCTTTAACCCTATGAGTCAGTCGGAAAAATTTGATCCCGAAGGACGCTTTATCCGTAAGTACCTACCAGAATTAGCGCAGTGGCCGACCAGGTCATTGCACCAGGCAAGTGGGCCGGGGCTGTTTGATTCCAGCGGCTATCCGTCTCCGATTGTTGAGCACACCCAAGCCCGAGTCAGGGCGCTGGATGTGATGGCCGTGATGAAGAAGGGTTAGGGAATGAATGCAGGTGTGCACAGTCCAGTGGAACATCATCCCCTCGGACAAGGTGAGATGGGACATAACCCATTTATTGTTGCAGCGTCGGCGCCCATTGAAAAATTGATGGCGCTGTATCAGCAGCTGGGTGCCCACAATCTTTCGCTGCTCGATGAGGTATATGCTGACACTGTGGTGTTTTGCGACCCCATGCACCGCATTGAAGGCCTTGGGCCACTTAAGGACTATTTTGCCAATCTGTACCAAAACGTGAGCAGCATAGACTTCGTGTTTCATCGGGTGATGGATGATGGCAAGCAGGCCATGTTGGTATGGACCATGACCTTTGCCCATCCCAAACTTGCCGGTGGAAAGCCCATCAGCGTGGATGGCGTCAGCCAGATTGGCTACGGCGACAAGGTGGATTTCCACAGAGACTACTTCGATGTGGGGGCCATGCTGTATGAGCATATTCCCGGCCTTGGCGCTCTGGTGCGGCTGGTGAAAAACAGGGCGGGCAAGTAATGACCATGCTGAGCGGACGGGTACTTATCACAGGCGCCAGCTCTGGCATAGGGCAGGCGCTGGCACTGGAATACCTAAAATCAGGTTGGCAGGTGGTGGCCTGTGGCCGTGATAGAGCACGCCTCGATGCCTTATTGGACGCCCATCCGCGCTTTGCCTGCCAACTCTCCACGCTAACGTTTAACGTGTGTGACAGGCTGGCCTGCCTCGAGGCTGCGTCGTCACTGGATGGTGAGCTTGACCTTATCATCCTTAACGCAGGCAGCTGCGAGTACATAGATAATCCCAAGGCCTTCGATGGGAAGCTGTTCGCCCGGGTCATTGAAACCAACCTGATTTCTGTGGGTTATTGCCTGGAGGCCTTCTTGCCTGCATTGGCTGCAGGTGGTCGGCTGGCGTTGATGGGCTCCAGCGCAGCGCTCTTGCCGCTGCCCCGAGCCGAAGCGTACGGCGCCTCTAAGGCCGCATTGGCATATCTGGCAAGTACCTTGCGATTGCATCTGGCGCCCGCAGACATTGGCGTATCCCTGATAGAACCGGGTTTTGTGCGCACCCCACTGACGGACAAAAACGATTTCCCCATGCCGGGACGGATAGAAGTTGAAGATGCGGCGCGGCGTATTGTTGATGCTCTTGCCAGGGAAAAAGACCGTATTCAATTCCCTCGCAGGCTGCTGTGGCCCATGCGGCTGCTTGCGCTGCTGCCGGGCGCCGTATGGGGCCTGATAGCCCGAAGCAATGTCAGTCGCCAGTCGGCCTGATATGAAGCTGGCTGAATGATTCAACCTGTGTCCATTTGAGCTTTTTACATATCACCATTGGAAGATGAGATGAAAAAAATCGCCGTTATCGGCTCGGGAATTTCCGGCCTCACCACTGCCCATTTACTCTCAGGTCAGCACGAGGTGAGTCTGTTTGAGGCCAATGACTATCTCGGCGGACACACGGCCACCGTGGACGTGACGGTCGATGGCAAAGACTATGCGATAGATACAGGATTTATCGTATTCAACGACCGTACCTATCCCAATTTTCAGAAACTGCTGTCGCGGCTGTCGGTGACCAGTATTCCCACTGAAATGAGCTTTTCGGTGCACAACCTCGACAGCGGTCTGGAGTACAACGGCCACACTCTGGCGACCCTGTTTGCCCAAAAGCGCAACCTCTTCAGTCCCAAGTTTTGGGGGTTCCTTAACGAAATCATTAGGTTTAATAAGCTTGGCAAGGCCTGTATTGAGTCCGGACATTACCCCTGCAACACCTTGGGTGAATTATTGGCCAAAGAGCAATTTTCAGACTTTTTTGCACGGCATTACATATTGCCCATGGGGGCGGCCATCTGGTCTTCGAGCCTGGATGATATGGCGGCCTTTGAGCTTAAGTTTTTCCTGCGCTTTTTCCACAATCATGGCCTGCTGAATGTCAGCGACCGCCCACAGTGGTACGTGCTCAAAGGTGGCTCACGCAGCTACATTCCGGCGCTGGTGGCACCTTTTGCAGAGCGTATTCATCTTTCGACTCCGGTTAGTGCGGTGAAGCGACATGGCCAGGGGGTGTCTATTCAGACAAATGGTCAGGATTGGCATGAATTTGATGAACTGGTACTGGCCTGTCACAGCGATCAGGCCCTGAAGCTGCTCACCGATGCCTCAGATGCTGAGCGGGACGTTCTTGGCGCCTTGCCTTATCGGCGCAATGACGTGGTGCTGCACACAGACACAGCGCTGCTGCCAAAACGCAAAGCCGCGTGGGCCAGCTGGAACTACCGTCTGGACGAAGACAACCAGCGTCCGGCTGCGGTGACTTACCATATGAACACATTGCAGCGGCTGCCAGCGGGCTCTCCCGACTTTATGGTGACCCTCAATCAGACCGATGCCATCGCCAAAGACAAAATTCTACGTCAGTTCAGTTATGCCCACCCGGTGTTTTCCTCGGCGGCCATGGCGGCACAGGCCCGCAGGATGGAGATTTGCGGCCAGCAGCACACTCACTTTGCTGGCGCCTACTGGTACAACGGCTTCCATGAAGACGGCGTCAGAAGCGCCCTGGATGTGTGCCAGCGCTTTGGTGTCAGTCTGGAGAGCGCATGAACAGCGGCATCTTTTTTGGTCATGTGAGTCATCAGCGGCTGGGGGCGGTGCGCCACAGCTTCAGTTACCCCATGGCCATGCTGGTGATGGATCTGGACGAGCTGCCCAGGCTTGCCCACCTCAGTGCTGTGTTTGGTCTGTCGTGGTTTCGGCCGCTGCGATTTCGTGCAGGTGATTATCTGATTGCAAATAGCCCCGCTGATAAAACATATGGCAAAGGTGACACACCGGAAAATGCTGTGCAGGCGTTAAAAGCACGGGTGCTTGCCAAAGCACGGGACCTTGGCGCCGACGGAGAGTTTAACCGGGTGGTGTTTGCCGGTCAGGTGCGCCATTTTGGCTTTTATTTCAGCCCGGTGAACTTCTTCTTTTTATGTGATGGCGATATGCAGCGTTACCTGCTGGCAGAGGTGAGTAACACGCCCTGGAATGAGCGCCATTGCTATCTGGTTGATATCGCACAGGCCCACGACAGAGGACAGGCTGTGAACGACAAGGTGTTTCACGTTTCGCCCTTTATGACTCTGGATATGCGTTACCGCTGGCAGATTGAGGCGAATAACGAACGTTTCCACCTTCAAATCGATAACGAGCGTGAAGGTGGCGAGCGGCTGTTTCGTGCCGGTTTGCAGCTGCGTGGTCAGGCCTTTGATAAGGCAGGGTTGAATCAATTTTTTAAACGTTTTCCTATGCTTACAGCATATATCCTGTATGGCATTTATCGGCAGGCCCTGAGCCTGTTTCGAAAAGGTGTGACTTTTGTGGCCCACCCCGGGCCGGTGGAGAAATAACCATGGACAATACTGCAATTGCCAATAAGAGCACTTCATCGACGCTGGAATCTTTGGCCCAACGTATTTTGTTGACCGCACTCAAAGGGCTTTCTTACGGTGGCCTGAGGATGATTTGTGATGGCGAGACTTTGGTGTTTGGCAGCCATCAGGGCCCTCAGGCGGTGATCCATGTGAAGTCGCCAAGGTTTTTTCGTGAGGTGCTTCTGGCGGGCTCCGTTGGGGCGGGTGAGTCTTTTATCGACGGTCACTGGGACAGTCCGAACCTGACCGAGGTCGTGCGCCTCTTCGCCGCTAACCTGCCGTTATTGGACAGGTTGGAGAAGCGCTTTGCGTTTCTTTCGGGAGTTACCAACCGTATCAGTCATCTGCTCAGTCGTAACAGCATTGAAGGCTCAAAGCGTAATATTCTGGCCCACTACGATTTGGGTAATGCGCTGTACGAGTGTTTCCTCGACAAATCGATGCTCTATTCCTCTGCAATCTATCCGGATGTCAATGCAACCCTGGAGGTAGCCCAGCAACACAAGCTCGCCACCATCTGCGAGCGCCTGAAGCTGGCGCCTGGCATGGAACTTCTGGAGATAGGTACCGGCTGGGGAGCGCTCGCCATTTATGCGGCAACCCATTACGGGGTCAAGGTGACGACGACCACCATCTCGGATGCGCAGCACGACTATGCCAAGGCACGAATTCGTGAGGCTGGGCTCGAAGGCCAAATCACCCTGCTCAAAAAGGACTATCGTCTGCTTGAAGGTAAGTACGACCGTCTGGTTTCCATTGAAATGATTGAAGCCGTTGGACACGAATACCTGCCCGGATTTTTCAGCAAACTCGAAAGTCTGCTCAAGGACGATGGTTTAATGCTGTTGCAGGCCATCACTATTGCCGACCAGAGATATGAGAGCTACAGAAAAGGTTGTGATTTTATTCAAAAATACATATTCCCCGGTGGCTGTTTGCCGTCAGTGAGCCGGATGGCAAACCTGCTTGCCCAGCGTACCGACATGGTGATGCTGAGCCTGGATGATATTGGGGAAGATTACGCCCGCACCTTGAAGCACTGGCATGAGAACGTCGACCGAGAACAGCCGCAAATTCGCAGTCTGGGATACGACGAGCGCTTTATCCGCCTGTGGAAGTTTTATCTGAGCTACTGCGAGGGTGGCTTCTGGGAGCGCACCACCAGTGCTGTGCATTTGGTTGCCGCAAGACCGGGCTGGCGCCCTTAGACATTCCGGAGCCCCTATGTCCCAGCGATGGTTTTTGCTTGTCAGCGCCGCTGTGTACACTGCCGCCTGGTGGCTTGCAGTGCTTTGGCAAGGCGAGGGACTGATTTGGCTGTGTCTGCTACTGCTGGTGCATTTTGCCTTAAGTCCAACGCGGCTTAAGGATTTCCGGCTGCTGCCACTGGCACTTATCGGCATGACCATGGACACCCTGCTCATGTACGCAGGGGTGTATGAGTTCAGCGCCATGCCAGTGTGGCTTATGTTGCTGTGGCTGCATTTTTTACTCGCCATGGGCCATTGCATCGCCTGGCTTGGCAAGCAACCCATCTGGGTGCAGGTATTTACCGGTGTGTTCGGCGGTGCAGGCAGCTACATTGCCGGGGCAGAGCTTGGTGCCGTGGCGATGCCCCTTGGCAATCTGCTCACCTTCCTGCTTATCGCGCCCCTCTGGGGGACGATTATTCCCGGCTTCTTTTGGCTGCAGCAAAGGCTGCCAGGCAACGGAGACTACCTATCATGGCGATAACATCAGCAAGCAAAGCATTGAAAAGGCTGTCAGGTGCGCTACTGCTGGTTGCACTCGGTTCCTTTACGGGAGCCGCCATCAGTGCGGATAACCCACTCGATGGCATGCACCGTGTGGGCAAAGGCAAAATGAATTGGCTGTGGCTTGAGCTTTACCATGCCAGCCTTTTTACGGTCGATGGTCAATACCAGCACGGGCGCTATCCTCAGGCACTGGAAATTCAGTACTCGCGGGATATCGAAGCCAAAGACTTGCTGGATGCCACTGGCAGCGAATGGCAAAAGCAGGGTTTGAATGAGGCCCAGGTGAAAGCGTTTTTGGCTAAACTCGCCCCCCTGTGGGTGGATGTGCAGCGGGGCGATACCCTGCTGCTGGTGGCAAGCGATGAAAGCCATGGCGAATTTTTCCATAACGGCCAATCCCTTGGCAAAGTGAATGATACAGGTTTGATGCAAGCCTTTTTGGGAATTTGGCTTAGAGACGACACCAGTGAACCCACCCTCAGGGCACAGCTTTTGGGAGAAACCTCATGCGACTGCTAGCGTTACTACTTTGTGCAACACTGCTTTGGGGCTGCGAGAGTGCCGATATTGACGATTATCGCGGCGCAAGTAACGAACTGAAGCTGGATACATTTTTCGTGGGTGAGCTGGATGCCCATGGTATGGTGCAGGACATGAGTGGCAAGGTCACCCGACGCTTTGTGGTGACTATGCAGGGGCGCCTTGAAGGCAATCAGATTATCCTCGAAGAAGACTTTTTATTTGACGATGGCGAAAAGCAGCGCCGGGTCTGGCGGCTCGAACCCCTGGGCGCTGGCCGCTGGCTTGGCCGAGCCGATGATATTCTGGGTGTTGCCGAGGGGCAGCTTGAAGGCTTTGCCCTGCGCTGGCGTTACGATATGCGTCTCACCGTAGATGGCAGTGAGGTTGATGTTGCCTTCGATGACTGGCTCTATCTGATTGATGAAAACACCCTGCTTAACAAGAGCGATATCAATAAGTTTGGCCTCACAGTTGGCCAGGTGACGCTGGTGATCCGCAAGCGCTGAGCAGATTAATAGGTGAGGGTGGGCCGAAACGGCCAAGGCAAGCCCTGGACCGCTTCAGCGCCGGGAAGACGATACTGCAAAAGTGAAGCTTAACGAAGGATCACATCACCTTGAATATTGGCAGTATTTACGCTGCCTGAGCCATCAGAGTGGATAATCAGGCCACCGGCATTTGTCACATTGATATTGCCCGAGCCATCGTTGATTTCGACTTTGCCCTTGGTTTGGTCCACGAAGATATTGCCAGAACCGTCCTGGATTTTGGCATTGCCCATGACCCCCGTTACCCTGATGTCACCGGAACCATCCTGAATGTCGGCATTGCCAAAAATGTCGGACACTGTGATATTGCCAGAACCATCGTTGATATCTACATCACCCGTGCTCTTGGTCAGGGTCATATCCCCTGAACCGTCATTGATGGACACCTGATTGCCACCTTCGATAAGGAGGCTGCCAGAGCCATCGTTAACCCGGATATCACTCGTGAGGCCGCGGATTTCGATGTCGCCCGAACCATCCGCCAGATCCAACATCAGGGATTGCGGCATAGTCACAGTGACATTGATGTAGGGCGACTTGCCTGAAAATGAATAGGACTCGGGGAATTTAGCCACCAAATAGGCATTACTGCCCCGAACTTCCAGCGTGAACTCGGGCTTCTCACCTTTCGGGTGGTAGATATCAGCCTCGACCTGTATCTGGTTGGTATCACTGCCGGTGAGTCTGAAACTGCCGGCGCCCGCTTCGACATTCAGGCCTTGTAATCCATTGGCTGATACCGACAGTTGTTGGCTTTCGTTTGCCATTGCGGTGGCACAGGCGCATACCAAAGACAAAGCAGCGAGAGATGCGGTGATTTTCATGTGAATTCCTTGTTCTTTTATCTAAAGTGGGCTGAGCGTTATTGTGGTATTAGCAGGTAGCGTGCCAGTTTTTAATTTGTTGATATAAAGGAAATTTTATATTTCGCCCTTGGATATTTGTCCGGCCGGACACTATCAGTTGGTCGAATTCACCACTTTCGGACACCTTGGGTGTCCGCTGATGACGAAGTGTCCGTTATTTGCTGTGGTACACTCAGCCTTTATTGATTAATTGCGAAAGACGAGTCTTTATGTCTGAACTCCAAATAGAAGATGTGATTGAGGGCGAGGGTAAGGCGGCGGTAAAGGGCGCCCTTATTACTACGCACTACCGTGGTTGGCTCGCCGATGGCACCCAGTTTGATTCCTCCCATGACAGGGGCCAGGCATTTCAGTGCGTGATAGGCACAGGTCGGGTTATCAAGGGATGGGATCAGGGCATTATCGGCATGAAGGTCGGTGGTAAGCGTCGTTTGCAGGTGCCTGCGCATCTGGCCTATGGTGAGCGCCAGATTGGCAATATGATCCCGCCAAACTCGGATTTGACCTTCGAGATTGAACTGCTGGAAGTCTTAACCCGGGATGACTGAACCATCCCACGCAAAAAAGCCCATGTTCCCATGGGCTTTTTTGTATCTGCGAATGTCGCGGTAAGTCACCGGTCCTTGGCGTACACTGATATAACCGCCGTGATTTGTTATCAGCTTGGCAACACAGTTCGCTGGCCATGTCTGGAGCCTGCCCGCCAGGCAACAGGCACAAACCATACGCAAACAGGACGTTATTATGGATAGCCGGATTGAAACAGACAGCATGGGTGAGGTATTGGTGCCCGCCGAGGCACTCTATGGCGCGCAAACTCAGCGGGCGCTGAACAACTTTGCCATTGGCGGCCAGCCGATGCCAAGGGCATTTATTGAGACGCTGTTGCTGATAAAGGCCGCAGCAGCCCGTGCCAACAGCCAACTGGGCGTGCTGGCAAGTGATTGCGGCCAGGCTATCACCGAGGCGGCTTTATCCTTACGCCAGGATAAGGCACTGATGCAACACTTCCCCGTGGATGTGTTTCAAACCGGCTCTGGCACCAGCAGCAACATGAATGCCAATGAAGTCTTGGCTCGGCTCACCTCAGAGAGTCTTGGTCGGGCTGTCAGTGCCAATGATGAGGTGAATCTTGGACAAAGCAGCAACGATGTTATTCCAAGTTGTATTCAAATAGCTTCGGCAGGCGTGTTGACCAAGACCCTGCTGCCAGCCCTTACGCATCTTAAGTCCTGCATCAGAACCAAGGCGGCGAGCGTGAAGGGAGTCGTAAAAACCGGTCGAACCCATTTGATGGATGCCATGCCGGTGCGCTTGAGTCAGAGTTTGGAAACCTGGGCCAGCCAGTTGGATGCCAGAGAGCTGCAATTACAGTCGCAGCTCATATCCCTGTGGCAGTTACCCCAGGGAGGCACTGCTGTGGGAACCGGCGTTAATGCTGCGCCGGGATTCCCACAGGCGTTTTGCCATGAGCTGAATTTGCTTACGGGCCTCGCATTTCAGCCCGCCCCACATCTGTTTACCGGCATTGCCAGCCAGGATACCGCAGTGGCTTTGTCCGGTGAACTCAAGGCACTGGCCGTTACCTTAATGAAAATTGCCAACGATTTGCGCTGGATGAACTCGGGGCCACTGGCAGGTTTGGGGGAAATCCGCTTGCCTGCGCTGCAGCCTGGTTCCTCGATTATGCCCGGTAAGGTCAATCCGGTAATCCCTGAAGCGGTTGCCATGGCCTGCGCCCAGGTGATAGGCAATGATGCCTGCATCACTGTGGCTGGACAGTCGGGTAATTTTGAGCTGAATGTGATGCTGCCAGTGATAGCAGATAACTTACTCTCATCACTCAGGCTTTTGACCAATGCCATGATGGCGTTGGCTGATAAGGCCATAGACGGGTTTGAGGTATGTGAAGGACGTATGGCCAAAGAGCTTAGCCGCAATCCGATTTTAGTGACAGCACTGAATCCGATTGTGGGTTACGCGAAAGCTGCCGACATTGCCAAGAGAGCGTACGCTGAAGGGCGGCCAGTATTGGAGGTGGCGCTGGAGATGACCGACATAGACGCCGAAGAGTTGGCGAGGCTGCTTGACCCGGTTCGTTTGACGGGGCAGACATAACGTGATGCGCTGAAAACAAAAACGCCTGCAACAGCAGGCGTTTTTGTTTGAATTTGGTGGCCCCTCACGGACTTGAACCGTGGACCTAACGATTATGAGTCGTGTGCTCTAACCAACTGAGCTAAGGGGCCGGATATTGCCGGGTGGAACCCAAGGCGGCTTGCAGTATACGAACTTTGTCTTGCCTTGTCACGGGGCAAATGGCGCAAAATTCCAGCTTCGCGTTCAATTGGTTATTGGGTAATCAAATCGGTTGCCGGGTTAAAAATACCGAGAAAAAACAAAGCCACCCGAGGGTGGCTTTGTGGTGTCAGTCAGGATTAATCATCCAGGAATGACTTGAGGATTTCCGAGCGGCTTGGGTGGCGCAGTTTGCGCAGTGCCTTGGCCTCAATCTGACGGATACGCTCACGGGTAACATCGAACTGCTTGCCCACTTCCTCGAGGGTGTGGTCGGTGTTCATGTCGATACCAAAGCGCATGCGCAGTACCTTGGCCTCACGGGCAGTCAAACCGGCAAGCACTTCGTGGGTAGCCTGCTTGAGGCTCTCGCTGGTGGCGCTGTCCAGTGGCAGCTCGAGGGTGGTGTCCTCGATGAAATCCCCCAGATGCGAATCTTCATCGTCACCGATTGGGGTTTCCATGGAGATAGGCTCTTTGGCAATTTTCAGTACCTTACGGATCTTGTCCTCGGGCATGGCCATGCGCTCAGCCAGTTCTTCAGGTGAGGGTTCGCGACCCATTTCCTGCAGCATCTGGCGGCTGATACGGTTGAGTTTGTTAATGGTCTCAATCATATGCACCGGAATACGGATGGTACGGGCCTGATCCGCGATAGAGCGGGTGATGGCCTGACGGATCCACCAGGTCGCGTAGGTCGAGAACTTGTAACCGCGACGGTATTCAAACTTGTCCACCGCCTTCATCAGGCCGATATTACCTTCCTGGATGAGATCCAGGAATTGCAGGCCGCGGTTGGTGTATTTCTTGGCGATAGAAATTACCAGACGCAAGTTGGCCTCAACCATTTCTTTTTTGGCACGGCGAGCCTTGGCTTCACCGATGCTCATGCGGCGGTTAATATCCTTGATGGATTCAATGGACAAACCGGTTTCCACTTCAATGGCTTCAAGCTTGGCGCGGCAACGCTGAACGTCTTCGTCCACCAACTTGAGATCGGCAGAGTAGGGGCGTCCGGCTTCAATTTCTTTGTTGAACCAGGTCAGATCGGTTTCATTACCGGTGAAAAGCTTGACGAAGTTTTTCTTCGGCATCTTGGCCTGTTCAACGCACAGTTTCATGATCAGACGTTCCTGAACACGAACCTTGTCCATCATCTCGCGCATGCTCTTGACCAGACGGTCAAACTGCTTGGGCACCAGACGGAATTCTTTGAAGATTTCACCGAGTTCAAACAGGGCGCGGGTAGACTCGGGATGAGCACGACCTTTGACTTCAATGACTTTCAGTGCATTGTCATAGGCGGCGCGCAGTGCGGCAAAGCGTTCACGGGCGACTTCCGGATCCGGGCCCTTGGCGCCGTCGTCATCGCTGCTGTCGCCGTCTTCGTCTTCCTCTTCGTCTTCGTCCATATCGTCTTCGTCCTCGAGCTCTTCTTCTGAAAGCTCGGAACCAATATGGGTCGCGGTGGGGCCAACGTCTTCTTCGTTGGGGTCCACAAAGCCGGAAATGATATCAGACAGACGAATGGCGTCTGCTTCGAACTGGTCGAATTGCTCCAGGATCATGGAGATAGCTTGTGGATATTCAGCCACAGAGCTTTGAACAGTGTTGATGCCTTCTTCGATACGCTTGGCGATAACGATTTCGCCTTCACGGGTGAGCAGCTCAACAGTACCCATTTCACGCATGTACATGCGTACCGGGTCAGTGGTGCGGCCAAGTTCGCTTTCTACTGTGGCCAGCGCAGCCGCTGCTTCTTCGGCGGCATCTTCGTCCGTGTTGTCTTCGGACATCATCATTTCATCGGCATCGGGCGCTTCTTCATAAACGCGGATACCCATGTCATTGATCATCTGGATAATATCTTCGATCTGGTCAGAGTCGACCATATCTGCAGGCAAGTGATCGTTCACTTCTGCATAGGTTAAGTAACCTTGCTCTTTACCTTTGGCGAGCAACATCTTTAGTTGCGACTGCGGAGTATGATCCATAGATATCATCCAATTTGGGTAAGTGTTACAACGAGCGCACCCGTGGCCGGACCACAAAGTCGCGCAAATCGTCAATTATAGCCATCTGCCTATGGCTGTGCCAGAGGGAAAGGGCGGTTTTTTGCCCTACTTCATGCCCTTCATCACAACGATAAGCTTTTGGAGTTGCAGCTTTTCTTCCCGGGTTAAGTCGGGTTTAATGCTGAGCTCCTGGTAGCGCTGCTCTATGTATTGATTATTAAGCCATACCAGCGCTTTGCGAAATTCCTGGGCCACATTATCTTCGGCAATCTGGTGTTCCCACTGGGCCAGTTTAGTTAACGGCCCCCAATGCTCGCTGTCACGATAGGACTCGAGCAGTTGGGCTGTGGAGAGCACCTGTTCCCGGGTGAGCTCCAACAGTTGGATGAGCAGCTCAATACCCGTCATGCGAATGTGGCTCAATGCCGGCTGAACCGGCAGTTTGTGTCCCAGTTCGGGGTGTTGCACCAGCAGTGAAATGGCCAGTCGCAGCGGTGTACCCCGTCCTTTGAGTCCTTTTTTCGCCATCGCCTTGGCACCAGTGGACATACTGGTTAGACCGAGTTTTTTCCTGAGATCTTCACTGGAGTTCATCCCAAGTTTATGGGCAAGGTTTTCCAGCAGCAGATTGGCAAGAACCGTGTCTTTAATTTTTTCAATCAGAGCAATGGCCTGCTTAGCCAGGTTGCCTTTATCTGTGCCGTATTTCTGCGACAAGGTGTCGAACAAATAATCGGCCAGTGGCAGCGCATTATCGATGCGCATTTCAAAGGCTTCTTTGCCTTCTTTGCGGACTTGCGAGTCCGGATCTTCTCCCTGAGGGAGGAACAAAAATGTCACTTTGTCGCCGGGTTTGAGCAGCGGCAGGGCGGTTTCCATTGCCCGCCAGGCAGCCTCATAACCGGCTTTGTCACCGTCATAACAACAGATGACTTCTTTGGCACTGCGCAGCAGCAACTGAAATTGCTCTGCGGTTGTCGAGGTGCCCAGAGAGGCCACCGCGTAGTCGATGCCAAATTGTGCCAACGCCACCACGTCCATGTAGCCTTCCACAATCATGACCCGCTCTGGATCGCGATGCTTTTGCTTCAGCTCATAGAGACCGTAGAGTTCCTGTCCCTTATGAAATATGGGCGTTTCCGGCGAATTCAAATATTTTGGTGTGCCATCACCCAGCACCCGGCCACCGAAACCTATGACCCGACCGCGCCTGTCGCGAATAGGAAACATCAAACGATCGCGGAAGCGGTCGTATCGCTTGCCACCATCGTTTTCAATCAACATGCCGCCGGTCAGCAGCTTGTCCTGGGCATCCGGGTTGGTACGATAGCGACCCAACAGACCATCCCAGCCATCGGGGGCAAAACCGATACCAAAGTCTTCAACGACTTCTTTGCTCAGCCCACGCAGTGCCAGATACTCGTCGACTTTTTGTTTGTCGGCGTGCTGACGCAGTTGTGTCTGATAATGCCTCGCGGCCTCTTCCATCAGCTGATACAGATCCCGGGCGAGTCCCTCGTCGCGGCGAGGACCAGTGCCTTGCTCCCGCGGGACTTCCAACCCCAGCTGTCCTGCCAGGTCTTCAATGGCGTCGACAAAGTTAAGCCGGTCGTACTCCATCACGAAGTCGATGGCATTACCATGGGCGCCACAACCGAAACAGTGATAAAACTGCTTGTCTCTGCTGACGGTAAATGAAGGTGATTTTTCGCTGTGGAAGGGACAACAGGCAGAATAGTTCTTACCTGCTTTTTTGAGCGGCACTTTACGGTCGATAAGCTCGACTATGTCCGTTCTGGCTATCAGATCATTGATGAAATCACGAGGTATTGCCACGTTGCTTACTTCAATTTCCTAAAAGCTCAGTTAAACAAACAAGCCGCGCAATTGCACGGCTTGTTCATACACAAAAGTCGATTATTGCAGTTTGGCGCGGATCTGTTGGCCAATGGCACCCAGATCTGCACGGCCCTGAACTTTCGGCTTCAGTGCTCCCATTACTTTACCCATGTCCGCAATGGAGGCAGCACCTACTTCAGCAATGGTGGCCTCAATGAGAGCAGCGATTTCAGCTTCGCTCAGTGGGGCTGGCAGGAAAGTTTCGATAACCGAAATTTCCGCCGCTTCTGCGTCAGCAAGTTCGTTACGACCGGCAGCCTCATATTGGCTAATCGAATCGCGACGTTGCTTCACCATTTTGGTCAGGACAGCAAGCACTTGCTCATCATTCAGCGTTTCGCGTGTGTCCACTTCGATCTGCTTGATGGCGGCCAGAGCCAGACGGATAGTTCCGAGGCGAACCTTGTCTTTAGCGACAAGGGCCTTTTTCATTTCGTCTTTAAGCTGTTCTGTCAGGTTCATAAGGGATTAGTATAAACGTACGCGACGTGCGTTTTCGCGAGAAAGCTTCTTGGCCAGACGCTTAACCGCAGCGGCCTTGGCGCGCTTACGGGCAGTAGTTGGCTTCTCGTAGAATTCACGAGCACGCACATCGGCCAGGATACCTGCTTTTTCGCAAGAGCGCTTGAAACGACGCAGAGCTACGTCGAATGGTTCATTTTCACGTACTTTAACGATTGGCATACGCCATCACCCCTTAGGTGTAGATTGTATTGGTTCAGATATGACCCCGCGGCCACACCCTTACCAAGAAGGATTAAAAATGGTGCGGAATTTTAAACCGAACCCGCAATTAATGTAAAGCCCCAGTCCCGTTAAAAAGGATCGCCTGAGGATCTGAGACGCGGCTTTACTGGAGTAATACTAGCTTAACGGGTAGAATTGGCCGCCCTTTTAAGCGGAGAAACGACACAAAATGCGGGTTTTGGGAATCGAGACGTCCTGTGATGAAACAGGCATCGCCATCTACGACGAAGAGAAAGGCCTGATGGCCCACACTCTGTACAGCCAGGTCAAACTGCACGCCGATTACGGTGGGGTTGTGCCTGAGCTGGCTTCCCGTGACCATGTGCGTAAGATTATTCCGCTTATTCGCGAAGCCCTGAAAAATGCCGATACCCGTATCGAAGATCTGGATGGGATCTGCTACACCAAGGGCCCCGGTCTGATTGGTGCGCTGCTGGTTGGCGCCTGTGTAGGCCGCTCGTTGGCGTTTTCCTGGAATCTGCCCGCCGTGGGTGTGCACCATATGGAAGGCCATTTGCTGGCACCGATGCTCGAAGACGAGGTGCCTGAGTTCCCCTTTGTGGCGCTGCTGGTTTCCGGTGGTCATTCTATGCTGGTGAAAGTAGATGGTATAGGCCAGTACGAGGTGCTTGGTGAGTCCATCGATGATGCCGCCGGAGAGGCCTTCGATAAAACGGCCAAGCTGATGGGGCTTGATTATCCGGGCGGTCCGCGTCTTGCCAAGCTCGCGGCCTCGGGTCAGCCAGCCAACTACAAGTTTCCGCGCCCAATGACCGACAGACCCGGGCTGGACTTCAGTTTCTCCGGGCTTAAAACCTTCGTAGCCAATACTATCGCTGCCGAACCGGATGATGAGCAGACCCGCGCCAATATCGCCCGTGCTTTCGAAGAGGCGGTGGTGGATACCCTGTCTATCAAGTGTCGCCGAGCACTGGAGCAAACCGGTTACAAACGCCTTGTTATTGCCGGTGGTGTGAGTGCCAACGTGCGCCTGCGCGCAGGTCTTGCAGAGCTGATGGAAAAACTGGGTGGCAAGGTGTACTACCCCCGAGGGGAATTCTGTACCGACAATGGTGCCATGATTGCCTATGCCGGTTTGCAGAGGCTGAAAGCGGGACAGCTTGAAGATTTGGCAGTAAAAGGTCAGCCTCGATGGCCACTGGATACCTTGCTACCGGTGTGAACAAGGTGAAGCGTGTTGAGCACCACGCATTACCCATACACTCTTCATCTATTAAAGCTTCACCCATAAACACGTTATCCAAAAAAATGGCGCCCTGGGCGCCATTTTTTATGGGGTTAACGGTATCAGTCCTGAGGCTGCTGGCGCCGTTTACGCGACACCTTGGACTCCTCGCCCTTCAGCAGTCTCTTTATGTTGTCTTTATGCCGAATAAGGATAAGGGTAGAGAGCATGGCGACCGGAATGGTGAATCTGTCATCCAGCCACCAGGTGTAGACTGGGGCTAGCAGGGCAGTGGCCAACGCCGCCACCGATGAATAGCGGGTGATAAGCAGGGTCACAATCCAGGTGACAATCAACAGCAGAGTCAGATAGCCATCGATGGGAGCGATGGCGCCATAGGCAGTGGCGACTCCCTTGCCGCCTTTAAAACCAAAGAATACGGGGAAAATATGGCCAAGACAGGCGGCGATGGCAATCACCCCCAGCCATACGGCGTCGATACCCAGTTTAAAGCCGATATAGGCAGGGATGGCGCCCTTAAGCATATCGAACAGGAGTACCATGGCCGCGGCACTGGCACCACCTATACGCAGCACATTGGTGGCGCCCGGATTACCCGAGCCCTGAGTGCGTGGGTCCGGCAAGCCCCGTAGCTTGCACACAAGCACAGCACTGGACACTGAGCCTGCCAGATAGGCGCAGAGGATCATTACCGCCGTCAGTGCTATTTCGCTGGTCAACTTGGTTTCCTTTCACTTCTTAAGGTATTATCGCCGCCATTCCCGTGACGGCATTTGTCGCCCATCGTGGGACTCGATTCATTTTTGGGCACGCTGGCCGGTAAATATTGATTCTTAAGGTGTTATCCTAACGCCCTTGGCGCCAATGAGAAAGCGCAATCCATCGATTGTCGCTATCGGCGAGCGGATTATACCGACAAAGCGAGCCAAAGCTTGTCAGACCTCAGGAACTGCCATGGATAAAGTACTGATCCGTGCCCTGCGTATCGACACCGTTATCGGTGTGTACGACTGGGAAAAAGCCATTCAGCAATCGCTGTTTCTCGATTTGGACATGGCGTGGGATATTAAACCCGCCGCTGGAACCGATGATTACAGCCATGCCCTGTGCTACGAGACTGTCTCAAATCGTCTGACAGCCCTTATCACTGAAAAACCCATTGAGCTGATTGAAACCGTCGCCGAAATGACTGCCCGCTGCGTGCTGGATGAATTCAGGGTGTCCTGGGTTCGGGTCCGGGTAATGAAACCCGGCGCGGTGAAAACGGCCGAGGCCGTGGGCGTTGAAATTGAGCGCAGTGCCGGGGATTGCTGAGCATGACCCGGATCTATATCAGTGTAGGCAGTAATATTGAGCCGGAAAAATACCTGAGAAACGCCGCAGTTGCCCTGAGAGCGCATCTGGGTGAGCTGCAACTGTCACCCGTGTATCAATCCGAAGCAGTGGGGTTTGAAGGGGAGCACTTCCTCAACATGGTGATAGGCGCCGATACCTCTTTGGGCATCAGTGACCTTGTCGCGTTACTGAAACAGATTGAGCTGGACAATGGCCGCAAACCCGGCGCCAAAAAATTCAGCGCCAGAACCCTGGATTTGGATTTACTGCTCTTTGGCGATGTTGTTTGCCATGAGCCCATCGAACTGCCCAGGGCGGAAATTCGCTATAACGCCTTTGTGCTCTGGCCTCTGGCAGACATAGCCCCGGAATGGGTACATCCGTTGGCGGGACAAACTTATGCAGAGCTTTGGCAGCAATTCGATAAACAAAGCCAGCGCCTTTGGCCGGTGGCATTTTCCTGGAACGACGCTTCCCTCATTTAATAAAGGAATATTATGGATACCTTGCAGGTCATTATCCTTGCCCTTATTCAGGGCCTGACCGAATTTTTGCCCATTTCCAGCTCGGCCCACCTGATTTTACCGGCCCAGCTGTTTGGCTGGGAAGACCAGGGCTTGTCCTTCGACGTGGCCGTGCACATTGGCTCGCTGGCGGCCGTGGTGATTTATTTTCGCAACGAAATCCTGGCCATGTTGAAGGCTTGGCTTGCCAGCATTTTCAGGGGGCAACAGAGCGACGACAGCAAGCTCGCCTGGTGGATTATTCTGGCGACTATTCCCGCCATTGGCGTGGGTTTTACGGCAAAAGATATGGTGGAAACCCACTTGCGTGGCCCTGGCGTAATTGCCATTACCACAGTTATCTTTGGCTTGCTGCTGTGGTTTGCTGACCGTATCGCCAAAGATGAAATGACCGAGTACCAAACCGGCTGGCGCAAGGCGCTGCTGATTGGTGTTGCACAGGCGCTGGCGCTCATTCCCGGAACGTCTCGCAGTGGCATTACTATCACAGCTGCGCTGATGCTGGGGCTGAAACGGGAAGCGGCGGCCCGCTTCTCATTTTTGATGTCCATCCCCGTGATTTTGGGCGCTGCATTGCTGATGACCAAAGACATCATCACAGAAAATCACGTGGTTGACTGGCATGCACTGGCACTGGGGTCGATACTGTCCTTTATTGCGGCTTATGCCTGTATTTATTTCTTCCTCAAGATTATCAGTCGCATGGGAATGACCCCCTTTGTGATTTACCGCATCGCGCTGGGTGTATTCCTCTGCGGCTTTATTTATTTGTAATAGTTGCGTAATTCAGATTGACCAAAGGGGCGGCATTGGCCGCCTCTTTGATTTAAGGAGTTTTCATGGAGTTTCAGTGTCCACTTTGTCGCCAACGGCTGCACTTTCACGAAGAGTCCCGTGGATGGCATTGCGATGGCAAACATCACTTCGACAAGAAAGAAATCGGCTATTGGGATTTCTACAAGGGCAACAAACCCCGTAATGCCGAAAGCCGTCAGGAGCTGCGTGCCAGACAGTTTCTGGTGACCTCTGGCCTGTTTCAGCCAGCAGTAGAGGCCATGGTGAAGGTGCTGCAAACCCAGGACTGCGGAAGCGAGCGCAACTGCGTTAACCTGGGGCCAGGACATGCCTGGATTGGAAAGTTATTGGCGCAAGCGCTGTCTGAACATGAGTTGCCACTTAAGGTATTCAGTCCATTGGAGTCAGAAAACGAAGCTTTTGCTGCAGCCAAATCAGGAATGGAGGCCGTTTGTCTGACACCGCTCAAATCGCTGCCCTTTGCCGATGCATCAGCCGATATGGTGTGGCTTCTGGATATTCCAGCCAAAGGAAAGGAATGGCAGCGAATACTGAAACCGGGCGGATTGTTATTGATGTTGGCAGCCGGACCAAGACACCTTTGGCAAATTAAAGAATTTGTCTATGAAGGATTAACTGAAAAGCCATTTGTGTTGGAGCTTTCCGGCCAATTTGACTTGATAAGTCAAACCCCGGTTTCATGGACTCATGCCCTCAGTGTGGCTGATGCCAAGGTATTAATGGGTATGGCTCCCTGGGCCTGGCGGGTAAAAGAAGCCAGTTTAAAGGCGATGGAAAAGGGAGATTTTTCCGGATTGGAAATGGATTATCGGATCATTCTTGCCAAAAAGCGGGTATAACTGGCAAGAAAGCGAAAATATCGCGAAAAACAGGTAAAAAAATACCGGCAACGCCCGAAAGCATTGCCGGTACCAACACAGCATTACTTCTTGTAAGAAGAAGCTACGTTGTCCAGACGGTCGTTAGCACGCTTGGCTTCAGCTTGAGCGTCCATAGCGGCAGCTTTGGCAGCCTTGGCGTCAGCAGCGATCTGGCCTTGCTCAGACTTCAGAGCACTTACGTCAGCAGACAGTTGGTCTACTTTGTTGCTCAGGTTGGCAACGCTTTCTTCCAGAGCGGTAGTGTTGGCACAGCCACCCAGCAGAGCAGTCATGGCAACACCGGCGATCAGCAGTACTTTTTTCATGAAAACATCCCTTAACATAGGTTGGATTTGACATTTCAGCTGCCAGGCAACTGAAGCCGGCTAATTATGTCATAGCCAAAAAAATTTGCTACGAATATCCATCAATTCGCTTGATAACCATATCTAAAATTCAGTGAATTGCAAGTTTCAAGTAGAGAATCCACAAGTTTTAAGCAGAAATTTCACGCTTCTAGGTCAGATTTTTTCACCGATGAAGCTTTTGATTGATTTTGGACAGAGTTTTTTATCAATCCTATTTCCGAAAGCCGACGTTTCGCCAATTCATGTTTGATTTCACCCCCGGAAAAACCCGCGTCAATTATTTCCCGAACGTCAATTTTTTGGGTCGCTTTATAACAGTCCAATAAATATTTTTTCTGAGGATAGGGGTTATTTTCGAATCCGGTTCGCCCTTTAATGTCGGCCTCGCAGGCATCCAATACCAGAGGCAATCGTTCAGGCTTGCGCCAGAGATCCAATTTATCAAACAGTCTTAGAATAGTGTCGGCCCTGAGCTCAAACGCATTGTGAATATTCTGATGTTCGTCGCTCACCCAAAGCGCCAGCTCTTTATAGTCCGAGGGCACTCTAAATCTGTCACAGAGTGCTTTGATGAGGGGTAATCCCTTTTGACCGTGGCCATGGTGTTTGGGCCAAAGTGCCTTTGGGGTGACGCCCTTGCCAAGATCATGTACCAGGGCAGCAAACCTGACTTGCTTATTGGGTGTGAGTTTGGCTGCCTGCTCCAGCACCATCATGGTGTGCACCCCGGTATCAATTTCAGGATGCCATTGTTCAGGCTGAGGCACACCGAATAAAGCATGGATTTCCGGAAACAGCACCTCAAGCGCACCACATTGGTTTAGCACGTCAAAAAAGACCTGGGGACTGTCACAGCCCAATACCTTCTCCAGCTCCTGCCAGACACGCTCTGCGGTCAGGTACAAAAGCTCACCACTCTCAGTCAGCTGGCGCATTAGTGCCAGGGTGTCAGGGGCGACGGTAAATCCCTGAGGCGCGAAACGGGCGGCAAAGCGGGCAACGCGAAGCACCCTGAGGGGGTCTTCCACAAAAGCCTCGCAGACATGCCGTAACAACCTTGCTTCAAGGTCGGCTACGCCGCCCCAGGGGTCATGCAGACTGCCATCCTCAGCCATGGCGATTGCGTTGATGGTCAGATCCCGGCGCTTGAGGTCTTCTTCGAGGGTGACATCGGGGCTCGCATGACAGACAAAGCCGCCGTAACCTGTGCCGCTCTTTCGCTCGGTGCGGGCAAGGGCATATTCTTCCTGGGTTTTGGGGTGCAAAAATACCGGAAAGTCTTTACCAACCTGGCGGTACCCGGCCGCCAGCATTTCCTCTACGGTTGCGCCAACCACCATATAATCTCTGTCTTTGACGTCAAGACCGAGGAGTGAATCCCGAACTGCGCCGCCTACCAGATAAGTTTTCAATGTGTTATCCATCCAACTGTCATACAGTTAGCTTAACACGAGCACCGGAATAACAGTGACAGCCTGTGGGCGATACTCAGACTTGGTTTTTGGTGGTAATAAGCTGATGGGTAATAAAACACCGGCCCATGCCTCATGGCCGGGGAGACTTTTTGACATTGACCGCCACTGGCATTACCTTGGCTCCACTCGCTGTATTCAGGTAGCCAGGGCTGCTGGCACTGGGCGGTTTCCAAGAAGGATAGATAAGGCATGTACAAGGCGTTTTATGGGTTAAAGGACAACCCATTTTCCATTGCACCCAATCCAACGTATCTGTTCCTCAGTGACAGGCACCGAGAGGCACTTGCACACCTGACCTATGGGCTTGGTGAAACCGGCGGTTTTGTGCTGCTCACCGGCGAAGTTGGCACCGGCAAAACCACGGTCTCCCGCTGCTTATTGCGTCAATTGCCCGATACAACTGATACCGCATTTATCCTGAACCCGGCCCTGACCGAACTTGAGCTGCTGGCAACCCTTTGTGATGAACTCAAGATCCCCTATGGTGAATCCCCCAGTCTTAAGCGGCTGACTGACCTCATCAGTGGCTTTTTACTTAAGAACCACAACGCCGGTCGTAATACAGTACTGATTATTGATGAAGCACAGCACCTCAAAGCGGAGGTGCTCGAGCAGCTCAGGCTGCTGACCAACCTCGAAACCGATACCAAAAAGCTGCTGCAGGTGATCTTGATTGGCCAACCTGAGCTGCAACAACTCCTCAAGCGTCAGGAGCTCAGACAGCTCGCTCAGCGCATTACAGCCCGTTATCATCTATTACCCCTTACCGCAGAAGAAGTCGGCCTGTACGTGCAGCACAGGCTGCAGGTGGCTGGGAGGTTTGAACCCCTGTTCAACGCAGGTGCCATAAAGGCGTTGCACAAGGCCAGTGGCGGTATTCCCCGGATCATTAATCTGCTGTGCGAGAGGGCTCTAATGGCGGGCTTTGCCCAGAGTCGGGTGCCCATCAATAAGCAGATGGTGCGTCAGGCTGCAGTTGAAGTTCTGGGGCTCGAACCCCAAAGACCATCCTGGTACGAGCGCCCACTTCCTATGACGCTGGCCACGGCCCTGACATTTGGCGTGGCGCTGTATGGCTTTAATTACCTTAATCAGCCCGTGACGGCGGCCACATCGCTCGCGTTGCCCATTGCGGACTCACCTGTGCAGGGGGCCCCTGTGCAGGCAGCGCCTGAGTCGCTGCAGCCTGAGTTGCAGCCGACTGCAACAGTTAATCAAAGCACGATCGAGCCCTTGCAACCGGATTCGTCTGGGGTAACCTCAGGCGCACAATCTGAAACGGCGATGGAGAATTTGGCAGATATTGCCACGGATAGCACGCTACAAAACCAGGTCTTGGCACAGAGCTCGCCCATCAGCCGCATCACGGATGCCGGGGCAGAGCTTGCCGAGCTTGAAGCCCGTCAGGCAAAAGTGCGCGAACGGGTGCTGACGGACGCTGTGGCACAAAGCCGCAGTTTGGATACGGCCTATGCTGCTCTCTTCGGCGCCTGGGGCCTGGCGCCGATAAAAGATCTCAGTCCCTGTGAGTCGGCCCGTGAGCAAGGGCTGTCCTGTTTTCAGCAACAGGGGACCTGGTTTAATTTGGTTAAGCTTAACTATCCGGCGGTGGCCTACATGATGGATGACGCCGGTGGCGAGTTCTTCGTCACCGTGATTGAGCGGGATGGAGACGAGCTGCTGGTGCAGCTTGCCGAGCAGCAGCTTTGGGTTAACCGGGACTGGTTCAATCGCCACTTCACCGGCACCTTTGAACTCTTTTGGCAGGCGCCTGTCTACAGCCCTCGGGAAATCGGGATTGCGTCACCACAGCCAGAGGTGCAATGGCTGGAAAATGGTTTGGCCAAGGTCGACAAAATCACCCCAAGATTGGTCAATGAATTTGATACGGAGCTTGAAAATCGCCTCAAGTTGTTCCAGCGTCAGCATGGCCTCAAGGCCGATGGTATCGCCGGCAGTCAAACTCTGCAGCAACTCAACCTGTACCTGAGCAATGAAGGTCCACGCCTGGTGCAGGGAGGGCTGTACTGATGTCTATCCTGCTTGACGCAGTAACGCGAAGTAAACAACAGGAGAACGGCTTCGACCCTGTCTCCAGTCCGCGCCCACAGTATCGACCCGAAAAGGCGCCCATCCGGCCGGGAAAACTGCTGTTGCTGCCTGCGGCGCTGTCGCTGGCTGTAGCCGCGGCCTGGGGAGTTAACTCCTGGATTTTGCAGCCTGCGCCTCAAAGCAGCTTGCCGTTGGTAAGTCAGGCTGGGGAAGCGCGTACCGGTAATGGCCCCTCAGGCTCAGCTAAAGCTGTCACGTCTCATTCTAATCCAGCCTCTACCCAGACCTTGTCGGTGCGCCCCCCTGTAACACAAGCCGCTTCTGAGCCGGTGATTTCCGCCAGCAGTGACACGGGTAACGGTGTGCGTCTTGCGGGCAAGGCGGCGCTGCCAGCTCCGGTAAACCTCAACACCGACTACGGCATGGTCAACCAAGCCCCGCTTGCTGTCGACCCCAATGCAGATCTGAGCTATGAAGTGGCTGAAGAAACCGCTGAGGCAAGGGCTGCACGATTGGAGGCCTTGATGGCAGCGGGAGTCACAGATGACCAGCGCCGGGCCTTCGATGAAGTGATGCAAATTGAGGAGTCGCGCCCAAGACAGGTGTTAACGCAAAGCCAGAATGTCAGGGCTCCCCGTGATCAGGGGATGGCCGCCCTGCAAGCCGAAGTGGACAAAGCGGCTGCGGAATTTGGCCTGCAACGCACTGAACCCAAGCCTGCCTCTCGCGATGACAGCAATACGCTAAGTGGTGATGCGCTGGTGCAGGCCTTTGAAGCCGCGCTCAAAGAGGTGGAGTTTACCGAGTCGGCAAACCGGGAAGTCACGCCAGCGCCCGTATCAACCATACCGCAAACGTCCGATTATCCCAGATACGGTGATTTGCCCGCGGGACTGCAGTTGCAGGTGCCTGAATTCAATATCATGGCCCATGTGTACTCCAATGATCCCAGTCAGCGTTGGCTGAATGTGGATGGCACTGAGCTACAGGAGGGGGATAACATCAAGGGCTCGCTGAGCATTGTGGAAATTCGCCCACGGGATGTGGTGCTCTCCATCGATGGCACGGCGTTTAAAGTGCCGGCTATCTGATGCCAGCGAGCTTGGTGTGAGTCGCATCCAATAAAAAAGGCGCCTTGGGCGCCTTTTTTATATCTGCTTACCGACAGCCATCAGCCATAAAACTGATAGGCAATCAGCAGTGTCAGACCATAGCCGACCACGTAAGACAGCATTAAAGAAGGTACGTACTTGAGGTAGGTGACGAAAGTCAGTTCCTTCACCTTGCTCATGGCGATGATACCGGCCGCAGAGCCAATCACCAGCAGTGAACCACCCACGCCCACGGCGTAGGTCAGACCCAGCCATTCGGGCGTCGACAGCACAGGTTCTGCCTTCAAAAGCGCTGCGGTCAGAGGTACGTTGTCCAGAATCGCCGAGCCCATACCGGTGACGAAGTTGGAGATATTGGGGTCATGCATGGCGTAGACCTGGGTCAGCAGCTCCAGGGTGCCGATTTCTTTAAGCATACCAACCAGCAGCAGGATCCCGAGGAAGAACAGCAGGGTGTCGTATTCAACCTGGCGGATATATTCGAGGATCTTGATTTCTTCCTTGTCGGTGCGAATGGTATGGCCCACGAGGAACATCACCGACAGACCGGTCAGGAAGGTCAGCACTGGAGGAATGCCAAAGAGGACGTTCAGCGCCATGGTCATGATGATGGTGATAAAGAAAATCGCAGCAATGGCGATGTCCACCGGCTGATAAGCCCGCTTGATGGGGGTAGTGCTCACTTCGCCCTTGGCATTCATGGAGAACAGGATGGCCAACAGGAACACGCTCACCGCAGCAGGGATAAAGAGGATAAGCAGTTCAGAGATGTGTACGTGGCCGGAGAGGAAGATCATCAGGGTGGTTACGTCACCGGTGATAAGGGCCACACCGCCTGAGTTCACCGCGAAGATAATGAGCACCGCCATGCGGCGACGCATTTGCTTATCCAGCTTGAAGGTGGTCAACAGACCCAGAGATACCAGGGTCGCCGTTACGTTGTCACAGAAGGCCGACAGGATAAGGGCGAACAGCGCCACCTGAATCATCAGCATCCGCACCGATACCCGCTGTGGGAATATCTTCTGCACCATTATCTGGATCATGCCCTTGGCGTTGAGGTAGGCCACAAAGGTCATGGTCGACATCAAAAACAGCCAGAGGGTGGCAATTTCAAGCAGGTTTTCATTGAGTTCATGGGCGACCAGCTCAGTATGCTCACCACCGCCGGAGGCGATAAACAGGGTTACCCAGGAAATACAGCCAAGAAACAGGGTCGTTTTGGCTTTGTTGAGGTGAGTCACTTCTTCAAAGATGATACTGAGCAAGGCCAGTATCGCCAGAATGATCAGAAAGGTATGGAGCATAAAGGCACGTCCTACTGCTGATTCGGGGTCCGTATCGCCTGTGTAAACAGGCCTGAATAACGAGCTGAATCAAGGATTGATTAAGCCGGTTATGTTATCGCCGCCAGGGGCGTGCGGATCAGACCATAACCGCCATGAGAACGCAACTGTTAACCACTAGACAATTTGTCTAAGAATCGTGGGCTCTGTCACGGGAAATTGGCGGTTAACCAGAGTTTATTCCTGGGTCTTTGTGAGTGACTGGTTGTTTGTGCTGTATCCTGCGACGCCTTGACTCGAAGCATGGACAGATATACTGCTTATTCGCGAGTTTGATTTGCCAAATGTTATTTCGTTGTAACGGATGAGGTTGTGGCAGATACGGAGGAACGTACCTTATAAACCGCAGGCAATTTTTACTTCTGCTGCACTTTCAAGTGATTGCAAATTGATGCTGTCAGATATTTGATTGTTTGATTTTTAAGCTGTACCTTGCGCGCCCATAGAGAGATTGAGGTCATTGATTGGGAGTCGCTGAAAATGCAATTTCTGCTGAAGAGCATATTGCTGCTGGGATCGCTGGCATGGCTGGTGGTCAGCGGCAAGACCTTGCTGGGCCTCGGGGTGATGGAAAATCCTTCGATAATGAAGGAACACCTGTTTGTGGTGGCGCAGGTCGTGTTGGCACTCTTGATACTGCGCAGTGTGGCTGGCAAACGCAGCTAGCCTATTGCTTCGAACACATTGCCCCGCTGTTTGCTTCGAGCCTGTCTGGTTTGCTGTGATTCGAATCTAATGAAAAAGGACGCCGATAGCGTCCTTTCGTTTTGCAGTGCCGCGATAACGGCGAGCATCCGGGCGTTGCAGTTACTTCATGCGGGCCAGTACGCGATCAGCGGCGGCCAGGGTTTCTTCGATTTCCTTGTCACCGTGGGCCATGGACAGGAAGCCAGCCTCATAAGCGCTTGGGGCCAGATACACACCCTCGTCCAGCATGCCGTGGTAGAAGGCGCGGAAGTGGTCCATGTTACAGCGGGTCACCTGGTCGAAACGGGTGATATGCTGCTCATCGGTGAAGAAGAAGCCGAACATGCCGCCAACATAGTTGATGGCCATCGGGATACCATGCTTGTCGGCAGCGGCCTTGAAGCCTTCGGCGATGCGCTTGGTCTTGGCGGCAAGTTCTTCATACAGGCCATCGGCACAAAGGGCGTCGAGCTGCGCCAGACCGGCTGTCATGGCAATGGGATTACCCGAAAGAGTACCTGCCTGATACACAGGGCCGGCAGGAGCCAGATACTGCATCACGTCTTTTTTGCCGCCAAAGGCGCCAACGGGCATGCCGCCGCCAATCACCTTACCCAGGGTGGTGAGGTCCGGGGTCACGCCATAGTGGCCCTGAGCACCGCTTCTGGATACACGGAAGCCCGTCATTACTTCATCGATGATAAAGAGCGCACCGTACTTGTCACAGAGGGCGCGCAGGCCTTCCAGAAATCCGGGAACCGGCGGAATACAGTTCATGTTGCCGGCAACCGGCTCGATGATGATACAGGCGATGTCTTCAGGATACTGGTCGAAGAAAGACTGTACAGACTCAAGGTCGTTATACACGGCAGTGAGAGTGTGCTTGGCGAAATCTTCCGGGATACCGGGTGAGCTTGGCTGACCCAGAGTCAGGGCGCCAGAGCCGGCTTTTACCAGCAGACAGTCGGCGTGGCCATGGTAGCAACCTTCAAACTTAAGGATTTTGTCGCGCTTGGTGTAACCACGGGCCAGACGGATGGCGCTCATGGTGGCTTCGGTGCCTGAACTCACCATACGCACCTGATCCATGGAAGGCACCATTTCGATTACCTTCTCGGCCATGATGACTTCAAGCTCGGTGGGGGCACCGAAAGACAAACCATTGTGAACGGCTTTAAGCACGGCTTCGCGAATGGATGGGTGGTTGTGGCCAAGAATCATTGGGCCCCAGGAGCCCACATAATCGATATAGGCCTTGCCGTCGGCGTCATAGATATATGCGCCATCGGCCTTTTCTATAAAACGAGGGGTACCGCCCACGCCATTGAAGGCGCGCACCGGTGAGTTAACGCCACCGGGAATGGTTTTTTTAGCCTGTTCAAACAAGGTTTCGGAACGGGTCATTTATCAATCCTTTAAGTCAGTAGCCGACCTTAGAAGTCAGCCTTGCGTGAATACCAGTTAACCGGACACTCGTACTTTTCCAGCTGTGAGTCCACGCCCAATGTCAGGGCAAACAGCGCCATGCGAATGAGCAGCCCGTTATCGGCCTGGCGGAATATGGCCAGGTTAGGATGGCTGTTCAAATCATTGTCCAGCTCGTTGGCCTGGGCACGTGAGTCCCGGGGGAGCGGATGCATGATCACCGTATTGGACTTACAGTGCTGGGTGTAAATGCTGCGGTTGAGACGGAACTTGCCGCGATACTTGTTGGCTTCATCCTGTGACGGGAAGCGCTCTTCCTGAATTCGGGTCAGGTACAGGATGTCGGCCTTGTCCAGATTGCCTTCCAGCTGATCGGTTATTGTGACCTTATGGCCGGCATTTTCAATGTCGGCTATCACATAATCGGGCATTGCCAGCTCTTTGGGAGAAATCAGGGTAAAGCTGACGTTTTTGTACAGACACAGCAGGCGTGACAGTGAGTGTACTGTGCGGCCAAATTTAAGGTCGCCCACCATGGCGATGTGCATGCCGTCAATACTCATACCGGCGTGGCTGAGCTCCTTCTGGATGGTGAACAAATCCAGCAGGGCCTGAGTCGGATGTTCGTTGGGGCCGTCGCCACCGTTGATCACCGGCACCCGGCTGCCCTCAGCGAATTCGCGCACCGAGTAGGCATCGGGATGACGCATGGCAATCACATCTGAGTATGTCGACAGCACACGGGCTGTGTCGTACAGCGATTCACCCTTGGACAAGGAAGATGAGGCCATGCCCACGGTTTCCGCCACGCGGCCGCCCAGCAGGTTAAAGGCACAGCCAAAGCTCACCCGGGTACGGGTGCTGGGTTCAAAGAACAGATTCCCCAATATGGCACCATCCAACACCCGGGTACGTTTTTCCCGTAACGCATAGGGCGCCATACGCTCGGCAACATTGAAAATAGTGTGAATGGAGTCCAGATTGAACTGGTTTACGGAGAGGATGTGAGATCCTTTGAACTGAGTCATCAGCCGGCTTTCCAATTGCTGTGGGAGGGAGTGGCGACAAGGCCTTTCCGCCCCTGGTTTATGTAGGGTTTGGCTGAGGCGCAACTATAGCAGAAGGGGCAGCGCTTTGAAATGGCAGCAGCTAAATTACCTGCTGCCCATCACACCTGACCGGAACGAATTTCCTGTTGTAGTTTGGTCCAGCCGATAACGCCCACTAGATTATCTTTATCTCCTTGATAAATATAAACTTCGCCAGTCCGTTTCGGTGAGAGGATCTCATAGGCTTCGTTTAAGGTGGCGGTATCGGGCAAGCCCTGCATCGGTTGGCGAGATAGTGTGGTGTTGTCTTCAAAGGATTGCATTTCCAGGCGCAGCATCTGGATTTCTCCCTCAGCGCTTCGCACCATCACAGGACGACCCTCGGCACGCTTCATCACTTCAAGCAGCAGCTCGTCATCGTTTTTCACCACCACAAAGCGCCGGTCCATCAGGGCACGGACGCCGGTTTTTTGCAGCCCCTGATTCACCGGTGGCACCTTGTAACCCAGGCCCATGATGTCCAACTGGCGGAAAAACACCGACTCGGTTTGAAACCACTGATAAGCCACCAGGAAGGCGGGAATGGTCACGAACATGGCAGGCAAAATAATGGAGGCATCGTTGGTAAGTTCCAGCAGCGCCACCAGGGCCGCCAGCGGCGCGCTCAGGCACACTCCCATCATGGCCGTCATGCCAATTACGGTGTAGAGCCCCACGTAGGGTGCAATGGAAGGGAACAACATGGCGCTGATAAGCGCGAGAATACCGCCCAGCAAAGCACCAATGCCGTACAGCGGGCCGATAAGTCCGCCGGGGATGCCAAGACCAATGGCGGCAATAGTGGCAATCATTTTGCCAATGAGCACGGCGATGAGCAGCAAGAGTCCCGGGTTTTCGGCAATCACTGCATTGATGGCCAAATCCCCGGAACCCAGGGCTTGGGGCAGGGCGATACCGACAACCGTAGTGATACTGCCAGCCAACAGCAGCCGCACTATTAAGGGCCAGTGCTGGCCGGTGGCGGTTACCTTGAGCAGGGTCCAGTTAAAGGCGGCAGCTGCGCATCCCAGTCCCACCCCGCCCAAGGCCAGCAAGGGGTAGTGATCCAGCGGGATATGAAACACCTGAATGGCATCGTATTCGTGCACGTTGCCGAATACCAGTTGGCTTGAGAGCGCGCCGCAGATGGCCGAAATCATGATAGGAAAGAAGTAATGGATTTTGTATTCCCGCACCACCACTTCAAATACAAATACCACCGCCGCCAGCGGGGCGTTAAAGGTGGCCGCAATCCCGGCGGCTATGCCACTGGCACACATGATGCGCACGCTATTATCGGGCAGTTTGAATTTTTCGGCTAGCACACTGGCGCTCACGGCGCCAAGGTGAATGGCCGGACCTTCACGGCCGACAGAGAAGTTAGTGGCAAGTGCAATCAGCGCCTGAAAAAACTGACCGGGAGCCGATTGCAGCGGAATTTTTCCGTAGTGCAGTTTAAAGCGGTGCAGCACATAGGCGATACCCATCCGGCGGTAACGTTTTGAGCCCAGGGTTGCAACCAGCCAAATCAGCAGAGCCCCCAAGAGCGGCAACAGCGCCCGCCAGTCATACACCATGGCCTCCATGTCCATACGTTCGATGCCGGAGTAGTGGTTGGCGCCTTCCAGCAGTAAGCGGAACAAAATAATGACCAGTGAGGCAATGAGCGCGAAACACAATGCCAAACCACAGAGTTGCAGACTGATCCGCGCCTGTGACAGCTTGTCTCTGAGTTCTGTGTGAAAATATCTGAGGGCGAGTCGACGCATCGCCTCGAGCCGGGTCTTTATCTTCATGCCTGCCCTGTGCATAGGCCCCGGGGTGCTGGCCTTTGCCATGCTTATGCTGTTATTCTGCCCCGTCGACGGTCCGGCGGACCGAAAGTTACTAAGAGGCTGTTATTCAATGGCGAATTATCAACGTTGGCTCGATAGGCTGCAAGTGATGGAGCGCAAATTCCGCCCTTCGAGCTGGTATTTGTTTTTGTTGATGCTGGTCGCGTTTTTACTGGGTGCCCTTAGCTACCATTTGACCCTGTCCATGGAGCAACCCGTGTTGAATCTTGGTGGCGGCAGGGCCAAGCAACTGGCCGAGGAGCTGAAAACCCAGAATCAACTGCTGGCGAGTCGCAATCTGGAGCTGGCCGTGGAGAAGGAAGCCAATGTCCAGATGCAGGCCATGTTCACCGAACAGGCCGCCAAACAGCGTGAGCTTGAGCGGGAGCTGGCGTTTTACCGCGCTGTGATGGCGCCCAATGAAAATGCCGAAGGTGTTACCATCCACGGAATGGAGCTCACGGCGTCCCCGGTTGAGGGGCAACAAAGGCTCAAGGTGGTGTTAACCCAACTGCAAAAGCGGCGGCAAAACATCAAGGGAAGCCTGGAGTTAACCCTGGTGGGGTTGGTGGACAACAAGCTGACCAGCCTGCAGCTGAAAGACGTGGGAGCCAAGCTTGATAATTTCGACTTCCGTTACTTCCAGGTGCTTGAAACTCCTGTGACATTCCCGGCAGAGTTTCAACTGACGACCATCAAGGCCAAGATACGTGTCTCCAAGGGGCGTTATAATCAGGCCGCGCTGGCAGAGCAGGAATTCAGCCTGCCGATGCTGACGGGAGAGACAAAAGAGCCCGGTATAATACTTGAACAAAATAGTCAGGTAACGGATAATTCCGGGCAGCAATCTGAAGTTCGAGGTAGTAATGACTGAACAAACTGACGTAGCCATGCCCATCTCTTTCACCGATGCAGCGGCTGCCAAAGTTAAGGCTCTGCTCGATGAAGAGCAGAATGATGCACTCAAGCTGCGCGTCTATGTTACCGGCGGTGGCTGTTCTGGGTTCCAGTACGGTTTCACCTTCGATGAAAAGGTGAACGACGGCGATTTCACCGTGGAAAAGCAGGGTGTTCAGCTGGTGGTCGACCCCATGAGTCTGCAATACCTGATGGGCGGTGAAGTGGATTACACTTCAGGCTTGGAAGGCTCACGCTTCTTTGTGAAGAACCCCAACGCCACCACCACCTGTGGCTGTGGCGCCAGCTTCTCTGTGTAAGCTGTTTTGCCCATAAATAAAAAAGCCGCCCCAGGGCGGCTTTTTTATTTGGCTATTCGGTAGCTTAACCTTTCGCAGGCTGGTACCTCAGCTCATCAGGTTGAAGTTTTGAGCCCGATTGAAAAACTTGCCTACCTTGGGCGTAAATACCAGCCAAACCTGCACCATGCACAACCCAATCAGGACGGCAAAAATGGCATAGTCCGATGCCTCGAAGGGCATTCCGGCAAGGTTCAGGGTGTTGGGGCCTGTGGCCACATCATCCCCTTGGTCCAGAATGAAAGGCAGCAGGCTGACCATGGCAAGTTGCAGCACGGTGTAACCCCTCAGAAACCACAAGCCAGCGCGTTGGCGGGCAAACACCGCCACCACCATCAGCAAGGTCAACAGGCAAAAGATCACGCCCTGTTTGGCAACAATGCCACTCACTGCCGCAGCAGTATAGAGCAACATCAATGCTATCAGTCGCTTGGGCATGGGCGTTGCCTTGGGTATGCTCTGCTCTGTCATGGTTTCCCCTTAATCAGTGGCGGGTCTTGGGCTGCAGGCGGCTCTCAAGCTCCCAGGGGGGCACCACTACGCCCAAATCATCCTGAACCGGGAATACCGCCACCTGAAGATCGTCGTCCTGCATACCCACTACCCAGCGTTCCAGCCACTCATTGAGTGGGATGGACAGGGGTTCGCAGTCCTGCCACTCGTCCACTGCCCACAGTGCTGCAGCCTCTTCTGAGGGCCACATTGGGATGCAGTCATCGTCATCTGTGGTCAGCATTACGCAACCATCCTGATCCTGCAACGTCCAGATTTCCTTATGTTCTTTAACTTCGGTAACCAGATAGTCGTAGCGGGCTTCGGGTGTCATGGCGGTGATTTGCGCCAGTGTTTTCTTGGTCATGGATAGCACTCTCTCGGTGGGGCAAATAGCGTGCAAAAGGCACGGCCCGATTGTGGCCGCATGGTAACATTTGTTCACCCGGGGAAAAAGAGTGCTGTGGTTTGCCATTCCCCGGGAATCATCCTGACCGGGCCCAATCTACAGGGGCTGAGCTGCCGCAGCGGCCGTCGTTTCTTTGGGTGACAGATGGCTTCGAAGCCAGGCTTCCTGTTCCCACAGGACATGCAACTGGGACTCCCGCGCGCGATAGCTGTGGCCCTCAAAGGGCAGGGTCACCAAACGGGCCTGACCGCCAAGGGTGGACACTGCATCAAACAGGCGGCTTGACTGCATGGGGTAGGTGCCGGAGTTGGCATCCGCTTCACCGTGGATAAGCAGCAGCGGCTCGTTTATCTTGTCGGCCACGTTAAAGGGTGACATCTGCTGATACAGCGCCTGGGCCTCCCAGTAATTGCGCCGCTCGTTTTGGAACCCAAAAGGCGTGAGGCTGCGATTATAGGCGCCGCTTCGGGCGATACCGGTTGCAAAAAGGTCGGTGTGTGCCAGCAGGTTGGCCACCATAAAGGCGCCGTAGGAGTGGCCGCCAACGGCGATGCGACCGGGTTCGGCTATGCCTCTGTCAGTCAGCACTTTGACGGCAGCCTCGGCATTGGCCACCAGTTGCGCGAGAAAAGTATCATTGGGCTTGTTTTTACCAACACCGATAATCGGCATCGACACCCTGTCGAACACCGCGAATCCCGCAGCTACCATGGCTGGAGCACTGAGCGGACTCAGTCTGGGGTAAGAGAGTGGATTAAAGTCGACCTGAGCGGCCACCTCGGCATTCTTATACTCCCTCGGATACGCCCAAATCAGCACAGGCAGCGGACCATCGCCGTGGCGGTAATTGGCCGGAAGATAGAGGGTGCCGGACAAGGGTTGGCCGTCGGCGCGGCTGAACTGAATATGCTCCTTCTGTATGCCTTCGAGGGCGGGTTGGCGTTTTGCCAGTGGTATCAAGGGTTCGCGTTTACCACTTTCAGGCCAAACCCGGTAGAGCCGGGGTGGTTGCAATGGTGTTTCCTGGCTCACGAGCAACTGAAGCGGTGAGAGAGACTCCAGTGCCACCACCCGCTCGAACGCCGATGGCGCACTTTGCCACAGAAGGCTGCGGGCTTCTCCTGCCTTACTGGTGGCCAAAAAAGGGCGCATACCGTCATCTGAGTGACCATCGCCATAGTGATACATGGCACCGTTTCGGGTCGCCACCAGATGGGTCACAGGGTCACGTACCAGCGTGCCCGGATCCTGATATTTATCTTTGCTGCTTATCTGGTACCAGTCCTGCCAGGCGGTTGCGGTATTGGCAGTGGCGGGGCTTAGCAGGCTCACTTTGATAAGTTGCTTGCTGCGACGGATTTGGCTTATCAAGGCCTTGCCATCATCGCGCCAATTGATGGCGCTGATGGGCCACTGGGTTTGCCCCAGTACTTTAGCGGACACAGTAAAAGGCGGACTCAGGGTATAGAGGGTATCCCTGAAGCTGGCTTCAGCTTTTTGCGCGTCGCTGCTCTCATGTACTGCTGCGTCGTTTGCCGGTGCGTCAGTTTCTTGCGTCTTTGAACGTTTTGCCTCGCTGCGATGTCCCTCGACCCACACCAGGTTGGCCTCGCCCTGCCAGTGGAACAGCCTTGGCGCAGGGCCGGGCATATCAGCATCATCCCGCTCAGCATCGCTGCCGGGTACCCGGACACGGTAAAGGGCATCACCGCTTGTCAGACTCATAACCTCGAAGCGTTTGGCAAAACCGCGGTAGGGGACTCTGTTTGAGAAGGGTTCGGTCAGCTGCTCAACCAATATAAAGCGGCCGTCGGGCGAAGCGTCGGCATCCAGCAAAAAAACGGGGCTTCCCAGTGGACGAAGTTCACCTTCTGTAGAGAGTAAAGCCAACTGACTTAACACCTGCTGTGCAAAGGCCTGGTGATCGGCTGGGTTTTTCAGCAAATTTCTGTGGGTACGTTTGGCCACCTGATTGGGTTGACTCTCTTTGATGGCGGGCATGCCAGGGATGGCGCTTTGCGAACTGGGCGCCTGACCATGCTCACCGACAACAAGGGGCAGAAGCAAGGCGCTGCTGTCTGGCAGCCAGCGATAATTTACCCCCAAACTGAAATTGAGCCTTAAGTCCTGTTCCTGCACCTTACCCGATGCCAGCTCAATCAGTTGTAATCTCGGCTGGTCGGTGGCGAGGCTTATCAAGGCCAGGGTTTTACCGTCGGGGGAGAATTTGGGCGCCATAACCGGCATTAATGCGCTCAGTCCCGGGATGGATTGACGCTGCATGTCACTGGCGCGCCTCAGACTCAGCTCGTCGTACAAGGTGGGTAATTTGCCCGGCAGATGACCATGGCTGTCGATTTCCGTTCCTCCCAAACGCATCATGGGCTGAGCGAGTTGCTTGACGGTGGGGGCGCCCTGTGGGCTTAAACTTAACAACCAAAAGCCATCCGGTGACAAGAGCACCTTGTTCTGTTTGGCCTGTTCAACCAAGGCTGCGAGAGGCGAGCTCGGTATCTGATAGCCCGCCACTTGTTCACCGGCCAGGGCAAGGTTGGCCAGGCTGAGTGGGAATGAGAGCAGACTGCTTATTATGAGGGCTGGTATCGGGGGGCAGAGTTTCATGGAAGATCCCACAGACGGATTGATTACCGGGTTGTAAAAAATGTTGACGGATGCAGCAATCAAAGGCGCCTCGATTATTGCTTGTTTCTATCTCTATTTTTTATCTATTTAATTTAAATACAATCAGTTGGATAAAATTGTCTGAGGTGTTTTCACTTGTCATGCACTCGGGGCACTTTTAATATGGAGCACACCCCAATAAGACCCTGATGGCCTGTGATGCTTGAGACCAAACAGAGCGTATTTTACCTCGGCAGCTGCCGTATCGATGCGAGCGACAACAGCCTGCAGTTTCCCGCCTCTGCCGACTGTGTGCAGGAGCGCATCACCCTGCAGCCCAAGTTTGTTGAAGTGCTCGCTTATCTTGCTCATCACTATCCCAGGGTGGTGACGAGGGATGCGCTGATCACTGACATCTGGGAAGGGAATACCTACGTGGGCGAGAAGGCGCTCACCAACGCAGTGTGGCACCTGAGGCAGCAACTCGGACCGCTTGGCGCGGGAGAGGTCATAGAAACAGTCCGTAAAACCGGGTACCGGCTTTGTATCGAACCCAGATTCGAGCTACCTGCCGAAGATGGACAATTGCGCCTTGAGCGTAAGAGTCGGCTCCTTGGCCGGGCTCTAATCGGGTGCTCAGTGACGCTTGCATTGGTATTGGCCGTGGCAGGCCACCATTGGTACCGGGACACGCTGCACCGCCCCTTTGGGGTCGACAGGCTCACCAGCGATGGCGGCTCAGAGCGTTTCCCCAGTGTGTCCCCCGATGGGCGCTTTTTGGTGTATGGCGGCCAGCAGCCCGGTAAAAACGGCAGCTTGTTTCAGCTGGATTTGGAGCATCCCGATGCCAGTCCAAGACAGCTCACCCCCGACAGTTCCGATGAGCTGCGCGCCGTCTGGTCTAACGACGGCAAGTCGTTGTATTTCCCCAGTGCTTCTGCCGGGGAGTGCAAAATAACCCGGCTGGATCTGAAAGATGGTCAGCTCACTCCCCTTGCCGACTGCACCAGCGTCACTACGGCCATCGACCTTACCGTTGATGGCACTGGCCTGGCGTTTATCACCACCAATGCCCCACAAAAGAATGCAGGCATATACCTGCTGGATTTGACCGAGAAAGAGGCTGAGCCGGTGCGCCTGTCCTGTGACACAGAGTGCCCCTACCGCGACAGAGATTTTGCCTTCAGTCCCGATGGACAAACTCTGGCCATCGCCAGGCGTTTTGGCGATATATCGGAAGACATTTTTTTACGCCAGCTTGCCGACGGCAGTGAGCGGCGACTGACTCAGGGGATTGAAGATATACGCGGTCTGTCCTGGCACAGAGACGGGCGGCGTCTGGTATACAGCACCGAAGAGGCGGGTAACCGTGGCGGCTATCTTATCGATACCGAAACCGGCGAAATCACGGCACTGGATCAGGATGGTTTAAGCTACCCCCGCTTTGTGCCCGATTCCGACGAGCTGGTGTTCTATCACTACAATAATCATCGCCAGCTGGTGTCGATGCATCCATTTGCCGAGGTGCCCCAGGCTCCGTTTCCGATGATTTACGGCAACTTCAGCCAACGTTATGCGGATTATTCACCCGAGGCCCGGCGCTTGGTGTTTGTGTCCAATGAGTCAGAGCACAATGAAATCTGGACATCGGACGTGGACGGGCAGCGGCGGCAAATGCACACCTCGCTGAAACGTCAGGCCACTTCGCCCGCCTGGTCACACGACGGCAGTCGTATCGCCTTTGTGGCCGCGGATACCAATCACGAGGGTAACAAGCTGCATATTCTGGATATTCGCGACAACAGCATCCGGGTTGTGGCGTCGCCTTATATCAACCATGGCCGTCCCGAGTGGAGTGGTGACGACAGCTTTTTGCTGGCCAGCACTGTGGATGGTTTGACCCGCTTCCATCTGGACAACAAACCTCCAACTCTGGTGTCTCCCATTATGGTGCGGCGTCTTCAGGTGTTGGGGGATTGGCTCTACTTCAGCTACAGCACCGGGCCACGTGGTCTTTGGCGCATGCCATGGCAAGGCGGAAAGCCGGAGCAGGTGCTGGGGGCGAAGTTGATGAGTGATGGCTATAACTGGACAGTAGCGGATGACGGTGTCTTCTTCCGCCAGCGCCATTCGGGCTCGGCATTGCTCAGCTATTTTGACTTCGCCAGGGCAGAGGTCAGGCCGCTGATTGAGTTGCCCCCCAACAGCATCAGCCGTCAGGAGAACATGGTGTGGGTAGAAAAAGAGCAAAAGCTGGTACTGGTGTCGTGGAACTATCCGAGGCGTGACGTGATGCGATTGAGGCATCCTGCGCTGCAATGACGGATATTGCCAGATAAATAAAAAACGGCCGATTGGCCGTTTTTTATTGGGATTATCAAGCCGCCGGGAAGCGGGCGCCGAGTATGGCTTCGCGTCTTGCCCCTGTCACGGCGGGCAGGTTGGCCGGCAGTCCCTGATGGTGGCGCAGGGCAAGCCAGGCAAAGGCGATGGCCTCAACCCATTTCGGGTCAACTCCAAGCACCGAAGTGGTAGTCAGTGTAAACCCGGGTAACAGGGCCTGCAGGCGGTTCATCAGCTCAATATTGAGGGCGCCACCGCCGCATACAAACAACTCGCCACTGTTTGACAGCTTGAGAATATCCGCCGCGATACTGTGGCAGGTTAAGTCCAGCAGGGTTGACTGAATATCGGCCTCGTCGAGGTGGCCAAACTTTTCCAGTTGCTGTTCCAGCCAAGCGTTATTGAAAAGCTCACGACCGGTGCTCTTGGGGTATGGCTGCATAAAATACGGATGCGACAGCAACTGGGCCAAGAGCGTATTGTCGGTTTTACCACTGGCGGCAAAGGCGCCGTCCCGATCGAAAGCCTGTTGTTTTACCTGCTGTATCCAGCCATCTATCAGGGTGTTGCCCGGCCCGGTATCAAATCCAAGTACAGCCTCTGCATTGCCCGGCAACCAGGTGATATTGGCGATACCACCTATGTTGAGGATCACCCGGCGTTTATCTGCTTTAGCAAAAATCTGCTGGTGGAATGCCGGGACCAGCGGTGCTCCCTGGCCGCCAAGTGCAATATCTTTGCGGCGAAAATCAGCAATGACATCGATACCTGTTTCGGCGGCAATGGTGTTGGGATCGCCGATTTGCACAGTGAACCCCACCTCGAGGTTGGGCATGTGCCTAACGGTTTGACCATGGCTGCCAATGGCCACGACCTGGGACTTATCTATGCCACTGCTGGCAAGCAGGTTGTTGACGGCTTTGGCAAAGAGACTGCCAACGCTGCGGTCGAGTCGTCCAAGCCGATTTACTTCATCCTGTCCGGGCTGACATAAACGCTGCAGCCCTTTGAACAGGTGTTCCGGAATGGCTTCTGTGTGGGTGGCAATGAGTTTGGGGGATGGAGTGTCGAAATCCACCAGGACAGCGTCCACACCGTCCATACTGGTGCCGGACATGAGTCCGATAAACAAAGATTGGCTCATGGAGTTTGTTTGCCCTCTGGCGCCAGCGCCAGTTGCTGTTGCTTGTTAAAGGAAATTTTAGCCATCAAATCCTTGCTGATGCGGCTGAATTTCGCCAATTCTTTCTTGCCAATGGACTCTGCCTTGGGCAGGTCAATCGTACGGGGGTTTCTGTGTACGCCATTGACGATAAATTCATAATGCAGGTGAGCCCCGGTCACCCGGCCGGTTTTGCCGAGTGTTCCGATAATTTGGCCTTGTTTAACCGAGTCACCCTTTTTCACCCTGCGTTTGTTCAGGTGCAGATACTTGGTGGTGTAAGTGCCGTTATGGCGAATAAACACGTAGTTGCCATTGTACTGATTGTAACCGGCCTCTATCACCTTGCCCGCGCCTGCGGCTTTAATCGGTGTGCCAATGGCGGCTACATAGTCAACGCCCCTGTGGGCCTTGACCTGGCCTGTTACCGGATGCAGGCGCTTGGGGTTGAAATTGGAACTGACGTAATTGAAGTCAACCGGCGATCGCAAAAAGGCTTTGCGCATGCTCTGGCCACTTTCGGAATAGTAGTTACCGTCTTCGTAGCGCACCGCAGTGTAGCGTTTGCCATCGTTGATAAACTCAGCCGCCAGAATGGCACCATTTCGCACGAACTCGCCGTCGGCATAGTGTTTTTCATAGAGCAGGGCGAAAGTATCGCCTTTTTGCAGATCCTGGGCAAAGTCGATGTCCCAGCCAAACACGGTGGCCAAATCCATGATCTGGCCGCTGTTAAGGCCAGCATCCACGGCGGCTGTCCAAAAATTGCTGAAAATCTTACCCTGGGCAAAATCGGTTCGCGTGGTCAGCTGCTTTACATCGATTCGCTCGCTGTACCCGGATTCGGTGCGCTGTACCGTGAGAGTCGACACGCCGTCGATACGGTAACTGAGCTCGGCAAACTCACCCTTGTCATCTTTCATGATGACAATTTCTTCCCCAGGCATGATTTTCAGCAGGTTGTTTTTGGCCTCCGGCAGCCGGGTGATTTCGTAAACATCGCGGCTGGAGAGTCCGGCACGCTGAAACAGTGCCGCCAATGTGTCGCCCCTGGATACTTCAAAATGCTCTACCTCGCGGTTTGAGGGCGTTGCGCTGGCTTTTGCACTTGGCATGGCTTCCTGCACGCTCTCACCATTGGGGGCGGCTATGTCTATGTCTGCGGCCTGGCCCATCGGCGGCGTGGGGGTGCGCTGCGACAAGGGCAGGGTAAAATCGATATTGTCGTTTGCTGTTGGGGTTTGCCGTGAGGCTTCGGCATCCTCAGAGGGGAAAAACAGGGTGACTGTGGTTAACAATAAAAGAATGCTCAGAATGACCTGATGCTTTTTGGGGAGCAGCTTGAGAAGCGTAATAACCTTTGTCATTTGACCCGGGTACCAAATCCCTATTTCCTGTCGATTGGGCCTAGTGTACACACTTTCATTTGCCCAGGCTAACAAGTAACATAGGTCTCTTTGATTGAAATCGGATAACCACAGAGGTAGCTGCCAACATGGCTGATTTGGACCAGGTATTAGCAGAAATTAAACGGGGCACAGACGAGATCCTGCTCGAAGCAGATCTGATTGAGAAACTGAAAGAGGGCCGTCCACTGCGGGTGAAGCTGGGTGCCGATCCTACCGCTCCCGATATCCATCTGGGCCACACGGTTATTCTGAACAAACTGCGTCTGTTTCAGGAGCTGGGGCACGAAGTTATCTTCCTTATCGGTGACTTCACCGGCATGGTAGGTGACCCAAGTGGTAAAAACAGTACCCGTCCGCCACTGACCCGTGAGCAGGTTCTGGCCAACGCTGAAACCTACAAGGAACAGGTGTACAAAATTCTCGATCCGGCCAAGACGCGCATCGAATTCAACTCCAGCTGGCTTGAGCAGCTTGGTGCTGCCGGCATGATCCGCCTGGCTTCCCATCAAACCGTGGCCCGCATGCTGGAACGTGATGATTTTAAAAAGCGTTATGGCAGCGGTCAGCCCATCGCCATCCATGAGTTTATGTACCCGCTGCTGCAGGGTTGGGACTCGGTTGCGCTGAAGGCAGACATTGAACTGGGTGGTACCGATCAGAAGTTCAACCTGCTGATGGGCCGGGAGCTGCAAAAGGCCGAAGGTCAGAAGCCGCAGACAGTGATTATGATGCCGCTGCTGGAAGGTCTCGATGGCGTCAAGAAGATGTCCAAGTCTGCCCACAACTATATAGGTGTGAGCGAAGCGCCGGATGAAATGTTCGGTAAGCTGATGTCTATTTCAGACGAGCTGATGTGGCGCTACTTCGATCTGTTGTCGTTCCGCCCATTGGCAGAAGTACAGCAGTTCAAGGCCGATGTGGAAGCCGGAGCCAACCCAAGAGACATCAAGATCGCGCTCGCCAAGGAAATCATTGCCCGTTTCCACGACCAGGCCGCCGCCGATGCTGCTCATCAGAACTTTATCGACCGTTTCCAGAAGGGGGCTATCCCCGATGATATCGAAGAAGTAACCCTGAGCGCAGGTGCTGAAGGTATGGCAGTGGCCAACCTGCTCAAAGAAGCTGGTCTCGTGGGTTCGACCTCCGATGCCATGCGAATGATTAAGCAGGGAGCGGTGAAAATGGACGGTGAAAAGCTGGAAGATGCCAAGCAGGTATTCAGTGCCGGTCTGAGCGCCGTATTCCAGGTTGGCAAGCGCAAGTTTGCCAAGGTGACTCTGAGCTAATACTGCTCTTTCACCTCATAAAACAAAACGGGCGCCTGAGGCGCCCGTTTTGTTTTTTAAGATTCTGTTGGCAGACAATCTTTTGAACAGATGGCGTTTATTGCATGGATAACTGGTCGGCCATGGTCTGATAGTCGATAAGGTCGGTGTGTTCGGTCACCCTGTGATTGCGCATATCCAATCTCAGGGTTGTAACTGCTGGAACAGCTACGTCAATGATTTTACCCGGCTTGCCGAATTGCTCTCCCGGCCCCTTGAAACGGTAGTTGCCTATCATGACCACCAGAGAGCCTGAGTTGTACATGTGCTCAATGCTGAAGTTGTATTCCAGTACACCGGCGTGGGCGCGCTCGAAAAATTCGATAATAAAACGCCCACCCTTGTATTTGCGTCCGGCGGTTCTGTCCTGAAAAACACTGTCGCGATTGTAGTATCTGGCGAGGGCGCTGTAGTCATGCTCTGTCAGCGCCTGAATATAGTTTACTGCCATTTGCTGTTCTTCAGGCATCTCACCGCTGCTGGCGGTCGCCCAGGAAGTCAGAAAATAAAGCAGTAACACCAGATATCGCAAAAGTCAGTCTCTCCGGGTTTTCAGGTCGAAGGCCGGCAATGAAAGGTGCCAGCGAATGGCCGCAAGCCTCAAGATCAGCGCACTGAGCATCGACAGCCAAAGAGCGGTTTGGCTGTTCATGCCTAATTGCAGGCTGAGGGTATAGGCAATGCCACCCAGAATGGAGGCGGTTGCGTAGATTTCGGTTCTGAGCACCATGGGAATTTGGCGACAGAGTACATCCCGGATAATGCCGCCACCCACGCCGGTAATCAAGCCCATGATCACAGCAGACATGCCATTAAGGCCGAGGCTGAGCGCTTTTTGGGCGCCTATCACGGTAAATAGTGCCAATCCCAGCGCATCGGCGATGGGCAGGGTGTATTGGGGCACCTTACGGGGGCGCCGGATAAACACCAGGGTAAAACCCACGGTTGCCAGGATGACAATCAGGTAATTGGGGTCGCGCAGCCAAAACACCGGGGTGGCACCGATAATGGCATCCCGAATCGTACCGCCACCCACGGCCGTAACGGCGGCCAGCACTGTCACGCCAAAGGGGTCCATTCTGTGTCTGCCTGCCGCGAGGGCTCCGGTGAGCGCAAACACGGCTGTGCCGCAAAGGTCAAAAAAGTAAAACCAGCTCATTCGCTCATCTCTTTCAGGTGGATATTGAGCGCATCGACCGAGATGCGAATTTCAACAACCGAGAGGATCAGCGAGTACAGCAGGAGCAGCAGGCTGGCACCGAAGATGAGTGAGCCGGTTTTATTCATGCCAATGTAGATAAAAATCATGCACAGCACGCACAGGGCAAAGCTGCTGACGCCCGCTTCCTGCATGCGTCTGATAATCACAATTCGCTTTTTCAGATTGGTGATTTGGTTCTGATGCACGGGTTCTTTGCCACTGGAGAGGCTTCGTATCAGTGCGGCCAGTGAAAAGAACCTATTGGTATAAGCCAGCAGCAGTAATGAAATGGCCGGAAAAAGCAGCGCCGGTGTTGTCAGCGAGATATGCAGTTGTTCTAACACGTTGAGTGCCCGTTATGGAAAGTGGAGAGATTCCCCTGAGGCGAGCCATTATAGTGCGTTGGCTACCAAATTACAGCGTCTGGCTGTATCTGAGCAGGGTCCATGCAAGGGGTAAAAACAGCAGAAAGGCCAACCAGCTGAAACAGGCACGGTTGGACAATTTTATGGCTTCACCGATTTTGGCGGTATCGGGCAAGGGGCCTTTGCCGACCTTATCTACGGCAACCCGGTTGCCTCGGTATTTGTGTGGTCCGCCAAGCTCTGTGTTCAGCACTGTCGCGGCAACATATGCCGCCCGCATGGGATTGGACAGGGGCTGCCAGCGTCTGGGGGTTAGCAGGGCCTTAAAACCGCTGGGGCCGCCAACAATGGCCAGTGTCAGGCTCCATAGCCAGGCAGGAATGTAAAGCAGTGCCGAGACCAGTAGATTAACCGGCGCGACAAAGGCACGGAAATCCGGTGACATGGGGGGCCACACCAACTCCAGCTGTTTGAGCATTCGCACCAGCAGCACCATGGGCGCACCGGCCAGGGCATAGAAAAACACCACCCCTGCTGTGCCGTAGATGGGGGCCGTGACCAGCTTTTCGATGGTGGCCTTGGCAAGCCCTGCCTCGGATAGCTCAGCGGTATCCCGTGACAGGTACTGTCTCAGCAGCTTTCTGGCCCTGTCTTTATCGCCATGGCCCAGTGCCCGCTGCACCTCTTCGGCGACCTGGGCAAAACTGGCATCCGACAGGCAGAGGTAGAGAATTAAAAACTCGAAAAACCAGGGAAAGGCTGCCAAGTCCAGCAAAAAGGCGATGATAAGCCAAAAGGGCAGTACCAGCAGTATTGTCGCCATAATACCGGCAATAAGCTGTTGGCGCGGTCCCCGCGATGGGTGATTCACTTTGCGGGCAAGCTCTCTTGCCAGCACGCCAAACCACACCAGTGGCTGCATTTCCCTCGGCAAAGGAGCCAGTCGTGCCAGTGGCAGCGCGCACAGGATGATAAGGAAGCCTTCAAACAGGGCTCCATCCAGGGCAATCAGCTGGCTGACAAACTGGCTTTCGGTCATTTACAGGCCTTCAATCAGCGCCATGACCATCAGAGCAGAGTGATGACCGGCTTTCACCAGATAAGACTCAAAGTCGACCGGGCTGTCGTTGTTGGCATTATCCGACAGAGAGCGGATCACCACAAATGGGGTGGCGAACTGATGGCACACCTGACCGATGGCGGCACCTTCCATTTCACAGGCGGCCATGGTGGGGAAATCTGCCTGCATTTTTGCAGTACGGACCGGGTCGCAAATAAAGCTGTCACCGGTACAGATAAGGCCTGCTACGGTTTTTACCTCACCCAGTTTCGCCACGGCATTTTTAGCGGCTTCTACCAGGTGGGCATCACACACAAAGGCGGCCGGCTGCTGCGCCATCTGGCCGATTTCATAGCCAAAAGCCGTCACGTCCACATCGTGGTAACGCACCTCACTGCCAATCACCACATCACCAATGGTCAGGCTGTCCACAAAGCCACCGGCTGAGCCGGTATTAATCACGTAATCGGGAGCAAACTTATCGATAAGCAGGGTGGTGGCGAGCGCTGCTGCGACCTTGCCTATACCGGAGCGGGTCACTATGACCTGCTTGCCATTGAGTTCACCCTGGGTGAATTCGATGCCGGCTATTTGGCTTACAACTGGGTTTTCCAGAGAAGCAATAAGGTGAGCAACTTCGGGCTCCATGGCGCCGATAATACCAATTTTCATAAACTTGCCTTTGAACTGCTTTAGAGAATGGCAGCCAATATACCACAGTCGACTGACCGGCACACAGGCAAGCTGCAGAGATAAAAAAGCGCATCCTCAGGCGAACCTTTGGATGCGCAAGACACAAGCAACTTGTTGTTGGGATCAGGCTTTGGCCGATTCCAGATAGTTGAGGATCCCGAGCGCGGCTTCGCGGCCTTCGGCGATGGCAGTGACCACCAGGTCTGAGCCCCGGACCATGTCGCCACCGGCAAACACCTTGGGATTGCTGGTTTGGAATGGATTGTCATCGGCTTTGCTGGCCTTGACCCGGCCCTTGTCATCCAGGGCGATATCGAAATCGGCAAACCAGGGGGCAGGACTTGGCTGGAAGCCAAAGGCGATGATGATGGCATCGGCTTCGAGGAGCTGTTCGCTGCCGGGAACGGGCTCGGCAGAGCGGCGGCCATTGGCATCGGGTTCACCCATGCGGGTCTCGATGCACTCGATACCCACCACGGCGCCGTTTTCGGTCTTGATGGCAACAGGCTGACGGTTGAACAGGAAGTTCACCCCTTCTTCGCGGGCGTTTTGCACCTCGCGGCGGGAGCCGGGCATGTTGGCTTCATCGCGGCGGTAAGCACAGGTCACTTCGCGCGCGCCCTGGCGCACTGCGGTACGCACGCAGTCCATGGCGGTGTCACCGCCACCCAGTACCACGACTTTTTTACCTGCCAGGTCGATATAGGGGTTCTGTTCACTTTGCTGACCGAGCAGCGACATGGTGTTGCCAATCAGATAGGGCAATGCCTGTAGCACACCGTCGGCGTCTTCACCGGGCAGCCCCGCCTTCATGGCGCTGTAGGTGCCCATGCCGAGGAATACGGCGTCATAGTCTTTAAGCAGGTCGGCGAAGGCGATGTCCTTGCCCACGGTAACGCCCAGACGAAACTCGATGCCCATACCCTCCAGCACGGTTCGGCGGGTCTGCATCACCGACTTATCCAGTTTGAATGAAGGAATACCGTAGGTCAGCAGGCCGCCGATTTGTGGATATTTGTCGAACACCACTGCCTTGATGCCGTTGCGGGCCAGGATATCGGCGCAGCCAAGGCCCGCCGGGCCAGCACCGACGATCGCCACCCGCTCTTTGCGGGGCGTGACCTTACTCATATCAGGGCGCCAACCCTGGGCGAGGGCAGTATCTGTGATGTATTTCTCGACGTTACCTATGGTTACGGCGCCAAAATCATCATTCAGGGTACAGGCGCCTTCACAGAGCCTGTCCTGGGGGCAAACCCGGCCGCAGATTTCCGGCAGGGTGTTGGTCTCGTGGACCAGATCTGCCGCTTCCATGATGCGCCCCTGTTTGGCGAGCTTCAGCCAGTTGGGAATGTAATTGTGCAGCGGGCACTTCCATTCACAGTAAGGGTTACCGCAGTCCAGGCAGCGGTCTGCCTGCTCGTTGACCTGTGGTTGAGTAAAAGGCTGATAAATTTCAATAAACTGTGTTGCACGCAGCTTAATGGGCTGCTTGGTCGGATCTTTGCGGCCTACCTGAATAAACTGAAAGTCGTTACTCATCTTGCTGTTACCCCGCCTTTACTGCCAGTTCAGGGCTTGGCTGCTCGAGTTTGAGCAGATCGGCCACCGCTACATTCTTCGGCTTGACCAGCACGAAGCAGTCGAGCCAGTTATCAAAGTCACTCAAAATCGCCCGGGCATGTTCGCTGCCGGTCTCTTTGACGTGGGCCTCTATCAGGCCTTTGAGGTGTTTCTGGTGAATGGCTGACTCCACCTTTTGGGTGTCGACCATTTCGGTGTTTACCCTGCGGCCAAAGCGGCCGAACTGGTCGAACACGTAGGCAAAGCCACCTGTCATACCGGCGCCAAAGTTCACCCCGGTTTTACCCAATACCACCACAATGCCGCCGGTCATATATTCGCAGCCGTTGTCGCCAAGGCCTTCTACCACCGCCACGGCGCCTGAGTTGCGCACACCGAAGCGTTCACCCGCCTGGCCCGCAGCAAAGAACTGGCCGCCGGTTGCGCCATAGAGGCAGGTATTGCCCACGATGGCGGTGCGCTCGCTCTGGAAGGCACTGCCAAGTGGCGGGTAGATGGACAGCTTGCCGCCGGACATCCCCTTGCCCACATAGTCGTTGGCATCACCGCACAGGCTCATTTCCAGTCCGGGGGCGTTCCACACACCAAAACTTTGGCCGGCGGTGCCGTTAAATGACAGGCTGACCGGCGCCTTGGTGCCCTTGAGACCACAGCAGGCAGCGATGTGGCCACTGAGGGCGGCGCCCACTGAGCGATCTGTGTTGTTGATGCTGTAGGCGGCGCTGAAACCTTCGCCGCGGCTGATGGCATCGGCGGCATCTTTCAGCAGACGCTGGTTCAGCTCACCGGTATCCGTCGGTGGGTTTATCTCTTTCCAGGTTCTGGATGACCCAGCGCGTACCTGTGGCTGATACAGGATGGGGGACAGATCCAGACCATGTTGCTTCTCGGTTTGTCCCGCCAGTGCGTACAACCAGTCGCTGCGACCTACCAGATCTTCAAACTTTGCAACACCCAGCCTGGCCATCCACTCACGGACTTCTTCGGCAACAAATTCGAAGTAAGTCATCACCCGCTCAGGCAAGCCGTGGAAGTGTTTATCGCGCAGATTTTTATCCTGGGTTGCCACGCCGGTGGCGCAGTTGTTCAGGTGGCAGATTCTCAGATATTTACAGCCCAGCGCAATCATAGGCACTGTGCCGAAGCCAAAACTCTCGGCGCCAAGCAATGCGGCCTTGATAACGTCGGTACCTGTTTTGAGGCCGCCGTCCACCTGCAGGCGGATTTTGTGGCGCAGGCCGTTGTCCACCAGAGCCTGATGCACCTCTGCCAGACCCAGCTCCCAAGGCGAGCCGGCATACTTGACCGAGGTGAGGGGGCTTGCCCCGGTGCCACCGTCATAGCCGGACACGGTAATCATGTCGGCATAGGCCTTGGCAACACCCGTGGCGATGGTGCCAATGCCCGGCTCTGATACCAGTTTTACGCTGATAAGGGCCTTGGGGTTGATTTGCTTCAAATCGAAAATCAGCTGCGCCAAATCTTCAATGGAATAGATGTCGTGGTGCGGCGGTGGCGAAATCAGGGTCACGCCCGGACGGGCATAACGCAGACCGGCAATTTCCACGCTCACCTTGTGGCCGGGCAGCTGACCGCCTTCGCCGGGTTTAGCCCCCTGAGCCACTTTAATCTGCAGCACTTCGGCATTGATAAGGTAATGGGCGGTGACACCAAAACGGCCAGAGGCAATTTGCTTGATGGCGGAGTTCTTCTCGGTACCGAAACGGCGCGGGTCTTCGCCGCCTTCCCCTGAGTTGGAACGGCCGCCGAGGCGGTTCATGGCAATGGCCAGCGCTTCGTGGGCTTCGGGGCTTAAGGCACCGATACTCATGGCGGCGCTGTCGAAGCGGGGATACAGGTTGGCTGCGGCTTCTACCGTGTCGGCGGGAATGGCATCGAGGGTGCCTTTTACGCCCAACAGATCCCGGAGCATTGCCACCGGACGCTCATCGACGTGCTTGGCAAAGGCCTTGTACTTGCTGTAGTCGCGACTGATGAGTGAAGCCTGCAGCGTATTGACCACATCAGGGTTGAAGGCATGGTACTCACCGCCTTCGACGTACTTGAGCAAACCGCCCTGTTGCAAGGAAACGTGGGGGCGGAAGGCGGCCTGATGCAGCTTATGCTGGTCCTTGGCAAGGTGATCAAAGCTCACCCCTTCGATGCGACTCACCACGCCTTTAAAGCAGAGTTCAATGACATCGCGGGCCAGACCTATGGCCTCGAACTGCTGGCTGCAGCGGTATGAAGCCACTGTGCTGATACCCATCTTGGACATGATCTTGCGCAGTCCTTTCTCGATGCCGTAACGGAAGTTCAGCATCAAGGCCACCATGTCGTCGGCGCTGTCATTGCGCTTGGCCAGGTCGGCAATGGATTCATACACCAGGTAGGGATAGATGGCGGTGGCACCAAAGCCCAGCAACACCGCAAAGTGGTGTGGATCGCGGGCAGAGGCGGTTTCCACGATAATGTTGGTGTCGCAGCGCAGGCTCTTGGATACCAGCATCTGCTGCACGGCGCCCACAGCCATGGCGGCCGGGATCACCTGACGGTTTTTGGCCACGGCGCGGTCAGACAGCACCAGCAGCGTAGTGCCGGTGCGGGCCAGACGCTCGGCATCATCTGTGATGCGGCGAATGGCGCCTTCAAGCCCTTCTGCCGGGTCGTAGTTGAGGTCAACGATATTGGCGCGGTAATAGGCTTTATCGAGGGACATCAACTGATTGAAATCGCTGAACAGCAAAACAGGCGAGTTGAACATCACCCGGTAGGCGTGGCCTGTGGTTTCATTGAAGAGGTTCTGCTCACGGCCCACACAGGTGGCCAGCGACATCACGTGTTTTTCACGCAGTGGGTCGATGGGCGGGTTTGTCACCTGGGCGAATTTCTGGCGGAAGTAGTCGTAAAGTGAGCGCTGTTTGTTGGACAGCACCGCCATGGGGGTATCGTCGCCCATGGAGCCCACGGCCTCTTCACCCTGGCTTGCCAGTACCCAAATAACCTGTTCGAGTTCTTCACGGCTGTAGCCAAACAGCTTTTGGTACTGTAGCAGGGTATCACGACTGAATTCGCTGGCGCCGTGCTGCTCGCTACTCATCTCTTCCGCACTCTTGAGGGTGCGGCTGTTCTTCGCCATCCATTCTTTATAGGGATGACGGCGTTTGAGGTCGTTATCAATCTCGAATGACTGATACAGGCGACCGTTTAGGGTATCGAGCACCAAAAGCTCACCCGGACCAACGCGCCCCTTTTCCACCACCTCGTCGGGCTGGTAATCCCAGATACCCACTTCAGAGGCCAGGGTCAGTATGCGGTCCTTGGTAATCACATAACGGGATGGACGCAGGCCGTTACGGTCCACCGCGCAGGCGGCGTGGCGGCCGTTGGTCATGACTATACCCGCCGGTCCATCCCAGGGTTCCATATGCATGGAGTTAAAGTCGTAGAAGGCTTTGAGCTCTTCGTCCATTTCAGGGTTACTTTGCCATGCGGGCGGAATCAGCAAACGCATGGCACGGTACAGGTCCATTCCGCCGGAGAGCAGCATTTCCAGCATGTTATCCAAAGAGGATGAGTCAGAGCCGGTTTCGTTTACAAAGGGGGCGGCTTGCTGCAAATCGGGCAACAGCGGCGAATTGAACTTGTACGCGCGGGCGCGGGCCCACTGGCGGTTGCCGGTAATGGTGTTGATTTCACCGTTGTGCGCCAGATAGCGGAAAGGCTGAGCCAGTGGCCACTTGGGAGAAGTATTGGTTGAAAAGCGCTGGTGGAACAAACAGATAGCACTTTCCAGACGCAAATCGGCCAGATCGGGATAAAAGGCGGGCAGGTCCGCTGGCATCATCAGGCCTTTATAAACAATCACCTGACCAGAAAGACTGGCCACATAGAAGTCGGGATCGGCAGTCATTTGCTGCTCGAGGCGGCGACGGGCCATATAGAGGCGACGTTCGAGGTCTTTTTCACGCCAGCCAATGGGCGCATTAATCAGTACCTGAACGATACGTGGCAGGCTGGCCTTACCTATTTCACCCAGCACATCGGGATTAACAGGCACCTCACGCCAACCGGCGATGCAGAGGGTTTCTTTTTCAAGCTCGCGCTCAAGCACAAAGCGTGCGGCAGCGACTTTTTCTTCGTCCTGACTTAAAAAGAACATGCCGACGGCAAACTTGCGCGACAGGTGCCAGTCATTTTCGGCGGCAATCGACTCGAAAAACTTGATGGGCAATTGCATCAGGAGGCCGCAACCATCACCCGTGCGACCATCTGCGGCAATGCCGCCGCGGTGCTTCATGCGATCCAGTCCGGTAATGGCGGTACGCACAATACGGTGACTGGCTTCGCCGTCCATCTGGGCAATCAGACCAAATCCACAATTGTCCCGCTCAAAACTGGGATGATACAAGCTCATACTAATTCCCCACCTGAAAACCTGTGACTGATACTGCTCGGGGAATCACGCAAATGACAATGATAGATATGCACCCGAATCTCCCAAATTATCCTGAGAATTTACAAAGGTCAAACTTAAAGATTGCATAAAACATGGGTAAAAAATCATGTTTCATACAGTTTTGATAATTGGGTTACGTTAACGTCAACTGGTGAAAGTGTTGTATAACATTATGAATTATAGCAATTTTAAAATTGTGTTATTTTTTGATTTACGATTGTGTAACAGGGGTGGCGATTGTTTGGCGTTTGCAAATAGTGATTTTTTTTGCAGGCACAGTAGCTTGTTTTTAAATAAATGCCATTGATTAACTATTCAAAAACTGTGACTAACATCCTGTTTTGTTCGCCATAAAGATGACTGGCGCAGCAAAAATGGGAAAAAGGCAGTCCCTTTGACCTGGATCCGGGTGTTACCGAGTCCACGGGTCCATACTGGCGCTTTCTTTCTAATGGAGGGGCCTGTGTCTCAACCGGTTAGCGTAACGCCCACATTGGATGCGCTGGTAAACACCTTCGGCAATGACTGCCGTCTTCGGTTTGGCAAGCGGGTACGCAAGTTGACCCTGGATGCGCATTTTACCTGCCCAAACCGCGATGGCAGTCTCGGCATTGGTGGCTGCACTTTTTGCCATGTGCCTTCTTTCAACGCCGACGATGGCCAGCAGTTTGATATCCCATCGCAGCTTAAGCGGCAGATGGCCGGGCGAACTGATGCGCTGTATTTCATTTATTTTCAGGCTTACACCAGTACCTACGATGAGGTTGCCGTACTTAAGCGCAGATACGATGAGGCGCTGTCGATTGGGAATGTGGCGGGACTCTTTGTGGGAACACGCCCTGACTGTGTTCCTGATGCGGTGCTGCATTTGTTGGCCGACTATCAACAGCAGGGGATCGATGTGTGGCTGGATTTGGGGCTGCAGACCGCCCGGGATGACACCCTGAAAAGAATCAATCGGGGCCATGATTTTGCCATATATGCTGATGCCGTGACCCGGGCCAGAAGGCTGGGCATCAAGGTGTGTACCCATCTTATCCTGGGATTGCCCGGAGAGACGTCAGAGGATTTCGTCGAATCACACCGGCAGGTGCTGGCACTTGGAGTCGATGGCCTCAAGCTGCATCCACTGCATATAGTGGAAGGCAGCATCATGGCGAGGCAGTGGCGGGCAGGAAGGCTCGATACCTTGAGTTTGGATGATTACGTGAACGCCGCGGTGCGTCTTATTCAACGCACTCCGGCAGACATTATTTTACACCGGGTTACGGCCCACGCCAGGCCGCCTTTGTTATTGGCACCCGATTGGTGTGGTCATAAATGGTTGGGGATGGGGGCCATTTGCAGCAGTCTGGCACGAACGGGTGGCCAGGGCTGTTTGACTGAATATCCTTACCTCAATGATAAAAATACGTAAGTTTCTTAAGCCTCTCCAACGGCAACAAGAGGTTAATTATTTGTTGAAATTAGAAAATATCCACATGGCTGAAACGCCATACGGTTGCACCGTGGGGCAGAGAAGGTATTATGTGCGATAGTATTGTCGGCAATTGACTGCCGATGTGGACCATTTTATGACTGTTAAGGGGGCCTTGATGGCAACTGCTGCACTGGACGAGATTTTGGATTTGAACACTCTTGAACAATATTGCAGTGCGATTGGGGCCGGAACCTTGCTCAAGAGTGTGGTGCTGTTTGAGCAGCTGATGCCCGAATATGTGGGCAACCTGGTCAAGGCAAAAGAAGCCGGCGATAAGGACACCCTTTGCTCTGAGGCTCACAAGTTTAAAGGTGCGGCTGGCAGTGTTGGCCTGAAGCGCATCCAGCAATATGCTCAATTGCTGCAGCACGGCAATGACGATGGCTGGGAAGCCGGCCATGTCGAGTGGCTGGATGTGATTGCCACCCATGCCTTTGACGATCTCGCTGCACTGAAAGCCTTCCTGCAGGCAAAAGCCTGATAGGAGCTGCCACCGGCGTCAGGCATACTTGGTCTGCGCCGGTAATCTTTCCTCTATGTTCTCTTTCCTGTCTTGCACTCGTTTTTCCGCGTTCCCCCTTTGGATTATCACTTTATCTATCTGATCCCGCTTTGCTGATTAAGGCCTTTTGTCTTTCGTGAGACTGCGTTCCCCGATGCGGGTGAACCCGCATTTAGTCAACGGAAACTCAGCTTTTACCGTGCTCCCCGCTTCTGCTGCATGGCCTTGGGGTATAGCGACACCCTGTGAGTGCCTCACTTGTGCAGATATTGCTCACATATCCGCGTGTGGACCTTATGAACTCAGGTAAAGCCTGTGTTAAAGTGCAAAGTGTCCTATCAATCCATCCAAGCGGCGGTAATCGGTAAAATGAAACATCTTCCCAGCCTTAAAAATCTCTATTATCTGGTGAATCTCTATCAGGAACAGAATTTTAATCGCGCCGCCAAGGTATGTAATGTCAGTCAGTCGACCCTCTCCAGTGGTATTCAAAATCTTGAGGAGCAACTGGGACATCAATTGATTGAACGCGATCATAAGTCATTTATGTTTACGGCCATCGGTGAAGAAGTGGTTGGCCGCTGCCGCAAAATTCTGACCGATGTGGATGATTTGGTGGAGTTGGTGCGCAATCAGGGCGAACCCATGACCGGGGAAATCCGTTTGGGCTGTATCCCCACCATAGCCCCTTTTCTACTGAGCCGGGTGGTGCGTCACTGTCAGCAGCACTATCCCAACATGGTATTACTGCTGAAAGAAGACACCACCGAGCGCCTGCTCGATGCCCTTGGTAAAGGTGAACTGGATTTACTGTTGTTGGCCTTGCCTGTGGATACTTCAGGATTTCACAGCATGAAAGTTGGTGTGGACCCGTTCAAGATGGTGATGCACAAAGACTTGTCCCATGAAGTGCATCAGCCGGTGGACTATCAGGCGTTACCGGACGAAAGTATTTTTCTGCTGCAGAATGAACACTGTATTACGGGTCATGCCATCAGTGCCTGTCAGTTGGGCGACTCCAACAAGATTAATCCCTTTGCTGCAACCAGTCTGCACACCCTGGTGCAAATGGTAAACAGTAAGCTGGGCACCACCTTCCTGCCACAAATGGCCATTGATGCGGGTATCCTCAAAGACACTGAACTCGCGGTGATGGACCCACCGGGCAGTGCACCCTATCGCGATATAGGGTTGGTGTGGCGTCAAACGACCAGCCGCATCCGAACGTTCAGAACACTGGGGTTGGAAATCGAAAAGTTGCTCGGTGGCGAATCCAGGCAGGGCTGAGCACGCAACCAGAATGAAGGGGCGAGACGTTAGTCGCCCCGCTTTGGTGTTACGCCAAAGACTTCAATGGAGTGTTGTTTACCTTTGAGCTTTACCGGTCCGAGGGAGCTCAGCTGGTAATCACTGTCATCATTATCGAGCCGCGCCGCAAGCGCACCGGAAATCAGCATTCTCTGCCCCAGTGGATTGCACTGATCCTGGAGTCTGGCGAGGGTATTGAGTACATCACTGAAGAAGCTGATTTCCTGCTTTTGCACTCCGACAACGGCCGCTACGACCTGACCACAATGTGCCGCCGCCTTGAACTTGGGCACAAAGCCATAATGCTCTTCAAAATACTGCCGCTGCCAATTCAGTTGCTGACTGAACTCCCAATAGATGTTCATGCAGCGGTCTTTCTGTATCCCTTCATTCAGCGGCCAGTGGATCAGCACAGCATCGCCCATATAGCGGTAAATCTCGGCTTCGTTATTGGCCACTGTGTCTGACAGCAGGCTGAAGCTGTCCTGAATAAGGCGACTGAAGCGATAATCCCCGAGGGATTCTGCGTGGGTGGTGCTGGCGACCATGTCCAGATAGAGGAATAGCCGCTGCTCGTATCTGGGCTTGTGGTATTTGCCAAGGCCGATATTGAACAGCACTCTGGGACCAACCAGCAGTGCCATCTGCTCAATAAAGGCAAGCCCCATCCGCACCACCACCAGATAGACAATCAGTGCCTGAAAGGATGGGCTGTAAAGTACATGAACAGTCAGCATCTGCCTGAGCGTCGTCATGTGGTTTTCGATGGCCCACATATTCAGAAATTGGGTGATATAGGCGAGGGTCGTGGCGCCAAGGAGCAGGAAAAGTCCCTTGAACAGCACAGAAAACAGATACGGCAGGCGATTAATGGCACTGAAATCGGCAATGAGATTAGACATCCAATGCAGACTGCCGAAGATGATCCCCATGTAGATGGCCAGAGTCGCGAGATCGGCGGAGCCAACCGCCCATTGGGGCAGGTCTTGCGTTTGCGCATAACGAAAGAAGACAAAGGCGGCCATGGCGATGCCCCAGGCCAGGATGGCAAACAACAGCTTTTTTGCCTGACGAATCGCTCTCACTGCAGCTTCAAAACCCGAAAAATTAGCCTTTACGAAGAAGGAGCTAGTGTATAGAAAACCTATGCCTCATTACCAGCCCTTAACGTGATCTGAATCAATTCAGGTGTCGATTCGATGACGGCTAGTAGTCAAAAGCCTGGCGCAGTATGGCTTGAGTGAAGGGGATCTTCAGATAAAAGCCTCGGGGATTGGTCAGTCCGACGGTGCCGTCTTCCATAATGCACTCGGTTTTGGCAGCAGCATTGGCCGCTTTGGGACGAAGCTGTAACACCTCACCGTGTCTTGCGCTGAGGCGATGCACCTTACCCAGGGCGATGAACTCCATGATTTCTTCCCAGTCCTGGCGAAGCGATGCACTCTGTTGTGGCGTGGGTTGCCACAAAATAGCGGTGCCTATGCGCCTGTCGGCAACCGGAATGTCTCGTTCGCCTTCCACCGGAACCCAAAGTACCCGCTCGAGTTTGTGCTTTACCAGACTTTGCTCCCAACGCAGCCCATGGGTATCCATTAAGGGAGCAACACACACATAGGTGGTTTCCAACGGCTTACCGCTGCGATCGATGGGAATGGTTTTGAGCTCCACCCCCAGATGCAGAAAGTCCTGTTCGGGTCTTGAGCCTGCGGTGGCGCCCAGCTCTTGCTCTATCAGCTGGCCTATCCAGCCCTTATCCCGCTTCAGGTTTGCGGGGACTGGCCAGCCCAGCCCTGCTGCGAGTTGCCCAAGGGAAAGGCCTGCCATCATTTTGGCCCGGCGCAGCAATTCATCGAGACTTTGAGGGGGGAGGGGAGTGTTCATGGAGCGGATTCTACCCACTTTGGGGATAAGATCAATATTGCTGCATTTTTGACCTCATCTTCGACTTGGATAAGTTTTTTGATAGTTGTATCTACTAACTTGTTGTATTGATTTTATTTTTCAAAAATGAATTTAGACAGCTCGCAATTACTTGAAAGTTACTCGCGTATTTCCCCATTATTCCCCACACATTTATCCACAGATTTATGGGATAACTGTCAAGCAGCACCGCCAATACTGGAGAAAACCCCCTGAGTCAACGGAAAAAATCGTCACATTTCCCGATTATTTTCCATCACCCATGTGCAGGGATGTGCATAAAACTGAGCGTTAAGACCAGACAAAGTCTGTTGTCTGCCACTTGGTTCATTTTTGTGCGATCCTGTGTGCTTAGTCATGCGCTCTTCGGTTTTTGATTTATTAATTTAATAAAAACAAATAGATAAAATAGTTGTGGTGAATGATTGATCTACATCGATCTGAACTAATATTGAACATTTCCAATGATTCCCGTTACTTGCCTACAGACATATCCACAGATTTTGTGGATAGAATCGGATTTGCAATACATGCTCTGTTGATAAGAGTGCTTACTACAGAGAATTATCCAAAGAAGTCCAGCAAATAGGGGTTTGCTGCCAGCTTGGCTTTGTGAAACAATCCTTCTATTACGATTTATGTACTTTGGAGTCCATGTGATTGATAGCGACGGCTTTCGCGCAAATGTGGGCATCATCATCTGTAACGCTTATGGCCAAGTCATGTGGGCCAGACGATTTGGACAACATTCATGGCAATTTCCCCAAGGGGGCCTGGATGACGGCGAAACTGCCGAAGATGCCATGTACCGTGAATTATACGAGGAAGTGGGCCTGAGGCCCGAACATGTACAAATCCTCACTTCAACACGATCCTGGCTCAGGTATCGTTTGCCCAAACGTTTGGTACGGCAAGACAGTAGACCTGTCTGTATCGGGCAAAAACAGAAATGGTTTTTGTTGATGCTCAAGAGTCAGGAAAGCGCCATTAATCTGAATTCTTCCGGTCATCCTGAATTTGATGACTGGCGTTGGGTCAGTTATTGGTATCCTGTTCGGCAAGTCGTGTCGTTCAAGCGTGATGTTTACCGAAAGGTGATGAAAGAGTTTGCCCCTGTGGCACTGGCGCTGCAGGCAAGGGAAATTCCACGGGGTAAGCGAAACAGAGGGCGGTAATCTTAACGGCGTGTCTGAAAATCGGGGGAGATAAAGGCAGTGCTCAATACGCTCAGGGATATCACACAATCGGTGGCGTCGGCCCATACCCTCGAGTTGGCACTCGAGTCCCTGGTGGGCCAGACCAAGGCCGCCATGGAAACAGAGTGTTGTTCCATCTATATCCTCGAACAACAACAATTGGTGTTGTCTGCCACCGATGGGCTTGAAAAATCCGCCGTGGGCCGGGTCAAGATGCCGCTCAGCGAAGGGCTTGTTGGCCTGGTCGCCCAGCGTGAAGAAGCCATTAACCTCGCCGACGCCCATCTGCATCCCAGATTCAAGCTGTTCCCTGAGGCCAACGAAGACGAATACCGCGCTTTTTTGGCCGCCCCCATCATTTATCAAAAACAGTTACTTGGCGTTATTGTGGTGCAGCAGGCAAAGGCACGTCAGTTTAATGAGGGTGAAGAAGCCTTCCTGATGACGCTCGCCGCGCAGCTTGCCATGGCCATTCGGGGCCTGAAACGGCGCGCAGAAGTGCATTCACTGGATCATCAGGTGCTGTTCACTGGCACCAGTGCCTCCACGGGTGTTGCCATTGCCCATGCCCTGGTCATCGGCGGCGAAATCTCCCTGGAACAACCCGAAGCCTGTGCGACCGATGTGGACGCAGAGGTGAATCGGTTACGCCTGGCCATGGGACGCAGTCGTGATGCCTTAACGGCTTTGGCGCAAAAGTTTGAAAATGACCATGATGATGAGCTGAGCTCCATCTTCACGTCGCTGCAGTCCTTACTGGAAGACGCAAGCCTTGGTGGTGAATATCAGCGAGAAGTGCTGGCTGGTTGGAGCGCTGAAACCGCGGTGAGCAGGGTGTCGCTGCGCTACGTGGCTCAGTTTGAAACCATGGAAGATGCTTATCTTCGTGAACGGGCGAGCGATATCCGGGATTTGGGGCAGAGAGTACTGCGCCAACTGATTGAGCCCGGCCGCATGATGCTCGATCCCGATAAGCCCGTTATCCTGGTGACCCGTGAAGCCGACACCAGCATGCTGGCCGAGTTTCCGAGGCAAAAGCTGGCCGGGATAGTGACAGAAGCCGGTGGGGTTAACTCCCATGCGGCCATCCTGGCCAGAGCGTTGGGCGTACCTGCCATCATGGGGGTCGAGCAGGTGTTGCAGGCCAATCTGGATAAGCAACTTCTGGTACTCAACGCCAGTCGCGGTATCTTAATGGTTTCGCCGTCGCCGACCGTGGTGGACGAGTATCGCAATCTTATCAGTGCCCAAAAGGCCCTCGATCGTCAGTACGCCGAGGAGCTGAAAGAGCCCGCCTTGACCCTGGACGGTCATCGTATACATCTGTATCTCAATGCGGGACTCATGAGCGGCGTGTCGAGCGAAATTGCCGATGGCGCAGATGGTGTTGGGCTATACCGCACCGAAATCCCCTTTATGTTGCAGCAGCGTTTCCCCAGTGAGTCCGAGCAGATAAAGGTGTATCGCAGCGTGTTGCAGTCGGCCGCCGGTCGGCCCGTGGTGATGCGAACTCTGGATGTGGGGGGGGATAAGCCGCTGCCCTATTTTCCAATCTCCGAAGAAAATCCTTTCCTGGGCTGGCGGGGTATTCGTCTGTCGCTGGATCATCCCGAACTGTTCCTGGTGCAACTAAGAGCCATGCTGCAGGCGGCTGGCGACACCGACAACCTGAAAATTTTGCTGCCTATGGTGAGCAGTCTCGATGAGATAGATGAGGCGCTGCTGTACCTGGACCAGGCGTTCAGTGAACTTAGGGCAGACGTTAACCCATCACTGGCACGCCCTCCCGTTGGGGTGATGCTGGAAGTCCCGGCGCTGCTGTACCAGCTCAGAGAAGTTGCCCAACGGGTCGAGTTTGTCTCTGTGGGCAGCAACGACCTGACCCAATATTTGTTGGCGGTTGACAGAAACAACCCCCGCGTCAGTAGCCTGTATGATTCATATCACCCTGGCGTTTTGCGGGCGTTGCAGCTGGCGTTGCAGGAATGTCGCCAGCATAAGTTGGATGTGAGTGTGTGCGGTGAGCTTGCCGGTGAGCCCATGGGCGCGCTGCTGCTGGTGGCCATGGGCTATGACGAACTGTCCATGAACCAGGGGAGTCTTGCCAAAATAAATTACCTGCTGCGACGCGTTGAGCGCAGCGAGCTGGAGCAGTTGCTTGCACTGGTGATGCAAATGTCCAATGGGCAGGATGTGCGTGAACTGGTGCGTGAATATCTCGATACGCGGGAACTGAGCTCCATCCTGGGATAATTTAGCATCCCGGACGCGAATGTTTTAAGCTATCGGCCCATCATGGAAATCGGCAAGGTTTAAGTGTGGAACAAATACTTTGGGTGATTGGTTGTTGTGTGGCGCTGGGGGCCTTTGTTGGCTTTATGGCGGGGCTGCTGGGCATAGGCGGTGGACTCATGATAGTGCCGGCACTGCTTTACTTGCTGCCAGGCGTTGGATTTTCTGCCGATTATTTGCCACATGTTGCTATTGCGACTTCCCTGTCGGCCATCATTTTAACTTCCATCTCCTCGGCCCGGGCACACCACGGCCGAGGTAATATTGATTTTCAACTGCTTAAGATATTGGCCCCCGCCGTTTTACTGGGTGCGTTGGTTTCGGGGTTTGTTGCTGAACAAATTCCGGCGGAACAGCTCAGGCAAGCTTTCGCCATCTTCGTGATCCTGATGGCTGTGCAAATGGCTTTTCCCTTCAATGCCGCTGCGGCCAAACCCATGCCAAATGGGGGGCTGATATTTATCGCCGTGTTTTTTGTCGCCTTACTGGCCGGGTTGATGGGCATTGGTGGTGGGGTGCTGCTGGTGCCCCTGATGATGTATTTTGGCGTGGCCATGCGCACTGCAGTGGGCGTGTCGGCGGCAACAGGCCTGCTTATTGCGGTGTCCGGCAGTGTCAGTTATGTGCTGGCCGGTTGGAACACCCAGGGAATGCCTGACTTTACCCTGGGGTACGTGTATCTGCCTGCCTTGCTAGGCATAGTGTCTACCTCGATGCTGACCGCTCCTTTGGGGGCCAAAGCCGCCAGCACCTGGCCAACAGCCGTGCTCAAGAAAATTTTTGCCGTGCTGTTAACCCTGATTGGTCTGCGTCTGGTGATGGGGTGAACTTTTTCAGCCTACTCAACTCGGTTACCCCGGAACTGACATGCCATTGAATTTTCCCGATATAGATCCAGTCATTGCCAAGTTTGGGCCCTTTGAGCTGTTCGGCCAGAGCTTTGAACCGGCTTTGCGCTGGTATGGGCTTATGTACCTCGTTGGCTTTTTGGCGGCCCTGTGGCTGTTAAATCGCAAAGCAGATCAATCGAACGGCGTTTGGAGCCGCGAGCAGGTATCAGACTTACTATTTTATGGCTTTCTCGGTGTAGTGCTGGGGGGGCGTTTGGGTTATGTGCTCTTTTATCATTTCGACCTCTTGCTTGCAGATCCTGTGTACCTGTTTCGGATCTCAGAAGGGGGCATGTCATTCCATGGCGGCCTTATCGGGGTGATAACCGCCATGGTTTATATCGCCTGGCGTCAGGGGCGACAATTTTTCGCAGTAGCCGATATGGTGGCACCTGTGGTGCCCATTGGCCTTGGGGCCGGTCGCATAGGTAATTTTATCAACGGCGAGCTGTGGGGCCGGGTATCTGATGTGCCCTGGGCCATGGTATTTCCCACCGGTGGCCCCGAGCCCAGGCATCCATCACAGCTGTATCAATTCGCGTTGGAAGGGGTCGCCCTGTATATGCTTCTGTGGTGGTTTGCCAAACGAACCAACAAGGTAGGCGCCGTATCAGGCATGTTCCTTTTGGGCTATGGTGTCTTTCGAATAGTCGTTGAAACCGTACGCCAGCCTGACGCACACTTGGGCTTTTACCTCGGTTTTATTACCATGGGCCAAATTCTTTCTCTGCCGATGATCCTCTTCGGTCTTTATTTGATTTTGCGTAAACAGGAAACCCGCTGATGAAGCAGTATCTCGACTTAATGAAGCACATCCTCGATAAGGGGACAGATAAAAGTGACAGAACCGGTACAGGCACCCGTTCGGTTTTCGGTTATCAGATGCGCTTTGACCTCAATGAGGGGTTTCCGCTGGTTACCACCAAGAAGTGCCACCTGCGCTCCATCATTCATGAACTGCTGTGGTTCCTGAAAGGTGAAACCAATGTGGATTATCTGCACGAAAACAAGGTGTCGATTTGGGACGAGTGGGCCGATGAAAAGGGCAATCTGGGACCTGTCTATGGCGCCCAATGGCGCAGCTGGCCAACCCCTGATGGCCGCCATATTGATCAGATTTCTCAAGTTATTGAGCAGATTAAAGCCACGCCGGACTCTCGCCGGTTAATCGTATCAGCCTGGAACGTGGGAGAGCTGGATAAAATGGCGCTGGCACCCTGCCATGCGTTTTTCCAATTTTACGTGGCCGATGGCAAACTGAGCTGCCAGCTCTATCAGCGTTCCTGTGATGTGTTCCTGGGCCTGCCGTTTAATATTGCCAGTTATGCGCTGCTGACCATGATGGTGGCGCAGCAGTGTAATCTTGGCTTGGGCGATTTCGTTTGGACCGGTGGGGATACCCACCTCTACAGCAACCACATGGAGCAGACTCAATTGCAGCTCTCACGGGAGCCTCGTCCTCTGCCCACCATGAAGATCCTCCGCCATCCAGAGTCGATTTTTGATTACCGTTTCGAAGACTTTGAACTCAGTGGTTACGACCCCCATCCCCACATCAAGGCGCCCGTTGCTATCTAAAATGGGTGAACTTTCGCCTGATACCTCGGAAATTTCGAGGTTTCAGGCAGAAACTTACGATTATTTTTGATAGTCTTAATTCGCTACACTCAATGCATTCGCTTTATTTGGGGGTAACGAAATGGAAAAAGCTATTCGTAATTTTTTGAGCCAGGAGTCTGCCGGTGGCATTTTGCTGCTGGTGGCTGTTGCACTGGCCATGTTGCTCGCCAACTCACCGCTTTCCGGCTTGTATCAAGGGTTTCTCAATACCGAAATGCAGGTTCGTTTTGGGGCGCTGGACATCAACAAACCTCTGCTGCTGTGGATTAACGACGGCCTGATGGCTCTGTTCTTCCTGCTGATTGGTTTGGAAGTTAAACGTGAGTTGCTGGAAGGGGCCTTGTCGAGCCCATCCAAAGCATCCCTGCCTACCTTTGCCGCCATCGGCGGTATGTTGGTTCCTGCAGCCATCTACTTGTTTTTCAATTTTGACGATCCTGTTACCAAGGTCGGCTGGGCCATTCCCGCTGCCACGGATATTGCCTTTGCCCTGGGTATTATGGCGCTTCTGGGTAACCGGGTGCCGGTGGCGCTGAAAGTATTCCTGCTGGCGCTCGCCATCATCGATGACCTGGGTGTGATTGTGATTATCGCGCTCTTCTACAGCACCGACTTATCTATGCTGAGCCTGGTGATTGCGGCGATTGCTGTTACTGGGTTGGTGGCACTTAATCGTAAGGGCGTTACGTCCCTCGCGCCTTATGGGGTACTCGGCATCATATTGTGGATAGCCGTGCTCAAGTCCGGCGTGCACGCCACCCTCGCCGGTGTGGTCATTGCCTTCTGTATTCCGCTCAGGGCTAAAGACGGCAGTTCACCTTCTGAGCACCTTGAGCACAGCCTGCACCCCTGGAGTAACTTCCTCATTCTACCGGTGTTTGCCTTTGCCAATGCCGGGGTGCCGCTGGGCAACGTTGGATTTGACAGCATACTGTCGCCCGTACCGGTTGGTATTGCCCTGGGTCTGCTGCTGGGTAAACCCATAGGTGTGCTGCTGTTCAGTTATGCAGCGGTGAAGCTGCGACTGGCCGAGCTGCCCAAGGGGATTGGCTGGCACCAGATAGCGCCGGTGGCCGTCATGTGTGGTATCGGTTTCACCATGTCGATGTTTATTGCTTCTCTGGCCTTTGAGCATGGCGGAGAACTCTATGGCGATTTGGCCCGTATTGGCATCTTGCTGGGTTCACTGTTTGCTGCGGTAATTGGCTATTTTTGGTTGTCCAAAGTGTTGCCTAAAGCAGGAGAAAGAATATGAGACTCACTATTGTATCTGCCCTCGGATTATCCTTGTTGCCGCTATTTTCCTCGGCATCCGCGCTCGACACCTGTTCGGAAGACAGTCGCTCTCCAGGTTGCCTGCTGTATCTCGAAGGCGTGGTCGATGGGGCTCTGATGTACAAAACCAGTGCACTGGGTGCCAGACCAGAATCCGATGGATTTGAGAGCAGGGCGCTCAAATATCGGGGTGGCAGTCGTTTCCAGGATGCCAATCGCCGCTATTGCGTGGACAGAATCCCCGATCGTAACGTGTTGGTGGAAGGGCTGACCGAAGCTGTGAGCTCTGGCGAAGTGAAGGATCAGGAAGGCCTGGCCCAGGCCATGTACAGCCTGCTCGATTGTCAGCGTCTTAAGTAATGCAGCATCTGAATTACAACCATCTTTATTATTTCTGGATGGTACAGAGCAAGGGCTCGGTGGTAAAAGCTGCCGAGGCCCTGTGCCTCACACCACAAACCGTTACCGGGCAGATCCGTGCGCTGGAAGACAGGCTCGGTGGTGCGCTGTTCAAACGGGTTGGGCGACAACTTGAACCCACGGACTTGGGGGAGCTGGTTTTTCGATACGCCGACAAGATGTTCAACTTAAGCTATGAGCTTTTGGACATATTGAACTACCGCAAAGACGCTGCCATGTTGTTTGAGGTGGGCATTGCAGATGCTCTGTCCAAGGCGCTGTCGAGCCGGGTACTCCTGTCTGTGTTGCCTACAGACGGTAGTATGCGTCTGGCCTGTTATGAAGCTACCCACGAGAGCCTGATGGCACGATTGCGGGAGCATAAATTGGACATGATCCTGTCTGATTGTGCCGGTGAGTCCCTCAAATATCCGGAAATCCTGTCCAAAAAGTTGGGAGAGTGCGGCGTCAGTTTCTTCTCTTCTAAAACCTACACCAAGCCTTTCCCCGCCTGCCTTGAGGAAGACAAGCTGCTCATCCCGGGAAAGCGCACCAGCCTTGGGCAGCAGCTGCATCGCTGGTTTGCTGAAAAGAACCTCGAAGTGCGTATTCTCGGGGAATTCGACGATGCGGCCATGATGAAAGCCTTCGGCTTTTTCGGACAAGGGATTTTTGTCGCCCCGTCGATTTACAAGCAGGATATTTTAGGCCACGGCATGCAAGTGATAGGCGAAACTCGGGACGTTCGGGAGGAATATCATGTGATGTTCGCCGAGCGCATGATCCAGCATCCAGCGGTTCAACGATTGCTTGAGACACGTTTTGATGACCTGTTTTCAGGGCTCGACAGTCAGGTTCAGAGCTTTTAATTGCGTGTCAGCTATCTTCCGAGGTCCCAAGGTGCCCCCTTGCCAATTTCCTGCTAAACTTGGCGCCAAATTTTCAGAGGCTTAAGGAAGCAATAAGTGACTGAGTTGATGAGTACTGCCCGCGTTCGCTGGGCCTGCCGCCGTGGCATGCTGGAGCTGGACGTGTTGTTCCAGCCGTTTGTTGAAAACCACTACGAGGCACTTAGCGACGAGCAAAAGGCTGTGTTTGTAAGACTGCTGGCCTGCGAAGATCCCGAGCTCTTTGCCTGGTTTATGGGGCATGAGCAATGCCCGGACTCTGAACTTGCTGACATGGTAGTCACGGTTCGTGGACGTCCGGCGCCATAATTTTTCTGTCTCGTCTTCAAAGGATCAGTACTTTGCCGTGGTGATCCTTTGGACGCTTTTCCTTACTTCCTTTCTTGCCTGGCCCACCAATTTATTCCTCCCGTTTTTTGCACTGCAGTTATTGATGGCAGCGGCGGTGAGCGGTTTTTTTATTCACACTCTGTGGCGGCTCAAGACCTGGTGTTGGCAATTTGGATTGTTCGACAACGGCGATTTGGATGACAGCGAAGGGCGCCACAGGGTGCAGCGGGCATGGGTGTTGCCGCTTGTTTGTATCTTGCTGATAAAAAAAGAAAGCGGCCAGGGCCGCCTTCGATTTGTATTTGCCGATATGCTCGATGACGGGCCTTATCGGGATTTGTGCCGCTTGCTGCTGTTCATTAACGCTCGGGCGTTAAAATCGTAGGGCCCGAGACGTCGAGTTTTTCAGGATGGTCGAGGTTACAGTGCAGGCCGCGGCTTTCTTTACGCGCCATGGCACAGCGAATGATAAGTTCGGCCACCTGCACCAGATTACGCAGCTCCAGCAGGTTATTGCTGACCCGGAAGTTGGAGTAATACTCCTGGATTTCCTGTTGCAGCATGGTTACCCGCCTGAGCGCCCGCTCGAGGCGTTTATCGGTGCGAACTATGCCTACGTAGTCCCACATAAAGAGGCGCAGTTCATGCCAGTTGTGGGCAATGACCACTTCTTCGTCTGAGTTACTCACCCGGCTTTCATCCCAGGCTGGCAGCTGACCCGGCATGGCAATCTTGCCCATCAAACTCTCAATGTCCTGTGCGGCGGCGCGGGCAAACACCAGACATTCCAGCAGAGAGTTGCTGGCCAGACGGTTGGCTCCATGAAGACCCGTATAGGCCACTTCGCCTATGGCATAAAGACCGTTGAGATCCGTCTGACCGTGCAAATCTGTCATCACACCGCCGCAGGTATAGTGGGCGGCGGGAACTATGGGGATGGGCTCTTTGGTAATGTCCAGACCCAATTCCAGGCAACGGCTGTGTATGGTCGGGAAGTGCTTGATAATAAAGTCCGCCGGTTTGTGGCTGATGTCCAGATACATGCAGTCCACACCCAGGCGTTTCATCTCATAGTCGATGGCGCGGGCGACAATATCGCGGGGCGCGAGTTCGGCGCGCTCATCGAAGTCCGGCATAAAGCGGCTGCCATCGGGTCGGCGCAGATACGCGCCTTCGCCGCGCAGGGCTTCGGTCAGCAGGAAGTTACGGGCTTCTGCATGGTACAGGCAGGTTGGGTGGAATTGGTTAAACTCCATGTTGGCCACCCGGCACCCGGCACGCCAGGCCATGGCAATGCCATCGCCGCTGGCCACGTCCGGATTGGATGTGTACTGATACACCTTGGAGCTGCCGCCGGTGGCGAGCGCCACGAAACGTGCCTTCACGGTCTCAACCTGCTCCTGACTGCGATTCCACACATAGGCGCCCAGCACCCGATTGCCGGTGCGGCCCAGTTTGCGGGTGGTAATAAGGTCGATGGCGTTGTAGCGCTCCAGCACCTGAATATTAGGGTGGTTGGCTGCCAGCTCCTGCAGGGTGGTCTGAACCGCTTTGCCGGTGGCGTCTGCGGCATGCAGAATGCGTCTGTGGCTGTGGCCACCTTCCCGGGTCAGGTGGTAAGGCTGGGCTTCGTTGGTGATGTGCTCTTCTTTATCAAAGGGCACGCCGCAGCTGATGAGCCACTGCATGGCTGCCTTGGCGTTGGCGGCGGTATAGGTGACCACAGTCTCATCACAGATACCCGCACCGGCCACCAGAGTGTCCTCGACGTGGGACTCAATGGTGTCGCCCTCGTCGAACACTGAGGCAATGCCTCCCTGGGCGTACAGGGTGGACCCTTCACTGAGCGGCCCTTTGGAAATCAGAATTACCTTTGCTTTTTCAGCAAGATGGAGTGCCAAAGTCAGGCCAGCAGCACCGCTGCCGATGACCAGAATGTCTGACTGGTGTTCAACTGCTTGTTTCATCGGGTATCATGACGGATTCAAATGTCCCGCTATGATAAACCTTGTTGGGAATTTAGGGTACTTGCCCCGGTCGGGGTTTTTTTAATAAAAATCGCAGAACTTTTTCAATATACGCTGGTCTACATAGGTAGTTATGATTCGAGCGACTGAAAAATCAGTGTGTTAGATTTGGGAGAAGTCGGCTCGAATGAGTGGACAAAAAAGCGATCAAGAGCTCGTAGAGCTGGTGCAGCAGGGAGATAAAAACGCATTCAACCTTCTGGTGCTCCGTTACCAGAGCAGGGTGATTAACCTGATTTCCCGTTATGTGCGCAATCAGGCCGATGTGGCCGATGTAGCACAGGAAGCCTTTATCAAGGCTTATCGGGCGCTGGCTAATTTCCGCGGCGAGAGTGCGTTTTACACCTGGCTGTACCGCATCGCGGTCAACACGGCAAAAAATTATCTGGTATCCCAGGGCCGCAGAGCGCCGGCCAACGATGTCGATGCCGATGATGCCGAGTACTATGACGGCAGTGATGCATTAAAAGAGTTTGCCTCGCCGGAGCGACTGATGTTGTCTGACGAAATCAAACGTGTGGTGTTTGAGACGTTGGAAGAGTTGCCCGAAGAGCTAAAGATGGCCATTTCCCTGCGTGAGCTCGATGGTATGAGCTACGAAGATATCGCCAACGTGATGGAATGCCCTGTGGGCACTGTGCGTTCGCGGATTTTCAGAGCACGGGAAGTGATAGACAGGAAGCTGCAGCCGCTGCTGGAGTCCTGAGAAACCTCAGGGTACGTCAGCCATGTTTTTGCACCCTTAAGAGAGACTTGAGTAATGGAAAAGACCGGACAGGAATGGGTATCTGCGAGTGTTGATGGCGAAACCGATCGTCAGACCCTTGCCGAGCTTGCAGCAGATACGGATTCTCATGCCAAGTGGCAGCGTTATCACCTGATGGGTGATGCCATGCGCGATGAATTGCCTCAGGCAATGCCACTCGATTTGTCTGCCCGCATTGCGGCCGCACTCGAGGATGAGCCTACTATTCTGGCACCCAAGGTTGAGCGCGAAGCAACTCAGGCGCCTTCCCGTGCTGTGGTTGTTCCCTTTATGCGCCAGCTCGGTCAGTACGGTATAGCCGCCGCTGTGGCACTGATGGCGGTTGTTGGGGTGCAGAATTATCAGAGCACCCAGGATGATGCGCCGCTGCCAGTACTTAACACCCGTCCTCTGGTCGGCACTGCGACGCCCGTGAGCCTGCAAACCGGACCCGTTGCGAACCAGAATCAGGGCAATGCCAACGATCAGTTGCTCGAACAGCGTCGCCGTATTAACGCCTACCTGCAAGATCATATGTTGCAGCAGAGATTGAACACCGGGGCGGTTGTGGACGACAATAGCGAGGTAACCCCAATTCCAGTCAATCGCTGAAGGAGTTAGCTTGCGATCCATTCTTCTGGCCCTCGTGGCCATGGTCCTGCCGGTATCTGCCCAGGACCTGTCTGCCAAGGCCTGGCTTGAGGAAATGAGCCGGGCCCTCAATCAAGAACAGTTCAAAATGTCGGTCATTCATCTTCAGGCCGATCATATACGTCCTCTGGTGTATCTCCATGGCAAGGTTAATGGTCAGGAAGTGGCCTTCCTTGAGCATCTCAACGGGCCGATAAAAAATGCGGTTCGCATCGATAACCGGGTGACCTTTATCGAGCACGACCAGCCGGCTTTTACAGTAAATGCCGACAGAATTCAGGGGTTGTGGCCAGCGGTATTCGCCAATGACCCTGCTGGTATCGAGGCGGGCTACCAGTTTGTGCTCGGTGGCCGTAGCCGTATTGCCGGGCGACCCGGGCAGTTGGTTCGTTTTATTCCCAATGATCCTCACCGTTATCCGCTACAGGTTTGGGTGGATATGGAAACCTATCTGCCACTGCGCTATGAGTTGCTGACCGACGAAAAAGAGTTGCTGGAGCAGATCATGGTGGTAGAACTATTGGTGCTCGAAGAGCCTGCGCCGCTTTTGGTGGAGGCAGCCAAACAGGACTGGCCTCCTGTGATTAATCAACTGGACAGGCACGATGGTCAAAACTGGACCTTCACCTGGTTGCCGGAAGGTTTCAAGGTGGTGGCGCGGGATCATCACAGATTGATGGGCTCACAGGAGCCTGTGGAGTATGTCGCGATCACTGACGGCATCGCCAATATCTCTGTGTATGTTGGCCGTGCCGGTAATGTGCCCATGCCTGATGAGCTTCTGACCCGCAATGGTCTCGGGCTTGTCAGCGAAAAAGTGGGTAATGCCGAGGTGGTCGCGGTAGGGCGAGTACCCATGGCGACTTTGAGCCGCATTATCCGCAGTTTGGCACTGGACAAGTCATCATGATGGAAGAGCTGGCCCGTGTCGTGCGGGTCGAAACCTCTGGCTGGGTGACGGTCGAAGTGGAAGTCAAAACGGCCTGTGGACACTGCGCTGCCAGTGAAAACTGTGGCACGGGTGCCATCGCCAGCGCGTTTGCCGGTAAAACCCAGCAGTTCTCAATCAAAAGCGCCGAGACTTTTGAGAACGGTGAGCTTATTCGCCTCGGGCTGCCTGAATCAGCGCTGCTCAAAGCGGCGGCGCTGGTGTATCTGCTCCCACTTGTCGGTTTACTGCTGGGGGCCTTGGGCGGCAAGATGGCAGGCTCAGTGTTAAGCTTTGGCAGTGAAACTGCCAGTCTGGTGTTTTCGCTGCTGGGGGCCATAGTGGCCTGGCTCTGGGGTAAGCGGCTTGCCAAAAATCTTGAGCGTCAAACTCAACCTGTCATCCTCGCCCGCCTGGGCAAAGCGCTGGAACCCTCTTGCCTGACTAAAGCAGTCTGACTTTCCTGCGGATCAGATTGGTATTGCCCCCGTAATCGGGTACAATTTCGCACCTTTGATTTTGTCTTCCATTTTTAGTTTGGTCATTACCGAAGAATGAAACACATTAGAAACTTCTCCATCATTGCCCACATCGACCACGGCAAGTCCACTCTGTCTGATCGCCTTATTCAGGTGTGTGGTGGTCTGACGGACCGTGAGATGGCCGAACAGGTCCTGGATTCCATGGATCTTGAGCGTGAGCGTGGCATTACCATTAAAGCCCAGAGTGTGACCCTGGACTACACTGCTAAAAATGGTGAGACCTATCAGCTGAACTTCATTGATACCCCCGGCCACGTGGACTTCTCCTATGAAGTATCCCGTTCTCTTGCTGCCTGTGAAGGCGCGCTCTTGGTGGTGGATGCCGGTCAGGGCGTAGAAGCCCAGACACTGGCCAACTGTTACACGGCACTGGAAATGGATCTGGAAGTGGTGCCGGTATTGAACAAAATCGACCTGCCCCAGGCCGAGCCTGAGCGTGTGGCCGCCGAGATTGAAGACATAGTCGGTATCGAAGCCACAGATGCGGTGCGCTGCTCTGCCAAGACAGGTGTCGGTATCGGTGAAGTACTCGAGACCATAGTGGCGCAGATCCCGTCGCCGGAAGGCGACCCTGAGGCGCCACTGCAGGCGCTTATCATCGACTCCTGGTTCGACAGCTACCTTGGCGTTGTGTCGTTGGTGCGTATCAAGAACGGTGTGCTCAAGAAGGGCGACAAGTTCAAGGTGATGAGTACAGGCCAGGCGTACAACGCGGATCGCGTCGGTATCTTCACACCGAAGATGAAAGACCAGGCTGAACTTAAAACCGGTCAGGTTGGTTATGTTATCGCTGGCATCAAAGAAATTCACGGCGCGCCCGTGGGTGATACCCTGACCCTGGCCAAGCACGGTGCCGACAAACCGCTGCCGGGCTTTAAGAAGGCGAAGCCTCAGGTATACGCCGGTGTGTTTACCATCTCCACCGACGACTACGAAAGCTTCCGTGATGCGCTCAACAAGCTCAGCCTCAACGATGCTTCTTTGCAGTTTGAGCCAGAAACCTCTTCGGCTCTGGGCTTTGGTTTCCGTATCGGTTACCTGGGTCTGCTGCACATGGAAATCATTCAGGAACGTCTGGAGCGTGAATACGATCTGGACCTCATCACCACGGCCCCTACCGTGGAATACGAAGTGCTGCTCACCAACGGCGAAACCCTGTACGTGGATAACCCGTCGGATCTGCCGGCCACCAATTACATCGAAGAGATGCGTGAGCCTATCGTTCAGGCCAACATTCTGGTGCCGAAAGAGTATCTGGGTAACGTGATCACCCTGTGTATCGAGAAGCGCGGCGTACAGAAGAACATGGTTTACCACGGTAACCAGGTGGCCCTGACTTACGATATCCCAGCCGCTGAAGTGGTGATGGACTTCTTCGACCGACTCAAGTCGACCAGCCGTGGTTATGCCTCGCTGGAATATAACTTTATCCGCTTCGAGCCCGCCGACATGGTGCGTCTGGACGTGCTGATCAACGGCGACCGCGTGGACGCGCTGGCGATGATCATTCACCGCTCCAACATCCGCCACAAGGGTATTGCCCTGGTGGACAAGATGAAAGAGCTGATCCCAAGGCAGATGTTTGATATCGCCATTCAGGCGGCCGTTGGTAACCAGGTTGTCGCCCGCTCCACCGTGAAGGCCTTGCGTAAAGACGTAACCGCCAAGTGTTACGGTGGTGACGTGTCCCGTAAGAAGAAACTGTTGCAGAAGCAGAAAGAAGGTAAGAAGCGGATGAAGCAACTGGGTAACGTGGAAGTACCTCAGGAAGCCTTCCTCGCGGTGCTCAAGCTTAACGAATGATCACACTCTTTTACTTGCTTCCCTAAGCCCTGCTTAGGTAAAACAACGATAAAGGCGCCGCAGTATGCGGCGCTTTGGTTAGCAGATCTTTTGGGTGTGCTCACCAAAGCGACTGGCTCTGAGTCAAATTCGTTTGCCGCAGAGTTAAGCCAATCACTTTTAATGCCAAGGAGTTAACCCGTTAATGGCTGCGTATTTTTCACAAATTCTGGTGATAGTCACCCTGGTGTCAGGGTTGATTTGGCTGTTTGATGTGTTGTTTCAGGCCCCTAAGCGCAAGGCCGCATTGGCTGTGGCTCAGTCCGGCGATGCCAACCTGTCAGAAGACGCTGTCGAAGCCATCACCAAGGAACCCTACATAGTCGAAACCGCACACTCTGTGTTCCCGGTCATCGCCTTTGTATTGGTGCTGCGTTCGTTCCTGTATGAACCTTTTCAAATTCCGTCCGGCTCCATGATGCCAACCCTGTTGGTGGGGGACTTTATTCTGGTGGAAAAATTCAGCTACGGCATCAAAGAGCCTATGTGGCGCAAAGAGGTTATCGCCACAGGTAAGCCGGAGCGCGGTGATGTGGTGGTCTTCAAATACCCTGAAGATCCCAGAATTGACTATATTAAGCGTGTGGTAGGCCTGCCGGGAGACCGCGTGTTTTATCAAAACAAAGAGCTCTACATTCAGCGAGCCTGTGTTGAAGGCGAGATCTGCCAGAGCGTCCCAGCCAAGGTTGACCGTATTGCCCTTGGCGACAGCGAGTTTGTGCAGGATGGCGTGCGTCTTAAGCATTACAAAGAGCAGCTTGGCGACGTTGAGCACGAAATTTTGATTAATCCAGCCCGCCCCGACATGCGCGGCATGTTCTACCGCAAAGGCAGTGTGCCAGCGGGTGAATTTGTGGTGCCGGAAGGCCAATACTTTGTGATGGGTGATAACCGCGACAACAGTACCGACAGCCGTTTTTGGGGCTTTGTGCCCGAAGAGAACCTTGTGGGTAAGGCCGTGGCCATTTGGATTAGCTTTGAGTTTGACCGCAAGCCATCTGACACCCTGCCAACCTGGGTGCCCACAGGTGTGCGTTTTGAGCGCGTAGGCGGTATCCAGTGAGCATGATGGAGCCGATTAAAAATCTGCCGCGACTGTGCCGGACTCTGGGCTATGAGTTCAGCGATATCCGTCTGCTTGAGCAGGCACTGACTCACAGAAGTGCCTCAAACCAGCATAACGAACGGCTGGAGTTTTTGGGTGATTCCATTCTCTCCATCGTGATATCCGATGCGCTGTTTCATCAGTTCCCCAAGGCCACGGAAGGTGACCTGAGCCGTATGCGCGCCACCCTAGTGCGGGGCGATACCCTGGCGGTGATTGCCAAGGAATTCAAGCTGGGGGATTACCTCAATCTGGGCCCGGGAGAGCTCAAGAGCGGTGGTTTCCGCCGGGAGTCTATCCTGGCGGATGCGGTGGAAGCCATCATAGGTGCCGTCTATTTGGATGCGGACCTTGAAACCTGCCGCAGTTTATTGCTGGGCTGGTACGAAACCAGGCTTGCCGACATCAAGCCCGGGGTTGGCCAAAAGGATGCCAAGACCCTGCTTCAGGAGTATCTGCAGGGAATGAAAAAGCCCCTGCCTGAATATCAGGTGACCCAGGTAGAAGGTGAGGCGCACGATCAGACCTTTACCGTGGAATGCCGGGTGACCGACCTTGCCGATGCCGTCGTGGGTGTTGGCAGTTCTCGCCGTAAAGCCGAACAAATGGCGGCGGCACAAGTTTTGGAATTATTGAATCAATGAGCAAGAAACCCGCACCAGGCGTACCGGAAAACGAACCAAGCCTGGAAGATTTGCTGGCACAGATGAACAGCCAGAATCAACCCGAAGAGCACTACGATGTGACCTATTGTGGCATGGTAGCCATCGTTGGTCGTCCCAACGTAGGTAAATCCACCTTGCTCAACAAGTTGCTGAAGCAAAAAATCAGTATTACTTCCCGTAAGCCCCAGACCACCCGTCACCGCATTATGGGTATTCATACCGAAGGACCGAATCAAATCGTCTTTATTGATACCCCTGGTCTGCACATTGAAGAAAAGCGTGCCATCAACCGCCTGATGAACCGTGCTGCTGCCAGCTCCCTGGCCGATGTGTCCATGGTCATCTTTGTCGTGGACGGCATGGAATGGACTGCCGACGATGAAATGGTGCTGAACAAGCTGCGCCGCGGCGGTGAGCATCGCAAGACAGTGCTGGCCATCAACAAGGTTGATGGCATCAAGGAAAAAGAAGATCTGTTCCCATACCTTATCGAAGTATCCAAGAAATACCCCTTCGATGACATAGTGCCAGTGTCGGCCAAACAGGGCTCTAATGTAGAGCGGCTGCTGGATTTGGCCCGTGAATCGCTGCCCGAGTCTGTGTTCTTCTTCCCCGAAGACTATGTTACCGACCGCAGCCAGCGCTTTATGGCCTCTGAGATTGTCCGTGAAAAGCTGATGCGCTTCCTCGGCGATGAACTGCCTTACGATGCCACGGTGGAAATCGAACAGTTCAAGATGATGGAAAACGGTGTTTACCAAATCAATGCCCTGGTACTGGTTGAGCGCGATGGCCAGAAACGTATGGTCATTGGTAAAAAAGGCGAGCGTATTCGCACCATTGCCACCGAGGCCCGCAAAGACATGGAGCGCCTGTTCGATAACAAGGTATTCCTTGAGGTTTGGGTGAAGGTGAAATCCGGCTGGGCCGACGACGAGCGGGCCCTTCGCAGTCTGGGTTACGGCGAAGATTAATCCCGGGGCCGCGATGGAAAGGGGTTACCTGCTGCATTCGCGTCCCTATCGGGAAAACAGCGCCATCGTAAACCTCTTGGTGGATGGCGCAGGTCGGGTCGATGCCATTGCGCGGCTCGGCAGCGGCAAGCGCTCCAGTCGGGCGCTGCTGCAACCCTTCCAGCCTTTACTGTTTTCACTGTCGGGCAAGGGAGAACTCAGAACCCTTATTCAGCCCGAAGCCTATGCCCCGGCGATTCCGCTGCAGGGCGACGCTCTCTATGCCGCTATGTACCTCAATGAACTCCTGATGCGCTGCCTCAGCCACAGTCATGCGGGCGAGGGGCTGTTTTTCAGCTACCACCAGACACTGATGTCCATGGCCAAGGGGTTTTGCCAAAGTCAGCTGAGATACTTTGAGCTGTCACTGCTTGAAGAGCTTGGCGCCTGTCCATCGCTCTCGGATGATACCCTTGGCACGGCCATCAGTGCCGAATGTGCCTACAGGCCCTGCCCCGAGGGAGGCCTTGCCCCAAGTACACTGGAAAAAGCCATTTCCGGTCGGGCGATTCTTGCTTTGGCCGAGAAGAATCTCTCCGAGGCCGATTTTGCCGCAGCAAGGCAGTTGCTCAGGTTTCTATTGGCCCCCTTTGTTGGCAATAAGCCCTTGGTCAGCCGGCAGCTCTTCGCCAATCGAAACAAAAGCTGAGTTCACACAAGCGTTTGCTGCCAGAGGCAAATACATAGCTGCCTATATCAAGGCTCGGAGTGATTCAGTACAATGCAGTCAATATTGCCAAGACAATTCTGAAGGAGTACCCGATGAGCCGCATTCTTCTGGGCGTGAACATCGACCACATCGCCACCCTGCGCCAGGCTCGTGGCACCAACTACCCGGACCCAGTACACGCTGCTGCCGTGGCTGAGCATGCCGGCGCCGATGGCATCACCATTCACCTGCGTGAAGACAGGCGCCATATCATTGACCGCGATGTGTACCTGTTGGCCAAAACCCTTAAAACAAGGATGAATTTCGAGTGTGCTGTTACCGAGGAGATGCTCAATATCGCCTGTGAGGTTAAACCCACCTATGTGTGTTTGGTGCCTGAGAAGCGTGAAGAGCTGACTACTGAAGGCGGTCTGGATGTAGCTGGGCAGAAGGATAAAATCCGCGCTGCTGTTGAGCGTTTGACAGCCCAGGGTATTCTGGTGTCGCTCTTTATCGATGCCGACAAGACCCAAATCGATGCGGCGCACGAAGTGGGGGCACCCTATATCGAAATCCACACCGGCCGTTATGCCGATGCCCACACCGAGGCCGAAGCCGAAATAGAGCTTGAGCGCATCGCATCCATGGCCAAATACGCCCATGGTTTGGGGATTACCGTGAATGCCGGTCACGGTTTGCACTACCACAACGTCAAGCCCATCGCCGCCATTCCTGAGCTGTATGAGCTCAATATTGGCCACGCCATTGTCGCCCGCAGTGCAATCGATGGCCTGGAGAAGGCCGTGCGCGACATGAAGCAGCTGATGCTTGAAGGTCGTCGGGGCGAATAATGTCAGTGCTCGGGCTGGGGACAGACATAGTTGAGATTGAACGTATCCGCAGCCAACTTGAGCGCGGTGGCGACAGGCTCGCCAAGCGGATACTGACGGAATCCGAACTGGCGATTTTTGTCGGCAGCGGTCAGCGCGAGTTGTATCTTGCCAAGCGCTTTGCCGCCAAGGAAGCGGTGGCCAAGGCGCTGGGTACAGGCATAGGTCGTGGCGTGTCGTTTCAACATATCGAGACCTACAGCGATGAGTTTGGTGCCCCCTGTGTACGCCTGAGTGACGGCGCCCTTGAGCGGATGCAGCAGCTGGGCGGCAGCCAAATCCGCCTGTCCATCGCCGATGAGCGGCATTATGCGGTGGCAACCGCCATACTCTGTTGAGTGCGTAAGTTTAAGGGAGCCTGGCTCCCTTTTTTTGTGGCTGGTGAAAGGTGGCTTGTTAATGAAGGCTTTCTTTGCTTTACTGGTACATCCGTACCAAATAGTGTGTTTGGTCCGCTATTGGTCAGTAAAACCACAATAAGAATCCATGCCAGTGAGAGCCTTATGAAGACAGCAGCAGAGCAACTGGCACGCTATAAGAGTGTGCACCTGAACCCCAACAACATTAAAACCCACTTTGTTGGTATTCCCCTTATCATCTGGTCGGCCTTTGTCTGGCTTGGGCTGATCCGCTTTGAGCTTGGCGGCTTTGGCGAGGCCAGCGCGGCAATGGTGTTTACTTTGGTCGTGCTGGCTTACTACCTTAAACTGCACCTGCGCCTTGCCGTTGGCATGCTGATGTTTATCCTGCCGGTGCTTTACACCTCAGACATGATGGCGACAGTCCCCCACGCCGCCTGGATTGCCGCTGTCGTGTTTGTGATTGGCTGGGTGTTCCAACTGATTGGTCACAAGTACGAAAAGGCCAAGCCGGCGTTTGTGGATGATATGAATCAGCTGTTGATTGGACCTTTCTTTTTGATGGCTGAGGTGTATTTTGCATTGGGATTTGAAAAAGCGCTCGAGCGTGAGATTACGCCACAGGCCATAGCGCTGCGAAGAGTGCTTGAAGCGAGCCGCAAGACCGCTTGATTGAAAGAGACATGATAAGAAAAAAGACGCTCATGGCGTCTTTTTTGCGTTATCGGGGGCCTGATACAGATCCGGCATCACCCTCACGGTTTTCACCATATTTTCGGCCACTTCCATCACCTCAATGGGGTAGCCTTCGAGGCGTAAACTGGTATTGGGGGAGGGGATGTCTTCCAGGTATTCGAGGATAAGGCCGTTCAGCGTTTTCGGGCCGTCAGTGGGCAGTTCCCACTTCATTTCTTTATTCAGCTCGCGGATGTTGATACTCGCATCGATAAGCAGGCTGCCATCTTCCTGAGGATGGATCTCTTCACTGGCAGTCGGCACCATAGAGGTGGTGAAATCACCCACAATCTCTTCAAGAATGTCTTCCAGTGTGACCAGACCCTGAATATCACCGTATTCATCGACCACCAGACCAATACGTTCCTTGTTATGCTGGAAGTTGGCCAGTTGCACGTTAAGGGGGGTGCCCTCGGGGATAAAGTAGAGTTCTTTTACAGCTCTGAGCAGAGTGGCTTTGCTGAACTCTTCCTTGGACTGCAGGCGTAAGGCGTCTCTCAGGTGAATAAAGCCTACGGCGTCGTCTATGGTGTCGCGGTATACCAGTACCCGGGTATGGGGGCTGGTGACCACCTGACGGTTAATCTGTTTGAAGTCATCGTTGACGTTGATGGCATAAATTTCGGCGCGGGGGATCATGATGTCTTCCACCGTCACCTTCTCGAGGTCGAGTATTGACAGCAGCATGTCCTGGTGACGCTGGGGGATAAGGGCGCCGGCCTCGTGTACCACAGTGCGCAGTTCTTCCTGGCTGAGGGCATCATTGGTCGCCACGTTGCGAATACCAATAAGCCGCAAAATGCCGGAGGTGATGATATTCATCACCTTCACCAGGGGCTGCAATATCACCAGCAGCCATTTAAGCAGCAGGCTCGAGGGGTAAGCGATGCGCTCAGGATGCAGCGCGGCCACTGTCTTTGGGGTGACTTCGGCAAATACCAGCACTACCACGGTCAGCAAACCTGTGGCGATGGCCACACCCACGTCGCCCCATATCCGCATACCAATAATGGTCGCTATGGCGGAGGCGAGGATGTTCACCAGGTTGTTACCAATCAGGATAAGGCCAATCAGGCGGTCGGGGCGGTCCAGCAGCTTGGATGCGCGTTTGGCGCCCTTGTGTCCGTTGCTGGCCAAATGTCTGAGCCGATAGCGGTTCAAAGACATCATGGCCGTTTCAGAGCCAGAGAAATAGGCAGAAATGAGGATTAACACTAAAAGCGACAGCAGGAGTGTTCCGGTCGATATCGCGTCCAAGCAAAGGCTCCACTATGGCCAGGAGATGTAAGTAAATACTGGCATTTTAAAGGGGTGTCAAGTTAGCCAAGGGGCTAAGCCCCCGGACGGGGACTTAACTGAGAATGAGTTCCTTGACGATGCGGGCGCCAAAATAGGCCAGCGACAACAGGGTGGCGCCGGTCAGGGTGTAGGCGATGGCGGTACGGATACGGCAACCCACTGAGTATTGCTGCCACAGCATGGCGATGTACACAAACCAGGCCATGATGGAGAGAATGGCCTTATGACCTTTACCCTCGGCAAACATGTCGTCGAGGAAGATAAAGCCGGTCGCCAGACCCAGGCTGAGCAGGATCACGCCAATGATCACCAAATGGTACAGCTGCTTTTCCACTGTCATCAGTGGCGGCATGGCCGGGCTTAATATCAGCTGCTTTTTCTTGAGCTTGTTTTGGATCATCGCCAGCTGAATGGCGTACAGTGCTGCAATCATCAGTGCACTGTAGGCCATGAGTGACAGCACCACGTGGGCCAGCACCTCGGGATTGTGCTCAAAGTGGGTAATGTATTTGGGAGGCACCAACCATAAGAGAGCCACCGACAATACAGAACAGGCATATACCACGGGCACAACCACTATCACTTTCAGACGGAAAATCAGCACGCTGAAGGTGAAAGCGATAATCCAGTTCACCAGTGAAATCACGTTGGTGAGGCTGAAGTTCTGACCATCGTCGGTAAAGATGGCTTGCTGCAGGGCGGCGGCGTGCAATACCACCGCGATGGATGCGACGGCGGCAACGGCACGGCGGTTTGGGCCTTCGGCGTGAAACAGTCGACTGGTCACCAGTATCAGGGCGATACAGTAGAAGAACATGGCTGACGCAGAGAAAAGAACCATGGATTACAACCTGCTTTTAGTTTCTCTTGGGCTTCGCGATGCGAAAGCGGGATTGCTGATTTGGAAGTTAGAATAACACGACCCTTGCGCAAATGGGCAGTGATGTAAGTTGCAAATTTTAGCCAATTCTGATTGTTAGCCGAAGTATTCTCTGCTCGGCATCCATACAGGCAAGCGGACAGGTAGCATAAACCGCAGGCATCGCTATAATACAAGCCCACATTTGACATTATTAAAGGTTTGCACAGGACGATGTTTGAGAACCTGACCGACAGACTGTCGCGTACGCTGAAGACCATCAGCGGTCGCGGTCGCTTAACGGAAGACAACATTAAAGACACCCTGCGGGAAGTCCGTATGGCGCTCCTTGAGGCCGATGTGGCCTTGCCGGTTGTCCGTGAATTTGTGAACGCCGTTAAAGAGCGCGCAGTGGGCCAGGACGTGGCCAAGAGCCTGACGCCCGGTCAGGTGTTTGTCAAAATCGTTCAAAGCGAGCTTGAAAAGGCGATGGGTGAGGCCAACGAGGCCCTGAATCTTGCCGCCCAGCCCCCGGCTGTGATCATGATGGCAGGTCTACAGGGTGCGGGTAAAACCACCTCTGTGGCCAAGTTGTCCAAATTCCTGCGTACCCGTCAGAAAAAATCTGTACTGGTGGTCAGTGCCGACGTTTACCGCCCTGCGGCAATCAAGCAGCTCGAAACCCTGGCCAAAGAAGTGGAAGTGGAATTCTTCCCCTCCGATGTGAGCCAAAAGCCCATCGACATCGCCAATGCGGCTATTTCGCACGCCAAGCTGAAATTCATTGATGTAGTGATCCTCGATACCGCGGGCCGATTGCACGTCGATGAAGCCATGATGGATGAAATCAAGGCACTGCATGCAGCAGTCAAGCCTATCGAAACGCTGTTCGTGGTAGACGCCATGACGGGTCAGGATGCAGCCAACACCGCCAAGGCCTTTAACGAGGCGCTGCCGTTGACTGGTGTGGTACTGACCAAGGTGGACGGTGATGCCCGCGGTGGTGCGGCGTTGTCTATCCGCCACATTACTGGCAAGCCCATTAAGTTCCTCGGTGTCGGCGAAAAGACAGATGCGCTGGAGCCATTCCACCCTGACCGTGTAGCCTCGCGCATCCTTGGCATGGGTGACGTACTTTCCCTGATTGAGCAGGTAGAGCGCGGCGTTGATAAAGAAAAAGCCATGAAGCTGGCCTCCAAGGTCAAATCGGGTGGCAATTTCGACCTCGAAGACTTCCGCGAGCAGCTGCAGCAGATGAAAAACATGGGCGGCATGATGGGACTGCTGGAAAAATTGCCCGGCGTTGGTCAGCTGCCACCGGAAGCCATGGCACAAATTCAGGATGGTAAAATGACCCGCCAAATGGAGGCTATTATTAACTCCATGACACCGGGCGAACGTCAGAATCCTGATATCATCAAGGGCTCCCGCAAGCGTCGCATTGCAGCGGGTAGTGGCACACAAATTCAAGACGTTAACCGTCTGCTTAAGCAGTTCACCCAGATGCAGAAAATGATGAAGAAGATGTCTTCCAAGGGTGGAATGCAGAAAATGATGCGCGCCATGGGTGGTATGATGCCCGGCGGCATGAAGCTTCCCGGGCGTTAAGCCCGGACTCAATGCAGCCGTAAAATTGGCCACTTTCGGTTGCATTCGCCTGAAACTCAGGTAAAATTCTCCGGCTTTCTTGCTGGGACTCTTCTGCGAACACGGGGTTCCAGTTTTTATTTTTGCTTCTGGCAAATCATTAGAGGAAAAAAAACGCATGGTTACCATTCGTTTAGCTCGCGGCGGCGCTAAAAAGCGTCCTTTCTACAACATCGTAGTAACTGACTCTCGTAACGCCCGTGACGGCCGTTTCATCGAGCGCGTTGGTTTCTTCAACCCACTGGCCAAAGGTCAGGAAGAAACTCTGCGTCTGGATCTGGATCGCGTTGATCACTGGGTTGGCAACGGTGCTTCTACTACCGATCGCGTAGCCAAGCTGATCAAAGACGCCCGTAAAGCTGCTGCTTAATGGCGTGAAGGTATAGATTGATGAGCAGTAATCAACAACCTGTAGTAGTAGGCAAAATCGGCTCTACTTACGGCGTAAAGGGTTGGATGAAGATCACCGCCTATACCGATTCCGTTGAAGGTATTTTCGACTATTCTCCATGGTTCCTTAAAGAACATGGCGAATGGCGTGAGGTGAAGGTGTCCCAGTGGCGCTTCCACGGCAAGGCGGTCGTCGCCGAGCTTGAGGGAGTCAGCAACCGGGAGCAGGCTCAAATGCTCACCAACTGTGAGATTGGGATCCTGGCCGAACAAATGCCTGAGTTGCCCGAAGACGAGTTCTATTGGCGCGATCTCATTGGCTGTGAGGTACTCAATACCAAGGGTTACAACCTGGGTAAAGTTGATCAGATCCTGGAAACAGGCTCCAACGACGTACTCATGGTCAAGGCCAACGCCAAAGATGCTTTCGGCAAAACGGAACGTATGATTCCGTATCTGCCTGACCAGTTTGTCCTTGAGGTCAAACTGTCAGAAAAACAGATTATTGTGGATTGGGATCCTGACTTCTAAATCGAGGTACCAAACATGTGGTTAGGGGTAATCACCCTGTTTCCCGAAATGTTTCGTGCCATCACTGATTTTGGGGTCACGGGTCGGGCCATCAAAAATGGCCTGCTGGAGTTGCACACGTGGAATCCCCGTGATTTCACCCATGACAGACACAGAACCGTGGACGACAGGCCTTATGGCGGCGGACCGGGAATGTTGATGATGGTGCAACCACTGAAAGATGCCATCCAGGCTGCCAGAACGGCGGCGGGTGACGGAGCCAAGGTGATATATCTGTCTCCACAGGGGCGCAAGCTGACACAGCGGGGCGCAACTGAGCTGGCAGAAACACAAAAGTTGATTTTGGTGTGCGGACGTTACGAAGGTATCGATGAGCGCATCATTCAGACTGAAGTGGACGAGGAATGGTCAATCGGCGACTACGTGCTTTCGGGCGGTGAGTTACCGGCAATGACCCTGATTGATGCAGTGTCCCGTCTGGTACCCGGCGTGCTGGGTAAACAGGCTTCGGCGGAGCAGGACTCTTTCTCCGACGGTTTGCTCGATTGTCCTCATTACACCCGGCCCGAATCTTTGGATGGTCTTGAGGTGCCGGCAGTGCTGCTCGGTGGCAACCACGAAGACATTAGACGCTGGCGTCTTAAACAAAGTCTCGGAAGAACTTTTTTAAGAAGGCCGGAATTATTTGAAAATCTAGCTCTGACTGACGAACAAACCCGCCTGCTGGCGCAGTTTGTCGACGAAATGGACAGTCCACAGAAGTCGTAGCTCAGTTAATCCTAGTATGGAGTTTACATGAACAACATCATCAAAATGCTCAACGATGAGCAAATGAAAAAAGACGTTCCTGATTTTGGCCCAGGTGATACCGTAGTGGTTCAGGTACGTGTTAAAGAAGGTGACAAAGAGCGTCTGCAGGCGTTCGAAGGCGTTGTAATCGCCAAGCGTAACCGTGGTCTGCACTCTGCTTTCACCGTTCGTAAGATCTCTAACGGTGAAGGTGTGGAACGTGCTTTCCAAACTCACAGCCCTCTGATTTCCAGCATCGAAGTTAAGCGTCGTGGCCGCGTTCGTCGCGCCAAGCTGTACTATCTGCGTGAGCGTTCAGGTAAGTCTGCACGTATCCGTGAGAAGCTGGCGACCAAGTAATCGCCCAAAAAAAGACGCAAGTGTTCGCACAAAAAACCGCCCTCGTGGCGGTTTTTTGTTTGTGCCGATAACGCAACTTCCTCTAAGCCAAGCCATCCCACTCGCCTTTTGGCGCCATCTTCGCGAATTTTGAATGAATTTTTATCAACTGGCCTTGCGCCCGTTCAGGTAAACGGGCACACTGTGCTTTCGGTTGTAATGGTGTAACATTACAATAATACAAATTTTGGACGTAGAGATGTCAGCTGAGGTTGTCGATGGGGCAGTGTCAGCGTCGTTAAACACAGAAGGTGATCCCATGCAGCAAGATACTATCAACAATGTGCACATCAGCGCCGAAAAGGTGCTTATCACGCCACAGGAGCTAAAACGCGAACTGCCATTGTCTGAGCATGGGTACCAGTATATTTTGCGCTCCCGTCGTACTGTGGCAGATATTGTACACAAGCGCGACCCGCGGCTGCTGGTGGTGGCAGGTCCTTGCTCAATCCACGATATTGCCGCCGCCAAGGAATATGCCCTTAAGCTTAAAAAGCTCCATGACGAGCTCAAAGATGAGTTCTTTATTCTGATGCGGGTTTACTTCGAAAAGCCACGTACTACTGTGGGCTGGAAGGGAATGATTAACGACCCTGATATGGATGAGTCCTTCGATGTGGAAAAGGGACTTCGTCTTGCCCGTGAGTTGATGATTTTTCTGGCGGAGCTTGAACTGCCGGTGGCCACAGAGGCGCTCGACCCCATCAGCCCACAGTACATTTCAGAGCTTGTTACCTGGTCTGCCATTGGCGCCCGCACCACAGAGTCTCAAACCCACAGGGAAATGGCGTCGGGCCTTTCTATGCCGGTGGGCTTTAAAAACGGCACCGATGGCAAGCTGGATGTGGCAATCAATGCCATGAAATCGGCCGCCAGTGGTCACCGCTTTATGGGTATTAACCAGCAAGGTCAGGTAGCGCTTTTGCAAACCAACGGTAACCCGGATGGCCATATCATTCTGCGTGGTGGCAGCAAGCCCAACTATGATGCTGAGAGTGTGGCCGAATGCGAGGCGCAGGTACGCTGGGCCGGGCTCGACCCCAAATTGGTCATAGATTGCAGTCACGGTAATTCTTCCAAAGATCATAATCGTCAGGACCCGGTGTGTCGTGACGTGTTTGCTCAGGTGGCTGCCGGCAGTGACGCCATTATCGGCGTGATGCTGGAAAGTCATCTCAATGCCGGTAACCAGCCCTGTGATAAGCCCCTGTCAGAGCTTAAATACGGCGTCTCTGTCACCGATGCCTGCATAGATTGGCAAACGACCGAAACCTTGCTGCGTGAAGGTGCCGAGAACCTGGCGTCTGTTATTCCCTCAAGATTTGTTATGCTGAAGGCCGCCAATGGCTGACAGGATATTTGATATGACAGAAAAGACCACCGCTGAGCTGGAAAACCTACGGGGCCTGATTGATGGTGTCGACAGCCAGTTACTGTCGCTGCTTCGCAAGCGTCTTGATTTGGTGGCACAGGTTGGCACAGTCAAACATGCGGCGGGACTGCCGATTTACGCGCCTGCACGGGAAGCGGCCATGCTCGGTAAGCGTCGCGCCGAAGCCGAAGCCATGGGAGTAAGTCCACAGCTGATTGAGGATATCTTGAGACGCCTGATGCGCGAATCCTACATGAGTGAAAAAGACGTGGGCTTCAAGCAGGTCAATCCTGAGCTGGGCCATATTGTTATCATAGGTGGGCAAGGGCAGCTGGGACGCTTATTCGCTCAGATGTTTGCGCTTTCCGGCTATGAAGTGCGTCTCTTGGATAAAGATGACTGGGACCATGCAGATGAGCTGTTCGATGGTGCAGGTCTGGTATTGGTGACAGTGCCCATTGCGACTACCTGCTCGCTTATCCGTGAGCGCCTGGATCACCTTCCCGAGCACTGTATCTTGGCGGATCTGACCTCCGTCAAAGGGGCGCCACTCAAGGCCATGCTGGAAACCCATAAGGGCCCAGTGGTGGGGTTGCACCCCATGTTTGGTCCGGACGTGGGCAGTTTGGCCAAACAGGTGGTGGTAGTGTGCCATGGCCGTGCGCCGGAAAAGTACCAATGGCTGATGGAGCAGATTGGCATCTGGGGCGCCAGACTGGTCGAGGCCGATGCGGGTCGCCATGATAAGGCGATGCAGCTGGTGCAGGCTATGCGTCACTTTTCATCGTTTGTGTATGGCTTGAACCTGTGCCGTGAGCAGGCTGATATAGACACGCTGCTTGAATTCAGCTCGCCTATTTATCGGCTGGAGCTGGCCATGGTGGGGCGTCTCTTTGCCCAGAGCGGCGAGCTGTACGCCGACATTATTTTTGCCCAGGAAGAAAGCCTGACGGCGATTTCGGACTTCATCGATAACTACCGCGATGCACTGGAGCTTCTGAAAACAGGCGATAGGGCAGGCTTTATCGCACGCTTTAATGAAGTTTCAAACTGGTTTGGCAATTACTCCCAACAGTTCCTTACCGAGAGTCGCGCCATGCTGCAATCGGTCAATGATATGCGTTCAGTTTAAGATGCTGTTCTTTATACTGAAAAAGCGCCATTAAGGCGCTTTTTTTATTTTAAATCAGCAACTCCTTAAGATGATCTGCTTCAAGGAACCGAGCTTTGCTGCTTTTTAAATGCAGCAATATCCGTATCCTTCGCTCCTAACATGCATAAATAAAGCATGAAAATAAAAGGAGCCATGTCGTGTTTTGTATTCAGTGTGAACAGACCATTCGTACCCCCGCCGGCAACGGTTGCAGCTATGCACAGGGCATGTGCGGCAAGCTGGCAGCAACCTCAGACCTGCAAGATCTGCTGATTTATATGCTCAAGGGCGTTTCCGCCTGGGCGGTGAAAGCCCGTGAGTTGGGACTTCCTCCAACTGAGGCCGATACCTTTGTGCCCAAGGCTTTCTTTGCGACCCTGACCAACGTGAATTTCGATGATGAACGCATCATAGAGTACGCCAGAAAGGCCGAGAGTCTGCGCAACGTGCTTAAAACCCAATGCACTGAGGCTGCCCAAAAGGCGGGTATTCGCCTTGAATCCTTACCGGACAGTGCCTCTGTGCTGCTTGGCACTTCAAAGCCAGAGCTGCTGGAGCAAGCCAAGGCGGCGCTGCCTAATCTGGGTAAGGATGACATCCACGAAGATGTGATGGCGTTAAGGCTTTTGTGCCTTTATGGTCTGAAAGGCGCTGCCGCCTACATGGAACATGCCCGGGTGCTGGAGCAGCAATCCGCTGACATTGCGGCTGAGTTTCATCGCATCATGGCCTTCCTGGGTACCGACAGTGTGGATGCCGATGCACTCTTTACCGTCGCCATGGACATTGGTCAGCTGAATTTCAAGGTGATGGCTATGCTCGATGAAGGCGAAACCGCTGCCTTCGGCCACCCGGAGCCGACCCAAGTAAATACCAAGCCGGTAAAGGGAAAGGCGATTCTGGTGTCGGGCCACGACATGAAAGACCTTGAGCTTATCCTCAAGCAAACCCAGGGCAAGGGAATTAACGTTTACACCCATGGCGAGATGTTGCCAGCGCTGGCATATCCCGAGTTTAAGCAATACCCCCATCTGGTAGGCAACTACGGCAGCGCCTGGCAAAACCAGCAAAAGGAATTTGCCAACTTCCCCGGTGCCGTGGTGATGACGTCAAACTGCATTATCGACCCTAACGTTGGCCAATACGCCGACCGTATCTTTACCCGCAGCATCGTCGGCTGGCCAGGGGTTGTGCACCTTGAAGGTGATGATTTTTCTGCCGTGATTGAGAAAGCGTTGTCGCTGGAGGGGTTTCTCTATGACGAGATCTCCCATCAGATCACCATAGGTTTCGCCCGTAATGCGCTGATGGCAGCAGCTCCGGCCGTGGTCGAAAACGTGAAAAATGGCAGTATCCGCCACTTCTTCCTGGTAGGTGGCTGTGATGGTGACAAAGCCGAGCGGAGTTACTTTACCGATTTTGCCAAGGCAACGCCGAACGATAGCCTGATCCTGACTCTGGGCTGTGGTAAGTACAAGTTCAATAAGTTGGAGTTCGGTGACATCAACGGCATTCCAAGGCTACTGGATATTGGCCAGTGCAACGATGCCTACTCAGCCATTCAGCTGGCGATTGCTCTGTCGGAGGTGTTTGAGTGCGATATCAACGAGCTGCCATTGAGCCTGGTGCTGTCTTGGTTTGAACAAAAGGCGATAGTGATTTTGCTGACCCTGCTGTCTTTGGGGGTGAAGAATATTCGCACCGGTCCGACACCGCCAGCGTTCCTGACGCCAAATCTGCTCAAGGTTCTCGAGGACAAGTTTGGTCTTAAAAATACCACCACGGTGGAGGCCGATCTGAATGCGATTCTGAATGTCGCCTGAGTTGATGCAAGACGGCGCAAAGCGCTGTCTCTTTCATTGTGTTGGGGATAATCAGTTATGAGTCAACACCGGGACGCTGCTTTTCTGACAGCCAAATCCTGGCAGGATTTACCTGCTTCAGTGCCTTTTCGTCTTTGCTGCATCGAACGGATTGATGAAACCCACGATGTGGTGACATTCCGATTTGAAGCCGCAGGGGAGCCTGTGCGTTTTAGTTATAAGCCGGGACAGTTTATCACCCTGTTGCTGGAGATTGGCGGCGAGCCCCACAGCCGGGCCTATACGCTGTCGTCTTCACCGTCCCGGCCCTACAGCATCAGCATCACTGTTAAACGGGTCGAGGGAGGCAAGGTTTCCAATTATCTGATTGATAATTTAAGGCCAGGCCATGCTCTGGATGCCATGGGGCCATCTGGCAGTTTTAATCTGGTGGATATTCCTGCTGACAGGTATTTATTTTTAAGCGCGGGATGCGGCATTACGCCGATGTTCAGTATGAGCCGCTGGCTGACGGATACCCGTGTGGGCGCCGACATCACTTTTGTTCACAGCGCCAGGAGCGTCGATGACCTGATATTTGCTCCCAAGCTTGAGTCCATGGCGAACAACCACAGTGGTTTTCGTCTCGGGTACGTAATTGAACAGGGTAATTGCCCTGACTGGCCCTATGCCCCCGTGCTGCCGGGGCGCTTGACGCTATCTGGATTGGATTCCCTGGTCAGTGATTGGCGTGAGAGAACCTTGTATGTCTGTGGCCCCGAGGCCTATATGGCTGCAGTAGAGGCTATGGTCAGGGATGCAGGATTTGCGATGTCGCGCTTCCACAAGGAAAGCTTTGGCAAGCCGGGAGCGCCCGTCAAAAGTAGCGGACAAGGATTTATGCTGAAGGTGGGAGATAAGCTGCATCCACTCGGTGAGTCGGGTTTGCTGCTTGAGGGTATTGAGGCGCTTAAGCTACCCATCATTGCCGCCTGTCGCAGCGGTGTGTGTGGTGCCTGTAAGTGTCAGGTGCTGGAGGGTGATGTTGAGAGGCTGTCAGAGATGACACTGACCGAAGAAGACAAAGCCAATGGTATGGTGCTGGCGTGCTCTGCCCGGGCGCTTTCGAATATCAGCCTTAAGCTTTAAGTCAGTTATGGTGGCTATACTTGGGCTGTTTTTTGGGGCCATGGTTGCGCTTTTGCCGATGGGAAAGTAAGGTTAAATCAGGGCCGTGATCACAGTTTTGAAATCGGTTCGATTTACCGTTTCTCGTCAGCCTTACCGGAGTGCATTATGGCCCAACTGAGCTTGCCCAACGCCACTGCCCAGGACACCAGCCTTATTCATTTGCAATATGGGATGATGAGTGCATTCCCTCTGGTGCTTCCTGTGCTCTTTGCTCTGGCGCTGAATCTGTCACTGCGCAAGAGCGATAGCTGCAGCATTTGCGACACGCATCTTAAGTGGCAACGCAACTCAATGTTTGGGTTAGTCTTCGCTTCCCTTGCCTGGTATTGGATACCCACAGGCTGGATGACTTCAGCAGCGCTGGTAGTGGTGCTTGCCTGGTTTGTGCTGCGAATCGTTAAAGGGTGGGTCAGCCTGATTGACGGGGTGGCTATTCAACCTGTGCAGCATTCTGACGAAGCGATTGATAGCTTGAAGTAAGGGCATTGCGCTATCCGGTTAATCAAAAGGGGGCCTGTTGGCCCCTTTTGCATTACGACTCTACTATCCTTTACACAAAAAACTGCCGCAAAGTTTCACCCAAATAACTGTCAGCCATCGAGGTGTCCAGCGACACCTCAAGCAACAATCCATCGGCCCCGAGACGTTTAACCGCTTTAGCCTGACGTGGACAGGCTTCAGGGGTTACTGCATAGCTGGGGTTGACCAGCACCGGCAGATGACTTCTGGCTTTCAGCTCCACTAAGCCGGCTAAATCCAGGGTGGCAAGTGTGCTGCTCTTAAAGCTGCTGACTCCTGACTCACACAGCATCAGCTGTTGGTTACCTTCTGCCAGAATGGTATCGGCAGCGGCCAGGAGTTCGTCAATATCGGCCATGGTATTGCGTTCAAGCACCACAGGTAGATGCAGCTTACCAAGGCGTTCCAGCAGGGGCTGATTGAACATTTGCTTGCCCCTTATCAGGATAAGTTCGACCCGGGAGATGGCATGCTCAAGCTCATCTTCCCTGTTCACTGCCGCAGCGGTGATGAGGCCAAACTTTTCAGCGGCCTTGGTGCAGGCATCCAGTGCTTTGGCGGGATCTGGTCGCTCAGACAGATTATCCAGCACAAGGCCAGCAAAACCGGCCGCCTTTAGCTGCTTAAGGAAGGGTTCGAACCCTTCAAGAGTATCAGGTAACGAAAGCATCGCGAGTGCACCCGAATGACCATTGCCGATGAGCAAGGCGCCCGCTTGTACTTCGCTGACGGTTTCTTTGTACCCCAGACTATGGCGGGCAGGTACCGAATCGCCATCCCGGGCCTGTGCGGCGGCTGGCTCTGGCGCATCGGTACGGAAATGCTCGGGCTCGATTAACAGCTGGGCGTTGGATAGCTGCGTGGGTGCTACTGTTTCACAGGGGTAGCAACCCAGCACCTTAATAAAACGGGTAATGCGTTCAAGCTCTTTCAGCGCCAGTTGCATAGGGACACTGGCCAGGTTGGCGTCGATATCGAGATAAAACATTTCCTCCCAGGGCGTACCTGGGATCGGGCGGCTCTCGAGCTTGCTCATATTAAGGTTGTTGGCCTTGAGCACCAGCAAGGCTTCTACTAGGGCTCCTGGCTTTTGGCCTGTTGCCATAATGAGGGTGCATTTGGCGGGCAACTGTTCGGGCACTGCCACGGCTTTACGGGCTACTACAATAAAGCGGCTTTGGTTGACCTTTTGATTGGCGAGTCCCTTTTCGATTGCTTCCAGCTGGTACAGGCCCCCCCCTTCGGCGCTGCCGATGGCGGCGACATCCTTGCTGTCAGCAGCCTGCACCTTTTCCATGGCTTCGGCGCTGGAGGCGCAGTATTCGAGTCTAAGACCGGGGTGGCGTGCCAGATAGCGGCTGCATTGGCTGATTGGCTGCGGATGGGCATACAGGGTCTTGATATCCGATGCCTTGGTACCGGGCTTCGCAAGCAGGCAATGACCCACCTCGATGGTGGTTTCACCCACAATGGCCAGGCTGGTGTGCTGAAGCACATCATAGACTTCGTTAATGGAGCCAGAGGAAGTGTTTTCAATTGGTAGGAAACCGTAATCGGCATGTCCGGATTCCACTGCATGAACTATTTCATCGAAGCTTTGACAGCCCAGATCCACCATGTCTACCTGGCGGCGTTGACAGTATCGATTGGCGGCGAGGTATGAGTAGGAGCCTCTGGCACCCAGATAAGCAATGCAATACTGTTGTTTTTGGGTTTCCGGGTTGGCCCGGCCATGGAGATAGGCCTGCTGGTTGAGTACTGAGTCTTCGATAATGCTTTGATATAGCTGCATAACAAAGTGCGGATCCAGCCCCTGCTCGCGGCCTTTTTGTACCAGTCTCGACAACAGCTCGCGCTCGCGCTGAGTATCGCGCACGGGGCGCACATCCACTTCTTTACTGCGAGCGACTTCGAGGCTGAGCTCCCGACGCCGTGCCAGCAATTGCAGCACTGTGTTGTCGATGTCGGTGATCTGCTCCCGGGTTTCACTCAGGGGCTGTGGTTTCTCCATGCTGACCTCTGTTGGTATTAACTGCATCGCCTAAGAACAAAAAAGCCTCCCGGTGGTGGGAGGCTTTGAATTTTCACTTTCGTTTTTACACAGAAAATCCGCCTCCTCAGGGGAAGTGAATAAAAAAGAAAGTAAAAACTGCATTCACGGTAAATTTCATGGCATTAAAACTAAAGACTGCGCCCTTGAGTGTCAATCAAAAAATCTGCATATGTTGTACAAAATAAAGCGCACCCGGAGGTGCGCTTTGTCGTGTTATTGAACGGGGTCAAGCTGCGTATTCCTCCTCATAGTCGTCTTCGAAGTCAACTTCCTCGGCGGCTACCGCTTGGGTATCGGCACGTTTGGCTTCGGGTTTGTGGGTCAGGCGATTGAGCTGTTTCTCCAGCTTTTGTCCCATGGCCGTAATGGCTGCATACAGGTTTTCACTTTTCGCCTGGGCAAATAAATCTCCTTGTGGTACCCCAACAGAGGCTTCGATTTTAAAGAGGGTTTTCTCCTGGCTGATAATGATATGTGGATTGATCAGCGGAACATCGTGACGAGCGAGCTTTTCAAAGCGGCTTTCAACGCGTTCACGGATAGGAGTAGTTACTTCGAACTGTTTGCTGGTGATTTTCAACATATTGTCGAGCCTCTTTTTTGTTTCCGTGACTCCAGACTACCAAGCTGAATTCTGAAAGTCGTGAGTAAAATCACGTTTTATCAAGGCGGAAATATCGTTCGCTTCTTATTTGAACGCTTGAACCAAAAAGCCCAAAAAAGCCCCGGATTTGCTTGAATGCGCCCCAAAAGAGGCGCATATTCGAATGGATAACTCATCCCTGCTTACACTCATTTCCTTCTCTTTTCCCCTCAATTTGATTACCATCCCCATACTTTTTAAGGCTATTTCCTGTGTATGCGGAGGATGTAATGACGCACGCCAAGGTGTGGGATTTGCCCATCAGGCTGTTTCATTGGTTGATGGTGACCTTGCTCGGATTGCTCTGGTGGAGCGCCGAAACAGGCGAGATGCAATGGCATCAGGTGTTCGCCTATAGCCTGATGGCACTGCTGCTGTTCAGAGTGTTTTGGGGCTTTGTTGGCAGTGATACCGCCCGCTTTGCGCACTTTCTGCATCATCCGCTGACCGTAGTGGAATACGCCAAAAAGACAGTCAGCAAAGGCGTGAAAGGCCACCATGGTCATAATCCTCTCGGCGGCTACATGGTATTGGCGCTGCTCTTGTGTCTTGCTCTTCAGCTGATATCAGGCCTGTTTGCCACTGATGAAGTCTTTACCGAAGGGCCCCTGGTGAGCATGGTGAGCAGTGACACAGCCTCCTGGATGACCTGGCTGCACAAGCGCAATTTCGATTTGTTGTTAATCCTTGCCGCGGTACATGTATTGGCGGTGGTGTGGCATCTACTCAAAGGCGACAAACTACTGGGAGCCATGGTGACGGGCCGCAGGCACCGTGATGACATTGAAGTAAAATTAGATATCCGCTTTGCACCGCTGTGGAAAGCCGCAATTTTGTTGGTGCTCGTTGCCTTACCTATTGGCTATTTATTGCTGTGGCCAGCCATTCAGGCACTGTAACGGGTGATACTGAAATAATAAAAAAGCCTGCAGATGCAGGCTTTTTTATCAGACAACAGAAGCTTAGTCTTTTTTGTAGTTGTCGTGGCAGCCTTTACAGCTCTTGCCGGTATTCATAAATGCCGACTTGATGGCATCTTTGTCGGTGCCTTTGGCAGCCACGGCCAATTTGGCGGCATTTTCCTGGAACTCACTCATACGGCTGTCAAAGTCCGCCTGGTTTTCCCAGATTTTGCCCAGGGCGTCGGTGTTGCCTTTGTCAGAGCCGGCGATAAAACCTTCTGCAGGCAACTTGGAGAGGGCCGCTACGTTTTCGGCGCGCTTGGCAAACACGTCGGCATTGAATTCCTTCTTACCTTTGAGCATGGCGCTCATGTCACCAAACTGATAAGCAATCAAACCGAAGGCTGACTGGCGATAGTGAATGGCGTCATCGGCAGATTCAAAGTTGTTGGCGCTGGCACCAAAAGCCAGCAGGGCGCTCAGGCAAAGCAATGTCTTTTTCATTGTTATTCTTCCTTGTGGAGTGAATGGGTAAGACGCAAAGACAGTCATTGTAACCGGAAGTCGCACAAACTAAATGACGCATTTTGTTAAATTTTGTTTGGCAAACCTTCTTATGGACGTTTGTAGAGCCGACAGGGGCTTGCTACACTGCCGCACATCAATAGATCCCCGGCCGAGAGGATATTATGCGGGCATCCTGGAATTTGGTTCTGGATAAAATACTGACTCATCCCGAACGGGATGAGCTGATTACCCTGTTTCAGTTACTGCTTACAGAAGAAGAGCGCAGCGCCATCGCCGGGCGTTTGAAGGTATTCCAATTGCTGCTCGCTGGTGAATTGAGCCAGCGCCAAATAGCGGCTGAATATCAAATCAGCATTGCAACCATCACCCGTTGCTCTAATTACCTCAAGCACATGAATGAGGCTGAGCGTGCTGTGATAGCCAAATTGATAGTAACGGACCCCGCCGATATCCGCTGATTAGAACCGGCCCTGAGAGGGTAACTGGTGATCTCGATAGCTCGACCGGCTTGCGAGCACATAGAGCCCGTATGCCAGCAGCATTAACGCAGGAAAGATAAGCCAGGCACTGCCGGGTTGAGCGAGCAGGACAAAGCTGAGCGCCAGGCAAGCAAATGGCAACAGCTCATAGAGTCCCTTGGGCAAGCCACCTTTTTTTCGTTTGCGCGCCGGATCGGTGCGGCGATTGTCAGAGCGAAGGATATAGACCCGAGCCCCCACAAAAAACAGCAGTAGTCCTGCAGCCAGGGCGAGGGTGTTTTGTTGCCAAAGCAGGGTTGCAGTTGCACACAACATGCACAGGTAGGGGAGACTTTCGTAGAGTGGCTTTTTGAGCATATAAAGGTCCTTTTTTAATATCGGCAGTCCGTGCCGGGCTTTATATTAGGCCAAAAGAAAACGCCGATTCAAAAGAGATCGGCGTTTTGCATAAATTTAATAAGAAAGCGTTACAGCTTAGCCGCGACAGCCACAGCCGCCGTTACCATCACAGCCGGGTTTGGCTTCTTTCTCTGAGTCATGCTCGCAGTGACCATGGTCATGATCATGGCCGCCACAGCATCCACCTTCGTCATGATGGTGATGATGACCACCACAGCCACCGTGGGCATGGATATGACCATGGGCAACTTCTTCATCGGTCGCCAAACGTACATCTTTTACTTCAACAAAGAAGGTCAGTGACTGGCCAGCAAGTGGGTGGTTACCGTCAACTACAACGGTATTTTCAAGCACTTCAGTAACTTGCACAGGGCGCTGGCCCATTTCAGTTTCTGCAATGAAGCGCATACCGGGCACTATGTCCTGAATATCGCCAAAGGCTTCCAGTGGCACTTCCTGACGCAGGCCATCGTGGTAAGGGCCATAGGCTTGTTCACAGTCTACTGTGACTTCGAGGGTATCACCGGCCAGTTTACCTTCCAGGGCATTTTCAAGACCCGGTATCAGGTTCTCTGCACCGTGCAGGTACACCATGGGATCGGCCTCGAAGGAACTTTCAATCAGCTGGCCCTGGCTGTCGCTCAGGCGATAGTGGATGGTTACCGCACTGTTCTTGGTGATTTTCATACTGCCTCCATATTCGCAATGTGCGCGCATAATACTCTGCTTTTTATGCTCAGGCGATGATTTACATCAGTGATTGTTAACTTAGGCCACTTTTTTCTGGCTGGTCTGGATAACGTTAATCACCCGCTTAGGTGTACGTTTCGACCGAGCGAGACTCAATCAGCAAGGAATTGAAGTTAAGTATTTTTAAATCAGATAATTAGGTAATGCTTGACAAGCTTGGGTTACCTTTACGTTAAGTGGTGAAAATTAGGTGTCCAACGGATTTTCATTGGGGTATTTTCATTAACTGACATCATTGATTGCAGTATCTGAAATATTGTTGCCAATCTGTAAAAAATACTTGATTTCGGGGGTTGACAAGGATTGCCAAAAAAAGCAATTCTGTGGGCTCAGTTAAATCAGGAAGTGGATTTTTCCATGTATAAGTCAGGCGCAGTAGTAACCACTATTATTACTACCACCACCATTACCGGAGTGGGGGCGGGCTGATTTTACCCTGAAAAGAATGAACATTAAGGCCCGCTCCCCCAAAAGGAGCGGGTTTTTTGTTTCTGGGGCGAGCGAGGTAAACGGAGTAGCAAGATGAAAGTCATGAAGTTTGGGGGAACCTCGCTGGCGAACTGGCAGCGATTTGATATGGCGGCCGCTATCGTGGCCGAAGCGGCAAAAGCATCGCAAGTTGCAGCCGTGCTGTCGGCGCCAGCCACAGTGACCAACGGACTGTTGGACATGGTGGATGTTGCCGTCACTGGCGGCGACTATCAGGCAGTGCTTGGGCGGGTTGTCGGTGTGTTTGAGGCGTTGTTTGATGATGCGTGTCAACATCAGGTACCCCAATGCCGTGAACACCTGTTTGCTGCTCTTTCGGCTCAGAAGCACGCATGGCAAACGCGTCTTGAAGGTGTGGCCTTGCTGGGAGAATGCCCCGATGGCGTACGTGCTGAAATTGTGGTGGCGGGCGAGCGTCTGTCCACCGAGCTGATGGTGGCCTTGATGAACGCCCACTGGTTAAGCGCCGATAAACTCGATCCCCGGGCGCTGTTTTTAGCCCACGGCACGCCACTGGAGTCGGTGGTGGACATAGGTGTCAGCAAACCCAGATTCAAACAATTACCGCTGGACAGCAAACGGGTTTGGGTGATGCCGGGCTTCACCGCCGCCGATGACAAGGGGCGTACAGTTACGCTTGGGCGCAACGGTTCTGACTACTCGGCAGCTGTGCTTGCCGCTTGCCTCGATGCAAGCAGCTGTGAAATCTGGACTGATGTGGATGGGGTATATAACACCGATCCTCGGGTTGTAGCGGACGCCAAGTTACTGTCGCAATTGTCTTATCAGGAGGCCATGGAGCTGTCCTACTTCGGTGCCAAGGTGTTGCACCCCAAGACAATAGCGCCCATCGCCCAGTTTCACATTCCCTGCTACATCAAAAACAGCTTTAATCCCGAGGCCCCGGGTACCCTGGTGTCCAATGCGGTCGATGAAACAGGCCTGCAGGTAAAAGCAATTTCCAGCCTCGACAATCAAACTATGTTTGATGTGTCCGGTCCGGGCATGAAAGGCATGGTAGGTATGGCAAGCCGCACCCTGGGTGCCATTGCCCGCGCCGGTGTCTCTGTATCCCTTATCACCCAAAGTTCTTGCGAATACTCAATCAGCTTTTGTGTTGCAGGAAAAGATGCTGCCAAGGTGCAATCGGCGCTGGAGCAAGAGTTTGAGCTGGAGCTCAAAAGTGAGCTGCTGGAACCGCTGGAAATGCAATCCGGGCTGGCGATAGTGTCGCTTATCGGCGATGGCATGCGCACCCATAAGGGCGTAGCGGCCAAGTTTTTCTCTGCACTGGCACAGGCCAGTGTGAATATCCGGGCCATAGCTCAGGGGTCTTCCGAGCGTTCTATCTCCGCCGTGGTGGAGCAGCGCAAGGTACAAAATGCCATCGGCGCCTGTCATCAGCGCTTCTTCGATGTACAGCAGTATTTGGACGTGTTCCTGGTTGGCGCGGGTAATGTGGGGGCAGGGCTCCTTGCACAGGTGAAAAATCAGGCAGAAGCGCTCAAAGAGCAGCACATCAGCATCCGCGTCTGTGGTATCGCCAACTCCCGCAAGATGCTGCTGGATGAACGTGGTATTGACCTGGCTAACTGGCAGGGGCTGCTTAACGACAGTGAAACGGGCTGCGACCTTGGCGCCATGCTTGCCTGGGCGAAAGAAAAGCAGCTGCTCAATCCGGTGCTGGTGGACTGCACCTCGTCGGCAGCCGTGGCCGACCGCTATCTTGAGGTCATGGAAGCGGGGATGCACGTTGTGACCCCCAATAAGAAAGCCAATACCCGCGATCTGGGATACTACCGTGCTCTGCGTGAGGCTGCGCTCAGACACAGACGTCAGTTCCTGTACGAGACCAATGTCGGCGCGGGGCTGCCGGTTATCGATAACCTGAAAAAACTGCTGTGTGCCGGCGATAAACTCCATAAGTTCAATGGCATACTCTCAGGTTCTCTCTCATTTATCTTCGGTAAGCTGGAAGAGGGCATGAGTCTGTCCGAGGCAACCTCCATCGCCCGTGACAAGTGTTTTACCGAGCCGGATCCGAGGGATGATCTCTCCGGCATGGATGTGGCCCGTAAGGTGCTGATTCTTGCCCGCGAGGTGGGGATGCCACTTGAGCTTGAGGATGTGGTGGTGGACTCAGTACTGCCTGCATCTTTCGATGCCAATGGCGATGTGAGTACCTTTATGGCCAATCTTCACAAGGCGGATACAGAGATAGCCACCATGGTGGAAAATGCCCGCAGTGAGGGCAAGGTCCTGCGCTACGTGGGCCAGATTGATGAATCTGGCTGTCGGGTGAGTATTCAGGCCGTGGGTCCGGAAGCTCCACTCTTCAGCGTCAAGGGCGGCGAGAATGCGCTCGCTTTCTACAGCCGTTACTATCAACCCATTCCGTTTGTATTGCGGGGATATGGTGCGGGTACCGATGTGACTGCGGCAGGCGCTTTTGCTGACCTGCTGCGTACCCTGAACTGGACCCGCGAGGTGAGTTTATGAGTTTGACCGTGTATGCCCCGGCCTCTATGGGTAATGTGGGTGTAGGATTCGATTTGCTCGGTGCGGCGCTTGCGCCCATCGAGGGCAGTTTACTGGGTGACAGAGTGATGATTGCCGAGGCGAATGCGGGCCTGACGCTTAATACCACTGGCGCCTGGGCCCACAAGCTGCCTGCCAATCCCAGGGAGAACATCGTTTGGCAGTGTGCCGAGTTTTTCTTACAGCGTTTAGGCAAAGAAGAGCTTGGTATTGCGCTGACCCTTGAGAAGAACCTGCCGGTGGGTAGTGGTTTGGGGTCCAGTGCCAGCTCTGTGGTGGCGGCGCTCTATGCCTTGAACGAATATTTCGACAAGCCGTTCGATGAGCAGGCGCTGTTGGCGCTGATGGGCGAGTTTGAAGGCAAAATCAGCGGCTCTGTGCATTACGACAACGTGGCGCCCTGTTACCTCGGTGGTATGCAGCTGATGCTGGATTTGCCCGGGCGCATCTGCGAGTCCATCCCCAGCTTCGAGCACTGGTATTGGGTGGTGGCGTATCCGGGGATTTCACTGTCAACTGCCAAAATGCGGGCGCTGATGCCGGACAGCTATGATAAGTCCGTGGTCATCGATTTTGGTCGTCACCTGTCTGCTTTTGTGCACGCTTCTTATCGTCAGGATGAAGCCCTGGCGTTGGCGGTGCTTAAGGATGTGCTGGCCGAACCTTATCGCGCACCTGCTATTCCGGGGTATCTCGAGGCCCGAGATGCGTTGGCTGAGCTTGGTATGCTCACCAGTGGAATTTCCGGTAGCGGCCCCACGCTCTTTTCAGTTACTTCCTGCCTCGAGACAGCTGAGGCGGCCAAGGCCTGGCTGGAAGCCCATTATCTTACAGAGGGCGGTTTTGCCCACGTGTGCCGCCTGGATATGCAGGGCACCCGAGTCGTAGCGAGTGAAGGTTAAGGATACGCGATGGAATTATACAATCTTAAGCATCCCGATGAGCGGGTAAGCTTTTCTCAGGCGGTAAAGCTGGGACTGGGTAAAGACCGCGGGCTGTTTTTCCCGACTCATATTCCCAAGCTGGATGATGTTGAAACCCTGCTGACTTTACCGTTTGCGCAGCGCAGTAAAAAAATACTGGGTGCCTGGCTCGCTGATGAGTTGGGGCAAAATGTGGTGGATGCCCTGGTCGATAAAGCATTTACCTTTGAGGTGCCGCTGGTCAAGGTAGACGACACGCGTTATTGCCTGGAGCTTTTCCACGGCCCGACTCTGGCATTCAAAGACTTTGGTGCCCGCTTCATGGCCCAGTGCCTGAACGTGCTTGCCGGTGATGAACGGCTGACCATTCTCACCGCCACCTCAGGTGATACTGGGGCTGCTGTGGCCGACGCCTTCTATGGGCTCGATAAGGTGCAGGTCTGCGTGCTTTATCCAAAAGGCAAAATCAGCCTGCTGCAGGAAAAGATGTTTACTACCCTCGGCAACAACATTCACACGGTGGCGGTTGAATCCGATTTTGACGCCTGTCAGGCGCTGGTGAAACAGGCCTTTGATGATGCCGACGTCCGTGAAGGACTGCACCTTAATTCGGCTAACTCTATTAATATCAGTCGGTTGCTGGCACAGATCTGCTATTACTTCGAGGCCGTGGCTCAGTATCGCAAGAACTTTGTCGATGCACCGGTTATTGCCGTGCCCAGCGGCAACTTCGGTAATCTCACCGCTGGTTTCTTTGCCAAGGCCATGGGCCTGCCGGTGAAGCGTTTTGTGGCCGCCACCAACAGCAACGACACTGTGCCGCGTTATCTCGCCAGCGCAAACTGGCAGGTCAATCCCACAGTGGCCACCATGTCCAATGCCATGGATGTGGCAGACCCCAGCAACTGGCCTCGTGTGGAAGCCATCGCCAAGGTCATGGGGTGGTCCCTTGCTGAGATTGATGGGGTAGCACTGGACGAGCAACAAACCCGTTGTGCTTTGCTGGCATTGCAGGAAGATGGCTACTTGTCCGAACCCCACGCGGCCATTGCTGCACAAGCGCTTAAGGCCACACTAGGCAAGGACGAGCGGGGTATTTTTCTCGGTACGGCTCATCCGGCGAAGTTCAAAGATGTGGTCGACCATGAGCTGTCTCTGGACTTGCCTTTACCCCCAGAGCTTGCGGCGGTTGCTGACAAGCCGGTTCTGTCGGCCAATCTGGCGCCGGATTTTGCCGCACTCAAGACTCATTTGTTTGAAACCTTGCGTCATTGAGCTGTGTAGCATTCACAAAAGGAGGCCCAGAAGCCTCCTTTTTTATGAAAAAGATCCCGCCAGCCATTTATCTTCAGCAATTCGGTAAAGCTTGACTAAGCTTTAGGTAAATAGCTGAAGTTACGGGATTGACTGGAATGGAATCTGGTTCTGCAAACATGCTTTTTGATACCCGCCACGCATTACTTGATCCACTTTTTCTTGCCGAGCTGGGTAAGATCCAGGCTCGCTTTATTCGCGGGGAGGATGTCATATTGCCTCTGTGCCGCATATTGGCCGAACAGAGTGGTGCACAGGCCGTATTGGTGATAGATGCCTCCTCGAGCAATGCGCAAGATATGCCAGAGTCCGCAGCATGCTGGTGCCGCGACCCAGTGCGTTACCTCACCCTCTGGAAAGATGTTCGTGACTGGCCCTTCTCACATCAGGAACCCTTGGTGCATTGCTGGCATAAGTTTGTGGTGTGGCCGGTAAAACACACGGACTTGTTGATATTTTTCCATACACCTAAAGATGCCTGGTTTGGCTTTTTACTGAGTTTCAGTGATCTGCTTGCCGATATTTTGATGGGAATACTGACTCTGCATGTTGAGCATTGGCGTGAGGGTGGGGACAGGGAGACCAGAGGGGATATAGACAACATCATGTTCCGCTCCATTGTCAGAAACAGCGATGATTTCATTATGGTGGTTAAGCAGTTTCACGATGGCAACAGTGAGATTGTCTATGTCAATGCCGCAGTGACCTGCATCAGTCTCTACCCACGCAGCGAACTCAAAGGCATATCGCTGGGTAAACTGTTTCCTAAAGGTGTTCAGGCGTCCGGTAACGAGGTCGACCTTTACGACATCCTCTGCTCCGGAAAGGACTTCAATGGCGAGGTTTACTGTACCAAGGCCAATGGGGAATTGGCGATTTTACACTTACATGTCATTGCACTGGAGCAGGATAGTAAAGGCGGGCTCTATGCACTTATTGGCCGTGATTATACCGACTTCAAGGCGATGGAAAAAACCGTCAGCCGGGCGCAGAAGATGCAGGCTATTGGCCAGCTGGTTGGCGGAATTGCCCATGACTTCAATAATATTCTTGGGGTTCTTAAGGGGAATCTCGAGCTGATACAGCTAAAAAACAAAGACGAACGGTTGGAAAACTACCTGACCACAGCGCTTAAATCCTGTCAAAGGGGCACAGAACTCACCCGGCGGTTATTACAGTTTTCCCGGCAAGAACAGTTTAACGCTCAGCATTGTCAGGTGAATGAGGTGATAGAGGGCTTAAGAGATCTCTTTGCCAAATCCCTGACCAGCCAGGTGGCCTTGAATGTGCAGCTGGCCCCCTTTACCCGGGATGTGATGGTCGATAAGGGCGATTTGGAAGATGCACTGCTGAATCTGGTGATCAATGCCAAGGATGCCATGAATGGAGAGGGAGCCTTAACCATAGCCACCGGGGAATCTGAGCTTGCTGGCTTTCTGCCGGGGATTGGTGAGCGGGTATTGGTTGAGCCTAGCTGCTATGTGTGGATTTCGGTTACCGATGCAGGGCACGGTATCCCGATTCAGCTGCTTGATAAAATCTTTGAGCCTTTTTTTACTACCAAAGATAAGAGCAAGGGCACCGGTCTTGGACTCTCCATGGTCTATGGTTTTGTAAAACGATCCCGAGGCTACATGAATGTGCTGAAAACAGGGCCTCAAGGTACTGAAATTCGGCTCTGGTTTCCGGCTGTAACGATAAAACAGGCTGCCTCTGCCAAGGCTTTGGCTGCCGAAACGAGCATTCCGAGGGTGGATAGTCCTCTAAAAGCCCTGTTGGTAGACGATGAACCAGAGCTGCTTCAGGTAATGCGGGACTATTGTGAACTCATGGGCATGGAGGTTGAAACCTTCAGCGATGGCGTTACTTTTAGAAACAACTTTCAAAGTAAGGTCCTGGATGCCGGGCTACTCATTACCGATGTACTGATGCCGGGTGGCATTAATGGTTATGAATTGGCCAGCGATGTCATAGCAAAGCATCCCATGCCGGTGCTTTTGGTGTCGGGGTTTATTGAAGATATCGGTGTGAACCGATATGAGGAAATGCCGTTCAAAGTGCTTCATAAGCCGTTTGATTTGCACGCATTTGCCAATGCATTGGCCGAAGTGGGTGTCCGTTTCATGGATAGGGAGAGTTAATCAGATGGAACAACTGAAAGTGTGGATTGTGGATGACGACAATGACTACTGCCATTTGATGCGGGAAGTATTGCAGGAAGACTATGACGTGCGCCTGTTTCTGGATGCAGACTCTTATTCAAAAGCTATGGTGGCAGCCAAGCCGGACATCATCCTGATGGACATCAATTTGCCCGATGTGTCGGGAATTGAACTGTGCAAGTCGCTTCAGACCCATGGAATAGACAGCGCAGTTATTTTTGTTTCGGGAATGAATACCCTCGAAGAGCGGCTTAAAGCCTATGAAGCCGGGGGAGTTGACTTCATTGCCAAACCTTTTGAACTCAAAGAGTTGATGGCGAAAACCAATGCGGTGGCCAACTATCAGCACAAAAAAAGGGCGCTCGCTGAGGCTGAAAGCTTTTCGCGCAATATGGCATTCCAATCAATGAATGAGTCGTCCCAATACGGGGCCGTGTTGCAGTTTTTCCGTCAGTGCTTCCTGTGTCAGGACTATCAAGCGCTCGCCGATGCGTTTTTTGCCTTGATGATGCAGCTCGATTTAAAAACCTGTCTTGAGATTCGGGTGGATGAAACCCTGTACTTTGTGCCCGAGCACATGGCCATCAGCCCCATTGAAGCCAATATTTTTGAACTGCTCGATCATCAGGGGCGTTTATTTGATTTCGGCTCCCGAACCATCTGTAACGACAAGCATGTTTCCTTTTTAATCAAAAATATGCCGCTGCAAGATGAAGTGTTGTACGGTCGTTTGAGGGATGTCATCGCCGTTGTCGTTGAAGGGTTGGAAGCCCGTATTATTGATATTCAGCGTCAACAAACGCTGCAACGTGTAGTGACTGACATCAGGCGGCTGTTGGCAGGCTTGTCGGACAGCATCCATGAGAGTGATGAGCAGTTTTGCCATGCGCTGTCCAATATCACCACCGAAATTCGGGCAAGTTTTCATGTATTGGACATGACGGAGGAGCAGGAGAGCTTTTTCACCGGGTTGGTTGAGCGAAATCTGCGGGAAGCCAACTCGGCGAGCAATTCTTTTTTGCGTTTGCAAACCTCATTAAAGTCTGTTGTTGCTGTGTTAGAGCGCAATACTGCATGAGCTAAAAGCTTGATCTCTATCACGTTGGTCTTTTAGGACCCTTTGTTATAGTGGTTAAGCGTCTGACGCTTTACTAGTATTGAATAAGGCAGGCACTGGCGAGGGGAGAGGGTTATGCTCAACCGATTGATGAGGGATCACAAGCATATTGCGATATTGCTGAAGATCCTCAATAAAAAACGCATCCTACTGGAAAGCGGTGAGAGCGTTAATTTTAATCTGGTTCGCGACATTGTGGAGTATATGCAAAGCTATGCCGAGCACAGTCATCATCCTCTGGAGGATGTCATTTACGATTACTGTCTCGATAAATACCCTGATTTGCCGCGCCTGGCCAGATTGAATGAAGAGCATCAGCAGCTGGTGGCGTCGTCAGCCTCTTTAATGTCGACCTTGAACCTTATTCTTAATGACGTGGTGGTTGCGAAAGAGAAGCTGATTGGCGATCTATCCGGTTATGTCAGTGCACAGGAAGCACATATGCTGTTTGAGGAGCGAGAGCTTTTTCCCATTCTGGCAAACGATCTTAAGGATGAAGATTGGCATGAAATCAATGAACGTTGTTTGAACAAATTGATGGATGACCCTCTATTCAGCGATGATGATAACCAACTGTTTGATGAGCTACGAAATTACCTGTCACTGTCAGATTGACAGCGATAGTGGACAATAAAAAAGAGCGCTTGAGCGCTCTTTTTTACAACAGGAGGGTTAGTCCATCAGTGAATCAATGTCGTAAGCGAGATTGGAGTCAATATCCTGCAGTTCCTTCAGCAGGCGATGCTTATCCTTCAGCGCCTCGATTTCCCTCCACTTGCGTTTTTTGTTGGAGCCTTTAGAGCGACCTGGTCTTTCTACGACTTCATCTAGCGCACTACCATAATCTAAACGATCCATGGCAACCTCCTGTTGTTGTATGTTTTCTCAGCAACTAAATACCACACATCACAAACAGGGTGCAAGAATAATGTTTCAATTGTGTTAAGCAAAAATGAAACTTGGATGATCTTCGTAGAAGATTAAATAACCGACTGAATTTAAATAAAAAGGCCGATAAATTATCGGCCTTTGATTATTAAAGAGAAAACATCTGACTAAATTTGTCCTTTGCGGAACAAATTAATGAGCGCGTTACTGGAGGAGTCCAGTGCGCTGGCATCCTCATCGGCGGTCAGGCGCGCCAGCACGTCATTGCCCAGCGTTTTTCCCAGCTCCACGCCCCACTGGTCGAAAGAGTTAATATCCCAAATCACACCCTGAACAAAGGTTCTGTGCTCGTACAGCGCTATCAGTGCACCCAATGTGGAAGGTGTCAGTTTGTCCATCAGCAGGGTGTTGCTCGGCTTGTTACCCTCCATAACCTTATGACGGGCGATAAGACTCTTCTCATCATCACTGAGATTGCTTGCTGCAAGTTCAGCCAAGGCTTCTTCGTAGGTGCGCCCCTGCATCAAAGCCTGGGTTTGTCCGAAGCAATTGGATGCAAGCTGCACATGATGTTCACCCAGCGGATTATGACTTTGTAGCGGCATAATGAAGTCGGCAGGAATGAGTGCAGTGCCCTGATGTAACAACTGGTGATAGGCATGCTGACCATTGGTACCTTCACCGCCCCAGATAACCGGGCCAGTGCTGAAATCCACGGTTTCGCCATCCATCATGGCAGACTTGCCGTTACTTTCCATGTCAAGCTGCTGGAAGTAAGCGGGCAAACCTCGCAGGTAGTGGTCATAGGTGAGCACTACGTGTGACTGGGCATTGAAAAAGTTGCCATACCACACCGACAGCAGACCCATAATCACCGGCATGTTCTCAGCCAGCGGCGCCGAGGTGAAGTGTTCGTCCATACTGCGGGCACCGGCGAGCAGCGCCCGGTAGTTATCCATGCCAACCATCAGTGCAATAGGCAGACCAATGGCAGACCAGAGTGAGTAGCGACCACCAACCCAGTCCCACATTGGGAAGACATTGGCTTCATCGATACCGAAATCAGTCGCCTTGGCCACGTTGGAGGTCACAGCGGCAAAGTGTTTGGCTACATCAGCCTGAGAAGCACCGCTTTGCAGGAACCAGTCGCGGGCACTCAGGGTATTGGTGAGGGTTTCCTGAGTGCCAAACGACTTGGATGACATCAGGAACAGAGTTGTTTCCGGGTCGACCAGCTTGAGCTTTTCAACCAGCGAGGTGGCATCCACGTTGGCAACAAAGTGACAGTTCAGCTTGCCTGTCCAGTATGGACGCAGCGCCTGGGTGACAATTTTGGGCCCGAGGAATGAGCCGCCAATACCTATGCTGACAATATCGGTGATAGCTTTACCCGTGTAACCGCGCCATTCGCCAGAGGTAATTGAGGCAACGAAGGATTCAATTTTATCCAGAGTAGCATGGACTTCCGGCACCACATTGACACCATCCACTTCAACTACAGCATCATTTGGCGCACGCAGTGCGGTGTGCAGTACGGCACGCTTTTCAGTGGTGTTGATAATATCACCGGCGAACATGGCGTTGATGCGGGCTTCTAGCTGAGCTTGCTTTGCCAAATCGAACAAGGCACCCAGCACGACTTCTGTTACGCGGTTTTTGGAGTAATCCAGAAACAGACCACAGGCTTTCAGCGACATTTTGTCGAAACGTGCGCTGTCAGTCGCAAAAAGTTCACGCATATGAGGCAGTTTGTTGGAATATTCTTTCAGTTTCTGCCATTCAGGAGTATTGGTCACTCGACTCATTCGTTGCTTCCCCGCGTTATCAGGCCAGTTTAGCCTTGAGCATCTCTTCCAGTTTGCCTTGATCGATGGCGAAGTTACGGATCCCTTCGGCCAGCTTTTCAACTGCCATGGCATCCTGGTTCATCTCCCAGCGGAATTCGGCTTCGCTCATTACAGGACCCGGTGCAACAGTGTCGGTCGTCGGTGTCAATTTACGTACCACAGGGGTGTTGCTGGCGGCCATTTCTTCGAGCAATGACGGGCCAATGGTCAGGCGGTCACAACCAGCCAGCTCAATGATTTCACCAGTGTTACGGAAGCTTGCGCCCATCACCACAGTCTTGTAACCGTGGCGCTTATAGTAGTTGTAGATATCAGTTACTGATACAACGCCCGGGTCTTCACTGGCGCGGTAATCTTTGCCGGTAGACTTCTTGTACCAGTCGAGAATGCGGCCAACGAAAGGTGAAATCAGAAATACACCGGCTTCGGCGCAGGCGCGAGCCTGGGCAAAGCTGAACAGCAGCGTGAGGTTACAGTTGATGCCTTCGGCCTCAAGCTCTTTAGCGGCACAGATACCTTCCCATGTGGAAGCCAGTTTGATCAGGATGCGGCTCTTATCGATACCGGCTTCCTGATACAGACGGATAAGCTTATGGGCCTTGGCGATAGAAGCTGTTTTATCGAAAGACAGACGGGCATCGACTTCAGTGGAGATGCGGCCGGGAACCAGTTTCAGGATTTCCAGACCTATGTTGACAGCCAGTTTATCGGCAGCGTCTTCAATTTGGGTTTCAAGATTGTCACTCTGGGTTTTGGCCCAGGCAATGGCATTATCGATAAGGCCTGAATATTCAGGGATTTGCGCTGCTTTCAGGATCAATGAAGGGTTGGTGGTGGCATCTTCAGGCTGAGAGCGTTTGATGGCTTCGATATCGCCGGTATCAGCGACTATGGTGGTAAAGGATTTGAGTTGCTCTAAGGTATTGGCCATGGATCTTGTCCTTTTCGAAATGCTGCCGGAGCGCCGGGTTTATAGACTCAATATTAGAAGCGATTTTGCGCTTTTTTCCAACCGCACTATGAAAAAAAATTACAAAATAGACTTAAAATTTCGAAATGAGTCAGGCAAGGTCTTTAAATTGGATTATACAAAGAAAAAAGCCACTGCAGGCAGTGGCTTTATCAGTGACAAATCACAGATTACTTGAGTACTGGTACCTTTTCAGAACCAGTCACAACCGCTTCAACACGGCGGTTAGCCGCATGAGCCTCAGCTGTGTTGCCATCCATTACCGGACGGGTGATACCATAACCCTTGGCGGTCACACGGTTGGCACTGATGCCATACTTCTCAACCAGCAGCTTGGCTGCGGCATTGGCGCGCTTCTCAGACAGGGTCATGTTGTAGTCTGGGTTACCGACGTTGGAAGCGTGGCCACCGATTTCAACGGTTGAACCTGGGTGTTGGTTCATGTAGTTTGCCAACTTCTCAACAGACTCGTAGGAAGATGGATTGATAACAGACGAGTTGTTGGCAAAGCGCAGTGAGCCCAGGTTGTGGGTGGTCACATCGTCTTTGTAAACTGTACAGCCGTATGCATCAACCTTGTGGTCGGCAGGTGTGGCTGGGCACTTGTCCAGATCATCATTTACACCGTCGTTATCTGAATCAACAGGTGCAACAACCACGGGGGCGGCAACGACAGGAGCTGCCTTGCTGCCGAAGCGATAGCTCAGCTCCAGACCCCAATAGTTGCTTTCCATTTCCAGCGTGTTCCACTTCTCTTCGTCGAGATTTTCGTAACGACGATATTTGGCAGACAGCTTCAGGTTATCGGTGAAGTTATAACCGATACCAGCACCTACGAATGGCGCAATACCGCTGTCGCTGTAGTAGTTAGAGCCCCAGCGTTTGTTGTTGTACACCAGGTAGTTCATGGCACCGGCTTCAGCCGACAGGCTCCACTTGCTCGCAAATGGCCAGAACGCGACCAAGCCCAGGGTGGTGCCCTTGGCGCCTACGTCATTCAGGTTGTTGGCGTAGTCAGTCCACTCGGCGCGGCCCAGGTCACGGTAACCCAGCTCGACACCAAAGTAGTCATTAAACAGGTAGCCAGCGAATACGTCCCAAGCATAAGGACTGTCTTCACCACAGGAACGCATGGTTTTTTGGTCACAGGCTGGCTCATAGTTGTTGATACCAACACCGCCACCCACATACCAGGGGCTCATGCCTTCATCAGACGCCATGACGCCGAAAGGCAGGGCCGACGCGAGCAGTGCAATTTTCAATGAGTTTTTCATCATAATTCTCCAAGTCCATTGTTTGATGATGTCCACCATAATGCTCTTTGGGATGTTGGAGCATAGCTTGCACTTCGTGTGGTGTTCCCTTTGTGTTTTAGCAAGCCACACATATTATCGGTGCTAAATAATTGAATTTCTACAGTACAAAGTTCCTTTTAATTAAAAAATAAAAAGACACCCACGAGGGGCGTCTTATAATTCACAGAATTATAACAATTTTAACGGGTCCACACCCAATTTTCGATGTGAATCGGATCTACGCCATTGGCCTTAATATAATTCTTATGGTCAACCAAACGTTGCAGCATATCTGTGGTGATGGCCACATGTTGGGTTTCATCGATAATCCCTTGCTGGAACAATTTATAGGCCATATCGATTACCAGGTGATAGCGTGAAGTGCCATTTCGCACGCCCATATCGAATGGTGTGGTTGTGGAACCTTCCTCTTCATAGCCCTTAATGCGGAATCTGTGGCTACCTTTGTAATCGAATACCAGTTTCTTGATGGTGTTTGGATAACCGTGGTAGTTGAACACCACGCCTTTATCTTTGGTAAAGATTTCGTCCATCATCCAGGGCTTTTGCTGGAACTTACGACTGCCAAGGCCATTGGAGTTGAGTTCAGACACACTTACGAAGCGTAAACGTACCCGTGGCAGCAATTCGCGAATCAGTACCAATGAAGCCATACACTCCTGGGTGGCGTAGTCACCACAGCCCGCCAGTACCACATCCGGGTTGTCATCAGAGGCAAAGTCCCAAATCATCAGACCATCTTTGGCTTGGCGACGGGCTTCATCCAGGGTCAACCATTGAGGCAGCTCTTTCTTACCTGCAACAATGATGTTCAATTTGTCGCGGTCAGCATACGCACGCTCGGTATAAACCAGAGTGCTGTTGGCATCGGCTGGCAGATAGGCAGAAATGATCTCTGGGTGTTTTTCCAGCATGGCACCGAGGAAGCTGGGGTTCTGGTGCGAATAACCGTTGTGATCCTGACGCTCAAGCAGAGAAGAAAGTACGACGTTGCAGGATGGCAGTGGCTTACGGAAATGGACGCCCTGGCTTGCGTAAACGTATTTACAGTATTGGTCCGCCATTGAAGAGACCACCTGCGAGAAGGCCTCATAGGTTGGGAACATACCGTGACGACCCGTTACCGTGTATCCGTGCATCATACCAAACAGCAGGTTTTCAGACAGCAGCTCCAACACGCGGCCGTCGCGGCTCATGTCCTGGTCCCAACTTTCGATAGGCCACTGCCACGCGCGATCGGTTTCTTCAAATACGGCTTGCAGCTGGTTGGAGTATGTTTCATCCGGACTGAAGATGCGCAGATTGCGCTGATCGCGGTTCAGTTTGAAGGCTTCACGCATCCACTCGCCCATTTTATTCATGGAGTAGCCACGATGACCACGTGGTACTTCTGCGCCGTAAGCCAACTTGGTCAGATCGGGGTTGGTCAGTGCACGGACTACTTCGCCACCATAGGACAGGCGTTGACGACCACAGCAGAGTTCTTTGGGCGGGATAAGTGACTTGATATCGGGGTCAAACTGGAGTTCGCCCTGTTCTGTCACGCTGCAAAGCTCTGCAAATCCATAGCTTGCCAGCCAGTTATCCAAGGCTTCGAGGTGGCCTTTATCTGTGGCGCACTTATTGACGATAACCTGGTGCGATTCACAGTTACCTTCAAGTTTCTTACCCTTGTCTTCGGCTACACCAGTCCAACCTTTGGCGGTGCGCATCAGGATCACCGGCCAGCGTGGCTTACAAACGTCTTCACCATTTCGGGCACGGGTTTGGATGTCATTAATCATCTCATAGGAGAGATCCATGGCCTTGACCATTTGCTCATAGACATCTTCTTCCAGCTGATCGTCCACAATGATGGGGTGATAACCCAGACCGCGGAATTCAAGATCCAGTTCTTCGTGGCTCATACGACCCATGCGGGTTGGGCCTGAGATCTTGTACCCGTTAATGTGCACGATTGGCAGTACAGCGCCGCAAGTGGCTGGGTTGACCAGGCGGTTGGCGTACCAGGACGCGGCCAGGGGGCCGGTCTCGGACTCACCGTCCCCAACGAGCACGGTGGCAATCAGATCGGGGTTGTCCAGCACGGCACCAAAACCTACAGACAAGGAATAACCCAGCTCACCACCCTCCAGAATTTGTCCTGGCGCTTCTGGGTTGGCATGTGAAGGATAACCGTAGGCGGCTGAAAATTTCTTACAGATATCTTCGATGCCGGTTTCATTGTACGGAATGGTTTCGGGGTAGAAGTGACTCAGTGAGCCTTCAATAAACAGGTTTGCCTGAACAGCAGGGAAGCCATGGCCTGGGCCAACTAAATAGAGGAAGGGGCGCTTGTGTTTTACGATGAGACGGTTGACGTTGGCATAAACAAAATTGATGCCGGGACAGGTACCCCAGTGACCGAGCAGTCTGGGTTTGATATCTCCGTGAACCAGTGGTCGCTTGTGTAACACATTCTGCTTGAGATAAATCTGTGAGGTGGCTAGAAAGTTAGTGGCCCGCACAAATTTCTTCAGTGCGGTAATCTCGTGCTGTTGAGTCATAATAAGCCTCTCGATGCTTAAAATGGTTAAGTGGAATCTGCTTCTTGGTGAGTACTATATTTGTAAATTTATTACAAAAATGTGCCCCACATCCAAATTCGCAAAGTTGATCTCACTAATGTTCACATCTTGTATAGCTATGTTTTGTTTGTTAATCGACTTTTAACAGTATCTTATACTCGTATTTGCCTCGTGATTCGCATGTCGTATAAATGCGCAACCGTGAGCTTGATCACGAGTTTTTTTTGAAATACTGTGCTACTTTGCCGCGTCCATCGGGCATCCAATTGTTGTAAGTGGCACTGAAATTGAGCCACATTAAGGGAATTTTTTAAAAAAATTACAGCTATTCATGCGCTTAAGGATGATCTTAAGCAATGTTGCGGCAGCGGCGAGAGAAAGGGATGCATCGCCATTGCAGGAAGGAAGACGAACAAGACTATGTTAGAAACTATTGTTAATTTTCTTAATGCCCTGCTATGGGGCAAGCTGCTGGTTTACGGACTGGTGGGTGCGGGGCTTTACTTTACCGTTCGCCTGGCCTTTATCCAACTGACTCACTTTAAACATGGTATCAAGGTTATGACCATCAGCCGTCAGGGTGGTGATGGTGGCTTATCTTCTTTCCAGGTGTTCTGTACCAGCATGGCAGCACGTGTTGGTGCTGGTAATATGGCCGGTGTTGCTGTAGCCATTGGCACTGCAGGACCAGGAGCTGTGTTCTGGATGTGGGCGATTGCAGTACTCGGTATGGCAACTGCCATGATTGAATCGACCCTCGCACAGGTCTACAAGGTGAAAGATGAAGATGGCCAGTTCCGCGGTGGTCCTGCCTATTATATGGAGAAGGGCTTGGGTCAGCGCTGGATGGGAGCACTGTTCTCTGTCTTCCTGATTTTGGCATTTGGTTTGGTATTCAACGCAGTTCAGGCCAATACCATCACCGGTGCGCTGGAAAGGGTATTCGGATTCGAACCCATCTATGTTGGCATTGGAATAGTGGTAGCCAGTGGGTTCGTCATTATGGGCGGCCTTCGTAAAGTGGCGCGTGTATCAGAAATCGTTGTGCCCTTTATGGCTCTGGTCTACCTGTTGATTGCCTCTGTGGTTGTCGTGGTGAACCTAGATAAACTGCCAGAAGTATTCAGCCTGATAATTAAGAGTGCATTTGGTTGGCAAGAAGCCGTAGCCGGCGGTGTTGCATACAGTGTGGCTCAGGCCATGCAAGCAGGTATTGCCCGTGGCCTCTTCTCCAACGAAGCAGGGATGGGCAGTGCCGCGAACGTAGCTGCCAGCGCCACACCCAACCCAAATCATCCAGCTTCTCAGGGATTTGTGCAGATGATGGGAGTGTTTGTCGATACGCTGGTGATTTGTACCGCCACTGCGGCCATTATTTTGCTGGCCGGTGACATGGGTGCAGAAAGTGATGGTATTAAACTCACCATCGACGCCTTGACCAGCCATGTAGGAGATTGGGGCGGCGCATTCATCGCCTTTGCGATTTTCCTGTTCTGCTTTACATCTATTATCGCTAACTATTCCTACGCTGAAACCAATGTCATGTTCCTGTCAGGTAACCGCAAAACTGCGTTGCCGCTGTTCAGGTTACTGGTGCTGGGCATGGTGATGTTTGGTGCTATGGCAAAAATCAGTCTGGTTTGGGATCTCGCGGATGTTTCCATGGGCCTGATGGCAATAGTGAATATTATCGCGCTGGTACTACTTTCAGGTCTCGCTATTCGGGTGATCGATGACTATCGGGAGCAGCTTAAAAAAGGTGACATGCCGGTATTTGACCGAAGTAAGTTTCCAGAGCTGGATGGACAGGTCGAAACTGACATCTGGCCCGAGAATGCCAAAGCTAGGGCCAACGAAGCCTGAGCCGATTAGTGCAATCCACAAAACCACGCCAATGCGGCGTGGTTTTTTTATCTCTCTTGGGTATCATAAGGCTTAACTGAATTGACGAGAGAAACCCATGCTGGTTGTAATTTCCCCCGCCAAAACATTGGATTATGATAATCCTGCGCCAACGAAACAGTACACATTACCTGAGCTGGTGAGCCACAGCGCTGAGCTGATAGAAGTCTGTAAGGGCTTAACACCGGCAGATATCGCTTCTTTGATGTCTGTGAGTGACAAAATTGCTGGGCTGAATGCGGCAAGATTTGCATCTTGGACACCGTCCTTTTCATTGGAAAACGCCAAGCAGGCTCTCTTTGCTTTTCGCGGGGATGTTTACACAGGATTGGACGCCGACACCCTAAGCCCGGAAGAGCTCGAGTATGCCCAGTCCCATCTGCGCATGCTTTCCGGTTTATATGGTGTGTTAAAACCGCTGGATTTGATGCAGGCCTACCGTCTTGAAATGGGTACAGCCCTTGGCAATGGCCGTGGCAAAAACCTGTACGAGTTTTGGGGCAATCTCATTACGGATAAGCTGAACGAGGCGTTGTCGGCTCAAGGGGATGATATTCTGGTCAATCTTGCGTCCAATGAATACTTCAAGGCCGTCAAAATCAAGGGGATTAAAGGGACACTGGTGAACCCCGTGTTTAAGGATGCCAAAAACGGTCAGTATAAAATCATCAGTTTTTACGCCAAGAAAGCCCGTGGCTTGATGGCACGTTTTATCCTGACCACCCGGACAAAGACCATAGAAGATCTGAAAAGGTTTGATTACGATGGCTACTACTATAGCCCTGAACAGTCGACTCCCTGCACGCCTGTGTTTTTACGGGAAGAGCGGTAAAGTCCGCTGAGGGTGATAAAAACGCGGCCAATGGCCGCGTTTTTCATTGTCACTCTAAAACCACCTCCTATGGAGGTGGTGATCGTTCTAGTGGGGCTTTGCCCGTAGAATGCCCATGCTAAATACTCCCTCGGTTTGTTACCAGCAAATCAAGGAGTAAGTAGCATGAGCAGATATGAATCCGCGTCTCACGTGTTCTATCGCTGTCAGTATCACCTCGTTTGGACACCGAAGTACAGGTACAAAATCCTAAAAGGTAATCTTGGCAAAGAGCTTTATCGAAGTATCTATGTTTACTGCAACATGAAGAAATGCAGAGTCGTAGAACTGAATGTGCAGGAAGATCATGTTCATCTAGTAGTCAGAACTCCACCGAGTCTAAGCGTGTCGGACTTAATGGGTTTTGTAAAAGGAAGAACGGCAATCAGAATGTTTGCGAAATTTCCGTATTTGAGAAAGCAAAAGCTCTGGGGGAATCACTTTTGGCAAAGAGGCTATTTTGTTGACTCGGTAGGAGCGAATGAAGAGATAATCCGCAGATATGTACGGCACCAAGAAAAGACAGCCAAAGAAGAAGAGAAACGGCAGATAGCATTGGGGCTAGAAGGTTAGTTTTTAAGCCCCCTTTTAGGGGGCCGTGTCAAAGCCACCTGCTATGCAGGTGGATTTTTACTATGCAAATGACAAGGTGTTATTCCTTGGGGGGCAAGGGGCGCAGTTCGACTTTGCTGTTTGCCATCACCCACGCAAATTGCGCATATACGGCCACGTTTTGTGCCAGCGCCTCGGGGTTAATCTTGTCCAGCGTGTCATTGGGCGTGTGGTGATAGTCAAAGTAATCGCTGCCATCCTGTCGAAGTGAAGCAACTGGTACGCCCAGAGCGGGCAACATAGAGACGTCCGGGCCTCCTGAAGCCTTGTTATTTCCAGCCGCTACGCCCAAAGGTTCAGCTACCTTCATGGCGTTGATTACAGGAGAGTGAGCCGTGTCAGCCACCCGCCAATCAATTTGATAAATAGGGCCTGCGCCGAAGTCTGACTCGGCCGCGATATAGTGCTTCTCCAGCTCGGCTTCGTGTTCTTTGGCATAGGTTTTTCCGCCTAACAATCCGAGTTCCTCTGCGGCATAGAGTACTACGCGAATGGTCCGTTCCGGTTTTTGTGGCAGGTCGAGAATGTGTTTGGCAGCTGCAGTCACAATGGCAACGCCGGCACCATCATCGATGGCGCCGGTTCCCTCGTCCCAGGAGTCAAGGTGTGCGCCAATCAGCACAATCTCATCGGCTTTGGTGCTGCCTTTGACTTCGGCTATCACATTGTAGGACGTGGTTTCGCCACGGCGCTCTGAGCCAAGCTCCAATGAAATCACGACTTCTTTGTCGCGCTTGAGCATGGCATTTATCAGGTCGGCATCCGGGTTGGAGATGGCGGCGGCAGGAATCGCGGTCACGCCTTCCTCATAGCGCATCATGCCGGTATGGGCCATACGGTCATGATCTGTGCCGATGGAGCGGATGATGATACCCACAGCGCCTTTTTCTGCAGCGGCTACGGCGCCGCGACTGCGGCCGGAAGCGGTTTGTCCATAGCCTTTTCCGTCTCGGTGACGCTCCGTTTTGGCATCGATAAAGGCAATTTTGTCATTCAGGCTGCCAGCTTCTGCATTTTGTAAGTCTTGAAGGGTATCAAACCGCACAATGGTGGCGCTGAGTCCCTGAGCTGGTGTGGCTATACTGCCGCCCAGTGCGGTTACCACGAGAGGTTGTGGAAATGGGCTTAGAATGCTGGCTTTGGCAATACCTCGGCGCCAAACGGGAACCGTTACGGGTTCCTTATAAACCCGGTCAAATCCCAGGCTTTGCAACTTGGCAATCGCCCAGTCCACAGCCACCTTATCCTGCTCACTGCCCGCAAGTCTCGGACCCACTTCAACTGTTAAAGACTCTACGATGTCATAGCCGAGGGAAGAAGACTGGGCTTTTTGTGCCAGTTGTTCTGCAACTTTCTGATTTATATCGTCCGATGAAAATGCGCCCAAAGGGGCCGTGAGTGCAATCAGGCCGACTCCGGCCAGAAGCTTAGGTAGGGTTTTCATGTGTTTCCTCTATTTTTATTAGGTACATCTCATTTTTGAAAACAATCTAACAAAAAGTGTGGGCTGTGTCCCGACGAAGTCTGTAAGCCAAGGCTATATTAGGCCCGGGGTTTGTATTAGGAGAAAATGCTCGTAATGAATATTGAATTAATGCAGGAGCGAGCTGATCATGCGGTAGTGCTGTTAAAGGCACTGGCCAATGAGCGTCGGTTGTTCATTTTGTGCCATCTGCTCAACGAAGGGGAGATGTGTGTCGGTGAAATGAACAAAAAACTTGGGTTAAGTCAGTCGGCACTGTCGCAGCACCTGGCTTGGCTCAGGAAGGATAATCTGGTCTCTACCCGTAAGGAAGCTCAAACGGTATTCTACTCGTTGAAAAGTGACGAGGTAAAAGAAATCATCAAGCTGCTCAATAACATTTATTGCTATTGAACAGACATAAAAAAACCGGCCTGAGCCGGTTTTTTTACGTCTTGCTGGCAGCGATTAAGCAGCCAGAGCCTTGATGCGGGCGTTCAGACGAGCCTTTTGACGGGCAGCCTTGTTCTTGTGGATCAGGCCTTTGGTTGCCATGCGGTCAACGATAGGCTGAGCAACGGCGAAGGCTTCAGTAGCAGCTTTGTGATCACCGGTTTTGATGGCGGCGATAACTTTCTTCACGTAGGTACGCAGCATTGAGCGACGGCTGGCGTTGTGCTGACGACGCTTTTCGGATTGAATAGCGCGTTTCTTTGCAGTCTTGCTGTTAGCCAAGGTGCAACTCCTAAAAACTTGGGATTAATACTTTTAAAGGCCGAGGAATATGCCCGTATTTTGCCACTTTGTCAATGGCAATGGTGGAATATCCGCCATTAAGACAAATAAATCCAACCCGACTTGGCTATCTTCAACCCAACTCGTGTAAAATGTGGCGCAATTCTACCAGCAAATACTGGCGTATGACAGAGCCGGAAGCGTTTTTTTCCAAGATATCACCCGCATTTTCCGGTCCTTCCCAGGGGGCAAATTGAGTAAAAAATTACTGAAGTCGGGGTTGGTTGTGAGTGCCATGACCTTCATCTCCCGTGTATTGGGCCTTGTGCGGGATATGGTGGTGGCCAACCTGATGGGGGCCGGGGCCAGTGCCGATGTGTTCTTTTTTGCCAATAAAATCCCAAATTTCCTGCGCAGATTGTTTGCCGAAGGGGCATTTGCTCAGGCTTTTGTGCCTGTGCTGACCGAATATCAGGAAAAGCGCAGCAGCGAAGAAACCCGTGAACTCATATCCAAAGTCGCGGGTACCCTTGGGGGATTGGTTACCATAGTGACTCTGCTCGGTGTGATTGGCTCACCGATACTGGCGGCGCTCTTTGGTGGCGGTTGGTTTTTGGACTGGCTCGAAGGCGGCGAAAACGGGGCCAAGTTTGAACTGGCGGCCCTGATGCTGAAGATCACCTTTCCTTATTTGTGGTTTATCACCTTTACTGCGCTGGCGGGCTCCATTCTCAATACCCGCGGGCGCTTTGCCGTGTCAGCCTTTACCCCGGTATTTTTGAATATTGCCATTATCGCTTTCGCCCTGTGGCTGTCACCGCAGCTTGAGCAGCCGGAAATCGGTTTGGCCTGGGGCGTGTTTGCCGGCGGTCTTATTCAGTTTCTGTTCCAAATTCCCTTTTTGTACCGCGAGCGTGCCCTGGTTAAGCCCTCCTGGGGCTGGCATCACCCGGGCGTCGTTAAAATCCGTACCCTGATGATCCCTGCGCTGTTTGGCGTATCTGTATCGCAGATTAACTTGCTGTTCGATACCTTTATTGCCAGCTTCCTGATGACGGGTTCCATCAGCTGGCTCTATTACTCGGACCGCCTGCTGGAGTTTCCATTGGGGCTCTTTGGCATTGCCATCGCCACAGTAGTGCTTCCTGCTCTGTCGAAAAAGCATGTAAATGATGAAGGTGATGGCTTTGCAAAAACCATGGATTGGGGGGTAAGGGCGATTTTGCTCCTTGGTATGCCTGCGATGGTAGGGTTGATAGTGCTCGCCAAGCCCATGCTGATGGTGCTCTTTATGCGTGGCGCCTTTGATATTTCCGATGTGGAAATGGCGTCTTACAGCTTGATGGCCTACGGTGCTGGCTTGCTTAACTTTATGTTGATTAAGGTGTTGGCCCCCGGTTATTACTCCCGTCAGGACACCAAAACTCCGGTGCGTTATGGCATTGTGGCCATGGTCAGCAATATGGTGTTCAACATCATTTTCGCTGTGCCCTTTGGTTATGTGGGGCTGGCGATTGCCACTTCCTTATCTGCTTTGCTGAACGCAGCACTGCTTTACCGCGGTTTGCATTTGGCCGGGGTATACAGGTTAACCCTGCCCACGCTGGTGTTTTTTGGCAAGGTGGCGGCTTCGACCCTCGCTATGGGCGCGCTTCTGTGGTATCTGTTGCCGGTGGTGGATGTATGGTTGGCCTGGAATATTGTCCATCGGGTCATCGCTCTGGCAGCCTTGATTGTGGGTGGGGCATTTTTGTACGGCACCCTTTTGCTCCTTTTGGGAATTAAACCCTGGCAGATGAAACGCGCCCGCAAGGGCTGATTCTCAGTGTCAGCTGAGATATAATCCGCCAATTTACGTACGCCAGTTGTCAGAACACATGGAATTAATCCGCGGAATTCACAATATCTTGCCCGCCCATCGGGGATGTGTGCTAACCATAGGCAACTTTGATGGTGTCCATCGTGGGCACGCCAAAGTGATTGCCAGTCTGGTTGAGCGGGCCAAGCACTTTGGCCTGCCCGCGACCCTGATGACCTTTGAGCCCCAGCCTCAGGAGTTGTTTCGTGGTGATGATGCCCCGGCGCGATTGAGTTTGCTGCGGGATAAAATAGTGCTGCTGGACGAGCTGGGAATTGACCGCCTGCTTTGCGTCAACTTCAACCGCAAGTTTGCCTCCATGGATCCCGAGCACTTTATCGAAGATCTGCTGGTTAAAAAACTTGGGGTGAAGTATCTGGTGGTCGGTGATGATTTTTGCTTCGGTAAAAGCCGTGCCGGTAACTTCGATATGCTGAAAAAGGCCGGTGAACGTTTCGGCTTTGCCGTGGTCAACACCCACTCTTTTATGGTGGGTGACCTGAGGGTGAGCTCTACCGCGGTGCGTGAGCAGCTCGCCAAAGGTAATTTGGAGCAGGCGAGGCGCTTGCTTGGCCATCCCTTTACTCTTTGTGGCCGGGTGGCCCATGGACAAAAGATTGGCCGGACGATTGGCTTTCCCACCGCCAATATTGCACTTAAACGTAAGGTGGTGCCGGTGCGCGGCGTCTTCGCTGTGAAACTCTGGTGGGATGACAGTGATATATATGAAGGGGTTGCCAATGTGGGGTTCAGGCCCACAGTGAACGGACAGGTGTGCCAACTGGAGGTACATCTGTTTGATTTTGAAGGTGACCTCTATGGCAAGCGGGTGGAGGTGGAGCTGGTGGCGAAAATTCGCGACGAGCAACCCTTTGAATCCCTCGATGCCCTGAAAAAACAGATTTGGAACGACGCCGACAGAGCCCGGGCTCTGCTTGGTGACGATGCAGGTTAAGCAAAACGCTAAAACTATTTGGCAATTAACGGTATAGGATCGATGAGCGACTATAAATCTACTTTGAATTTGCCGGAAACTGAGTTTCCGATGCGTGGGAATCTGGCTAATCGCGAGCCCGCAATGCTTGAGCGCTGGAACAAGGACAAGCTGTATCAGCAGATCCGTGACAGCCGCATTGGCCGCAAGCCATTTATCCTGCACGATGGCCCTCCCTACGCCAACGGCAGCATTCACATTGGTCACTCTGTAAACAAGATCCTCAAAGACATCATTATCAAGTCCAAAACCCTGGCTGGCTTCGATGCCCCTTATGTGCCGGGTTGGGACTGCCATGGTCTGCCTATTGAGCTCAAAGTAGAGCAAAAAGTAGGTAAGCCTGGTCAGAAGATCTCTGCCGCCGAATTTCGTGAAGAGTGCCGTAAGTACGCTGCTGCTCAGGTTGATGGTCAGCGCGAAGACTTTATCCGTCTGGGCGTGCTGGGTGACTGGCACAAGCCATACCTGACCATGGACTTTGCTACCGAAGCCAACATAGTGCGTTCACTGGCTAAAGTTATCTCCAATGGACACCTGCAAAAAGGTGTGAAACCGGTGCACTGGTGTACCGACTGTGGCTCGGCGTTGGCCGAAGCCGAAGTGGAGTACGAAGATAAGACATCTCCTGCCATCGACGTAGGTTTCAACGTGGTTGATAAGCCTGCGCTGCTGGCCAAGTTTGGCGTAGCGCAGTACAACCACGACATCGCCATGGTTATCTGGACTACTACCCCCTGGACCCTGCCTGCCAACCGCGCGCTGGCTATCGCAGCTGATCTTGAGTATGTGCTGGTGTCCTTTACTAAAGAAGATGTGACCCGAGCCATTGTGGTGGCCGATGTGCTGCACGAAGACTGCGTGAAGCGTTTTGGCGCCGAGTCATTCGAAGTGCTGGGCCGCATCAAAGGCAGCGAACTGGAGCTGACGCGCTTTGCTCACCCCTTCCTCGACTTTGACGTGCCGGTAATTTTGGGCGACCACGTGACTACTGATGCCGGTACCGGCGTGGTGCACACCGCCCCTGGTCATGGTCAGGATGACTTTGTGGTAGGGCAGAAGTATGGTCTGGAAGTCGCCAACCCCGTGGGCGACAACGGCGTGTACAAGGCCGATACCCCTTTCTTTGCCGGTCAGCATGTATTTAAAGCCAACGACAACGTGGTTGCGCTTTTGAAAGAAAAAGGTGCGCTGCTGAACCATGTGGCTTACCGTCACAGCTATCCACATTGCTGGCGCCACAAAACCCCAATCATTTTCCGCGCAACCCCGCAATGGTTTATCTCTATGGATAACCAGGGCCTGCGCAGCACTGCTCTGAGTGAAATTCAAAACACCCAGTGGATCCCTGACTGGGGCCAGAGCCGTATTGAGACAATGGTCGCCAACCGTCCAGACTGGTGTATCTCTCGTCAGCGTACCTGGGGCGTACCTATTACCTTGTTTGTGAACAAGGAAAACGAAGAGCTGCACCCAAACTCTGTGTCCTTGATGGAGCGCGTTGCCAATCGCATCGAGCAGCATGGCATTCAGGCCTGGTGGGATCTGGACGCTGCTGAGCTGCTGGGCGATGAAGCCGAACAGTACCGCAAAGTGACCGATACGCTGGACGTTTGGTATGACTCTGGTTCTACTTTTGAGACCGTGGTGGCTGCCCGTCCTGAGTTCCAGGGCCATGGGGTAGACCTGTATCTGGAAGGCTCGGATCAGCACCGCGGCTGGTTTATGTCCTCGCTGATGCTCTCTACTGCTATGCACGCCAAAGCGCCTTACAAGCAGGTGCTGACCCACGGCTTTACCGTGGATGGCAAGGGCCGCAAGATGTCCAAGTCCATTGGCAACGTAATTGCGCCTCAGGAAGTGACCAACAAGCTCGGCGCAGACATCCTGCGTCTGTGGGTAGCTGCCACCGACTATAGCGGTGAGATGAGTGTTTCTGACGAAATTCTTAACCGTGCCGCTGATTCATATCGTCGTATCCGTAACACAGGTCGTTTCCTGTTGGCGAACCTCAATGGTTTCGAGCCTGAAGCCGACATGGTTGCAGTAGCAGATATGGTGGCGCTGGATCGTTGGATGGTGCGTCGCGCGGCCAAGGTGCAGAGTGAAATCATCGCCGCCTATGAGCAGTACAACTTCCACCTGGTGACCCACAAGCTGATGCAGTTCTGCTCGGTAGAGCTCGGCAGCTTCTATCTGGACATCATTAAGGACCGTCAGTACACCGCCAAGCGTGAAAGCCATGCCCGCCGCAGCTGTCAGTCTGCGCTGTTCCACATCGCCGAAGCCATGGTGCGCTGGATTGCGCCTGTACTGAGCTTCACTGCCGATGAAATTTGGCAGCTGTTGCCTGGTAAGCGTGAAGCCTATGTGTTTACTCAGGAATGGTATGAAGGCCTGGAGTCAATCACGCTGGAAAGTGATCTGGCCGACAGCCACTGGGAACTGCTGCTTTCTGTGCGTAACGAAGTGAACAAAGAGCTTGAGCAGGCGCGCCGAGATAAGGTGCTGGGCGGTTCGCTGGAAGCTACCGTGACCCTGTATGCCGATACTGAACTCGCTGCCAAGGTTGCCGTGCTCGGCGATGAGCTGCGCTTTGTGCTGCTGACCTCGGATGCCAAGGTATTGCCTATTGATGCTGCGCCCGAATCGGCTGTTGCCACTGAGCTTGCCGGTCTTAAGGTGCTGGTTGCCAAAACTGAGGCTGCCAAGTGCGAGCGTTGCTGGCATCACCGTGAGGATGTGGGTTCAGTTGAAGCGCACCCAAGCCTGTGTGGCCGCTGTGTGACCAACATTGAGGGTGAGGGCGAAGCCCGCGCCTTCGCATAAGGATGGCCATGCAATTGAACTGGAAAGAAAGTGGCCTGCGCTGGTATTGGGTAGTAGTGGTGGTGTTTCTGGCCGACCAGCTGTCCAAGCAGTGGGTACTGGCCAACTTTGACCTGTACGAGTCGGTCAAGCTGCTGCCGTTTTTTAACTTCACCTATGTGCGCAACTATGGCGCTGCCTTCAGCTTCCTGCATGATGCAGGGGGCTGGCAGCGCTGGCTGTTTACGGCGGTGGCTGTGGGCTTCAGCGTGCTGTTAACCATTTGGCTGCGTAAGCAGCCAGCCAACATGGTGCGGCTGAATCTGGCCTACACCTTGGTGATTGGCGGTGCGCTTGGTAATCTGATTGACCGTCTGCAACATGGCTTTGTGGTGGATTTCCTCGATTTTTATTGGAACACCGCCCATTACCCGGCGTTTAACATAGCAGATGCCGCCATCTTTATTGGTGCCGTGCTGATTATTATCGACAGCTTTAAAGCGTCCAGCTCGGATGACAAGGCCATCAAGGAGTAACACATGAGCCAAAAGTCGTTGCTGTGCCATATGAATATTCTCTTGTCTGACGGTTCTACCGCCGACAGCACCAAGGCGTCGGGTAAGCCCGCTCGCCTCAATATTGGTGATGGCAGCCTGAGCCCGGCGTTTGAAGCTGAGCTTGGCGCACTGAAGGTCGGTGATTCGCACAAGTTCACCCTGCAGCCACAGGATGCCTTTGGTGATGTGAATCCTGATGCGATTCATCATCTCGATCGCAGCCGCTTCCCTGCCGATATGCAGCTGGAGGCCGGTGTGATTGTCAGTTTTGCAGGCCCCGGTGGCAGCGAAATTCCCGGCATTGTCCGTGATGTGGCTGGCGATTCTGTGACGGTCGATCTGAACCATCCTCTGGCCGGTCAGGCCGTGACCTTCGAGCTGGAAGTGCTGGAGGAGCTCTGATGACTGGACAGATGAACATTCTGCTCGCCAATCCACGCGGCTTTTGTGCCGGCGTAGATCGCGCTATCAGCATCGTTGAGCGTGCTCTTGAGCTGTTCTCGCCACCTATATATGTGCGTCACGAAGTGGTGCATAACCGTTATGTGGTGCAAAACCTCAAAGATCGTGGTGCTATCTTTGTTGAAGAGTTGGATCAGGTGCCGGACAACAGCATAGTGATCTTCTCTGCCCACGGGGTGTCGCAGGCGGTGCGGGCCGAGGCCAAAAAGCGTGGTCTGAAGGTATTCGATGCCACCTGCCCATTGGTGACCAAGGTGCACCTGCAGGTAACCCGGGCCAGCCGCAAAGGGGTTGAATGCATCCTGATTGGCCATGAGGGTCATCCGGAAGTTGAAGGTACTATGGGCCAGTACGATAACCCTGAGGGTGGCGTTTATCTGATTGAGTCGGTGGAAGATGTCGAAGCGCTTCAGGTGAAAGACCCGGAAAACCTGTGCTTCGTCACTCAAACTACATTGTCGGTTGACGATACGCTGGACATCATCGCGGCGCTGCAGGCGAAGTTTCCGTCCATTGAGGGGCCACGCAAGGACGATATTTGTTACGCCACTCAAAATCGCCAGGATGCGGTGCGCAGTCTGGCGACTCAGGCCAAGCTCTTTATCGTGGTGGGTTCGAAAAACAGCTCCAACTCCAACCGTTTGCGTGAGCTTGCCGAAAAGTCGGGTGCACAGGCGTACTTGGTCGACAGTGCCGCCGATGTAAAGGCTGAGTGGTTTGCCAATGTAGATAAAGTGGCTGTCACAGCCGGAGCATCAGCACCGGAAGTACTGGTAAAGCAGGTTATCGATGCAATTACCCATCTCGCGCCCAGTGTGGTAACCGAGGTAGAGGGTCGTAAGGAAGACGTAGTTTTCGCCGTTCCGGTTGAACTCAGGTGATTGTTTGCTAAGTTAATGTTAAAAAGAGGCCTAAGCCTCTTTTTTTATTGCCGGAAAGTTCTAGGTATAATGTTGTAGCTTTTTAGATGCTATTGTTACTGGCAGCAAACAATCGACTCAACTATGATTAACCAGTATAGTAAACTTTTGGCTTAAAGCTAAGATTTTAAAGGGTTAATTTTAGGTTTGAAAGTCAATAAAATGTCGAATTTTGGAGATTTGACACCAATGAAAAAGTATGGGAAAGGATTTTCCTTAATCGAAGTGATGGTCGCACTGATAATACTGGTGATCGGCCTTATTGGCATTTTCAATCTGCATATCGTCTCGAAGCGAGGGAGTTTCGAGTCATTTCAGCAGACCCAGGCTTCATACTACGCCAACGATATCATCAATCGAATGAAGCTGAACCCGACCCAAATAGCTAACTATGCAGGAACCTATAGCGGAACGCCAAGTTCCGTTAGTAAACAGTGTCAAGGTGCTTCCATTTGCTCATCTTCGGAGATGGTTGCCTGGGACTTGTATGAATGGCAAACACAATTCAATGGCGCTGCAGAGATAGTTGGAACTCAGAATGTGGGTGGGCTGGATACACCTTCGGCGTGTATTCTGGTAAATGGGAATAACGTTTTGGTTACTATGGCGTGGAAAGGAATTCGAGAAACATCAATTGATTCAAATGCTTCTGATTGTGGTTCAACAACCGCTAATCGACGACTCTATTCAGTCCAAACGGTGATTTGATCGGAATGAAGGTTCTAATTATGCGCAGTCAGTCAGGGATGTCTCTCGTTGAGTTGATGGTAGCACTGGTGATTAGCTTGTTTTTGTCTGCTGGCATTTTCACTATGTTCAGCATGTCAGCTTCGAATGTGACAACCACAAGTCAGTTTAATCAATTGCAAGAAAACGGTCGCATCGCCTTGGCGATTATGGAGAGGGACCTTAGTCAGTTGGCTTTTATGGGTGATATGACCGGAACGGATTTTATTGTAGGAAGTAACACAACCATATCATCTGCCGCAGTGCCCAATGATTGTGTCGGTGGTGGAGTTAATAACGCCACGCTTCCCAATGGAACCACATCACATTTTAGGCGGATTTGGGGCTACGAAGCCGGTGTAAGTGGCGATGTTTTTGCGTGCCTTTCTGGGGTAAAAGCAAAAACGGATGTACTGCAGATCAAGCGTTTGGTTGGGCCTAACACGCTAACGCCCAATGTTGCATCTAGTCACTATGTTGCAACCACATCAAGCGAAGCTATTTTTTTTACGGGTAACCAGCCTACTCCAACACTGACTAACAGTCGATTTTGGGAGTATCAGCACCATATCTATTATGTAAAAGATGATGGCGCTGTTCCCGTTTTAAGGAGAAGAACGCTTACTGTTGCAAATGGAATGAACAACGAAGAGCAGCTCGTAGAAGGTATTGAGAATCTACGAGTTTTATATGGTGTTGATGATGATGGTGATGACATCCCTAATCGATATGTTCCAGTGGGTAGTGTCGATACTGTCATGTGGGATAACCAATCATTTCAGCGGATTGTGGCACTAAAACTGTTTTTGCTTGTCCGTGCGGTTGAGAAAGACGCTAGCTATAAAAATGAGACCCAGTATCAGTTGGGTGATAAAACTATTGCAGCACCACAAGACAACTATAGACGTAAGGTCATGTCAACCACAGTGATGCTTGAAAATCCTGTGTTGATTAGGAGTTAAACGAGTATGCAGATGAATAAGCAAAAAGGAATAGTGCTATTTTTTGCTTTAATCGTTTTGATCATTATGACGGTTATTGGCGTCGCATTAGCTGTAAATTCTACTCAGTCTCTGAGAATGGCAGGGGCTGGTGCCGAGCGCATAGAGGCCAAAGCGTTAGCGGATGGTGGGGTTGCTGCTGTACTTCTAAATAAAACTCCAGCCTTTTTGGCCACGATGACAGCAATTGATAGTGCAAACTCGTATTCAGGTGGGGCACAAGTGCTAACACCACTACCTTTGGTGGATGACGGCACCGGCAACTTGGTGGTTCAACCTAAAAATGTGTCGTGCCAAAGAAGTGCAGCAGCCAGTGGCACTGACTTGTTTAAATGCCGCCGCATTGAAATCTCGAGCCAGGTGAATTTTGGCCGAGATAATTTAGGCCAGGTTATCGTTGTAACAGGTATTGAGCAGGAAGTGCTCAGCGGGAGCGGATCATGAAGTTTAATCAAATTCTATTTGCTGGCCTAGTTACAGCATCGGTTTTGCCAGCGCAATCTTTTGCGGATGATACAGATCTCTATCTCAATCCTGCAGCAAACAATGTGCGTCCCCAAGTGCTTATTATTTTTGATAACTCCGGCAGTATGGATACCATAGTCGATGGTGTTGCGGGTGGTTACGACCCTAATTATACACAAGAAGATGGAACTCTTGGTTACCCTGCCGTAGGAAGTTCAAATTCTTATCAGGGTAGAATGATTTATTTTACCGTTGGAACCGGTATGGATGAATCTTCATTACCCGTGCCCGACAGTCCTTCAGAGTCTAGGCGTTTTAATGATTTTTTGAATGGCTGTAAAGCTGCGAGGGATGCGCTGAATCAGTATGGTCGTTTCACCGGTTACATCAGAGAGTTTATTACGAAAGGCAAGGGTAATGGAACTTGGCAACCTATTAAGGAAAATAGCGGTGCAGAACGAAATAATCCAATTGATTGCTGGGAAGATATAGAATCAGAATACAATAGTAATAATGATGATGGAAGCGATTATAAAACTGGCTATCCGGTCGGATTCCCCCGTGACGGAGATGTGAATAATCCATGGGGTAGTGATCTGGATAGTGCGAAAAATCTAAACTGGAATAATGGTGAGTTAGTAACGCTTTATACCGATAATTATTTGCGTTGGTATACATTGTATAAGAATGGTTCACTGCCAGTCCCCCCTGACGGGGAAGGGCTGACTAGGTTGGAAATAGCTAAGTCTGCAATATCGGGTGTTATAAGCTCTATTCCTTCAGTGGATTTTGGTTTGGCTATTTATAATCTGAATTTCCCTGATGAAGGTGACAGTGATGGTGGACGTATTGTCGCGGGTATCCGACAGAGAACCGCTGCCGAGAAAGATACGATGCTTAGCACTATTAGCAACCTACCTGCGCAAACAAATACACCACTTTGTGAAACCTTATTTGAGGCCTATAGATATTTTTCTGGTGGCCCGATTACATTTGGTCATGCTGATGCTGACTACAACGGCAAGGATATTAAGTATTCCTCTAATAAGCCAATGTATGATGCGAGTATAGAAAATGGTGCTAACTATATTACGCCATTGTCTGAGTGTAATAAGGTGGCTCACATTATTTATATTACAGATGGCGCACCAGTTTTAGATGAAAGTGCAAATGATTATATTAAGGAATTAGGTGGGGAGCCGTATGAATATAAAGCGGCAAGTGGCGATCAGGAAGCGAAGGTAAGTTACCTTCCCGCATTGGCAGAATATATGTTTGCCAACGATTTATTGCCTGATGTAGAGAATAAACAACGCGTGGTAACTCATACGATAGGCTTTAGTTTGGGCGAAGACTCAGAGGCAGAACCATTGCTCGTAGAAACCGCCTCACGTTCTTATTTAATGACGTCTGAAGGAAAGAAGGTTTTTGGAACCTACAGAAGTGCAGATGACGTAGCGGGACTTCAAGAGGCTATCAGTAATATTATCGATTCGATTCCGCAGACTGGGCAACGCTTTTCAGCGCCCGGTGTCGCTTTTAGTAACGCAGATCCTACTAGAACTCTAGATTCAGCTTACTATGCGCTATTTCGTCCTCAGCAAAGTCCCAAATGGGCCGGTAATCTGAAAAAACTTAAAGTTAATTCATCTGGAACTTTAGTTGATTCTACAGGCAAACCTGCAATTGACAGTTCAGGTGGTATTGCCGAAAGTTCTTGCAGTTTATGGAGTAACTGTACAGGGGGCAATGACGGGAATGACGTCGTATTAGGAGGGGCTGCCCGCACGATAGTTCCTGATAGTAGAATCATCTGGAGCGATATCGATAGCAGTGAAGATATGGATAAGCGGAAGCTTACTGTCCAAAACGCTTCAAGTTACGTAGGTGGTGATGACGCACTAGCGACATACCTAGGTTTGCCTAAATTAGATGTTGATTCAGAGTTAAAAGACACCTTCGATTGGATATATGGAAAGAATGTAGATAGAGATTCTGAAGGCGCGTTGACCTCTGAAGATTTCGCCGGTGTAAGGGGCGATATCATGGGTGATCCGCTTCACTCTCAACCTTTGGCTATCGATTACGGCGGTGATGGTTCGAACGTTCGCATTTTTGTTGGTACGAATCATGGCGCATTGCACGCATTCAGAGACTCAGGCTCTTCAGTCAGCGAGAGCTGGGCGTTTATGCCTTTTCAGCTTCTTCCCAACTTGGCAACTATTCGTCGAGATAGCTATTTAGCTGGCCATAGTGTCTATGGGATTGATGGTTCACCTGTCGCTCATATTGAACGTAATGCTTCTGGTTTGATCATGAAAGCTTGGTTGTTTGTCGGATTACGTCGAGGGGGGCAGTCCTATTACGCCATTAATATTACCGAACCAGACTCGCCAAAGCTTATGTGGCATATATCCAACAGCACCAGTGAATTCAGCAACATGGGACAAACTTGGTCTACTCCGGTGGTCACCAAAATACCAGGCTCTGAGAAGCCAGTGGTGATTTTTGGTGGTGGATACAACCAAGGTTATGACTCCGGTGATGGTTCAAATTCTGTTGGCAGAATGGTTTATCTTGTAGATGCCGAGTCAGGTAGCTTACTGTATAGTTTCGGTGCCAATGGAAATACTGTACTTACAGGTATCGAAGACTCTATAGTTGGGTCTATTGCAACCTTGGATAGTAATAGTGACGGCTACACTGACCGGCTTTATGCGGCTGATTTGGGCGGCAATGTGTGGCGAATGGATTTGCCTTCTGCGGATAAGAGCACATGGAGTGGATTTAAGTTTGCAGAGTTAGGAGGAAACCTGCCCTCGACCGATCGTAGGTTCTTCTACGAGCCAAGTGTAGCGCAAACGTATTTTACAAATACCACTGAAGTAACTGTCACTGACGAGTCAGGTACCACAACTACGGTAGCGTATCAAAATGTTCCTTATGATGCGGTTACATTGGGATCAGGAAATCGCGCGGATCCTTTGAGTTTAAACGCAGAGGATATGTTTTTTGTATTACAGGATAGAAACGTAGTTTCTCAACAGTTTGGTGATGGTGCTACTGCCATTCCATCTCCAATAACCTTTGGCAATCTTTATGACGTGACTTCGGCGGCACCTTCAACAGAGGCTGAAAACATTACATTTGGGACAAAGCTGGGCTGGTATTATAATTTTGCGGTTACTGGCGAAAAAAGCCTATCCCCGTCTGTCATTATAAAAGGAAAAGTCTACTTTACATCCTTTATTCCGACCCAGCCTGCGGCAGGTCAGAATGTTTGCAGTGTGTCTTCAGTTGGACGTTTATATACCTTGGATTTACACAAAGGATCACGTTATAACGAGGCGTATATTATAGATGTTTGCGATAACTGTATCCCACAGCCGCCAAAAATCATCACCCCGCCACCTTGTGATACTGGCGAAGAGTGTTCGCCAGATGAGATATTAAATCCACCACCGCCTGTGCTGATAATAGGTAAAGGAAAATGTGATGAGAATGGAGAGAATTGCAGCGGGACTGTGGATTTGGAGTCAGGTTTGACCACGAATAAGATTTATTACCACATTGATGAGTAGCTGTGGGTAGAGTTGAAATGAATAATAGTAGAAAATTGGGTTTTACGTTGATTGAGTTAATGATAACGGTTGCTATTGCTTCTATATTGGCGGCAATAGCGTATCCTTCATATGTTAACTATGTGACTAAAAGTGGTCGCTCTGAAGGTGTGGCAGCTGTTATGCGTGTTGCGAATTTGCAGGAGCAGTATTATTTAGATAATCGTGCTTATGCGACCGATATGACGAAGTTAGGATTAAGTGCAAGTCCATTTGTTACAGAGAATGGTTATTATAGTGTGGCTTCGGCTGGGACGAGCTCTTTCACTATTACGGCAACTGCAGCAGGGACACAGGCGAGTAGAGATTCGACATGCGGTACCATTACACTGACCTCGGCTGGTGTTAAGGGGCCCTCAGCGGAGTGTTGGAAATGAATAAGATTATAGCGTCTGTATTATTGGCGGTATCCTTGTCTTGTATTACAGGTACAACTTATGCTGCCAAACAGGATTATAAGTGTTTTGTTCAGAGTCTGCCGAAAGGCGAACGAGTAATATTTTACCGTTGGAATGAGAAAGATGTGCAACGGAGAGTTGCAAGCTTACCTGGAACTCAGCTGACAGATAGTAAAGGAAAGAAGTATTACATTAAGAGTGTCGAAGAGTGCGTTCCATTAAATAAAGCATTCTCGAGTGTGAAAGCTCAAAATATAGATAAACATACTTTGCGATAGTATCCAGTTTTTAGCTTTTGCAGGAAAAACCCACATTAGTGGGTTTTTTTCATAATAAAATTAACAATCGTTGCCGTTTGCTCCATAAGACACCAGTCCACTAGTGCTTATAAGAACTGTCTGTGAATCGCTGGCTTTGCCATTCGGGCAATATGTTACTGTGCCTCCAGACGCGAGCCCATCAGCGGAAAAGGTCATTGAAACGGCAGATGCCTTAACTTTGTCCAGCCCATTAAAACTGTCTATAGCTCTTAATTCGTGATCGGTGTTGCTGGCATCAGTAATATAAACTCTTATACCTTTGCTCCAATCTGTTGATGTTCCACATGTAGTTGCAGAAGCAAAAGAGCAGATCTTAACTGTAGCGCCATAGCTCACAGCTTGGTTTCGCGCGAAAGCAAACAGGTCATGAATCTTCTTAACATTGTTATCTACTCGCACTTGCTCATAGACTGATGTTAACGATGGTACACCAATAGTTAGCAGTATTGCTGCCACGGCAATGGTGACCATGAGCTCGACTAATGTAAATCCTTGCTTTTTCTTATGCATCTATAACTCCTCATTGATACTGTTTGAAAGTATAAGCGAGAAGTCGCCCAATTTCAGTAGAAAAGAGTTCTACTGGTTCGGTGTCGATTTAACAGTTACCCTAGCTTAGATGTCGCATTATTGAGTGCAATTGATATTTTTATCTGTCGAGAAGCGTACTCTGCCTGCTTGATTAATTATAACGGCTTTGGAATAAGGGCTGTCTGCTGAGCCTGGGCAGTACTTGAACGTTCCGTTGCTGCCCGAAGCAAGACCATCAGGCAGAAAGCGTGCAGCTGAGCGGTTATAGAACATAAAGTCATTGCTATCAAAAGAGCCTGTTTGCATCAGTAATATGTCATTGCCATCTAACTGATTACTAACGCCGGAGTCGGTGAATACTGTCAGACCTTGGTGCCAGTCATTCGTGCATTGGTTATCCTTCAGAGGGCATACTGTCACGCGAAGCCCATAGCTGATGGCTGTATTTCTGGCGTATTGCAAGGTTTGTTGAATGACTTTTATCGCGGAATCTGCCCTGTTAGCTTGATGTAACTCAGTAAGTTGAGGGAGCCCGATAGAAAGCAATATGGTTGCAATCGCGATTGTTATCATTAGCTCTATGAGCGTAAATCCGTGCGGATGTTTCATAGCAAATCCTTGCTGTATGTCGTCAATGCGTCCTGCAATGACCTAAACTCGATTACGACCCAACCAATTGAGTATAGAAGAGTTGGTTCAAACTGACGTGATTCGTATATATTGTTCTGCTCTATGAATATTGAATCATTTTACCTCTTCTTCTAATAATAGTAGTGGTAAGCTAATACCTATTAGACTTTGGGTTATTGGAAATTTAGGGAGCAGTTGATGAAAAAAGTCGAAGCCATAATCAAGCCTTTTAAGCTGGATGATGTGCGTGAAGCGCTGGCTGAAATTGGCATAACCGGTATGACAGTCTCTGAAGTGAAAGGCTTTGGTCGTCAGAAGGGACACACCGAGTTATACCGAGGTGCAGAGTATATGGTCGACTTTCTGCCCAAGGTAAAGATTGAGCTTGTTATTCAGGATGAGCTTTTAGACCAAGCGCTTGATGTGATAGTTGACACAGCTCGCACAGGCAAGATTGGCGACGGTAAGATTTTCGTCACTGACGTCGAGCGGGTCATCCGGATCCGTACTGGCGAAGAAAACGAAGAAGCTGTTTAAAAAAGGGCCGAAAGGCCCTTTTTAGTGTGTTCTGCTGAGGTCATTGATACAGTAGCTTGCCGCTGGTCTATAACGCTGTAATTTTTTAAAAATATGGTTTTATACACTGTCATATTTGGCTTTTTGAACGCACATCTTATTCCATGAAGTTAATGTCAGCTTGTTTCGCTATATCGCTGTGATATAAAAGCAAAACGGAATGTACTACGGAGTATAGCTGTGGGCACAAAGCGAATAGTCATAGTTGGCGGTGGTGCGGGTGGGCTTGCGTTGGCCTCAAAATTGGGGCGAAAGCTGGGCCTGAAAAGCAAAGCCGACATTTTGCTCATAGATAGAAGCCCAATTCATATCTGGAAACCTAAGCTGCACGAAGTAGCAGTCGGGGCCATAGACCAATCGATTGAAGGGTTGCTTTATCGCGATCATGGTTTAAAAAACGGCTACCGCTATCAGCGCGGCTCGTTGGAAGCGCTGGACCCGGATGCAAAAACCATCCAACTGTCAGCGCTTTACAATGAGCGGCAAGAACTGCTGATGGGGCCCCGTACCATAGAGTATGACTATCTGGTGCTCGCGCTTGGCGGTGTGTCCAACAGTTTCAATACCCCTGGCGCCGAATCTCACTGTATTTTTCTCGATAACCTGCAGAATGCTGAGCAATTTCACCGGCAATTGCTTGATGGACTGATGCTGCTGGATGAAACCCAATCACGTTTGAGCATTGGTATCGTTGGGGCTGGAGCGACGGGAGTTGAGCTTGCTGCTGAACTCCATCACGTTGTTGAATCGGTCAGAGAATTTGGCTATCAGAATATTTCCAAGCAGCACCTGGATATACATCTTATCGAAGCCGCACCTAAAATTTTGCCACAGCTACCCGATAGGGTCAGTGGCCGCGCGCAGGCAGTCCTCGATAAAATAGGCATTCACCTACATCTTGGCGTGCAGGTTAAGGAAGTGACGAAAGAAGGTTTTACCACCCAGGATGGTAACCTTATCAGGGCGGATATCAGGGTTTGGGCCGCAGGCGTTAAAGGCCCGAATGTGTTTTCAGACCTCAGCAAGTTACCCATCACCCCCAGAAATCAAGTGGAGGTGGATGCCTGTATGCGGGTCAAAGGGCACACAGATATTTATGCTTTGGGTGACTGCGCCCAGCTGATACTGGCTGATGGGAAGCCCGTGCCTCCCAGAGCACAGGCGGCGTCGCAAATGGCTGAAACTTTATATCACAACATCCTAAACCGCCTGGCAGGGCAGGCTGAAGCGCCATTCGAATATCGCGATTACGGTTCTCTGGTATCACTCAGTCGCTTCTCTGCTGTAGGCAATTTGATGGGGAATTTAAGACGAGGTGATTTTTTTATTGAGGGGCACGTGGCTCGCTTTATGTACCTATCCCTCTATCATCGACATCTTTCCAGTCTATTTGGCTGGTTTTCGGCGCTGGTGTATCGCTTGGCGCAAAAGCTGCTGCGATGGCAGCGCCCCAAGCTTAAGTTGCATTGAGCCCGTTTTTTTAACCTGGGTTGCTGCTGGAATCGCGGACAACAGGCTCGGGGGTGAACACCTTGGCACTGTCCAGGCGCTGCTCTTTACGATTAGCAATCAGCAGCTCGGTAGCGACCTGTGCTATTTTTTGATTCGGTTGATGAACCGTAGTCAGTTTGGGCCAGGTTTGGCGTGAAAACGGGCTGTCTTCGAAGCCGACAATTGAGATATCGCGAGGGATATCAACCCCCTGCAAACGCGCGGCAAACAAGGCACCAGCCGCTATTTCATCGTTACACGCGACGATGGCCGTTGGCCTTGGTGTCATTGAAAGCAGCTGTTTAGCCCCTTCAACACCTGATTCAAACGAATACTGCCCTTCAATTACAAACGCCGGGTTCAAGGTAATGTTGTTGAGTGAGAGAGCGTCGCAAAAACCGGCGAAGCGCTCTTTGGTCGATTCGTGCTGCTCGTCCCCGCTGATAAAAGCGATATGTTTGTGCCCCAAATCAATCAGATGTTGGGTAATAGACACCGCGCCGTGCCTGTCATTAACCAATACCGTCAAACCACAACTTTCTTTGGTTTTGTCTCCGGCAATGATGCGCACGTAATGGGCCTCAATGCTGTCGAGTGCCGCTAAAATTTTGGGATCTTCCGACAGGGGAGGAGTCAGGACCAATCCGGCCAGTCTGGCGTGCTTTACCAAGGCAGTTAACTCTTCGCAAATACTGTCGGCGGTAGCATCGCAAGGGTGGATCAGGAGTTCATAACCCTTATCGCGACATGCCGATAAAATGCCGTTTTGCATATCGATAATATAGTAGGCATTGGGATTGTCGTAGATAAAGCCGATAACATAAGACTTGGTGCCGGCGAGGTTACGCGCAGCCAGGTTGGGCTGGTAATTAAGCGCCTTGATGGCTTCATTTACCTTGTCTATGGTTGCCTGTTTCACCGAGGGTTCGTTGTTGGTAACCCGGGAAACCGTCTTGATAGAAACGCCGGCGTATTTGGCAACGTCATTAATTGTGACTTTCATCTAAACACTCAGTAATTCAATCTATTAGTGGCGCTATTTGGATGGGAACTGACAGATGACTGGCGTTTGGGATACCAAATATTGCACTTGTATCGGTTGAGAATATTTCACGTATAGTGCGGATTTTTGCCCTGATTGGCAATCGCCTTTTCCCTTAGGATGTTTTCCAAGGTGTAGAAGGAACCGCATATTCGTTAGAAGCCTTTCAATCAACATATTGTTAACAAAAGATCTTTTGTTTTACCAACTCGCTGCAGCCTCGATGGCGACACACTTTTTTTCAACTCCCAGTTATTTTGTTGTGGTAACGCTGTTAATTATTGTGTAATGTTTGCGCTAGACATGACAGCGTTGTCATTCCTTCGGGAATGGTTATGGATGCAAAAACATAAAAAATAATATGGAAGGGAAACGAGATGCGACCATCTACCTTTAAAAAGAGTGTCCTCGCTACCAATATCGCAATCCTCCTCGGTGGTGCGGTATCAGTAGGTGCAGTGGCTGCCGAAGCTCCGGTTGATACTGCAAATATTGAAAAAATTGAAGTGCGCGGTATCCGCGCGTCCAACAAAGCCAACATCAATGAAAAGCGTTTTTCCAACGCTGTAGTCGATGCCGTTACTGCCGAAGATATTGGTAAACTCCCTGATTCCGATGTGGGTCAAGCACTTGGCCGTGTACCCGGTGTGACCGTAGGTCGCGCTTTTGGCCAGGGCAGTTCAGTATCTATCCGTGGTACTGATCCTCTGATGACGCTTACCACCCTGAATGGCCAAAACGTGGCTTCGACCGGTTGGTACGATCAGATGAACATCGACCGTTCATTCAACTACTCAATGCTGCCAGCAGAACTGATTGGCGGTATGGAAGTGTACAAAACCACCCAGGCCAACCTCGTTGAAGGTGGTATCGGTGGTACAGTTATTGTTAAAACCCGTAAACCACTGGATATGGAAGCTAACTCGATTTTTGGCTCCGTAAAGGGTGAATACGGTTCAATCAATGAAGAGTGGGCCCCCGAAGTATCGGGCCTCTACAGCTGGAAAAACGAAGCCGAAACCTTCGGTATTCTGGTTTCCGGTGCGTACGTAGACCGTGAATATCTGCGTGTGGGTACCGAGGCGGACCTCGATTGGGGTGGCCGCTCTTCTATCCAGCCTTCAAGCTTCCTGCAAAGCCAGGAGCGCACGGCGCTGGATGCCACCTTGCAGTATCGTCCTACTGACAACCTGGAGTTTGGTGCCCACATCCTGTCGCTGAAACTGGGCGCTGACAGCATTGGTGCCAACATGTACATCAATACCGACACCAACTGGGGTGCCGGTGATTCTCACTGCCAGCAGTTTAACGATGCTGGTGTATGTACTTACAGCGATACACCGGAAAGCGATCCATCAGACGTGTTCTTCCAGAACTGGGCACGTAAAGGTGAAATGACTTCTGATACCTTCGAACTGAACATGGAATACGATGGCGATGGTTATGCCATTGCTGCCGTAGCCGGTAAGACCAAGGCGGAAGGTGGTACTCAGATGAGTGCGAACTTCGGTTATGGCTGGTGGGGAGACAAGTTTAAAGATATCAAGTGGGCTGGTGTGGTTGATGCCACCGGAAAGCAAATTGATATCAACGGCCGTGACATGAGCTTCGGTATCGACAATCTTGACACCACAGTGGGCACTTCCCAGTGGACCGGTATCCAGGGCCCAAACACCGACGAAGAGTCTTACGTTCAAATCGACCTGGACTTCGATCTGGATCTGGGTGCTATCAACAAGTTTGAAACCGGTATCCGTTATACCGAGCACACTTTCGAGAAGAAAGAGTATCGTGCCGTGTATGGTACCTTGCCAAACGTGTTCAACAGCACCGATCTGTACAGCGGCACCATGAAGCTGGGCTATGACGAATGGACCATTCCAAAAGCCAACCTGGATGCCATGATAGATGCAACCGTGTCTCTGGTGGATGAGTTTGTCTACAGCCGCCCAGCCTACGGTAAAATCGATGAAGATAACCTGTCTCTGTACGGAATGTTCTCCTTCGAAGGCGAAGGTTTCCGCGGTAACTTCGGTTTGCGTTATGTTCAAACCGACGTGACGTCAAGCGGCCACGTCATCGATAACTCTCCGGCAGACAACCTGGGCATCAACGCCGGTTGGAGCGAAGAAGTTCAAAGCGTAAGCGACAGCTATCACGATGTACTGCCAAGCGTAAACGTGGCATTCGATCTGGCTGATGACGTTATCCTGCGTTTGGCAGCTGGTCAGGCTATCACCCGTCCAAACTACGACAACCTGTTCCTGTCGTCTTCATCTGGTTATCCGGATGACCGTCGTGGCAACGAGCAAATCACCTACGGTAACCCAGGTCTGGAGCCAATGAAGTCGTCTCAGGCTGATGTCAGCATCGAGTACTACTATGGTGATGGCAACCTGTTTGCTGCTACCTACTTCATCAAGGATATCAGCAACTTCATCGTTGCAACTGCCCCGGAAACCAAGGCGATTGGCGTAATCAACAATGACCTGGAAGTGCCTGCGGACAGCTGGATTGTAGACAGCTACATGAACGCCGGTGGTGGCTCTATTGACGGTATCGAACTGCAATTGAACCACGCTTGGGATAACGGCTTTGGTATCAACGCCAACTACACCTTTACCGATGGCACTGCCCCTGCAGAAGTGTACACCGATAATATCGGCGTATTCACCGAAGCGTCCAAGCACACCACCAACCTCGTTGGTTACTGGGAAAATGATACCTTCTCAGCCCGTGCAGCCTACAACTGGCGCAGTGAGTACATGGTGCGTGAATACGGCAAATATTACGGTAACCGCATGCACGATGACTTCGGTACTCTGGATGTGACACTGGGATGGAACGTGACCGAGAACATCGCACTGCGTCTCGAGCTCATCAACCTGACTGCAGAAGATGACGTTCAGTACGGCGCTGCCGGTGTGGGTACTGCCGTTAAGCCTGCGCTGCAGGATGGTTACCCAACCTGGTCGTTCAAAGGTGAAACCACTTATAAGCTGGGCGCAAGCTTCAACTTCTAAGATAAATGTGTAATAAAAAACCCAGTCTCGGCTGGGTTTTTTTATTGAAGGACAGGTCTGCAAATGAAAATAACGAAAATTGCTATCCTGGGTGGTGGTACTGCCGGTTGGTTGGCGGCCAACCATTTGGGGGCGGAGCTGTGTGCCGATAAGGAGGTTGAAATAACCCTTATCGAATCGCCGGAGATCCCAACCATTGGTGTGGGGGAGGGCACCGTGCCCTATATCATGAAAGGCCTCAAACGCTTTGGCATATCTGAGTCCGAGCTGCTGGCAAACTGTGATACCACCTTCAAGCAGGGCATTAAGTTCGTCAATTGGCTCGACCCTGAGCGCCACGGCGATAACCACTATTACCATCCTTTCGACTCACCTTATCCCGGTGGCATGGACATCAGCCATTACTGGCTGACCCAAAAAGATAAGCGCCCCTTTGATGATGTGGGTATACAGGCCCGGATTTGTGAAAAAAACCTGGCTCCCAAGCGTATCAGTGCTCCCGAATATCAGGGTGAACTGGCTTACGCCTATCATTTCAATGCGGTGAAGTTTGCTGCCTTGCTGGCTAAGAACGCCCGGGAGCGCTTTGGGGTCAAGTATCTGAGTGCCACAGTCGCAGGCGCGACGCTGAATGACGACGGCGCCATTGCCAGTCTGAATACCAAGGAAGTCGGTAGCTTGGCGTTCGATTTTTATGTCGATTGCAGCGGTTTTCACTCGGTACTGTTGGACAAGGTGCTTAAGGTGCCCTTTGTGGATAAAGGCAAAGAGCTGTTGACCGACTCAGTGATAGTACAGCAGGTTCCCTTGAAGAGCGGTGAGGCGCTTTCGCCCTATACCAAGGCGACTGCGCATAAGGCGGGCTGGATTTGGGATATCCCTCTAACCACCCGTCGGGGTACCGGTTTCGTGTATTGCAGCCAATACATGAGCGATGAAGAGGCCGTTTCCACCTTTGCCCAATACCTTGGCATGGACGTGAGCGAGATATCGCCAAGAAAGATCCCGATGAAGATTGGTTATCGGGAGAAGTTTTGGGCCAAAAATTGCGCCACCCTGGGGCTTGCTCAGGGCTTTGTGGAACCACTGGAAGCCACCTCGATACTGGTAACGGACTTTTCTGCAGAACTGCTGGCCAAAAACTTCCCCAGGGAAACCTCTGATATTGAGGTACTTAGCCCTTACTACAATGATGTCATTACTTATGTATGGGAAAGGGTCATCGATTTTATCAAGCTGCATTACTGTCTCTCAGACAGGGAAGATACCGGCTTTTGGGCAGCCAATCGCGATTCCGACACCTGGTCCGAGACCCTAAAATCCCGACTGGCAAAGTTTGCACTCAGGCCTCCTCAGCAATCGGACTTTTTAAGCCGTTTTGATTTATTCGATGATAAAAACTTCCTGTATGTGCTCTATGGAATGGGCTTTTCAAGCCGTATCAAGGCGCTCGACCCGAGGGAGATAGAGCAGAGCAGGCAGCTGTTGGAGAGTAACGACAAATTGGCTGACAGGGCGGAGGAGTTGTTGATGGAGCACGGAAAGTGGCTCGCAGGTCTGAAGGCGGCCATGGCACGGGCATCATAGCCGTGATGGTGTAGGTGCGTTAAATAAAAAAGCCGGGTAACCCCGGCTTTTTCTATGCCTTTTGGGATTATTCGCCCATCACCAGGTCGATTTGATTCAGTGATGCCAGGTGAGCATAAATGGCTGACAGGGCGCCCTTGTTGAACAGCTCAAGCTTGGCTTCATCGCTCAGCTCGTGCAGCTTCTTCTCATCAACCATGTAGATGCCGTCGTAGTTGGCTTTCTCGCCGTCTTTGCCATTCACTGTCAGGGTTTTTGGCTGCAGCAAGTCATGATCAGTCAGGGTTTTTACAAACTGCTTGGTCAACTCACGGAAGTCGAACAGCTGGCCGATAAATTTCACGCGGTCTTGCAGGAATTCAGTTTGTTCGCCGTTTTCATTAAACAGCGCGATGCCTTCTTCTTCGCTCAGCAGGGTACTGCTTTGATTAATACCAATCAGCAGCTTTTCCTGAGTTTCATCAGGGCCAGCGATAAAAGGCGCCACGCGCAGCTGCATAGGCACATAGCGCTGGGTCCATTTACCATCTTTGATAAATTTGTTGCTCTCTGGCTTCAGAGAGGTCACAGCCACTGGCTGATACTCACCGCTGTCGGTGTTTTTGGCAAAAATGATGGGGAAACTGGTGGCTGCGGGCATAAATTCCTGAACAACCAAGGGCAGCATGTGATGCTTTTCAAATTCAGCAAGTTCAAGGGCTTGCTTAACTTTCAGGTTTTTGTGAGCGGTATTATTGAGAGGAACGTACTGCGCAGTCATTTGTTATTATCCTTTATTTATAAATCTAGGGTCCTGGCCAACTCTGTACGTCACAGAAGGGCCGTTGAAGCTGACGCTACCGGACACCGAAGGCCCGATGTTATCAATGGTTTTGCAATATGTCACCACATGGTTAATGTTGGCGTGTGTTTGCATCATCGGGGATGTGGCGCGCTCAAATATTCAGTATGACAAGTCGCCAGTTAACCCCTTATTACCAGTTATCTTCCTGGCACAGAGCGTGGGGCACAGGCGGTATCATGGTATCTTTTGCACTCGGTTCTGGTTGGAGCGCTGCCTGGCGACAGTGTTGGGAAGTTAACTCCTTACCCAAACAAGTCACTGCAACGGCTCTTAATAGCACCAGTACCTATCACCGCTTATTAACACATGGGGGCACATAATCGGCAGTTCAATGGTTACATCGTTAAAATCTGGCCAATTTACGGAAAAGGACTTTCTCACGGGCACTGCGGCGGAACAGTGCCTCTGGTATCAGCAGGGCGTCCTGGGCTAGTTACAATCTAGCTGTGCTTTTCACATCAGTTACTTGCATGCTTAATCGACCTGACAGAGCATGCCTATTTCGTTTCCAATGCTAAGCCTCACAAGCGGCATGGGTTTGGCATTGAGTGTCCGCCTTTCTTATCAAAGACTCCGAATACACTGAAAAATAGCGGCCGTGATTGCCTACCGTATCGCTGCCGAAAAAATGTCAAAAAATTGTAGAAATCCTGAGCCACATTGTGTAATGTAGTTAATGACAGCGTTGTCATTTGCTTGTGTGGCTTTGTTGTCTTGTAAGGTCTGCATGAAAAGGATGAGGTCTCCTGTTTCATGTTTATTGGCAAGCGTGTGGCTGTCGGGCGGCTATACGCTTGTATTTAATCTTAAATAGTCTCTCCCCAGAAACTATGGTTGGCTGGGTGCTGTACGCAGTGCCCAGCTTTTTTTTGGGATGATTGAGCGTAAAGCCCGGGTATTGGCGGTAATAAAACAACGACAACCCCCATGGCGTTCGCCATAAAAGAGGGCTGCACAATGCGAACAAGGTCTTGGTTTTACGCACTGTTTTTTTCGGCTTCCTTTGCTGGCGCTTTGCCGTGCCAAGCGGCCGACGCATCGCTTATCACTACCATACCCAACAGCTGGCAATTCACCCTGCTTACTGAGGCGCTCAAGCGCTCGGGCACCAACTATCAGATATCCCAACTAAGCTCAGAGATGAACCAAAAGCGCAAAGTTGAAGAGGCGCTTGAGGGCAACATTGATGTCTTTTGGAGCATGACCTCAGCCGAACTCGAACGCACCGTTTTACCCATCAGGGTGCCCTTGTTCAAAGGGCTGCTGGGTAACCGGTTGCTTATCATCCGTGAAGCGGATCAGGGCCGTTTTGCCAAGGTTAAAAGCAAACAGGATTTCAGTGCTTTTCGAGCAGGTCAAAACCGTTACTGGCCCGACGCTACCATTATCGAATCCAATGGTTTGCCGCTGATTACCAGTTACAAGTACAAAAACCTTTACCCCATGCTCGAAGGCGGTCGTTTCGATTATCTGGCGCTGGGCGCTCAGGAAATCTGGGATGAGTTGGCCAAACATCCTGATCCGGCTCTGAAAGTCGATAGCCACGTCTTATTGCAATACCGCAGTCCTGCGTACTTCTTTGTCTCCCCCAAACGTCAGGCGCTGGCAGAAGATCTAAACCGTGGTCTAGAGGCCATGATTGCCGATGGCAGTTTCGATCGCATGTTCAATCAAGAGCTTAAAATCGATGAGCTTTATCGTATAGCCAAGTTCAATGAACGGGTCATCATCCGCTTGAATACGTCGGATTTGAGCCCACAGACGCCGGTACACCGGCCTGAGTTATGGCTCGATCTGTTCAGTATGGAGGGGGTGAAATGAATAATAATCTGGCACTTAAGGTGCAGATTGGCCTGGCATTGGCGCTGTCAGGCTTGATGGTGTTGCTGTTTGGTGCGACCTTTTTGTTTGAAAAGCAAAAGCTTGAACAGGCCTTTGCCGAATATGAAAAAGATACCCTCGCCAGTCTGGCAGTGACCATGGCTCAGCCAGTGTTTACCTATGATTTTGAACAGATAGAAGCAATTTTGTCGGTGACCCTGGAGCAGGAGCAAATCGCCGCGCTCAAGGTGTTCGATCATCGCGGTAAGCCCATGGCCAGTGTTGGCAGCAATACCGGCGAAGATGCGGGTCTTGAGCAAAAGAGCATTAGCTTTAGCGACAACGGCAAACCCACCGGCAAGATGGAGGTGACCTTTACCCGGGCGCCCATTGAGGCGAGACTCAGCTCCTTGTTGCTTGGGCTACTGGCCCAGGGCGCACTGATTTTGTTGCTGAGTATGGTGGTGATCGTCATTATTCTCAAAAAGTTGGTGATTACTCCCCTTGCTCACGTCGTTTCGGCCATGGAGGATGTAGCCAGCGGTGATGGCGACCTGACCCGTCGGCTGCCGGTGGAAAGTCAGGATGAGATTGGCCGTCTGGCATCGGCTTTTAATGCCTTTATTGAACAAATTCATGCCACCGTAACCAAGGTGCAGGAAACCGCTGCCCAGCTGATTGAAGGGGCGGGCACCCTGGGAAGCCTCAGCGGCGCCAATAATCTGAGGGTGCAGGAGCAGCGTCAGGAGACCGAAGCGGCGGTGACTGCGGTCAGCCAGCTGTCGGCCAGTGCTGCCGAGGTGGCTGGTAATGCCCTGCGTACCTCCGAAGCGGCGGCCGAGGCCGATGCCCAGGTGGATGAGAGTCAGCGCCGCTTCGACCAGAGTCTGGGGCTGACCCGCCAGCTGGTGGATGAGCTCAGCCGCTGCGCCATATCCGTACAGCAGCTGCAGCAGGAAACTCAAAAGATTGATGAAGTGGTAGTGGTGATTAACAGCATTGCCGAGCAGACCAATCTGCTGGCACTGAATGCCGCCATTGAGGCCGCCCGGGCGGGAGAGCAGGGCAGGGGCTTTGCTGTGGTGGCCGATGAAGTGCGCACCCTGGCAAGCCGCACCCAGCAAGCCACCGGCGAAATTCAAAAGATGATCCAGCAGGTGCAAACCCGGGTGAATGATACCGTTACCGTGATGGGGGCCAGTCAGCAGCTGTCGGATAAGTCGTTGTCGCAGGCCGAGGAAATCAAATCCATGCTTGCCAGCGTTACCCGCCTGGTTTCCAATATCAACGCCATGAATACCGAAGTGGCCCATGCTGCATCAGAGCAAACCAGCGTCACTGAAAATATTTCCAGAAGTTTGAACGATCTCGCCGGCATCTCAGGTTCGGCCTCAGCAGACAGTGCCTCGTTGGCGCAGTCCGGTGAGCGCCTGTTCCAACAGGGGGAAAGATTGCGGGCACTTGTAAACTCATTCAGGTTGTAGCCCTGAAAAAACAGGAAAAATGAGGACAACAATGAAATTTTCCTTAGCCGCATCTGCGATTTTTCTCGCCTTGGGTGTCAGTGGGTGCTCACAAGCCCCGGTCGAGCCCGCTGCCGTAGCCGCTGAGCCTTCGGTGTTAACCCAGGCCAGTTTACAGGCCTTCGCCGATGGGCTGGACGTGAAATACCGGGTGGTAACCAACAGACCCGATGAACAGTGCAAAAAAGACGCCGGTGAAGGCCGCTGCTTTCAGGCCGAAATTGTGCTGACATCGCCCATCGACTTCGACGGTCGCGATTTTGAAATCTATTACAGCCAGATGCGCCCGGTGCAGTCGGTGCAAAGCACAGACTTTGTGATTGAGCATGTTAAAGGCGATTTGCATCGCATCAAGCCAACCGGGAATTTCGGCGGATTCAAGGCCAACCAGAGCCAGACCCTGGCGTTTCGCGGCGAGCTGTGGCAGCTGTCCGAAACCGATGCCATGCCCAACTACTACATTACAGCGCCGGGGCTTAAGCCTGTGGTAATTGCCAGTACCAGGCTGGCGGTCGAGGCTGAAACCGGTCTTGAGCTGCGCCCTTACGTCGAAGCCTTTACCGATGCCGACAAGCAGTATCGTCGTACCGATAACGACAAACTGCCATGGGCAACGGCGCCAGTGCTGTTTGAGGCGAATCAGTCGCTTGTAGTTGACCCTGCCGCGGCGGCCCAGCGCATAGTGCCTGCGCCTGTGTCGCAAACATTTGAAGCGGGTCTTGGCACGCTGGACTTGTCCGGCGGTATTGCCGTTGAACTGCCACAGGGGCTGGATAAAGCCGCCATCGACGCTGCGCTGGCACGTCTTGCCCGCCTGGGTATTGAGGAGGACTCATCTGGTGCCAGGATTAAGCTGGTAAGTGATGACTCACTTGGTGCAGAAGCCTATCAGCTGGTTATTCGCCCAGAGGGCGCCGAGATTAAAGCCGCCACCGATGCCGGCTTTGCCTATGGTCTGTCGTCACTGGCAGCGCTTGTGCAGCCAGGCAAGCCAGCTATCAGTGCGCAAACCATCACTGATGCACCAAGATACGGCTTTCGCGGCATGCACGTGGATGTGTCCCGCAACTTCCACTCCAAGGCGTTTATGCTAAGCCTGCTTGACCAGATGGCGGCCTATAAACTTAACAAGCTGCACCTGCACATGGGCGATGATGAAGGCTGGCGCCTCGAAATTGATGGTTTGCCGGAGCTGACCGAGATAGGCAGCAAACGTTGTCACGACCTTGCCGAAGATACCTGCCTGCTGCCGCAGCTTGGCAGTGGGCCTGATGCCGATGTGAAGGTAAACGGGTTCTACAGCAAGGCCGACTATATTGAGATCCTGAAATATGCCTCAGCCAGACAAATTCAGGTGATCCCGTCCATGGACATGCCCGGCCACAGCCGCGCTGCCGTGAAAGCCATGGAAGTCAGATACCGCCGCCTGGCGGAAGTGGGTGATATCAAGGGCGCTGAAGAATATCGCCTTATCGATCCGGAAGATAAGACGGTTTACAGTTCTATTCAGTACTACGACGACAACACCCTCAACGTGTGCATCGAGTCGACTTACCACTTTGTTGACAAGGTAATCGACGAAATTGCCAAACTGCATAAAGAAGCCGGACAGCCGCTGACCCGTTATCACATTGGCGCCGATGAAACCGCCGGTGCCTGGCTTGAGTCGCCAAAGTGCGAAGCCTTTGTTGCAAATAACGACAAGGGAGTGACCAACAAGAGTGAGCTGGGTGCTTACTTTATCGAGCGGGTGGCCAACGTGCTGCATGACAAGGGCATTGAGCCAGCCGGTTGGAGTGATGGCATGAGCCACACCCGCCCGGAAAAAATGCCTGCCATGAACCAGAGCAACATCTGGGATGTGGTTGCTCACAAAGGTCATCAGCGTGCCCACAAGCAGGCTAACCTCGGCTGGGAAATCGTGCTGTCTAACCCTGAGGTGCTGTATTTCGATTTCCCGTACGAGGCCGATCCGAAGGAGCATGGCTACTACTGGGCGAGCCGCGCCACCAACAGCCAAAAGGTTTTCGGCTTTATGCCGGGTAACCTGCCGGCCAATGCCGAGCAGTGGCTGGATATTGAGAACAATCCCTTCGAAGCCGACGACACAAAGCAGCAGGATGAGGCGGGCAAGGTTCTCAGCGAGCCTATGCAGCCTGGTAAGGCCTTCTATGGCGTGCAGGGCCAGCTGTGGAGCGAGACCATTCGCAGTGACGAGCAGGCACAGTACATGATTTTCCCCCGCCTGCTGATGTTGGCGGAGCGTGCCTGGCACAAGCCGGGTTGGGAAGTACCCTACAACCATGAAGGCGCGCTCTATAACCAGAGCAGTGGCAGTTTCAGCGCCGAAGCCCGTGCGCTGCAGGCCGCAGATTGGCAGCAGATGGCCAACACCCTTGGCCATAAAGAGCTGGCCAAGCTGGATTTGGCCGGTGTGCACTACCGTGTCCCCACAGTCGGTGCCCGTATTGAGGATGGTAAGTTGTCGGCCAATATCGCTTTTCCCGGCCTTGGCATCGAATACCGTGAAGCCGATGGCAACTGGCAGCCTTATCTGGCGCCGGTAGTGGTAACCAAGTTACCGGTTGAAGTGCGAGGTATTGCCGCAGACGGTAAGCGTAAGGGCAGAACCCTGAAGGTGAAATAACCTCGATATAACAAAAGAGGCCTGATTTCAAAGTGAAAAACCGGGCCTCTTTTTCTCTGCTCAGGCCAGTGTTTCCGGGCATGAACGCTGATTTTCAATCAAGCTTAAAATTTAAATGACAACGCTGTCATTTTTGCTGTAACATGAGATTAACTTAGAAAATGCATAAGGCGTGGACCAGGCATCCACCCCAAATCCGAATGTGCGAAGAGGAAAGTCATGGCATTTGACCAGACCCTGGAAGGGCAGTTGTACCTGGGTATAGATGGCGGTGGCAGTAAGTGCCGAGCAACTCTGTACAACAACAAACTCGACGTGCTGGGCACTGGTGTTGCAGGGCGCGCCAACCCTTTGTTTGGACTGGAGCAAACTTTCGAATCCATCCTGGCATCAACCGAAATGGCGCTCAGGGATGCGGGGTTGAGCCTCAATGATGCATCCTTGCTGGTGGCCGGTCTCGGGCTTGCGGGTGTTAATGTGCCGCGCCTGCTTGCGGACGTACAGGCGTGGCAGCATCCCTTTAAGACCATGTACGTGACCTCTGATTTACATACCGCGTGCATCGGAGCCCATCAGGGTGGAGACGGCGCTGTGATCATCACGGGAACCGGCTCCTGTGGCTATGTGCATGTGGGTGATGAAAGTCTTAGCCTTGGTGGCCATGGTTTTGCGCTGGGCGATAAAGGCAGTGGCGCCTGGCTTGGGCTCAGGGCCGCTGAACATGTGCTATTGCAACTCGATGGTTTTGCCGAGCCCACCGCGCTAACCGAGCGCCTGTTCGCTAACCTCGGTGTATCCGATGCCCTGGGCATTGTTGAGAATCTGGCAGGCCGCTCTTCCAGCTGCTACGCCACACTCGCCCGAGAGGTGTTTGCTGCCGCCGATGAGGGGGACAAGGTTGCCGTGGGCATTCTGCGTGAGGGCGCGGCCTACATCAGTGAGATGGCGCGCAAGCTTTTTACCCTGGAACCTGCTCGTTTTTCCATGATTGGTGGGCTGGCCGAGCCACTGCAAAAATGGCTGGACGCCGACGTGGTTGCGCGTTTGGAGCCTTCCCTGGCGGCGCCTGAAACGGGCGCAGTGCTATTCGCTATTCAGCAACATAACAAACAATCGGCTGCCTGACGCGACCGAGGTTACTCATAATTGCGAGACTTAAGGTGACACAGATGACCAATACCATCATGGAGCAGGAAGCCCGCACGGCTCCCGCCAAAATCGCGGCCCAGCTGGCTGCCAACGCTCAGATCACAGCCGAACTCGGCGCCAAGCTCAGAGAGCTTAATCCCCGCTTTGTGATGATTGTGGGTCGTGGCAGCTCCGATCACGCCGGTGTATTCGGAAAGTACCTGTTTGAAATCGAAACCGGTGTGCCTACGTTCGCCGCCGCACCTTCTGTTGCCAGCGTTTACGGTAAATCGCTGAAACTCGAAGGCGCGCTGGTGATTGTGATCTCCCAGTCCGGTCGTAGCCCTGATATTCTTGCCCAGGCCCGTATGGCCAAAAACGCCGGTGCCTTCTGTGTGGCGCTGGTGAACGACGAATCAGCGCCCATCAAAGACATAGTAGATGTTGTGCTGCCACTGCGCGCCGGTGAAGAAAAGGCCGTAGCCGCTACCAAGAGCTACCTGTGCACCCTGTCTGCGCTGATCCAACTGGCAGCTGCCTGGACCCAGAGTGAGTCGTTGGCCAAGGCAGTTGACACCATGCCAACCGCGCTGGAAGCCGCAGTAAACGCTGAGCCTCAGCTTACTGCAGAAGGTATTGGCGCCGTGCGTAACCTGGTGGTGCTGGGCCGTGGCCTTGGTTATGCCGTCTCCAAAGAGATTGCCCTCAAGCTTAAAGAAGTGTGCTCTATCCACGCAGAAGCCTTCTCCAGCGCCGAGTTCCTCCACGGTCCTGTGACCCTGGTTGAGAAGAAGCTGACCATTGTGGATGTTTGCGTGGGCGATGAGTCTTATGCCAGCCATATCGAACAGATTGAGAACGTCAGCAGCCGCGGTGCCGATTTGGTTCACCTGAACCAAACCTCCACCGACATTCACCCACGGGTGGCACCACTTGCGCTGCTGCAACGCTTCTACATTGATGTGGCCGCCGTAGCCGTTGCCCGTGGCATCGACCCGGATGCACCGGCGGGCCTGAAAAAGGTTACCCAGACCCTGTAATTGATTGCCCGGAGCGTCCATGAAAACGACCCTTATCGCCGAGCGCCTGTTTGATGGCGAGCAGTTTCACCACAATGTGCCTTTGACTGTGGAAGACGGCCAGGTGTTGGCCCTCGATACTGTCGCCGGCTGCGCCGAGGTAAGATTGCAGGGCACCCTGGTGCCCGGTTTTATCGATGTGCAGGTTAATGGTGGTGGCGGTGTGCTTTTTAACGACACCCCAACCGTGGCTGCCATTGAGGCCATTGGGGCGGCGCATGCCCGCTTTGGCACCACAGGTTATTTGCCGACGCTCATCACCGATAAGGTAGAGACCATGGCCCGGGCCGCCGATGCGGCCGCAGAGGCTATCGCCAAAGGATCCACCGGGGTGCTCGGGGTTCACTTTGAGGGGCCGCATTTGTCGGTACCCAAAAAAGGCGTGCATCCCGAGTCGCACATTCGCCGTATCGGCGATCGCGAACTGGAGATTTTTGCCCGTCAGGATTTGGGGCTAAAGGTAGTGACCCTGGCGCCTGAGAATGTGTCTCCTGAGGTGATCTGCGCTCTGGTCGATGTGGGAGTCAAGGTCTGCTTGGGCCACTCCAATGCTGATTACGCGACCACTGTCGCGGCGCTGGAAGCCGGTGCCACCGGTTTTACCCACCTTTATAACGCCATGTCGGCGCTCACTTCCCGAGAGCCAGGCGTTGTCGGCGCTGCCATCGACAGTGATGAAGCCTGGTGCGGTTTGATTGTTGACGGTCACCACGTGCATTCGGCGGCGGCCCGTATTGCTATCAAGGCCAAGCCCCGCGGCAAGGTGATGTTGGTGACCGATGCCATGCCTCCGGTTGGCATGGATGATAACGCCAGCTTTGAACTCTTTGGTATTCAAGTGGTACGTCAGGGGGACAAGCTTAATGCCCTGACCGGAGAGCTTGCCGGCTGCGTGTTGGACATGGCTGGTGCAGTGCAAAATACAGTCGACATGCTGGGACTGCCTCAGGCCGAAGCCATTCGCATGGCATCACTTTATCCTGCCGCCTTCCTTGGTATCGACAACAGGGTGGGAACCCTGAGTGTCGGTAAGCAAGCCGATATGGTACTGCTCGATGATAACGGCCGTTGCCGCGGAACCTGGATTGGCGGTAGGCAGGTGTTTGGCCTGTGACCCACACTAGACGACTACCGGCCCTGGTGGAGTCAGCTCCTCCGGGGCCTGTTTTTATCTGTAAAAAACTGAAAGACTGAACAGATAACAAAAATAAAGGATAGAAGCATGCAAGCAACACAGACCAAGGCCGCTAAGCCGAGGTTAATGTCACTGGACGCCCTGAGGGGCTTTGACATGTTCTGGATCTTGGGTGGGGAGAAGCTGTTTATTGCGCTCTTTGCCCTGACAGGATGGTCCTTCTGGCAGCTCGCCGATGCCGAGATGCATCATAGTGAGTGGCATGGCTTTACTTTTTACGATTTGATTTTCCCTCTGTTTATTTTTCTCTCCGGTGTGGCGCTGGGACTGTCGCCCAAACGGCTCGATAAACTGGCGCCAGCCGAGCGCAATCCAATTTATCGTCACGCGGTAAAGCGCTTGTTTTTGTTGCTGGCGTTGGGCGTGCTCTATAACCACGGCTGGGGAACGGGCATTCCGGCTCATTCAGACGAAGTACGTTATGCCAGCGTGCTGGGCCGCATTGCCTTTGCCTGGTTCTTTGCTGCGCTTTTGGTTTGGCATACCAGCCTGCGTACTCAGATAGCGACCGCCCTGGCTATTTTGTTTGGGTACGCTGCCATTCAGCTGTGGTTGCCGGTTCCCGGAGGTCAGGCAGGTGTGTTGACACCAAGTGGCTCCATCAACGCCTGGGTAGACACCCATTTTCTGCCGGGGATCACCTATCAACACCGTCCCTACGATCCTGAAGGTATTCTTTCCACTCTGCCGGCAATAGTGAATGCGCTGATGGGCGTGTTTGTTGGTCGCTTTATTGTGAAGCCAGACGCCAGGGGCGACTGGGCAAAGGCGGGAATTCTGACCGGGGCAGGGGGACTGTCGCTGGTGCTCGGTTGGAGTCTCGACTCGGTATTGCCGGTGAACAAAGATTTGTGGACCTCCAGCTTTGTATTGGTGACCACCGGCTGGAATTTGTTGTTCCTCGCTCTCTTTTATGTGCTGGTGGATGTGCTTGGTGCCAAGCGTCTGGCATTTCCGTTTGTGGTGATTGGGGTGAACTCCATCATTATTTATCTGGCATCCAGCCTGATGAACTGGGAATACCTCAGTAAGAGCCTCTTTGGTGGAGTTATCCATGCCTTACCTATGCCTGCCCAGGCGTTGGCGGCAGCCATCGGATTTTTGCTGGTACAGTGGGCCCTGCTTTATTGGATGTACCGTAAAGGCATATTCATCCGGATTTAATTCAAGGTTGTTAGCATGTTGGCGATCCGATGTGCATCTGGCAGCCCTGTTACATGTATTTTAATAAAATGACAGCGTTGTCTTTTTGGGCTTGGTGCTTTAACATCGGTGAAACATCAGACTAAAAGCCGCGCCAGATTGGCACAATGGTGCGGTGATATAACGAGTGCCGTTGGATGGATGGGATTGGGCTTACCCTGATCTTGATAAGAAACTATTAAAAGAAGCAGGCATATGAACATGACAGTTGCGAGCGAGGCTCAGGTGAGCCGCAGAAGCAGCGTACTGCCGATGACCATTATCGGCATACTCTTCTTCATCTTTGGATTTGTGACCTGGCTGAATGGTTCACTGATCCCTTTTCTGAAGGTTATCTGTGAGCTGAACGAGTTTCAGGCACTGTTTGTCACTTTTGCCTTCTACATAGCCTACACGGTAATGGCCTTGCCTATGTCCTCCATTCTACGCCGTACCGGTTACCGTAATGGTATGGCCATTGGTTTGGGCATCATGGTGGTGGGTAGCCTGGCTTTTATTCCAGCCGCATACAGCGCCAACTTCCTGCTGTTTTTGGGTGCCCTGTTTATTCTGGGAACGGGTTTGACCATTCTGCAAACGGCATCCAACCCTTACGTGGTTCATATCGGTCCCAAAGAAAGTGCGGCCATGCGGATCTCCATCATGGGAATTATCAACAAGCTCGCTGGTGTAGTGGTTCCGCTGCTGTTTACTGCGTTGGTGTTGTCGGGGCTTGAAAACTTCGATGAAGCTCACCTGTCGGCATTGAGCGACGCAGACCGAGCGGTGCAGATAACCGAGCTCTCAAGCCGCCTGGTGATGCCTTATATCTATATGGCCGTGGCGCTGCTTGCGCTGATCGCGCTGGTGAAGTTCTCTGGTCTACCAGAACTTGAATTTGAAGAAGCCGAATCCGCCGAAGGCGAGAAGGGCAGTATCACCCAGTTTCCTCAGGTTATTCTGGGCGCCATAGCACTCTTTGCTTATGTGGGTATCGAGGTGATTGCCGGCGATACCATTGGTCTGTACGGTCAGTCGCTTGGGGTGGCCAATTTCGCGTCGCTTACTTCATACACCATGGTATTTATGGTGATTGGTTATGCCATAGGTGTGCTCTGTATTCCGCGTTTTATCAGTCAGGAAAGGGCGTTGCTTGCCTCCGCCATTGCTGGTGGTCTGTGTGTGCTTGGTGCTGTATTTGGTTCTACCGAAAGCACCACACTGGCCTCAGCCCTCTGGGGATGGATGGGGGTGCCTTTGGTCCCCAACTCGGTAGTTTTTGTTGCCATGATGGGCCTAGCCCACGCGCTGGTGTGGCCTGCCGTTTGGCCTTTGGCATTGGATGGCTTGGGCAAGTTTACCGCCCAGGGTTCGGCGTTGCTTATCATGGGGATTTCCGGTGGCGCCATTTTGCCCCTGCTCTTTGGCAAGGTGGCCCATTTCAGCGGTGAGACTCAGCTGGGTTACTGGGTAGGCCTGCCATGCTATCTGTTCATCCTCTTCTATGCGGTGAAAGGACATAAGATGCGTAGCTGGAAATAACCGCGGGTATCTGAAATATTGTCGGTTAAAAGGAGGCTAAGGCCTCCTTTTTGATGGGCGAGTTTTCCCCTTAAGCTGATAAGTGTCTGAGTTTGGGTGCATAAAGGCGGGGAATGAGATAGAAATGCCAAAACGAAAAAAGCCACTCAAAGAGTGGCTTTAAACTTTTTATGGTGCCGGCACCAAGAGTCGAACTCGGGACCTACTGATTACAAGTCAGTTGCTCTACCAACTGAGCTATGCCGGCCTTAAAGGTGGTGCCCGAACCCGGAATCGAACCAGGGACACGCGGATTTTCAATCCGCTGCTCTACCAACTGAGCTATTCGGGCAACTAAGCTGAGCGTTAGTCGTCTACTTCAGACCGGGTCATTGTGCCCGTCTCGTCTGGAGTGCGCGTATAATATAGCGGTCGTTTTTTTCCTGCAAGCGCTTTTTCCTGAGTTGCAGCGTGTCTGGCCAGATAATCACCAAACCCCATAAAAAAGCCACATAATTGCCGAATTAACCAACAAAATGACGGCGTTGCAGCGCTACTCTTTGGCTGATTCGCGCCGGTTTAATGCATTGGGCCTCTGAAACTCTTGTCTCTTCCTTTCTTATTTCTAAAAAATCGAACCATATGGGCGATTTTTAGCGATTTTATTATTTCTGACACCGATTAAGATGAAAACCATTCTCGTTAGTCGGTGTGTTGATGATATGTGGCGAAATCGCGCGTCAGGTTATGGCTGGATTGCTATTGGAATTCACTGGATGATGGCCGTCCTGATCCTGGGGCTCTTCGCTTTGGGGTTGTGGATGGTGGAACTTAACTATTACAGCCAGTGGTACCAAGTCGCCCCATACTGGCACAAGGGCTTGGGAGGCGTTGTATTTGCCTTATTGTTACTGAGGCTGGGGATTCGGTTGGGGGACCAACAGCCCAGCGCCTTGGGGAAAGGCGCCGAAGTGGTGCTTGCCAAAATAGTGCATCTCGCGCTGTACCTGTTGCCACTGGGATTGGTGATAAGTGGCTACCTAATTTCGACAGCCGATGGCCGTGCCCTGGAGCTGCTGGGGCTGGTATCCATTCCATCGCTTGTGTCATTTCCGGGTCAGGAAGATACGGCTGGACAAATCCACGGTGTGCTTGCGTGGCTATTAATCGCCCTGGTGAGTGCCCATGCGCTGGCTGCCATCAAACACCACCTTATTAACAGAAACGCCACTTTATTAAGAATGCTAAGGCCCCAAAAGGAAATCTGAACATGAAAAAGACTCTACTTTCTGCCCTGTTTGTTACGTCACTTATCGCTGTGCCAGTCTCGGCTGCAGACTATGTGATTGATACTCAGGGAGCACACGCTTCCATCAACTTTAAAGTCAATCATCTGGGCTACAGCTTTGTGGTTGGCCGCTTTAACGACTTCGGTGGCGAGTTCAGCTTTGATGGCAAGTCACCTGAAACTGCCAAAGTAAAGGTGACAGTAAACACCCAGAGTCTGGACTCCAATCATGCCGAGCGTGATAAGCATTTAAAGAGTGCCGACTTTATCAATGCGGGTAAGTATCCTGAGGCCGTGTTTGAGTCTACATCTGTGAAGGCGGGCAGCGACGGCACTTTGGTTATCGAAGGTAACTTTACCCTTAACGGCGTAACCAAGCCGTTAACCATAGATGCCGTTGCCATCGGTGAAGGCAGCGACCCCTGGGGTGGCTACCGCGCGGGCTTTACCGGCAGTACCAGCTTTGCCCTCAAGGATTACAACATCAACTATGATTTGGGGCCAGCCTCTACCCATGTGACCCTGGACCTGGTAGTTGAAGGCATTCGTAAATAACGCGATATACACCTGTTAAGACGCCCCGAAAGGGGCGTTTTTCATGGGGAATTGTCGTGCATCGGCGACGGATTTCAGGGTACACTAGCGCCAATTTCACGCATCGTTTTCCTGTGCTGGTAGATTACCGGCATCAGGTTGCTTTTGTTTTAAGGAGACGAAAGACACTATGAATAAGGTGCCTATGACGGTGGTTGGAGCCGAGCAGCTCCGCAAAGAACTGGACATTTTGAAGTTTGACCGCCGCCCTAAAATCACTGAAGCCATTGCTGCGGCAAGAGAGCTTGGCGATCTGAAGGAAAATGCCGAGTATCACGCTGCCCGTGAAGAGCAGGGGATCTGCGAAGCCCGCATCCGTGATATTGAAGGCAAGCTGTCCAATGCCCAAATCATTGATGTCACCAAGATGGCCAACAATGGCCGCATTATCTTCGGTGCAACTGTCACTATTTTGAATCTGGATACCGATGCTGAAGTGACCTATCGCATCGTGGGTGACGACGAGGCCAACATCAAAGAAAACCTGATTTCGGTGAACTCCCCCATTGCCCGTGGCCTGGTGGGTAAAAACCTCGGTGACGAAGTTAACATCACCACTCCTGCCGGCGTGACTGCTTATGAAGTGGTGGAAGTGCAATACATCTGATTGCTTTCGGTGCTGACAAAACAAAAAAGCCGCTATTTAGCGGCTTTTTTGTTGATGCTCTTAATTAAAAAGAGCGAAAGATTATCGCGCCTTTGGCAGGGCAATCTTTTGTTCTTCGGACTGGCGATACAGCACCAGTACGTGACCGATAAGCTGCACCTTGGCGGCTTGGGTTTCACGTACAATGGCGTCAACGATGGCGTTTTTCATTTCACGATCGCTGCTGGCCACTTTCACCTTGATAAGTTCATGGTGACTCAGGGCTCCGTCGATTTCAGCCAGTACTCCCTCGGTCAGGCCATTGGCCCCGAGCAGCACCACCGGCTTTAAATCGTGCGCCAGTCCTTTGAGATGCTGTTTTTGTTTGGTGGTCAGATTCATTTGTACCAACTTTTGCTGAGTTACTGTTGAAAGTTGGGTATTCTACCCTTATATAGCCCTTGTGTAACTCTCATTGTCGCGGATTTTTAATGACAGCTAAAAAACGTTCGGCCAGCTCCACCCGTTGGATGCAGGAGCATTTCGATGACCACTATGTGAAATTGGCACAAAAACGGGGCTTACGCTCTCGTGCCGCCTTCAAGCTCGAAGAATTACAGGAAAAGGATCATCTGATAAAGCCCGGCATGACGGTGGTGGATTTGGGAGCAGCCCCCGGTGGCTGGTCTCAGGTTGCGGTCAAACTCGTGGGTGATAGGGGTAAGGTGATAGCCTGTGATATCCTGCCTATGGACCCCATTGTTGGCGTTGATTTTCTGCAGGGTGATTTCCGCGAAGATGCCGTGCTTAACGCATTGCTCGAGCGGGTGGGTGACGAGAAGGTAGATGTTGTGCTGTCTGATATGGCACCCAACATGAGTGGTTCTGATGGGGTCGATCAGCCCCGAGCCATGTATCTGGTGGAATTGGCACTGGATATGTGTCATCAGGTATTGGCGCCCAATGGCAGCTTTGCCGTAAAAGTCTTTCAGGGGGAGGGCTTTGACGAGTACATGAAAGCGGTCAGAGAGGCGTTTAAGGTCGTTAAGACACGTAAACCGGACTCATCACGGGCACGTTCCCGTGAGGTCTATCTGGTGGCGACCGGGTATAAGTTGTAGTACCCTAACGCTTAGCTTCGACAGACTTTAAAGAGGTCTATTAATTTGAGTGATATGGCAAAAAATCTCATTCTCTGGGTCGTCATCGCCGTTGTGCTGATGTCGGTATTCCAGGGTTACTCCCCCTCTTCTTCCTCATCGCAGAAGATGGAATACTCCACGTTCCTCGAAGAAAACAAAGCCGATCAGATCCTGTCGGTTGAATTCAAGAGTGACCAACGCACGATTGAAGGGCAAAAACGTAGCGGTGAAAAGTTCACCACTATCATGCCCATGTATGACCAGGACCTGATCAATGATCTGGTACGTAAAGGCGTTGTGATTAAAGGGGAAGAAGCGCAGGAATCCAGTTTCCTGACTCAAATTTTCATCTCCTGGTTCCCCATGCTGCTGCTTATCGGCGTGTGGATTTTCTTCATGCGCCAGATGCAGGGCGGCGGCGGAAAGGGCGCCATGTCCTTCGGCAAGAGCAAAGCCAAGCTGATGAGTGAAGATCAGATTAAAACCACCTTCGCCGATGTCGCTGGCTGTGATGAAGCCAAAGAAGAAGTGAAGGAAATGGTTGACTATCTGCGCGACCCGACCAAGTTCCAGAAACTGGGTGGCCGTATTCCTACCGGTGTGCTGATGGTTGGTCCTCCAGGTACGGGTAAAACCCTGCTGGCCAAAGCCATTGCCGGTGAAGCCAAGGTACCTTTCTTTACCATTTCAGGCTCTGACTTCGTCGAAATGTTTGTGGGCGTGGGTGCGTCCCGTGTTCGTGACATGTTTGACCAAGCCAAAAAGTCGGCTCCCTGTATCATCTTTATCGACGAAATCGATGCCGTGGGTCGCCAGCGCGGCGCTGGTCTCGGTGGTGGTCACGATGAGCGTGAGCAAACCCTGAACCAGATGCTGGTTGAGATGGATGGCTTCGAAGGCAACGAAGGCATTATCGTGATTGCCGCGACCAACCGTCCTGACGTACTGGATGCCGCGCTCTTGCGTCCAGGCCGTTTTGACCGCCAGGTGGTGGTGGGTTTGCCAGATGTTCGTGGTCGCGAGCAAATCCTGAAAGTGCATATGCGCAAAGTGCCGCTGGCTGAAGACGTAAAAGCCAGCGTTATCGCCCGTGGTACGCCCGGTTTCTCCGGTGCTGACCTGGCCAACCTGGTAAACGAAGCCGCACTCTTTGCCGCACGAGGCAACCGCCGCGTGGTGAGCATGGAAGAGTTTGAGCGCGCTAAAGACAAGATCATGATGGGCGCCGAGCGCCGCTCCATGGTGATGTCCGAAGCTGAAAAGGAAATGACCGCATACCATGAAGCGGGTCACGCCATCGTGGGTTATCTGGTACCCGAGCACGATCCTGTGCACAAGGTCACTATCATTCCCCGTGGCCGTGCACTGGGTGTCACCTTCTTCCTGCCAGAGGCTGACGCCATCAGTCAGAGTCGTCGAAAGCTCGAGAGTAAAATTTCGGTTGCCTACGGTGGCCGCCTGGCCGAAGAGCTGATTTACGGTACCGAGCAGGTATCCACTGGCGCGTCGCAGGACATCAAGTATGCAACTTCCATTGCCCGTAACATGGTGACCCAGTGGGGCTTCTCGGAAAAACTCGGTCCGCTGCTTTATGCCGATGAAGAAGGCGAGGTGTTCCTCGGCCGCTCCATGGCTAAGGCCAAGCATATGTCCGATGAGACAGCTGCGCTGATTGATGCAGAGGTCAAAGTCATCATTGACCGTAACTACGAGCGAGCCAATCAGTTGCTGGTTGAAAATATGGACATCCTGCATGCCATGAAAGACGCTCTTATGAAGTACGAAACTATCGACTCACGTCAAATTGAAGATTTGATGGAGCGCCGTGAAGTCCGTCTGCCCGCTGACTGGCAGAAGGATGAACAAAATGGTGATAAAGGTGACAAGGGTAATAAAGGCGTTGAAGCTGCAGCACAAGATAATGAGCCTGCAGAGCCTACCGATCTGAACCCTGATGAACCTGTGATCAAACATTGATAGTGCTTAGCGATTGATGTTACTTAGAAAACCCCGAACCCGGGGTTTTCTTGTTTAAGGAGTATCCGTGTTTACGCTAACTGCCAGAGAGAAAACCCTCGACCTGAGCCGCCCCGTGGTGATGGGGATTTTGAATGTGACTCCGGATTCATTTTCCGACGGAGGCCAATTCGCCGCTTTTGAACGTGCCTGTGAACATGCTGACCAGTTGGTAACAGAAGGCGCGGCCATCATCGACATCGGTGGCGAGTCTACCCGCCCCGGCGCTGCCGAGGTATCGCTGGATGAAGAGATCAGCCGCGTCATCCCGCTGGTAGAGTATGTCAGCAAGACACATGATGTATGGGTGTCAGTGGATACCAGTAAAGCCGGAGTGATGAGTGAAGCCGCCAAGGCAGGTGCCCACTTAATCAATGATGTGCGTGCGCTGATGGAGCCGGGAGCGCTTGAAGCAGCCGCGGTTTCGGGATTAGCCGTATGCTTGATGCATATGCAGGGTCAGCCGCGCACCATGCAGCAAAATCCGGAATATGACAATTTAATAGAAGATGTATGCACGTTTTTTGAACATCGTATTGCTGCCTGTGTTGACGCGGGGATCCCACGGGCGCAGATTATCCTTGATCCCGGTTTTGGATTCGGTAAAACAGTTTCGCACAACTATGAGCTGCTCGCCCGATTTGCAGAGTTTGAGCGATTTGGTTTACCGCTGCTGGCAGGCTTGTCCCGAAAGAGCATGCTTGGCAATTTGCTTGGCCGTGATGCAACTTCGCGTCTTGCTGGCAGTCTTGCTGGTGCCTTATTGTCGGCGCAGCAGGGCGCAAACATAATCAGGGTGCATGATGTCGCAGAGACGATAGATGTCCTCAAGGTGCTTGAGGCCACCCGGGAATATAAACACCTGTAATGATATTGGAGCAGGGACCAACAAACGCTCTTCAGTGAGTGTGGATGTGAATGGGGTAGAGAGTGTCACAACGTAAATTTTTTGGAACTGACGGGATCCGCGGCAAAGTGGGCGCGGATCAGATGACGCCCGAATTGGCATTGAAGCTCGGGTGGGCGGCAGGCAGGGTACTGGCACGAACCGGGACTAAAAAGGTCATCATCGGTAAAGATACCCGTATCTCGGGATATATGTTCGAGTCGGCGTTGGAGGCGGGCTTTTCTTCCGCTGGGCTTAACGTGCTGTTAATGGGACCCATGCCCACACCTGCCGTCGCGTATCTTACCCGCACTTTCCGTGCAGAAGCGGGTGTCGTTATCAGCGCTTCCCATAATCCATATTACGACAACGGGATTAAGTTTTTTTCCAATGACGGCAGTAAGCTGGATGATGAAATCGAGCTCGCCATTGAAGCCGAATTGGAAAAACCGCTGATCTGCGCCGAGTCCCAGTTTTTGGGCAAGGTATCCCGCATCGATGATGCCCGTGGTCGTTATATCGAATATTGCAAAGGGAACTTCCCGGCAGACCAAACCTTGAGTGGCCTGAAAATTGTGGTGGATTGTGCCCACGGTGCGACTTACCACATAGCGCCAGCAGTATTTCGTGAACTCGGTGCTGAGGTAGTGGCCATAGGGGTTGAGCCCAATGGCATGAACATCAACGATAAGTGCGGTGCGACCTCGATGGGCGCTATTCGTGACAAGGTGCTCGAAGTCAACGCCGATCTTGGTATCGCCCTGGATGGCGATGGCGACCGGATCATGATGGTTACCCAGGAGGGTGACATCATAGATGGGGACCAAATTCTCTACATACTGGCACTGGATGCAAAAGAGCGGGGTCTGTTAAAGGGCGGTGTCGTGGGTACCCAGATGGCAAACCTAGGCCTTGAATTGGCACTGAAAGACGAGGGTATACCCTTCGCCCGCTCTAAAGTGGGCGACCGCTATGTGATGGAACTTCTGAAAGAGCTGGGTTGGCGCATCGGTGGGGAAAACTCCGGGCACATTCTCAATCTTGACCACGGCACTACCGGTGATGGCATTGTCGCCGGCATTCTGGTGCTCGCGGCAATGCGCCGCAGCGGAAAAGGTCTGCAACAGCTGATTGCCAAGCTCAAGATGTTCCCACAGGTGCTTGTGAATGTGCGCTTTGAAGGCGATAAAAATCCGCTGGAAGCGGATACTGTGACTGCAAAAGTGGCTGAAGTGGAACGAGAGCTCGGTGAACGCGGCCGGGTGTTGCTGCGTAAGTCCGGTACGGAGCCGCTGCTGCGGGTGATGGTTGAGGGTGAAGATAAAGAGACGGTGACGCGTCTAGCCAACGCCATTGCCGATGCAGTAAAAGCGGCCACTTGAAAGCGTAAATGTATAAATTTTAGTGGCTTAGCGCGCATTTTAAGCAAAAATGGGCTCGCTGGAATAAAAAAGCAACAGTCGGGCCTGTTTTTGCCAAAAAGTCGAAAATAGGTGTTGTAACTTAAAACGCGGTTCGCTATTATTCGCTCCGCTTTCAGAGGAGATGGAGATGGCACTCAGACGTCCAATGGTAGCAGGCAACTGGAAGATGAATGGCAGCGCAGCGCTGGCACAGGAACTCTTCAAAAAGTTTGCCGTTAAGCTCCAAAACGATTCAGCGGAAGTTGTCCTGTGTCCGCCGACAATTTACCTCGAGAGCGTCAGGCAGTTGCTCGAAGCGAATAAAGAAGCCCTAAATGGTTGTCTTGTTCGAATGGGGGCTCAGAATTTGAGTCAACATGACTTCGGTGCTTACACCGGGGAGATTTCCGGGCAGATGCTGAAAGATTCCGGATGCCGATATGTGATTGTCGGGCATTCAGAGCGGCGAAGAATGTATGGTGAAACCAGTGATATAGTTGCTGAGAAGTTCGCCGCCGCCCAAAAGCACGGCTTGACTCCAATACTTTGTGTTGGTGAGTCAGGCCCAGCTCGAGAAGCCAGAAGAACCTTTGAGGTGATAGCTGAAGAGCTGGACGTGGTAATCGAAAAGAACGGTACCATGGCTTTTGATAACGCCATTATCGCCTATGAGCCCCTGTGGGCAGTAGGGACAGGTAAAAGCGCTACACCAGAGCAAGCCCAGGAAGTTCACGCGTTTATTCGCAGGAGGCTCTCTGAAGTTTCTCCCTTCATTGGGGAGAATGTCAGGATTCTGTATGGCGGAAGTGTAACGCCAAGCAATGCGGCGGATTTATTCGCCCAACCTGATGTTGACGGTGGACTGATTGGCGGAGCCAGTTTAAACTCGACCGAGTTTTTAACTCTGTGTTCCATAGCAATGAGCGCATAATATGTACGAAGTACTGATAGTTATCTACTTGTTGGTTGCACTTGGCCTGATTGGTCTGGTTCTCATCCAGCAAGGTAAAGGGGCTGACATGGGTGCGTCATTTGGCGCAGGCGCTTCAGGCACCCTGTTTGGTTCCAGTGGTTCAGGCAACTTTTTGACCCGTTCCACTGCAATCCTGGCTGTGGCCTTCTTCACTCTAAGCCTGATCATTGGCAACCTGAGTGCGAACCACATCAAGCAGGAAGATAAATGGAACAACATCGGTTCTGAACCTACTGCAGAGGAAGTTCAGCAAACCGAAAAGTCAGAAACCAAAATTCCTGACTAAAAAGCAAGATTAGCCGAGGTGGTGAAATTGGTAGACGCGCAGCCTTGAGGTGGCTGTGTCCTAACGGACGTGCGGGTTCAAGTCCCGCTCTCGGCACCAATTAAAATGATTGTAACCAGTTAAACAGGTGGCAATCATTGCAAGTAAGTTGCTAAGTCAATATACTTGCAGCAGTTGACGCGGGGTGGAGCAGCATGGTAGCTCGTCGGGCTCATAACCCGAAGGTCGTCGGTTCAAATCCGGCCCCCGCAACCAGCTCCCAGTTTCGAATTTATGGAAGAATTCGCTACTGTAAACAGGTTCTTATAAGCAATGGCCTCGTTATTACGGGGTTTTTTGTTATATGGACTTTCAGATCCACCGCAGTATTTTGCGGTACAGTTACTGGGGCTTTATAGCCCTTTTTTGTTTTTTCGGGGGTCACTTTGGCGACATTGGAAACCAGACTGGCAGAAATGCTGACACCGGCTGTCGAAGCCGCTGGCTATGTGGTGTGGGGCATTGAATACGTGCAGGCAGGAAAGCATTCAATCCTGCGTGTTTATATCGACAGCGAGCAGGGTATTTCCGTTGACGACTGTGCTGATGCCAGTCGCCAAATCAGTGCAATCCTCGATGTGGAAGACCCAATTTCCAACGAATACACTCTCGAAGTGTCTTCTCCTGGGCTGGACAGACCGCTGTTCAACGCAGCCCAATACGCCCGCTATGTGGGTGAAGATGTAAAAGTACAACTGACCATGCCTGTTGAAGGCAGTCGGAACTTGAAAGGTGTTATCGACAAGGTTGAAGGCCAGATGCTGACCATCAAAGTCGATGGCAAGACATTGGTCGTTGCCCTGGACAATATCCGCAAAGGCAACATTATTGCGAAGTTTTGATGGTTTCAAGGTGAACGAGGCAAGACAATGAATAAAGAGATTCTGCTGGTCGCTGAGGCGGTTTCAAACGAGAAAGCCGTTCCGCGTGAAAAGATTTTCGAGGCGTTGGAGACAGCTCTGGCCACGGCAACCAAGAAAAAGTACGAAGGTGATATCGACGTTCGTGTAGCCATCGATCGCAAGACCGGTGACTATGAAACCTTCCGTCGCTGGATGGTGGTAGAGGATAACGGCGAAGCGCTGGAAAATCCTTACCGTGAGATCACCCTCGAAGCCGCCCAATATGAAAATCCTGAAATCCAGGTGGGCGAGTTTATTGAGGACGAAATCGAGTCTGTGGTTTTCGACCGTATCACTACCCAAACTGCCAAGCAGGTTATCGTGCAAAAAGTGCGCGAAGCCGAACGTGCTCAGGTTGTTGAACAGTTTTACGACAAAGAAGGCGAAATCATCACTGGCGTGGTGAAGAAGAGCAATCGTGACAGTGTCATTGTGGATTTGGGCAACAACGCCGACGGCGTGCTGTACAAAGAAGACCTGATTGCCCGCGAATCTTTCCGTCCAGGCGATCGCGTTCGCGCACTGCTCTATGCTGTGCGTCCTGAGGCCCGCGGTGCTCAGTTGTACCTGACCCGTACCAAGCCTGAAATGCTGATTGAGCTCTTCCGTGTGGAAGTGCCTGAAATCGCAGATGAGATGATCCAGGTGATGGGTGCTGCCCGTGATCCAGGCAGCCGCGCCAAGATTGCTGTGAAGTCTAACGACCGTCGCATCGATCCTATCGGCGCCTGTGTGGGTATGCGTGGTGCCCGTGTTCAGGCCGTGTCCAACGAACTCGGTGGTGAGCGCGTGGATATCGTGCTGTGGGACGATAACCCAGCGCAATTCGTGATCAACGCCATGGCGCCAGCCGATGTGGCTTCTATCATCGTGGATGAAGATAACCACTCTATGGACATCGCCGTGGAAGCTGATTCTCTGGCCCAGGCTATTGGCCGTAATGGTCAGAACGTGCGTTTGGCCACTCAACTGACCGGTTGGGAGTTGAACGTGATGACAGTGGCAGACATGAATGCCAAGCACCAGGCAGAAAGTGCCAAGGTGGTTGCGCTGTTTATGGCGTCACTGGATGTAGATGAAGATTTTGCTCAGGTGCTGGCCGATGAAGGCTTCACCTCACTGGAAGAAGTGGCTTATGTACCGGTTGCCGAACTCTTGGCAATCGATGGCTTCGACGAGGACATCGTTGAAGCGCTGCGTGAGCGCGCCAAAGCGGCCATTTCTACCCGTGCGTTGGCGTCTGAAGAAGCGCTGGACGGTGCAGAGCCGAGTGAAGAATTGCTGAATCTTGAAGGCATGGATCGCCACCTCGCGTTTGTACTTGCAAGCCGTGGTGTAGTGACGCTGGAAGATTTGGCCGAACAAGGCATTGATGATTTGATCGAAATAGAAGAATTGACAGAAGAGAAAGCCGGTGCGCTGATCATGGCTGCCCGTAACATCTGTTGGTTTGGCGAAGAGTCTTAAGTCGATCAACAGGGGAGGTAACCTATGACGGAAATTACGGTAGAGAAACTAGCCACAGAAGTCGGTAAAACTGTTGACAGACTTATTGAACAGTTTGCCCAGGCCGGTATCAAGAAGGCCAAAGCTGACACTGTGTCTGAATCAGAAAAGCAGCAACTGCTGGACTTTTTGAAGAAGCAACACGGCGCTGACGCCCAGCCAACCAAGATGACACTCCAGCGTAAGACTGTGTCTACGCTTAGCGTGTCCAGCGGTGGTGGACAGTCTAAAGACGTGAAAGTGGAAGTGCGCAAGAAGCGTACTTTCGTGAAGCGTGACGGTAACGAAGCAGCCCTGAAGGCTGAAGAAGAAGCCCGTGCTCAAGCCGAAGCCCAGGCAAAAGCCGAAGCCGAAGCCAAGGCTAAAGCTGAGGCCGAAGCCAAGGCAAAAGCAGACGCAGAAGCCAAGGCAAAAGCCAAGGCTGAAGCCGAAGCCAAAGCAAAAGCCAGCGCCAGTGCTGCCAAAGAGCAACCAAAGCCAGTTGAGTCAGAAGAAGCCAAGGCTGAAGCTGCTCGCCTGAAGTCGCAGCAGGAAGAAGCTGCCAAGAGCAAGGCTGCCCAGGAAGAAGCCGCTGCCAAAGAAAAGGCGCGTCTGTTGGCTGAAGAAAACGCCGCTCGTTGGGCTGAAGAAGAGCGTCGTCGTATCGAGGCTGAGCGTTATGGCGATCACCATGTAACCACTTCCAAGGTAGCCCGTGCCGCTGAAGACAGTGCCGACCTGGATGATGAAAAACGCGGCCGTCGCAACCGTAACAAGACTCAGACCAAGAGCAAGCGTGGTGGTAAAGACGCTCGCGAAGGTCGTGAGAAGCACATGAAATACAAGAGCACTCCCGAGTCCATGGCACACGGCTTTAACAAGCCAGTGGCCGCTGTGACCCGTGATGTGCGCATTGGTGAGACTGTGACTGTGGCCGAGCTGGCGCAGAAGATGGCAGTCAAGGCCACCGAAATCATCAAAGCCATGATGAAGATGGGCTCCATGGTAACCATCAACCAGGTACTGGATCAGGAAACTGCCCAACTGGTTGCTGAGGAAATGGGTCACAAGGTTGTACTGCTGCGTGAAAACGAGCTGGAGCATCAGGTTCTGGCAGATCGTGACGATGAAGGTACCACCAAGCTTGAGCCTCGCGCTCCTGTGGTAACCATCATGGGTCACGTTGACCACGGTAAGACCTCGCTGCTCGACTACATCCGTCGCACCAAGGTTGCGGCTGGTGAAGCCGGTGGTATTACGCAGCACATCGGTGCCTACCACGTAGAAACCGATAACGGCATGATCACCTTCCTGGATACCCCTGGTCACGCGGCCTTTACCGCAATGCGTGCCCGTGGTGCCAAGGCAACTGACATCGTTATTCTGGTTGTGGCCGCCGACGACGGCGTAATGCCACAGACCATCGAAGCTATCCAGCACGCCAAGGCCGGTAATGTGCCTTTGATTGTGGCTGTGAACAAGATGGACAAGCCAGAAGCCGATATCGACCGCGTGAAGAACGAACTGTCTCAGCATGGCGTAATGTCAGAAGACTGGGGCGGAGAGAACATGTTCTGTTACGTGTCTGCCAAGACTGGTCAGGGCGTTGATGAACTGCTGGAAGCTATCCTGCTTCAGGCTGAAGTTCTCGAACTCAAAGCTGTCCGCGATGGTATGGCGGCTGGTGTGGTTATCGAATCTCAGCTCGACAAGGGCCGTGGTCCGGTAGCGACCGTTCTGGTTCAGGAAGGTACGTTGCGTCAGGGCGACATCGTTCTGTGTGGTCTCGAGTACGGTAAGATCCGTGCCATGAAAGATGAAAACGGTCGCCCAATTATGGAAGCCGGTCCATCTATTCCTGTGGAGATTCTCGGTCTGTCAGGTGTGCCTTCTGCCGGTGACGAAGCGACTGTGGTGCGTGACGAGCGTAAAGCCCGTGAAGTGGCCCTGTACCGTCAAGGCAAGTTCCGTGATGTGAAGCTGGCGCGTCAGCAAAAGTCCAAGCTCGAGAACATGTTTGCCAACATGACCGAAGGCGAAGTGCAGGAACTCAACATCGTGCTCAAGGCCGACGTACAGGGTTCTCTGGAAGCCATTACCGACTCGCTGCGTAAGCTGTCTACCGATGAAGTGAAGGTGAACATCATTGCTTCCGGTGTAGGTGCACTGACCGAAACCGACGCGACTCTGGCTGCAGCCTCCAACGCCATCATGGTTGGCTTTAACGTACGTGCCGACGCCCAGGCCCGTAAGACCATTGAATCTGAAGCCGTTGATCTGCGTTACTACAGCGTGATCTACGACCTGATTGACGAAGTGAAGTCTGCCATGAGCGGTATGCTGTCACCTGAGTTCAAGCAGCAGATCATTGGTCTGGCCGAAGTGCGTGACGTGTTCAAGTCGCCTAAGCTTGGCGCTATCGCCGGCTGTATGGTGATTGAAGGTATCGTGAAGCGCAGCGCGCCAATCCGTGTACTGCGTGAGAACGTGGTAATCTACGAAGGTGAGCTGGAGTCTCTGCGCCGCTTTAAGGACGACGTGAACGAAGTCCGCAACGGCATGGAGTGTGGTATCGGCGTTAAGAACTACAATGATGTTCGCGTAGGCGATCAAATTGAAGTGTTCGAAACTATCGAAGTCGCACGAACACTCTAACAACCAAAAAAGGGCGGCTCAGGCCGCCCTTGTTGATTTTATGGTAAGTAATCATGGCAAGAGAATTTAGTCGTACCCGCCGCATCGGTCAGCAGCTGCAACAGGAGCTGGCCTTTGTACTGCAGCGGGACATGAAAGATCCTCGCATCGGCATGGTAACCGTCAATGACGTGGATGTATCCCGCGATCTGAGCCACGCCAAAGTATACGTGACCTTTTTCGAGGAAGATCCTCAAGTTATCGAAGCCAAGCTGGCAGCCCTGAATACGGCTGCACCTTATGCCCGTACTCTGGTGGCTGGTCGCATGAAGCTTAGGGTCATGCCTGAGCTGCGCTTTATCTACGATGCGTCTCTGGTTGAAGGTATGCGCATGTCAAACCTGGTGAGTAAGGTCATTCGTGACGATGAGGCCAAGAAAGGTCACATTGGCGATGAACCCCAGGAAGGGCAGCGCGAGGAAGACTGATGGCAAGACGCACCAAAGGGCGCAATATCGACGGTATCGTCCTGCTGGATAAACCCACGGGCATGAGTTCCAATCATGCCCTGCAGCGGGTTAAGCGCATTTACAATGCGTCCAAAGCAGGCCATACAGGCGCGCTCGATCCTCTGGCGACCGGCATGTTACCCGTGTGCCTGGGTGAGGCAACCAAGTTTTCTCAGCACCTGCTGGATGCGGATAAACGTTATCTGGTTACTGCCAAGCTTGGTCAGCGCACTGACACCAGCGATTCCGACGGCGAAGTGGTCAGTGAGCGGCCATTAAACTTCACCCAGGAAGCGCTGGATGCTGCCTTGGACAGTTTCCGTGGTGATACCCTGCAGGTACCTTCGATGTTTTCGGCGCTTAAGTATCAGGGCCAGCCCCTGTATAAGTATGCCCGTGAAGGTAAGGAAGTTCCGCGGGAAGCCAGACCCATCACAGTGTTCGAGCTTAACTTCATCAAGCTTGAAGGTGATGAGCTGACGCTGGATATTCACTGCTCCAAGGGTACATACATACGTACCATCATTGACGATCTCGGTGAGAAGCTTGGCTGTGGCGCCCATGTGATTATGCTCCGACGCACCGCCGTCGCCGGTTACCCCTACGAGCGTATGGTGACCATCGAAGCGCTTGAAGCATTGCTGGAGCAGGCTGAAAAGGAGGGCGTTGAACCCAAGACCTTGCTCGACCCGCTGCTGCTGCCGATGGATACCGCTGTCGCCAATTTTCCGGAGGTCAATATTCCGGATGCGGTTGCGCCTTATTTGATGAACGGTAACCCGGTGCGCGTCGCAGGCGTGTCCAGCGATAGCCTGTTGCGTATTACCCTTGGTGAGGCGCGACGGTTCGTTGGTGTGGGCGCCATCAATGACGATGGCCTGCTGGCGCCCAAGCGCCTGGTTGTCTTTTACGACGATGAAGCCTAAAGCGGTTGCTACGGCAGTCGAATGTGGCTAAAATATCGCGTCTTCTTGGCTGAGTTAGTGATCGGCTGAGACAATTTACTGATATTTTGGAGATATTCATGTCACTAAGTACTGAAGCTAAAGCAAAAATCCTGGCTGAGTTTGGCCGTGGTGAAAACGACACTGGTTCAACTGAAGTTCAGGTAGCTCTGCTGACTGCTCAGATCAACCACCTGCAGGATCACTTCAAGACTCATATTCACGATCACCACTCACGTCGTGGTCTGCTGCGTATGGTTAGCTCTCGTCGTAAGCTGCTGTCTTACCTGCAGCGCACCGAGAATGAGCGTTACAACGCTCTGATCCAGAAGCTGGGTCTGCGTCGCTAATCCAGCGAAGCAAGAAAAAAGGAGGCATTTGCCTCCTTTTTTCGTTTTTGGGATCAGCTTTTATTGGTTAACCGTGGAGGTTTTGTATTTCTGCTGTCTGTGAACGAATGTATTTCTCTTCAAACTCTTCCATGGGTAATGGCGGGCTGAAGTAAAAGCCCTGACCGATACCGCACCCGGCAGTTTTTAACCACTGCAGCTGCTGTTCATTCTCAATACCTTCCGCGACAATACGAAGATCCAGCTGTTTCCCCAGCATCAGGATGGTCGAAGCGATGGCACTGTCGTTGGGCAGGTCGGTCACGAAGCAGCGGTCAATCTTCATGGTGGTAATCGGCAGGTGTCGCAGGTAAGAAAGCGACGAGTAGCCGGTACCAAAGTCATCTACTGCAATACCAAAACCGGCATTTTTAAGCTGCTCCAGTTTGCTGATAGCCGTTTCGACGTCGCTCATCAATGAGGTTTCGGTAATTTCGATTTCCAGTAAATCTGGTGATATTTGATAGCGTAGCGCCATCTGCTTGATGTCGGGCACCAGGCTGGCATCGGCAAATTGCTGTGATGCCACATTGACTGCGATGGGAATGGCAAAGTTGTACTGCTTTTGCCAGTGGCGCAGTGTTTTACAGCTTTGCTCCAATACCCAGCGGCCTATGGGAACGATAATGCCGGTTTCTTCGGCGACTGGAATAAACGACATGGGGCTTATCAGGCGGCCATCTTTTTGCCAGCGGATAAGTGCCTCGCAGCCCATGACTTTACCTGTGGTCAAATCCAGCTTGGGTTGAAAGTGCAGGACAAACTCGTCGTTTTTCAGCGCATCGTGCAAAGACGCTTCAGTGCGTAAGCGCACGGCAGCACGCTCTGTCATTTGCTGTTTAAAGAAGGCCCACTGGTTCGAGCCGGAGGCCTTGGCGCTGTACATGGCGATATCGGCGTGTCGGATAAGGTCCTCCGCACTGTTGCCATCTTCAGGGTAGAGGGATATCCCCACAGAGGCAGCAGGGTGGATGGAGTGATCACCAAGCTGGATTGGGTTGTTGAGTTGGACCAATAGCTTATCTACAAAGTCTGCTGCCATATCGGCGCAGTGGATTTCGTCCGCCAGGATCACGAACTCATCACCACCGAGGCGCGCAACCGTGCCTTTATCGCCCACCACCCGCTCCAGTAGCCGCGCGATACGGGCAAGAAACTGATCGCCCAGAGCATGGCCCAGGGAGTCGTTGACGTTTTTAAAACGGTCCAGGTCGATAAACAGCAGGGTGAATGAACGCTTGTGAACCCTGGCGCGCTGTATGGTCACTGCTATGGTCTCAAGCAGCAAGGTACGGTTTGGCAGGCCGGTGAGGGGGTCTCTGGTCGCCATCTTACGCAGCTTGCTTTGTGTCTGGCCGAATTGCAGCAGAATTTGATTCAGCTTGGTGCTTACCAAGCCGAGTTCGTCGTCCTTGTGGGCGTCTGAAATAGGCAGCAGGTTTTCATCGGGTGACTCGGGCTCAATCTTGTCGATGGCTTCACTTATTCGGGCAATCGGCTGAGTGAGAAAGCGGTGAAACACGATGGACAATACCAGCGTCAGAAACAGTGCTCGCGCCAGGGTTGCCAAAAAACCCACTTTCAACTGGCCGAACAGGGTATTGGCCAGCTCCTGGGTATCGTAAAAGATGGTCAGGCTACCAATCAATTGCTGTTGTCTTGAGCCTTCAAAGTAAAAAGGGCGGTACAAAGGACGGGAAATTTCCCGTAAATCCCCGAAGAGTTCTTCACTTAAACTATTAAAAAAATTTGAGTAGGTGTTCTTGCCGTTGGTGACTGAGACGAACATCGAACCATCGTCCAGTTCGATAACCGAGGCGCCCACATGTTCGACTTTGAGCACCCCTTCAAGAGTTTGGCGGGCGAGGTTGTCGTCTAACGCCCACACGGCATTGGCTGCAGGTTGTTCAACCGAATCAAGCAGTTCCTGCTGGCTGGAGGTCAGGGCTTCCCGGGTCGACATTACCATTAGAGCCAGCTCGATGATAAAAATCGCAACAGCAAAAAACAGCGCTGTGAAGACAACGAGATTGGTTTGTTTCCAGGTAAGTGATTTGAACCGAATCGCCATCAATCAGTTTCCGGGCTAATAGAAGCGTTAGGGCAGGTCCGTTCAGGGACGGATTTCGCCAGTCCGATAAAAGCCACTGTAGTGAAAAGTTAAAGATTTGTCACCAGATTCCACTCTTTAACTATCTACTTGACTTGCAGTATACTTACGCGCGTATTTCAAGGTCATTAATTAAGGAATGGGTCACGTGAATCCTATCGTAAAAAGTTTTGAGTATGGTCAGCATACAGTCACTCTGGAAACAGGCGTAATCGCTCGTCAAGCCGATGGTGCCGTAATGGCAAGCATGGGCGACACAACTGTACTGGTTACCGTTGTGGGCAAGAAGGAAGCAGACCCAGGCCGTGACTTCTTCCCACTTACCGTAAACTACCAGGAAAAAACTTACGCAGCTGGTAAGATCCCCGGTGGCTTCTTTAAGCGTGAAGGCCGTCCATCTGAAGACGAAACTCTGATTGCCCGATTGATCGATCGTCCAATCCGCCCCCTGTTCCCTGATGACTTTACCAACGAAGTACAGGTCATCATCACAGTGGTCTCGGTAGACCCTCAGATTGAGCCGGACATTGTTTCTATGATCGGTACTTCTGCTGCCCTGGCGATTTCAGGTATTCCATTTAACGGTCCTCTGGGTGCTGCCCGCGTGGGTTATGTGAATGGCGAATACGTGTTGAACCCAGGTGCCGCTGAACTGGCTGGCAGCGAACTGGATCTGGTGGTTGCCGGTACCCAGAGCGCCGTACTGATGGTGGAATCTGAAGCCAAATCTCTGCCAGAAGAAGTCATGCTGGGTGCCGTAGTGTACGGTCATGACCAGCAGCAGGTTGTTATCAATGCCATCAACGAGTTTGCTGCCGAAGCCGGTAAGCCACGTTGGAACTGGACTGCACCTGTTAAAAATGAAGCCCTGGTAGCACAAATCAAAGAGCTGGCCGAAGAAGGCCTGACTGCGGCTTACCAGATCATGGCCAAGCAAGAACGTTACGAAGCCGTTGGTGAAGTAAAGAAAGCCACTATCGCCAAGCTGCAGGAAGCCAATCCTGACGTGAACGTACGTGAAGCTGCCGATCTGCTGGGTAGCCTGGAGAAGAACGTCGTTCGCGGCCGCATTATCGCTGGCATGCCACGTATCGACGGCCGTGAGCCAGACATGATCCGTGCCCTGTCTGTCATGGCAGGTGTACTGCCACGTACCCACGGCTCTGCCCTGTTCACCCGTGGTGAAACTCAGGCGTTGGTAACCTGTACTCTGGGTACCGAGCGTGATGCCCAGAAGATTGACTCCATCATGGGCGAGCGCACCAATCGCTTCATGCTGCACTACAACTTCCCTCCATACTCTGTGGGTGAAACCGGTATGGTTGGCTCGCCAAAGCGCCGCGAAATCGGCCACGGTAAGCTGGCATGGCGCGGTATCAACGCGGTAATGCCATCTGCCGAAGAGTTCCCATACTCTGTACGTGTGGTATCTGAAATCACTGAGTCCAACGGTTCTTCTTCCATGGCCTCTGTGTGCGGTACCTCTCTGGCGCTGATGGATGCCGGTGTACCTATCAAGACTTCTGTGGCCGGTATTGCCATGGGTCTGGTGAAGGAAGGTGACAACTTCGTGGTTCTGTCTGACATCCTGGGTGACGAAGACCACCTGGGTGACATGGACTTCAAAGTAGCCGGTACCCGTGATGGTGTTACTGCACTGCAGATGGACATCAAAATCGAAGGTATCACCAAAGAAATCATGGAAATCGCTCTGCAGCAGGCTTACGGCGCCCGCGTTCACATCCTGAACGTGATGGACCAGGCCATCGGTAGTGCCCGTCCAGATATCTCTGACTTCGCGCCACGTATCACCACCATCAAGATCAACCCAGAGAAGATCCGTGATGTTATCGGTAAAGGCGGCGCCGTTATCCGTGCGCTGACTGAAGAAACCGGTACCACCATCGAGCTGGAAGATGACGGTACTGTGAAGATTGCCTCTAACAATGGCGACGCTACCCGCGAAGCTATCCGCCGCATCGAGGAAATCACCTCAGAAGTGGAAGTGGGTCGTCTGTACACAGGTAAGGTTATCCGTATCGTTGACTTCGGTGCCTTCGTGAACATCCTGCCCGGCAAAGATGGTCTGGTACACATCTCGCAAATCAGCGATGAGCGTGTAGCCAACGTATCTGACCACCTGCAACTGAACCAGGAAGTGACCGTGAAGGTCATGGAAGTGGATCGTCAGGGTCGTGTGCGTCTGTCTATCAAGGAAGCTCAGGTTAAAGAACCTGCTGCCGAATAACAGATAGCCATAACGGTTAATTAAAGGAGACCTCAGGGTCTCCTTTTTTATTGGACAGTGAAAACCGGGCGGACAATTTATAATAAATATCAATGGCTGATGGCGGGCTACAGTATGGATTGCTATGATGGAGCGACACAGGGCCCATTAGGGTTTCTAAGGTCGAAAGGTGAGAGTTGGATGGAGCTAAAACTCAGAACATTGTTGGTGTCGGCCCTGATTGGGGCAAGTATGATGTCTGGCGGCTGTGCGTCGACCAGTGGCAACACCTCGCTCAATGATGCAGATGGTCGCTTGGTAGTGGCCCCTCTGTTGCCGGACTACAAGCACGAAGTCAGCCTTGCTCGGCTGAACGAAGTACTTTCCACCATGGACCTCAACGAAGAGCAATTGGCTCGGGTTTATTACGAGCGCGGCGTGCTTTACGATACTCTGGGGCTGAGGTTGATGGCGCGACTCGATTTCCATCAAGCACTGAAAATCCTGCCTAATATCGCTGATGCTTATAATTTTCTGGGTATTTATTACACCCAGGAAGGCGATTTCGATAATGCTTACGAAGCCTTTGATGCCGTACTCGAGCTTGAACCCAATTATGACTATGCCTATCTGAACCGCGGTATCGCCCTTTACTATGGTGAGCGCAGCGATTTGGCCGTCAGTGATATGGACATGTTCTTAAGACGCGACCCCTCGGATGGTTACCGGGCGCTTTGGTATTATTTAATTGATACCGAGCTTGACCGACAGAATGCGCTGAAGAATCTTGCCGAACACAGGCAGTTGCTAAAAGATGACTGGGCCGCCGCCATCGCCGATTTTTATTTGGGTAATGTGAGCAAAAAAGCCCTGTTTGAAAAGGCGAAACTTGGCCTTAACCATCCGCGTGAATACGCCGAAAGGTTGTGTGAGGCTTACTTCTATGTTGCCAAGGCGGAAGAGTCGTTGGGCAACAAAGATGCTGCTGCCAACTACTTCCGTTTAGCGCTGGCGACCAACATCTACGACTTTGTCGAACACAGATATGCCAGGGTCGAACTGGCACGTATGGCCGAGCAGGCTCAGACATCAATTGACAAGCCTTAAGCGCTGTCGTTGTACTCAAGGCCAATTTAGGCGAAAATACCCCCCAATTTAGTGCCATTCGAGTCGCCGCCTTCGGGCGGCGACGCTACTTGAAAGAAAGCTATCCATGTCAAATACATTGCTTGCCGAAGTGGCTTCGCGCCGCACCTTCGCCATTATTTCTCACCCGGACGCCGGTAAAACCACCATTACCGAAAAGGTATTGTTGCACGGCCGCGCCATTCAAAGCGCCGGTACTGTAAAGGGGCGGGGCAGCGGTCAGCATGCCAAGTCTGACTGGATGGAAATGGAAAAAGAGCGGGGTATTTCGGTTACCACCTCTGTGATGCAGTTTCCTTACAACAGCTGCCTGGTGAACCTGCTCGATACCCCAGGTCACGAAGACTTCTCGGAAGATACCTACCGTACCCTGACGGCGGTAGATTCCTGTTTGATGGTGATTGATGCCGCCAAGGGTGTGGAAGACCGTACCCGCAAGCTGATGGAAGTCACCCGTCTGCGTGATACGCCCATCGTGACCTTTATGAACAAGCTTGACCGTGATATCCGCGATCCCATGGAGCTGCTCGACGAGGTGGAGACAGAGCTTAACATCCTCTGCGCCCCCATCACCTGGCCTATTGGTTGCGGTAAATTGTTCAAGGGCGTTTATCACCTGCACCGTGATGAAACCATCCTGTATCAGACTGGCCATGGCCATACCATTCAGGAACTGCGCATTGTAAAAGGCCTGGATAATCCGGATCTGGATGCTGCTGTTGGCAGTGACTTTGCCGAGCAGTTGCGTGAAGAGCTGGAGCTGGTGCGCGGCGCCTCCAATGAGTTCGACAAGGAACTGTTTTTGAGTGGTGAGCTGACACCGGTTTATTTCGGTACCGCCCTGGGTAACTTTGGTGTAGACCATATGCTTGATGGCTTGACCGAATGGGCGCCTGCACCCATGCCACGTGAGACCAGCGAGCGCACCGTGGAAGCCGGGGAGGACAAGTTCTCGGGCTTCGTGTTTAAAATTCAGGCCAACATGGATCCCAAGCACCGTGACCGTATCGCCTTTATGCGCATAGTGTCGGGCAAGTACACCCAGGGCATGAAGATGAAGCACGTGCGCATTGGCAAAACCGTGAACATCTCAGATGCCGTGACTTTTATGGCCGGTGATCGTGAGCGCGCCGAAGAAGCCTTTGCGGGCGATATTATCGGTCTGCACAACCACGGCACCATCCAGATTGGTGATACCTTTACCCAGGGTGAAGATCTCAAGTTCACCGGTATTCCCAACTTTGCACCTGAAATGTTCCGCCGTATTCGTCTGAAAGATCCGTTGAAGCAAAAGCAGCTGCTTAAGGGCCTGGTACAACTTTCTGAAGAAGGTGCCGTACAGGTGTTCCGCCCGCTGGACACCAACGATCTTATCGTTGGGGCTGTGGGGGTGCTGCAGTTTGAAGTGGTAGTTGCCCGCCTCAAGTCCGAATATAACGTTGAAGCTATCTACGAGGCGGTCAACGTGGCGACAGCGCGTTGGGTCTATTGTGAAGATGGGCGTAAACTGGAAGAATTCAAACGTAAGTGTTCCACCAATCTGGCATTGGATGGTGGTGACAATCTCACTTACATTGCCCCCACTATGGTTAATCTGAATCTGTCGATGGAACGTTATCCCGACATTCAGTTTGCCAAGACCCGCGAGCATTAATCGCGGAACCAAAAGGCGGGGATACCCGCCTTTTTTATTGCCTGTTGTCTGGAGGTGAGTATGTTGTCCTGGATAAAGCGTGGTTGGAAAGCGTATACGGATTGGTGTGACCGCATGGGACTGACACCGGAAAATCGACGCTGCTGTGCCCCCAGGTTGGAAGAGCCCGAACTCGCGTCAAAGCGCGCAAGACATTCCGGGGCAGAACATTCAGGGATGTCCCATGTCACGGTCGCATCTGACGAGTGCCTGACAAAAAACACTGCAAAGAGTGACAGAAGCAGTGAATAAGGTTTTAGAGGGCTGATTTACTGCGCTTATCTGACTACAAGAATTACTTCATCATGAGTACCGGAGGAAAAACCTTTGACGGCATCCCTGAGGCTCATTGACAGCCATGCACATCTGGATTTTCCTGAGTTTGACTCCGACCGAGACGCAGTGTTTGCGGCCATGTCAAAGGCTAACATCTCGAGCTGCATTATTCCCGGTGTTTCTCCTGCCCATTGGGACAGGCAGCTTCAGGTTGCCCATCAATATGCCTGTTCTTATGGATTGGGTCTGCATCCCTGGTATGTGGATGCCAATTGGCAGAGCGCCATAGACGATTTATCAGAACGATTGGACCGCCACCGCAGTGATAAGAAGTTGGTTGCTGTGGGTGAATGTGGTCTCGATAAGATCCGCGATAATAACTGGCAATGGCAGCTGCAGGCGTTAGAAGCCCAGTTGTTGCTTGCCAGCAAACATCAATTGCCGGTTATTCTCCATAGCGTTAAATCTCACGAACCACTGATTTCCCTGCTTTCCAGTCATTCGTTACCCCGCCGCGGTGTGATACATGGTTTTTATGGCAGCGTTGAAGTAGCCAAGCGCTATATTGAGCTGGGATATCTACTGGGGATTGGTGGCTTATTGTTGAATGAGGATGCAAAAAAGCTGCATAAAGTTGTTGAAACATTACCGATAGAAAGTTTCATTTGCGAGACAGATTCGCCCTCAATGGCACCCAAAAGTGCTAGAGGAAGTCGTAATTCTCCCCTTTTAATTGGTCAAATTGTCACCAAAATGGCCCATTTGCAAAAAAAATCCAATGTTCTAATATCAGAACGACTGTTAAGCAATGTGTCGCAACTGTTTGAGCTATAGGTTTTTTCACTTAAACAGGTGTTTGTCGCAATGTTTATTGTTGCTAAGCATTTGAAATTTAAGTTCAAAAATTTGATCAAAACGACGATTTTCAGCAAGGGCTAAGGTATAATCTTGCTCGGAAATAGGTTGGTTAACAACATAACTAAAAAGTGTTAACAAAAGGGTGATGGTTAATGAGTATATTAATGAGCTTGGTAGGCGTTGCAGTCCTACTTGGAATAGGTTTCCTCCTTTCCAATAACAAAAAGGCGATCAGTGTACGTGCCGTTGGTGGTGCGCTGGCTATTCAGGCTGCCTTCGGTGGCTTCGTTCTGTATGTACCTTGGGGTAAAGACATCCTGAAGACTGTGTCTGACGGTGTATCTGCCGTTATCGGTTACGGTCAGAACGGTATCAACTTCCTGTTCGGTGATCTGGCTCAGTTCAAAGTTGGCTTCATTTTCGCCATCAACGTGCTGCCAGTTATCATTTTCTTCTCTTCTTTGATTGCTGTGCTTTACTACCTGGGCATCATGCAGTGGGTCATCCGTATCATCGGTGGTGGTCTGCAAAAAGCTCTCGGTACAAGCCGTACAGAGTCCATGTCTGCTACTGCGAACATCTTCGTAGGTCAGACAGAAGCGCCTCTGGTAGTACGTCCATTCATCCCAACCATGACTCAGTCTGAACTGTTCGCCATCATGGTGGGCGGTCTGGCTTCTATCGCGGGTTCTGTACTGGCCGGTTACGCCTCTATGGGCGTTAAGATTGAGTACCTGGTAGCTGCATCATTCATGGCTGCTCCTGGTGGTCTGTTGATGGCCAAGCTGATGCACCCTGAAACTGAAAATACCAAGAACGAAATGGATGAGCTGCCAGAAGATCCTGACAAGCCAGCCAACGTTCTGGACGCTGCCGCAGCTGGTGCCTCTTCCGGTATGCACCTGGCTCTGAACGTAGGCGCGATGCTGATTGCCTTCGTGGGTCTGATTGCCATGATCAACGGTATCATCGGTGGCGTAGGTGGCTGGTTCGGTGTTGAAGGTCTGACCCTCGAGCTGATCCTTGGTTACATCTTCATGCCACTGGCATTCCTTATCGGTGTTCCATGGAACGAAGCGTTGGTTGCCGGTTCTTTCATCGGTCAGAAGATCGTTGTGAACGAGTTCGTTGCTTACCTGAACTTCGCTCCTTACCTGAAAGACATCGCTGACGGCGGTATCGTGGTAGCTGAGACTGGTGCTGCTATGTCTGACCGTACCAAGGCTATCGTGTCCTTCGCTCTGTGTGGATTCGCTAACCTGTCTTCTATCGCTATTCTGCTGGGTGGTCTGGGAGCGATGGCGCCTAACCGTCGCCACGATCTGGCCAAGCTGGGTATCCGTGCCGTTATCGCCGGTTCTCTGGCTAACCTGATGAGTGCGACTCTGGCAGGTCTGTTCCTGGCGATTTAATCGCGCAGAGGGGCCCTGATATCGGGGCCCCTGTTAATACAACCATTTTCCAACGAATCGTCTGAAACTTATCCATCACTGTGATACAGAGCGATGGGGCTTGATGTAAACCAATTGTAAAAATGGTTAATTGGGCTAAGGGGTCGTTTCACGACGTTGTTCACAAATAAGAATTTAATGTTCGTGTTTTCTGCCAATGATATTGTGCTTTCGCACGGGCAAGGTAGAATACCCGGGCAAAATAAAAACGCTGCCTCGAGCAGTAAACCTAGATAAATGGGGTTGATGATGAAAAACGTTAAAATGATGGCTGTTGCCGCCGCTACTTTTGCTGCTCTGTCTACCGGTGCCGCTCAAGCTGAACAGTTCTACGGCTTCTCTAACATGTCTGTTAACTACCTGGATTGGACTGCCAAAGCTGAAGAGCGTTCCAATGGTGGTTACGGTGGCGCCAAAGAAGATTTCGTATACCTCGAAATCGAAGGCGGTGCTGGTTACTCTTGGGGTGACGTATACGGCTTCGTCGATCTGGAAAACCCAGAAAACATCAACAAGAGCGAGCGTGACTTCAGCGGTAACCCAGTTACTGACTCTTTCCGTATCGCTGCCAAAGGTTCTATCGCTGCCAACATCGGTAGCAGCAACTGGAACGTTTACTCTCACCTGTACAGCCTGACTGTTGCCGGCGAAGGTTTCTTCGACCAGAACCTGGTTGTGGGTGTGAGCTACGACGTGTTCACTGATTCAGGTTTCTGGATCAAGCCATTCCTCGGCGTACACTACGAAAACCAAACCTTCGCTGGTTCAGGCTTCAACGGCTACATGGCTGGTTGGGTTCTGGGTTACAACTTCGAACTGGGTGGCCAGAAGTTCATGGTTACCAACTGGCACGAAACTGAATTCGCCCGTGAAGACCAGTTCCGTGGCAACGGTACCCAGTACACTCTGAAGTCTACCGGTCAGAACGGTGCAGTATCTCTGTGGTGGAACGCCACTCAAGAGCTGACCTTCGGTCTGCAGTATCGCTATGCTGATCACAAGCTGGGCACTGCTGCTTACCACGATGCGGCTATCTTCACTGCCAAGTACAACTTCTAATTGTACTGTGGAGCCGTGCGTTGCACGGCTCCATGCTTAATGCTTAGGTCTTAATCTTTACTCAAGCATGGTTTTATCCCAAAGAGCATGTTTAAGTAAGGTTTGTGAGCTCTCGCGTTAAAAGGGATTTTTCGCGGAAAGCAGAAACACGCTGTTTCCCCTTTCCGGTCTTCAAGGATTCAAGTCGTGGTAAACATTATCGACACTGAATACCTGTAGCTATGTCGTCATGACATCTGGCATCGCCTGAAGGCCCGGCCATAATTATTCCAACAACCTGCCACCTCACGGCGTTGCCCAGGACAAGATTTCTGTTTCATTTGAATTACGTCTCGGAGAACAACTATGAGCGATCTTAAAAAAGCAGCCCAGCGTGCCATTGAGTTGATGGACCTCACTACGCTGAACGACGACGATACCGCTGAAAAAGTGATTGAGCTTTGCAAAAAAGCCGTTACTCCAGCTGGTCACACCGCCGCTATCTGCATCTATCCCCGTTTTATTCCCATCGCCCGCAAGACTCTGATTGAACTCGATGCCGAAGACATCCAAATCGCCACTGTGACCAACTTCCCTCACGGTAACGACGATATCGCGATTGCTGTGCTCGAAACCCGCGCGGCCGTTGCGTACGGTGCTGATGAAGTGGACGTGGTTTTCCCATACCGCGCCCTGATGGAAGGCGATGAAACCGTGGGCTTTGAGCTGGTTAAAGCTTGTAAAGAAGCCTGTGGTGACGATGTGCTTCTTAAAGTCATCATCGAGTCCGGTGAACTGAAAGATCCAGCCCTTATCCGCAAGGCCTCTGAAATTTCTATCGATGCCGGTGCTGATTTCATCAAGACCTCCACCGGTAAGGTCCCAGTTAACGCCACTTTGGAAGCCGCTGAAATCATGCTGACCGTGATTGCCGAAAAGAACCGTGCTGTAGGCTTCAAGCCAGCCGGTGGCGTGCGTGATGCCGCTGCGGCTGCCGAGTTCCTGGGGACTGCGGCTCGCATCCTTGGTGAAGACTGGGTGACCCCACGAACCTTCCGTTTCGGTGCTTCCAGCCTGCTGTCCAGCTTGCTGCATACACTGGAACTGGCCGATGCGCCTAAAGGTGCCCAGGGCTACTGAGCCCCGGTCTGATTTGTGATCCGCGTCGAAACGAAGCGATTTAACTTTGGCTAATATGAGTCTGTAATATTTTTACAGTTTCGACGTTCCAGAGGACGAATTGTCGGTAGAAACTGAAAGCTACCGACATTCTTGGAGACAGCAGTATGTTTCTGGCACAAGAGATTATTCGCAAAAAACGCAACGCAGAGGCCCTCAGCAAAGAAGAAATTCAATTCTTTGTGAAGGGGATTACCGACAACAGCGTATCCGAAGGACAGATTGCCGCGCTGGGTATGGCGGTATATTTCAATGACATGACCATGGACGAGCGTATTGCGCTGACCACGGCCATGCGCGATTCAGGTACCGTGCTCAACTGGGATAGCCTGGGGTTGAACGGCCCTGTTATTGATAAGCACAGCACAGGCGGTGTGGGCGATGTGATTTCGCTGATGCTCGGCCCCATGGCCGCAGCCTGTGGTGGTTATGTGCCCATGATTTCGGGCCGGGGGCTGGGTCATACCGGTGGCACACTGGATAAGTTTGACGCCATTCCCGGTTACCAAACCGAGCCCTCCAGCGAGCTGTTCCGCAAAGTGGTAAAAGAAGCCGGTGTTGCCATTATTGGCCAAACCGGGGATCTGGTGCCCGCCGACAAGCGTTTCTATTCCATTCGAGACAACACCGCCACAGTTGAGTCCATTTCACTTATCACCGCATCGATTCTGTCCAAGAAGCTGGCCGCAGGCCTGGATGCGCTGGCAATGGACGTCAAGGTAGGCAGCGGCGCCTTTATGCCGACCTACGAAGCCTCGTTGGAACTCGCGCGCTCCATTACCGCCGTGGCTAACGGCGCCGGCACCAAAACCACAGCGCTGCTCACCGACATGAATCAGGTGTTGGCTTCCTGCGCCGGTAACGCGCTGGAAGTGAAAGAAGCCGTGGATTTCCTGACCGGAAAATACCGTAATCCTCGCCTTTACGAAGTCACCATGGGCCTGTGCGCCGAGATGCTGGTGCTGGGTGGTCTGGCCGCCAATGACGCCGATGCCCGTACCAAGCTCAACACAGTGCTGGATAACGGCCGTGCTGCCGAGATTTTTGGCAAGATGGTGTCCGGCCTGGGCGGCCCTGCTGATTTCGTTGAAAGTTACGATAAGTATCTGCCCAAGGCATCCATAATACGCCCCGTGTACGCAGAACGTGACGGCTTTGCCTATAGTATGGTGACCCGTGAGCTGGGTCTTGCCGTGGTCACTCTGGGTGGTGGCCGTCGCAAGCCCGGTGATGCACTGGATTACAGTGTAGGCTTGTCCAACGTGTGTGCCCTTGGTCAGCCAATAAACAAAGACACGCCGCTTGCCGTAATCCATGCCCAGTCTGAGGCCGCTTTTGAAGAAGCCGCCAGGGCCGTTCGTGGGGCTATCACTGTCAGCGACAAGCAACCCGAAAAAACACCTGAGATCTATCAGTACGTACGTGCTGAAGATCTGTAAGGGGAAGAGTTATGAAACGTACCATTATTTTGATGCTGGACTCCTTCGGCATCGGTGCTGCCGATGATGCAGACAAGTTCGGCGACGTGGGGTCAGACACCTTTGGTCACATTGCACAAATGTGCGCTGAGGGTAAGGCCAACAACGGCCGTGAAGGCGAACTCAAGCTGCCAAACTTAAGCCGTCTGGGCCTGGCCCATGCTGCCAAAGAAGCGACAGGTGCATTTGCCCCTGGATTTGGCGACAACGTTGATATCATTGGCGCTTACGGTCACTGTCAGGAGCTGAGCTCAGGTAAAGACACGCCCAGTGGTCACTGGGAAATGGCCGGTGTGCCCGTGCTGTTTGAGTGGGGCTATTTCAGCGAGCATCAGAATTCTTTCCCGAAAGAACTGACCGACAAAATTCTTGAGCGCGCTGGCTTGACCGAGTTTTTGGGTAATTGCCACGCCTCTGGTACCACCATTCTGGAAGAGCTCGGCGAAGAGCATATGAAAACCGGAAAGCCGATTTTCTACACCTCCGCCGACAGCGTGTTTCAGATTGCCTGCCATGAAGAAAGCTTCGGGCTTGAGAACCTCTACCGCCTGTGTGAAATCGCCCGGGAAGAGCTGGAGCCATACAACATCGGCCGTGTTATTGCCCGTCCCTTTGTCGGCACAGGTCCAAGTGACTTTGCCCGTACCGGCAACCGTCGCGATTATGCGGTTGAGCCACCATCAAAAACCGTGCTGGATAAGCTCAAACAAGCCGGTGGTGAAGTGGTGAGTGTGGGTAAGATTTCTGACATCTACGCCCACTGCGGTATCACCAAAAAGGTGAAGGCATCAGGACTTGAAGATTTGTTCGATGCCACACTGGAGCAAATCAAGCAGGCCGGTGACAACACCATAGTGTTCACCAACTTTGTGGATTTTGACTCCCACTACGGTCATCGCCGCGACGTGTCTGGTTATGCCAAGGCACTGGAATACTTCGACGCCCGTCTGCCTGAGCTGATGGCGCTGCTGGAAGAAGGCGATTTGCTGCTGCTCACTGCCGATCACGGCTGCGACCCAACCTGGCAGGGCACCGACCATACCCGTGAATTCGTGCCTGTATTGGCTTATGGTGCCGGCCTTGAGGCAGGCTCACTGGGCAAGCGCGGCAGCTTTGCGGATATTGGTCAGTCGATTGCCAGCTACTTCGGGTTGGCGGCAATGGAATATGGCGAGTCATTCATGCCGGCCCGCTAAGGTCTGCTGAAAAAGTTTCGTTTTGGCGACTTCCTTTGAGTCGCCTATTATCAAAGACTTAAGTCTTAATCAAAAATACAGGGGTTATACAGATGGCTACACCACACATTAATGCTGTAGAAGGTGCATTTGCTGAAACCGTACTTTTCCCGGGCGATCCGCTGCGTGCCAAGTACATTGCCGAAACCTTCCTCGAAAACGTTGAGCAGGTTACCGATGTACGTAACATGTTGGGCTTCACCGGTACTTACAAGGGCAAGCGCATCTCTGTGATGGGCTCTGGCATGGGTATCCCAAGCTGTTCTATTTACGCTACCGAGCTTATCAAAGACTATGGCGTGAAGAACCTCATCCGTGTGGGTACCTGTGGTGCCATCAGCACTGACGTTAAGGTTCGTGACGTGATCATCGGTATGGGCGCCTGTACTGATTCTCAGGTAAACCGTCTGCGCTTCAAGGGCCAGGACTTTGCCGCCATCGCCGACTACAGCCTGCTGAGCGCCGTGGTTGAGTCTGCCAAGACTCACGGTATCCAGACCCGCGTTGGTAACGTATTCTCTGCCGACCTGTTCTACACGCCAGATCCTGAAATGTTCGACGTGATGGAGAAGATGGGTGTTCTGGGCGTTGAGATGGAAGCCGCCGGTCTGTACGGTGTGGCTCACGAGTTCGGTGCCCGCGCGCTGTGTGTGGTAACTGTATCTGATCACATCCGTACCGGTGAGAAGACTACCTCTGATGAGCGTCAGACCACCTTCAACGACATGATCATCATGACCCTGGATGCGGCCATCAACCTCTGATGCTGGATCTGTGACAGGCTAAAGCCTGTCAGGTACGAAAAAGGCTCCCTCGGGAGCTTTTTTGTTTACATGCTTTTGCTTCAGCCTGCATTGCAGCATCCCTATATTTACTGCGTTGACGGCCATTCTCAGCGGCCTTTACCTGCAGCATCCTCTTTATCGGTATTAGTCGCGTTGCTGATTTCTGAATCCGCCATCGCGGCCGAATCCAGGGCCTGACACGCTTTTTCCGTCTCTGACGCATCTTGTTCCGGCTGCATTTCCATCGGGCGCATCACTTCTTCCGGTCTTTCACCCGTCATAGTGGCAAGCAAGCGTTTGGCTTTAAATTTGCGTCGGTCAAAGTGGGCGCGCTTAAATGACATAGAGCGAGACAAGAGCATGCCAATCAAACCCGCCACCAACAGCATAATTTGCTGCTGCTCCATATTAAGTTTGTGAGCTTCTTCAATCTCGGCCAAAAACAACTTGGGTTCCAGGCGTACCTCGACATAACCCAGGTTTCTGTCTCCCTGCATTACGGGTTCTACATAGGGAGGAAAAGGCGCGAGCAGGTCTTTCAGCTCCTCAGAATCGGGCTCCAGCCACTCGGACGACAAACTCTGGGCGAAGGAGAGGCGAGTGCCCTGTTCGCCATAGATGGCTGCCGCCATCACCTTGGGATCTTCCACCAGGGCTGTGGCTAGCCACTGCAACTGTTCATCGTTCTGTAACAGCAACGCCGGTGCAGCGCCATAGGCCGTCTGTTGTACCAACAATCTTGCCATCTTTTCGGTTTGGGACTTCAGAAGCTGCTGGCCTTGTAGTAGGCTTGACTGCCACAGCTGGACAAGCCCCGCCAGCAGCGCCAGTGCAATGGCAATCTGCAGCAGTCGGCTGATTTTCTGGCTTTTCTTTAGTCCTTTAAGATACAACACCTTGACCCTTAAAAATTGACGCTTTGAGCTAATCATAAAGGATAAGGCATAAAGCGGATAGCCGGAGAACTCTCACCCATGGAAAACACCTCTGAGTATGTGCTGCAAAACCGTCTTCACGCTTTGGCGACTTCCGGTCAGTGCCAATTGAGCCTGTATGAAGAAGGGCAAGCGCCACAAGGAGAGCGGGTGCGATTGGTGTGGGCAACCAAAGCAACTGAGGAGCTGATTTTTGCTCGTCTGGCAGAGCTTAACTGCGCGGCTGCCCCCTTGGTGAGACGCAATGCCCTCAGCGGGCTGGAGTTGGTATCCAAGGGAGAGGGTAATCTGTCGGCCGCATTTGATGGCATAGCCGGTCTTGAAGTTTTGCCTGTGACCGAATCCCTGCCGTCACTGCGACATCCGGGACTACTGGTGATGGATATGGACTCTACCGCTATCAAGATTGAATGTATCGATGAGCTTGCCGCCATGGCGGGTGTGGGTGAAGCCGTCGCCGAAGTTACCGAGCGGGCCATGCAGGGTGAGTTGGATTTCAAGCAGAGCCTGCGTCAACGGGTGGCCAAGCTTGCCGGTGCCGATGCCGGTATTATCGATACCCTGTGCGCCCGCTTGCCGCTGATGGACGGGTTGACCGAGATGCTGGCCGAGCTAAAGGGGCATGGCTGGAAGCTGGTGGTCGCCTCAGGCGGCTTCACCCCTTTTGTGGGGCACCTCAAGGCGACTCTTGGGTTGGACGCCGCCTTTGCCAACGAGCTGGTCATTGCCGATGGTAAGCTGGTGGGCGAAGTGACTGGCACAGTGGTGGATGCCAACTTCAAGGCCGATGTGGTCAGTCGCCTTGGCGATGAATACGGTATTAAAGACGGCCAACGCCTCGCCATCGGCGATGGTGCCAACGATATACCCATGGTGCAGCGAGCCGACTTTGGTATCGCTTTTCATGCCAAACCCAAACTGGCCGCCGCTGCCGATGCCCGTATTCACACTCTGGATTTGCGGGTGCTTCCCTTCTTGCTGCAAGCGTGAACTCCGAGGGTTTGAGTAATTGCTCTTGAGTTTTGTCTGTGCTCTGGTTTAGCCTGATTGAATATAGGCCCAGGCACAGACCTTGATAACCATGACAGCGATTTTGACTCAAGCTTCATCCAACTCTCTGCAAAAAGACACGATTTTCCAGCAATCGTTGTTTTTACCTTACGACGGCGGTCAGTTGCACCTGAGGCATATCAGTCCCGCTTCCCCTGCTGCTGCGCGCTCCCCCTTGCTGATGCTTCATGGTGCCATGTCCAACGGCCGGGTGTTTTACAGTGAGTCCGGGCGGGGGCTGGCGAGCTTTTTGGCCCGGCAGGGGTTTGAGGTGTATGTCCTCGATACGGCGGGACGGGGCCTCAGTACTCCCAAGCTGTCCAAAGGCGTTGATCCGGGGCAGGGCAAGGTGATCCGTGAACAGTTACCCCTGGTACAGGCATTCATTCTTGAGCGCCATCCGTTAACGCAGGGGGTACACTGGTGTGGCCACTCCTGGGGTGGGGTTCTCATGGCAAGCAGTTTGGTGAGATACCCGGATATGGCCGCCAGGGTACGATCTTTACTGACTTTTGGCAGCAAAAGAACCATACGAACCCGCTCATTGAAAAAATGGTGGATGGTGGACATGTTCTGGAACCGGCTTGCACCTGCCATCGCCACACAGCGCGGTTATTTACCCGCCGATAGCCTGAAACTCGGTATGGATAACGAGAGTATCAGTTCCCTGTGCGAGAGTATCGACTGGGTCCGTGGTGATTGGATAGATCATGATGACGGCTTTGATTACGCAGCAGCCGCAAGGGTTAAAGGTATACCGCCAGCCTGGTTTATTGCCGGCGCCCGGGATACTGTGCTGGGTAACCCCAGTGATGTGAAAGACATGATGGCAGAATGCTGCGCTGCTGATGCCCGCTTTACCTTGCTGTCCAGGGCGCATGGATATCGCCACGACTATGACCATGCGGGCATGCTGACACATCTTGATGCCCCATCAGATCATTTTATGGAGGTAGCAGACTGGTTGCTTGGTTTTGATATGACGGCGCTCAAAGACCCGGTTAACTGAGGGCGCAATTTACTGACTGAGTGCGCTGAAACGCAGCACAACTTCGTCTGTGACATCCAATAATTCACCTACACCGACAATGCGCCACAATTGCTCTTCAAGTTGCTTGGCCTTGTGCTGCGCGTGTATGTGTATGTATTCCAGCTCGCGGCGAATACAGCTGTTGTCTGGTTTGCCTGTGGCACCGCGGTAAAGACGGATAGCCATAAACTTACCCACCTGATTACTCTGGTTGATAAAGTTCAGTTGCGCCTCGACCGATGCCAGATCGTCTGAAGGGACAAACTTCAGCAGTATGCCGCCACGGGACTGACGTATGACCTGGACAAACAGCTCAACGTAGCTCATTTCATCGTTAGGGCGCAGGGTTCGTATGGGGTCCAGTACAGCCTGTTTCAGTATGCCATTGCCAAGCAGAGGTGCCAGATTATAGTGCTGGGGCTCAGTGCTCAGCGCGGCAAACATGTCGGTTATGTCATGGCCCTGCACGCTGGTACCGAGGAAGCTGACAACCTGAGTCTTGGCGGTTTTTTCGATAAAGAAAGGTACGCCATACAGCTTTCGCATCACCAGATTTTTCAGACCGTCCGACAGCTCTTTAATGTCGCTGTTGTTTTCGCTCAGCTGGGTCAGCTTCTCCCGATTGTGGACAATCAGCTTGTTGAGAAACTCGACCCCGGGATGCACTTCATGGCCAATGATGGCGGCAAGGTGCAGTACCATGCCGTCCTTGCGTGATTTCACCAGGCGATAGGGCAGGTCGACCAAGCGACTTTTACCGGCAATCGCCTGCAGCTTTGGCAGCGACAGCGTCACCGGCTTACCTTCTTCAAAGGCTGCGGCCTTATCCAATATCACCTGTAGTCCACGACTTGAAATGTCGTTACTCAGTCCCTGTACCTTCAAACCGCCCTGGTGAATTTCTGCCAGGGTTTTAAAGGCAAACCTGGCCTCCCGTCGCCGCTCGCTGAATTCCAGTGACACCTGTTTAATGCTGCTTTGAACAGCCTTCTTTTGACCATAGACTTTAAGCGCGTTGGCGTTGGCATTGTTATACCAGCCTTTATATTGCGATTTGGCCGGTTCGTGGGTCAGGTCCATCAACTGCAGCACGTGGCTGAAGCTGGCGAGCTGCTGCTCTGTCAGGGCGGAATAGTTTTCCGCGTCTCCGGGGATCACCGAACTTTTGTATCGCTTGCCGTGGTCTATGGTATCCAGGGTTAACTTAAACACCCGCCAACTGGGTTTACCTGCACCGAAACCGAAAAAGAGCTCCCGCTCTTTACGGTGTTTGAGCTCCGCGAGGGTAGCTGAATAGAAAAACAGTTTGCCGTTGGCATTATGGGTGAAGCAAAAAAAGGTGCGGTGATCGGCGTCTTCGGGATAACGAAGTGCCATGCCCATTCGGCCTTGGGTCAACATGCCTTCCAATTGGCTGATGTCGTTCTCATCCTGGAAATAATGCAAAATTGCCTGATTATCAGGACTTAACAATAAATGGCTTAACCTGGGTTTATCGCCCCGGTTGTCCAGAAACAGCGGTAAATGTGGTAAATGAGGCAGGTAATGGCGCTCAAACCCAAGACCTGTGGCCGTGACCAGCACGTCGTTGATATCAACCTTGTAGCGAAACTTATAGCCACGAATGAGATTGGCGAGCATCTCTGACAGGCCTTCAGAGCCGCCAAGTCGCTTGAGTCGCATCCAGGTAAATTCGCCATTGCCTTCGGCACTGACTATCTGATATTCCACCCCATGCTGCAGATCTTCGTAATAAAACTCCTGGCTGAGCTCAACCAGTTTTACCTTTAAAGGTATGTCGAGGGAAAACGGGTGTCTCGACGGCAATCGTATGCGGGCACCACCCACCGACAGATCGGCTGTGATCCCGGGGATTTCACCTCGCCCCGGCTGGGACACCAGAATTTTCATGCTGTAATTCATCCGCTCTTCGGTGCGGCTGAAATAGTTGCCAAGCACTATGCCCGGCACAGTAAATGGCTGAGATTCTGCAGGGGAAACGGCTGAGGGATTTCCCTGGGATTTTTGCCGGCGTTTACGATGGGCGTTCATCACCTCTTCATACACGCCAAGGGTGTATTTGCCCTGATACAGGGCCAGCGCCTGCTGGAAAATCTGTTTGGCTGGCTGGTCGAGGAAATGGGTTTGACGCCCCGCACGCAGCTCTTCACAGGGCAATTCAGATTTGTCACGCAAATCAATCAGACGGGTGCACTCTGAGCCGAGGCGATTTAATTCCATTTTCAGCAAAAAGCGGGTCGAGTTGGACTCTCCCGCAGTCAACTGCTCGAACACCTGCGGGAAGTTGGGTTCCAACATCAGGGGTTTGAGCTGTTCTATCAGTGCTGAATGTTCGGTCAGGCTCATGGGTATTTGTCTTTTTGCCGTGCCATTGGAGAGAGGAATTGCTAGTCTATTATCGGCAGCTTTTCTGGGTTCTATACTCAATTTTATACAGAATTTAGGCAGTTATGGCAAAAAATAAAACCGCGTACGTATGCAATGAGTGTGGTCAGGACTTTCCCCGCTGGCAAGGGCAGTGCAGCGCTTGCCTGGAGTGGAACTCCATCACCGAAGTGAGACTGGGCGCCGCCACTGTGGCACGCAGCGGACGTTTCAGCGGATATGCTGGTGCCGGGGTATCTGAGGTCAAAACTCTCGACCAAATTGATTTGAATGAGCTGCCCCGAATCCCAAGCTCCTTTACCGAGTTTGACCGGGTTCTGGGCGGAGGCATAGTGCCCGGCAGCGCCATCCTGATTGGTGGTCATCCGGGAGCGGGTAAAAGTACGCTGTTATTGCAGACCCTGTGTCAGTTAGCGGAGGTCATGCCGGCTCTCTATGTGACCGGCGAAGAGTCGCTGCAGCAGGTGGCCATGCGGGCTCATCGACTGGGGCTGCCTACTTCCAAATTAAAGATGCTCTCTGAAACCAGTGTCGAAACCCTCTGTGACATTGCCCTGAAAGAACAGCCCAAGCTGATAGTGGTGGACTCCATTCAGGTGATGCACATGAGTGATGTGCAGTCCTCCCCCGGCAGTGTGGCACAGGTGCGTGAATCAGCGTCATTCCTTACCCGGTTTGCCAAGCAAAACGGTATCGCCGTGATCATGGTCGGTCACGTCACCAAAGACGGCAGTCTCGCTGGCCCCAAGGTGCTTGAGCACTGTATCGACTGCTCTGTGATGTTTGAAGGCGACTCCGACAGCCGTTATCGCACCCTCCGTTCCCATAAAAACCGTTTTGGTGCCATCAATGAGCTTGGCGTCTTTGCCATGACTGAGCGGGGCCTCAAAGAGGTGGCCAACCCGTCGGCAATTTTCCTCTCCCGTGGAGAAGAGGCTTCCAGTGGCTCCCTGGTGATGGTGGTCTGGGAAGGTACCCGGCCGCTGCTGGTGGAGCTGCAGGTGCTGGTGGATAACTCGGCGCTGTCCAATCCGCGGCGGGTGGCGGTGGGGATGGATGCCAACCGTCTGGCCATGTTACTGGCGGTGATGCATCGCCATGGCGGCCTGCAAATGTCGGATCAGGACGTGTTTGTGAACGTAGTGGGTGGGGTAAAGGTCACCGAAACCAGCGCCGACCTGACCTTATTGCTGGCCATGGTGTCCAGTTTCCGTGGCGAAGTCTTGCCAAGGGATCTGGTGGCCTTTGGTGAGGTGGGACTTTCGGGCGAAATTCGCCCCGTGCCCAACGGTCAGGAGCGATTGGTGGAAGCGGCCAAGCACGGCTTTAAACGGGCGATTGTGCCAAGAGCCAATATGCCGAAAAAGCCACCCGAAGGCATGGAAGTGATTGGCGTATCAAAGCTAGCTGAAGCCTTGGCAGCCCTTTAAACAAAAGTGTCAATCACATGAAAAAGGGGACATCAGTCCCCTTTTTCATGGCTCTCGATAAAGTGTTCCAGCTCTCGATTGAGCAGGGATGCATCCCCCAGATTCAGCTCCACCATGCGCCTTAGGTGACTGATACTCTCCACGTCAATATGCTCGCATTTTAAGCCAATCATCCCGGGCTTTTGATGGGCAATAAGGGTTTGCATCTGCACTTCCACATCTGATTCAGGCAGCGAAAATGCCAGTGAAAGGCTGTTACCCTCAGGGGAGAAATCGTTGGGAGACGCGACCAGAGCGCCATTGAGGCTCAAGTCCAGAATACGGGTTTCCCAGACCTGGGATTCGGTAAAAAGACGGGCCTTGGTATCAAACAGAATTCGGGAGAACTTACGCCTCTCGTCCATGGTGTGTCCTTTTGGCTGGCCGCTGAAACTTGTTTAAGCATAAAACATGCGGTACTTGCTGTAAAAGTGCAAGCCCACTTTTACGCATGATATCCGTTATTTCAGCATTGGGGTTGCAAGCGGGATCTCAGTTCTTTCTCCCCGAATGTGAAATATGAAAAATTATGAATATACTGGTGCCAATCACGTTCCCGGAGATACCCCATGGCCTACACAGTTTTGGTCGTCGATGATGAGGCGGTTATTCGCACCCGCCTGAAAGGCTACTTCAGCAAGGAAGGCTATCGGGTGTTGGAGGCCGCCAATGGGGAAGAAATGTGGCAACAATTGGCGCTGGCCCATGTGGATTTGATTATGCTGGATATCAATCTGCCGGGAACCGATGGTCTTTCGCTGACCCGGGAGCTCAGAAGTCGCTCTGACGTGGGCATCATTCTGGTGAGTGGCCGGGATGAGACCGTCGATAGAATCGTTGGCCTTGAGATGGGGGCTGACGACTATGTCACCAAGCCCTTTGAGCTTAGAGAGCTGTTGGTGCGGGTAAAAAACCTGCTGTGGCGTATCTCCTTGGTGGAAAAGGCTAAACAGCAGGCTGTAGCCGCCATGGATGAGGGCGATGACAGAATCGAGTTCGACGACTATGTGCTTGAACTTGGCAGTCGCAAGTTGTCCCGGGGCGAGGCGGTTATCAAGCTCACCAAGGCGGAATTCGAGCTGCTGGTGGCTTTTGCGTTGCACCCACGGCAGGTGCTGTCGCGGGAGCGTTTAATGCAGCAAACCAGCCATCGCAGTGAAGATGCCAACGACCGTACCATAGACGTGATTATCCGCCGCCTGCGCGGTAAGCTCAATCCAGAGCTGTTTGTGACAGTTCATGGCGAAGGATATCTCTTTGCTGCCAGCGTCAGGGATTAAAGCGATAAACAGGATAAAACTCGGCAGGGGGTAAGGATTCAATCAGCGCTGCGGCATCGCTGTTGTTGGCCGTTCTGACTACAATCGCCGGTCCTATATCACCAAAGGCAGTTTCGCCCTGCAATTGCCTTACCGCCAATTCCACTGCCACCATGCCCTGCAATACCACCTTGTCGTCACAGGCTGCAGCGATTTTGCCTCGCTGCAGTGCGCGGGCGATAGCCGGGGAGAAGTAACTCGCCCCCAGTACTATGGGATAGGATGGCGGGGTTTGGCCGAACTGATTGACCGCCACTTCAATGGCCACAGCGCTGCCCACAATGGCGTCAGGACGGCTCGATTCCAGCAGCTGTTGCAGCTGTTCCCGCTGCAAATGGCGGTTGTTGTCGGCGTGGCGAATGGCACCAATACTGAGCTTGCTGCCGCTGAGGCTCTGCCCTATGCCCTGCTCAACAAGGTCAGTGCCACCCACAGACTCGGGCCCGGCCAGCAGCGCCAGACTGGCCTCTGATGTGAACTGGCGTTTGATGGCATTGCCGATAAGGCTGCCCATTTGATACCAGTTCACCCCGATATGAGTGCCAACCCGGGGATCCTCCAGCTTGTTCACCAGCGCCAGTACAGGCTTATTAAGCCCGCCGGGCACGTCTTTGAGCAAATGCGGGGTTACGGCGCCCAGCAGCACAGCATCAAAATCGCCGCCTAAACAATGGGCCAACTGGGTCTGTTGGCGGTCGTGATTGGGGTAGCCGCCAGCCTCGAACATCTCAAAACTGACGCCGAGCTTCTTTGCTTGAGCCGCGAGGCCATAGTTAATGCCAATCCAATAGGCATCCTTTAAGTGGGGTACCAGTACACACAGCTTCCAGGGCTTATGTGCACGCTCAAGGGGCGTCAGCATGAGCGCCTTGCTTTGTTGCTCTATGGCGTTGAACGGCGTGCGCTGCTCAAGTTGCCATGGGGCGGCCTCGGCGGTAAAAAATCCCAGCGCTATCAAGAGTAAAAGGATTCTGGGGCTTATGTTCACGGCAAGAGTTCCGTAAGATGATCACAGCCGAAGTGTACCAGCTATAGGTGAGCCTGTGACCCCTCCTTCATTGTCCTTCTCCAGTCTGTCCGGACGTCTCATTCTGGCTTTTGTGCTATTGGCCGCCTTGCTGCTGTTGCTGGTGAGTTTGGGGTCGGTGAGCCTGCAATGGGTAAAACAGGCCGACCATATGCTCTACGAGCGTTCGTTACCAGCATCCGATGCGGCAAGGGAGCTGGTACAGTCTGCTGCTGCGCTCACCGAAAACACCCAGCTGCTTGCCAGGGTCAGCGAAGAAAATCAGCGGGAGTTAATTGGCCGCAAACTTTCCATTGAGACCGCCAATCTTCTGAGCGCCGCCGAAAAGCTGAGAAGCCTTGGAGTAGATACCGCCGTGGACACCCCCAACACCCTGGGGCGTGACTCGGGTGAAATCGTGTCGGCCCTTGCGGAACTTGGCAACAGGGTTGGGCGAAAGCTTGAACTGCACGATACCCTGACCCACCAGGCCAAGACCCTCGCCCTTGCCAGTGCCACTGCCCGTGAGCTGGTACAGGCAGAGCTGGCGGTTGTGGATGCCGTTCTTCTGGCGAAACTCAGTCAGGCGTATCCGCAGCAGGCCGGGCAGGGGCGCAGCGCCCGCTTACTGGATGACATCATAGAGACTGAACTGGATATTCAAAGCCAATTGCAGCGGGCGTTATCACTCATCAACCGCATCGCGCTGGTGGCCGAGCTTGCCGATGAGGGCACTGACTCGGGCCTGCCCCTTGGGGATATTCTGGGGGAGGGAGCGAGCGATGGGGCAGTAGAAAACAGCCTCTGGCCACTTAAGCGGGTAAGCCTGCTGGTGCGCGACCCAGTGCGCCAGGCCTCCCTTGAGGAAGAAACCCAGCGTCTGCTTCATGTGGGCGCTGTGCTGACGTTAAGAGCAGACTTTCTTAACGCCAGTCGTTCGGTCAATTCATTGCAACAGCTGCTGCAGGATAAGCTGTTTGGTCTTAGCCAGCGCCTCGACAGGGCGCTGCAAACTCAGAGTGCCAAGGCGCTGGAGGCCCGCAAAGACTATCTGCGTCAGCTCTCCTGGGCGGGCGCAGGGCTGTGGGGCACCGGCCTTGCGATGTTGCTGCTTATCCTGCTGGTGTCTTACCGGGTGATTTACAAAGGTATTGCGGTGCGCCTCGGGGAAGCCACTGGCGCTATGCACAGTTTGGCCCGTGGCAATACCGATATCAGTCTGGACCCTCACGGCGACGATGAGCTTACCGCCATGGCTGAAGCCATTGAGGCCTTTAAAGCCAAAACCATTCGTAATCAGGAGCTGGCGGGCGAACTGCGGGAGAGCGCCCGTGAGCTTGCCAGCCATAAGGCGGCGCTGGAAGTCAAAGTAATAGAGCGCACGGCCGAGCTTGCCAGTGCCCGGGAAGCAGCGGAAAACGCAAGTCAGGCCAAGAGCCGATTTCTTGCCACCATGAGCCACGAAATTCGCACGCCGCTCAATGGTCTGATGGGCACACTGGAGCTGCTCGATAAGGATAAAAGCCTCACCGAGTCACAGCATCAGTTGCTGGGGCTGTCGCGCTACAGTGCCGTGCTGCTGCAAACCCTGTTATCGGACATTCTCGATTTCTCACGGCTGGAAAAAGGCCAGCTAAAGGCCCAACCGGCTCCGGTGGATTTCCCCCAGCTGCTGGATGAAGTGATGAATGTGATGCTGGCCGGTGCCAGCCTCGCTGGGCTGGGGCTTGAGCTGCTGACAACCAATGTGCCGCAATACGTGAGCCTCGATGGCCCCAAACTCAGGCAGGTGCTGCTCAATTTGCTTGGCAATGCCATCAAATTCACCCAGCGTGGCTCAGTGGTGTTAAGGGTTAGCGCCGAGGGGCAAAGGCTTCACTTCAGTGTGACCGATACCGGCGTTGGCATGGATGAGGCGACTCGGCAACGGCTCTTTACCCCCTATGAAACAGGACATGTGCAGGGCAGGGCCCGGGGTACCGGGCTGGGACTTGCCATCAGCCGTGAACTGGTGTGCCTGATGGCTGATGTCGGCCCTGAGTCGGTCAACGAGGTTGGCATTCAAGTAGAGAGCCTGCAAGGTGTTGGCAGTTGCTTCAGTTTCAGTTTGCCGCTGGTTCACTGCGATGCCCCGGCAGAGGCTGCAGCGCAGTCCTTCGTTGCCGTGTCGCCCAGGCGGGTACTGCTGGTGGAGGACAATCAGGTGAATGCGCTGGTGGCCCGTGGATATCTTGCCACTCTTGGCCACGAGGCCTCCTGGGCATGGGATTTGGCCGAGGCACGCAGACTGCTTGCAGCAGAGCAATTCGATGCTCTGATGCTGGATATGCAGCTACCGGATGGTGATGGCCGCAGCCTGTTGCCATCGCTGCCTGCGGGTATTCTGGTCGCGGCCTTTACCGCGCAGGTCGATATTGATGCGGTGGCGGGTTATCAGCGGGCAGGCGTAGAGACTGTGCTTGCCAAGCCCCTGAGTCTGGCGGCTCTGGGCCATTGGCTGGGGGATGCATCCCAGACTGATGTGTCTCAAACGGATGTATCCCGTGCTGATGCCTCATTGGCGGTCCCGGTGACGGATGCCGCTGTGCACAATGCCCTTCGCACCGCCAACCCGGGACTGCTGGATATTGAGCAGCTTGAGCTGGACCTGGATATTCTTGGTCGTGACACGCTGGAGGAAATGGCGCAGCAGTTTGCTTCTTCAAGTGAGGCGCAGTTTGCGGCCTTTGAGCGCGGCGTAGCGACGCTCGAACGGCAAACCCGGCTGCACAGTCTGAAAGGCGCCAGTGCCAGCATGGGGCTGAAAGCATTGGCTCAGCTGGCGGCGGAGCTGGAAAAGGTGCAGGTAAGCGGCAAACTGACCGAAACCCAGTGGCAAGAACAACGCCTGCCAGAACTCAGGGAGCTCTGGCAGGCGTCGTTACAGGCGCTGGCTGAGTGGCTTAAGGCCAACGAATGATTCAGCTCAATGTTTGATGGCAAGCGGCTTACTTGGGGGTAAGCCCGTCAGCCCCTTTGCCAATTTCCAGTCGGTTTTTTCCTCTTAACCACCCAAAAGCTCAGTATCGAGTCGGGCCCAGGCGAGGGTAAAGTCGCCAAGGGCGCCATAGAGCGGACTTTCAAGCTTGAGCTTGCCAAGTCTTGCGTTGAACTCGGGCAGCCAGCTTAAGATGGCGCTTTCAAGGAACGCCCGCTGGCTCTCCTCAGTTGCTGAGGTGCACAGGTGCGCCATCAGCCCAAGGATCACCGCCAGATGATCGCTTGGCTCGCGAAAATCCGCATCAAGGCCAAGGCCCGCCGAGCGCAGGTAATCACTCATCAGCTGATGTTTTTCACCGTAGAGGCTTCGGGCGGCCTTATCCTGACTCTCCGTATCATAACTCGCTGTCTCATTCCGCTCAGTTTTGCCAGCATCACCCAGATACAGGCTCGCGTAAGGCGCGGCGCAGTGCTCGGCATTTTGCAAAAAGGCGCTGCAAAAGTCGGCGGCAAGTTCGAGGCGGGCGTCATCGCCGCCCTGACTTGCGTCATACTTAGCTGCGTGAGCGAGCGCCGCCTGGATTTGCGAAGCCGACGCCTGAAGCTCGACTTGTGCTGCAAATGCCTGCCACAGCTCGGCGCCAGCAAGCTCACAGATGCGCTCACGGCTCAGCTCTTTGGCGTAGAGCGAGCTTAGCAGTTGCCACACTGAGGCGCGGATGGCATTCATTTCGCCTGCGGCGAACTCTTCGGAATGAGACATCTTGTTCATGACAGATTAACCTCCACAGGGCCTGTGAATGAGCTGACCTCGGGCACCTTGCCCTCGAACTTCTCAAAGTCCACCAGACAGGTGTAGGCCGCACAGGCCTGCGCCAGTTTGGAGGTACCAATGTCCATGGTCAGGGTGTTGGGGTCACCAAAAGAGCAAAGGGCGCCGATTTCGCTGCCGCCTTCTTTGCTGCCATCCTTGCCCACAGGGCCATACCAGGCGCCTTCGTGGATACGGATAACCCCTTTGGGGAAGCGCTTGGAAATCACGGCGCCGGCCAGCACCTGGCCGCGGTCATTGAAGACCCGCACTAAGTCACCGTCTTTCACGCCACGGGCCTTGGCATCCTCGGGGCTGATGTACACAGGCTCGCGGCCTTTAACTGTATAGGTAGCGCGGTACTCTTCGCTTTCACACATCTGTGAGTGCAGGCGCTTGTCCGGGTGGCAGGATTGCAGCCACAGTGGGTGCTTGTCGCTGCCGGGGCCACCGTGGCTGCGCTCCTTTTTCTCCATCCACTTGGGGTGGCCGGGGCAGTCATCGTAGTTAAAGGCGGCAATCTTGCGGCTGAAAATTTCAATCAGACCAGACGGCGTACCAAGCGGGTTGATTTCCGGATCGGCACGGAAATCCGCATGACGGGTCCACTCTTCACCTTCACCAAAGTGCACATAGCCTTCTTTCCAGAACGTCTGGAAGTCCGGCATTGGGTACTTGGCCTTGTTGGCCTCACGACACTCGTTGTACAGGTGCTCAATCCACTGCATTTCATTCATGCCGCGGGTGTATTCCTGTTCGCGGCCAAGGATGGCGGCAAAACGGGTGAAGATGTCAAAATCGGACAGACTGTCGAACAGCGGCTCCACCATCTTGTGCATCGCCAAAATGCCGCGGCTCGCGTAGCTGCCGTACACGTCGATATCGTTGCGCTCCAGCGTGGTGCAGGCGGGCAGCACTATGTCACTGAAGCGGGCGGTGGCGGTCCAGTTCACATCTATGGTGACCACGGCTTCCAGTTTCTGGAACGCCTGCTTCATGCGGTTTCTGTCCTGATGGTGGTTCCAGGGGTTGTTGCCCGAGAACACCATCATCTTGATATCGGGGTAAGTCACCCGGCTGCCGTTGGCGTCGATGGTTTTGCCGGGCTCAAGGATGGCATCCACCCAGCGCGCCACCGGAATGGTGCTGCTGGCGCCTTTGAAGTCGTTGCTGTCAAACAGCGGCTTTTTGCCTTCATCGAGGTTACGGGGGAAGGCGCCGGGGGCTGCCGCCGAGGTGGCCGGCACGCCGATGCTGGAGTAGTGGTGGCCATAGCTGATGCCACCGCCCGGCAGACCAATCTGACCTATCATGGTGGCCAGTACCGCTGCCATCCAGTACGGCTGCTCGCCATGCTGCTGGCGCTGGATACACCAGCCCATCATGATTTGGGTGCGGTCTTTCACCATCACTTTGGCGAGGTCGCGAATGGTTGCTGCGCTCACGCCGCAAATGGCTTCGGCCCACTCAGGCGTTTTGGGAGTGTTGTCGGTTTTGCCAAGCAGATAAGGCAAAAAGTCCTCAAAGCCCAGGCTGTAGCCCTTCACAAACTCGGCGTCGTACAGCTTTTGCTGATACAGCTCGTGAGCGATTGCGAGCATCATGGCCACGTCGGTCTGGGGGTTGATGTATAGCCGCTCGCAGCCAAGGTAAGCCTGGGTCTTGGTTTCCACTGGGTCGATGCTGATGACCCGAATTTCCCCCTTGGCCACTTTCGCTTTGAGCTCGGCGAGATAGGCGTAGGACTCATGGGTTTCGGCGTTCCAGCCCACCTGCAGGTTCTTCACCGGATCGTTAGACCACAAAATCAGGGTCTTGGTGTTTTTCAAAATCAGCGGCCAGGATGTGCCCTGGGCATACACTTCAGTGGAGCCGAGCACGTAAGGCAGAATGGTCTGGCCCGCGCCGGTGGAGTAGTCGCCCACCTTTTTGACGAAGTTGCCGTGCATGCTCACCGCACGCTGCATATGGCTGGTGGAAGAATGTAGCTGACCGGTGGCGCGCCAGCCGGTTTGGCCGGCGTGCAGGCCGCTTGGGCCATACTTGGTCTGTATTTCATCCAGCGACGCTTTGAAAAGCTCCAGCGCCTCATCCCAGGTCACCCGCACAAAGCGGAAGTCGCCGCGCTCGGCGGTATTGCTCCTGTGGCCGTTCTTGTAAAAGTCGAGCCTGACCATGGGATAGCGAATACGGGATGGGTTGTACACCAGGCCCTTGATGCCGTTAATCATATCCGTTGGATACTTGTCCAGCTCGAAGGGTTTCACCTCGGCAATCACGCCGTTTTTACGGCGAATTTTAAAGGCGCCAAAGTGACTGCCGGTGGTAAGCCACTCGTCACGGCCGCGGGGCGCGGCCAGTGCGTTCAATGGGCTCAGCAGGCTGGTGGAGCCTATGGCCATACAGGAGGCTGACATCAGGCCTTTTAAAAAATCACGTCTTTTCATCTGACTGTCTCCCCTTAGTGGGCATCTTTGTTAAAGGTGGCTGAGTGTTCCTGCAGGTACTTCTGTACCAGCGCCTGGGTGTCCTGATCCATGTTGACGAAGGCCAACATGCCCTGGAACATGCCCGGCCAGGTGTTGGCATCGAAGTGGGCTTCCTCTGGCTGGGTGTGGCATACGCTGCAGCTGCTGCTGTAGGTGGTTTTGGCGTAGCTCCATAGCGGGGCTATGTCACCAAGCAGGTAGTCGGCATCGGTCCAGATGTCGGCTTCAATTCGCTCCCACATGAGACCCGTCATGGGGTCCTGTTTTTCTTCAAAGGTACGGATAAGGTCAGGGGTTTTGGCGGCATCCAGTGACAGCTGAGCCGAGAGGATATTCACCCCAAAGTCGAAGTAGATCACCCGGCCTGCACCCACACGCTTGCGCCAGCCTTCAATGGCCACTTTTACGCGCTTGCCGCTGGTTTCCAGTACCTTGACCTTGGTGGCCACGTTCAAAGTGCCCGCTTCTTCGGCGGTGGTGGCATCCAGATACAATGGCTTGGTCAGGGCGCTGAAGTAGCTCTCGCCTACATTGGGGGTTACGCCGCTGCCTACCTCGGCAATCAGCTCAGGGGCGCGGGCTGTGCCCATGTCCGGCAGCTTGTGGGCAATGCCCTTGTGACAATCGATGCAGGACTGGTCAATTTCGGCGGCGCGCTTCATCTGTTTTTGCGCCAGCGGCGACATGGTGTCCCACTTCATCGACTGGTAATCGTGGCAGTTTTTACAGGCAAGGCTGTTGTCTCTATCGAAGCGTTTCCACTCGCGGCTCGCCATCTCAAGACGCTTGGCTTCGAATTTCTCGTCGGTATTCACGGTCTGGAACAGCCAGCCCCATACGTCGTGGGAGGCCTCCATCTTGCGGGCGATTTTGCGGCTCCAGTCGTGGGGCACGTGGCAGTCGGGGCAGGTGGCACGCACGCCAGAGTGATTTGACCAATGCACAGTCTGCTGCAGCTCCTGATAGGGCTTGCTTTCCATGCTGTGGCAGCTGATACAAAACTCTTCGGTATTGGTGGCTTCCAGCGCGGTGTTAAAGCCGCCCCAGAACACAATACCCATGATAAAGGCGCTGATGGCAATAAAGCCCAGACTCAGGGAGAGTGCGGGCTTGCCGAGGGTTTGTCTGAGAGAAGAGAACCATTTCATATGCAATATCCTCGAAAATCAGTGGGGCGCAACGCCGGTGACGGCCTGGTAAACCCAGAGCGCCAAACCGTAGAGGCTGATAAAGGTGACGGTAAGTGCAGGAAAAAGCAGAAAAACAATAAAGCCTAAGCCCTTAAGCTCCCGGCTTCTGCTCTCCTTGGGGGATTGAGTGGGGTGTGACATGGACGCATCTCCGTTTTTTTGATGCGTCCACTATAAAAAAAGGTTGTGAATGGCCATGCGGGCTGGCGTGAATGGGTTTTGATAAATTATGTAAAAATATGAACAGAAGCCTCAGGGGCGACGGCCAAGGTGGCTGTATGCCCTGAGTAAATCCTTCCAGGTGATGATGCCGACCAGCTTGCCGTCTTCCAGCACCGGCAGTGAACCTATGCTGTATTCGAGCATCAGTAAACTGGCGTCATCCAATGACTTGTGCGGCGCTATGGTCACAGGCTCGCGGGTCATGACCTGATGCACCCGCTTTAGCAGGGTTTCCTGATCGCGATTGGTCTCGCCTATGGCGCCAATGTGGGGGCTGATGGCGCGCAGCAAATCACGCTCCGACAGCATGCCGCTCAGGGTGCCGTCTTCATCCACCACCGGCAGGTGATGGAAGCTGGCCTGATCGAAGATTTCCTTCACCAGTTGCAGCCTGTCGTCCATTTCAACCGTGACCACCCGGGTGACCATGATGTCGGCAATCGAGAGTTCCATAATCTGCCCCAGTAAAACTGTGTTTCCCTAGGTATATCAGACTCCTTCGCCGTCTGCGAGCACCAGCTGGGCATTATCTTGCCGGTGGACTCCCAGATATCGCTCGCGTTTTTTGTCTTTCAGGCGGGTCAGGTCCACAGTCACCAGCCCATCGACGCAGTGACCGAAGTCGGGATCAACGCTGAATGCGGCAAAGGATACGCCGTCTTCATGGCAGAGCTCTGTGTACTGTTTGTAGAGGGTTGGCACAGCAACACCCATGCCAGACAGGGTATGCTTCAGGCGTTTAAAGGCATCCTCCATGGGTAACCCTTCATACAGCTTGTCAAGCTCGCGCCGACGCTCATCAGACAGTCTGAATGCCTGTTTCGGGGATGCCAGTTGGGTGTTGGCGCCGTAGAAGCGGCCATAAAAATCCACCAACATTTCTCTGGCTGCCAGGGGTAACTGGCCGCTGATGGACACCGGGCCGAACAGATAGCGATATTGCGGATTGCGTGCGAGGAAGGCGCCGATACCAAACCAGAGGTAGTCCAGACTGCGTTTGCCCCAGTATCTGGGCTGTACGAAACTGCGGCCCAGCTCCAACCCCTCGGCAAAGCAGGGGGCAAAGGCGTCTGTGAAATCAAACAGGCTTTGGCTATAGAGGCTGTTGGCACCAAGCTCCTGATGCAGTTTACTGGCACTGGCAAAACGGTAAGCGCCCACTACTTCCAGCGCTTCTTTGTCCCACAGCACCAGATGCAGATAGTGACTGTCGAAGGCGTCTATATCCCGGCGTTTGCCCGTACCTTCGCCCACGGCCCGGAAGGCCTGCTCCCGCAAGCGGCCTATCTCACGCATGATGGGGTTGGAGCCCTGATGCTGGTAAAGGTAAATGGTTTTTCCGTCCTGGGTGTTCCCCAAATGCTCACAGGCACCAAGTGCCGCTTTAAGCTCGGCGCGGCACTCGGGGCGGGCAATGGGACTTTGGGTTTTAAACAGGGGCGGACGGTTTTTGCCGATGCGATACAGATGGTTTTTCAGCAGGGTGACCTTGGTTTTGAGATCAAAGTCCTTTGCCTTGAGGGCGTCAAGGGCGATGAGCTCCCCTATGCGTATGGGCATGGTTCGCTGTTTCTGGCGGAACATTTCTTTCACCAGCAGCAGGGTGGAAAGGGGTTTGTAAATCATGGATGTGCCGTAGAAGGTTGCCGAGTTGCGTGCGTCGGCAAACAGGGGCAGCAGCGGCGCATCGCAGGCCAGGGCGATTTTCAGAAATCCGCTTTGCCACAGGGTATCCCTGACACCATTCGGGCGCAGGCGGGACACTTCACCTGCGGGGAAGATAAGCAGGGCTCCGTCGTTTTGCAGGTGACGATGAATGGCTTCCAGATGATGCTTGGGGGTGCCGCCGCCCATGTTGCGCACCGGCAACAAGATGGGATGCAGAGGTTCAATCGCCATCAGGATCTCGTTGGCCACCACCTTGATGTCGGGACGGATTTCCCCGATGAGCTTTATCATCGCCAGCGCATCCAGAGAACCTATGGGATGATTGGCAAAAATCACCACCCGGCCTTTGGCGGGAATATTATCCAGGTCACTGTCGGGCACAGTAAAACTGAAGTTCAGGGTTTCCAGCACGGCACCGGCAAAGTCTACACCCTGCATAAAGGCGAATTCGGCGGCGATGCGGTTACATTCCTCTTCATGGAGTAAGAATCGCAGCGCGGCCGACACAGGGCGTTTGAGCCAGGGGCTTGCCGAGATGGCGGGCAAGCGGGTGTCTATCAGATTATCTACGGTAAAAATCATCTTGTGTCCTGTCTCAGGCAACCTTCATGCGGGCCTTGCTTGTGTTGTTGAGGAGCACTTCCTGCTCCAGCTCCAGCCGGTGCTCGGCATGGTTCCACCTGAGCAGCTGGAAGTTTCCCTGGGGTGTTTCGGCAATCAGGGTAGTGTTTTCTACCCAGTCACCTGTGTTGGCATAAATCAGTGAGCCCTGTTCGATGAGCGCAGGCTGGTGGATATGGCCACAGACCAGCATGTCTGCCTCCTGGCGTGCGCAGTGTTTCAGTGCGACTTCACGGTACTTGCTGATGGCGGCCTGCGCCTTGCTGACTCTGGCTTTGATGTAACCGGCCAGGGACCAGTAGGGGTAGCCCAACAACTTCCGGCAGCGGTGCAGTGCCCGGTTTAGCCACAGCAGCAGGTCATAAAGGTTGTCGCCGAGACGGGCGTGGAAACGGCCTATGGCAATTTCGGCATCGAAGTCGTCGCCGTGAATGGTCAGTACGTCCAGTCCGGTGCGGCTGTGATGTCTGTGAGTGCGCTCGATGTGAATGCCGCGAAAGCTGATGCCGTGAAAGCGGCGAAACCATTCGTCGTGATTGCCTGGCACGTAAACGATGTCGGTGCCTTGCTCTGCCAGAGACAGCAGCAATTCCAGCAATTGTCTGTGGCTTTGGGGCCAGAAACTGCGGCGCTTGAGCGACCAGAGATCGACAATATCGCCGGCGAGGATCAGTTTGTCGTAATGGTAGGATGAAAGCAGGCTGAGGAGGGGACCTGCCTGGCAGTCGGGTGTACCAAGGTGTACATCCGAAATCCACAGGCAGCGAAAGTGTCCCAGTGCTCCGCGGCGCTGTGTGGCACAAGCGGCTTTATTGGTGTCCATATCGGCTCCAAACCTTTGGGATGCTTACAGCCTAAGGATGGGGTTTGACCGACAAATGACAGCCCTGTGACTTTCTGATGACACCTTACTGAGGGCGGTGCAGTTCCATGCTTTTGGGCAGGCGGATGATGAAGTGAGCGCCCTGATGGGGCGCAGTGATCAGCTCGATATCGCCTTCCAGCACCTGATGAACCAGGTTGTAAACGATATTCATGCCAAGGCCACTGCCTCCCTTACCCCGCTTGGTGGTAAAGAAAGGCGTGAAGATATTGTCCTGAATTTCCTGACTCATACCGCAGCCATCATCACGGTAGTCCAGCACTATGCCCTCTGGGGTTCGCTTGATGGTAAGCCGCAGGGTGCCGCTGCGGCCATCCGGGTAGGCGTGGATGATGGAGTTGTTAAACAAGTTGCTGATAATCTGATAGAAAATCCCAGGGTTACTGTTCACCAGCAACTGAGGGTCGCACTCGTAGCTGTACTTGTGAGGGGTACGGGACAGCAAGGGGTTGAGGGAGAGAAAGATCTCATCCACGTACTGGCTCAAGTCAAACTCCCGCAACTCTTCATGGGACTGGTCGACCGATACCTTTTTGAAGCTGCTGATGAGTTTGGCAGCACGCTCAAGATTGGTGAGCATCAGCTTACAGCAGTCATTCACTTCACTCTGGTACAGCACAAAATCATCTTCATCCACTTCGCCTTTTTCAAAGGCGGCGGTAAATTCTCTCACCCGGTCCTGCAGATGGGAGGCCGCGGTCACCGAAATCCCGATGGGCGTGTTCACTTCATGGGTAATACTGGCCACCAAGCCGCCGAGGGTGGCCATTTTTTCTTTATCCAACAGTTCATCACGGGTCTGACGCAGTTCTTCAAGCAGGGTGTTGAGCTCTTCATTTTTGTCCTGCAGCTCCTGAGTCCTCACGGTAACTCTTTGTTCCAGCTCGGCATTGAGTTCTCGCAGGGCTTCTTCTGCCTCCTTGAGCCGCTGGATATTTTTGACTGTGCCCATAATCCGTTCTGGACGGCCGGTTTCATCCCGGGAAATGACTTTGCCGTGATTGAGTACCCACAGCCACTGGTCTTCACCGGTGCGGCCGCGGTAGCTTACTTCGAATTCATCCACGCCGCGGTAGAGGCAGTCATCCATTGCAGCCCTGACTTTGGCAACATCATCGGGATGAATAACCACCAGCAGTGTGTTGGCCAGATTCAGTTCCTGGGGAGGGTAACTCAAATAGGTATTGGAGCGGGTGAGGCGCTGGGCGGCAATCTCCCAATCCCAGAACTCATCGCCACTGCTGGAGAGCGCCTGCTGCAAACGCTGTTCACTGACGGCTATCTTGTCCATGAGCGCCATTTTGGCGCGGTATTTGGATAACTTCATGTACAGCAGTAGCCCAAGGATACAGGTCGCTATGAGTAAATACAGGCCATAGGCCCACCAGGTTTGCCACGGTGCGGCTTCGATGGTGATACCCATGGCTGTGATAGGGCTCTGGGCGCCGTCGATATTGCGGGCCCTGACTTCAAATTGGTACAGCCCGGGGCTCAGGCCGGTAAAGGTGGCCTGTTGCAGATCGTTGTCGGTAAACCAGTTGTCATCCAAGCCGAGCATACGGTATTCGTAACTGAGCTGGTGGGCATCGGTGAGCGCTGCCGATTGATAGCCCAGGGCAAACAGGGTGTCTGTGTGATTAATTTTCAGAGTTCCCGGCTCACCTTTGCCTTTGGCCGATTGGGGCAAGTCGGCCGGTTGGTTCATTAACATCAGGCTCTGTATTGACGGTGCTCTCGGAGGCGCCCGTCTGGGCAGATCTTCGGGGTGTATATGGTTGAAACCGTTAATCCCGCCAATGTACAGACTGTTGTCCCGGTCGAGAAAGGCAGCGCCAAAGTTAAATTCATTGTCCTGCAGGCCATCTTCTCTGGTAAAACTGCGGACCTTGCCAGTGCGGGTGTCGATAACACTTAACCCACTTGCGGTACCGGCCCACAGCCTGTGGTGAGCATCCAAAATCATCAGATAGACCACATCACCTATCAATCCCTTGGATTTGTCGATTCTGTCTACGGCCATGGTTTGGGTATCGAGGGAGATAACACCGTTGTCGGATGCCAGCCATAACTTGCCATTGTCTTCCATAAAGATTGAGAACAAATGATTACTGGGTAAGGCAGGGGTGGAATCTGTGTTGAAGTGCCGGTATTGGCCTTGAGTATTGAGCATGGCCAGACCACCACCGTAGGTGGCAATCCAAAGCGTGCCATCACTGCTTTGCGCCATTCCTGTGACCTGATCTTCCGGCAGAAGATTACTGTTGCTTCTGTCGATGGCGCTGAACTGGCCGCTGTTGACGTCCATTCGCGCCACGCCGCCATCCAGTGTGGTTATCCAAAACTGCCTTTGCGCATCGCGAAACAGGCTGTACAGGGTGTTGCTTGGCAGGCTGGTGCTGTTACCGGGGTCGTGGCGAAATTGCCGGAAACTCTGCCTGTCTTTGCTGACAATCACCAAACCGAGGCCCCGGGTGCCTATCCACAGCTGGCCATCGTCATCTTCCCTGATAAAACTGATAAAGGCCTGTGTCAGCTCTGGCAGCGGCAAACCATGGGGAAGAAACCCTATTATCTCGCCTTCAGCAGATTCTTTTGCCCTCAGTAAACCACCGGTTGAGCCCACCCAGAGTTGTCCCTGACTGTCGCGAAAGAAGCTGCGGATGTCGCTGTTTTGCAGATTATCTTTCTCAAAGCTCTGGCCATGAATATGCCTGAGTTGCCTCGATGGCAACGACAAACGGGCAATACCCGCGCTGCGGGTGCCAATCCACAATTGTTGTTCTTCATCCAGCCACAGGCGGGTGAGCGTTTGGTTGCTGAGGCTGCGGTAATCGGCAGGAGAATGCTCGTAGCGTTCAAGCCGCCGCTTGCCAATATCCAACTCAGCGAGACCCGCGCCTGAGGTTGATATCCACAGGTGCCCCTGGTTATCTGTGGCTGGGATGGTGTTTGATGATATGGCGTTGTGGTGGTGATTGGTGTGGCTGTACACATCCAGCAAGAGATCTGCAATGGCAACCCGGGTGATGTCCGATGGAAAAAGATTACTGAAATCCTCCAGGGAGTCATCGTCCTGCCCATAGCGCAGCAGCTCCATGTTGTCGGTGCCAAGCCAAAGGTTTCCTGCAGGGTCGATTGTCATGGCAGAAACCGATAATCCTCTGAGCTTATCCGGGCTCCTGCTTTGCCCATCCTGTGTCAGATGGGAGACACCGCCAAGCATTGCAAGCCAAAATCCGCCCCGGCCATCGGCCGTGATACCTAATACGTTTCCGCTGCCCGCTATCCTGTGGGTCTTTACCACCCGGCCTGCACTCGGGGAAAACTCCAGCACGCCCAGTTTATCGGTGGCCAGCCACAAAGCGCCGGAGGCATCTTCACTGATGCCGGTGAAACGGACATTGGGAATACCAGCCTCTGCGCCAAACACCTTGAAGGTATCTGTGAGTGGCTGATACAGGTTCACCCCTGCATTTTCTGTCAATAACCAGAGTTCACCTTTGGCGGAGAGATGTAAAAAGGAAATATCGTTTGCCGACGGTCCATTTGGTGCATCGCTTTGGGTATAAATTTTAAAGTGTTTACCGTCGTATCTGTTGAGCCCTGCCTGGGTGGCAATCCACAGATACCCCCGGGAATCTGTGACCAGGTCGTTGACGGTATTCATGGATAAGCCGTGTTCGGCTTCCAGGGTTTGAAAGGCGGGTTTATAGCCGTATGCACCGGCGCAAAGCAGTGAGCAACACAGGAGAATGAGCGAGGAAAGAATCAGCTTCACTTACAAAACCCTTTGATTAAGTAGTTAAAGTGTAGAAGCTGAAGACAAAGTTGCGAGCCCGAAAACAAAAACCGGCGCCAGGCGCCGGTTTGTCATGTTCAGGTTCAGGCTCAGAATATCAGGTGAGCCACACCGGCGATGACCGGCAGGGTGACCAGAGTACGCAGAACGAAAATCACGAACAGCTCCGGCAGGTTGACCGGAATGCGCGAACCAATCAGCAGGGCGCCGACTTCGCTCATGTAAATCAGCTGGGTCACGGACAGGGCCGCAATCACAAAGCGGGTCATATCCGATTCGATGCTGGCTGCCAGAATCGATGGGATAAACATGTCTGCAAAGCCCACAACGATAGTTTTGGAGGCAGCGGTGGCTTCCGGGATTTGCAGCAGTTCAAGCAGCGGAATAAAGGGCATGCCGAGGTAGTCAAAAATCGGTGTGTATTCGGCAATCATCAGCGCCACAGTACCTATGGCCATTACCACCGGCAAAATTCCCAGCACCATATCGGCGACGTTTTTCACGCCTTCGGTAAAGGTCTCCTTGACGCCGCCGCTGGCCGCTGCCTTGGCGAGTGCCATGTCATAGCCCCAGGAAAACACACTGTGACCGGCGGGGACCACTTCATCGTCAGGATGTCTCGGGGTGCCGTCGATGTAGTTGTCTTTTTTCCAGCAAAGCGGTGGCAACTTGGGCACCACAATGGCAGCCACGATACCGGCCAGACACACCGTCAGGTAGAAGGGTACAAACAGTGCCTCAAGCTTCACCTGAGAGATCACCACCAGCGAGAAGGTAATGGATACCGCCGAGAAGGTCGTGCCAATGACCGCCGCTTCGCGGGCAGTGTAAAAACGGCCTTCGTACTGTTTGCTGGTGAGTAGGATCCCCACACTGCCATCACCGAGCCAGGAGGCCATACAGTCGATGGCACAGCGGCCGGGCAGGTTAAACACAGGTCGCATGATTTTGGTCAGCAGAGCACCAAAAAGCTCCAGCAGGCCAAAATTCAGCAGCAGTGGCAGCAGCATACCGGCAAAAATAAACACGCTGAGCAGCACGGGCAACAGGTCGTTCAGCACCAGACCACCGGTGTTGCCTGACGTAATGGCTTCTGGACCCACTCCGGCAAAGGTCATCAGGATGAAGGCCGCACCCAACATACGGATGAAAAACCACATGGGGCTGACGTTAAACAGCGCATTCAAAAAACCGTTTTCGGTAATAAATTTGGGCTTTGCCACCTTGGTGATGAGAGACACCAGGGTCGTCAGAACCACGACTGCCGTCACTATGGCTGTCGCCTTATCACTCAGCGCATGTTGCAGGGCTTTTGAAATAATCGCGATGGGAATGGTGATGGCATCCTGATAGCTGACCGGCGTCATAAACAGCAGAAGCCCTATCAGGGAGGGGACGATAAAGGTCAGTATCGTCTTGATGTTGTGATTTTGTTTTTCTGAAGCCACGGTATTGGCACCTTAAGCTGTTGCTAATAAAGCTCTGTTTCCCCACATTCCGTGGTCGAGTCGCAGTTTAACTGTTTTGCGGCCAGTGCATGTCCATGCAGGCCGGAATTTGGCGAGGGGCAAGATTACTCTCTAAGACCTGCGCTGTAAAACGATTCGCCGCCGATATTCTTCAAGTTTGAGCTTGAGCATAGTTATTGACAGCAAATGACTGGATATAGCTTACTCTGGAGTATTGGAAACATCACGCACTAAATCTATATCAATCAGTGTGTTGCCAACGTGTTTTTAAAATGTTTAAAGCAGGTTTCTTGAAAATGGGCAGGCGTTTTTTGCCTGCCCCGGAAGGCTTGGATAAGCCACTCATTAGATGGTAAATACCTTAGTGGCCAAAGGTTTGGCGAAGGCTGCTGGCCTTATCGGCGCTGGATTGCAGTTCCAGGGTGGCTTTGCCCACCAGACTCATGGCAGCCAGGTTGTCATTGGCGCCGTGGGCAATTTGTTGCAGGTTTTGGTTCATGTCTGCCACCACGGTTTCCTGCTGGGCTGAGGCTACGGCGTTTTGTTCGGCGAAGTCGTGGATTTCACTTATCTGCACATGAATATTCTGAATGTCATCAACGCTTTCGGCAATTGCGCGGGCACAGGCCTCTGCCTCCTGCTGGCTGCGGCCCATCTCTTCGGCCCAGCTTCCCAGCATGCTGAACATCTGCTCGACACTGCGCGAAATGCTCATGGTGGACTGCTGGGTGCGGGACGACAGGGCGCGCACTTCGTCGGCGACGACGGCAAAGCCGCGTCCCTGCTCGCCGGCTCTGGCGGCTTCAATGGCTGCATTCAGGGCCAGTAAATTGGTTTGCTCGGCGATGGCATCGATTTCAGACATGGCGCTGGCCACTTTTTCGGCCTCACGATTTAATTTTTCGGCATTGCTGGCCGCTTCTGCCACAGCGTCTGCGAGGTTGGCAATCCGGACACGCTTTTCAGACATGGCATGGGCATTGTGTTGGCACAGCTGTTGGGCGTCACGAATTTTCTCCGAGGTCTGGCGACTGTTGAGTGCCACTTCGCCTATGGTGGCCGTCATTTCTTCCATGGCGCAGGCCAGTTGCTCCAACTGCCTGTGTTGCATATCGAGACTGGCCTCGGTTTGCCCACTGGCAACCACCAGGTTTTCGGCGATGCGCTGTAATTGCAACGCCTGATCCTGACTGCGGCCAAGCACGCCCTGCATGCGGGCCTGTTGCAGCAACAGCTGAAAGTCCAGAATAGAGGAGGTGTCATAGCCGCAATAGACGTGGCGGCTGACCGAGTCGAACTCCTGTTGCAATGCCATCAGGCGGGCAGGAATGCGAAACGCTTCATCGTAGAAAATGGCGAGATTGACCCCCATCAAGAGCGCGCCGGCCACCATTACGCCCGGGCCCCACAGCAGGCCACATATACCTAAGCCCGTGGTGGCAACCAGGGCGGAAATAATGCGTTTTTGCCCAAGGGAAAGGTGACGGGGCAACCCCTTACCCTGTTGCAGTCGCTGATAAATACGGGTGGCGCGATTGACCCACTCGGTCTGCGGCATGCGGCGCACCGACTGATAGCCGACGATTTTGCCTGCCTCAAAGATGGGCGTCACAAAGGCATCCACCCAATAAAAGCTGCCATCTTTGGCGCGGTTTTTCACTAGGCCGCGCCAGGACTGACCGGCTTTGAGCTTGCTCCAGAGTTCAGCAAAGGCGTCTGCCGGCATATCCGGGTGACGCACAATATTGTGGGAGTGCCCCACAAGTTCCTGCTTGCTATAACCGCTTATCTGAATAAAGCGTGGGTTGGCATAGGTGATGACGCCACGCAAATCTGTGGTAGAAATCAACTCGTCATCCTGATTGAGGCGAATTTCACGTTGGTTGATAGGGCGATGTTTCGACATGTTCGACATAGATACGGCCGTCGGCTCTGGAGATTATTATGGGTTGGAAAAAGGCGATCAATGTAGCATAACTTAACCATAATTTGATCAGGGTTTTACTCCGATTTAGGTAGAGGTATTAGTCACTTGTTATGACGACATAATGTCAGTGTCAGAATTGCCATGGGATCAGGCATATGAGGCTTATTGAATCTATTACTGAATACAAATAGGGATACTCATGTGAGCCAGGTTAAAAAATGTCATACGGTTAGCTGTAAAGCCCGGTTTTTATCTGTATGGTAAACAAAGTGATTTTACTATTCTGCCCAAGGATTGGAGACAAGGTGCCCCAGAGTGTTAGCGATTCCCCAAGGGGATCAGGCAACAAATGTCACAAGATATTCCGGCTCGCCAGGCAAATGTTTGCCGTCGGTATGCTGTTGCTCTGTGCGTGTTTACTCGGAGGGGCGCTGGGTTTCACCTCGGCAGATAATCCAGAGTTGTTCAGTCCTTTCAATCACAACCTTTCCGAGCTGGGTACCTATGGGCTGTCACCATTGGCAGTGCTTGCCAATGGCGGTGTGTTCTTCGGTGGTTTACTGCTGAGTTTGGGCTGCCTGCAGGGCATGCGTACTCAACGTGGTGGTGGCATGCTGGTATGGCTGTTGCTGGCGTTCACCTGGCTGTCTCTGGCCCTGACCGGACTCTTTCCATCGAACGTGTATCATCTGCACACCCTTGCCCTGAAATGGTTTTTTACCCTGGGGCTGGCGGCATCCCTGTGTTATTGCCTCTATCTTGCGCTGCGTCAGGCACCGGTAACCGGCTTTTGGTCTTTGGGTCTTTGTTTGCTGGCGCTGCTGGCAAACAGCGCTTTTTTGTTGTTGCCCAGTCTGACGCTGGAGGGCCTGCCTTTCAGCAGGCCCTTCTATGAAGAAGTTTATTCCCCCTACCCAAGGCCAGCGTTTTGGTGGCCCGCCACACTGCAATGGTTAAGCCTGGTCACCATGCTGCTGTGGCAAGCCGAACTCTTCAGACGGCCTGATTAAATCCCGCTTCACCAAACCAGTATCCATTACATTCATTCCCCGATAGCGGGGTGGAGATTTCCAGGTTTGGCAGCGACATGCCACTTGGGGAAATCCGGAACCAATCCACGCCCATCGCGGCCATATTGTGCCATTCGCTGGCCAGATTCACACAGGCCGCAGACTGGGTTTGGATGCCGTTGAGCCTGAGCAGCGGCTGAGATTCCTGAGTTTGCACCAAGAGGCCCTTGCTGTGGTTTTTGCAGATTATCTGACAACCATCTTTAGCCAGGCCATGGTGGCGGGCAGTAAAACAGCGAGCCGAGTGGGCAAGTGGTATGTGCCCGTGGCCCAACACCTCTACTTCGGGCCGTGACGAACCCAGCTGGCTCAAAACCTCAGCCAGCCAATCACGGGAAAGTTCGACCGGCATGACAAAGCGCTGCATCCCCCAGTCGGCCAGTTTGCGGATGCTGGCGGCATTGTAAAGGTTGATGTGGGGGCCACACACAAAGGGTACTGCCGCTTCGCGGGCATGGTGTACTGCGGCCATGTCGTTGGCTTCGATGATAAACTCGCCGTTACTGACCAGTTTTTTAAGTTCAGTCAATTCTCCAGCGGCTTCAATCAAAGCCAGACTGGTGAGCACCACCTCTTTACCGGCATCCCGCAGTTCGCGGGCCAATGTCAGATAGTCGCTGGTTTTCAGCTCGCGCCGGCGACTGCATACCGCTTCACCCAGATACACCAACGCGATATCGCTTTGGGCTATTGCCCGGTAAAACTCAAAAACTTTGGCTTTGTCCCAACAGTAGAGCAGGGGACCCAGACTGGATTTCATACGCTTGTTCCTTACTGCCAGCGACGCTCATAGGCGCCCAGCGTGGTGATTTGGCCTTCGGATAATTTACCCAGCGCCCTGTCCCAGTCGGCCTGAACCTGATATTGCTCTGGGTTGCGCTTAAAGGTATCGATGGCGGCGCGCCACACTCGGGTAACCTGCTCCACATAGGCAGGACTGCGCTGGCGTCCTTCAATCTTGAGCGACACCACGCCAGCCCGTGCCAGCTCTGGCAGCAAACTCAGGGTATTGAGGCTGGTGGGGGACTCGAGCAGGTAGTCTGGGGTATCGCTGTCTTCGGCGATAAAACGCCCCTTACATACCACCGGATAGCCCATCTGTTCATGCTGGGAGGCCTTATCAATTAAGACTTCGTTGAGGCGGGTCAGGCTCTGGTCTCCCTGCTGCTGCCAGCGCACATGTTTGGCGGGTGAGCAGGACCCACCCGTGTTGGGCGACTGGCCCGTGACATAAGACGACAGGTGGCAGCGACCTTCGGCCATGATGCACAGGCTACCAAAGGCAAAGACTTCCAAATCCACCGGGGTGTCGGCGGCCAGATCCCGCACCTGCTTCATCGACAGCACCCGTGGCAAAACCACCCGTTCTATATTGAAAGCCTCCTTGTAGAGGGTGAGGGCCCCCAGATTGGTGGCGCTGGCCTGCACCGACAGATGCAGCGGCAGATTGGGATAGCGGCTGTGGGCATAATCCAGCAACGAAATATCGGCCACGATCAGCGCATCGGCTTTTAACCGTGCCGCCAAATCCACCGCCTGATACCAACGCTGCTCTTCGCCGGGTTTGGGAAAGGTATTCAGGGTGAGGTAGAGCTTTTTCCCCGCCGCAGCGGTGAGGCGTCTGGCCTCGGTCATTTGCTCAGGGGTAAAGTTCAGCCCGGCAAAAGAACGGGCATTGGTATCATCTTTCAGCCCCAGGTAAATCGCATCGGCCCCGGCATTGAGGGCGACCTTGAGCGCGGCCAGATTGCCGGCCGGACACAACAACTCCATAGTGTGACACTCTTCAAATATCCAAAAACGCCCGCAGTGTAACCATGTTTGTCCGCCCGGGACTTGATGTAAGACAAGAGGCGGAAACTAAAAGCCACGTAAAATGCGCTGAATCCGTTTGGCCTGAAAATAGAGGACCCTTCATGCCCTATCCGTTTGCGGCACGTCTTGCCAAAGATCTGTTGGAAACCGCGCCCGCGCTGGTGCGTTTGCCCCTGTCCAGGGTGCCTTTTAGCGCCAAAGCCGCCCTGATTAAGCCCCTGTTGTCGTTGCTTTTGGCCGAGGAAGCCAAAGCGGGCGAGTTGGATTTTTTGGCCGGGCAGTGGGTAGGCATTGAAGTCAAAGATTTGGGGCTCTCGTTTGAAGTGAGCTTCGATGGCGCCATCAAAATACAAGCACCAGCCAGTCCTCAGGTGCAGTTCAGTGCCAATTCCCGGGAGCTGTTGCTTATCGCAGCGGGTAAAGAAGATCCTGATACGCTGTTTTTTCAACGAAGGCTCAGTATTGAAGGAGATACTGAGCTTGGGCTGATGGTGAAAAACATGCTGCTTGCCATCGACCTGAGCCGTTTACCCGCACCGGTAAAAACCAGCCTGAATCAGTTGGCCAATGCCTTGGTGGCGTTGGAGCACAAAGCTGAGCCTGCCTGGGCCTGAAAACTGATGTAAACATTTGGAGGACGCCTGGTATTTACCGGGCGTTTTTCTTTTGCTTATATAGCCTTAACGCGGTCTTGTCGGTGGCGAGAAAAGCGCAGGCGCGCTAGCATAACGTCATTAATCGGAGGGAAAGCCGCTATGCCTCAGTCCGCCAACACATCCAAAAAAATCAGTACTTACCTCTTTGTAACCGTTCTTGGCATCTGGCTTTACAGCCTCTGGGCCGACCGGGTGACACCCATGACGACCCAGGCGTTTGTACACGCTTATTTGGTGCGTATTACCCCTGAAGTCGCGGGAAACATAGTCCAGGTGAATGTGGACAACGATAAGCGGGTTGAGGCCGGTGAACTCCTGTTTGAGATAGATGCAACCCAGTATCAGATTGCCCGCGAAAAAGCCCAGGCCGATTTGGAACGGGTGGGGCAAAGTCTGGGTGCCAGCACCGCTGCAGTGCAGGTTGCCCAGGCCAAGGTGGGTGATGCCCGCGCCGCGCTGGATAACGCCAAGGCTCAGGCTACCCGGGTTGAAACCCTCGCCGAGCGGGGCGTGCTCAGCCAGGCAGAGCTGGATAATGCAAGGGAAGCTGCCCAGCGTGCCCAAGCCAGTCTGGAGGCTGCGCAGGCGTCTTTATTACAGGCCAAACAAAATCTGGGGCCTGTAGGGGAAAATAATCCAGAACTCAAAGCCGCCATGGCAGCTCTGGCCAAGGCCGAACTGGATCTTAAGCGCACCCGGGTGGTGGCACCCTCCCGGGGTGTGGTCACCAATGTGCAGCTGTCACCGGGTCAATACATGGCGCCCGGACAGCCGGCGCTGACGTTTATCGATCCCCGTGAGGTCTGGATTTCAGCCATGATGCGGGAAAACTCCCTTGAGCATATTCGCGAAGGCGGAAAGGTTGGTCTGGTATTCGATGCCTTGCCCGGACGGGTATTTGAAGGCGTGGTGGACAGCATCGGCTGGGGCAGTGGGGGGGCCAACAACATCGACCAGACTACGGGCTTTGAAACCGCCCAAACCGGCAAGCAACAAGCAAAGCGATTCCCTGTACATATCCGTTTCGACACGGCGCCCATGGCCAACGAGCTGCGTTTTGGCTCTCAGGTGACAGTGGCGTTTTACACCGGTGAAAGCAGTGTGGGAGAGACCCTTGCCCAACTGTGGCTGTGGTGCTGGAGTAAGCTGACTTATGTCTCCTGAACGCACCGAGGGACTTCGCCTTTGGTATTTCAAAGGCTTTTCCAGCAGGGCTAACCCAATCCTGAGAATCGCCGTAGCTGCGCTGGTACCGCTGTTTGTACTCCATTATCTGGAAAACCCGTTGCCCATGTTGGTGTCGGTATTTGCGGTGATCATGCTCACCCTGATGCCGGGACGCCCCTCACTGCAGGTTCTGTCGAAACTCAGCATGGTAGTGGTGGCTGCCGCCATGGTGCAGCATGCTGCCGGTATTCTGCTGTCGGGAACGGGCACCGGCTCCTGGATGTTTTTATTTGCGGTGCTCTTCTACAGCCTGTCGCGAATCCACCTGAACCCCAAAGATATCGTCGGGACTATGATGATGATTCTTGGGATCATGGTGACTATATTGCACTGGCAATTTGCCACGACAGTATCTGACTTACCGCTGGTACTGGCGGCCAACTTCGTGGGCGCCATTGTGATGGTGTATCTGGTATTTTGGCTGTTTCCAGGGGAAGAGCTGGGCGCCGAGGCTGACACGGCCTGGGAAGTAACCCCCAGTCACTGGCTTAAAATTGTTGTTAAGTCACTATTTTTATTACTGGTAATATTTTTGCTGATTGATTCGGATAACAGTCAGAGCCTGCTTATCGCTATTACGCTTGCCAATCTCATCAAAGATCCCAATCCCATGGCCGGAACCCACAATGGACGGCAAAGGCTGTGGACGACCGCGGTGGGAGTGCTGCTGACATTACCCTTATTGTTGGCATTTTGGCTGGATATGCACTGGTGGCTGTTGATGTTGTTTGCCATTGCCCTGGCCTTGTGGGGCAGTGCAACGGCGCTGGAACACAGGGTATCCATGGCAGAGTATCAACTGCTGATGAGCAGCTTTGTCATGCTGGTTTATCAGGTCATCAGCCATGATGGCACCAGCTCTCTCACCTCGTCCCTCACCCGATTTGGGGCCGTGGTACTGGCTGTTTTACTGGGGGTGATGATGCTGGGAATGCTGTCTGAACTTGGGGTGACTCGCACCGGTAGCCGTGTGGCCAAGCCCAGTAACGTGGGCCAAGACTGACTTGGTGTTTACCGGTGAAGCCTTAATGTTAGCAGGTGAGACCTCAGAGCTTGCCGGTGAGGCGGGCGTATTTTATCAGCAGCTCATCCTGACTCTCAGGGTGCGCCGGGTCGGGGTCGATGCAGTTGATGGGGCAAACAGACACACAGGTCGGCTTGTCGTAATGGCCCACACACTCGGTGCAGCGATCCGGGTCGATTTCGTAAATCTCAGCGCCCATGGCTATCGCCTGGTTGGGACACTCGGGTTCGCACATATCGCAGTTAATACAGCTGTCGTCAATTATTAAGGCCATGGCCTTGAAAAACCTCAAAATTTATCTGCCGTGAACGGCTGCGTCACTCAAAATTGCTGGCCTAATGCCATTCCCAATTGGTAACGATGTGCCTGTGCTGCTTATTTTAGCACTGAGGCCATCGGGGAGGCGGGATTCTACCATGGGGGCGTGGCAAAACCTAACCCGGCATCACGGGAAACTGCGTCAGATGGGTAGGGTTGTGGTGGTGGCCTGCATAGGACGCTTCCCTTTATTCTGAAACCCATTCAAGTCACAGTATCGGCGAAAGTTGCATACAAAGTGTCATGGAGCTGTGCTACTTTTTTATACAGCGACTGACCGAGGCTATTGCATTAGGCCCGTGAAAAGGGTGAACAGTGCAGCAGTCAAACTTGGTGAGTCTGAACGTATTTTGGATGCAGCAGATTTGCTCGCAGGCAAAGGAGAAATGCCATGATGCTGGAATGGGTCGCGACAGATAAGGGAAATCAGGTCATTGAAAGCCTCAAGGCGGAGGGGTGGCGGGTAAAAGCCCAGTACAGCCCCTTTGCCTTTGACAAAGGCATCGATTATGACAGCTACGAGCTGGTAAGAGCCGGTGATACCTTGAAACTGGAGTGGGACAACTGGCTCGAATGGCGCCTTTGCGGTTCGGCAACCCTGTTGCAGTCGCTGAAACAGCGCTTTGAACTCTAACTGGTCTATTGGCAGCTTCAGCACGCGACATTTTCCTGCTCAGATGAAAGCACTCAGGTGGTTTTGGGCGCTCTCGGTCCATCTACCCTTAGGGTTTGGTGCAATAAAAAAGGCTGCGAAAATCGCAGCCTTTTTCATGCATGGCGATGATTATTCCACCTTGGTGGGGATCACTTCCGCTTCGCCGTGTGGATTACGGGTGTTGTTGCCGTTTGGCAGGTTGCGCAGCAGCACGCCCATGTTCACATCCACCTCGGCAGGCACCGGCAGGTACACCATGTGGCCTGAACCCAGACCGGCATCAACGGCTTCACCCTTACGGTTGTAGAGGGTGTCTACGGTCAGGTTGATATTGCCCTGGGGGGTCATCAGCTCAACACTGTCGCCCACAATGAACTTGTTTTTCACATCGATTTCGGCCAGGCCTGCTTCGTTGCGCTTACCGGTAAATTCACCCACAAACTGCTGGCTGTCGCTGATGGAATAGCCGTAGTCGTAGTTCTGGTATTCATCGTGCACGTGGCGACGCAGGAAGCCCTCGGTGTAACCGCGGTGAGCCAGACCTTCGAGGCGGGTCATCAGGTGTGGGTCAAAACCACGACCGGCCACGGCATCTTCAATGGCCTGACGGTACAGCTGAGCAGTACGGGCCACGTAGTAGAAGGACTTGGTACGGCCTTCAATTTTCAGTGAATCCACGCCAATTTTGGCCAGACGCTCCACGTGCTGGATGGCACGCAGATCTTTGGAGTTCATGATGTAGGTGCCATGCTCGTCTTCAAAGGCTGGCATGTATTCCCCGGGACGGTTTTCTTCCTGCAGCAGGAAGATTTTGTCGGTGGCAGGGCCGTTTCCGAGCGTTGGGGTTTCCAGCTGCACGGCACTTTCCGGGGTGTGGATGGCCACAACGTCACCGGCTTCGTTTTCGGTGGCTTCGTGGGCGTCATACTTCCAACGGCAAGCATTGGTGCAGGTGCCCTGGTTGGGGTCGCGCTTGTTAATATAGCCAGACAGTAGGCAGCGGCCAGAGTAGGCCATACACAGGGCGCCGTGTACGAACACTTCGAGCTCGATGTCCGGGCAGCGCTGACGGATTTCTTCGATTTCATCCAGCGACAGCTCGCGGGACAGAATAACGCGCTTGATGCCAACCGACTGCCAGAACTTAACCGAGGCCCAGTTGATGGCATTGGCCTGTACCGACAGGTGCACGACCTGGTCAGGGAAGGCTTCGCGTACCATCATAATCAGGCCTGGGTCTGACATGATGAGGGCGTCCGGCTTCATGGCAACCACGGGCGCCATGTCGTCGAGATAGGTTTTCAGCTTGGCGTTGTGGGGGGCAATGTTGCTCACCACATACAATTTTTTGCCAAGGCTGTGAGCCTCTTCAATACCTGTCTTCAGGTTTTCCAGTTTAAAGTCGTTGTTGCGGACGCGCAGACTGTATCTGGGCTGACCCGCATACACGGCATCTGCACCATAGGCAAAGGCGTAGCGCATGTTTTTCAGTGTGCCTGCCGGCGACAGAAGCTCAGGTTTAAACATATTCATTCCCGAAGAAAGTATAAAAGTGGACGCGACTCGCGGGGGCGGCATTTTACTCAATCATAGCCCCTCAGTGCAAATCTGAGTGCGTAGGTCGGATATTCCGGGTGGGTTAGACTAAAATGTTGCGGGTTTGTCGTCGTATGATGTTATTTTGCACTTCGCCTGTTAGTTTGGGCTGGTATACTGCACCAATAAATAGAATAACCTTTTGATGGGAGCCAAGATGTCGAACGAGCACCAGCTTTTGGTCGGATTGCTGAAAAAGCTGAAGGACGATGCCCTGATTTTGCCAACCTTGCCTGAAGTCGCTATGAGAGTTCAGGAAGTGGTGGGAAGGCCCGATTCCAGTCTTAAACAGGTTGCAGAAATTATTGGTCAGGATGCTGCCATTTCTGCCCGTATCATTAAAGTGGCCAACAGCGCCCTTTATAGCCGTGGTGTACCGGCAGAAAACATCAATTCAGCCGTTACTCGCATCGGTCTCACTCAAATAAAATCCATTGCGACTTCTGTGGCCATGGAGCAGCTGTTTATCTCCACCAATGAAATGGTGTGGGAAGTCATGGATGAAGTGTGGCGTACCTCCATTGATGTGACCGCTGCCGCCTGTTCGTTGCTGCAGATATACAACAAAAAGCATCCGGGCAGTGGTCTGAATTACGACACCCTGACACTGGCGGGGCTGGTACACAATATTGGCGCCCTGCCGGTACTGACAGAGGCAGAAGCCCATCCTGAGATGTTCACCACCATAGAGCACCTGCGCTCACTGGTGCGCAAGATGCAGGGCCCCATCGGCCGTGCGGTACTCAAGAGTTGGGACTTTGCGCCTGAGGTGATGGAAGTGGTCGAACGCTGGGCAGATTTGCCTTATTTGGGCGATCATGTCAGTTATCTCGATTTTATTCGCGCAGCCGCCTTCTACACGGGTGAGCTCAGGGCGGGCAATGAACTTGAACAGCGTTTGGACGTATTTGTAAAACGCGGCCTGCCGGTGAGCCCGGAAGATTTGGGCAGCGATGCCTTCCTTGACAGTTATCATTCCATCAAGGCAAGTTACGAGTAATACGGGCCGGGGCAGGGGTCACTCTGCCATGGATCAGGCCCCGTTCTATTCTCAAGCTAAGGAGGCGCAGTGTTAAGGTCTAGCCCATGGTTTATCTGATTGCCTTCCTGGCTGCCTGCTTATTCTTACTGGCGTGGCTTTGGTATCGCTACTCGCGCAGTACTGAGTTGTTTCTTCATCGTCTTACGCAGGAGTTGCTCAGTAAAGGCGAGCAGCGCCAGCCCCTGATGTTGACTGATATCCCTGAGTCTTTTTCAGCCCTGGTTCAGGCGATTCAGCATGTATTGCTGCATACACCGTTGCATACCACCAAGGATAAGCTTACCGGCTTGCCCAATCGGGTTGGTTTCAAGCGGGCCATTACCCACTCCATGCCGCTCACATCCGGCACCCTGGTATTAATAGATCTCTATCGTTTCCGCTACGTAAACGATCTGTTCGGTTTCGCTTTTGGCGATACCCTGCTGCAATTATTTGCCGACCGTTTACGTTTAATGCCGAAAAAGCCCCGCCAGATGGCGCGCATGAATGGCGATGAATTTTTGCTCTATTTCGACACCTGTCTGGACGAAAAAGGGCTGTTGGAGATTAAGCAACTGTTGCAGCAGCCCTTCAGTATTCAGGACACCCCTGTCTCGGTCAGATTACAAATGGGGTATGTGCAACTGGCACAGCACCATGCAGATGTCAGCCAAATGCTCAGGCGCGCCGATCTGGCACTTAAGCGTGCCCGCAGCGACAAAGATATGCTGGCGGCTTATCAACAGGACGACGATATCAGTCAACGTCGTGAACTTTTTATTATCAACAGCTTGCCAAAGGCGTTGGCGCATAATCAATTGTATCTGGTATACCAGCCCAAAGAATCGCTGCACCACGGTGGCTGTGAGCAGGTCGAGGCGCTTATCCGTTGGGAACATCCTGATCTGGGATTGATATCTCCCGCCGAGTTTATTCCGCTGGCAGAATATGCGGGAATGATCGATTTGGTCAGTGCCTGGGCACTGGAGCAAGTGTTGATGCAGCAGGTGCGCTGGCGCGCCGAAGGCATACATATTAGGGTGGCGGTGAATCTGTCGGTGGAGGATATGCAGGAAGGCAATCTGCCCACGATGGTACAGGCAGCGCTGGCGCGTTATCAGCTGCCCGGTGAGGTCTTGGCGCTGGAAATCACTGAAAGTACCCTGATGTCCAATTTGGCCCGCGCCACTGAAAATATCGTCAAGCTCAGGGAAATGGGGGTGAAGGTCGCCATTGATGACTTTGGCACAGGTCACTCTTCACTGGCCTACCTCAAAGACTTGCCTGCTGATGAGGTGAAAATCGACCGTGCGTTCCTCGATGGCATCATGGAACAAGAGCGTGCACGCAATATTATGACCACCAGCATCCAGCTGGCCAAGCGCCTTGGTTTTGAGGTGACGGTTGAGGGCGTGGAATCCGATGCCCTTCGCAAAATGTTGGCTGCCATGGGCGCCGATAATATTCAGGGGCAATATTTCGCCAGGCCGATGCGGGCATTGGAGCTGGAAATGGACCTGCGGCGGCTTGGCATTGCCAGACGTGCCTGATTAAGCTTCCAGTAAGCTTGCCATCAGTTGTGCTGGCATGGGGGTGAGTTGGCGTTGCTGGTTCAAACAGACCATTTCGATATAGCCGCTCACAGCCGGACGTGAACCTCCTTCGCGCCAGATTTCCTGCTGCCACAGGGTGCGGTACTTACTTTCAATCAGTACCCGGCTTCTAACCTCCACGATGTCGGCGAATTCAACGCCTTCGTTGCACACCATGTCACAGCGATACACAGCAAAGCCCAATCCCTGCTCAAGCCACAGGCGACGCAGTTCATTTGCGCCTATTACCTGCTCTCTGGCCCGCTCAAAGTACTTGATGAAGTTGGCGTGATACACCACGCCGGAGAAATCGGTATCTTCGTAAAAAATCTGTACCGGATAACTGTGGCATCTGGCTTGGCTGAAATCAGGTTGTGACATGAAGGGCTCGCAGTGTGAAAAACTGGCTCAGTTTACCCCGCCGGCAGTTTTTCTCAAACCCTCTGGGGCGGATGTGACACCGGCAATCAGGCTGTGGTATTCGCCGCTGGCCTTAAGTTGTCTCAGGCCTTTGTCCAGTGCATCAGCCAGGGCCGGTGAGTCAGGATTATGTTTATCGAATGCCAGAAACAGCTCGCTGCTGTGATTGGCCATTACGGCACGCACTTCACCGCTGACCCCCATGGTATAGAGAAACTGGGCGGCGACTCTGTCATACATCACCACGGCATCGACCTTGTCGGTCAGCAGCAGATTAATCAGCTGATACTGGTTATCGACGATTTTCAGCACCATGTTGGGCAGCCTGTCAAACTCATCGCCATATTCATAGCCCCTGACTATGCCCACGCGGGTGTCTTTCGGAAGAGACCATTTGTCTTTCGCCAAGGGGGCATTGCGGCTTAGCTGATAGAAAGAGGCGGTAGCAACAAACAGGGGCTCTTCACCAAACCAAAAGCGCTCGCGGGTGTTTTGTTGCATTGCCACGTTAAACACCGCATTCACCTTGCCTTGTTCGGTGAGGATCAGCCCCCGATTGTACGGCACCACCAGGGTGTCAACATAGATACCTTCGAGGGCGAATGCTTTGGCTATCAGGCGGTGAGATAACCCTTCACCGGCGGCATCGGCAAAAGGAGGCCAGCTGTCTTCGGCGGCGAGTCGGATGCTGGTTTCGTTACTGCTGACCATGGTGGAAAACAGCAAAAAAACGATAGACATTACTGAGCGTAGACACGGCCGGTTCATTAGCTTCCCTCTGATGGAACTCCCTGTTTTGCTGGCTATTGTACGTTATGTAATGGCAAAGCAACAGACAGGATGGTCATGAAGGATTTGCCGTCTCACGTACTGAAAAATGCATTTTTATTGGTTTGGTTTGTATTTTGAATGCTGTTCGATAAAAGCGTTTTTGTTTGTTTTTAATTTATTGTTTTATATAGATTTAATAAATTCACATATTAAAAAATTTACCTGATAAAACTTATGTAGGACACTCTGTTTGGCATTGCTTTTATGGTCAAAAATAACGAGGCCATATTGTGGGTTGGTGCAGTCTTTCAAAAATAATTACAGCCTCCCGCCATGAATGCTGACATCTGACCTCTGCGCAGTCAGGGGCGGCTTGATAATTTTACCCTGGATTGACTATGAGTAACGAAATTCCACCTTCAACCTTGGCTGCAGGCCTGAGGGCTTGCGCGTGCGTCAGGCCATCGGTCAGACAGATAATGGCGGGTCTAATCGGTGCAATGGCTTGCCTCTTGTGGACGCCCCTGTATGCGGATGACACGTCTTTGTATGTATATGAGTCCTCCAATCGCTCGGATGAGCGACCACAGGTGCTGGTTATCTTTGATAACTCAGGCAGCATGGATACCACTGTATATGGTGTGAATCCATCGTTTTCCAGTGCAGACGGGGACCTGTCAGAGAGTGAACAAGTCTATTACAGCCTGGATGCGGCAGAAGCGCCGCCCAATCCGGCAAACCCCGCTGAAAAGCGCTTCTTTACCTTCAAACGCAATGCCTGTGCCAGCTCTTTTGAATTCCTTAAAGAGCAGGGTGTTTTCACGGGTTTTATGCGCCACTATGTTTACAGTGGGCAAACCGGTAGCTGGGAGGAGTTTCCCCGCAGTGACGGCGCCAGCATTCGCATGGTGGAGTGTTTTGAAGATATTCAGGATAAAAATTACGACAACGGCAGTGTCGCCAAAGATGGTCTTCCGGTAGACGGCGAGGGTCGCCGGGGCAGTCCTTCTCCCTTTTTTCGGGTCTCCAGCGGCAGCAAGGAGGCAACCAAAGAGCTGGCGATGTCCAAGGCAAAAAATACCGGATTTGGTACCGGTAGAGTCGTCACTCTGTACACAAAAACTTACCTTACCTGGTATCACAGCAAGAAAAAGCAGGTCAATCGAACCCGTATCGATATCGCCAAGGAAGCGGTGACTAATGTGCTGTTAACTACGCCGGGTGTGGATTTTGGTTTGGCCATTTTTAACAGTAACGTTTACGAAGGCTATGACGACGGTGGACGTATTATCGCTGGCATTAAACCTGCCACCGCCAGCAATAAAAAGGATTTGATTGAAGCCGTCGATTTACTGAAAGGGACAACCTGGACCCCGCTGTGTGAAACCCTCTACGAGGCATACCGGTATTTTTCCGGCGGTGAAGTTTGGTTTGGTGATGACGACCCTACCCTGAAACCCTATCGCGACAAAGACGCCATTGATGCAAATAGCCGCTATAAGTCGCCATTCAAGACTTGCCAGAATCGCGCTTATATCGTCTATGTGACTGATGGTGAGCCCACCCGCGACAGTAACGCCAATCAGCTGGTGTATGACTTAACCGGCGGCGTTGATGCCTATACCTCCAGCCCTGCCAGTTATTTAAGCTCGCTCTCTTCCTGGATGAACACCCAAGATGTCAACCCCAATATGACGGGGAAGCAGAGTGTATCTACTTACACCATTGGTTTCAGTCAGGGCGCAGCGTCGGCGGCTGGCCTGCTGCGTCATACTGCCGAAAAGGGCGGTGGCAAGTATTATGATGCAACCAACGTGGATGACTTGCAGAAATCACTGATGCAGGTGTTTAAAAACATTCTCGAAAAGAATGCCAGCTTCACCGCCCCCGCCGTGGCCAGCAACAACTTCAACCGTATCCGGACCTTCGATTCCGTTTACTACTCGATGTTTTTGCCAAACCGGGGGCCACGTTGGAGCGGGAATCTCAAAAAATTCAAGGTCACCGACAGTGGCGACATCATAGATGCCAGCAAGGCCAAGGTCATTGACGGCGATGGCAATATCGCCAAGACCGCTTGCTCCCATTGGAGCAGCAGCGCTGATTGCAGCGCGGGTGACGGTAATGATGTGCGCCGTGGCGGTGCTGCCGGTATGTTGCAGCGAATGCAGGCCAGGGACCGCAATCTGTTGTCGGACGTCGGCGGGCTGAAGCCGCTGACGCTGAGCGCCGCCAGAACCAAGGCCGGTGGTGACGGTGCCCTTGCCACCTTGCTCGGGGTGGAGGAGTCAGAAGTCGCGAGCCTGATTGACTGGGCCCGAGGTGTGGACGTGGATGACGACAATGACAACGGCGATCGCACCGAGATGCGCGCCGATGTTATGGGCGACCCCCTGCACTCCAAACCGCTTGCCATCAACTTTGGCAGCGAGGGTTCACCGGATATTCGGGTGATAGTGGGCACCAACCACGGTGTGCTGCACATGTTTAAAGATGAAGGCACCAGTGTGTCTGAATCCTGGGCTTATCTGCCGTGGGAAATGCTGCCAAAGCAGGCCACGCTGCGGGAAAACCTGCCGTCGGGTCGCCACTCTGTGTACGGCATTGATGGCTCACCCGTCGCCTGGGTGAAAAACGGCGCTTCCGGTATTCAAAAGGCCTGGCTGTTTTTCGGTCTTCGCCGCGGTGGCGATGCCTACTATGCCCTGGATATCACCAATCCGGATGCGCCACGTTTTATGTGGCGTATTGATGGCAATAGCCCGGGAATGGATTTGCTCGGCCAAAGTTGGTCCAAGCCTGTAGTGACCTTTATCCCGGGCAGAGAGTCCAGCCCGGTTCTGATTTTGGGTGGTGGCTACAGCCCGTCAAACAAGGATATCCCCGGCGTGGGTACACCGGATAATTTGGGTACGGCGGTGTTTATTGTGGATGCCGCGACCGGCGCTCTGGTGCACGCCTTTGGCCCCAATAATGCCGGTAACATGACTGTGATGCCCGGCATCAAAGACAGTATTCCCAACGAAGTGGCGGTACTCGATGCCAATAACGATGGCCTCACAGACCGTATCTACGCCACAGATACCGGCGGCAACGTGTGGCGCATGGATTTACCGGGGGCCACGCCCAAAGATGCCAACAGGCGTTGGTCTGCCTTTAAGTTTGCCTCCCTTGGCGGCATGACAACAGGCTCCGACAGGCGATTTTTTGCAGCTCCCGTGGTGGCCCAAACGGCATTGAACAATACCCTGGAATACACCAGCCGTGAGAAAGGTCGCACCACCACAGTAACCACAGTCCAGACCATTCCCTATGATGCCGTGGTGGTGGGCAGTGGTATTCGTCCCGCCCCTCAGGATGACCAGCGTGAAGACATGTTCTTCACCCTGCAGGACCGCAATATCGGTATAAGGTCCTTCGATGGCAGTAATAAAGACAGGCTGCCGCCATCGGCCCTGACCTTGGCGGATTTGTATGATGTCACCAGCTCGCCTCCAACCACCAAAGAAGAAGAGGTGCGTTTTGGTACGCTGCGGGGCTGGTATTACAATTTCACCCGTAAAGGCGAGAAGAGCCTGTCTGCGGGCTCCATAATCAGGGGGCGGGTGTTTTTTACCTCATACGTACCCGGCAGCGCCGGTGCTCCCGGTACCAATCAGTGTCTCATCCCGGGTAAAGGCTATCTCTATGGCTTTGATTTGCACAAGGGGACCCGGTCTTACAATCAAACCTATCTGGAAATGGGCGAAAGTGTGCCGGATACACCACAGCTTGTGGTGCCAAGCAGCGAAGCCATGTATCTGATTGGCATCGGCAAGGCGCCTGAATTGATGGTGAAAACCCGCTGTGAAGATAACAACGAACACTGTGATGGTTGCCCGCCTGGCGACGAGAAATGTATCGGTGGTGGCATGAATACCCGGAAGATTTATTACTATGCAAATTGACATCCCTGTTGTCGCCATGCTGGTGGCGTTGAGTTTTTCTTCCATGGCATCGGCCGCGACAGAGGCGCCGGTGCGCGCCGAACGCGAGTCGTTCAAGTGCTTCATCAGCACCAATGTAGGTGATGGTGTGTACGACTTCAGTTGGTATGCCGCAGACACCAGGCGCAATATGGCGGAGCTTGTGGGTCAGAGGTTGGCTAACTCTGCCATGGCTGCCAAAGGGGTCCGGGTTTACGCCAGCGAGGTTCACGAATGCGTGCCCCTGAGCCACGATTTCGCGGCCCAGAAGGCCCGGACACTGGATGAGGCAATGGCACGCTGAGCGAAGGCGCTTCAGTGCTTTGGTGTGGGTATCCCACACGTTTTGCTGCGCCGGGCTCAGTTCAGCGTTGTATTCAAAGGGGAGAGGATGGCGGCCATGCTGCCATCTTCTTCCATACTCACAATGGCCTGATTGAAATCTTCAAGCAGCTGAACGTTTCCCTCCCGCGTTTTGGACACCCCAAGATGAAACACCTCCTTTGCCAGGGGCTCACCCACAAACTCGAATTGCCCCTGATATTCAGCCGGGCTGTGGGCGATAAGATGCTGTGCCACATTGCGGCTTATTACGATTAAATCCACCCGACCTAACAGCAGTTTGCGTAGATTCGTTTCATCAGAGTCGGCCTCTTCAGTATGTAATTTGTTGCTGGCAATGGCCGCCGGGTTGGCATAGCCCCGGCTTATTCCAATCCGTTTGTCCTGGAGTTCTGACAATTGATGATAGCCAATGTGGTCTTGCTTTCTGGCCATAAAAACAATTTCTGTGCCCTGCAGGGGCCTTGAATAATAGGCCCAGCTTTCCCGTTCGGCCCGATACCACAGGCCAATAATGGCGTCGGCTTTGCCGGCTTTAATAAGCGCAGTGGCGCGAATAAAGGGATAGAATTTAAGCTCTACCTGATAGCCCCTGCGCTGCAGTGCCTCCAATACCAGAACCGCCACGGGGCCGAAATGATCCAGTGATTCAGCGTAAAAAGGGGGAAGGTCGGTGGCCACCAACGTCAGGGTTTTGGGCTCCTGCGCTATACCCCACAATGGCAGTAGCAGGCATATCAGCAAGGTTAAGCGCTTGGGCGACATAAAGCGGGTTCCAGCGGCGGGAAAGGCGGCGTTGTGTCTGAGTATAGTACGCCGCGTTTCTCATGCCTCTGGCTGTTTCTGAGAAACTGTGTGGGAAAGGTTAGGGATTAATCACTGATAAGTGGTGATTTGCTGCCATCGTATTTGCCCCGAAGCAAGGTGCTCCCCTCAACCCAAAGCAATTCCCCGGCGTTACCCAGCTTAATGGAAGAATCGATGGCGATGATGCGGTTGTCGTAAAGACCAAGCACCCGGGTTTGAGAGGTATGGCCAACCACTATGTGGTTGACTCCAAAGTGCTTAAGCAGAGCATCGATTTGCGACTCATCCAGCTCTGACTTGAAGTAACCCCGATACCATGTGGGGCCGCCCTTATAAAAGAGGAAGTTCAGTAACGGGTCTGTCTTGAGTGTGGCTTTTTCATCGTCGATATGTTTGCGGTACAGGTCGTTGGCCTGGGTGATGGTCAGGCCGCGCTCCAGCCACTCCGGGCTAACGCCGCCGTGCATAAACAGCATATCGTTTATCTTTACCAGGGTGTTTTTACTCCGAAGCCACTGACCGATTTCGGTATCCCTGTCGTAGAGGGCATCGTAGGGGCGACCGATGAGGGCGCTGCTGATACGGTAACGATCGTTGACGTAGCGTAAGTCGCCCTGAAGCACCATTTGCTCATGGTTGCCCATCAAGAGGTGCACCATGCCACCGGCGGCGCGTGCAGCCCGGTCGAGTTCGTACATGAACCAGAGCACTTCGTTAACCTCAGGCCCCCGGTCAAACATATCGCCGGTCATGACCAGATGGCCGTCTTTGAGTGCCCAGTTGCCTGTATCATCAATTACGCCATGGGCCTTCAGTAGTGTCTTCAGCACCTGATATTGGCCATGGACATCACTGAGAGCAACCAGGGTTTTCACGCCGCTGACATGATCAGCATCTATTGCATAGGGCCCAAACAGGGTGGGCTGGGGCAGGGCGCCGCAGTGTTTCGGGCGCTGCAGCCTGATGCTGACGTCTGTGGTGATTAATCGGCGGTGACATACCCAATGGGCCTGTTTTTGGCGCGCATCATTGAGAATGACATAGGGGCCATCATGAAAGTCTGTATCGGCATCAGAGCCCGTTTCTGCCTGTAAAACCTCAGGCATTTTGGCCATCACCTGGGATGCACTTGCCATAGCTAACATCGCCACACCCATCAAGGCGGTACTCATCAAGCCTGCGCGACTGCTACTCAAGCCTGCGCCACTGCTATGGGCACGCCGGGAGTACCTGCTCTGGTGGGGAAAAAACCGGGTTAGTACGGACTTCACTCGATACCTCGGGAATGGATTCAAGCGATGCCCCAATAGCATCACCTTTGCTGCTAATGCGCCGCAGTATAACTCTGAAAAAGGCGCGTTCGGAGTGAATAGAGAAAGAAACGAGTTAAAAACGACAAGGATGTTATTTGCTCAACTTACTGATATGTATTGGTAAATAAAAAGGAGACCCTGAGGTCTCCTTGAGCGTTCAAGCCAATTGTCAATATCAGGGCTTACTTGGTCATGCGCTTGTACTTGAGGCGGTGCGGCTCAACCACATCGGTGCCGTAGGTGTTCTTCAGCCAGGTAGAGTACTCGGTGTAGTTACCTTCGTAGAAGTTCACCTGGCCCTCATCACGGTAATCGAGGATGTGGGTACAGATACGGTCGAGGAACCAACGGTCGTGGGAAATCACCATGGCGCAGCCGGGGAATTCCAGCAGGGCTTCTTCGAGGGCACGCAGGGTTTCCACGTCCAGATCGTTGGTGGGTTCGTCGAGCAGTAGTACGTTGCCGCCGGCCTGCAGCAGCTTGGCCAGGTGCACGCGGTTACGCTCACCACCGGACAGGGTGCCGATGATCTTTTGCTGATCCGCACCACGGAAGTTAAAGCGGCCCACGTAGGCGCGGCTTGGGATTTCCATGTTGTTGATGCGCATGATGTCCTGACCGCCGGAAATTTCTTCCCAGATGGTGGCCTTGTTGTTCATGGAGTCACGGAACTGCTCAACCGAGGCGATTTTCACGGTTTCACCGATCTCAATCTCGCCGCTGTCAGGCTGTTCGGCGCCGCTCAGCATACGGAACAGAGTGGATTTGCCGGCACCGTTGGCACCGATAATGCCCACGATGGCACCTTTGGGCACCGAGAACGACAGATTATCGATAAGCACACGATCGCCATAGCTCTTGGTGAGGTTACGCACCTCAATCACCTTGTCACCGAGACGTGGTCCGGGCGGAATAAACAGCTCGTTGGTCTCGTTGCGGCGCTGGTAATCGGAGTTGTTCAGCTCTTCAAAGCGGTTCATACGGGCCTTGCCCTTGGACTGACGGCCCTTGGCACCCTGACGCACCCACTCGAGTTCCTTGGAGATGGTCTTTTGACGGGCGCTCTCGGTGGCGGCTTCCTGCTTCAGACGGGCGTCTTTTTGCTCAAGCCAGCTGGAGTAGTTGCCCTGCCATGGGATACCTTCGCCGCGGTCCAGTTCCAGAATCCAGCCGGCGGCATTGTCGAGGAAGTAACGGTCGTGGGTAATGGCCACTACCGTACCTGAGTATTCCTGCAGGAAGTGCTCAAGCCAGGCTACAGACTCGGCGTCCAGGTGGTTGGTGGGTTCGTCCAGCAGCAACATCTCCGGTTTTTCCAGCAGCAGACGACACAGGGCCACCCGTCGGCGTTCACCACCTGACAGCACTTCAATCCTGGCATCCCAGTCCGGCAGACGCAGGGCGTCGGCGGCGCGCTCGAGGATGTTGTCCAGGTTATGGGCATCCTGGGCCTGAATAATGGCTTCAAGCTCACCTTGCTCCTTGGCCAGGGCGTCGAAGTCGGCGTCCGGCTCGGCATAGGCGGCGTACACTTCATCCAAACGGGTCAGGGCGCGCTTGGCGTCGCCAACGGCTTCTTCGATGGCTTCACGCACTGTCTGATTCGGATCAAGCTGTGGCTCCTGTGGCAGGTAGCCAATCTTGAGGCCGGGCATGGGGCGGGCTTCACCTTCGATTTCGGTGTCGATACCGGCCATGATGCGCAGCAACGTGGATTTACCTGAACCGTTCAGACCCAGAACACCAATCTTGGCGCCGGGGAAGAAGCTTAAGGAGATGTCTTTAAGGATTTGCTTCTTGGGCGGCACGATTTTGCCAACCCGCAGCATGCTGTAAACAAACTGAGCCATGTCGTCTCTCTGCGATTTACAAATAGAATTAAGCGCTGAAAATTGGCCGAAGTTTACCAAGTCGGGGCACTATTCTCCAGATGGCGATGTGAAATCCCATTCACCAGACAGGTTGTTTTGATGATGAAACACAGTCATCGGTACAGAGAGGGATTTTCATCATATTGCGGCTGGGATTGTGATCGATTGCAGAGTAGAATACCGCGCAACCCTACCTATAAGATTTGCCAGCTGGAGTGACCAATGCTGAAGAAGACCATGAATATTGCCGACTATGATCCCGAGCTGTTCAAGGCGATTGAAGACGAAACCCTTCGCCAGGAAGAGCATATCGAGCTGATTGCCTCCGAGAACTACACTTCTCCCCGCGTGATGCAGGCTCAGGGTTCACAGCTGACCAACAAGTACGCCGAAGGTTATCCTGGTAAGCGTTACTATGGTGGTTGTGAGTACGTCGACATCGTGGAAACCCTGGCCATCGAGCGCGCCAAAGAACTCTTCGGTGCCACTTTCGCCAACGTACAGCCACACTCCGGCTCTCAGGCCAACAGCGCCGTGTACATGACCCTGCTGCAGCCAGGCGACACTGTATTGGGTATGAACCTGGCCCACGGTGGTCACCTGACCCACGGCTCACCGGTAAACTTCTCTGGCAAGCTGTACAACATCATTCCTTACGGTATCGATGAAACCGGCAAGATTGACTACGACGAAATGGAACGTCTGGCCGTTGAGCACAAGCCAAAGATGATGATTGGCGGTTTCTCCGCCTATTCCGGCATCGTTGACTGGGCCCGCATGCGTGAAATCGCAGACAAAATTGGTGCTTACCTGTTTGTGGACATGGCTCACGTAGCTGGTCTCGTGGCGGCCGGTGTATATCCAAACCCGGTTCCACACGCTCACGTAGTCACTTCTACCACTCACAAGACCCTGGCCGGCCCCCGCGGCGGTATCATTCTGTCTGCTGCCAACGATGAAGACCTGTACAAGAAGCTGAACTCAGCGGTATTCCCAGGTGGTCAGGGTGGCCCATTGATGCACGTTATCGCAGGTAAAGCGGTAGCCTTCAAAGAAGCGCTGGAGCCTGAGTTCAAGGTGTACCAGCAGCAGGTTGTGACCAACGCCAAAGCCATGGTGGAAGTATTCCTCGAGCGCGGTTACAAAATCGTCTCCGGCGGCACCGACAACCACCTGATGCTGGTTGACCTGATTGGCCGCGACCTGACCGGTAAAGAAGCCGACGCCGCTCTGGGCGCTGCCAACATCACTGTGAATAAGAACTCAGTACCAAACGACCCACGTTCTCCGTTCATCACCTCCGGTATCCGTATCGGTACTCCAGCGATCACCCGTCGTGGTTTCAAAGAAGCCGAGGCCCGCGAGCTGACTCACTGGATCTGTGATGTACTGGACAACGCCAAAGACGAGAGCGTGATTGCCCGCGTGAAAGGCCAGGTACTGGAACTGTGCGCTCGTTTCCCTGTTTACGGTTAACCTTTTAACCTGAATAGGATACACTCATGGCCGCTGCGATAGCGGCCATTTTTATTTGTATTGCGGTTCAATTTGTCCTTCATTCAGCACGCCAGGAGGCCCCATGCACTGTCCATTTTGCAACGCAACCGACACCAAGGTGATCGACTCCCGTCTGGTGGGAGAAGGGCATCAGGTAAGGCGTCGGCGGGAGTGCACTGAATGCCACGAGCGCTTTACTACCTTTGAAGGTGCCGAACTGGTGATGCCGAGGGTCATCAAGCGTGATGGCACCCGTCAGCCATTCGATGAAGAAAAGCTGCGCAGCGGTATGCTCAAAGCCGTGGAAAAACGCCCCGTGTCCATCGATCAGATTGACCAGGCGATGAACAAGATTAAGTCAACTTTGCGTGCCACCGGCGAGCGCGAAGTGCCCTCAGAGATGGTTGGCAACCTGATGATGGACAGCCTGATTGAGCTGGATAAGGTCGCTTATATCCGCTTTGCCTCCGTATACCGCGCCTTTGAAGATGTTTCTGAGTTTGGAGAGGCCATTGCCAGGCTTCAGAAGTAAGCACTGCGGCGGACTGTATCCATGAGTAATAACAGCGTTTTTTCCGCTCTTGACCGCGCCATGATGGCCCGCGCCATCATGCTGGCCAAGCGTGGCCAGTACACCACCCGACCCAATCCCAATGTGGGCTGTGTGATAGTTAATGACGCCGGTGACATCGTTGGCGAAGGATGGCATATCCGCGCAGGCGGCCCCCATGCCGAAGTGCATGCCCTCAAGGCTGCCGCAGACAAGGCCCGGGGCGCCACTGCCTATGTCACTCTTGAGCCCTGCAGTCACTATGGACGCACACCGCCCTGCGCCAAGGCGCTGATTGACAATGGCTTAAAGCGTGTCGTGGTGGCCATGACCGACCCCAACCCCCAGGTGGCGGGCAGGGGGATTAAGCTGCTTCAGGATGCTGGCATCGAAGTGGCTCACGGCCTGATGGAAGCCGAGGCGCGCGCACTGAACCCGGGCTTTTTGTCGCGGATGGAGCGTAAACGCCCGTTTGTGACCGTCAAAGTAGGGGCGAGTCTCGACGGAAAAACCGCACTGTCCAGTGGTGAGTCCAAGTGGATAACAGGTCCCGAGGCGCGCCGCGACGTGCAAAGGCTTCGGGCCAAATCCTGCGCCCTGATTACCGGTATCGATACTGTGCTGTTGGATGACCCCAGCCTCAATGTTCGCCACGGTGAACTTGGCAGTCTGGGAGCAAGCCTGACGGAGCCCGAGCTTATCCAACCCATTCGGGTTGTGCTAGACAGTCAGCGGCGTATGAGCACTGATGCCAAACTCTTTGGTATCACTGGCCCGATACTGCTGGTGTCTGCAGAGCCATATGATGAGAAATTTTTGCACTCGCTGCCGGACTTTGTTACCTGTTTGATCCTGCCCGGTTCCCATGGCCGTATCGACCTTGCCGCACTGCTTAGCCACCTCGGTGAAAACTGCAACCGGGTGCTGGTTGAAGCCGGCGGAACCCTCGCCGGCGCCTTTATCGCCGCGGGACTTTGTGATGAGCTGGTGCTGTATCAGGCGCCAAAACTCCTTGGCAGCCATGGCCGCGATATGCTGCAACTGCCCGACTATCAGACCATGGCCGAGGTGCCGGGTCTTAAGCTTATTGATGAGCGTAAAGTGGGCCAGGATTGGCGCTTTACCTTCACTGTGGCCTGAGTGTCAGCATCTGCTGCATCGAGCCTAAAGAGGATTTATGTTTACCGGGATCATTGAAGCCGTTGGCCAGTTAAGACGAATCGATCGTAAGGGCGATGATATTCGCCTGACGGTCGCCAGTGGCAAGCTGGATTTATCCGATGTTCGCCTTGGCGACAGTATCGCCACCAATGGCGTGTGTCTGACCGTGGTGGAATGCCTTGCCGATGGTTATGTTGCCGATGTATCAGCTGAAACCGTGAAGCTCACCGGTTTTGGCGACTATCGTCCCGGCCAGGCGGTGAATCTGGAAAAGGCTGTCACCCCAACCACCCGCCTTGGCGGACACCTGGTGAGCGGCCACGTGGATGGCCGAGCCATGGTGGTCAGTCGCAGTCACCTGGGTAAAGCCATTGAGTTTTGGCTTGAAGCACCCGCCGAGCTTGCCCGTTATATTGCCCACAAGGGCTCCATTACCATTGACGGGGTGAGTCTGACTGTAAATGAAGTGGACGGCAGCCGTTTTCGCCTGACCATAGTGCCCCACACCGCAGGGGAAACCACCCTGATTGATTTGGCGGTGGGCGATAAGGTGAACCTCGAAGTGGATCAGATTGCCCGTTATCTTGAGCGATTGATGCAACGCGGGGAAGAAAGTGTCTCCGGCGGTGTGACCCTGGATTTGCTTGCCCGCAGCGGATTTATGCGCTGAGCGCGCTGATACGCCGGTGAGTCAAAGCACCGCTTTGTGCGCCCGGCCCTGTTTTTTGGCCCGCAGGCCGCTAAAATTCACACACTCTTAAAAGAAAATAAAGGTCTTACAATGGCGCTACACAGTATCGAAGAAATCATCGAAGACATTCGTCAGGGCAAAATGGTGATCCTGATGGACGATGAAGACAGGGAAAACGAAGGCGACCTCATCATGGCCGCCGAACTGGTGACCCCGGAAGCCATTAACTTTATGGCCACCTATGGCCGTGGTCTGATTTGTCAGACCATGACCCGTGCCCGCTGCCAGCAGCTCAATCTGCCATTGATGGTCAGTCACAACAACGCCCAGTTCACCACCAACTTTACCGTGTCCATCGAGGCCGCCCAGGGGGTGACCACCGGGATTAGCGCCCACGACCGCGCCGTGACCATTCAGGCCGCGGTTGCCAAGAATGCCAAGGCTTCTGACCTGGTACAGCCCGGCCACATTTTCCCGCTGATGGCTCAGGAAGGTGGCGTGCTGACACGTGCCGGCCATACCGAAGCTGGATGTGACCTGGCGCGGCTGGCAGGCTTAGAGCCCTCCGGTGTGATTGTGGAAATCCTCAACGAAGACGGCACCATGGCCCGTCGTCCGGATCTGGAAAAATTCTCCGAGAAACACGGTATCAAGATTGGCACCATTGCCGATTTGATTGAATACCGCAACAACACTGAAACCACCGTGGTGCGGGAGGCGAGCTGTAAACTGCCGACCCGTTTCGGTGAGTTTATGATGCACACCTTCCGCGACACCATCGACAACCAGTTGCACTATGCACTGGTGAAAGGTGACGTTAATGACAATGTGCTGGTGCGGGTGCACCTGACCAACACCTTCAACGATATCCTGCATTCAGAGCGGGATCAGGAACGTTCCTGGCCATTAGAGAAGGCCATGGCCCGTATCGGCAGCGAAGGTGGCGTGCTGGTTATCCTTGGTAACCACGAACATGACAGTGATATTCTGGCCAAGGTTAAAGCCTTTGAAGCCGAAGATCAGGGCCAGGCCGCAGCGCCTGCCAAGTGGCAGGGGACTTCACGCCGCGTGGGTGTGGGTTCTCAAATTCTGGCCTCCCTGGGGGTTCACAAGATGCGCCTCCTGAGTTCACCCAAGAAGTACCACTCACTGTCGGGCTTTGGTCTGGAAGTGACCGAGTACGTCTCAGGCGAGTAAGTAATTCACTATTTCAGTTAAATAGCATAGGGATTGGGGCAAAAGCCTGTGGTATGATAGCGCCACTTTTTGTCCCGGTCCGTCCGGGCGGATTGCACCAAGCCGGGTGCCTTAAGTTAAACCAGGTGAGAGAATGCACATAGTAGAAGGTCATATCGAAGCCAAATCTGCCAAAGTGGCGATTGTGGTATCACGTTTCAACAGTTTTGTGGTTGAGAGCCTGCTGTCAGGCGCCATCGATACGCTCAAGCGTTTTGGCCAGGTCAGCGAAGACAACATCACTGTAGTGCGCGTTCCGGGCGCCTTCGAATTGCCGCTCGCTGCCAAGAAAGTTGCTGCTTCAGGCAAGTTTGACGGCATCATTGCGCTGGGCGCCGTGATCCGTGGTGGTACTCCTCACTTTGACTTTGTTGCCGGTGAGTGCAACAAGGGACTGGCCCAGGTTTCCCTGGAATTCAACACTCCAGTGTCTTTCGGTGTATTGACCACGGATACCATTGAGCAAGCCATCGAGCGCTCAGGTACCAAGGCCGGCAACAAGGGCGGCGAAGCTGCTCTGGGCCTGCTGGAAATGGTCAATGTACTTAATGCTATTGATAAAGAGCTGTAATTAGTAGGAAAAATCATGAAGCCTTCAGAGCGCCGTAAGGCCCGTCGCCTGGCGGTCCAAGCTATCTATTCCTGGCAACTGAGCGGCAATAACGTTGCCGATGTCGAGCACGAGTTCCTGACCGAACAAGAGCTGGACGGTGTCGATGTTGCTTACTTCCGGGAGTTGTTTGCTGGCGCTGCAACCAAAACCGCTCAGCTGGATGAAAAGCTGAAACCCCTGCTCGATCGTCCTCTTGAGGAAGTGTCACCAGTAGAAAAAGCCATTTTGCGCCTGGCAGTCTACGAGCTGACTTTCCGCAAGGACGTGCCTTACAAGGTGGTGATCAACGAAGCCATCGAGCTGGCCAAATCCTTCGGTGCCGAAGACGGACACAAATTCGTTAACGGTATTTTGGATAAGCTGGTTGCACGCAACTAAATGACAGACGGTGCCTGAGGGTGCCGTTTTTCATTTTCCGGTGTTCATTTTTCAATGGGTCGGCGGGCCGACATCAAGGCCGACGCCGGAATGACAGTGAAAGAATTCCAACTTATCGATCAGTATTTCTGTGGCCGTGGCCCGGTGCGTCGGGATGTTAAACACGGTATTGGCGACGACTGTGCCCTGGTTCAACCGGCTGAGCACAAGCAGATTGCCATCTCCTGTGACACCCTGATAGAAGGGGTGCATTTCTTCAACGATATGCCTGCCTGGGCACTGGGTTACAAGGCGCTTGCCGTCAACCTGTCAGACTTGGCCGCCATGGGCGCCGAGCCAGCCTGGTTTACTCTTGGCCTTAGTTTACCATCGGTGGATGAAAGCTGGCTCGCTGCCTTTAGCGAAGGCCTGTTTGAGGCCGCCGAATATTATGGTATCGCGCTGATTGGCGGCGATACCACCCAAAGCCCTGTGAAGGTCATAGCCGTTACCATCAATGGTCAGGTGCCCGAAGGCAAGGCGCTCACACGCTACGGTGCCCGTAGCGGCGACTGGATTTACGTTACTGGCTCGTTGGGAGACTCTGCGTTGGGGCTGGATATCCTCAGAGGACGTCAGCAAAGTCGCCCGGAGCACAGTGAGTACCTGATTGAGCGTCATTACCGACCTACACCAAGGGTACTTGCTGGCCAATCTTTGCGAGGTCTGGCATCCAGTGCCATCGACCTGTCCGATGGTTTGATGTCTGATCTTGGCCATGTGCTGAAGGCGTCCAATGTGGGTGCCTACATTGACGTGGAAAAGTTACCCCTGTCACAGGCGATGAAGGACTCGGTGCCGCTTGAGCAGGCGCTTGGGTATGCGCTCACCGGTGGAGAGGACTACGAGCTGCTCTTTACCGTGCCAGAGGCGCAACGTGGTGCGCTGGAAATTGCGCTGGCCAATGCCGGGGTGAAGTTTTTCCGCATCGGGCAAATCACGGCGGGCAGCACCCTCAAGCTGACCCATAACGGTGAGCCTTTCACACCGATGAACAAAGGTTTTGAGCATTTCTGATGGGTTGGCGCAGTCAAGATGAGGCGCTGTCGCGTCTGTCGTTAAAAAATCCCTGGCATTTTCTTGCCCTTGGCTTTGGCAGTGGTTTGGCCAAAAAGGCCCCCGGCACCTTCGGCACTCTGGCCGCCATCCCCTTGTACCTGCTGTTGAGCCCGTTGCCACTGGCTTGGTACTTAGTTGCCACCCTCATCGCGGTGATAGCCGGTGTGTACATCTGCGACAGGGCCTCCAAAGACATGGGCGTCCATGACCATGGCGCCATTGTATGGGATGAAGTGGCGGGGCTCCTTATTACCCTGATTGCGGCACCCGCTGGCATCGTCTGGCTGGTGGCTGGTTTCATCTTGTTTCGAATCTTCGATATTCTGAAACCCTGGCCTATCCGCGTGCTGGATGCCAGGGTGCACGGTGGCTTGGGTATCATGGCTGACGACGTGCTCGCCGGTGTGTTTGCCTTCGGCTGCCTGCAGGGGCTCGCCTATTTGTTTGCAGGTTAAGTACTGTGACTCTGCGGGCCTGCGCCTTCCTCTCTTTTTGATGCCATCGGGGCTATGCTTAAATGGCACTGGTTTATAAAGACAGTGGACAAACAGGCTCAGGCACTTCTAAAGGACTGACATTGTAAGCACTCCAGAGACTGAGCCTTGGGAGTCGCTTATGTTCAATAGGTTGTTCAATAGATTGTTCAGCCCCGAGGTTGTCAGGTTACTGGCCTCGATTAACCGGCTTTTCGCTTCTAAACCGGGGCTGTTTGCATTACTGCTCCCCCTGCTGCTCGGCAGTTTGAATTCTGGCGTGGTGGCGAGCCCTCACGCTGCTTTTTCCTCCGGATTTATCTTAAGCAACGCCAACATCGCAAATACCACGCCTGTATCTGACCGCGACATTGGCTCAAACCATTCCGCCGACTTAGCCGCTGCAGTTACGTCACACCAAAACACGGGTGCCCGGGGCCTCGAAGGGACTGTGGCTCCCATATGGCTGCTGGAGGTAAAAGGCGCTATAGGGCCTGGGGTAGCTGACTATCTTGTTCGTACCCTGAACAAGGCACAAAAGCAGGTCGTACCGCCCCAACTACTCTTGCTCACCCTGGATACCCCCGGAGGTCTGGTGGCAAGCCTGAGGGACATCAATCAAGCCATACTCACTTCAGAAATACCGGTAGCCTGCCTGGTGTATCCGGCCGGTGCCCGCGCCGCCAGTGCCGGCACCTATATGCTTTACGCTTGCCATCTGGCAGCGATGGCGCCGGCCACCAGTTTAGGGGCCGCGACGCCGGTACAACTCGGGCCACCTGCGGGAGGCGAGCCGAAGGATAAGGAAGCCGAGCAGCAAGGGGCTTCGGATATGGAGCGTAAAATCCTCAATGATGCCGTTGCCTATATCAGGACCCTCGCACAGTTAAGAGGGCGAAACGCTGAATGGGGCGAACAGGCGGTGCGCGAGGCTGCCACTGCGACTGCTTCTGAGGCGCTGGCGCTGGGGGCGATAGATTTAATTGCCAAAGATCCTTACGCCTTGCTTGAGGCCATTGATGGTCGACAGTTTGTGATTAATGACACAGTCCGCGTCCTGCATACCCACAAGGCATTGCTCCTTGACGCCAAACCAGACTGGCGAACGACTTTTCTGAGTACCATCACCAATCCAAATGTGGCTTATGTGCTGATGATGCTGGGTATCTATGGACTGCTGCTGGAATTTTACAGTCCGGGCATGGGGATCTCCGGTGTGGTGGGCGCCATCTGTTTGCTGGTGGCCATGTTTGCCCTGCAAATGCTGCCAATCAATTACGCTGGCGCGGCGCTGCTGATATTGGGGATAGGGTTGCTGGTGGCCGAATCTTTGGTTCCCAGTTTCGGCATTCTGGGGTTTGGTGGTGTAGTCGCTTTCGTGCTCGGTTCAGTCTTTCTCATCGACAGTGAGTTGGATGCCTTTCGTATTGCCTGGCCTGTCATTCTGGCACTGGCCATGGTGAGTCTGCTGTTCTTTGCCGTGCTGGTTTCCCTGTTATTTAAGCAGCGCCACAGGGCTGTGGTCAGTGGGCCTGAAGCAATGGTAGGTGCCAGGGCTCTGGTGCTGGATGGTTTTCCCGGTAAAGGGCAGGTGCTTTTTATGGGAGAGCGTTGGCAGGGCCACAGTGAGCAGGCGCTGCAGAGCGGAACCTGGGTCAGGGTAGAGTCTATCTCCGGGCTCTTGCTGGAGCTTGGTCCGCTGGATGAATCAAAGGAGAAACAAGATGAATGAGGTTATCTCAAGTCTGCAGGTGTCTTTCAGCCTTGTGGTGTTGCTGTTACTGCTGCTAATTATTTCGATGTTTCGCATCCTGCGTGAATATGAGCGGGCGGTGGTCTTTATGCTGGGGCGTTTTTACCGTGTCAAAGGACCCGGGCTTATCATAGTTATCCCTGTGATCCAGCAAATGGTGCGGGTTGACTTACGCACAGTAGTGATGGATGTGCCATCTCAGGATGTGATCAGCCGCGACAATGTGTCTGTGAGGGTTAATGCGGTGCTCTATTTTCGGGTTGTCGATCCCCAGAAGGCCATTATCAACGTGGAAGACTTCTTGAGCGCGACCAGTCAGCTCGCCCAGACCACGTTGAGATCGGTATTGGGGCAACATGAGTTGGATGAAATGCTGGCCAATCGCGACATGTTGAATGCCGATATCCAGCGGATATTGGACTCACATACGGATGTTTGGGGGATTAAGGTCGCCAATGTGGAAATCAAACATGTCGACCTCAACGAGACCATGATCAGAGCCATTGCCCGCCAGGCCGAAGCTGAGCGGGAACGGCGAGCCAAGGTGATCCATGCCCTGGGTGAGCTTGAAGCATCGGAGCAATTGGTCGCCGCTGCGGCCAGGCTATCACAGGAGCCAAACGCCTTATTGCTGCGTTATCTGCAAACCCTGACCGAAGTGGCCGGTGAAAATAACTCCACCATACTCTTCCCCCTGCCGATTGAACTGCTCAATCATCTCAGTGGTTTAACATCGTCAAAGACACAGCAATAAGCTACTGAGCGTCTGTCGGTGGTAGATTACCGCAGAGTTTATTCCAGGAGATAAGGGCCTCAGGGTTGCCGTTTTTGGCGCTGATATAGGTATTCAATTTGATGGCTATGGGGCTTTGCTGCTCTGGTTCAGTGGAGGTGGGTACTTCTATCAGATGTAATCCACCCTGAACGCCCATTGCCAGCGCCTCATAGAGGCGGTCCACGGACTGACACAGATGATATTTGCCACCGTAAGCGGCAATCAGTTTTGAGACATCAAACCTTAAGTCGTTGCAGGCGTATATGGGAGCATCACCGCATTTCCCGAGGTGAAAGAGGTTGTTGCGCATGTACAAAATGATGAGGTTTGCATTCTGCTTTTGCAGATTAATCAACTCATTACATTGAAAATTAAAACCGCCATCGCCGGTGATCAAGAGTATCGGCTGTGGGCTTCCCTTGGCATTGAGTTCATCGGCAATGGCCCGGGCATAGGGCAGACTGGTACCCATGGCCGCATACCAGGGGTTGGCAAGAAAACTGCGGCCTACATCTGAGCTTCGGGCGTCCAGAGCAAAGGCGGCGAAGAGAGCGTTACCCACCTCAGGTACCAAAATAAAGTCCTTCCCGGCTGCACGCTGAAATTGGTTGATGGTCTGTGCAAGGTTGGCATATCCCAGGGACGACGAGGTATCCGGTGTTATTGCCTCGTGCAGGTCTTTATTCTGATTGACCAAAGCCAGGTTGCGTACCGGCAGGTTAGCCCTCTCCAGCGCATCCACCACGGCCTGTAAATCCAACTCCCAACGGGCGGTGCCTTTGAGCAGGGTCTTATTTGGATGTGTGTCGATGGCGTGAGTGCCGCTGGCGAAGGCATTGTTGGTGTCTGAGTCATAGATGGCAGTACCAAACTCAAGCACATAATCCGCGTTTTCTTCGATATACGCCTGACCACGGCATTGGCTGAATACCCCATTATATGCCCCAAGACACAAGGGATGAGATTCATCGACCATGCCCTTGGCAAACCAACTGGTGGCGTAGGGCAGTCCCAGGCGCTGGCAAAAATGCACAATACGCTCAAGCAAAGCGCTGTTCATTCGCAGACGTTCCCCCAGATATACCAGGGGATGTTTGGCTTTCACCAGACGGCTGCAGATATCGTCGGCGATGAGTCCTGCGCCAGCAAGATTCAGCCGGGTCATGGCATTTAACTCATCGATATTCAGGGGAAGTCGCAGGCTCTGCGTCGGCTGCATGACCAGATCCCGTGGCACTTCGATATACACGGGCTGGCGGGATTGCACCGCCTCACACACAAGTTCAAAAAAGCGCGCGGCAGCAACGTTGGGTTGTCCCTGATGCCGCTGTCCCTGCAGCCGCTCGGCTCGAATTCCCAATGCTTTAAAGGCATTGAGCGCCGCATTGAGGTCGGTATGCCAGCCTGAACCCGGGTGCACCATATGGTGCAGGGCATGGCCCTGTATTTCATTTTCACCGGGGGCGCCGGACATGAAAATCACCGGCAGGCCTTCGGTTCGGGCAAGGGCCGCGGCACTGACACAGGGCAGGCTTCCCACCGTGTAGGTTGTCAGACAGGCCCCCAGACCGGTCAGCTCAGCCTGTGCACAAGCGCTGAATCCGGCGTGCATTTCGTTACTGGAGGGAAGTACCTGCAGCGGACCGTCCAGGGCATTGATAAGGTTTGCCACAAAATCGCCGCCGACTCCATAGACGCGCTTCAAACCAAAAAAGCACAGGATGTCGCAAAGGCTTTGTCCCAGGTTGGGAAGTTGTTCACTGTATGCCTGGCCCAGATTTTGAGAAATAGAAGTCATAAGTTATCCGCCGCAGAGGGGCAAAGGCGATTGCCCAACAAATGCTCGCAGCTTATGACTGAGACGGCTTAGGGATGTTGATGTGGATCATTTGCAGTGCATCTGCCCGGATAACGCGCTGTCATCCGGGCGTGACACTATGGTGAGATTAAGGTCTATCCAATTGATTAATTGAATATTTTGTTGGAAAGCCTGGCTTACGTTCCTTGCAGCAGCTCGCGGGCATTGGCGAGAGTATTTTCGGTAATGGTATCGCCGCCCAGCAAGCGAGCCAGTTCCTGTATCCGGGCGTCTTTGTCCAGTGGCTTCATCGAGGTTTCTGTTTGTCCACCCTTAGTGGATTTGTTCACAAACATATGTTGATGGCCATTACCGGCAACCTGGGGCAAGTGGGTGACACAAAACACCTGAGTTGCCTCACCGAGGGCACGGAGCATACGGCCAACCACGGCCGCAGTTGGGCCGGAAATCCCCACATCCACTTCGTCAAAAATCAGTGTGGGTGTCGAGACCTTTTTCGCGGTGATCACCTGAATACCCAGTCCAATGCGGCTCAGTTCACCGCCCGAGGCAACCTTGGCCAATGGCGACAGGGGCTGGCCTGGGTTGGTGGTAACCAAAAACTCCACACTGTCACTGCCGTTTGCACTCATCACCTTGTCGTTGAAGTTCACCTCGATGGTGAACTTACCTTTTGGCATGTTGAGCTCCTGAATGGAGGCGGTGACCTGCTTATCCAGTTCTTTGGCATAGCGAAGACGGCTTTGACTGAGCTTCTGCGCGTGACTGAGATAAGCCTCCCTGCTGGTTTGCACCTGTTGCTTCAGTTCATCCAGCTGCGCCTCATCGGAATCCAATCCGGCCAGTTCCCTGGCAAGCTCCTGATGATGCGCAGCCAGTTTATCGGCGGCAACATGGTGTTTTCGTGCCAGGGTCATGGCTTTGGAGAGTCGCTCTTCGAGATAGGCAAAATGTTCCGGGTCCAGCTCCAGATTGGACAGGTAACGGCCAAGTTCGCTGCTGCTTTCCTGCACCTGAATAAGGGCGTCATTGAGCATATTCCCAATGGGGGCCAGGGTAGGGTCAAGCGACTCCAGGGTTGCGGCCAGGGATAAGGCTCGGTTTAACAGCGACTCAATATTGCCTTCGTCGGATTCACTGAGCAGCGACAAGGTGTGCTGACAATCTTCAATCAGTGCGGTGCCATTGGCGAGGCGTTTGTGTTCGGCCTCGATTTGTTCAAACTCTCCTTCCATCAGGGCGAATTCGTCCAATTCTTCAACCTGATACTGCAGCAGCTGTTTGCGGGCGATGCGTTCCTGCTGGCTTTGCTCAAGCTGCCTTAATTCGGCTTCGATCTGACGACAGCGCTGATAGGCGCTGGCGACCGACTCCTGCAGCATGCGGTGATTGGCATAGCTATCCAGCAGCGTCAGTTGGTGTTCGTTTTTTAAGAGAGCGTGGTGTGCATGCTGGCCGTGGATCCCCACCAGATATTGCCCGAGGGATTTGAGCTGAGAGAGGGGGACAGGATTGCCATTGATGTAGGCCCGTGAACGGCCATCGGAAGTGATGGTACGCCTGAGAATACATTCGTCGTCCAGCTCGAGATCGTTGTCCTCCAGCCAGCGCCGGGCCAGTGGCACATCATCCAGAGAGAAACGGGCGCTGACCTCGGTTTTGCTGGCTCCGGGGCGCACGGCACCGGCGTCGGCGCGGTTACCCAGGCACAGCCCCAGGGCATCGATGGCGATAGACTTACCGGCACCGGTTTCACCGGTAATACTGGTCATACCCGGACGGAAGTCCAATTCCAGAAAGCGAACAATGGCAAAGTTATTGATGCTGAGCTGACAAAGCATGACGGCAATCCTGTGTGATTAGCAATCAAAGTACTGTATTGATACACAGTATATACTGATTTTTTGTACAGTAAATTATCCCAGAGGCCCGACGTGAAAAATTTTTTGGTTACTGGGTTATCAGGTTTAACCCCATCGTCAGCAGCGGCAGACTGAAAAGCGTCAGCAGCGTGCCTGCCACTATGCCCCGGGCGATTTGTTTTTCCAGGGTTTTATCCTGATAGGCCAGCAGATAAACGCTGGCGGCAGTGGGCATGGCGGAAAGCAGTACCCCCATCACGGTCAGCTGCGTGTCCACCCCAAACCAACTGAAGAGTAGCCATACCAGGAGCGGCTGCAAAGCCAGTTTCGCCAGATTCACGTGCCAGAAGGGCACGCCCACTCGACTGTGTTCAGGCTCTCGCATGGAACGGGCCAGCGCTATGCCGATGGCAAAAAGCGCGCAGGGGCTGGAACTTTTACCTATCCATGTCACCAGGGGTTCCAGTATCGGGGGCAGTGAAAACTGCATCGCCGACGCCAGTACCCCGAGAGCGCAGCCGATGACCACAGGGTTCCTGCTCACAACCCGCAGCGCCAGGCTTAATCGAGCAATGCCAGTCAGTGGTTGGCTGGCAAGTCTTAATTGCACCACGGTAACGGCAAACATCAAGACGGATAAAAGGCTTGCCAGCGCGGCAGCCATCAGCGCCTGCGGATTATCCGGAAACAGCATCGCCAGCACGGGAATACCGATAAAGGCTGTGTTGCCGAAGGTGGCCGAGAGGGCACGCAGACTCGCCGGACGGGGTTGTCCCTGTTCATGCTTCAGTGACCATAGCTGCACCAATACATAGGTCACCACCATGGCAAGCAGATAACCCAGCACAAATCCGGGGTTGAGAATTTGTTCAATGGGCGTTTTGGCCAAGCTCACATACAGGATGGCCGGAAATGCAAGGTAGTACACGTATTGGTTGAGAAAGCGTTCTAACCAGCCCGGAAGGAGTCTGGAGCTGGCAGCGCCCGCAATCATCACGGCAACAACAGCGAGCAGCGGAATGAGGAGGTTGAACATCTCAGCTGGGGCCTCGGCAGATCACAATTTCCCCCTTTGCAGTGGGGCTCGGCAGGCAAATTAGCATATCATGATGCGAGCTGACCATTGGTCCTTGGTCGCAGGCATATCCATGATTAACGGCGGGAAACGGCATGAGAGAGCATCCGGGCAGCGAACTTGAATTGATTTACCTCTTTGTGCAGCTGGTGGACGCCGGTAGCCTGTCTGCCGTGGCCGACCGCCTTTCGATGCCGGTGGCGACTGTCAGTCGTAAATTATCCCGCCTGGAAGAAAACCGAGGCCGTCAGCTGTTGATGCGAAGCACCCGCAAAATTCGCCTCACCGAAGAGGGTATGGCGCTTTACGAGCGTTACAAGTCTCTGGTGAGCGCCGTGGACGCCCTTTATGGTGATGGCGAAGACCCGCTGGAAGGCACGCTGCGTATTGCCGCCCCCATCTCTATCATCTCGATGATTTTTATGAAAACCATTAACGAGTTTCGGCGGGAATATCCGGGGATCAGGCTGCATATCACCCAAAAAAACGAGGTAGTCGACCTTATCGACAAGGGCATAGATATCGCCATCGTGGGCGGTATTCAGCCGGACTCGTCCTGGATAGCGGTACCCCTTGGGACACTGGATTACCGCCTGGTGGCGTCGCCTGGGTATCTGCAGCGCCGGGGCATGCCAACTCATCCCAGCAGCCTTGCTGCCCACGACATCATCAAGGTATGGCCTTTGTATAACTGGTCGCTGAGGCATCCACAGGGGGAGGCCTTCTATTATGACGGACCCGCGAGCCTGACGCTGACCGACCTGCAGGGGGCTATCAGTGCCTGTGTGGATGATGGTGGCATATTGTATGGGCCGGAACTCTTCTTTAAACAGGAGCTGCAACGGGGCCTGCTGTTGCCGGTATTGCCGGATTGGCGGGGAGAAACGCGGCGGATTTCGATTTTGTGTCACCAGCGGCAGCAACAACCTGCCAAGGTAAAAGCCTTTATCGATTTTATGAAGTCGCGGGCGCCGGGGTTATTTACGATGGACGCTTAACCCAACTGCTTTTTGCGTCCCTTGGGAGGGTGACCGGGTTTGCGCTTGGAGGATGATGTGGTGGGAGCCGGATAGTCCTTCACCGGGGGAAGGACCCCCAGCTCCTGATAAAAAGCCACCTGACGGCGAAGTTCAAACAGAGAGCCGATGCGCACTTCATCGGCTATGGTTAGACGCCAGCTGTCGGTTTTTCCGTCGAGATTAGTGAGTATAAAGCCTTGATAAAGTAAGGTTCTCACACATTACCTCTGAATATCCGTTTCAGGCTTCCTGCAGGCTGATACCAATATTGGACACGCCGCTGGATACCAGCTCTTTGCGCAGAGCCTTGATAAAATCCGCCGACATGTCCGGATTGTCTTCAATCAGCTCCAATAAGGTGCCTTGCAGTTCACGCTCTGCGACCATGGCTTCGTGGGCAAAGACAAAGTCATCCAGCGCCTCGTCGTCCAACTCCACATCGCTGATAGCTTCAATATAGTTGGCCACAGTAGCAGAAGACAACTTACTGATATTGGTGATGTCTTCTTCTATTTTGCTCTCGATACCGCTCAGCAGGCTTATCAGGGCGACCACGGCATCCATTGCCGGGTATACGCCGTAAACATCAAAGTTTTCCGGCTCTGGGATCACTTCTTCGAGTTTGTTGGTGTGCAGCTCAAGGTTCAGTTTGAGTTTTCGGTCGTACAGCGACTGCCACAACAGGTTCAATACTGTGTCCAGCACCTTGGGTTCACCAAATTCACACACTTCGGCAAACAGCTGATAGTTGGGATACATGCGCTGGCACAGGGCAACGGCAAATAATTGCTTTTGGGGCAAAGACAGCGCTTTGAGACGCTTGAAAAATCCGGGTTTAGAACTCATTGGGTACTTCCGCTGACATCTGGGAAATCACTTGGGTTGCCGCCGATTCTACCTTAGTCAGCTCATCAAGTAACTCAAGGATTTCCGGTTCAACATCCGCCACATCGGCACCGCCTTTCAGCGCAGACTCGATTTGCTGGCAGAGTTTTTGGGTGGTGGGCACGCCGCAATAGCAGCTGGCCCCGTGGAGTTTGTGCACCGTATACAGCATAGACTCGTTATCGCTGCGGGCCATGGCAAGCTCGATATCGTTAACCGTACCGGGCAAGGACTCCAGCATCATCTTTAACATGTCGATGGCCAGATCCTCTTTCTGATTAGCCTGGCTCAGGCACAGTTCCCAGTTGAGCGTGTTGCTGTCGAAGTGGGTGAACTTGGGCCGGGTGAGCCAGCGCGAAATCACCCCTTTAAGGGCGGCTTCATCAATGGGCTTGGGCAGATAACCGTCCATGCCGCTTGCCTGTATACGCTCACGTTCTTCGTTAATGGCATGGGCGGTAACGGCAATAATTGGGGTATTGCGGTTGAGTGAGTCCTGCCGTATCAGGCGGGTTGCGGTAACCCCGTCGGTGCCCGGCATCTGAATATCCATAAAGATGAGGTCGAACGAACGGCTCTTGGCCAGCGCCACCGCCTGATCGCCGCTGCTGACCGCCACCACGTTGGCAACAAGCTCTTTGAGCAGGGTGTCGATAAGCTTGAGGTTGGCCAGGTTATCGTCCACCGCCAGCACATTGAGGGGGTGGCGGGCGCTGGGTTTTGTGGCCAGCGCCGGTTTGGGCGCGGCATTTTTCTTCACCGGTGGGAATATGAGGTTTTGCGCCAGCTTCAGCTCACTCACCGGCAGCTGCAGCACCAGATCCACAAAGGGCTCCATCTCCTGGGTGTACACCTCTGGGTCGAGACAGTCGTTGAGCAGCAGCAGCGAGCCTGTATGGTCTTTTACCCGTGACAGGTGCCGCTGTAGATCTTCGCATGATTCGCAGCTTTGGCCGGATAACAGGATGGCGTCGTAGTGCCTGTCATCCAAATGCCGCTCCAGCTCATCTTCGTTGCTCGCCAGCGTCACCATCATGTGCCAGTCCTTGAGCTTACGGGCGATGGACTCGCGGGTGAGTTTGCGGGGCTCAAACAAGAGCACCGAGTGGCCAATCAGTTTTTCCAGCGGCAGGGTATCGTGCACCGGGAAGGGACTGAGTTGCAGCGGCACGGTGAACCAGAAGCTGGAGCCTTTGCCGACCTCTGAATGAAAGCCTATGCGACCGCCCATCATCTGCACTACCAAACGCTTGGTGATAACCAGCCCGAGGCCTGTGCCGCCGTAGCGGCGGGAAATGGAGGAGTCGGCCTGACCAAAGGCCTGGAACAAGAGTTCCTGCTGCTCGGGATCAATGCCTATGCCTGTGTCAGTCACCTCACAGCGCAGGGTCAGGTTGTTGTCTTCCAGACTGGCAAGACTGATTTTGAGATGGACACTGCCTTCTTCGGTAAATTTGATGGCGTTGCCCAAAAGGTTGGTCATCACCTGCCCGAGGCGCATCACATCGCCGCTCAGGTTTTCCGGTACGTTGGCATCCACATCCACCACGAACTCAAGCCCTTTGGCATGGGCGCTGCCTGCCAACAGGTTGATGGTGTCCTCCAGTGACGCGCGCAGGCCAAAGGGCATGGTCTCCAGCACCATCTTGTTGGCTTCAAGCTTGGAAAAGTCGAGGATGTCGTTGATTATCTGCAGCAAACTGGTGGCACTGCGCTCGATGGTTTTGATGTATTCCATCTGGCTGGAATGCAGCGGGGTTTTGAGGAGTTGTCTGGCAAAACCAATCACGCCGTTGAGCGGTGTTCTGAGTTCATGGGACATGTTGGCCAAAAACTCAGATTTGATGCGGCTCGCTTCCTGAGCGTCTTTCTTGGCCCTGTCGAGCGCTATGTTCTGTATTTCAATCTGCTCCAGGGTTTCGCGAAGATCAGAGGTCGCCTGGTCGATGTTTTGCTGCATTTCATCGTGATATTCCGACAGCGACGCTGCCATGGCATTGATACCCCGATTGAGCAGATCCAGTTCCCCGATGAGGTTGCCTTCAAGCCGCGCATCCAGTTTGCCTTCACGGATTTTGCCTACCAGTTTCACCATGTCGGTGATGGGCTGGGTCACGTTTTTGACCAAGCGGAAGGTAAACAGCAGGTTTAACTGCACGCCAATCAGCACGATAATAAAGGCGGCCACAGCAGCCCGGTGCTGCTCAAGCAGCGCCTTTTCCTTGTTCAGCATCATGGAAACATAGCCAAGCAGCGCGGCATTGGAGTTGTCGGGCATCACGACGGCTTCACTGAAGCGGCCACTGCCTTCGTCAATGTTGTCACCCATGGGCTGCTTGCTGCTGATGGCAAAGATGGGGGTGCGAACAATCAGGGTGTCTCCTTCATGTTCGAATTGAGTTTCTTTCAGAGACTCCAGCGCTTCCTTATAACGCATCACCTCAAAGTCTTTGTGATAGTGCGAAGTGACAAATAACTGATTGTTAATGTCAAAAATGGCGATGGACTTGACCAGTGTCGATTTGTTGAGTTGGGCTCGGGCCAGCAGGATTTTGGTGATTTCGCGGTTATTGGTCGACAGGCTCTGTTCTGCAGAAATGGCCAGGGGTTCTATGATGTTACTGCCCATATCCTTGAGTGTGTCTTCAAGATCATAGAAGCGGTTTATGGTAAAGTAACTGCCCAAAAGGATTCCAACGAGGATAGTGGGCGCTAGCGCCAACACCAATACCCAGGACCGCAGACTGTATTTTGTCATATTGTGCGCGGTATTCATGTGCTGGGTTGTCCCTGATTTCCTTTGAGTTTGAATGTACTAAGACTGCCAGAAACCCGGCTGTCTTAACAGATTTTTCTTGTATGAGGCCACAATGGCGCAGTTTTTCAAAGCGAAACCCAATCAAGCGAAAAAGCTCTCCCAAAAGATAGCACTCAAGGTGCAAAGACTCGATCACTTGGGGGCCGGCATTGCCGAACATCAGGGCAAGGTGGTGTTTATTCCGGGCGCTTTGCCGGGCGAAACCGTGGAAGTGCAGCTCACAGAGCAAAAGAAAAACTATGCCCGTGCCAAATTGCAGCGGGTATCAGAGGCAAGCCCCGACCGGCAAACACCGCCTTGCCCCTGGTATGGCAAATGCGGTGGCTGCGATTTACAGCATCTGTCGTTGCCACGTCAGCTTGAATACAAGCGTCAGGCGCTGGGTGATATTGTCAGCCGTTCGGCTGCGCAAACAGTGACAGTCAATACCGACGAAGTAAGCGGTGACAGCTGGCATTATCGTCGCCGGGCCAGGTTAGCAACTCTCCTCGATAAAGAGACCAACCAGCTTGCACTGGGATTCCGGGAAGAGGGCAGCAAATCGGTAGTGGGTATCGACAGCTGTGCTGTGCTGGCCAGGCCGTTGTCTGAGCTTATTTCGCCTTTTGCCACGCTCCTTAACCGTCTCAAGGGCAAGCAGCGGTTGGGGCATCTAGAGCTGACACAGGCCGCCAATGGGCTTTTTGCCGTGTTGCGTGTGACTGCCCCGCTGGCTCAAAGCGATAAAAAGCTGCTTTCGGCCTTTGCCGATGAGCGGCAAATTGCCCTCTTGCTGCAGGGGAATGAAGGGGAGCTTGAGTTTCTCTCCAGCGGCCATGAGTTGCCCTATTACCAATTGGACGGTCTCAAGCTGGCTTTTGCGCCGGGTAACTTTATTCAGGTCAATGGCGAGGTCAACCAGGCCATGGTGGCACAGGCCATGAACTGGCTCGATGTGCATGCCGGTGAGCGGGTGCTCGACCTCTTTTGCGGCGTGGGCAACTTCAGCTTGCCTCTTGCAAAGCAAGGAGCAGAGGTAGTTGGCGTTGAAGGTGTGCCCGAAATGGTGGCGCAGGCGAAGCAAAACGCTGCCATAAACGGCTTGGATAATCTCAGTTTTTACTGCGCAGACCTCAGTGAAGATTTGGCCGCCGAGCCCTGGCTTGGCAAAATCGATAAGCTGCTGCTGGACCCGGCCCGTGCCGGTGCATATGAGAGTCTTAAGTGGCTCAAAAAGATGAAGCCTGCCAAGGTGCTCTATGTGTCCTGTAATCCGGCAAGCCTTGCCCGTGATTCAGTGCTGCTTTTTGAGGCAGGATATCAGCTGACCCGCCTTGGTCTGGTGGACATGTTCCCCCAGACCCATCACAGCGAAGGCATGGCATTGTTCGAATTGGTCAATTAACGGATGAATTTTGCTGGATGTAGCAAAATTAATGGACAATCGGCCCGCTTGGGTTTGACAAGCGCGTGCCAATCCTGAAGATAAAGTCTTTAACTTGTTTGGCCCAGAGTGGGAAGAGGGATCCTTAAGCCTATGGTGTCTGTCCGCGAAGCACATTTCAACGATGTCGATTTCAATCTGGAAGACTGGGTGGTTCGGTATGTAGACGACGCCGAGGATGCCAGGGTGCTGCTAGAGCTGCTGCGCACCGTTCAGGCGATGCCGATGAAGGATGCCAAGGCCCATGATGCCCTGATGTCCCGTGCCAGAGAGATGATTGAAATTCTGGCACCGCTGAATATGGACCTTGAGACCCTGCAGGCGGCCGTACTGTTTTCGGTGCAGGAAGCGGGGCTCTTACCCCAGGAAAAACTGGTCGAAAAGTTTGGTGACAAGCTGGGTAATCTTGTGGCCAGCGTCGTTACCATGAATGCCATCGGCAGCCTGAAACTCAGTGAACAGTCGCGTTCCGCTGAAATGCAAATCGACAACATCCGTAAAATGCTGCTGGCCATGGTGGAAGATGTGCGCGCCGTGGTGATTAAGCTTGCCGAGCGCGTGTGTCTGCTGCGGGCAGTAAAAAATGCCGATGAAGAAACCCGGGTGTTGCTGGCCCGTGAAATCGCCGATATCTATGCGCCGTTGGCAAACCGTTTGGGCATTGGCCAGCTCAAGTGGGAGCTTGAGGACATTTCCTTCCGCTATCTGCATCCTGAAACCTACAAAGAAATCGCCAAACAGCTCGACGGAAAGCGCATCGATCGCGAAACCTATATAGAGCAGTTTGTGAATGACCTGCAGGCCAAGCTCGATGAAGAGCATATTCGCGCCAAGGTTTATGGTCGCCCAAAACACATCTACTCCATCTGGCGCAAGATGAAGGGCAAACACCTCAAGTTTGATGAGCTGTTTGATGTACGCGCTGTGCGTATCGTCACCGACCGTTTGCAGGACTGTTACGGGGCCTTGGGCGTGGTGCACACCCTCTATCATCATATTCCCCGGGAGTTTGATGACTATGTCGCCAACCCCAAACCCAACGGCTATCAGTCCATTCACACTATTGTGGTGGGGCCAGAAGGCAAAACCGTTGAAATTCAAATTCGTACCGAAGCCATGCATCAGGACGCCGAGCTGGGTGTGGCTGCACACTGGAAATATAAAGAGGGTCATGCTGGCAAGCAGAGCGGTTACGAAGAGAAAATCAACTGGCTGCGCAAAATCCTGCAGTGGCAGGAAGATGTGGTGGAAAGTGGCAACCTGGTGGAAGAAATCCGCAGCCAGGTGTTCGAGGACAGGGTGTATGTATTTACCCCGTCCGGTGAAGTGGTAGATTTGCCCGCCGGCAGTACCGTGCTCGACTTTGCCTATTACATCCACTCTCAGGTTGGCCACAAGTGTATTGGCGCCAAGGTGGATGGCCGCATCGTGCCCTTCACTTATCAGGTGGAAACCGGTGAGCGGATTGAAATTATCACCTCCAAGCACCCCAATCCCAAGCGCGATTGGCTGAATCCCAACCTGGGCTACATCAAGACCTCCAGGGCCCGCAGCAAAATCCAGCATTGGTTCAAGCAGCAGGACAGGGACAAAAACCTGGCGGCCGGCCGCGAGATGCTGGAAGTCGAACTTGGCCGGGTGGGTCTGACGTTAAAAGACGCCGCCAGCGCCATAGAGCGCTTTAACATGACCAATATGGACGACCTCTTGGCGGCCATCGGCGGTGGCGATGTGCGTCTCAATCAGGTGGTTAACCATATTCAGAGTCGGATGCGGGTGCATGAGATCTCCGACGAAGAAGCCGTGGAAGATCTGGTCAAGAAAGGCCAGCACAAGCCCATTGCCAAGACCCGGGATCAAATTGAAGTAAACGGCGTCGGGAACCTCTTAAGCCATATTGCCCAGTGCTGCCGCCCTGTGCCCGGTGATGAAATTTTCGGTTTTATTACCAAGGGACGCGGTATTTCAGTGCATCGAGCCGACTGTGAGCAGGTGAAAGAACTGATGCGCGCCCATCCAGAGCGGGTGGTGGATGTAGTTTGGGGCGAAAACTATTCCGGTGGCTACAAAATCCGTCTGCGGGTACTCGCCAACGACAGAACCGGATTGCTGCGGGATTTAACCTCGGTGCTGGCGGCGGAAAAATCCAATGTGCTTGCCATGAGCAGCTCATCGGATATCAAAAACCAGACCGCTGCCATTGAGCTTGAGCTCGAACTTTACAACGTAGATGGCCTCTCGAGGGTGCTGTCCAAGCTCGGTCAGGTGGATGGCGTGATTGAGGCTCGCCGCCTCTAACGCCTGTTAACTGATGAATACTGAACCTTTCAAATAAGGGCTGCGTTGCAGCCTTTGTTTTTAACGTCTTTTAAGTCATAGCTGCGCTGTTTTCGCAGCAGAAGGGAATGCAAATGAGCACCGAAATCATTGCAAATGAAGAGCCAAATGCCGACATCAATCCGCTACTGGCCATCATGGCCAAATTGCGTGACCCAAAACATGGCTGCCCCTGGGACAAGGCCCAGCGCTTCGAGACCATAGTGCCCTTCACCCTGGAAGAGGCCTATGAAGTGGCCGACACCATTGAGCGCATGGATCTTGATGAGTTGCCGGACGAGCTGGGGGACCTTTTGTTTCAGGTGGTGTTCTACTGCCAGCTTGGCAAAGAACAGGGGCTGTTTGATTTCGATGAGGTGGTAAAGCGCATCTGCGCCAAGCTCACTTCCCGCCATCCACATGTGTTTGGCGATATTGAAGTGAGTTCCAGTAAAGAAGTGAAAGACAACTGGGAGGCCATCAAGGCCAGTGAGCGTAAAGCCAAAGACAAACACTCGGTGCTCGATGATGTGCCGGTTGGCCTGCCAGCCCTAAGCCGCGCCGCCAAAATCCAGAAGCGGGTGGCCCGGGTGGGTTTTGACTGGGGCGAGCTGCCGCCGGTGGTGGCCAAGGTGGAAGAAGAAATTGCCGAAGTGCTGGCCGAAGTGCAGGTGGACAGTCCCGACCAGGAGCGGGTTGCCAGTGAGATGGGTGACCTGTTGTTTGCAGTGGTGAATATGGCGCGCCATCTTGGTGTTGAGCCCGAGCAGGCACTTCGCCGGGCCAATCAAAAGTTTGAACGCCGTTTTCGCGGCGTGGAAGAACTGGCAACCCTGGGAGGCAGACAATTGACCGATTATTCCCTTGCTGAGCTCGATGGCTTCTGGGATCAGGTAAAAGAGCAGGAAAAATCTCCCCGTTGAGGTTTGTCGAAAGCACAGGGCTTTGATATACTGTCGCCCCGTCCTGGTGCTTTCTTACAAGCACATATTTTCACACTCATATTTTCTCAGGTTCAGCATGACGACAAGGTATATCTTCGTGACTGGCGGCGTGGTTTCGTCGCTGGGCAAAGGCATTGCAGCAGCATCATTGGCAGCCATTCTCGAGGCACGGGGCCTCAACGTGACCATCATGAAGCTGGATCCTTACATCAACGTTGACCCAGGTACCATGAGCCCGACACAACACGGTGAAGTGTTTGTGACTGAGGACGGCGCAGAGACGGATCTGGACCTGGGTCACTATGAGCGTTTCATCCGTACCAAGATGAACCGCCGTAACAACTTCACCACCGGTCGTATTTACGAAGAAGTGCTGCGTAAAGAGCGCCGTGGTGACTATCTGGGCGCTACCATTCAGGTGATCCCACACATCACCAACGCCATCAAGGCTAAGGTGCTGGAAGGCGGTGAAGGCCATGACGTGGCCATCGTGGAAATCGGTGGTACCGTGGGTGATATCGAATCCCTGCCGTTCCTCGAATCTATCCGTCAGCTGGGCGTTGAACTGGGCCGCGATCGCTCTATGTTCATGCACCTGACTCTGGTGCCATTCCTCGGTGCTGCCGGCGAGGTGAAAACCAAGCCTACCCAGCACTCGGTAAAAGAACTGCGTTCTATCGGTATTGCGCCTGATATTCTGGTTTGCCGCGGTGACCGCGCCATTCCTGCCAACGAGCGGGCCAAGATTTCCCTGTTCTGTAACGTGGAAGAGCGCGCTGTTATCTCTCTGAAAGACGTTGACTCCATCTACAAGATCCCGGCACTCCTGACCTCTCAGGGACTGGATGACCTGGTCTGCAAGCGTTTCCACTTGGAATGCAAAGAAGCAGACCTGTCTGAGTGGGAAAACGTGATTTATCAGGAAGCCAATCCCAACGGTGAAATCACCATTGGTATGGTGGGCAAGTACATCGAGCTGCCAGACGCCTATAAGTCAGTGAACGAGGCGCTCAAGCACGCGGGCCTGAAAAACCGCGTGACGGTTAACATCAAGTACATAGATTCACAAAGCGTAGAGGCCAAAGGCGATGAAGCCCTGGCTGGCCTCGACGGTATTCTGGTGCCGGGCGGTTTCGGTGAGCGTGGTGTTGAAGGTAAAATCCTTGCCGCCAAGTATGCCCGTGAAAATGAGCTGCCTTACTTTGGTATTTGCCTCGGTATGCAGGTAGCCCTTATCGAGTTCGCCCGTAACGTGGCAGGTCTCACAGATGCGCACTCTACCGAGTTCAATAAGCAAACTCCGCATCCGGTTGTGGGTCTGATCACAGAATGGATTGACGAAGAAGGTAATATTGAGCAGCGCGACGAAGCGTCCGATCTGGGCGGCACCATGCGCCTTGGCGCACAGTTGTGTCACCTCAAGGCAGGTACCAAGGCTGCTGAAGCTTACGGCTCCGAGAGTTGTATCGAGCGTCATCGTCACCGCTATGAAGTGAACAATCACTATGTGAAGCAGTTGGAAAAAGCCGGTCTGGTATTCAGTGGCCTGTCTTCTGACCGCAAACTGGTGGAAATGATTGAACTGCCAAACCACCCATGGTTTGTGGCTGGTCAGTTCCATCCAGAGTTTACTTCAACACCCCGTGACGGACATCCGCTGTTCGAAGGTTTTGTGGCAGCAGCCAGAGCGCACCAAAAGCGCAGCCTGAGCTAATGCCAAGAGGCCGGTACCGCGATGGCAGTACCGGCCTTTTTGTTCCTTGTGGTTAATTATTCGCCGACACTAAATAAGCAATGGCACAAAAACACAGAAAAATCAGATACCCATATCAGGGTGCATTCAATTTGGTTCATGAGCTCATGTAGCGCTGAGATGGGTATGGGTTTTTCTTTTCAACTTAACCTTTAATTCAAGACTAAATCGAGGACATTATGGCTAAGATTATCAAAGTGATCGGTCGTGAAATCATGGATTCACGCGGCAACCCAACCGTAGAAGCCGAAGTACACCTGGAAGGTGGCTTTGTGGGCATGGCAGCTGCGCCATCCGGTGCTTCTACCGGTAGCCGCGAAGCGCTGGAACTGCGTGACGGCGACAAGGCCCGTTACCTGGGTAAAGGCGTGCTGAAGGCCGTTGACAACGTAAATGGTCCTATCCGTGAAGCCCTGCTGGGTAAAGATGCCACCGCTCAGGCTGAGCTGGACGGCATCATGATCGCTCTGGACGGTACCGAGAACAAAGACAAGCTGGGTGCCAACGCCATTCTGGCTGTGTCTCTGGCTGCCGCCAAGGCCGCTGCCGCCGCTAAAGGTATTCCACTTTACGCTCACATCGCTGAGCTGAACGGTACCCCAGGCCAGTACAGCATGCCTGTACCCATGATGAACATCCTTAACGGTGGTGAGCACGCTGACAACAACGTGGACATCCAGGAGTTCATGGTACAGCCAGTGAGCGCCAAGAGCTTCCGTGAAGCCCTGCGTATGGGCGCCGAAATCTTCCACAACCTGAAGAAAGTGCTGAAGGCAAAGGGTCTGAACACTGCTGTGGGTGACGAAGGTGGTTTCGCGCCAAACCTGGCCTCCAACGCCGATGCACTGGCTGTTATCAAAGAGGCTGTTGAAGCCGCTGGTTATAAGCTGGGCACCGACGTGACTCTGGCTCTGGACTGCGCCGCCTCTGAATTCTACAAAGACGGTCAGTACGACCTGTCTGGCGAAGGCAAAGTATTCAGCTCAAACGGTTTCTCTGACTTCCTCAAGTCACTGACCGAGCAGTATCCAATCGTGTCTATCGAAGACGGTCTGGACGAGTCTGATTGGGAAGGTTGGGCATACCAGACCCAAATTCTTGGCGACAAGGTACAGCTGGTAGGTGACGACCTGTTTGTAACCAACACCAAGATCCTGAGCCGCGGTATTGAGCAGGGCATTGCCAACTCAATCCTCATCAAGTTCAACCAGATTGGTTCTCTGACCGAAACTCTGGCTGCTATCCGCATGGCTAAAGAAGCCGGTTACACCGCCGTTATCTCTCACCGCTCCGGCGAAACCGAAGATGCGACCATTGCCGATCTGGCCGTAGGTACCGCTGCTGGTCAAATCAAGACTGGCTCTCTGTGCCGCTCTGACCGTGTTGCCAAGTACAACCAGCTGCTGCGTATCGAAGAGCAACTGGGTGAGAAAGCGCCATACCGCGGTCTGACTGAAATCAATGCCAAGGGCTAATCGCCTGATATTGGTTAATTGAATTTACAGAAGGCGACTTATAATGCCACGGCCTGAACGAAATCAGCGCCAAGGATTAATCGCCTGATAAAATTTGATTGAATGCGCAAAAGGCCACCCCCAAGGTGGCCTTTTTTGTTGTAATATCTCCCCAAATTCACCCAATCAGTGCAATTCTTCCATGAAGCCATTCGTTCTGGTTCTCTTTGCCTTGCTGGCGCTGCTCCAGTACCGGCTGTGGTTTGGCGAAAATAGCCTTACCGAGTACTTCACCCTGAAAGACAGGATAAGCCATCAGCAATCCGGTAATGCGGAGTTGCTGGAACGCAATGAGGTGCTGAAAGAAGAAATTCAGGATCTGAAAAGTGGTACTGAGGCGCTGGAAGAGCGGGCCCGTAATGAACTTGGTTTGATTGAACAGGGTGAAACTTTCTTCCGGGTTGTGGGTAACGATAGTCGCAGTATCCGCTCTTCGGAACAGTCACAGGACAATCAATGAATTTCCAATCAAGCTCCAGTGGCAGCATCGTCGCTATTGTTCCTGCGGCCGGAATTGGCAGCCGAATGGGGGCCACTATCCCGAAACAATACCTGCCGTTATTGGATAAACCTATCCTCGCCCATACCCTGCAAAGGCTGCTCTCCCATCCTGCTATTGATAAGGTCATAGTCGCTGTCTCGGCCGAAGATAGCTGGTTTGACAGTTTGGCTGAAGCGCGCGACCCCAAACTGACTCGGGTACTGGGCGGAAAAGAGCGTGCCGATTCGGTATTGGCAGCCCTTTCGGCCTTGCCGGACAGTTGCGATGCCTGGGCGCTGGTGCATGATGCCGCACGGCCTTGTTTGACCCATGGTGATATAGATGCGCTGCTTGCAAGCAGGCTGACGTATCCCCAGGGCGCGATACTTGCCATGCCTGTGCGGGATACCATGAAGCGGGCAGCGACCGATGGCAGTATCGAAACCACTGTTTGCCGCGAAGCCCTGTGGCATGCGTTAACGCCGCAGCTTTTTCCGGCAGAGCGCTTGAAACAGCATCTGGAGCAGGCGCTGGCCGCCGGTGTTTCTATTACCGACGAAGCGTCGGCGATGGAGTGGGCCGGAGTGTATCCGGGGCTGGTCAGTGGCCGCGCCGACAATATCAAGGTCACCCACCCGGACGATTTACAGCTGGCGGGGCTTTTTCTTCAGGCCCAGCAGCAACACACTTAAGGAATTTTCATGAAAATCAGGATTGGCCACGGTTTTGATGTGCACAAGTTTGGCGCAGACCGTCCACTCATTCTCTGCGGTATAGAAGTGCCTTACGAAACAGGACTTATTGCCCACTCCGATGGTGATGTAGTGCTGCATGCCATCAGTGATGCCATTCTGGGCGCCATGGCGCTGGGTGATATCGGCAAACACTTTCCGGACACAGATGCCGCCTATGAAGGCGCCGACAGCCGTGTGCTGCTGCGCCACTGCTTTAAGCTTGCCCGTGAGCACGGCTTTGCCATCGGCAATCTGGATGTGACCATCATCGCCCAGGCGCCGAAAATGTTACCTCACATTGAGGCCATGCGCGCGGTGCTGGCGGACGATCTGCAAACTGAGCTTAATAATATCAACGTAAAAGCGACCACCACCGAGAAGCTTGGTTTCACCGGTCGCAAAGAAGGCATCGCCGTGGAAGCTGTGGTGTTGATGGAGAATGTGAAATGACTGAGCTGACTTATCTTTACGGCAAGCCGGCTGTAAGCGCCGATATCCGCACCCACAACAGCGATTTTCAGGTAAAGGAAATCCTGCCGTTCCTGCCCGATGGTGAGGGCGAGCACCACCTGCTGCATATCCGTAAAGATGGCCTGAACACGGCTCAGGTGGCAGAGATGATTTCCAGATTTGCCAAGGTGCATCCCAAAGAAGTGACCTTTGCCGGTCAAAAAGACAAAAACGCCATTACAGAGCAGTGGTTTGGCGTGCGCATTCCCGGCAAGGAGACGCCAGACTGGGCTGCCATGAGCAATGAGCAGATGCAGGTACTGTCGTTTGCCCGTCATGGTAAGAAGCTGCGCACCGGCGCGCTTTCAGGCAACCGCTTTACTTTGGTGCTGCGCAATGTTTCAGACCCAGAGGCGCTGGTTGCAAGGCTCGAGCTGGTGCGCGATGGCGGGGTGCCCAACTATTTTGGCGAGCAGCGCTTTGGTCATGACGGTGGCAATCTTGTTAAAGCGCGGCAGATGTTCGAAGGCCGCAAAGTAAAAGACAGAAACAAACGCAGTCTCTATCTCTCTGCGGTGCGCTCAGAGCTCTTTAATCAGGTGGCGAGTGCACGTCTGGCGCGTTTTGGCACAGCGCCCATCGAGGGTGATTGTGTGATGCTGTCGGGCTCACGCAGCTTTTTTACGGCCGAAAGTTGGGATGACTCCCTGAATAAACGTCTTGCCGAGCAGGACATTCAGCTGTCGGCGCCACTTTGGGGCCGTGGTGAGCAGCTCGCCAAAGGCGACGCCGCAGCACTTGAATCTTCGGTGCTGGCAGCCTACGAGCTTGAGCGCAATGGTCTCGAAAAAGAAGGCCTTACCCAGGAGCGCCGAGCACTGCTGCTGCGTCCTGAGCAGCTGAGCTTCAAGCTGGATGGCGATGCCCTGACCCTGGATTTCTGCCTGCCAGCGGGTGCCTTTGCCACCAGTGTGCTCAGAGAGCTTTGCGAGTACACAGATATAAAAGAGCTGGAGTGGCGCCGGGCGGTGGCCGAGCGTGATGCGCGGGAGGGCGACAATGCGCCTGCTGGTGAGTAACGATGATGGTGTGTATGCCCCGGGTATCAAGGCGCTGGCCGAGGCATTAAAGACCATTGCTCATGTGGATGTGGTGGCACCGGACAGAAACTGCTCCGCCGCCAGTAACTCGCTGACCTTGACTAATCCATTGAGAATTAATAGGTTAGACAATGGTTATATTGCGGTTAACGGCACGCCATCGGACTGTGTGCATATCGCCATTCGCGAAATTTGCACCGAAGAGCCTGAGTTGGTGGTATCGGGTATTAACGCTGGAGCGAATATGGGAGATGACACCCTGTATTCCGGCACTGTGGCTGCGGCCATGGAGGGGCGCTTTCAGGGCCTGCCAGCTATCGCTGTGTCCCTGTCGGCCCGTACCCCTGTGCACTATGATGCGGCTGCACAAATTGCACTGCGCATCGTTGAAGGATTGAAGGCACATCCATTGCCAGCGGACCAAATTCTTAATGTGAACGTGCCTGATTTGCCTCTTGAGGAAATCAAGGGCATCAAGGTGACTCGTCTTGGGGCGCGTCACAGGGCCGAAGGTGTGGTAAGAACCACCGACCCTGCTGGTCGGGAAATTTTCTGGCTCGGTCCACCGGGTGAGGAGCTGGATGCCAGCGAAGGCACCGACTTTGGTGCCGTGGCTGAAGGCTATGTGTCCATCACGCCGTTAACCGTCGACCTGACCGCACACAGTCAACTTAACGCACTGGCAAACTGGATAGAAAAGATATGAACCAGACCGGCTCGACGGTGGCAATCAACCTTGCAAAGAAGTTGTATGACGCTGGGATCCGCGACAACCTCGTTTTGCAGGCCATCGCCAACACGCCCCGGGAAATGTTTCTGGATGCAGCTCTGGCACACAAAGCCTATGAAAACACCGCGCTGCCCATAGGTCAGGGGCAGACCATTTCCCAACCTTATATCGTGGCGCGCATGACAGAGCTGGTGATGCAAAACCGGCCTCAACGGGTGCTGGAAGTGGGTACGGGCTCTGGCTATCAGGCTGCTATCCTGGCGAAACTGGTACCAGAGCTTTGCACCATAGAGCGGATTAAGGCACTGCAAATTCAGGCAAGGCAACGTCTTAAGCGTCTGGATTTGCACAATGTGTCTTTTAAGTATGGTGATGGCTGGCTGGGTTGGCCCAACCGTGGTCCCTTTGATGCCATCATGGTGACAGCCGCAGCCGCAAGCTTACCAACTGCTTTACTTGAGCAATTGTCTGAAGGCGGGAGGCTCATTATTCCGGTGGGTGAGGATGCCCAGCAATTATTGGCCATTACCCGCAAGGGGCAGGAGTATTCCTCCGAGGTCATTGAGTCGGTAAAGTTTGTGCCCTTGGTCAACGGAAACCTGGCGTAGGTCATTATGACTTCGGGAGCTGCTCATTCATGTTGAGATTGACAACTTGCTGCCTCTGTTTGCTCTTGTTGGCTGGTTGCAGCATGCAGGCGCACTCACCTGCACCAGTCGAAAGCCTGAATTCTAAAAAAAAGCCCGTGCACCCCAAAGGAAGTCTGACCAGTTCAACTTATAAAGTGAAAAAGGGCGATACCCTTTACTCCATTGCTTGGGGAGCTGGCACGGATTACCACGAATTAGCCAAGATTAATCAACTAAATAAACCGTACACTATCTTTCCCGGGCAGGTGTTAAAGCTGTCATCGACGGCTAAAAACACCAAGCCAACAAAGCAAACTACCACAGCTTCCTCGAAACCGGATCCCAAGTCGGTAACAGCTAAAAACGATAAAAAACAAAGCGCTAGCCCAGTTGTGTCCAGCGGTCAATCATCCGTAGTAGCACAGAAAAAAACACTTGATCCGAAAAATAAAGCTGATTACGCTGTAACAAGTTCACAACAAGGCGATAACCCGGTAGCGACTGCCACTGACGGTTTACCGAATGAAGTAGCACGCTGGCTGTGGCCAGCAAAGGGACGCTTAATTGGGACTTTCTCTGCCAGAGAGCAGGGGAGTAAAGGGATCAAAATAGCGGGAAGACGCGGGGATCCGGTCAGAGCCGCCGCCGAAGGGCGAGTGGTTTACTCTGGCAACGCACTGAGAGGCTACGGCAACCTTGTCATTATCAAGCACAGCGAGGACTTCCTTAGTGCTTATGCCCATCTGGATAAGATCCTGGTGACAGAAAAGCAACGGGTCAGTGCAGGACAGACGGTTGCGACAATGGGGAATACTGACGCTGAACACGTGATGCTTCATTTCGAGATCCGTGATCACGGCGTATCAGTTAATCCACTTAAGTATTTGCCGAAGAAATAATTTACGGCAGCCAATTTTGGCATTTGGAGGATAAAAAAGTGATTTAAAGTCATCAACAAATTTTGGGTTTGGGAGACAATATTATGAGCTTGAAAAACAATACGCTTGTTGCTGAAAAGCTTGTAGATTTTTCCGGAAAAGAAGCAGATACCGACACCAATATGGACGGTGAAGAAGTCAGTCTGGTTCAAGACCTGGAGCTGGAACAGCAGGTTCAGGATGATTTACAACGTAACCTTGATGCCACTCAACTCTATTTGAGTGAAATAGGTTTTTCCCCTCTGCTGACCGCAGAAGAAGAAGTTTATTATTCCCGCAAAGCATTGCGCGGCTGTGAAAAGTCACGTAATCGCATGATAGAAAGCAATCTTCGGCTGGTAGTGAAAATAGCGCGTCGCTACAACAATCGTGGACTTGCTCTGCTTGACCTTATTGAAGAAGGTAACCTTGGCCTGATCCGGGCCGTTGAAAAGTTTGATCCTGAGCGTGGATTCCGTTTCTCGACCTATGCCACCTGGTGGATACGCCAGACCATCGAACGGGCCATCATGAATCAAACCCGCACCATTCGTTTGCCCATTCATGTGGTTAAAGAACTCAATGTGTACCTGAGAACTGCCCGTGAGTTGGCGCATAAACTCGACCATGAGCCTACAGCAGAGGAAATTGCTGCCAAACTCAACCTTCCCAGCGTTGAAGTCAGCCGTATGCTCAAACTCAACGAAAAAATTACCTCTGTCGATGTGCCACTGGGCGGTGACAACGATAAGGCGCTGTTGGACGTATTACCCGATGATGACTCTGTTGGTCCTGACTATAAGGTACAGGACGAAGACATATCTAATTCGGTGGTGAACTGGCTCAATGAACTCAATACCAAGCAGCGAGAAGTGTTGGCACGTCGTTTTGGATTACTCGGCTATGAGCCCTCAACCCTGGAAGATGTGGGTGCTGAAATCGGTCTGACCCGTGAACGTGTAAGGCAAATACAGGTAGAAGCGCTTAAACGCTTAAGAGACATTCTGAGTGCTCAGGGGCTGTCGGTTGAAGCTCTGTTCAGAACCTAAACGATTAATGCAATGAAAAACGCCTCAATGAATGAGGCGTTTTTGTTTTATGGTGTCGGTGTTTTGAACACAACTGCCAGTTAGCAGTCTGCTTTTGGCTGGCAATGCTTCCCTGCTAAAGTAGACGTTTTAACTCGAACAGAAGTTCCAGCGCCTGACGCGGACTTAAATCGTTCGGATCTATTGCTTCAAGACGTAATTCTGCTGCGGAAGGCTCAGGTGTCATAGTCAATGGCAACGCTTGCTGTTTGCTCATATCGACGCCGTGGTCGCGGCTTTCCAGTTGGAGCAGCTTGTGTTTGGCAGCCTTGATGACGTTTGCAGGAACCCCTGCAAGAGCGGCTACCTGCAACCCATAGCTCTTACTGGCGGCGCCTTCCTGTACTGCGTGCATAAAGGCGATAGTGTCATCATGTTCAATCGCATCCAGATGCACATTGTGCACCCCGGGGAGCATCTCCGGCAGTTGGGTCAACTCAAAATAGTGGGTGGCAAATAAGGTCATGGCACCGAGTTTTTGTGCCAGATATTCTGCGGCCGACCAAGCCAGCGACATACCATCATAGGTCGAAGTACCGCGGCCAATTTCATCCATCAACACCAGGCTGTTGGCTGTCGCGTTATGCAGAATGTTGGCGGTTTCAGTCATTTCCACCATAAAGGTGGAACGGCCGGAAGCCAGGTCATCGCTGGCACCGATGCGGGTAAATATTCTGTCCACCGGTCCTATCAGAGCGCGCTCTGCGGGTACAAAACTGCCAATATGGGCCATCAGGGTAATGAGAGCGACCTGACGCATATAAGTGGATTTACCGCCCATGTTGGGGCCGGTCACAATCAACATGCGGCGGTGATTGGATAGTTCCACCGGGTTAGGGATGAAGGGGCTTTGGCTGACCCGCTCAACCACAGGGTGACGACCCGCTTCAATCAAGATGCCTGTGGTGTCGCTGAGCTCGGGACAGTGATAATTGAAGAGATCGGCCCTATCGGCGAAGTTTGCCAGCACGTCGAGTTCGGAGGCGGCGAGGGCAAAGTCCTGCAATTCCTGCAGCTTGGGCAGTATCAAATCAAACAGCTCTTCCCAAAGCTGTTTTTCAAGCGCCAGTGCCTTACCCTGACTGGACAGCACTTTCTCTTCGTATTCTTTCAGCTCCGGGGTGATATAGCGCTCAGTGTTTTTAAGGGTCTGGCGGCGCTGATAGGCGATGGGCACCAGTGCCGATTGGGCGCGGCTGACTTCAATGTAGTAGCCATGTACCCGGTTAAAGCCGACTTTGAGTGTGGCAATACCGGTGCGCTCTTTTTCGCGCAGCTCCATCTGCTCCAGATAATCTATGCCACCATCACTGAGCTTGCGCCATTCATCGAGTTCGCTGTCATAGCCTTCGCGAATGACACCGCCATCACGGATGAGTACCGGTGGGTTATCGACTATTGCACGGCACAGCAGCTCATACTCTTCGGGAAAGTCACCCAGAAGAATATTGAGTGACTTCAGATGTCGCGCGTCACACCGCTGTAGTCGCTCACGGATAAGCGGCAGAATCCCGAGGGCATCCCTTAATCTGGCAAAGTCTCTCGGGCGGGCGCTTCGAAGAGCTAGACGCGCCAGAATACGCTCTATATCCCCCAGGGCTTTAAGCTCTGCGCGAAGGTCCTCGTAAAGGCCGGTCTCCAATAATTCCTGGACCGCCTGCTGGCGACCCCGAATTGTATCGTGACAGCGCAATGGCTGGTGGATCCAGCGCTGCAGCATACGACTGCCCATGGCGGTGACGGTATTATCCAGTACGCTGGCAAGGGTGTTCTCGCGGGAACCTGACAGGCTGACAGTAAGCTCCAGATTACGTCGGGTGGCGGCATCCAGAATGATGCTGTCTCCCTGATTGAAGCGTACGATGGAATTGATATGGGGCAGGGCAGTGCGCTGGGTATCTTTCACATATTGCATCAAACAGCCGGCCGCCTGCAGCGACAGACGGGCATCGGCAATGCCAAAGCCGCGCAAGTCGCGGGTGCCGAACTGCTCAAGCAACATCTTGATGCAGGTATCGTAGTCAAACTCCCACTCGGGGCGGCGTCGCTTTCCCCTGATATGATTAATCAGCCCCATATCGCCGAAGTCTTCACTGTATAACAGCTCGGCTGGACTGGTTCGCTGCAGCTCGGCTTCCAGCGCTTCACGGCTTGGCAATTCGGCAATCACAAAGCGGCCGGATGCTACATCCAGAGTGGCAAAACCATAACCCACCTTGCCCTGGTAAACTGCCGCCAGCAGATTGTCCTGCCGTTCCTGGAGAAGGGCCTCATCGGTAAGGGTACCCGGCGTCACAACACGAACGACTTTTCTCTCTACCGGACCTTTTGCGGTGGCCGGATCGCCTATTTGCTCACAAATGGCAACGGATTGCCCAAGTTGCACCAACTTGGCCAGATAGCCTTCCACCGCATGATAGGGGATACCTGCCATGGGAATGGGATCCCCGCCGCTTTTGCCACGTGCGGTCAGTGAGATGGACAGCATTTCTGAGGCACGCTTGGCATCATCATAAAAGAGTTCATAAAAGTCGCCCATGCGATAAAACAGCAACATATCCGGGTGTGCTGCCTTCATGGTCAGGTATTGACGCATCATGGGGGTATGTTTTTCGAGATCAAGCAGGTCTGTGCTGTTCATTGCCACTCTGTCATTGCGATGGGACTTGTCAGGTGAAAGCCTGTACAGGACCGGGGTAAAGCCTATGGGCGCCCAGTCTACCAAGTTTTTCGACAAAGTGATCCTTTTCAATTCAAGGCGATGAAAGAGCCTGATTCGCTGCTGTTGAAAATTATTTCATACAGGGGTTGATACTGTATGATTGTACAGTATACTAGCTTTCAATATGTACAAATACACAGGGCTTTTGCCTGAACCGCATTAACCGTTGCGTCTTCACAGCGCTTGCTGTGTGTGAGAGGGAACAATGAAAATCGATCCAAATAAAGAGAAAGCACTGGCCGCCGTTCTTGGCCAAATTGAAAAGCAATTTGGTAAAGGCTCCATCATGAAGCTGGGCGAAGACCGCTCCATGGATGTGGAAACTATCTCCACCGGCTCGCTGTCTCTGGACGTGGCTCTTGGTGCAGGCGGTCTGCCAATGGGCCGTATCGTAGAAATCTATGGTCCTGAATCATCAGGTAAAACCACCCTGACTCTCGAAGTGATTGCTGCGGCTCAGCGCGAAGGCAAAGTGTGTGCCTTTATCGATGCTGAACACGCCCTTGACCCTGTATATGCCCGTAAGCTCGGTGTAGATATCGATAATCTGCTTTGCTCTCAGCCAGACACAGGTGAACAGGCACTGGAAATCTGTGATGCTTTGACCCGCAGTGGTGCCGTTGACGTTATCATCGTGGACTCGGTAGCCGCACTGGTTCCCAAGGCCGAAATCGAAGGTGAAATTGGCGACTCTCACGTAGGTCTTGCCGCCCGTATGATGAGCCAGGCAATGCGTAAGCTTGCCGGTAACCTCAAGCAGTCCAATACCCTGCTGATTTTCATCAACCAAATCCGTATGAAAATTGGTGTGATGTTCGGTAACCCTGAAACCACCACAGGTGGAAACGCCCTGAAGTTTTACGCTTCAGTGCGTCTGGATATTCGCCGCACCGGCGCCATTAAAGAAGGCGACGAAGTGGTGGGTAACGAAACCCGCGTGAAAGTGGTTAAAAACAAGATTGCTGCGCCTTTCCGCCAGGCAGATTTCCAGATCCTCTATGGTCAGGGAATTAACCGTACCGGCGAGCTGGTCGACCTGGGTGTACTGCACAAGCTGATTGAAAAATCCGGTGCCTGGTACAGCTATAAGGGCGACAAGATTGGTCAGGGCCGCGCCAACGCGACCAAGTTCCTGGCTGAAAATACTGAAATTGCAGCCGAAATTGAAAAGACACTGCGTGAAATGCTGCTGTCACACAGCTCATCTTCCGGTAGTGCCGATGAAGTAGAAGGCGATGAAAACATCGACTTCGAAACCGGAGAAGTGTTCTGAATCAGGACCTGATGAATCACGCGCTGGCATCCCTTGCCAGGCGTGATCACAGCCGCAATGAACTCAAGCTTAAATTGCTCGCCAAAGGACACAATGCCCTGGACATTGAGCGGGTGCTGGATGAGTGTGAAGCTAAAGGCTACCTGAATGACAGTCGTTATGGAGCATCAGTCGTTCGCTCATCGGTACTGAAAGGTCATGGCGCTGCCAGAGCGCGCCAGGCAATGATAGCCAAGGGATTGGATAAAGAGGTTATTCAACACAATCTGGAAGGTTGCGAGGTGGATTGGTATGCCCAGGCCCGGGCTAAGGCGCTGAAAAAATTTGGTGCGACCAAACCTGTCGATGCCAAGGACAGGGCAAAGCGTATACGCTATCTTGCCGGACAAGGATTCAGTTTTGACGAGATTGCCCACGCTCTGGATTTTGACCCTTACGATATGGAATGAAGACCGCAACCGATGCGGTCTTTTTGTATCTGCCTTTCTGTTCTTCCTTAGCGTTTTTTACCTTGGCCCTGTCCTTTGTTTGCCTCGGATTTCGCGGCCTGTGCGCTATCTTCTTCGAAAGTCTTGAGGTTATAATGAGCCCCAAATTTTTGTCGGCAGCCCGTGGACGTGGCTGCGGCTTGTCGTATCAGGCTTATCCAACTCAGGACGTTTTCATGTATCAAACCACAGCCGCGCTTCGCAGTGCTTTTCTCGAGTATTTCAGGCAGCAGGGTCACCAGGTAGTAGACAGCAGCTCTCTGGTTCCCGGTAATGATCCAACACTGCTGTTCACCAACGCCGGTATGAACCAGTTCAAAGACTGTTTCCTCGGTATGGAGAAGCGCAGCTACGTACGCGCCGCGACCGCGCAGCGATGCGTACGTGCCGGTGGCAAGCACAACGACCTGGACAACGTGGGTTACACCGCCCGTCACCACACCTTCTTCGAAATGTTGGGTAACTTCAGCTTTGGTGATTACTTCAAAGAAGACGCCATTCGTTTTGCCTGGGAATTCCTCACCGGCACCCTGAAACTGCCGAAAGAGAAGCTGTGCGTTACCGTGTACCACACTGATGACGAAGCATTCGATATTTGGAACAAGCAAATCGGTGTTCCTGCTGAAAACATTATCCGCATCGGAGATAACAAGGGTGCACCATTCGCATCGGACAACTTCTGGCAGATGGGCGATACCGGTCCTTGCGGACCTTGTACCGAAATTTTCTACGATCACGGCGAGCACATTTGGGGTGGCCGCCCAGGCAGTCCAGAAGAAGACGGTGACCGCTTTATCGAGATCTGGAATATCGTATTTATGCAGTACAACCGTCAGTCCGATGGTACGCTGGACCCGCTGCCCAAGCCCGCGGTGGATACAGGTATGGGTATCGAGCGTATCTCTGCCATCATGCAGGGTGTTCACTCTAACTACGAAATTGATATTTTCCAGAAACTGATCGCCAAAGCTGCCGAAATCATCGGTGTGAGCGATCTGGAAAATAAATCCCTTCGCGTTATTGCCGACCACATCCGCTCCTGTGCCTTCCTGGTTGCCGATGGCGTGATGCCATCCAATGAAGGTCGCGGCTATGTGCTGCGCCGTATTATCCGCCGTGCAGTGCGCCACGGAAACAAACTGGGCGCCACCGACACCTTCTTCTACAAACTGGTGCCTACTCTGATAGAGGCTATGGGGGATGCTGCCAAGGAACTCAAGGCTACCCAGACCATAGTGGAAAAGGCGCTCAAAGCTGAAGAAGAGCAGTTCGCCCGCACTCTGGAGCGTGGGCTTGGCATGCTTGACGCTGCGCTGGCAGACCTCAAGGGTGACACTCTGGACGGTGAAACCGTCTTTAAACTTTATGATACCTACGGCTTCCCTGTGGATTTGACCGCTGACGTGTGCCGCGAGCGTAACCTCAAGGTAGACGAAGAAGGCTTTAACGCCGCCATGGCCGAGCAGCGCAGCCGCGCCCAGGCGGCTGGTCAGTTCAGTGCCGACTATAACGCTGCGTTGAAAATCGATACTGCCACCGATTTTTGTGGTTACACCGAGCTTGCAGCCGAGAGTAAGGTCGTTGCGCTTTACCGTGATGGCGAATCCGTCGATGCTGCAGAGGCGGGCGCCGTTCTGGTTGTCGTGCTGGATAACACCCCATTCTATGCCGAGTCCGGTGGTCAGGTTGGTGACAAAGGTCAGCTGCTCGCTGAAGGCGTTGAATTCAACGTTGCCGATACCCAGAAGTTCGGCCAAGGCATTGGTCACAAGGGACAACTGGCGCTTGGCAGCATCAAGGTTGGTGACAGCCTCAAAGCCATGGTGGATAAGAAGCTGCGTCATCGCACAGAGCTTAACCACTCAGTGACGCACCTGCTGCACGCAGCGCTGCGTCAGGTGCTGGGTACCCACGTGACCCAGAAAGGATCTTTGGTTGACCCTGAGCGTCTGCGTTTTGACTTCTCCCACTTCGAAGGTGTTAAGCGTGAAGAGCTCAAAGCGGTTGAAGATCTGGTTAACACCCAAATCCGTCGTAACCACGAACTGAATTTCGCCGAGATGGATATCGAAGAGGCCAAGGCAAAAGGCGCCATGGCACTCTTTGGTGAGAAGTACGATTCCAAGGTACGCGTTGTGACTATGGGCGACTTCTCTATCGAGCTGTGTGGTGGTACCCACGTTGGCCGTACCGGTGATATTGGTCTGTTTAAGATCACTTCTGAAGGCGGTATCGCGGCGGGAATTCGCCGTATCGAAGCTGTGACTGGTGCCGCTGCCATGGCTTATGTTGCCCAGCAGCAGGCCGAGCTTGAAGAAGCCGCCGCACTGCTCAAGGGCGATGTAGCCTCAGTGGTTGCCAAGCTCAAAGCCCAGCTCGACAAGGCCCGTCAGCTTGAGAAAGAGAATGCCCAGCTTAAAGACAAGCTGGCCGCCGCTGCCAGTGCCGACCTTGCCGGTGACGCCCAGGAAATCAACGGCGTTAAGGTATTGGTTAAGCGCCTTGAAGGCGTGGAAGCCGGTGCTCTGCGCGGTTTGCAGGACGAACTCAAGCAGAAGCTGAAGTCCGGGGTTGTGTTACTCGCCATTGGCAGTGGTGACAAGGTGAACCTGATTGCCGGTGTGACTCAGGATCTGACCGGCAAAGTGAAGGCCGGTGAACTGGTTGCCATGGTGGCTGCGCAGGTGGGCGGTAAGGGCGGTGGTCGCCCGGATATGGCTCAGGCTGGTGGCAGTGAACCTGCCAAGCTCGACGGTGCCCTGGCCAGTGTTGTGCCTTGGCTTAATGAGCGTCTGTAACAACGGACGGGTCTGAGTAGTAGCAGGCTGTTTGTGACAAAAATTTATGTAAAGAAGTTCGGAGGCACCTCTGTGGGTACCTTCGAACGCATTGAGGCGGTGGCAGATGCCATCGCCAAAGCGCATTTTGAAGGTGAGAGGCAGGTGTTGGTGCTCTCGGCTATGGCCGGCGAAACCAACAGGCTTTATGCCATGGCCGCCAACATAGACCCTCTGGCACCTGCCCGGGAATTGGACATGTTGGTGAGTGCAGGTGAGCAGGTCAGTATTGCCCTGATGTCTATCGCGCTGGCAAGACGGGGCGTTAATGCCAGGTCTTTGCTGGGTAGCCAGGTCAAGGTGCGCACTAACAGCCAGTTTGGCAGAGCCAGTATTGAGTCCGTTGACACAGGGTTATTGATGCAGTTGCTGGACGAAGGCGCTGTACCTGTTATCGCCGGGTTTCAAGGCGTCAACGAGCAGGGCGATGTGACAACTCTTGGGAGGGGTGGCTCAGATACCACTGCCGTTGCCATTGCCGCCGCACTTGAGGCGGCTGAGTGTCAAATCTTTACTGATGTGACCGGCGTTTTTACCACAGATCCCAATATAGATCCCGATGCCCAGAAACTCGATAGCATCAGTTTCGAAGCCATGTATGAAATGGCAAGGCAGGGCGCTAAGGTATTGCATCCCGACAGCGTTGCCTGTGCACGCCGTCATGGCGTGGTGCTTAGGGTGTTGTCGAGTTTTGAGTCCGGCAGTGGCACCCTTATCCGCTTCGATGAGCCAGAGCACTCCGGCTCGGGCATTGTGGGCATTGCCGTTACCCGTGGACAAGGCCTGGTCTCTGTTGCCGGTTTGGTGGATCAGCCGCAGGCGGAAGTAGCCCTGTTTCAGGCGCTGGCAAACGCCTCTGTGGATACTGACCTGGTGGTACAGCTGGCGGAAGAAAAGGCACTGGCATTTACCCTGGCGCAAGGTGCACTCGATAAGGTGTTGACCCTGATAGACAGGTTGGCGCTTGAGCAGCCTCTGGCGGACGTTCGCCATGAGTCGCCATTGGCCAAGGTGTCCCTCGTCAGCACCGGTAAAGCAGTCATGGCTGAAGTGGGGGCTCGTGTTACCGAGCTTTTGGAAGCACAAAACATTCGTGTTAAGTTACTTTCGACATCAGAAATCAAACTGTCGGTGGTAATCGATGAGGTGCATCTGCAGCATGCCGTCAGAAGTTTGCACAGAGCGTTTGACCTCAATAAAGTATGAATATCCAAGCGTTTTGGTATTCAATACTATAATTTGTACTAAGCTGACTTTATAATAATGTGACGTCCAGGTGTCTGTCCTGGCGTATGGAATGGGACTAAAGGAGCAAGCGAATGCTGATTTTGACACGTCGTGTTGGCGAAACACTGATGATCGGTGACGAAGTCACGGTGACAGTGCTGGGTGTAAAGGGAAATCAGGTGCGCATCGGTGTGAATGCACCTAAAGAAGTGTCTGTTCACCGCGAAGAGATTTACCAGCGTATTCAATCTGAAAAAACAGGTTCGCCCGAGGGCGGTAACTACTGAGCCTGTTTTACGGCTCCTGCGGGGGCGTCCAGGACGGACAGTAGAAGAGTCAGCCAAGGGCTGGCTTTTTTATTGCCTGTAACTTAACGAAGACAAGTTGTGACGGCGCGCAAAGGCTTATTGTGCTTGGGTTTCAAGCATGTGATTAAAAACAGGGCAATCAGATCTGCTTTGGGAAAAAGGGTTTGACTTATTTTCTTCAAACAGTAATATGTGCGCCAAGAAAAGACGGAGAGGTGGCCGAGTGGCCGAAGGCGCTCCCCTGCTAAGGGAGTATGGGCTTTATCTCCCATCGAGGGTTCGAATCCCTCCTTCTCCGCCATTTTCTTAAAGCGATAAGAGTGTGCGCATGTAGCTCAGCTGGATAGAGTACCTGGCTACGAACCAGGCGGTCGGAGGTTCGACTCCTTCCATGCGCGCCAGCTTTTATCGTTTTTAGCAGTAAAGAAAACAATTCGCGCATGTAGCTCAGCTGGATAGAGTACCTGGCTACGAACCAGGCGGTCGGAGGTTCGACTCCTTCCATGCGCGCCACTTCTTTCTTCTGTTTATCTGATAGTTTCAACGCGCATGTAGCTCAGCTGGATAGAGTACCTGGCTACGAACCAGGCGGTCGGAGGTTCGACTCCTTCCATGCGCGCCACTCTTAGATATCAGATTACTGCTGTAGACTTTTTGAAACGCGCATGTAGCTCAGCTGGATAGAGTACCTGGCTACGAACCAGGCGGTCGGAGGTTCGACTCCTTCCATGCGCGCCAAAAGTCTTTAAAGATTGACCGAATTCAATGCGCATGTAGCTCAGCTGGATAGAGTACCTGGCTACGAACCAGGCGGTCGGAGGTTCGACTCCTTCCATGCGCGCCAAATTCGCGGAGAGGTGGCCGAGTGGCCGAAGGCGCTCCCCTGCTAAGGGAGTATGGGCTTTATCTCCCATCGAGGGTTCGAATCCCTCCTTCTCCGCCATTCTTTACTATACTCTTTAAGCTTGTCCTTAAGAGTCACAAAATTTGCGCATGTAGCTCAGCTGGATAGAGTACCTGGCTACGAACCAGGCGGTCGGAGGTTCGACTCCTTCCATGCGCGCCATATTAAAAAGCCCCTGATTATTCAGGGGCTTTTTTCTTTTCCGAATCATCCCTGCGTATTTAACTGCATATACTTCCACTTAACTCTGTTGTTGCGGTCAGATTGTCTCTGCCCATGAATGCAGTGTCTGCTTTATCATCTGCCAATTTTATATCAGTGATTTATCCCACCACAGATTCTCCTTACTGCAATTTCAAGGCTATATTTTTGAGAATTATTTAAATCAGGCATACTCAATCAATAAATATTGGTAAGACCAATTTACAAGGCGTTGCCTTTGTCGTTAATAAAAGGTTATCTTTCGGGGTGCTATTTTTGCCGCCTGTTACATTTTGGCGTCGATAACGCTGAATGAAATATGTAAATGTGCGCATTTTTATGCGAGAAGAGCCAACAAACCTTTGAGGGGAAGTCATGACATCAGTTATGGATCAAATGGGCGACGCCCTGTGGATCATGGTGCTGGGCATGGTGCTGGTGTACTTGTTTCTGGGGATTTTGATCCTTGGGCTTAAGTTGATTGCCAATCGTTATGCACCCAAAGCCACGGACACAGCCAACAGGCCAGAGGCGCCCAGTATTTCATCTAAGCCCCAAGGGCTGGATCCGCGTCTGGTGGCCGCTATCACCTCTGCCGTACAACAATATCGAGCCCAGGAGGGACGTTCATGACCAAAGCCTTGGCCCTTACCGATGTGGTGCTGCGCGATGCGCACCAATCCCTGCTAGCTACCCGTTTACGTATTGAAGACATGTTGCCCATCGCTGCCAAATTGGATCAGGTGGGCTATTGGTCACTGGAGACTTGGGGCGGCGCGACTTTCGATGCCTGTATCCGCTATCTGGGGGAGGACCCCTGGGAGCGCCTGCGGCTGCTCAAGCAAGCCATGCCCAACACCCCGATGCAGATGCTGCTGCGGGGTCAGAACCTGCTGGGTTATCGCCACTATGCCGACGATTTGGTGCACAGGTTCGTAGAGCGCGCCCACGACAACGGCATGGACGTGTTTCGGGTATTCGATGCCATGAACGATGTGCGTAACCTGCAAGAGGCGGTGCGTGCCGTGAAGCAGGTGGGCGCCCATGCCCAGGGCACCATTTCCTACACCACCAGCCCGGTACATAACCTGGACACCTGGGTAGATATGGCCAAGCGCCTTGAGGATCTGGGCTGCGATTCACTCTGTATCAAAGACATGGCCGGTCTGCTGCGCCCTATGGAAGCCTTCGAGCTGGTGAGCAGGCTTAAATCGCAAACCGGGCTGATGGTGGCCATGCACAGCCATGCCACCACCGGGCTTTCTACCGCCACCTATCAAAAGGCGATTGAGGCCGGTATTGATGTGCTGGATACCGCGATTTCGTCCATGAGCCAGACCTATGGCCACAGTGCCACCGAGACCCTGGTGGCCATGGTAGAAGACACCGAGCGCTCAACCGGATTGGATATGGCGCTTTTGGAAGAGATTGCCGCCTATTTCCGTGAGGTGCGTAAAAAGTACGCCAAATTCGAAGGCGCGCTGCAGGGCATTGATTCCCGAATTCTACGCGCTCAGGTGCCAGGTGGCATGCTCACCAATATGGAGAGTCAGCTTAAAGAGCAGGGCGCCAGCGATAAACTCGATTTGGTGCTCGATGAAATCCCCCGAGTGCGCGAAGACCTGGGTTTCTTGCCTCTTGTTACTCCAACCTCACAAATCGTCGGCACCCAGGCGGTGATCAATGTGCTCACCGGTGAGCGCTACAAGTCGCTCACCAAAGAAACTGAAGGGGTACTCAAGGGCGAATATGGTGCCACCCCGGCGCCGGTAAACGCTGAGCTGCAGCAGCGGGTACTTAAGGGGGCTGAGCCTGTTACCTGTCGCCCTGCCGATCTGCTCACTCCAGAGATGGTGCGTCTTCGCGCCGAGCTGGTCCAAAAGGCCGTGGCCGAGAATATAACGCTCAGTGAAGATCTGGATGATGATGTGCTTACCTATGCGCTTTTCCCTCAGATTGGTCTGCAGTTTCTCAAAAACCGTGGCAATGCCGATGCCTTTGAGCCTGTGCCTGTGGCGGTGCTTGCCGCCTCGTCAGCGCCAGTCAGGGTTGCCTCAGGGCCAGAAACTTACACGGTGAAGGTAGATGGTCAAACCTATGTGGTAGAGGTTGCTGCGGGCGGCGAAATCAGCCAAATCCAGACTCAGGGGGTAAGTCAGTCCAGTGCCTCAGTTGCCCCAGTTGCCACAGCGGCTGCGCCTGTAAGCCACGAAATTAAACTGGAAATGAGCGCGCCCCTGTCTGGCAATATCTTCAAAATTCATGTGTCGCCCGGCGATACGGTGAAGGCGGGGGATGTGGTGATCATCCTCGAAGCCATGAAGATGGAAACCGAAATCCGTGCCCAGGCCGACGGGGTTATTGCCCGTCTATGGGTGAAAGAAGGCGACTCGGTTGCCGTTGGCGCTCAGCTGTTGTCGTTGGCCTAAGGAGGCATCATGGAAGGATTGATGGCTTTTTGGGCCGAAACGGGTATTGCCCACTTTACCCTGGGGCAGCTACTGATGATGGCGGTGGGACTGGTGCTCTTATACCTGGCCATTGCCAAGGGATTTGAGCCGCTGTTGCTGTTGCCCATAGGTTTTGGCGCAGTGCTTGCCAATATCCCCAATGCCGGATTTACCGAGGAGGGGGGCTTACTCTATTACCTCTATCACGTTGGACTCGAGACAGGCATCTTCCCGCTGCTGATTTTCCTCGGTGTAGGGGCATTAACGGACTTTGGTGCTTTGATTGCCAACCCCAAAACACTGCTTTTGGGGGCTGCGGCCCAGTTCGGTATTTTCGCCACCTTGCTCGGCGCCATTGCGCTCAATCTGGTACCCGGGTTTGAGTTTTCCATGAAGGATGCGGCGGCCATTGCGATTATTGGTGGCGCCGACGGACCCACGGCTATTTTCCTCTCTACCAAGCTGGCGCCAGAGCTTCTGGGAGCCATTGCGGTGGCCGCTTACTCCTACATGGCACTGGTACCCATTATCCAGCCGCCCATTATGCGGGCGCTCACCACCAAGGAAGAGCGCGCCATCAAGATGGAGCAGCTGCGGGAAGTGAGCAAAAAAGAAAAGGTGCTGTTTCCCTTAATGGTACTGGGACTGACCACTTTGTTTTTGCCCGCAGCGACACCGCTTGTTGGTATGTTCTGCCTTGGCAACCTGATGCGTGAGTCCGGTGTGGTGGACCGTCTCTCTAACACAGCGCAAAACGAGCTTATCAATATAGTCACCATCTTCCTGGGGTTGGCGGTGGGCTCCAAGCTCTCGGCCGAGCAATTTTTGCGGGTAGAGACTCTTGGGATTCTGGTGCTTGGCGCCGTAGCCTTCTCCATTGGCACCGCGGCTGGTGTGCTGATGGCAAAGGTGCTCTGCAAGCTCAGTGGTGGCAAGGTCAATCCGCTGATTGGTGCAGCAGGTGTGTCTGCGGTGCCTATGGCTGCAAGGGTAGCCAACAAGGTGGGACTTGAGGCGAATCCGCACAATTATCTGCTGATGCACGCCATGGGGCCCAATGTGGCCGGTGTGCTCGGCAGTGCGGTGGCTGCCGGTATCTTGCTCGCAGTATTGGGGTAGCGGTCAATGCAATAAAAAAAGCGCCTGAGGGCGCTTTTTTATTGCAGGCTATTACTGAACCCGGGTCAGCCATAGCAGGAGCGTCATCAGGACAATCAGGGTGCCGCTGATGGCGGTGATATAGATGTAACCGGTTTTGCCTTTGGCCAGTGGAATGCCGTTAAAGCGTAAAAAAATCGTCCACAACAGGCAAAGGATGATGGGAAACAAAAAGAGCTTGGTCATGGCAACGGCTTGTTATTATTGATGTCACTAGGGTCAGTGTAGGTGCTTTGCCTACCAAGGTAAACTACGGATAAGGTAAACAAAAAGGCCATTCCGTGTGGAATGGCCTTCAACGAGAGGTGGCGTCTCAGTTGGTGCACAGTGGCTCAGGCGTTGTCTGCGACGATTTTATCTTCTTCCGCCTTATAAAATCGCTCGCGGTCCAGCTCACCCTCGGAATTGCCCACCACTACGGCGGTCATCATATCGCCGGTAACGTTGGTGCAGGTCCGTATCATATCAATCACCCGGTCAATGGCCGCGATAAAGGCAATACCTTCCAGCGGTAAACCAACCACTCCCAGGGTGACGGTAAGCATCACCATGGCGCTGCCTGGTACGCCGGCGGTGCCCACTGAGGCCACGGTCGCGGTAACGGCAATCAGCATATAGTCGGTCATATCCAGCGGAATTCCGTAGATTTGCGCGATGAAAATGGCCGCAATGGCAGGATAAATACCACCACAGCCATCCATGTTCATGGTGGCGCCCATGGGCAGCACAAACGCACTGTAACGCTTGGAAACACCCATGGACTCGGCACACTTGGTGGTGACCGGCAGGGTGCCAAAGCTCGACGCCGTGCTAAAGGCAACCAGCTGCGCTGGCATTGCCTTACGGAAAAACTGCAGAGGGCTTAAGCGGGCAGCAAACTTCACCAGGCCGCCGTAGACAAACACTATGTGGATAAGCGCTGCCACGTAGATGGCGATAATAAATTTACCCAGCGGCAGCAGGGTTGAGAGGCCATATTCGCCCACCACCCAAGCCATCAGGCCAAATACACCGATTGGAGTGAGTTTCAGCACCATACGGGTCAGCTGGAACATCACCTCGGCTCCGGCATCAAATACCTTTTTCAGAGGCTCGGCTTTCTCGCCCACAGCGTTGATGGCAATACCCACCAAGGCCGCAAATACAATGATTTGCAGTACTTTGCCGTTGGTCAGCGAGGCAAAGGGGTTCACCGGGATCATATCCAGCAGCACCTGAGCAAAGCCCGGTACAACGCGTTCGCGCACTTCGGTACTGGCCAGTTGCATGCTGCCGCCCATATCGAAGCTGCTGCCGACTGCCAGACCAATCAACGAGGCAAGGGTACCGGTCAGCATGAAGAGCGCCAGTGTCTTGAAGCTCAGGCGCTTAAGGTTGGATGAGCTGCCCAGGGAGGTGATACTGACCACGATGGCGCACAGGACCAGTGGTGCAACCAGCATCTTGATAGCGGCAATAAAGAGATCGCCAAGGGGCTTGAGCACAGTGGCCGATTCGCCCAGCAGTACCCCTGTGAGTATCCCCAGGGCAAAACCAGCCAGCACTTTCTGCCAGAAGGGAATTTTATTTAATGTTTGAATTATCATGAATTTTCCGAATTTTCTAAATCAGTGGCCCACAACGAAGCTACCTTGCCCAAAAAAAGACGATGGGGCAAAACTGCGCTAGCCCGTGCACTCTGGCAGTGTGGGAAAATACAGCCGAAAACGCATTGTATAGACACATTGAGATGCAAAACAAACCGTTTTTGATATAACTTATTGTGATATCAGTATTTGTTTTTATAGCGTTAACTCTATCTATTTTTATTAACCTGGCTTTTGGGAGTCGAACGATGGAGCCTCTGTGGCTGATGTTTTCCGGCGCCTTTCTGGCGGCCACCCTGTTGCCGGGCGGTTCTGAGGTACTTTTGCTGGCGCTGGTGAACTCCAACCCCGAGCTGTGGTTTTCCCTGTTTGTGGTGGCAACCCTGGGAAATACCCTCGGGGCACTCACGAGCTTGGGACTGGGCTGCCTTGGCCGGGTCGCCTGGGAGCCCGAACAGTTGTCCCGTTCCCAGCGCCGTGCCCTGGCCTTGGTGGAGAAGTACGGGGTCTGGAGTCTGCTGTTGTCCTGGGCTCCTGTCATTGGTGACATTCTTTGTGTGCTGGCAGGTTGGCTCCGGCTGCCGCTCTTCATGTCTATTATTCTGATTTTAATTGGAAAAGGTGCCCGCTATGGTCTGCTTCTATTGATGATGCAGGCCTTTTGACATTTTTTATTACAACACTGTTGGCAAAAGCCTGATGGGCCTTTTTATGAGTCTGATATAGTCGGGCGTTGTTATTGGTTAACTAACTACAAGTAAAACAAGGGATAGCTAATGAAAAAGTGGATTCTGGCTGCCGCCATTTCGGCAGCACTCGCGGGCTGCGCCCAGCACTCTTCTGACTCTCTGGCACTGCCGGAAGGGGTCACCCTGGTTGAGATTGTTGCCGCAGACAGTGCTGGCGTTGGTATTCCTTACAAGAAGTTCCAGTTGGCCAATGGTCTGACAGTGATACTGCACCAGGACAGCTCAGATCCTCTGGTGCACGTCGATGTGACCTATCACGTGGGCTCGGGCCGGGAGTTGCCCGGTCGCAGCGGTTTTGCTCACCTGTTTGAACATATGATGTTCCAGGGCTCAGAAAACGTCGCCGATGAGCAGCACTTTAAGGTGGTCACAGAGTCCGGCGGTACCCTGAACGGCACCACGAACACCGACCGCACCAATTATTTTGAGACAGTGCCCAGTAACCAGCTGGAAAAAATGCTGTGGCTCGAGTCTGACCGCATGGGCTTTTTCTTGCCTGCGCTTACCGAAGAAAAATTTGAGGTTCAGCGCGAAACCGTGAAAAACGAGCGTGCCCAGCGTATCGATAACCAGCCCTATGGCCGTATGTACGAGCGCTTCAGCCAGGCCATGTATCCCGCCGGTCATCCATACTCCTGGCCTGTGATTGGCTGGCCGGAGGATTTGAACCGTGCCGAGCTTGCGGATGTGAAGCAATTCTTCCAGCGCTGGTATGGTCCCAACAATGCCACCCTGACCATTGGTGGCGATTTTGACGAGCTGCAGACTCTGGCCTGGGTGAACAAGTATTTTGGTGATATTCCGCGCGGTCCGGAAGTTGAGGCACTGCCCAAAAACCAGGTAACCCTGGATAAGGACAGATACCTGTCCATGGAAGACAAGGTACACCTGCCGCTCATCCGTATGGCGCTGCCCACTGTGTATGCCAGCCATCAGGATGAAGCCGCACTGGATTTACTCGCCAACATTCTTGGCGGTGGCAAAACGTCGCTGGTGTACAAAAACCTGGTCAAGGAAGGCTATGCGGTGCAGGCCAGCGCCAGCCACCCTTGCCGCGAGCTGTCCTGTGAGATGTCGTTTTTTGCCCTGGCCAATCCCGCCAAGGGCGGCAGTCTCAAAGAGCTTGAAGGCAAAGTTCGTGCGTCCATTGCCGAGTTTGAGCGCCGTGGCGTAACCGATGAAGATCTGGAAAAGGTGAAGGTGCAATTTGAGGCCGATACCATCTTTGGTCTGCAGAGCGTTCGCGGCAAGGTATCCGCGCTGGCCGCCAACGAGACCTTCTATGGCAACCCCAATATGATTGCCAAAGATTTGCAGCGCTATGCCAGTGTGACCAAAGCCGATGTTATTCGCGTATTCAATCAATACGTGAAAGACAAGCCCATGGTCATCATGAGCGTGGTGCCTGAAGGTGCCAAAGCTCTGGTGGCAGCGGCCGACAACTTTACTGCTCCGGCGCCGCTGTTAGCTGCCAACGCGGTTGCCGGTGAGCTGAAAGTCAGTGAGGCCAAGTCGTCCTTTGACCGCAGTGTTATGCCACAAAGTGGTAAAGCACCGGTACTTAAAGTGCCTACTCTGTGGCGCGACACCTTGGGCAATGGAATTGCCGTGCTCGGTACCCAGAGTGCCGAAACCCCCACCACGGAAATCGTAATTTACCTGGCTGGCGGCCATCGCCTGGCCGACGTCAGCAAGGCCGGTGTGGCTCAGCTCACCGCCGCTATGCTCAATGAGTCAACCAGCCAACGCTCCAGTGAGGAACTGACCCAGGCCCTCGAACTCCTGGGGGCCTCGGTGCAGTTTTCTGCCAGCGATTATCAGAGTGAAATCAAGCTGTCAGCACTGACAGAAAAGCTGGATGACACTCTCGCCGTGCTGAAAGAAAAGCTGCTGATGCCGGGCTTCAAGGCGGAAGACTTCGAGCGGGTGAAACAGCAAACCCTGCAGGGGCTTAAACATTCTCAGTCCAACCCCAACTATCTGGCAAGCACAGGTTTTGCCAAGCTGCTGTACGGCGATAACAATGCCCTGGGCGTGGATGCAACTGGTACCGTAGACACTGTTGCCGCCCTGACGCTGGACGACATCAAGGCTTTCTACCAGACACAGTACAAGGCCGGTAATGCCCAGATGGTGGCGGTATCCAGCGCGCCTAAAGCGGCACTGCTCTCTTCGCTCAAGACACTCGACAGCTGGCAAGGTGAAGCCACCGCCATGCCTGCGCTTGGACAACTGCCAGGCTTAAGCGGTGGCACCATTTATGTGCTGGACAAACCCGCCGCGGCCCAGTCGGTAATTTCCATTGGTAAGCTTGCGCTGCCTTTTGATGCCATCGGTGAGTACTTTAAAGCCGGTTTGATGAACTACCCGCTGGGCGGCGCTTTCAACAGCCGTATTAACCTGAATCTGCGTGAAGATAAGGGTTACACCTACGGCGCCCGCAGTCGTTTCAGCGGCGGCAGCGAAGTGGGTCAGTTCCTGGCGACTGCCAGTGTGCGCAGCGATGTGACGGCAGCTGCGGTATCTGAGTTCATCAAAGAAATCACCACCTATAACGCCACCGGTATCCGTGACGATGAGCTGAACTTCATGCGCAACTCCATCTCCCAGGGCCAGGCACTGGATTATGAAACCCCATACCAGAAAGCCGGCTTTATGCGGATGATCCAGCGTTATAATCTCAATGATCGCTTTACCGCCGAGCAGGATAAAATTATCGCGGGTATTCAAAAAGATGAAATCGACGCTCTTGCCAAGAAACATCTGAATATCAATGAGATGGTTATCTTTGTGGTGGGTGATAAGGCCAGCATATTGCCTGAACTCGAGGCGCTCGGGTATCCGGTGAAAGACTTGGTATTGTAATATCACAGTGCAATCCCCATATCGTTGACAAGCAAGGGTGGCGACTGAGCCACCCTTCTTATCTTTCTCCCTTGCCGCCATAGGCAAATGGCATTATTTTGGACAAAAGCCGAAAGACCCGAGGGTCGCCACAGGTCTTGCTGTGTACGGCGGCGCAGCGCGCCATAGCAACCAGAGAAGAATCAATTGACAGCATTCAATGACAGACTCGGGGCTCTCTCCGATGCAGAAGGACGCAAGGCACTTGCCGGGCTGCGACGGGGTTTGGAGCGTGAGGCTTTGCGTATCACCAGCTGTTGCCAGCTGGCCCTGGATCCCCATCCCAAAGCGCTTGGGTCGGCGCTGACCCACTCCAGGATCACCACTGATTACAGTGAGGCCTTGCTGGAGTTTATTACCCCGGTCAGTGGCAACATTGAAGACTTGCTGGAAGGCCTGACTGAAACCCACGCCTATACCCTGAAACATTTGGATGGCCAGAAGCTGTGGCCGGTGAGCATGCCCTGCTATGTTGGCGATGTGAAAGACATACCCATTGCCCAATATGGCACCTCCAATACCGGCAGGATGAAAACCCTCTATCGCAAGGGGCTGACCTACAGATACGGCGCCCTGATGCAGATTATTTCCGGGGTGCATTTTAACTTTTCGCTCTCCAGCGACTTGTGGCCAAGATTGCATGCACTCTCGGGCAGCAGCCTGTCGCTGGACGAGTTTATCTCCGAATCTTACTTTGGCCTTATCCGCAATTACCGCCGCCTGGTATGGGTATTGCCTTACCTTTTTGGCGCGTCACCGGCGATTTGTGGCTCTTTCCTCAAAGGCCAGAAAACCAGTCTCGAGTTTGAAAAAACAGCTGGCGGCACCCTGTATCTGCCGTACGCGACCTCGCTGAGAATGAGTGACCTTGGCTACACCAACAAAGAGCAGGCCAGCCTTAACATCAGCTATGACTCTCTGCATGATTATTTGCAGGGGATCCGTGAGGCGATTTGCTTGCCATCGGCCAAGTTTGCCGAAATTGGCGTGAAAGTGGATGGTGAATATCGCCAGCTCAATGCCAATGTGCTCCAGATTGAAAACGAATTTTACGCCCCCATTCGAGCCAAGCGGGTGACCCGCAAGGGTGAAAAGCCATCTGAGGCGCTGGCTCGTGCCGGGGTTGAGTACATTGAAGTGCGGGCGCTGGACGTAAATCCCTTCAGCCCGGTTGGGGTTGAAGCATCACAGCTGCGTTTCCTGGATGTCTTCCTGCTTTATTGCCTGTTGTCGGATTCGCCAAAGAGCGACGCGGTCTGTGAATCTGAAATCACGTCCAACCTCAGAGCCGTTATCCATGAAGGGCGCAAACCCGGACTGGCACTCAGTCGTCAGGGCGAGCCTGTGACACTGAAAGCCTGGCTGCTGGAACTCTTCGATGAGTTTGATAAGCTCGCCAGTCTGCTGGACATAGACGGCAGCGACTATGCCGAAGCGCTGGCGCAATGGCGCATGGCCGTTGAAGACCCCGCCCTGACGCTTTCTGGCAGGGTACATGCCGCGGTTGTGGAGCAGGGCATGAATCATGGCGATTTCGTGATGGGACTGGCGGCCAAATATCAGGATTTCTTCCTGTCGTATCCGCTGTCTCCCGGCGTGGAAGCGGGTTTCCAGGCCGAGGCGGCATCCTCCCTTGCCGCACAGGCCGAGATTGAAGCCAGTGATGAAGAAAGCTTTGATGAGTATCTCAAGGGCTACTTCAAAGGTGTGCCATGCGCGCTGTCCTGACCCTGACACTCTGCGCAGGACTGACGGCGTGCGCCAGCAGCGTTGACGACGCCAATCAGTGCGGCTGGGTCTCTGGCTATCAGGACCCGCCGGAGACAGAGCGTCTCTATCGGGCGGTTGTCACCGATGTAAACGGCACGCCTGTTATTTCCCGCCCAAACTACCAGCTCGCCCCGGGGCGATACGAGTTTTCGCTGGTGGAGCTGATTGATGCTCCGGATTTGAAGGTGTCGCCGGATGCGCATCAGAGAAAAACGCTGACCATAGAGGTCGCCCCTGGGATGCGCTATCACTTTGCCGCCCGTTATAAGGATGACAGGCGTTACTTCGGTAATAATCCCGATTTTTGGGAACCCGTTATCTGGCAAAGTGAAGCGGCCGAGTGTTCATTTGCCCCCTAGTGTTTTTATCAACCCAGAATGACTGCCGTCACCCTTAGCCTTGTACGAATTGCATCTTAATCAATGACATGGGAAACTCGACCCACTGGTTGTTGTTGGAGTTGATATGTACAAGGCCCTGACGCCACTCCTGTTGCTGGCCCTGCTTGGTGGCTGCGCCAGCGCCCCGCCCAAAGATCCCGATAATATCTGTGCCATTTTCAAGGAGCATCGCAGCTGGTATGAGGCCGCGCTCGATACCAAGGAAAAATGGGGCGTCCCTGTGCATGTGCCGCTGGCGATGATGTATCAGGAAAGTTCATTCAAGCATGACGCGGCGCCGCCCATGGAGTATTTTCTGGGCTTTATCCCCATAGGCCGTGCCAGTGATGCCTACGGCTATGCTCAGGCCAAGACCATGACCTGGGATGATTACGTCAGGGAAACCGGCAACAGTTGGTCCAGCCGCAGTGATTTTGATGATGCCATGGACTTTATGGGTTGGTTTATCACCAAAACCCACAAGATTAATGGTGTATCCAAGTGGGACGCCCGCGCTCAATATCTCAACTATCACGAAGGTTGGGGTGGATATCGTCGTGGCACCCATAAATCCAAGAAGTGGCTCATCAAGGTTGCCGCCAAGGTGGATGAACGCTCCCGTCGCTATGCCGCTCAGTACAAGGGCTGTAAGGATGAGTTGGACTCTTCCTGGCTGTACCGTCTCTTCTTTGACTGACGATTCCTCGGCGGAGAGTGGAGCAGGTCGGCGCTGACGCTGGACGTTAACCTACGTTCGACATTGGCGGATAACAATAAGGGCATTCACGTGGAATGCCCTTAGCTTTTTTGCCCTTAGCCTGCTGACTGGTATCAGTTGTGATGCTCGGTTTTAATCAGCTTGCCGAACTGATCGAAGAACTGCCAGTCTCCGGATTGTCGGTCGGCAATATAGCTGCCCTCAATACGTTTCTCGCCACCAGGCCAAAAGCTCAGCCACAGGCCTTCTTTCCTGTCTTTGATAAAGCTGCCCCGCTCTGAGAGTTTGCCATTGGGGTGGAAATAACGGGCTTCACCTTCACGGCGCCCGTTGAGCCATGACTCCTCCGCTTTGAGGGCGCCTGTTGGATAGTACTCTTTGTGGTTACCGCTTGGCTGGTCATGCTGATAATCGCCCTCGGACTTGGTCTGACCGTCGTCGTAGAAAGTCTTGCGAGGGCCGTTGAGCTTGTCATCCTCATAGGTTGCAACCCATTTGGGCAGGCCATTTTCATACCAGGATTGCCACTGCCCGGTTTTATTGCCCTTGATGAGCTTGCCACTTTGTTCCAGTTGGCCATTAGTGACGAAAAAGGTTTGATAGTCACCGGTTTTGGCGCCCATGTCGAAGGTGGTCAGGCGATAACGTACCCCACTGAAAGAGAAGAGCTCTTCTTTGCCATGGCGCTTCCCGGCATGGTATTGGGTCTTGCTGTAGACATTGCCTTCGGGGATTGGGCCAAAGGTGGGGTCTTTCTCTTCGTAGCGATACTCAATCCATTGACCTTCTTTTTGGTTGTCCCTGTACTGGCCACTGGTGCGCTGGCGGCCTTCATAATATTGGGTGTACTTACCGTTTAGCTTATCGGTTAGATATTCCTGCTCGCTGCTTATCAGTCCCTGTTGATATTGGCGCCACAGGCCGGTTTTCTTGCCCTGTTCATAGAGGCCTGTCTCGTTCAGGTCGCCATTGGCATACCAGCGGCTGTACTCGCCTTCCAGTGGGTACTGGTTGGCATTGGCTGGCTTTTTTTTGGCGAAATGTTTGAGCTCCTGAGGTGTGCCGTCCCGGTAAAAGCTTTCATAGCGGCCCACCCAGAGTCCATTGCGCATTTCGCCTCTGGCCTGGAGTTTGCCATCGTCGTAGTAGCGCTCCGATATACCCTCGAGTGTGCCATTTACATACTGATCAAATGCCTTGGGTTTGCCTGACGGATAAAAGGTGCGTACATCGCCGTGGCGAACGCCTTGTAACCAATGGCTCGATTCAACAAGGGTATCCCCCTGAAAGCGCAAAAACTCACCCTCGCGAAGGCCACGCTGGTAGCCACTGGATTGTTGCAGCTGCCCGTCACTGTTATAACTTTCCTGCTTGCCATGCAGCGGATACTGGCCATTGTCGGCGGGGCGGTCGGACGCCAGTGTCTCAAGCTCTGCCAACTGGCCGTTGGGGTGAAAGCGCTGCTGAATGCCCGCCTTGATGCCGCCCTGATACTGCAGTTTGGTCCTCAGGCTGCCTTCGTCGTCATAATACAGCTGCTCACCTTCCAGCTTGCCTTTGTAATACTGCTCTTTTACCCGGAGCAGTCCTTCACTGCTGAAGCTTTGGCATTCGCCATGGGGCTGGCCGCCGAGGAAATTGCACTGGGTTTCTGGCTGACCGTCAGGATAGAAGTGCTGCTCCAGGCCATTTTTCGTATCTTCGCTGTACTCAGTTTCCAGGCTAAGCCGCCCCTGACTGTCCCATTCCTGCCATTTGCCCGTGCGTTGCCCCTTGGTATCGTACTGGCCAAGTAGCTTGCGCTCACCGGACGCATAGTAATGGGTAAGCTCTCCCGTTGGCAGGTTGTCGGCAAACTGGGCATTCATGGCCAGTTGGCCGTTTTCATGGAATTGTTGCCACTGACCGTGACGAAAGTTTTGCCGGTAGCGCTCCACTTCAGCCACTTGTCCGGTGCTGAAAAATCGCTCGGCAAGTACCAGATCGCCAGCAGAGTAACGGCGCTGCTCCACAACTGCCCCCTTGGCGTTGAACTGCTGCCAGTTGCCTTCCGCCAGGCCCTTATCGAATTGCTGGATCTCCACCAAGGCGCCGCTGCTGCTGAATGTTTGCCACTCGCCCTGTTGCTTACCCTGTATAAAATGCCCCTTGGTCATGGGCTGGGATGGACCATAGTAAGTCTGCCAGTGGCCGTGAGGCAGGCCTGCGTCAAACCCGGCCTGGGTAAAGCTGCCATCTTCGCGGGTAAGCAAAAATTCCCCCTGCAGAGGCAGCCCATTGGTGCGTTTGAAATATTGGGAAACACCATCTCGGGTGCGAACATCCACCAATTGTTGGGCAAGCTGTTCTTCGGCGAATGTCGGGAAGATTGAAAATAGCAGGCTGCTGGCAAGCAGGCTTGCCCTGAGGATTGGATACATCTACACGTCCTTGTTGTAATTCCCGGGTAAGTCAGGTTCAGGCTGGTGCTTTACCTGCTACTTTGTGTCTGCTGCGCTTTTGCGCGTACATACGCTCATCGGCCAGTTTGAAGCTGGCGGCAAAGTCACCATTGAAAGGGGCTAGCCCGGCACTGAAGAGCACCTGCATCTCAGTGCTGGCCATGGTGCGCTTCAGCTGCGCCAATCGCTCCAGCAGTTGTTCTTCACTGCCCTGGGTGAGTATGACGAACTCATCACCGCCAAAACGGCTGATAAGGCTGTTTTGCGGCCAGATCATTTTTAAGGCATCGGCCAATTTTGCCAGCGCCTCGTCACCGGCCTGATGGCCTTGGCTGTCGTTGAGTACCTTGAGATTGTCCAAATCCAGTACCGTCAGATAACTGCCGAGACGGCTTTTGGGCCACTTGCTGACTTGTGACTCAAAATACTGCCTGTTATGGAGACCTGTGAGGATGTCGAAATTGGCCAGGCGCTGAATTTCCCGCGACTTTTGATACAAGGCGATAGCGCTCGCGGCCTCGTGGGTCAAAATTGCCACCAGATTACGATCATAATCGCTGAAAGCCGCCAGATGACTGCTGTCGAGATTCAGCATGGCGTAGAGTTTGCCGTCGATATGGATGGGGCTTGAGAGGGTAGAGCGGATAGGCTGTTTGGCGGCGGTAAGCAAAATGTGCTGCTCGGCCGGGGTCAGGGTGCTTTGGGCATTGATATGCTGCATATCATCGATGACCACCACCTTATCGCAGCGCCCCTTGGTCATTCGATATTCAAAAGACTGCTCCAGAGAGAAATCTATGGTTTTGAGCCGCGACAGATCCAGGCCTACAGCGGATTCAAACATGAGTTTATGGGTATCGGGATCGACCCGGATAATACTGCCCATCTCGGCGCCGTTGATGACCGAAACCGCCTTATTGAGCAAGGCATCCAGGAAGGCGTGTTCATTCTGGTATTGGCTGGAGAGGTGGATGAGCTCCATGCTGGCTTCGTTAATGGACACCACCTGCTCCAGGTGATCCCACAAGCGTTGCAGTCGGCCCTGATGAAGGTAATAGCTGAGGCTGTATCCCATCAGATACACCAGGCACACCAGTAATAAAATCATCCACGGCAGGGAGCCTGCGGGGGAAAACAGGTAAAAGATCCCGACGAACACTGACAGGGGCGTCAGCAATAACATCAGGTGGTAACGCAGGCCGAGGGTATCAATTCGCTTGTGTTTGAGACTGTCCCGTTGCTTCACTAAAAATATCCATATCGAATCTCTGGCCCGACCATTATACGGATGAAATCCAGCTCTTGCACTGGCTAAAAGCGCGACAGAGGCCATAAAAAAGCCCCGAATTCTCGGGGCTTTGATGATGACTTTGCTTAGAAGTCGGCGTTATCGAGGATCCACTGAAGTGGTGCCTGATATTGTGTCGGCATCCAGCTTTTAAGCTGACTGATGCTGTGCTCAAGCATAGTTTTGCTGTGCACTGACAGGTTCAGGTGACCCACTTTGCGGCCCGGACGCACCTCTTTGGCATACCAGAAGAGCTCGGCGTTGGGCAGGCTCAGCCAGCGGTCATCCTTGTCGATGCCGATAAGGTTCACCATCACACAGGGAAAGTTTACCTGTGGCTGTTGGATTGGCAGGTGACACAGGGCACGCAGGTGTAACTGGAACTGGTCCATATGGGTGCCTGCTTGGGTCCAGTGACCCGAGTTATGCACCCGTGGCGCCAGCTCATTCACCAGCAGGTGGTCGCCAACGCGGAAACACTCCATCGCCATCACTCCGACATAGTTAAGGCCGTTCATGATGGTGCCCAGCATGGTTTCGGCTTCGGCCTGCAGTGGCACAAGGCGGGGCAGCGGCGAAACGGATGCCATCAGAATGCCATCCTGATGCAGGTTCAGTGTCAGCGGGTAGAAGAAGCATTCGCCCGTGTGAGTACGCACGCCCACAACGGAGACTTCCTCGTCAAAATTAATGGCTTGCTCGGCAATGGCTTCACCGCGCCAGTCGGCAGGGATCTGACCGTTTTCGGCCTGCTTGAGCCAATGCTGGCCCTTGCCGTCGTAGCCGCCGGTGCGGCGCTTCATCAGCACCCGCTCGCCATATTTGCCATAGAGGGCGTTGACGTCTGTGTTGTCATCCACCAACTCCCAGGGGGCGGTGGCTACCTTAAGCTCATCCAGCAAGGATTTTTGGGTGTACCGGTCGGCCAGACGACCAAACACCGGGCCGTTGATGAAATTCTTATGGGTAGAGAGCTGCAGGCTCAGACTGGATTCAGGCCATTGTTCACGCTCTGCGGTGATGATGTCATCGTCCGCCAGCGGCAGTTTTTCATCGCTGGGCGCCATGATATCCACCGGCAGCACCTCGATGGCCAGTGGCTGACCGGCGTGTGACAGCATAGCACCGAGCTGACCATTGCCCAGTACCCAAACGCGTTTGGTGTTTGCCATGATTACGCGTCCCTCGGATCCGGATTTTCCAGAACGCTCTGGGTCTGTTCGGCGCGGAATGCCTCCAGGCGCTCGGCGAGGGCGGCGTCGTTGTTGGCGAGAATTTGGCAAGCCAGCAGACCTGCGTTAAAGGCGCCGGCAGTGCCGATGGCGAGGGTGCCCACGGCAATGCCCTTTGGCATTTGCACGATAGACAGCAAAGAATCCATGCCGTTGAGGGCCTTACTCTGCACGGGTACACCGAGGACTGGCAGACGGGTTTTGGAGGCCAGCATGCCTGGCAGGTGTGCGGCGCCACCGGCACCACCGATGATCACCTGAAAGCCTTTGTCAGCTGCTGTGGCGGCGAAGTCCATTAACTTGTCCGGGGTTCTGTGGGCGGAAACCACCTCAACATGGTAAGGCACCTGCAGTTTATCCATGATCTCTGCGGCGGCTTCCATGGTGGGCCAATCACTCTTGGAACCCATTACGACAGCAACGAGGGCGTGCATGATAACTCCTTAACGACTGATTTTAATTATATTTGCCTGTTTTCAGGCGAGGGTACTTTGCACCCTGGCTGCGGGGGAGTCCCCTCGGTAGTCGTTGCCAGGGCGAGATGGGGCGCAATGATAGCATGATGGGCGTGGTTTCGCTGCCTTTTCAGCGACCTTTATCAGCGCCCGTCTGGCCTGTATATCGGATACGATAAATGCGGTCGCGACCATCGTCGCTGACCAGCAAGCTCCCGTCTGGCAGCATCATCACATCGGCGGGGCGGCCATGGACTTCTTCCCCCTGTAACCAGCCTTCGGCAAAGGTTTCGAGGTATTCCACGTCATTGCCGTTAAGCTTGGCAAAGCGCACCCGGTAGCCGACTTTTTCACTGCGGTTCCAGGAACCATGCTCGGCGATAAAAATGCCACCCTGATACTTTTGCGGAAACTGTTTTCCGGTATAGAAGGTCATGCCGAGACTGGCCACATGGGCGCCGAGTTTGGCCTTTGGCGCTTGATAGTCCTGGATGCTGTGGCCGGTGCCGAATTCCGGATCCAGGGTGTCGCCCTGATGCACATAGGGGTAACCGAAGTGTTGGCCCGGGGTTTTGAGCAGATTCAACTCATCGGAGGGCATATCGTCCCCCATCATATCGCGGCCATTGTCGGTAAACCAAAGCTCGCCGGTGGTGGGGGCAAAGTCGAAGCCGACGCTGTTACGTACGCCGAGGGCTTCGTCCCTGGTGGTTAGGGTTTCCAAATCCAGGCTGATGATTTTGCTGTACTCTTTGCCCGCATCACAGATGTTACAGGGAGCGCCGATGGGGATGTAGAGGCGCCCATCCGCAGCGAATTTCAGGTATTTCCAGCCGTGGTGTAAATCCTTGGGCAATTTGTCGTAAATCAGGGTTGGTGAGGCCTTGCCCGGGCTTTGAGCCTCATCCACACGGTACAGGTTACCCACATCGGCGATATAGAGTTTGCCATCCCGGTACGCAATGCCCGAAGGCATGGTGAATTTCATGGAGAGCTGCCCGGCGCGCACACCGGCTTTTTCAGCCTCAGAGCCGGGCAGAGGCAGATAGTGCACCTTACCTTCTTTGCGGGAGCCCACATACAAAAGGCCCGACTCAGTCACGGCCATCTGGCGATAGTTTTTAAAGCCATGGTGCAGCACCTCAATCTCAAAACCGGCAGGCAGCTTAATCATATCGAGCACCGCCTGATTTTCTTCTTTGGTGTAAGCGGTCGCCACAAAGGGCATGAGTGCCAGTGTAATAAGGGCGTGGCTGAGTTTGGCTGATGTCATGGGGTTCTCCTGCAATCAAGAGCATGGATAGTGTCGTCGAATGCCAACAAGCATGCCAAAGGCGCAGTTAAAAAAACAGCGCCGATTGGCGCTGTTTGGTTGTCACAAGACCCGTTTTATTGCTTGCTTTGCTGGCTGAGCTCTTTGCTCTTTTCCATCAGCCCAAGGGCAGAAAAGCCGGTGATCACATCCAGATTGGAGGTCATGCCACCATTGCCGCCGATATAGTTTTGCGGCATTTCCACTTTGAAGTTGGGCAAGTTCTGATACAGCACCTTGGCCACATCACGGTTCATCTCGGCGGTATAGATCTTCTCGTAGGTGCCAAGGGCCTTGTATTTGGCTGCCAATACCTCGGCCTCGGCAATACCGGTTTCACGGATTGCCTTGGCTTCAAAAGAGGCCGCAGCCGCGTTGGCTTTTTGAATTTCCAGGTTGGCCTGAGCCATTTCCAGTTCTTTGGCCTTGGACAGGGCGGCAATTTCTTTTTTCTTGCGCTCTTCCACCAGCTCTCGCTCGGCAATCTGACGGGCAATTTCCACTTCTTTTTGCTGGGAAATGACCGCCAGCTCCTTGGCGCGCTGGGCATCCTGTACTTCACGGGTACGTTGGATTTCCTTGCGTAACTGTTCAGTCTTGGCCTGGGCCTTGGAGGTTTCCTGCTCCTGGATGGTACGGATGCGCTCTGCTACCAGTTTCTTTTTGTCTGTCAGTAGTTTATCCAGCTGATCTTCTGGCGATGGATCGCCAATGGTGACCTGGGTGACGGTAACGCCATACTGGCTCAGTGGATTGTCCTGGCGAATCGGCTGACCGCTCTTATCGGTGACGGGAATTGTTTTCCACACCAGCTGCTTGGTGGCCTGAAGCTTGTTGGAATCGTCCTGATCGAAACCAACGGGCACCAAATCCACCTGTTCCACCTCTACCTGACGGCGCTCAGTGGTGTAGATGCCGTTGCTGAGCTGATCCGCCAGCTGGGCCTTGAACTGGTTCAGCCCGCCCTGAAAGAACTCTTCCCCCGTGTACTGGGTGGCGGTAATGACAGTCACGTTGCGGGCGTTTTTGATGAGCATGGTTTCAATCAGATTGTCGTTGGAGCGAAACTCCCGGTGCATCTGAATGATTTGCTCTGGCGAGTGTGACAACTTAAATCGGAACGTGGCTGGCACCTGACCCGTGTAGGTATCGGCAAAGCGTACCTGCAGCGACGGCAGGCGTTGATAGAAAGCCTCGCCCTGATTATTGCCAAAGGAGACGGTAATCACCTGATCGTAGCGGGTTATTTTGGACAAAAACGGCATACGCACATGGATGCCCGGCTCGGTGAACACATCCAGTGCCCCGGTGATATTGTTTTGATGCACATAGGTGTAACCGGCATCCGTCATCAAAATCGAGCTTTTCAGTACTGCCAGAGCACCGATGGCACCCAGGGTGATAAATATACTTTTGGGGGAGACGGCTTTTCGTGCGCGGGAAATGGTGGACTCTTCCATGTTGCTTCCTTGTCGTTTAAAGGCGTACTAGCTGAAGGTTGCACATGTTACAGGGAAGTTCGGTGTGGGTCATGCATTTTGGCAAGACCCAAACCCTAAAAGTATCAAAATGTTAATCCGTATTTGTGACAGTATCTTGCAAGGCGGCCGTCATGTCCGGATAGAAGGACAGTACGCCGGGCTTCTCCTGAACGCCGGCCTTGACCAAGGCTCTGAGGGCCTGGAAAGGTACAGATACGATGCGGATTTCACGCCCCTGCTTTTGCGCCCAGGCCACGGTGCGCTCCAGTGCACTCAGGCCACCTGCGTCCAGCAGCGACACATTCTGCCAATCCAGCACCAAAATGGGCGCGCCATTCTGTCGGTGCATCAGCTCGCTGAAAAGGTTATCGGCGGCGGCAAAAAACAGCGGGCCATCGATACGGAAGGCTTCGATATTGGGGCTGCCGGCATCACTGCCGCAGTCCAGTGCAACCAGTCGGGTTGATGCCGCAAGCTGACCCATCAGCAGCAACGACGCCAGCACTATGCCGACGCCAATGGCTATCACCATATCAAAGGCCACAGTAAGCATGAGGCAGGTTAGCAGCACGGCCACGTCCGACACATGGGCGCGGCGGATAAGGTGCAGGCTCTTTTTGGCCTCGCTCATGTGCCATGCCACCACCAACAGCAGCGCGGCCATGGTTGCCATGGGAATATAGGCCAGTACGGGCGCCAATAACACCAGCGCCAGCAACACGGTAAGCGCATGGAACACGGCGGCCAGCGGGCTTTTGGCGCCGGCGCGCACGTTGGCGGCGCTGCGGGCGATCGCTGCGGTGGCGGGGATGGCGCCGAAAAAGGGTGCGATAAGATTGCCAAGCCCCTGGCCAAAGAGCTCACTGTTGGCACTGTGGCGATTCCCTGTCATACCATCCACTACCACGGCGCAGAGCAAGGATTCGATTGCGCCCAGCATGGCGATGGCCATGGCCGAGGGCAGCAGATTCTGAACGAGTTGCCAATTGAGCGTTAATGGCTCGCCTCCCACGCCCGGAAGCTCCCAGGGTAAGAGAAACGATGGCAGCACCGACGGGATCCCCGCCATCAGGGTGCCGTCATCCAGTGTGAATGAAAAACGTGAGCCAATGGTCTCTACGTCAAACCCAAGGCCGCCGAGTGCCAGAGCGCAGAGCGTGCCCGCGAGGATCGCAGGCAAATGGGGCGGCAATTTTTGAGTAAATTTGGGCCAGAACACCAACACAGACAGGGTAATTGCCGCCACCAGTATGCTGGGCCACTGGGCGTGGGGCATGGCATGGAACAGAGTCGAGACCTTGTGCCAAAAATCCTCGGGGAGCGCCTCAACAGGCAGGGCAAACATGTCCTTTATCTGCAACATGGCAATGACAATGGCGATACCGCCGGTAAAACCCAGGGTCACAGGCTCAGGGATATATTGAATAAGCCTGCCCAGGCGCATCAGGGACATCAGCAATAAGATAACGCCGGACATAACAGTCGCCAGCAGCAAACCACCGAGACCATATTGCGCCGAGATTGGGGCGAGCAGCACCACAAAGGCGGCGGTTGGTCCTGATACTGACAACTTCGAACCGCCACTGATGGCGATGATGATACCCGCGATAATGGCGGTGTAGAGGCCGTACTGGGGGGCGACACCGCTGGCGATGGCGAGTGCCATGGCAAGAGGAATGGCGATAACGCCCACGGTAATGCCGGCGAGTAAGTCAGCCAATAATTCGGCTCTGGAATAGCGTTCTCCCAGCAGGCTCTGACGCAGGGCGAATGCCGGAATAAGAGAAGTCAGGTGATGGCGATGTGGCATCTTGGAGTCCTGCCGCGTGGGCGGCCAAAGCTGGGTATTTTAGTGAGCGCTCAGTGACCAATGTGTGAGCTTTGGCAAATTTTTGCAAGCCCTGACCCTTTTTGCTTTTTTCTCCGTTTATAGGGATATAGGGGCGGATTGGGAGGGAATATGGACTTTGTGGCAGTGGCTGTGCACACTGAGTACAGGTGCAATCAAGGTTGGGAAACACGGGCTGAATGCCACTGGTTTGTCTCAACCATCAGGGCAATCATGACAGCAACGCAATCCATTTCATTGGTGGGTGGTGAGGGCGACGAACTGCTGATGCAGCGTTATGCCTCCGGGGACATTCAGGCCTTCGACACCCTTTATCGTCGCCACAAAGGCGGGTTATACCGCTACTTTTTACGCCAGATTGGTGACAGCCAGCTGGCGGAAGATCTCTATCAGGAAACCTGGGGCCGGGTGATAAAAGCGGCGCCTGCTTACGAAATCAGCGCCAAGTTTACCACCTGGCTTTACCGTATCGCCCATAACCTGCTGATTGACCATGTGCGGGCTGTTAAACCGTTGAACGAAGCCGACACCCTGGATGAAGAAGGGATGGCGCTGACAGACTCGATGACTCCGGTGCGAAGTCATGAGCACGACCTTAAGGTGCAGGCCCTGAAACACTGCGTTGGCCTGCTGCCCCAGGTTCAGAAAGAAGCCTTCCTGCTCTCCAGCGAGATGGGATTTACTGCGCTGATGATAAGTGAAATTGCCTCTGTATCACTGGAAGCGACCAAGAGCCGTATCCGTTATGCCTATCAGAGCCTCAAAACCTGCGTGGCCAAGCGATTGGGGGAGGATAGCGATGAAAGATAGCCAACTGGTGGACACTGAACTTAAGCAGACGCTGGATGCGCTTTACCGTGAAGGTGCCAGGGAAGAGCCTCCTGAAGCGCTGGATGCGGAAATACTGGCACTGGCCGGTGCCCACCTTGCCAGCCCCAAGCCTGAAATTGTGGTGCGCCGTGGGTTAAGGCGTTTTCCTTACGCCATCTCCAGCGCGGCGTCTCTGATGTTATTGGTGGGCCTGGTGCTGCTCAACCCGCAGCAGGTGTTTTTCAATGCCGATACTGTGTTGCCTGAGACGGATATGCTGGTGGCGCCGATGGCAGACGAGGGTATGGTCAGAACTGAGATGAATGCCAACGCCCGCAATGGCGTGAGCTCAGCGCCTGACATGGCGTCCAGCCAGCCTGCCGTAAACCAACAGCCCCTGCAAATTGAACAGGGTCAGCAGCCCGAGGCTCAGACTCGCACTGCTCCGGCGGCGTTTTCTTCCCCGCCTACGGCCACAGATGAGTCGGCCGAACCGCAAGTGGCAACAACTGCCATACTCAAATCATCGGCGAGGAAATTGGTATCGGAACCACTGGCATTAAGACCAGATGGCCTGGCCGATACAGACGACATTGACCTGCTGCTCGCATCTTTGGAAGACACGCTCGCTGGTGGAGACAGCCAGCTAACCCTGTCGTTAATCGAGGCGTTTATTGCCAGGGAGTATGAGTTAACTGCGCCGCAGCAGCTAATATTTGACCAGCTTCAATCCCGATTGGCTGAGTGAATCACAGCCACAACCATGTCGACAATGAAGGGGGCAAGCATGCAGGCAGTGAAAATTGGACTGGTCCTGATACTGTTTTCCTGGCCCACATTCGCGGTCCAGACGCAGACAATCTGCCAAGCACCGCTGCATGTTGCCTACAATGACTGGCCTCCTTACTCCTGGTCCGATGAAGTTGGCGAACCATTGGGGCTGGATGTTGACCTTTTGAAAGCCTTTGCCCGCCGGGTTGGCTGTGTACTCGAGTTTGATAAAATGCCGGCTCGTCGCTCCCATCAGCTGATGCATCTGGGAAAGGTGGATATCATGATGGGCGCCAGTAAAACGGCAGAACGGGAGGAGTATGCCCACTTCTCGGTGCCTTATCGACTGGAGCAGGTGGGGCTTTTCAGTATAGATAATGGCGGCGTTGTCTCTTTGGGCAGTTGGCAGCAGGTGCTCGACAGCAGTCTTAAGCTACTGGTACCGCAGGCGGGCTGGTACGGTGAAGCGTACGAGAGTTCAAAGCGCAGCCTGGCAATGCACAATCAGCTGGTGGAAAGCCCTGACCTGCTCAAGAGCGTACAAATGCTGTCGCGGGGCCGTGCCGAGCTTGCCATTGGTGATGCACTCTCGTTGCCCTTTATTGCCAGCCAACATGAAAAAGTTCATCTGTTCCGCCATCCGCTTCGTTTAACCGAAAGCGACATACACCTGATGTTCAGCCGCGCAACCTTCGACGAAGCCAGGGTCAGGGCTTTTAATGATGCCATTCGCGGTGCGGCCGAGGATGGTGAAATCGCCTCCTTGCTACTCAAGTGGGAGCAAATATCCCTAAGTCGTATCGAAGGCGTATCACAAAAGTCCAGAGGCTCGGATGAGCCCATTTGGATCCTGGCCGACTGAGTTCAATGGTTTATGTGTGCGTCAGTGCCATATTTCTCGCATGGCAGGCTCACTGAGAAAGGTATCCACCAGCAAGGGGTCGAGAATACTGCCCTTGAGCCCTTTAATGTGGGTGCGGGCCTGTTCATAAGTCATCCGGAATCTGGGGTCAGGATGACAAAGCAAGTCATCCACAGTGTCTATCAGTGCCACAACCCGTGCCGCAAGGGGAATGGATTTCCCCTTGAGCTTGCCGGGGAAGCCTTCTCCATCCCAGCGCTCATGGTGGTAGGCGGCAATGTCTCTTGCCATGGCCAGCAGTACACAGTCCGGTGCTTCACGTAACAGCTCGCCGAGCAAGCGATCACCGATAAGGGTGTGTTTATAGCGTTCGCTTTCCATGTCTGGCGTCATGGTGAGTTGTTTGCTTTGCAGGTTATCGGCTACACCTATCATGCCTATGTCATGCAAGGTGGCGCTGAGACCAATATTTTCCGCAAATTCCGGAGTCAATTCGTCAGGGCGATGGGGTGAGCTCAACAGGGCCTGGGTTAATAGCTCGCTGGCTTTGGCGATACGGTTCAGGTGTCTGGCTGAATCGGCATCCTTAAAGCCGGAAAGCCGGGCAAGACCCAGTACGGTTGCCCTGCGTGACGCATGTGTTCGCTCAAGGGAGTCAGAGAGTTTGTCAGTGAGGAAACCTGTCGCCAGGCATAACATCACGTTAATAGTCAAAAAGTTAAGTACTACTACCAGATAAATTTCCAGGCTGTAGTCGGGCAATTCCGGCCAGGGTACCCATTGGGCCGTAAAACCCAGTCCCATGATGATGAGGGTAAGAGCGGTTAGCATCAGACAATAAATACCGAATCGCCGCCCAAGCAGCAGTGTCCCTATCAGGGGAAACATAAACAGCCAAAAAAAGCCTGCCCCTGTGGGACCTATAGACCAGATAAAGGCTACCCCTATGCCATAGCACAGCAGGCTGCCCATCAGATAGCGCTGCTTATCCTCCAGCTCTGGAAACAACAGCATTGCAATGAGCACCAGATACGCGAGGGTATCTACCACCACCATGGACCAGAGGCCCTGTTTTACACACAAATACACGCTGGTGATATAAACAGGCACACATATGATGGCCATGGCTCCGAACAGACGACGGAAGATAATCTGACGCCAATGGGCGAGGTCCGTTGGGTATTCATCCCGTGAAAGTTTGGACATGCAGTCTCAACCTATGCCTTCGAGGCTATCTGTATAACAGGAAAAGGTTAATATCCCTGTTTTTAGCAGAGTTGCAAGTGATTTCAAGCTTTACAACAGTGCCAAACCCCTGCGAAATTACTGAAAATACGCAGTATTGCATCTTCAACATAAATCGATAACTCTCATGGGCTTGGGTCTGAGCAGTATCAGTAAACCCAGAAACGACACTATCAGCACAGACAGTATGGCGCAGACTCATCACATGGCAAATGTCGCCTCCCTTTGACTGCAACGTGGGGGGCGGGCCAAGAGATAACACGCTCACGCTGAACACACAGTAACAACGCACTGGCCTTATTGTGGTGTATCGGTTTCTATCTTTGTCGATTTCTGCATCGTTCCGGGCTTGGCTAAAAGCACCACAGGGAAGTGCCCAAGCGGCAGTGCCGGAGCGGGAAATGAAGGTACAGGATGGGTAGAAAAAAACAGGACAGATAAAAAAACAGGGCGCTTCGGCGCCCTGTTTTTATTGCACGGGGTTACTCGTCTTTGGGCAGTCCGCCCAGTGCCTCGACCAGTGCGTGCATCAGGGCGACCAACTCGCTGCCCATGAGGGCAAAATCGGCATCGAGGCGGGCCATGGGGTCATCGTTGCCCAAATCGTCATTGCCTGCACGGAATTCCTCAGAGAATTTGAGGCGTTTGAGACTGGCATCGGACTGGAGCAGGAGCGCGATGGACTGACCAAAATGCAGCGCCAGCTTGTGTACTTCTTTGCCGGTTTCCAGATGGGCCAGCACTTCGTCTTCGGTGAGAACCTGCTGCTTGAAGCGCACAATACCGCCTTCTTCGGCGGCCGATTTAAGCTCTGCCTCATCCTGCATGATAAAGGGCGCACTGGCTTCACCAGCCTTGAGCCATTCGGTCATAGTGTGCTCAACCGGGACATTGAAAGACACAGGTATCACAGGCAATGAGCCCATGGCTTTACGCAGCAACGCCAGCAGCTCTTCGGCCTTGGTGGCGCTGGAGCTGTCCACCAGGATCATATCAATTTCAGGCAAAATCAGAGCATGGATCTGACTGCGACGGGAAAACGCCCGTGGCAGCAAGCTGGTGGTGATTTCGTCTTTTAACGCATCTTTTTCTTTCTTGGTCAGCTTGCGGTTTTCTTCATCTTCAAGCTGTCCCACCTTTTCTTCCAGCGCTTCTTTAATGACCTGGCCGGGCAGAATTTTTTCTTCCTTGGTGGCGCAGATCAAATGGCGGTTGTTGGCGCTGTGCACCAGTGCGCTGCCGTGTTTACCAAGCGCCTTTGAAAACCCGAACTTACTGACGTCCTGGCTGGAACAAGGGCTGAAGGAGAAATCGGCCAGGGCCTTTTCCAGTGAATCTGCGTCTATGGTGACAGGCTTGTTGAAGCGATACAGGGTGAGATTTTTAAACCACATAATTGCACTCGGCCAGAAACAAAAGACCGAGTGTAAGCCATCTCCGGTAAGCGGGCAAACCAGAAAATTCATGACAGTCAGATTGCGGTTTTGCAAATTCACAAAAGTGTCATCTGTCACTGCGCATGCGCAAAGTAATTGATTTTAAATAGGTCTGTAAATTTTAAGGATGGCGGGTGAATGATTCGTAACCGCTTAAGTGGATGCTGAAATAAAACTGAAACACTCAGATTGCAAACTTGCGCTCGTTCCAAACCAATAACCAGACGCACTGAACGTCGCAAAGGATTAAATGATGAACGCTTTTAACAAAACTCTGCTTGTTTCCGCGCTGACCGCTGCTTCTTTGGCTTCTGCCCAAGCGGCTGAACCTTTAACTGTTTACGGTAAACTGAACGTAACAGTACAGTCTAACGACGAAGCCGGTGAATCTGAAACCGTAGTACAGAGCAACGCCTCTCGTCTGGGTGTTAAAGGTGCTTTCGAACTGAGCTCTTCTCTCGAAGCCTTCTACACCATCGAGTATGAAGTGGATGCCGGCAGTGATGCCAAGGAAAACTTCCTGGCCCGTAACCAGTTTGTGGGTCTGAAAGGCAATTTCGGTGCGCTGTCTGTGGGTCGTAACGACACCATGCTGAAAATCGCCCAGGGTAAAGTTGACCAGTTCAACGACCTGTCAGGCGACCTGAAGAGCCTGTTCAAAGGTGAAAACCGTATCGAGCAAACCGTGACTTACCTGTCACCAGAGTTCGGTGGTTTCAAAGTGGGTGCTACCTACGCAGCTGAAGGTGCCAAGTCTCAGGCCGGTGAAGACGGTTTCTCTCTGGCCGCCATGTACGGTGATGCCAGCCTGAAGAAATCCGCTTTCTACGCTTCTGTTGCCTATGACAGTGAAGTAAAAGGCTACGACATCCTGCGTGCCACTGTTCAAGCCAAGCTGGCTGGCCTGGTTTTGGGTGGTATGTACCAGCAGGAAGAGAAGTCAGTTGATGGTGACAGCAAGACAGGTTACCTGGTCAGTGCCGCTTACAATATCGCTGACGTGACCCTGAAGGGTCAGTTCCAGGACATGGAAGACAAGGGTGACTCCTGGTCTATCGGTGCTGACTACAAGCTGGGCAAGCCAACCAAAATCTTCGCCTTCTACACCAGCCGTGACATGGAGTCTGCCGAAGACACCGACAACTACATTGGTGTGGGTATCGAACACAAGTTCTAATCGGACTCAGTGACAAAAAAGGAGGCTTAGCCTCCTTTTTTCATTTTTATAAACAGCTAGTTAATTAGTCTGATTATGACAATTTCTGCTGAAATGTGTCATCATTTACCCCGGCGATCATAAATTTGTCACAAAACTGACCAATAATGGCCATCGTGGACATTCACTGATAGAAAACCGCTTATGACTGCAAGGATTTTGATTGTTGAAGATGAGTTGGCCATCCGCGAGATGCTGACATTCGTGATGGAACAACACGGTTTCACGACCTCGGTTGCCGAAGATTTTGACTCGGCTCTTGGGCAGCTTCAGGAACCCTACCCAGATCTCATCCTGCTGGACTGGATGTTTCCGGGCGGCAGTGGCATTCAACTTGCCAAACGCCTCAAGCAAGACGAGTTTACCCGCCAGATCCCGGTCATCATGCTCACCGCCCGTGGTGAGGAAGAAGACAAGGTCAAGGGCCTGGAAGTGGGGGCCGACGACTATATTACCAAGCCTTTCTCCCCCAAGGAGCTGGTGGCCCGTATCAAGGCTGTACTGCGCCGCGCAGCGCCAACCCGCCTTGAAGAAACAATCGATGTGCAGGGGTTGACCCTGGATCCGGTAAGCCACCGAGTCACAGCCGGTGATACAGTGCTGGATATGGGACCGACCGAGTTTCGTCTGCTGCATTTCTTTATGACTCACCCCGAGCGTGTTTACAGCCGTGAACAGCTGCTGGATAACGTCTGGGGCACCAATGTGTACGTAGAAGACAGAACCGTAGACGTGCACATTCGTCGTTTGCGCAAGGCCGTTGAGCCTTCGGGGCATGACCGCCTCATTCAAACCGTCCGCGGCGCAGGATACCGTTTTTCCACTCGGGTTTAGTTCGGGATAGGCACAGTTAGCCGGATAGGTTATCTTGTGCCCCCAGACACAACCCTCGGCTGGATATAGCTATGTTTGACTCTTATTCAGGGTATCGCCTGGCCTCCAGGCTGATGATTTACCTGCTTGTCACCCTGGCTCTCGGTTTGCTCATTGGTGAGCTCAGCCTGACACTGTTGGCCGCATGTGTGGTACTGCTGTTTTGGCACTATCGCCAAATTGGCAGGCTGACCCACTGGCTGTGGTATGACAAACGTCTGACACCACCCCAGGGCAGCGGCAGTTGGGAAGGTATTTTCAACGGTCTCTACCGCCTTCAGGGAAAAAACCGTCGCAGGGTATCACAGCTTGCCGGTTTGCTTGGCCGCTTCCGTCAGGGGGCCGAAGCCCTGCCCGATGCGGCTGTGGTGCTCGATTCCGATAAAAATATCCTCTGGTGTAACAAGCTTGCGCAGCTGATGCTGGGGCTGGTATGGCCCCAGGACAATGGCCAGCGAATCGATAACCTCATTCGCCACCCGGATTTTTCGGCCTACCTGAAAACCCATGACTTTAAAGAACCGCTTGAGCTGCCTTCTCCTGTGTCTGACCAACGCCTACTTGAACTGAGGCTGATGAAATACGGAGACAGGCAAATGCTGCTGATTGCCCGTGATATCACCCGTATCCGTCGGCTCGAAGGCATGCGAAAAGAGTTTGTTGCCAACGTTTCCCACGAACTCAAGACACCGCTGACCGTGCTGCAGGGGTATCTGGAAATGATGCAGGGGATGACAGAGCCGGACGACATGAATGCCAAACCGCTGGCGCTGATGCAGCAGCAGACAAGGCGTATGCAGTCCATGGTAGAGCAGCTGCTCACCTTGTCACGTATTGAAGATGCGTCCGATGTTGATCTGGAAAAAACCGTAAACATGACACTCCTGATGGCCGCCATCAAAGATGAGGCTGAAGCCCTGGCGCAGGGGGAGTATACCTTGCAGTTTGATGTACAGCAGGGGCTGAATGCCCATGGTAACGAGGTGCTGCTCAGAAGTGCCTGCAGTAACCTGGTGTCCAACGCCATTCGTTATACGCCGCCCGGTGGCATTATCAAGGTCAGTTGGCGCCAGATTGCCACCGGAGGCCGTTTTCAGGTGGAAGACACCGGTGAGGGGATAGCGCCGCAGCATATCGGCCGCCTGACCGAACGTTTTTACCGGGTCGACAGTGCCCGTTCCCGTGCGACGGGGGGCAGCGGTTTGGGGTTGGCGATTGTGAAGCACGCGCTGGCCCACCACCATGCTGAGCTGTATGTCAGCAGCCAACTTGGCAAGGGCAGTATCTTCGGGTTTGTTATCCCTTCACATCTTCTTGAGCCCAAAAAGGGCGCATAAGTGAGTTACCCAGACATAAAGACAGGCTTAGGCCTGTCTTTTCTTTTTGATAAATATTGAGTTTTAGCTTTTTTTGAAAAAAATGTGTCGTGTCATCTAAGTGTCACATCAGAGTCATAGACTTGTCATTGTGGCAGTTGATACTGGCTGCGTCTTAAGAAAAAATGGTTCAACACTGGAGCAATTATGAAACTGAAACAGCTTGTCGGCGCCATGACCCTGACCGCCGCCGGTTTATTCACCGCCGCCGCCTCGGCTGCACTGGACCCAGCCCTGCACACCTACGAAAAAACCAGTGGTGTGTCTGGTAACCTGTCGTCTGTAGGCTCTGATACTCTGGCCAACATGATGACCCTGTGGGCTGAAGAGTTCAAAACCATCTACCCTAACGTGAACATTCAAATTCAGGCTGCCGGCTCTTCTACTGCGCCACCAGCCCTGACGGAAGGCACGTCTCAGTTCGGCCCTATGAGCCGCAAGATGAAGCCAAACGAAGTGGAAGCCTTCGAAAAACACTATGGTTACAAGCCAACAGAAATCCGTGTAGCCATCGACGCCCTGGCGGTGTTTGTGCACAAGGATAACCCAATCAAGGGCCTGACCATCGAGCAACTGGATGGCATCTTCTCTTCTACCCATAAGTGTGGTGGCAACGATGTAGCTCGCTGGGGTGACCTGGGTCTGGACAGCAGCTGGGCTGCCAAAGACATCCAGCTGTACGGTCGTAACTCTGTATCCGGTACCTACGGTTACTTCAAAGAGAAAGGTCTGTGTAAGGGTGACTTCAAGGCTAACGTGAACGAACAGCCTGGCTCTGCCTCTGTTGTGCAGTCAGTGTCTCAGTCACTGAATGCCATCGGATACTCAGGCATTGGTTACAAGACTGCCGGTGTGAAAGCCGTTGCTCTGGCCAAGAAAGGCAACGAGTTTATCGACGCCAGCATCGAGAACGCTGCCAACGGTACTTACCCTCTGTCACGTTACCTCTACGTGTACGTGAACAAGCATCCCAACAAGGACCTGGCACCAATGGAGCGTGAGTTCATCCGCTATGTGCTGTCAAAGCAAGGTCAAATGGTTGTTGAGAAAGACGGCTACATTCCGCTGCCAGCCAGCGTAATTGCCAAAGACCTGGAAAAGGCCGGTATCCGCCTGTAACAGTTCTGCCGATCAAAACGCCTCCCTCGGGAGGCGTTTTTGTTTTGAAGCGATAACAGATTGCGCGAAGCAGGCAAAAAAAACGGCTCCCAATGGGAGCCGAACAAGTGTCTTTCCAAACTAAGGATGGTCGCGCTAGAAACCATCAAAAAGGGAGGATGATGAACGATGAATAACTCGGTTCAATTATTCAGACCGGCCATCTGGGGATTGGTTCCCGCCATTGGCAATTTTTTTGAAATTTTTTTCAACCACAGCGAAAACTCCCCATCCATGCTGGTATGCCACTCTCGCACCAACGCCTGATAGCGGGGGTAATCGCCGTTGCGGGTAAAGCCGAGCATCTGTTCCAGCTTGTCTCTGTGGTGCTCCATCATAAATCGCACCGCCAGATAGCCCCAGCGGTAAATCCGTTCACTGCCACCGTTTTGCTCATAACTGGTGTCAAAAATTTCACTGAGGCGATAGCTGCCCTTTGCGGCCAGTTCAATGGCCGCTGGATTGTCATCCCCCCAGGCCAGATACTCGGCAAGACCCTCAGACCACCACACCAGATGAGGCAGCAAAGGCGCAGGCTTGGGGCAATACTCGGGGGCGCTGTGGGAGTCGTGCAATGAGGCGCAAAAGTCGCCATAGAGGTTAAAGCGGCCATCGAGATAGTGCACATACTCATGGCGCAGATTCCAGATTTTTCCCTGTTTTTGATAGGCCACAAACTCGGCCTGATTACCGGGATGTTCCGGATGTCCTTCCAGATACATGCCGCCATTGTCACTGGGCACATCGAAGTGGGCGGTGACATAGGTGCGGTAGGCGTCTGCGTTGGCATAGATGTTGGCTCTCATGGCCACATTGTTGTCGTCCCGCACCGGTCTGTTGTGAGTATCGAGGAGTGTATGAAACCTCTTTTCCTGAGTACTTAACAGGGTACAGGCTTCGTCTATTTGTGATTGCGCGAGCGCCTGGGCGCGAATAATCAGGGTAGGGCTGCACTGGTGGGTTATGGTCAGTACGGCATCCACGGCGGGCTGGATTTGGGCATGGCATACAGCCGACAGTAGGCTTAAGAACAGGAGTGACAGGCGCATTCAATTTCTCTGTATTATTTGTGAATATTGTATGCAATATCGATTGATTTACAGGTGTTGTCAATCTTTCAGCGACAGGCCCCTTGGTTGGAGCGCTTGGTAACTGCATACTTAAGTGTAGATTTTTCACTATGGACTTTGTTATGCACCAGTGGGACAACCGGCACGACTATCACTCTTTCGCCAATACCGACAGCATCAGGGTGACTCACCTGTCACTTGATCTCGCCATCGATTTTGATACCAGATGCCTTCAGGGCTGTGTTCGCCTGGATTTTGTAAGAAAGGAGGGGGATGCGGCCGATGTGTTGGTGCTGGATACCCGGGCACTGGCCATTAAGTCCATTACCGATGTGCATGGTCAGCCACTGGACTGGGGACTGGGACAGGCCAGTGAGATTCTTGGGCAGGCTCTGGAAATTATGCTGCCCAATGGCATCACCAGTGTGCTGGTGCATTATCACACCACAGAGGATGCCGAGGGCCTGCAGTGGCTCGATGGCCCTCAAACTCAAAGTGGCAAACCCTATTTGTTCTCCCAATCGCAACCCGTGAACGCCCGCAGTTGGATCCCGCTGCAGGATACCCCCAAGGCCCGGGTGACCTTTGATGCCAGAGTCCGTGCCAACCAGCCCTGCAGGGTGGTGATGAGTGCGCTCAATCAGGCGGATATGCCCGCAGACGGTGTATTTGAGTTTGTGATGGATAAACCCATGCCGACCCATTTGCTTGCCATTGCCGCCGGCCAGATTGACCGGGTGCCTGTGAGTGAGCGCAGTGCCGTATTTGCCGAGCCTGCCATGGCTTCGCTGGCCGCCCGGGAGTTTGAAGATATTGAAGCCATGATGCAGATGGCCGAGTCGATTCTTGGGCCCTATGCCTGGGAGCGATACGACATGTTGATTCTGCCGCCCAGCTTCCCATTTGGGGGCATGGAAAACCCTTGTCTGGCCTTTTTGACCCCCACTCTTATCGCGGGCGACAAGAGTCTGGTGTCCACCGTGGCCCATGAACTGGCCCATTCCTGGACAGGTAATCTGGTGAGCAATGCCACCTGGCGCGATCTCTGGCTCAATGAAGGCTTTACCACCTACTTTACCAATAGAATTGTGGAAGCCGTTTACGGTCGGGAGCAGGCTCAGCTTGAACTCATGCTGGAGTACGGCAGGCTGAAGGAAGAAATGGCGGGTATGCCGCTGCCACGGCAAACCCTGCCAGCCAATTTGCAGCAGGACGATCCCAACGCCGCATTCAATCGCTTTACCTACGATAAAGCGTCCATGTTTGTGCACTTTCTCGAGGCGCGCCTGGGCAGACCCGACTTTGATGCTTTTTTGCGGTCCTATATCGAGCACTATGCCTTTGTGGCCATCACCACCGAAGACTTTGTCGAATATGCCAAAGGGACTTTGCTGCAAACCCACCCAGATAAGGTGACTGAGGCAGAGCTCAGGGAATGGATCTATGGCGAAGGCTTGCCAGCGACCTTTATGCCGCCTATGTCAGAGAGTTTGGGGTGGGTGATAGAGTCCATGACAGAGTGGCTGGAAGGGCATCCTCTGACACCGGAGCGCCTGTTTGGCTGGCGGGTTCAGCATTGGCAGTTCTTTTTAAATAACCTGCCGGAGCAGATTTCCCAGGAGCAACTGCTGGAGCTGGATGAACGCTTTGCCCTCGGGTCATCCGGCAACGCCGAAATTGCCTGCGATTGGTTCAGGGTAGCTATCCGTAACCATTACGACCCGGTACTGGAGCAGGTCGAAGCATTTCTGTGCCGTATTGGTCGGGCCAAGTTTGTCCGCCCACTGTTTTTGGAACTACAGATAGCCGGTTATCGACAGGAGCTTGAAGCCATCTATCACAGGGCCCGTGAGAGCTATCACCCCTCACTGAGGGTGCAACTCGACCGGATACTGTTTAACGAGTAATAGCGGGAGCCTGCCTTGGTTTTGCTTTCGAAAAGGGCACCTTGATTAAGGCGCCCTTTCTATTTGGCGGTGTAACGTCATTCATGTGTCGCAGCGCCGCTGCTTAGAGCAAGCGTGCAGTGAGTCGGGTGTGTGGGTTTCAGGATAAAAAAAAGGCAACCAATGGTTGCCAGAGATGTTCAAGTCAGTCACAAGTGCCTGTTCAATGCGCCAGCAACAAGCCTATGCTGAAAGGGAGAATGATGATGAACTTTACCCATGCAGCTGTCGATTGATGTCGACTGCAAAAATTCGGTTCACTTATTCAGACCGGGCCTTTTTCAAGAAGTTCATCGTCAGCGTAAAAAATTCAAAAAAAATTTTTCCCGGTGCAAAAGTCAATTATCCCGGTGGCCATCCCGGTGGCGATTATGACCTGTCACTGCACATTTGAGGAATAAAAAAAGGCAACCTGGGGAGGTTGCCATGGGATCCTTCAGTGGACCAAGGGGACTGCGCTAGTAAGTCCCAGGGAGAATGATGAACACGAAAACCCATTTCAATGTTCACTATGTTTGAGTCGTGCGTTCGGTAAAAAGTTCCACGACACGGCTCAAAAAATAGCGAAAATGGCTGAATTTTTACTATCTCCCTGATCCCAAATTGTTTATTTCGCCGCTTCGTTCAGCAGTGCCTCGATATCCTTTTCCAGCTTTTGGGGATCGGTAGTGGGGGCGAACCTGTCTCTCACCTTGCCGTCACGGCCGACCAAAAACTTGGTGAAGTTCCATTTGATGGCCTTACTGCCAAGGAGGCCCGGTGCTTCCTGCTTAAGGTGAGTAAACAGCGGGTGGGCCTGCTCGCCATTGACATCAACCTTGGCAAACAGCGGAAAGGTCACACCAAAATTGAGTTCACAGAAACTCTGAATGTCTGACTCACTCCCTTGCTCCTGGGCGCCAAACTGGTTGCAGGGAAAGCCGAGTATTTCGAGGCCTTGGTCATGGTATTTGCGATAGAGGCTTTCCAGCCCTTGATATTGCGGGGTAAAGCCACATTTGCTGGCGGTATTGACTATCAATAAGACCTTACCGCGATAGTTGGCCAATGGCTGCTGCTCGCCCTTGATGGTGGTGGCGGCAAATTGATACAGATCCGTCATAAAAATACTCCGGGTAGAAAATGAACAAAGACATTCTAAATGCATTTTTCTATGTGAGCAATTAAATTGTGTGCAATATAATTGCTCGGTTGATATGACACAAAAATCTCAATATAGTCAGCCACAAGATGTAACCAACGGACGCCGCCGTGACAGAAAATTTGCCAGAACAGGAACCCAACCTGGCCCCACAGAATGAAGTGGGCCTGGTCGTACAACAGTTAACCGGCGCTGAGGGCCAGGCACAGGCCGAGGTATTCTCAGAAATTCTCGAAGACGCCGAACCCGGCACTGTAGCCTTGTTGCTGGAAGCCTTGCCGCTGGATGAGCGTTATGAGCGATGGCAGCAGGTGGAGTTCGCCGACAGGGTAGAAGTGCTCAGCCTGATGCGCGCCGATCCGCGCATGGGCATCTTGCGGCGTATGCCTGACGACGAAGTCGATCTCTTGTTTGCCCAGTTAAGTCCAGAAGATCTGATTGAGTGGAGTGACTATCTTCCCGAGAGCTTTACCGACAGGGCTCTGGCGCAAATGGGCGAGCGCCAGCGTCAGCACTTCGAACTCTATAATCAATATTCCGAAAACGAGATAGGCCGTTATGCCGACCACCAGATGTTGGTGCTTTCTACCAAGGCAACCATAGGTCAGGCGCAGCGCTTTTTTCGCAGAATTGAACTCGACTGTAATGACTCGCTGTTTTTGGTGGACGAAGAAGACCACTTTCGGGGAGCCGTCAGCCGTTATGAAGTATTTCGCAGTAATCCCGATGAGCCACTGCTGAGTCTGATGGACGAAGACAGTCGTGCCATCAGCGCCGATGCCACCCTGATGGAGGCGGCTGAACTGCTCGAACATAGCCGAGACGTTGAGCTGCCAGTGGTGGACGATGAAGGTGGGCTGATTGGCCGGGTGACGTTGAGAACCGCGACCGAGTTGGTTCGTGAACATTACGAAGCCCAATTGATGGCAAGCGCCGGTATGAATGAAACCGACGACTTGTTCGCCCCCATTATGAAAGGCGCACGGCGCCGCGCCGTTTGGCTGGGTATTAACCTGCTCACGGCCTTCCTTGCGTCGGCCACAATCGGTTTGTTTGAAGACGTGCTGTCGCAGGTGGTTGCCCTTGCAGTCTTAATGCCTATCGTAGCCTCCATGGGGGGTATTGCCGGCAGTCAGTCGCTGACGCTGATGATCCGCGGCATGGCGATGGGGCAGATTTCAGCCGGTAACCTCTGGTCTTTGATGAAAAACGAACTGGGCATAGGTGCCGTGAATGGTGTGCTCTGGGCCATCGTTATAGGCGCTGTGTCGGGTTGGTGGTTCAGCAATGAAATCATCGGCATCGCCATTGGCTGCGCCATTCTGATCAATATGCTGGTGGCGGCCGGCGCCGGTGTGCTGGTACCCATGGTGCTGCAAAAAATGGATCAGGACCCAGCGCTATCCGGCTCGGTGATTTTGACTACGGTGACAGATGTGATTGGGTTTCTCAGTTTTCTTGGCCTTGCGACCATACTCTTTTTATGACGCCAATCCTCACCATCAGCCAAGCCAGTTGCGATGAAGACGTTGTCGCCGCAGCAGATCTCATTGATAGCCGGGATGATAACCATCATCCCCTCGACAGAGCAGCACTGGCCAAGGCCAGATTGCTTCTGCTGGCACGGCTCGATGGCAGGCTGGTGGGCTGTGGTGCCATTAAGGCCGGTGACGGCGAGGTGGCAGAATTAGGCTATCTGGTAGTGGCATCCCAGTATCGACGCCTCGGCATTGGCGCCAGACTCACCCAGGCACGGATTGACTGGGCCAGAGCACAGGGGATAAAACTGCTGTGGGCGACGGTAAGAGCGGAAAACCAGGCCAGTCGTGAGAATCTACTGAAGGCCGGCTGGCAGTTTTATGGGGACTACCTCAGTATTCGCGGCACCGGAAATACCATTGGTTGGTATGTGTTGCCGCTGCAGCAAGGGCTCGACATTCAAGCCTTAATGGCGGGCCCCATAGGCAGCAGAACCCCCGTCAGTCAGGGGCGCGGGGCGCACGGCTGACACGTTGGCGCCAAAGCCCTTTGAGTTCCGGGTACACCGGCAACACCGCCGAACACATCACCAAGGCGATACCTATCAGGCTTAACCAATTCGGCACTTCGCCCAAAAACCACAGCCCAAGCAAGGTGGCAAACACCAGTCCGGTGTACTCCGCCGGGGCCAGCTGGCTGGCATCGGCGCGACGATAGGCATGGATCACCAGATAGGTCATGCCCAAATAAAAGAGGGCCAGCAGCATACCCACGATGGAGGCATCCCAAACCAGAGACGCGCCTTCAAACACAGCTGCGGGGATCAAAAACACCATGGCAAAGGCATTGGACCAGAACAGGGTACTGAAAGGATGCTCTGCGGCGGAATAGCGCTTTAAAATGAGGTTATTGCTGGCGCTGATAAGGGCGCCCAATACCGCGAGCAGCAGGTAAGGATTGAGGCTGCTGGGCTGGCTTATCATCAGAATGCCACAGAATCCGATAATGCCTGCAACACTGTGCCTGTAACCTATGGTTTCTTTTAAAAACGCGGCAGACATCACCAGCAGCATCAGCGGTGACAGGTAAAGCACTGCGGTCACTGAAGCCAATGGCAGGTTCATGATGGCGATAAAAAACAACCCATTGCCAAGGCCAATCAGCAGTGCCCGTACCATGTGTACCCGATACAGGGGACTGATGCGCAGCCCTCCCTGTAGCCGCCAGACAAAAGGCAGCACCAGCAGGGTGGCAAACAGCTGGCGATAGAGCACCAGTTGAAATACCCCCGTGTTTGGGTCGAGAAGTTTGATTAACAGGCTGCCGGTGGCAATCAGCCATTGAGCCAGCAGTATCATCAGCAGAGCTTGCATTAAAACCCACACAGAACAGGTCAGGGCGCCTAAAATACCACCGTACACATAAGCCGTCTTGCTGAAAATGAGCCGCTACAATTGAAAAAATGTGTTTGTAGCAATAAAGTTGCAGCTTGCTGCCTGTCCATTCTGAATGGAATGTCCTGTTATCAGGGAATGAGAACCTGTGGCCCCGTCTGAGCAACCGAGAATCACAACACACATCATGGCTCGAATACTTGCAGCGATATTAGGCATTGCCCTGCTTCTTCCTCTGCTTTGGTCAGCGAAGGTCAATGCCGCAGTTGCTCTGGATGCGCCTTACCAGTTTGTGGCTGCCGACGATGATGTACTTCCCACAGCCTTTGACGCCGTGCCCGATTGGCTTGATAAGCACAAAGACATCAAAAGACTCCCTTTAAGCGGTGGCCAGTTTTATCTGGCTGTGCCCTTTATGGTGAATGAAAACCGCAGTGACTGGGTGGTCAACTTGCATAACTCCATCGCCGAAAAGGTGGACTATCTGGTGCTTGGGAGGGATGGCAGTCGTCAGCTGGCGAGCAGCGGCTATTACGCGCCTTATCAGTATCTTTTCGATTACGGCCGTAACGTCACCCTGAGATACGGGGTGGAATATTGGCTGCTGGTCCGGGTGGAGTCGCGCTATTTCTCATCATTTCCCAAACTCGAAATCAATCCGGCTCCCGAACATCGGCAGCTAACCGATGGGTTGGCGGTGGCCGTGCTGCTTTGTCTGGGAGGGCTGCTGTTTATCGCCTTCTACAACTTGCTGATTTACGGCTCCACCAGAGACAAGGCGTTCCTGTACTACGGGCTTTATGTCATTGTGTATCTGCTCGGTTGGGCCTTTACCTTCCATGTCCCTGCGCAGCTTTTGGGAATTCATGCTATTGGTGTGCATCATGTGTTTTTTATCGGGCTGCCAATTTTTAATATTTTGTTCTATAAACACTTTTTGCAACTCCCCAGCAACTCCCCCCGTTTGTGGCGCTTAAGTCAGTACCTGCTTTGGGCCTGTATTCTGGCGCTGCCAACCAGTTGGCTGCTGATTTCTTACACCGCCATTATTGCTTCGGTCTTGATTGGCGCCTGGATAGTGCTGGCCATAGTGGCGGGTAATGTGTGCCTGATGAAGGGCTTCTCGCCGGCCCGTTATTTCATCATGGCATTTAGCTGTCTGCTGTTACCTGCCATGCTGATTCTGCCCGGTAACATGGGGCTGACATCGGATATTATCGAATACGCCGAGTTTGCCACCCTGGCGGGGGGCACAGCCGACGCGCTGCTGCTTTCTCTGGCATTGGCCAACAAGCTAAAGCTGCTGTCTGAAGAGCGTAAGGCCTATATCGAAGAACTGAGCTCCGCCTGGGAAAAGGCCCGGGTCGACAGTCTTACCCAAATCGGCAATAGGTACGCCTTCGATGAATATCTGCAAACCTGCCATACCTTTGGTGAGGCGGTAACAAAACCTACGGCTCTGGTGCTGTTGGATGTGGATGGGATTAAGAAAGTCAACGACACCCTCGGTCATCAGGTGGGGGATGAATTGCTGAGAACTCTGGTGCAGGAGCTTAAGTCGCTGGATATCCCCAAACTCAAACTCTTTCGGGTGGGGGGAGATGAGTTTGCACTCTTTTTGGATGGGGCTTTCTTATCTCTGGTCACCTCCAAACTGGAAAACATAGAAACCATCTTTGCCCGCCAGGGCTTTACCGATGCCGGCGTCAGCTTCGGATATGCCCTCGACAGCGAGGTGCACAAATCCCACGAATGGTTAAGGTCGGCTGACACCAGTATGTATTCCTTGAAAGCCGAAAAAAGGCGTGAGTTGGCTGTCGATGCCATGGAGGCATGAATCATGGGGCGTGTGGGGGATAATCTGCTTTTTGTACCCACAACCTATAAAAAAGCGGCCAGAAGGCCGCTTTTTTAATGCTCAAACACCGGCACGGCAACCCGATAACCAGGGGCTAACAGCCCTCTGAGCCGTGCATACGCGTTATGGCCGCGATATCCACCTCGATTCGAAAACGGCGTTTACCGGGCGCAGGGAAAGAAAAAGGCAAGCCAAACGGCTTGCCTGAGAGGATTCGATTTGGGAGCTTCAGCGCCACTTGCTTTGGAGATATTCCACCTCGGCATTTTCATCAAAGTAGCGGCGCTTGGTATCGCGTCTACGCTGTTTGACCCGCTTATTCTTTTGCTTCCCTTTGACGTTATCGCCCCATGGCGAGTCTTCGTCTTCAAATTCGTAGGAGTGTGACATGACCTTTTCCAGCTGAACACTTGTGCCACTCTGGCACAGGATCTTTTTACCCAATGGTCATGCCAAGCTAAAGCGAAAAATTTATTGTTTTATGGTGAAAAAAATTGCCCGAAGCAACGAGGCGGTTACAGTCTGAAACCAGCCTTAAATCCCAGCCCCGGGCGATTCTTTTGTGTTCGATTTTATGACCGCCCCAAACCTGCCTCAGCGGCGTCGCATGCGGGCCACAAACATACCGTCGGCATTGGCCTGCTGCGGCCAAAGGGTCATAACCGCGCAGTGTTCACCACTGAAGGGATGTGCGGTGGTATCAAGTTCAAAATCTTCATCTGAGGCCAAAAAGGCCTCGACCACGGCTTCGTTTTCGGCGCGGGCCAAGGAGCAGGTGGCGTACACCAGCACGCCGCCGCTGCGCACGGCGGCGCTGGCGCGGCGCAAAATATCCAGCTGCAGCGCGGGCTTGTCCAAAATAGCTGATGCATCATCAATCCAGCGCATGTCTGGGTTGCGGCGCCAGGTGCCGGTACAGGAGCAGGGCGCATCCACCAGCACGCCATCAAAATAGTCTGCCTTGACCGGCAGCTTGTCGCTGCGCCAGGGGCTGAGCTGAATCGGCGCAACCCCGGCTTTGTCGGCGCGGCGCAGCAGTTCTTCCAGTGCCTTGGGACGAATATCTGAGGCGACGAGTTCACCCACGCCGCCGCGTTTTTGCATGAGTGAGAAAAGCTGCAGGCTCTTACCGCCTGCGCCTGCGCAGGCATCCCACCAACGCTCGCCCGCCTTGGGAGCTGCCACTTCACCAATGGCCTGAGAAGCCAAATCCTGCACCTCAAGCTTGCCCGACGTATAGGCCGTCACCGCATCCAGATTGATGCTTTGGCTGGCAAGCTCGATGGCATCAGCAAACACCTTACTTGGAACGGCGCCGATGTCATCTGCCTCAAGCTGCTTGAGCACCTGTTCGCGGCTTGTTCCCTGGGCGCGGGTCCACAGGGGCGGGCGGCGGCACAGGGCATCGACAAAGGCGAGCTTGTCACTCCCGGCCACGCTGATGTGCTCCCAGGCCCAGTCGGGAAGGAGGTTCGGCGGGGCGAATTCACCACCAAACTGCTTAATTAAGGCGGCGCAAATGATGTTGAGGTTTTCTGGCGTATCGCCAAAGGCAGGTATTTCCAACTGAGACAGATTGGCCTGAGAAAGCCAACCGCTGCGAATATCCTGCCATTGATGATTTTCAATGGCGGCCACCAGGCTTAATTGGGTAAACCAACGCGGGCTGTGGGCCTCGCCCAAGCCAGAGGAAAAGCCCGAGTCTTCAATATTGGCATTGGCGTCATCGGCCGCAGGCAGGTTTTTCAGCCAGCCCCACCAACGGAACAGGCCAAACAGGGTTTCACGGATAAGCTTACGGTCTTTGGAACCGTGCTTTTTGTGCTCACGGAAATAGTTGGCCAGTACCCGGTCGGCGCCTTCGCGCTGCTTAAAAATATGCGACACCAGCAGATGCAGGGTGTTGGCATAACTGATGGCGCGGCGCTCGGCCGACGAGAGAGGTGCTGGGTGTGACATGGGCTTGCCTGAGTAAAAAATCCGGCGCCGATTGTAGCAGATGCGCCGCGAGGGCGCATCTGAGGATGGCTGGTAACCGGCGAGTCAGCGGGTGACCATTTTGGCGATGTCTTTGGCACGCTCTTCGGCGGATTTCTCACTTGGTGGCGGCACAGCAAGGCCCTTGGCCACGGCGGGCCGGGCAGTGATGCGCTCGAGCCAGTGCTGCAGCGCATCCAACCCACTGATATCCACGCCGCTCCAGTCATAGATACGTACCCAGGGGTAGGTGGCGATATCGGCGACGCTGTACTCGTCTCCGGCGAGATACGCATGCTTTTCAAGCTGGGTATTCATCACCTCGAACAGGCGCCGTCCTTCCTTTTGATAACGCTCAATGGCGGCCGGAATTTTTTCGGGAAAGTAGCGGTAAAACACGTTCGCCTGACCCATCATGGGGCCAACGCCCCCCATCTGGAACATCAGCCACTGGATAACCTCAGAGCGTGCCTTGGGCTCGGTCGGCAGCAGCTTGCCGGTTTTCTCGGCCAGATATAACAAGATGGCACCCGACTCAAATACCGCAAAGTCGTCGTTATCTGTGTCTACAATTGCCGGAATACGGCCATTGGGGTTAATGGCCAGAAACTCGGGCTTTTTTTGCTCAAGGGTCATGAGATCAAGGGCATGTACCCGATACTCGAGCCCTAATTCTTCAAGGGCAATGGAAATTTTATGGCCGTTGGGGGTCGCGGCGGTATAAAGCTCAATCATGATGTACTCCTCTATTGCTGGCTTGCCAGCAGGGTGGCCACGGCGGGACGTGCGGCGATGGCTGCGTGCCAGCGGCGAATGTTGGGCATGGCGTCGGTCAGTTCAATCTCGAGCCGCGGCAGGAAGCCAATCAGCACAAAACCTGTGATATCGGCGATGGTGAAGCGTTCGATGGCAACAAAGTCACGCCCTTCGAGGCGTGCTTCCAGAGTTGGCAGAAATTCTATGATGCGCTCACGGGATTCCGCGCCCCAAGCCTCGACAAAGCGCTCGCGGTCTTTGAAAAAGCCGGTGAGGTTACGAAACGCCTGAAACGCGACCATCAGGCCATTCAGTTCCAGCACCCGGTTCCACATTTCCACCTGTGCCTGCTCCAGCGGGCTGTTACCAAACAGGCTGCTGTCGCGCGGATGCAGGGCATCAAAATAGCGGCAGATGGCGACAGATTCACAGATATGGGTGCCATCATCCAGCTCCAGTACGGGGATGCGGCCATTAACGCTTTTACGTTTAAATTCAGGGGTCAGGTTGTCGCCGTCCCTTAAATTCAGCTGCTCTCTTGGCACCTCTATGCCGAGTTCTGCCAAAAAAATGCCGACGCGGCGGGCGCTGGGGCTAGGGGCAAGCTCGAGGATTTTCATAAGGCCTCTCTTTATCTGAACGATCGGTTAGGATAGAATCTACTGCATAACTGAACGAACGGTCAATAATTAGATCGAGAGTTAATATTCACTTTTGCGACGAGATATTCCCCAATGGCGCGAAGTTGTAATTTTTGCAAAGAGGAAAAGCTGGAACAGGCCATGAACCTGTTTTGGCAAAAAGGCTACGAGGGCACCTCGGTGGCCGATCTGGTGGAGCATCTGGGGATTAATCGTTTCAGCCTGTACAACAGTTTTGGCGATAAGCTGACGTTGTACCGTGATGCGCTGCGCCGTTACCTCTACACCCGCGGCCTGACCGGACTTGGGCCACTGCAAGCCGACGATGCCGACATGGACGCGCTGATGAATTTGGTGGAAGAATTTGCCGCCAAGCAAAAAGATCAACAGTTTGGATGTTTTATGCAAAACGCCCTGCTGGAGCGCTGTGTGGAGGATGAAGAGGTGAAGCGTCTTGGCAATGAGCTGTTTGAGGGGCTGGAGCAGGCGTTTGCCAAGGTGCTCGCCCGCTACCAGACCAGGGAGCGCGCCGCCGAGCTGGCGGCCTTTCTGGTGATGCAATTGCAGGGCATCCGGGTGCTGGGCAAGTCCGGACAGTTTGCACTGCTCGATGCGGCCATGGTGGTGCTCAGAGGCGAAATCCAGCGCTGGAAAAGCCCCATTTGACACACCTTTGTCTGCGCCCTCAGTAATCCAGCTCCAGTGCAAAACACAAATAGCGCATCAGCTGTTGGCAGTGCTCAAACTCCGCGACGAGCCTTGATGCAAAATCGGGTTGCAGCACTTCGTGATTTGTCAGGGATTTTACGGCGATAAAGTCTTTTCGTTTCAGTTCATCAATTAATGGGTGGCGCTTGTCATAGCCGCGCGGTGGGCGCGACAGGCTATCGCCGTCCATGGCAAAGCCGCTGTCAGTCAGGGCCTTCAGCGCTTTTTGATAGGTGGCGGGATTTTCATCGATACAGCTTCTGATGGCATTCAGCGCCTTGGATTCGGGGTGCCAGATGCCAGCTGCAACAAAGCAGCCGTCATTGGCAATATGCAGATACAGCCCGGGCGCATGCACATCCTTGCCCTGAAAATGGCGAAACTGGATGCCGACATTGGTCTTGTAAGGGCGCTTATCATGGCCAAAACGGGTGTCCCGCTGGGGCCGCATCAGGCTGCCTCCCACTTTTTTGGCCACCGCGGTTAGCCTGGGAGATAACGCGACTATGGCGGGGGCGGCTGCTTCAATTAACGCAAGGGCCGGGGTGCGCACCTTGTCTTCATAGGTGTGCTGGTTGGCCTTGAACCAGTCGCGCTCGTTATTGGCTTCGAGGGCAGCAAGAAAGTCGAAGGTCGCTTGGGTGAACATGATGTACTCCATAAACCGGGCTCGCTTTTTGGGGAAGATCACTGACGGCGAGTAAGGTTTTTGATAGAATCCTTGGTTTTGGTAAAAGTGACAGATCAAGATGACCGATGCAATCAGCCGCGCCTGCGGCAAATGTGAACTCTGCAGCGCAGAAACCGAACTTTCCCTGTTTGAAGTACCAGCCAGTGGCGATCGCACTGATAACGATATTGCCCTGTGCGGTACCTGTCAGGCGCAAATTGCCGACACCGCCACCCTGGATGTCAACCACTGGCGTTGTCTGAACGAAAGCATGTGGAGCACAGTGCCTGCCGTACAGGTAATGGCTGCCCGTATGCTCAAAGAACTTTCCAGCGAAACCTGGGCTCAGGATCTGCTGGATATGATGTATCTGGACGAAGACACCCAGGCCTGGGTTGATGCTGCCAACGCCGAAGCTGCGCTGGATGCCGATGCCGCTCCAACACTGGACAGCAATGGCGCTCAGCTCGCCGCCGGCGATACCGTGGTGATCATCAAAGACCTGAACGTGAAGGGAACCAGTTTTGTGGCCAAGCGCGGCACCGCCGTGCGTAACATTGCCCTGACGAACAATCCCGAGCACATCGAAGGCCGGGTAAATGGTACCCGCATCGTTATCTTGAGCTGCTACGTTAAGAAATCCTGAGTGCGGTTTCAGTCTTCATTCAGTGAAAAGGCTGCCTTCGGGCGGCCTTTTTTATGGTTTATCCCCGGATGTCCTAATTCAGGCTGGTCATACATACCCCTTAATTTTCTCGCCATTAAGGTCGCATCAGCGCCATTGAACTCGTACGGCTTCCTTTGCTAATTGCCTGAGTTACAATGGCTAAAAATACCAGCGGGACGCTATGATGGCCAGAAAACGTGAACCCTTCAAACTCGGCGACACTCAGGTGGCTGCCGGCACCCAAGCCACGGTGCGCCTGCCGGTGGCAAGGCTCTACAACGATACGCCGGTCGACCTTCAGGTCGAGGTATTTCATGGCAACAAGGCTGGCCCAGTGCTGCTGGTCTGCGCCGCCATTCATGGTGATGAACTCAACGGCATCGAAATTTGTCGTCGTCTGCAGGGGCGTATCAATCCCAAGGCGCTTACTGGTACCGTGCTCATGGTGCCCGTGGTCAACGTGTTTGGTTTTATTCAAAAGTCCCGTTATTTGCCCGACAGACGCGACCTTAACCGCTGTTTTCCCGGCTCGGAGAAGGGTGCACTCACCAGTCGCCTGGCTCACCTTGTCACCCGGGAGCTGGTGTCCCGCGCGACCCATATTCTTGATTTGCACACAGGTGCCATTCACCGCGATAACCTGCCGCAAATTCGCTGTAATACCGATGATGAGGTGTTGATGGGCATGGCAAGGGCCTTTGGCGCGCCCCTGATTATGCACAGTGATGCCAAGGGTAACTCACTGCGTGGCTATGCCGCCAAAGCGGGTGTGCCCTGTATTTTGTACGAAGCAGGGGAAGCGCTGCGATTTTCCGAGGCGGCCATTCGTACCGGCCTCAAGGGCGCGGTGAACCTGCTTCGGCATCTGGGTATGCAAAAAGGCAGGTTATCCCGTGGCGGAACCGATGTGGCAGCGGCGCGCAGCTACTGGATACGCTCGGAGGCCGACGGTCTGGTGCTGCAAAAAGTGAAATTGGGGCAACGGGTGAACAAGGGGAATATTCTGGCGTATTTGGCCAGCCCTCACAGTCAGGACACCCTGCCCATTCGTTCCCCCAGCGATGGCATAGTCATAGGTATCACCAATATCCCGGTTACCAACGAAGGTGAAGGGCTCTACCATATTGCCCAGTTTGCCGGTGACGAAATTGAAATCGTTAACGAGCAACTGGATGAATTTTTGATGGAATACGCCTAAGGAGCGAAGATGAAGCAGGTGTTTTTATCGGGCCGCGCGGTATCGCCGTCAAAGGTGGTCTGTATAGGCCGTAACTACGTGGCCCACGCAGAAGAACTCGGCAACGAAGTGCCCTCCGAGCCTGTTGTTTTTGTTAAGCCTGCCAGCGCCATTGGCAATGTGCTGCACAGCACCCAGGGCGAAGTGCTCCACTATGAGGCTGAAATTTGCTTTATGGTGGCCCGCGGCCAATTGGTCGCGGCCAGTGTGGGCTTGGACTTAACCAAGAGAGCAACCCAAAACCGCCTCAAAGCCAAAGGCTTGCCGTGGGAGCGTGCCAAGGCCTTCGACGGCTCGGCGCTTTTTGGTGAGTTTGTCCCTTGCACAAGCAGTGAAGGGCTGAGCCTGGTGTTCAGTTGTGATGGCGTCATTTTACAGCAGGGTGGCTGCGAGCTGATGTTGTTTTCACCCGAGCAACTCCTTGAGGAGATCGGCTCATTTATGACACTGGAAGATGGCGACATTTTGATGACGGGCACCCCCGCAGGTGTTGGCCCTTTACAGGCGGGCGGGCACTACCGCGCCGAACTGCGCTGTGGCGATGAGCTGCTGACCAGTGTGAGTTGGACGGCCCACTGAGCTATATCCTTCAAGCTTTTAGCCTGACATGACTTGGGCAGCGCCCTAAAATACGTAATACTTTCGAATAGTGTATTCAGTCGGAGCTGCCATGGTCAGGCGCTTTCTCTTTGCGACATTGTCCTTATGTGCTTTCGTTGCCTCGGCAGGGCAGCTGCGAGCCTGTATCGATGAGTTTCCCCCTTATCAAAGCCTGATGCCTGAACCCCATGGGAATAACATTGCCGCATTGAGGCTGTTTGCCAAACTGATAGACCATGATCCTGTGTTCTTGCCCAGCCCGAACTTTGCCCGCTGTCAGCGCATGCTGGACATGGGGGATGCCGATATTGTTGCGGGTGTCATTGCCAGTCCGGAGCGGCAGCAGCGATGGATACTTTTGCCCTACCGCCGGGATAGCCGTTACCTTTTTCTGACCAGGCCCGGCGGCGTCACCGTGAGCCGCTATGATAATTTACTGGGGCACAGTATCGCTGTAAGTCGTAACACCATGTATTTTGATTACTTTGATAATGACAGTCGTTTGAAAAAACAGGTGGTCGGTGACCTGGTCACGGGGGTGAGAATGTTGCTGGCAGACAGGGTTGATGTGGTGATAGCCCCGGAAAATGCCCTGCCGTTCCTGAGCCGTGAGTTCTCAAACTTTGCCCATGCAGTGCAGGTATCAGAGTACCGATATCAGGAGGACCGGGTTATCCAGTTTGCTTTAAGCCGACAACACCGCCTGGATATCGATGAGCAAAGGCTGCGGCGGGTGATTACCGAGGCCTTTGAGCAATCCTTGTTTGAGTCGGCGCTGCAGGCCATGCCCGCCAGCGCCCAGTAGCTTGATGTCAGTTCGCCTTGTGGTGGGCTCTAAATAAATCCCAGGCGTTTTTTTGGGTACCATCGGCAAGCTCACACAATCCTGTATCACCCTCCGCTTCTTGCTCAATAAGGTATTTGCCACCAATTTTTTCACAATATTCGGCGGCAGGGTTTGGCATGGATAACGGCTCAGGGCTGACCGGGGTACCAGCGTCAGCACTGGCTGAATCAGTCACGGCTTTAGCGTGGGCACGGTATAGGGTCCAGGCATCCACTACCTTGCCGTTGGGCAGGTGACATTCCCCTTTTTGTTCATCTCCACCTTCGCTTGGCGCCTCCAGCGCATATTGCCCGCCTATTTTTACGCAAAACTCCGCTGCCGGGTTGGCCAGGGTGGGGGCTTGCGCACTATTGACCTTTGATGACTCATCCACGGCGGTTTTTACAGTGTCGGGAGCGGTAATGTCAGCGCTTGGGGCCTGCGGGGCATTATCACAGCCAGCCATAGCGGCACAGATTAACAGGGCAAGCAGACTGGTGTAGGGCTTGGGCATCTTAACTCCTTGATAAAGGTGACTTAGGGTTGCTGAAGGTTAATCCTCACCAGAATAGGGGGCTTCATGGCGCGATTCCAGTCCAAGGGCGACTGATTTATGGGTGAGTTTGAACAGTGTCTTTAAAGGTGATTTGCCGATAGTGGGCATTTGACAAAAACCGGGCGGCGGATAGGTATTCGATGGGCGCTCATGCTATGGTAGCTAATAATCTCAATCACTTGCACAACCTATTGGAGATAGGCAATGAGACTTGTCTTAAGTGTGCTGCTCACGGCAGTCCTCTCCATCGCCCTGCTGGGCTGTCAGAGTACAGAGCCGCCAAAGGAAATTAGCCTGGCCCAGGCCGACCCCGTGATGTTACAGCTTTTTTCCATTAAAACCCTGGCGGGGTTTACGCTGCGGGTACCCCAGAGCGAAGCTGTTGCCCGGTTATCTACCTTTGTCGAAACGCCTCGTCCCTGGGTAAGCGGTGATTACAGCGACGGCCCGGTGCGGGGGCAGGTATTATTGGGTTACCGGGATTTGCAAATGACCAATGCCAGGCTGGCGGGATCACAGCTGATGGTGGCGCCCTTTGTGGTTACCAATCAGGGCTCAGGCAGTTTCTGGTATCTGGGATTATTTGGTCTCAAGGCCGAGAGTGGCACTGCCACCCACCTGAGTTCGGTGTTCCTGGGTGACAGAATCGAGCTTCGGGGGATAAGCGTGGCTGCCAGCCAGTTTTTGCCCCTGACAGTGACCACAGAGCTCCTGATCCGGGATGCCAATCAGGCCATGGCCGAGACACCCGGTTTATTGGAACTGCGCCGGTTTGAGATAAACCCTCAGGGGCAACTGTTGGCGCTTGACTGAGGTTACTCTACCTCAAGCTCAATGTCGGTACAGCCCTTGGGGCAGCGGATATGACCGAGCAGATGGGTTTCACCGGCAGCCGGTAGGCTGGCAGCCAGGGGCTTGCCACAGTGGCTGCATGGGATGGTCTTGCCAGCGAGCAAATCTTTTATGAGTCGTTTCTGGGCGTTAAAAGATTGACTGCTGGATTTATTGATAGTGCTGAAATCGGTCATGGCATTCTGCTTAAGTTGGTACTGCCAGCCATTATAGCCATAAGGGCAGGGCGGTGACAGTCTGTTGGCCCATGACCGTAAACGCCTGTCTTGTGACAAGTTTGGAGCGTTTACCCGGTAATAAATGGAAACTCACCTGCGAAACTGTCCTGAGTCGATAGCATCAGGGAGGAATTGATAATGAAACAAATCTCCAGAACCGGTTATTTAAAATGGGGCGCAGGAATGGCCGCCCTCAGCCTGTTGGTGACAATCAGCACCATGGCCTCAGCGCAGCCTGCCACTGCCACAGAGTTAACCGCAGCCCCTTCTGAAACCGCCCTGAGCACTGAGGCGAGCAACGTAGCAGCGCCGCAGCAGGGTGCACAGCCGCAGCAAGGTACAGAGCCACAGCAAGGTGTAGAGCTACAGCAGAGGGAAGAGCCACAGCAAGGTACGCAGCTTGCCGAATCCCAGCAACCCGACAGCATGAGTGATACGGCCAGGGGCGCAGAAATCTCAGGCGCAGATTTTAAGGCCATTGATGCAACAGATGCTCAGGCGCTGATTGGCAGTTGGGAGCTGGTTTCCGGGCGCTATCTTGATGGGGAAGGCCGCTGGGTGTCCTATAACACACTCGGGCTGGTGGCCATCAAGGTAATCTCCAATGGCCACTTCAGCTTTACCACCATGAAAACTGTGAAAAACAAACCGGAATTTTGGGCGGCCGGCGCCGGTGAGTATCGCATAGACGGCGCGAGCTACACCGAATACCCGACCCTTAATTCTTTTCAGGTGCCTCAGGGGCAAGGCTTTAGTTTCGATTATGAATTGATTGGAAATCAGTGGCATACAAAGCGATTTGAGGACGGCCTTCTCAAAGAAGAAGAGGTTTGGCAAAGGCTCGACTGAATCGGCTTGTTCGCATTCCCTCCGGGGCTATCCCTTTACAGTCTTTCAGGCCACCCCTAAACTGGCTGCGCATTCGTTGGGGGAGAACCAATCATGGCCTTGGGGGCTTGGTTAAAACTGTTATTGCTGTCGGCAATTTGGGGCGCGTCATTTTTATTTATCCGCATCGGGGTTACTGAGCTCGGGCCCGCGTGGCTGATGTTTCTGCGGGTCACCTTTGCTGCCTTATTCCTGCTCGGCGGCGCCATCTATTTAAAAAAGGCATTGATAGGCTCGGCGCCCCTCAAGCACTTTATCATTCTGGGCGGCATCAATACCGCGCTGCCGTTTTTGCTTTATGGGTTTGCCGCCACAGAGCTTGCAGCCTCTTTGATGTCGGTGCTCAATGCCACGGCGCCGCTGTGGAGCACGCTGCTGCTTGCCATATGGCAAAGGTCGATGCCAAGGGGAGCTGCCCTGGGCGGACTTATCACAGGTTTTTGTGGCGTGGTGCTGCTGGCGGGCGTGGAGAGTTTATCGCTGTCTGAAGAGGGGCTTTGGGCCCTGGCCGCGGGGCTTGGTGCCGCTATCTGCTATGCCTTTGCCAGCATTTACACCAAGGCATCCAATCATGGCAATGCATACAGCAATGCCCATGGCTGCATGTGGGCCGCCAGTGCCTGGTTGTTGCCTACCTTGCTGTTTGCCGCGCCCCCTGAGGCTATGCCATCCTCCGGCACCTTGGCCGCAGTGGTGACGCTGGGGGTTCTGTGCAGCGGTGTGGCCTATCTGTTGTATTTCCGGTTAATCGATGAAGTGGGCGCCACCTCGGCATTAACCGTCACCTTCCTTATCCCGGTATTCGGTATCCTGTGGGGCGCCTTGTTCCTCGGTGAACATATCGGCTGGCACACGCTTGTCGGCACAGCCATCATTTTGCTGGGGACGGCAATCAGTACCGGCAGCATTCCCCGACTGCGCCGCCTTGCAGGAGAGCGGATCTAATGTCTTTTATTGCAGATGAAAGCCCGGCCTTTGCTGAGGTGGTGAAAAAGAAAATTGCCGCCTTCAATGCCGAACGCTGGGATGCCAGCCAACGTCGGCCCATTGGTTTCAAACAGCTCCATGACAACGGTGAGCTTGCCGCGGGTATCGCCGGGCGCACCTTTGGTAACTGGTGCCTTATCGATAACTTTTGGGTATGCGACAGCCTGCGTGGGCAGGGCATTGGCACCGCCATGTTGCAAACGGCCGAAGAGGAAGCCCTGGCACGAGGGTGCCGATGGTTACTGCTCGACACCCTGGATTTTCAGGCGCCTGCATTTTACCGACGCCGCGGTTATCACACCGTTTGGTGTCAGTCCGACTATCCCTTCGAGGGTGGCCAGCGCTTCTACATGGTGAAAAATCTGCAAGCCGATTGAGGAGTTACGGCATTGCAATGAGGTGGTCCGGCGATACAATGGCTGCTTGCAGTCAATAAGAAGGATACCCCGTGAACCCGACCTCCCGCCTGTTTTTGGGCCTCGGACTGTGCCTGTCTGCCCAGGCCTTTGCCGCCCCGCTGACCTTTGATGAAACCGCATTCCGCGAAGACGTGAAGACCCTTGCCAGTGACGCCTTTGGCGGCCGCGCGCCCCTCTCCGATGGTGAGCAAAAGACCCTCGATTACCTCACCCATGCCTTTAAGTCGATGGGCCTGAAAGGCGCTTTCAATGGCGAATATTTGCAGGCAGTGCCGATGGCGAAAATCACCGCCGATCAGAGCATGGTGCTTAAGGTGGGTGAACTCAGCTTTACCTCGGGTGAGGATTTCACTGCACGTACCCAGAGGGTGGTACCCAAGGTAGAACTGAGTGGCAGCGACATGGTGTTTGTCGGTTACGGCATCAATGCCCCCGAATACGGCTGGAATGACTACGCAGGTATCGATGTGCGCGGCAAAACCGTGGTGCTGCTGGTTAACGACCCGGGCTTTGCCACCCAGGACCCCAAGGTCTTCAAAGGCAACGCCATGACCTACTACGGCCGCTGGACCTACAAGTATGAAGAAGCCGCCCGTCAGGGGGCAGAAGCCGTGTTTATCGTCCATGAAGATGCTCCGGCGGCGTACGGCTGGGGCGTGGTGAAAAACTCCAATACCAATACCAAGTTCACTTTGGTTGATGGCAATAACAACCAAAGTCAGGTGGGCGTGATGGGCTGGCTGCAATATGCGGCGGCCAAGCAGATTCTGGCGGCTTCCGGCCAGGATATTGAAGCGCTGAAAGCCGCAGCCAAGGCGCCGGGCTTTAAAGCCGTGCCCTTGACGGTGCAAGCCGATTTGACCCTCAGTAATCATATCGAGCGCGCCGAGTCCCATAACGTGGCCGCCATATTGCCCGGCAACAAAAATGCCGATGAAGCTGTGGTGATGCACGCCCATTGGGATCACCTTGGCCAAATCGAGGAAGAGGGCAAAACCATCATCCTCAATGGTGCCGTGGATAACGCCACCGGCGTGGCCGGGGTACTGGCGCTGGCAAGACACTATGCTGCCTTGCCAGAGGCAGAAAAGCCCGCCCGCAGCATGATTTTTTCCGCTTTCACTGCTGAGGAAACCGGCCTGATTGGCGCCCAGTATTTTGCTGAAAATCCGCCGTTGCCGACATCTAAGCTGGTGGCTTTTTTAAACATTGATGGCATGAATGTGGGCGAAGGCGTGGATTACATATTGCGCTACGGTGAAGGGGTCTCTGAGCTGGAAACTATGCTCAGTGACGCCGCCAAGGCCCAGAACAGACAGGTGAAGGCCGACCCACGACCTCAAAATGGCCTGATGTTCCGCTCGGATCATTTTGCTCTGGCGCAGCAAGGGGTGCCCGGACTGCTGTTTATGAGCCTGGGTGACACCGACCCTGACTACATTGCCCACAAGTACCACAAGGGCGCCGACGATTACTCCCCGGACTGGCAACTTGGTGGTGTAAAGCAGGACCTTAAATTGATTGAGCAAATTCTTTCGCGCCTTGCCAATGGCAGCGAATGGCCCAAGTGGCTGGAAGAGTCTGACTTCAAAGCCCGCCGTGCCAAAGATGGCCGTTAAGTTTTTGCTGGTAAATAAAAAGAGCGGCTAAGCCGCTCTTTTTTCTTGCAGTGCTTTCTATGTTTGCCCTGCGAGCCTTATTGATGCAGGGCTACCTGGCGATGTCTTGTGAATGCCAGCCCCAAAAGCAGCAGTGACCACAGGGGCATAGAGCCACCACCAGTGTTGGTTGCGGGTGTCTCAGGCTCCACCACTGGCGCAAGGCTCACGGTCACATGTACCTCACCCTGGGCGCTGCCGCCAAAGCCATCGCTGACCTGATAGATGATCACCGCCTCACCGCTGAATCCGCTGCTTGGGGTATAGCGCAGGGTATTGTCGGCAAGCAGCTCGACACTGCCATGATCAACACTGGCGCCGATGACGCTTAGGCTGTCGCCATCGGCATCGGTGTCGTTGGCCAGCACGTCTATCACCAGCATCTGGCTATCCAGGATGGCTGCGGTGTCCAGATTTGCAACCGGCAGTTGGTTCTGACTCAGCACCGCGATGACGCCCGGGTCTTCAATCACGCCGTTGGCAGCGCCATCGGCATCGTTGGGGCCGCCGTCCTGCAGCAGCAGTTGCACGCACTGATAGCCTGCCACCAAACCGGGTTCATAGCTGGCTGCGTCAACCACCGGGCACGCGCCGTCAAGCAGCGGTGCCGAGCTTATGCTGTTGTTGGCATCTTCAACAAAGTCATACCAGCCTTGTATGGCGTTGTACTTACGATACACAGCGTCCTCGGGCAGCGCAGTGCCCCGTGGCATGGGGAATACCACGGCAACCGATTGCCCCGGCTGAATTTGCCCGCTCAGGGTAAAGTCCAGCACGGCCGACACTTGGTTAAAGTGGCTGTCGCTGCTGTCAGCGGCACCGCTGTCATTTGCCACAGCCTCAGCCAGGTAGTCCATGGTCATGCCGGCGCCGCTGCCGGTGATGATGGCGCTGGTGATGTTGCCAAGGGCCAACTGCACGCCGGCCGTGGTTTGCATGGCATCGGTTTCATCGTTAACCGGCAAACGACTGCCATCGACATCGTTGTCCAGATAATTGGCGATACCGTCGCCATCGCTGTCGCCATAGCCTTCTAAGCTATCGACCATACCATCGCCGTCGCTATCAAGTGTGCTACTTAAATCCGGCAGTGCATCAACCTTAAAGCGGATACGACGCTTGGTGCTGAATAGCTCGGCGGTGTTGGTTTCCGTTACCGTGATATCCACGGCATAGCGGCCACTGCTCAACTCGCTGGGATCAAAGGTCATGCTCAGGCCATCTTCGGCAATGTTGCCAGCGAACGCCTGCTCCACCACCTGCCAGCTGATTTGATGTGTGTCGTTTACGTTAACATCATTAATCACCAGTTCTATCTGCGCCTCACCCGATAGCGGGTCCAGCAAACGGGTCGCTACGCCTTGCTGCTGTATGTCTGCGCTAAAGGTCGGTGCCAGATTTTGCTCGGTCAGCACCAGGGTTGCAGACTTGTCATCCGCCACAAAGGCATGGCTTACGCTGTTTACCTGCACTTGCAGTGCGGTATTTACCGACAAGTCCGCCGGAATGCTGATGGCCAACTCCCCCTCAGTGCCTGAGGCAATATTCGCGTTTTGGCTACTTGCAATCTGTCCGTTCACTAACAGTGAATACGCGACGGTTACCGGATACACAGGCGCTTCGCCGGTTAATTGCAGTGGCAGCAGATAATCACCACCGGCTTCAACCGTCATGCGCTGCGCCAGCTTCAGCTGCGGCAGAATATGCACGGTTAACGTCGTGGTGGCGGTATTGCCTGAGCTGTCGGTCGCGCCTAGCTCAAGTTCATGGGCGCCGCTTGCCAGCTCACTGCTGCCATTAAGCGCTGCGGTGATGTCACCGTCCACCAAATCGGTGGCGCTGATATCCAGCAGCGCGCCGATATCGGTCAACCGGCCTGTAGCATTAACTTCTAGCAGGTCTAACGAATCAAACTCTGGCGCCGTGGTATCGACAATCGTGACCAGCTGCTCAGCTGTCGCCGAATTACCCGCGCCATCCGTGGCGGTCCAGGTAATAACGTGCTCACCCAGTGCCAGCTCTGGCGCCAGATCCGAGCTAATGGTCAGTAACTTACTGATGTTGTCGGTAACCAGCGGCTCGGGCAGGGTTACTGCGGTCATCGGCCCTGTGGCTTCAAAGCTCAGTGGCGTCAGTTCGGCAAACACCGGCTTTTGGGTATCACCTATGCTGGGGTCCAGCGGCGCAGCGTCATCTTCATCATTGATACCGTCATTGTCATCGTCGGGATCGGCGTTATTACCGATACCGTCACCGTCGGTATCGACAGACTCACTGGCGTCCAGCGGAAAGGCATCGTCTGTGTCCAACACGCCGTCGTTGTCGTCATCGGTGTCGGCATTGTTGCCGATGCCGTCCTTGTCGGTGTCGACAGATTCAGCAGCATCCAGCGGGAAAGCATCGTCGCTGTCGAGCACGCCGTCGTTATCATCATCGGTATCACTGTTGTTACCGATGCCGTCCTTGTCGGTATCGACAGACTCGGTGGCATCCAGCGGGAAGGCATCGTCGCTGTCGACTACGCCGTCGTTGTCGTCGTCAGTGTCGGCATTGTTGCCAATGCCATCGAGATCGGTATCGACAGACTCGCTGGCATCCAACGGGAAGGCATCGTCGGCATCCACTACCCCATCGTTGTCGTCATCGGTGTCGGCGTTATTGCCTATGCCGTCGAGATCGGTGTCGACAGACTCGCTGGCATCCAGCGGGAAGGCATCTTCTGTGTCCAATACCCCATCGTTGTCGTCATCGGTATCGGCGTTATTGCCTATGCCGTCCTTGTCGGTGTCGACAGATTCAGCAGCATCCAGCGGGAAAGCATCGTCGCTGTCGAGCACGCCGTCGTTATCGTCATCGGTATCACTGTTGTTACCGATGCCGTCCTTGTCGGTATCGATAGACTCGGTGGCGTCCAGCGGGAAGGCATCGTCGCTGTCGACTACGCCGTCGTTGTCGTCGTCAGTGTCGGCATTGTTGCCAATGCCATCGAGATCGGTATCGACAGACTCACTGGCATCCAACGGGAAGGCATCGTCGGCATCCACTACGCCGTCGTTGTCGTCATCGGTGTCGGCATTGTTGCCAATGCCGTCCTTGTCGGTATCGACAGACTCACTGGCGTCCAGCGGAAAGGCATCGTCAGTGTCCAACACGCCGTCGTTGTCGTCATCGGTGTCGGCATTGTTGCCGATGCCGTCGGCATCAGTGTCGACAGACTCAGCAGCATCCAGCGGGAAGGCATCGTCGCTGTCGAGCACGCCGTCGTTATCGTCATCGGTATCACTGTTGTTACCGATGCCGTCCTTGTCGGTATCGACAGACTCGGTGGCATCCAGCGGGAAGGCATCGTCGCTGTCGACTACGCCGTCGTTGTCGTCGTCAGTGTCGGCATTGTTGCCAATGCCATCGAGATCGGTATCGACAGACTCGCTGGCATCCAACGGGAAGGCATCGTCGGCATCCACTACCCCATCGTTGTCGTCATCGGTGTCGGCGTTATTGCCTATGCCGTCGAGATCGGTGTCGACAGACTCGCTGGCATCCAGCGGGAAGGCATCTTCTGTGTCCAATACCCCATCGTTGTCGTCATCGGTATCGGCGTTATTGCCTATGCCGTCCTTGTCGGAATCGACAGACTCGGTGGCATCCAGCGGGAAGGCATCGTCGCTGTCCACTACGCCATCGTTGTCGCCATCGGTATCACTGTTGTTACCGATGCCGTCGCGGTCGGTATCGACAGACTCAGCAGCATCCAGCGGGAAGGCATCTTCTGTGTCGACTACGCCATCGTTGTCGTCGTCGGTATCACTGTTGTTGCCAATGCCGTCCTTGTCGGTATCGACAGACTCGTTGGCATCCAGCGGGAAGGCATCCTCGCTGTCGACTACGCCATCGTTATCATCATCGGGATCACTGTTGTTGCCTATTCCATCGAGGTCGGTATCGACAGACTCGCTGGCGTCAAAGGGGAAGGCATCGACTATATCCAACACGCCGTCGTTGTCATCGTCGGGATCGCTGTTGTTGCCTATGCCGTCGAGATCCGAATCCAGCCACTCGGAAGCATCGAGCGGGAAGGCATCAGAGTTATCCGGGACATTGTCGTTGTCATCGTCGCTGTCGGTATTATTACCTATGCCATCAGCATCGGTATCCAGCCACTCGGAAGCATCCAGTGGGAAGGCGTCCTCTGTGTCTATGACACTGTCGTTGTCATCGTCGGTATCGGCGTTATTGCCTATACCATCGAGATCCGTATCAAGCCATTCGGCGGAATTTAACGGGAAGGCATCGGCCACATCCGCAACACCGTCGTTGTCGTCGTCGGTATCTGCGTTGTTACCTATGCCGTCGAGATCTGCATCCAGCCACTCGCTGGCATCCAGCGGGAAGGCATCGGCTGCATCCAACACACCATCGTTGTCATCATCTGTGTCGGCATTGTTGCCAATGCCATCGAGGTCGGTATCGACAGATTCGGTGGCATCCAGGGGGAAAGCGTCTTCGCTGTCCGGGACATTGTCATTGTCATCGTCGGTATCGGCGTTATTACCAATGCCATCGGCATCGGAATCCAGCCACTCGGAAGCATCCAGCGGGAACGCATCGTCGGTATCGGCCACGTTATCACCGTCATCGTCCTCATCAGCGTTATTGCCTATGCCGTCATTGTCAGTATCTAACTGCTCGTTGGCATCATTGGGGAAGGCATCACTGTTATCGCCTACGCCGTCGTTGTCGCTGTCAGTCGTTTCAGTGGCATCGTTCGGGAAGGCATCTTCGCTATCGGCGACACCGTCGCCATCAAAGTCACCGGCATACACATACTCAATGGCGCCAATATCCATTTGCGGAATAAGCGGTCCGCCCAACTCTTGCGGGTAATCGGGGTTGTATTCGCCCATCACGCGGGCATTACCCAGCAGGTCGAGCCCCGCCGCGGCGGGATCATCTTCCCATAAGCCGGCATCGATATTGGCACTGCCCGGCACCGGCCGGTAATCACCGTTTTCCGGATCGGCCAGTTCAACATAGCCCGTTGAGGTAATACCGCACTCGCTGTCTTCTACCCAGCTGGCGGTTTGTTGCACCCAGGTGTCAACGTTACACACGGTTGAGCCATTAGCGCCTTTTAACAGCAGGCTATTACGCAACTGCGCACTGCCCGTGCTACCCACAGACATAACGCCGCCTTCACTGTTATAAACAGTGCTGGAGAACATCGAGATGCGGCCACTTGCGGTAATAAGCGCCGGGGCAAGGCCACTGACATTCGCTATCAGGCTATTTTCAAAATACAAATCTACGTTGTTGCCGCTAATCACCGGCGCGGTCATATTTTCAATCAGCGTATGCTCGACAAATAAATAGCTGCTGGAATGCATATGCACGGCACTGGCCTGATTGAGGCTATCAGTCCCTGATTCAGTAACAACCGCGTCGGCATCCACGACCTGAGTAAAACCGTTACGCAGCGTCAACCCGACCAATTGTGGGTATTGGCTTTTGAGCATCCTGTCGGGCAGCGCCACGGTAAAAATCGCCGTTTTATTTTGGCCATCCAGCACCACGGTTTTATTACCGTCAATCTTCATGCCTTTGCCAATCACTAACGGTGATTCAAGCTGAATCGTCATCGGGCCATCAAAATTGATGATATTCAGATCGGCGCCGGGTTCACTGGCACATAAATCGATTAATGCCTGGCGCAAGGTCCCCGGGCCACTGTCGGCATTGCTGGTGACGGTGATTTGGCTGGCAGTACAGGCGTGATAGGGGTTGTCGTCGATACGTGCCCAACTCAATACCACGTCATTTTCAGTCACCAGCGTTTGCAGCTCATTGGTGCCATCTATTTGATAGAGAAAATCGGGCACGCCATCGTTATCGCGATCTTCATCATTAATATCGGCAATACCATCACCGTCAAAATCCGGTAAATCGCCATACACTGTCGGTGCGGGATCGGCGCCATCCAAGGTGCCATCGCCGTCGGTATCGGCAATTAATGGATCGGTACCGGCGGTTATTTCATCGGCATCACTTAAGCCGTCGTTGTCATCATCGGTATCGGCGTTATTGCCGATGCCATCGCCGTCCGTGTCCAGATGTTCGCTGGCATCTTTAGGCAAGCGATCTTCCCAGTCAGCATAGCCGTCGTTGTCGTCGTCAATATCCCAATCATCGGAAATGCCATCACCGTCGGTATCCAACTGCATTTTGACCCCGACAGAGCAGGCTTCTCCACCAGACAGCTTATGGCTGCGTGGTGTGACACAAAAACGGATCTGGGTGCCGGCAGCGACCGTTTGTTGAAAGGTAAGCTCATTTTCACCGGCATAATCTACCCAGGCATCCGCCTGTAAATATTGCCACTGGTACTGACTCTGGTATTCCAAACCGTCATAGACGCTATCGTCTGGGGCAACATAGGTGTACTGACCAATCAGGCCAAAGCCGGCAATAGGTTCGGCGTATTGCGGTTTTATCGTTACATCGGTGGCAGATGGGTATTGGCCCACTTCAATCCAGGGGCCGCAATAATTACTATTGATTTTGTCGATGCGCATGCACAGGGTGACAAAGGCATTGGCATCATCGTTGGTGGCCTGATAACCATATACATTTTCTGCCACCGTAACGGCGTCACTTATTTGCCCCGTAGCCGAACGGAGCCATCTGACTTGTTGGGCATCAAATGAAGCTGGCACAGTGGCAAACATATAGTCGCCCACGCGCAGGCTCTGGCCGACTTTATCGACAAACGGACTCTTCGAACGCGAGAGGTCATAAGAGGAATGAGAGATTTGTATGTAATCACCAAGATCAATCAAGCCACCCAGCGGGCCTTCACAGGTGCCACAATAGTATTCGGTCGCATACGCCATAGGCTGAGCGCCAAAAAACATGCCTGTGGACGCGGTTTGTTCCGTTAACGACTTACTTATTTCAGAGTTGTACCTCGAGTCTGCGACGCGGAGATAAAGGTTAGTGGGGGTAAGATTAAGGTAATCCAGTGTTTTTGCCGCAGCCCAATCTGGTGGATACAAATTCTCATCGAAAAAATCACGATTGTGGCGGCCTTTGTCTTGAATACGCATAAACTTCTGCGCAGTGGTCAGGCCGGACGGCGTGTTATTATTGGTGGCTGGTATCCACTCTATGGCTCTGTCTTCAAGAATCCTATCGCCCGGCGCGTAATCCACACAGGCGGTATTTATGCCATCAAAGACACAGGTGTTGTAGTGATAAACGGCAAACCAGTGCCAATAGGAATTGCCGAACAAGTCTTCATCCCAACCGCGATCTTGGACAAAATTTGGAAACATCTTAGCCAAGGTGCCGACAATAGGTTTGTTGTCCGTGTCCGTCACTGGATTAATGAGCTCGGGTTTAATGACTGACTCCCAATCATTGTAAACTTCAGAGTAAAACGTGCGCTCCATTTGCAGGGGTTCGAAATTGGCATTCATGTATGGCAGGCGCGGGGTATTAAATATGCCCCGGCTCATGGCATCCACGGGCATGGACAAATAAGAACAAAAATTACTGACATCATCGTCTTCGGCGCAGGCGACACGGTTTAATAATGGCGATGCCGCGGCACTGTGCGGATAAAACTGAAAGTGTGATTGTGGAACCGTTAAATAGCTGCCGCCACGAATATTCGTACTATAGTCTTCAACAAAATTGAGCTTATTGGCCAAACTGGTCATGTTGCCCAGCACCATAAAGCCGATACGGCCGGCGTACACCGTATTGGTATTGGCCTCTTCGACACTGGTTTCCTGCATCAGCCGCAGGGTAATGCTGTCGAAAGTACCCACGCCTGCTGTCACCGTCGCGCCCTGATACACCTTCATATCCAGCAAGTTGCGAAACAGCGTGCCATTGTGAAACAGCATAGACCGTTGTAACTGTGCTACTGTGACGGCATTTTCAAAGCTGGCACCCAAGGCAATGGTTTTACCGCTAAAACCGGTGTGTTTTACTTCGGCGCTGGAAATCAGCAACATGCGGCCATCGGCCAATTGGTGCCAACCTTCTTCGGCAATCAGGTAGTGCACTTTGGCGCCGGTTAAATCGGCATTAAAACCCGTCGCCTGACGCACATCGAATAAGAACTGGTTGCCTTGGGTAATAGGTGCTGTCGGCACGATAGCCACACCGCTATTCAGATTAGGGTCTTCCAGGGTGACAAACACCACCGGCCGATAGAAAATACGGTTAGTCCAAAGATCGGCAATCTCATTATTTGCACCGACAGTCAAGGTGCCGACTTCCGCCGGGATGCCCATCAACGCCGGGTTGCCACGAAACACGATGGCATCGCCGGTCACGTTCGAGATGGCCGAACCGTCGTCACGTTTGAAATACCAGTCATCGGCATTCTGCATCACCGGAAAGCCCGAAGCCGCCTGGTTAACCGGCTGTACAAAGGCAATTTCTTCATCGTAGTAATTGCCGGTCTGCGCCAATGTATTGCTGTGTAAGTAGATATTGGGCACTGCCACTATGCCGGCGGCCCATACCTGGCTGACCAAGATGACGGTGATAATGAGTGCTCTAAGGATAAAACGTATCATGCTGTATTTTCCCGCATAGAATTTTCTACCCCGCAGTAAAACAGGCAAATGTGCAGGAAAAATGCAGAATGCGGCTTATGGTCAGGAAAATATGTGCAGTGGCTTTGTTGGCCGTGCAGGGGGCAAGGAGATGGTGGCGAATGTATAAATTTGGCGAGCTTTTGGCGAATCAGTGCCGAACTCTTTACGAACCAGTGGCGCACTCTTGGCGAACCCGTGGCGAATCAGGCTCAGTCCGCCAGTGCCGGCAGGGTGATCACCATCCGCAGGCCACCCAGAGGAGACAGGCTGGCATGGATTTGCCCCTGGTGCGCCAGGATGATGGACTTGGCCACGGATAAGCCCAGACCCGCGCCACCCGTGTCACGGCTGCGGGAATCCTCCAACCGGTACAGGGGCTCAAACAGGCGCTCAAGCTGGTCTGCTGCCACGCCGGGAGCACTGTCCTCCAGGGTGATGACTATGACATCACCACGGCGACAAAGGCTGAGTCGAATACTGCCCGGCGCTTGGGTATAACGCAGGCTGTTTTCCATCAACTTGCCGAGCGCCAGCTCGAAACTGGTTTCGTCCAGGAGGGCGGGGCAGGGGGGATGGCTGCGGGTAAGATCCAGGGTGAGCTGTAAGCCCCGGCCAGCGACACTGTCCTGAAAACGGTTTATCCAATCGGACAGGAAATCATGTAATTCCACCCGAACCGCATTACCGTCGAGCCGGGTTTGGTCGAGCTTGCTGGCGCGGGACAGGTCCGAAATGAAGGCATCCAGTTGCTGCATGTGCTTGAGCAGCCCCTCGATATTGGCACTGCTTGGTGCCATGACCCCATCCTGCATGGCCTCCAGTTTCATTCTCAGCACACTGAGTGGGGTTCGCAGTTCATGGGATACATCCGTAAGCAGCTTCTGCTGTTTGACCAGAGTGTCGAGCATCAGGGCATTGCGATCCTGCAGCAGCCTTTCAGACTCGGCGTGGGATTTTTTCAGCTCAAGGTGGGCCTGGTTCAGGGTCAGCTCGCTGAAATAACAGGTGAAGACCATCACCAGGGAGGCCAGCACAAACCGGATCAGGCTGACCTGGTCCCAGGCGCCCGCCTGCCATTGCCCTAGTTGGCTGAATGCCATGGTAAACAGCACCAGATAAAACACCGCCACCAGAGATGCACCCAGGGCGCGGCCATTGAGCATGAACACAAATACCGGCAGGAAGAAGGTCCAGATAAGGCTGAAGTTTTCCGCTTGTCCCTGCCAGGCCAGCGCCCATAAAAACAGCATTAGAATGAGGCTGACCAGCAGGGAGGTGGAATTGAGGATGTTGAGTTGTGCCCCATTGCGCTGTTTGTTATGGGCCAGGGCATCAGTATCCTGCGCGACTTGGGGATCATCCGGCCTGTGGCCATTCTGGGTATTATCCCCATGGGGAGTCTGGCGGGGTAAACGATGACTCAGGCGCAGGCGAATATAGGCAAACAGGCAGGCCGCCAGGGCGCATAAATCCAGCGCGGCAATCTGCCACATGCCCCTGAATTGGTTGTAAATCGCAAAAACACTGAGTAGCAAAATGATGGTCAGCAGCAGGCCATTGAGCACCAGTTGCCGACGTTTCAGGGCGATGCCATTTAAGGATTCGGTATCACTGAATAACCGGATATCGCGTAAAAATTGGAACATGTTTACCCCTGACTCTACAGCTTTCGCGTTGCGGCACTTTGGCTACTCATGCTGCTTTACGCGCTGAGACCTTGCCGTTACGCCAAATAAGACCACAGGATTGTGCAGCAATTATGCAGTTTTTTGGGGCACGGCTGGATTGCGTTAATGGCTGCAGGGTCTTTTAGCCTTCGAAACGATAACCCAGGCCATAGATAGAGCGGATCATCTCCTGCTCTGTATTAAGGCCGGTGAGCTTTTTACGCAGGTTGCGAATATGGCTGTCCACTGTCCGGTCCGACAACACCCTGAAGTCACTGTAGAGCAAATCCAAAATCTGGCTGCGGGAATAAATACGGTTTGGCTGGCTGTAGAGCAGGTTAAACAGCCTGAACTCCAGCGCCGTCAGAACGACAGTTTGGCCGCCAAAGCTTATGGACAAACCTGATTCATCTACCTTGAGGCTGGTGCCCGCGGCAGTGAGTTTGCCGTCGAGCCGGCGAAGCACAGCCCGCACCCGGGCAGTCAGCTCTCGGGCACTGTAGGGTTTGCACACATAGTCATCTGCGCCGGTATCAAGCCCCAGCAGGCGGTCCACCTCTTCTACCCTGGCGGTGGTCATAATGATGTAAAGCTCTGAAAAGACTCTGAGTTCCTGGCAAATACTCAGGCCATCCTTACCCGGCAGCATCAAATCGAGCAGCATCAAACTGGGCGTCTCGTTTTTCACTGCCTCGACCACGTCGCTGCCGTCATGAAATACACGGGTTTCCAGACCTTCGGCCTGCAAATACATCTGCATCACTTCGGCGATGTTCTTTTCATCTTCTACGATAAACACCTTATGGGTCATGGCGGTCTTTTATCACCTGTAAGCTGTGTTAAGCGCTGTGCTGAGACGCATCGGTTATGGACCCAGTGGCAGGCAAAGAGGGCTGCTTGGCCGATATGGGGATACTGAGCGGCAATTGAATTTCAATGGCGACCCCGCCCAAAGGGGAGGGCGAAGCCGTTATCGTGCCGCCGTGGGCGCGGATAATCGACTGGCAAATCCACAGCCCAAGCCCCGAACCAGATGCCGTCTCTGCCTTGTCAGCGTCCCCAGTGTTGCTGGCACGGTAAAGCCGGTCAAACAGGCGCTCATATTCCTCGGCGGCAACCCCGGGGGCCGAGTCGTCGATGCGAAGGGTTACCCAGGCTTGCTGCGACGCGCCCAAGATCTGGGGCTCTTGGGGAAGATGAGACGGAGACATCGCCAGCAACAGCTGTACCTGGCCGCCATGGTTTGTGTATTTGTAGCTGTTTTTCAACAAATTCCCCAAAACCTGCTCCAGTCGTGCCTTATCCGCAAACACGGCTGGCTCTGGCAGCAACTCAGGCTGACAGTTGTTGGAGAAGCTAACCCGGATCCCTTTTTGTGCCATAAGGGGGCGGAAGCCGGTTATCTGCTCTTCAATCAGTGGCAAAAGCTTGAGGTGCGCCTTACTCATGGCAAGGTTTGTTCCTTCCTCTGCAGACAGCTGCACTATGTCGCCCACCATGCGATTGAGATTGCCAAGGCTATTTGCCATCGACTCAAAGGTGGCATCGGAGCTTTGCAGCAGACCATCCTGCATGGCCTCCAACTGCACTTTAATCATGGCCAGCGGCGTGCGAAGGTCGTGGCCAACTTCAGCCAGCATTCGGTTTTTTTGCTCCATTAATTCTGACAGCATTTCAGCCTTTCTCAGGGCATCGCGATGCTCAAACTGCGCCAGTTGCTGGGCACGCGCGCGGGCCAGGCGCCAGCGAAACAGACCATACAACAACGCCAGCAGCAGCGTCGCCATCAGCAGCTGAAACCACAGGGTTTGATAATAGTTGGGTACTTTACTGACGTTCAGTAACAGCTCTGGCCCCCAGTCGCCGCCTTGCGCCCGCGCCTGTAAATGCAGGCGGTACTCCCCGGGCGGCAGAGCCGTGTAGCGGGCAAGACGCATATCCTCAGGCGCAGCCAGCCAGTCGTTGTCGTAGCCATCGAGACGATAGCGGTAATCCACCTTACCCAGGCTGCTGGCGTCGGGGCTGGCAAAACGCACCGAGAAGCGTTGGTCATCGGCGCCGACCACTAACCCCGGCGACAGAGGATCGAACGGCATATCGACACTGCCAAGCTGGATGTGGGTAATGGCGACAGTGGCGTCAGGGATTGACTGTGGGCGGGCTTTGGTGCTTATCAGCTGCATGCTGTTGTTGCTGGCATAGGCGAAACTGTGGTCATCGAGAAGTGGGCTGCTGCGGCTCCAGCCGAGGTCAAGCGCGCCCTCACGCTCACCAAACTGTGCCAGCAGCAGGCCATTTTCATCCAATAAATGCGTGTTACCCAACCAGAGCTGTCCCGTTGGCAATGCCACTAATCTGGCTGGCTGTATCATCTGGGCTGTGATGTCGTTGGCAAAGGGGCTGAATCTCAATACGGCGACGTTCTTGTCAGACCCCGAGGATGACATTGGTTCGGGCGTAACTGTGAGTTTTTCCAGCTCGCTGCTGCTCAGCCTGTCTATGCCTTCTGGGTGGGTGATTAGCAGGTTACCCTGACTATCGCCAAGGATTTGATTTATCTGGTTGTGGCGCAAACTGCCTTCGGTTGCCTGTTCGCGGCTGAAGAGATTGACAGTGTCAGCACCCGGCATCACCAATCCCAGCCCACCCTGGGTGCCAACCCAGAGCCGATTTTGCTCATCAAGGTAGAGGCAGCGAACGAAGCTGATAAAGCGGCTGCCGTCGGCATTTTTAAGCGGCGACATACTCAGGTTGTCCAGAGATACCCTGACCAGCCCCCGGTCAGTGCCGGCCCAGAGTTCCTGCTCTTGTCCAAGGGCAAGGCTTTTCACGAACACACCGTCATTTTTAGTGAGCGGCAATTGCAGTTCGTTACGCCAATGGCCATCGGCGCTGGTGGTTATCAGATTGCCGCTGTCGCCCCCAAACCAAAAGTTGTCCTGATGGTCTTTTATGGCCGCAACCAGCAGTTTTTGTTGAACTTTAACATCATCGCTGAACGGCGCTATAAGGCCGGTGCTGAGATTAACGCGGCTTGCCTGTTGTTCGGTCAGTACCAAGAGTTCATCCGCACCCAGATTAAGCACTTGATGGATATTGGATGAGAACAGCTCTTTCAGCGCGGGTGCAAAACGGTCAATCAGCGAGAAGCCCTGGGCCTGAGGCGGATGGAATTGCAGCCCTACGCCCAGCACCCCCAGCCACAGGGTGCCCGAGGGTGAGCTTGTTATCGAATACACCACATCGCCCGCAAGCCCATGATGGTCAAGCAGGTTTCCCTGCAGATGTTTGATAAGCTTGCCGGTTTTGCCGTCGCGCAGCTCCACGCCTTTGGTGCCGCTGAGCCAGATGCGGCGACTGCCATCGGCTTCCAGGGTTTCTGCAATGCCGGTGTTGATGACCTTGTGGGCGGCACTACTTTCGTCTTGTTCAAGTTGCAACACCCGCCCAGAGTCGGGGCTTAAGATATAGGAGCCCTGATTCTGGCTGGTAAGCCACAGGCGGTTGTCGCTGGCAAGATACAGCCTGCGCAGTACCACCCTGTGCAGCATTTCCCCCTCATTGGCAAATAGCCTGAAACCGGCTGCACCCATATCCATACTGGCCAGTCCCATAGCGGTAGACAGCCAGAGTTTGCCCTCGGCATCGAATTCGATATCCAGCAGGTAGTTGTGATAACGGTCGTCGGGTTTATCGAGGGAAAGATAAGGGGTGAATTGCGCGCTCTGTTCGCTCCAGCTGTCCAGCCCCCGGTCGTGGGCAAACCAGAGTTTGCCGTTGCGGTCTTTTTTAATGGCATTGACCTGGCTGCCACCTATGCTGCCCGACATCCCGGGGTTTCGCGCAAAATGGGTTGCCTGCCAGGTACTTAAGTCGACCCGGTAGACGCCCTGCGTCATGGTGCCAATCCACAAAATCTGGCCATCGGCAAGCAAGGCGCGCACATGCAGCTTCGATAAATCCAGCTTGTTTGCGCTTTCAAGTGGCTGATATTCATAACCATCAAAGCGGAATACGCCTCTGCGGGTGCCTACCCAGATAAAGCCCTGTTGGTCGATTTCCAGTTTGAGGACTTCTTTGCCCGGTAGTTTGTGATTGGCTTCAACCTGGAACAGCGGTGGAGTAAGAATGGATGAGTCAATGGCTTGGCTTTGAAAGCTGATGGCAAAGACAAACAGCATCGCCAGTAAATGCCAACAATGGCGCAGGCCAGTGCTTATTGAGTGGCTGAAAAACCAGGCTGAGGGCTGCGGGTTGCGGCGCATTCTGAACTGCGGGATCACCAGTGGTTCTCTTTGAGCCAATGAGTTGAGACGCGTTATTGTTAATGGCAAGGGTATCTTGTTAATGAAGACGGGAAAAGCCTTTAGCGCAAATGCCAGCTAAAAAGGCCGATTAACTGAGTGAATCGCATAAGGTTTCACCAAGCCCCGCTGGCTTGGTGAACCTGCCAGAGGCTTGATGAATAGCATCAGAGACTTGATGAACCTGTTGATGTGGCTCACAGGGCCTTGGTCATAAACAGGCTGTGGGGATCTTCGCGGTAATGCCCAAAGGGGGCACAGACCTCAAAGCCGTGGGCCAGGTACAGCCGCTGCGCGGGCAGGAAGTAATCGGCGGTGCCGGTTTCCAGATACAGGCGTTTAAAGCCGAGGCGACGACTTTCGTTTTCCAGATGCATCAGCATGGCATGGCCAAAACCGCGACCGCGCAGCGCGCGGGTGGCCCGCATGGATTTGATTTCGCCGCTGTGAAAGTCCACCTGCTTCACGGCGCCGCAGGCGGCGAGGGTATTGCCCTGCCACAGGGTATAAAAACGGATATCACGTTGCTTGAGACGGGCCAGGTCAAGCGCGTGCACGCTGTCTGCGGGGGAGTTGTCGTACATGTCTTCCAGATGTTCGTGCAGTAATCTGGCAACCGCCGGGTGGCTTAAATCGTCAAGCTTGATATTCATCCCTAATACTCCTGAATAATGACATCCGATTTGACAAAGCAAAGGCTGTGCCTGAATTCAGGGTATTGATAGATATAGGTTTTTATTGGTGGATCTGTGCTTGTAAGCACCTTTGGCGGGAGGGTTGCCTTTTTTTGGTGCAACACGACTGCTTCATCGGCCTGCTCTATTTCGATGTCTGCACGCGTGTAAAGGGAGCTGCGCTTTATCTTTGCGTCTTCGCTATTGCCATTGTTGCACCCTCTGTGCGCCAATTTTGCTCAAGGCCGCATCCTGGCCGATGGTATTGGCCCACGGTGGACAGAAATGACCCAAAATCCGGTTTTTGTTCCCGGCTGCCGATTCGGTTAACTTTTGCAGCAGTTGATGTAGCAGGAGCCGACCATGAGCAGACGATTTTTTGTATTAAGGCACGGGGAAACCCATTTTAACGTTGAGCAGAAATTGCAGGGTCACTGCAACTCGCCGTTGACGCCAAAAGGGCGGGCCCAGGCTCAGGCGGTGGGCGCCGCGCTGAAAACGCATTTGGGCCCGACATTTCATCTCTATGCCAGCTCCCTTGGCCGCGCGGTGCAAACCGCCGAGATTGTGTGTCGGGCGCTGGATAAACCCGATACCCCCATCATCAAAGAGCCCAGACTGATGGAGTTTGCCCTGGGACTGTGGGAGCAAAGAACCGTGCCCAGCATCAAGAGTCAGCACCCCGAGCTTGAAGGGATGGGCGACTGGTACCTGCATGCACCGCAAGCGGAGTCTTTCGACGAGGTGAGATCCCGGCTTGAAAGCTGGCTGGCCGAGCTGCCCCCAACGGGCGACATAGTGGTGGTCAGCCATGCCCTGACCGGCATAGCACTGCGGGGTATGTTGCTGGATTTAAGTTACCAAGACTGCTGGCGTCAGGACCTGCCCCAGGATGCGTTTTTTATCCTTGAAGAAGGAACTGTGACCCGAATCGATTGCCTTGCCGAGCCATGCGTCGCTTGATTTAACCTGCGATCCCCATCATCAGGTAAAAAACACCCGCAGCAGCGGGTGTTTTTGTTGGCAAAAGCCGGTTAGTCAAAAGCCAGTTAGTCAAAGGTGAGGTAGTGAAAGGGTTATGCCCGGATGACTGATCTGGGCGGCTGCCTTTGGCCTTAGAGTGCTTTCAGGCGTACAGCGGCGCCGCCACCTTCGGCCAGATGCAGGCTGAGGGTATCGCCCTTGCGTACGGTTTGCTTTTTGATATCCATCTCATAGGGGCGCCATTTCCACTCGGCGTCTTTGCCGTCCTGATAAATCTGCGCCTCAAAGGTTTTGCCGGGCTCGAGGAAATCCAGCTTCACCGTCACATCCCGGGCATTTTCGTCGGTCACGGCGCCCAGATACCAGTCGTTGCCGCTGTATTGGCGGGCTTTGCGCTCTTTACGGGCCATCACCACAAAGTCGCCCACCGCGCCATCGAGGGCAATACTCTGCTCCCAGTCTGTGGGTACGTCTTTGATAAATTGAAAGGCGTCCGGGCGTTTTAAGTAGTTCTCGGGCAAATCGGCCGCCATCTGGATGGGGCTGTAGAGCACCACATACAGGGCCAGCTGCTTGGCGAGGGTGCTTTGGGGGCGGTTTGTGTTGTCGCCAAGGCCATTAAAGCTCATGTCGAAGATACCCGGAGTAAAGTCCATGGGGCCTGCCAGCATGCGGGTGAACGACAGCATGGCGATGTGCTCCGGCGGGTTGGGCGGATTGCCCCAGGCATTGTATTCCTGCCCACGGGCACCCTCGCGGGCCAGCCAGTTGGGGTAGGTGCGGCGCAGTCCTGTGTCCTTGATGGGCTCGTGGGTGTTGATGCTTATCTGGTATTTGGCGGCGGTTTTCACGTTATCCAGATACTCGCCCACCATAAACTGGCCATCGTGCCACTCAAAGCGCTCAAGGCCGTTTTCATCGATGCGTTTGATGTTGCCGCCATCGGCCACATAGCCGGTTTTTACTTGGGCAACGCCCATCTTTTGGTACAGACTGAAGGCGCCGTCCCACTGTTTGCGGTAGTTGCTGACGCTGCCGGAGGTTTCGTGGTGGCCAATCAGCCTGGCGCCCACTTCGCGGCCATAATCGGCAATGGCCTTGATATCAAAATCGGCAAAGGGCTTGGTAAAGCTGAACAAATCGCCATTGTGGAACCAGTCGCCGTCCCAGCCGATATTCCAGCCTTCCACCAGCACCCCATCAAAGCCATTGTCGGCGGCAAAGCGCAGGTACTTTTTGGTCTCAGCTGTGGTGGCGCCATGCTGGCTGCCGCTGCCCCAGGTGTTTTTATTGATGTGCATGCCCCACCAAATACCCACGTACTTGCCGGGCTCGACCCAGGACACATCCCCAAGCTGATTGGGCTCGTTAAGATTAAGTATAAGGTGCGAGTTAATCAGTCCGGTGGCATTGGGCGCAATGTGCAGCGTGCGCCAGGGGGTGTTGAAGGTGCCATTGGTTTTAACCGCCACCCCATCTGACCAGGGGGTGAGCTCGGCAACAAAGGTGCCGGGTCGGCGCTGATTCAGGGTCATGGCGGCGTAGTCCACCAGGGCCGCCTCGTGGATGGCAATATGCACCCCATCCTTGTTTTTTAAGGTAAAAGGCGTTTGCACCAGGGCGGCATCGGCAAGCTTGCTGTGCTGATAGAGATACTCGTAGCGGTTCCAGCCACGGCCCGGGATCCACCAGGCCTCGGCCTTGTCGGCATCCTCAATGGCAAACTCGGTGAGCTCGCGGCCTATGTTCAGGGGCGTATTGGCATTGACCTCGTAGCGAAAGCCCACGCCATCGTCAAAGGCGCGAAAGCGCACCTTGTAGGCTTGTTTGCTGTCTGGGTGAGTAAAGCTCACCACAAGCTCGTTGTGCTTATCTTCAATGATGCGCGCCTCGCCCCAGGGCTGCTCCCAGCTGCTGTCCACCGTGGCCCTTTGGCTGTCTGTGATATCAAAACCGCCGCGAAAGTTGGCGGCATTGGTGAAATCAAACCCCAGTTTGGAGGCGCCAATCACAGGCTTACCATGAAACAGCACGGCGTAGTGGGGGGCGTCATCATCGCTTACCCTAAGTTCAATCTCGCCATTGGGGGACTTGAGGCTTAAGGTTTTGGCCTGCAATGGCAGGCTGGCGGCCATGGCCAACAGCAGCAGTGAATAGCGCATTTATCATTCCTTGTAAGGTGTCATTTTTTATTTGTGACCACCTTAGCGAAGGTGTGCGCCGGGGGACATAAGCTGCATACGTATTCAGCCCGGCAGACGTCAGTGCCCACAGCGAAGGCATGGCGTCGCCTTGCGGCTAGCGTGCCCACAGCGAAGTGCCCACCGCGCAAGTACTGCGAGAGCAGTGCCTACAGCGCCAGTACCGCGACAGCAGTGCCTACAGCGCAACTACTACGAGAGCTTTGCCCACAGCGACAGCAGTGCCCATAGCCTGGTTAACACCCCGGGCTGCTCTGATGGGTGCTGTGTAAGTCAAAGGTTGGGTTTTCAGATGAAATTTACGGCCTTGTCCAATCTCAACTCAAATAGTGCAGGCGATTGTTGTATAAAAGGAATCTGTATTTCAGGACTGGTATTTCAGGACTGGTATTTCAGGACTGGTATTTCAGGACTGGTATTTCAGGACATGCATAGGCAATCAGGAGGCCATCATGAGTCAGCCACAAAACGCCGCATCACTTTCTCACCCAGACAGCATTCTCAAATCCGCCACTGCCGCCGTGCAGCGCGGCGTTGCCCGTGCCGACGGTAAACTCTGTTTAACCTCATCAAGCCTCGAATTTACCCCTTACAACACCCAGTTTGGATTGGGGCCTTATCAGCTCTCGCGCACCGAAATAGCCAAGGCAGAAAAATGCCTCGGTAAAGGCGGCGGCATTTTGCCCGTGACCCGGGATGCACTGCGCATCAGCTTAAGGGGCGGCGACAGCTATGAGTTTATCGTCGCCAATCCGGAAGACTGGATAGCGGCACTTGGCGCCTGAGTTTACAGCGGCGCTCGGCGCCTGAATTTATAGCGGCGCTCGGCGCCTGAGGTTGGTGCCAGAGTATAGAGAAAGGCGGCGAGCCTTGCGGCCATCTCAGCCAAAGGCTCGCCCTTAGGTGCATGTTGTTGTTTCAGCCCTCGGCCGTTGCCTTTAGCCGTTTACCGAGCAGAACCAGAACTTGTTGCCTTCGCTGTCAAGAAAGCTGCCCACCAGATAGCCTTCTTCCACCGTGGTAACAGGGTCGGCGATGGTCACCTCCCTTGCCCGTAAATAGGCCTCGGTGTCCGGCGCATGGTCACACTCTATGGTAATGCGCGGATTGGGTTCGCTGGTGGGGGTGCCATACCATTCGTCCTTTAACATCAATACCAGCTCCCCGAGGCGATAGCCCCTCAGCTCCCCCTTATCCATTGCCGGCTTCAGCGCCAGCACCTCGCTGTAGAAGTGGTTTGCCCGTGCCATGTCGTTTACGGCGATGGCGATTACTTTTACGGCCCGCAGGCCATGGGATGTGGTGTTCATCTTGCTGTGCTCCAGCGACGTTTGACCTCTTTAAGTATAGTTGTCTGAGCTTTGGTGCTGTGGGTGTTGCTGCTTTTTACTGCATGTTATACAGTGGATGCCATTGATGAATAATCAAGGGAAAACAATGGTTAAGGCATGGCTGATATAAGTGTGTAACCAGAGTTTTCGTTTTGATGCTGACAAAGGTGCTGATTAGGGATGATGGCCGTCGATTCGATACGCTTTCAAAGGGACTTGCCCCGCTTTTCGCACTCCCATTCCCCCACAGTTGGACTTTTTGAAGCTGCCGCTTCTGGCTTGGTTGGCAGGGTTACATCCTGCGGGTTAGGTTGGTTTATCGCTTTGCAAGCGACGGGAAGTTGTGGGTTTCCAACCCACACCCGGGGAAAGGGGGCCGTTTCGACTGGCCCCCTTGTCCAATCCCCCAGCGACCCGCAACGAAGCGGAAAGCCCCTTGGTAGTGTGAGCGCATTTGGCTACACGAGAGACTCGCATCCTGCTCGACCCTCGTGCCTCGACATCCCTGTCTCGGCTACGCCATACGCTCAAACTCCCCGCGGCCGCTTCGAGCGGGATTGGGCTCAAACCTTAGACAATCGAGTTATCGCTGTAATTAGTAAATAGCTTGAACCGTAAAATGGAAGAGTGCCTGAAACTATATGTTATTAATATTTTATAAATAGGAATGGAAATGGAACTTTCAAAAATAAAGATATCAAACTTTAGGTCAATAGACAGAATAGAATTCACTCTGAGGAATTATACATCGTTGATCGGGCCTAATAATGCTGGTAAATCAACAGTGTTGAGTGCTATAGATTGTTTTTTGAATCAGATTAAACCTCAGCTATCTGATTGGAGAAATCATAATTATGACGAGCCTGTGATAATTGAGTGCTTATTTACAAATTTACAGCCATGGGAGTCTACATGTCCTGGTGTTGCTGGCATTGTTCAAAATAATGAAATTCACTTGCGTTTAGTGGCGTCGGCAGATGTTGCCAATTCTTCAGTTAATGTTGAGTATGAAGCTTATATTAGAGAAGAGCAAATTGAAGGTTGGTCCTCTGGATGGAGAGATTTATCTCAGACCATCAAAGAAATTGCAAGCGAACGAGGTTTCAACGGCACTAGCTGGAAAACAGTATCAAACAGAGAAGTTATAAAGCAGCATCTAAGGGAAAATCATCCAGAACTGATTGCTGCGGGTGATTATATCTGGACTAGTGAAGGTATTAGCATTAAACCCGCTTTACAACAAGCTTTACCCAAGTGTGTGGTTATACCGGCGGTTAGCAAGATTGGAGATGACCTGAAAACCACTGGGAAATCGCCATTTAATCAACTTTTATCTTCCGTTGTTATGCCAGCAGTCGCGCGTTCAGAAGAATTTAGAGGTTTACAATCAGCAATTCAGTTATTAACTGATAAAATGCGGGGGCAGTCTGAAGATGAGTTCGAAGAGATTAGGCGTATAACCGATTTATTGACCGAACGTTTGTCAAGTATATTGGATGCCGAAGTTATAATGAGTCTTAATTCACCAGACTTTGAGAAGTTTATAAACTCTGGCGCAACACTTTTAGTAAATGATGGGCATACAACATCCCCTGATAATCAGGGAAGTGGTGCACAACGAGCTCTAACATTTGCACTGCTAGAAACAATAACGAAAATGGAAATTGCTCAAGAAGGTGAACAGGTTAAGTCAACCTTGTTACTGTTTGAAGAGCCGGAGTTGTATATTCATCCTCATTTAATGAGAAAGCTGAAATCCATACTTGAGACTATTGGCGCCAGTAATCATTGGCAAGTGATTTCAACAACTCACTCACCGTTTCTGATTGATGTAGCTTCAGACCCTATGTCGTTAGTCCTGGTCTCAAGAAATGGTAGGGGAAGCCCTACAGAATTAAAGCAGTTGCAATCTGATCCATTTTCCAATGTTGAAAATGGAGATAGAGAGCGACAAGCCTTAAGAGCGACCTTAGATTTTCATCCAACAGTATGTGAAGCGTTTTTTGCTAGTCGTGTGGTTTTAGTTGAAGGCGATACAGAGGTGGCTATCTTCAAGAGAGCATATGAGATTCTTGATGCACTTGAGATGGATACAAGCAATGTAGAGAACACCACAATAGTTTCTTGCGGAGGTAAGTGGACAATCCCCGCAATTGCAAGGTTACTAGCTAACTTTGAGGTGCCATTTAGAATTGTTCATGATTTGGATCGAAAAGGTCGCACAGACGATGAGTTACAAGTTGCAACGGGTATTGATCCTTATCGAGCCAATGCAAAAATTGACAGCGCAGCACCGAATGTAGATAAATTTTTGGTCGAAGATACCCTAGAGGATTTACTATGGCCTAATTCTCGTTTATCTGGAAAAGACAAGCCTTATCAAGCATGGAATAGAATTAGCGACTTACTTGGAAATGTTGGAGAGCTTCGCGATTTACATGACTTTGAGAGAATGCTTCGCTTTGTGTATGAATGGTAATTTTGCTTACATCTTAATTTTGGCTTTACACCGGGGGATGAACAGCATGGGACGCAGAAGTTCTTCACTAGAAATGCTAATCGACCAGCTTTTCGAGATCACTGGCTACGTTTGGCAAATTGGTGCTGTAGTTACTGCAATATTGGCTTTTTGTACTTACAAAGCTGCTATGTGGGCGAATGGCTTGACTGAGCAACCGACTTCACATATCACGGCTGTATTTGAACGCTTTTCATGGTTTTTTTACATAGTTCCGGTCATGTTGGGTGTGCTTACATTTTTGCTTTTCGTTAAAACACTCGAGACGTACCAAAGAAGGTGAGTGTAGGCACGGCATTTATTTGCACGATGAGCTTGCGTTATCTCGAGTGGGTACACTGACGGTAACATAACTCTTCACTTGCAGATTGTACCGCATTGCCCCCATTGAAGCCGCTTTGGTTGTTGGGCTGAGTGAAACGGGTAAGTCGAGGCATGGATGCCGAGACAGTGACCGTCGAGCTTGGAGCGAGTCGGTCACGGTGGCCGTTTTCAGCCCATAAGACCAAAGTGCTCGGCTTCGTCTGGGGTCGCTGGGGGATTGGACAAGGGGGCAAGTCGATACTGCCCCCTTTCCCCGGGTGTGGGTCGGAGACCCACGACTTTTCTGTCGCTTGCAAAGCGACTTAATTTAATAAAAAACACGCAGGTTTTCCCCTGCACCCATCAGCAAATGCGAGGAAACAAAAAACCAGCGCTATGGCTGGTTTTTTCATTCATACCGTCCAGTGCAACTGACCACCGACTATCCGACTGGCAACATGCACATTGAGCGTTAGTTTGGCTTACGCATTAAGCCAACGGCTCCAACGGTCGATACCGCGCCACCGCAGAAGGCAACACAATCCCTTGAGCCTTCAAGGAATTCACCCGATGTAAATACGCTGCCCCGCTGAGCAAATGCAGCGCCAAGTCCACTGCGCGGCGCTCGCGGTAATCATCAAGGTAAGTTCCCTTCGACCAGCCGTTAAAGGCGCCGAGTGCCGGGCCTGCCCAGATTTGATAATCCATCTCGCGGCCTGCTTCGCCGGTATTCGACCAGCGGCTGGAGAGCCCCAGATACCAGCGGAAAATCAGTGCCATCTTGCGCTTGGGGTTACCCTCGGCGCGCTGAATCTGACTTGGATCGCGCTCCATAAAATGCGCCACAGTGCCTTGCCAAATGTCATCGAGGCTGGCGCGAAACACCTGGGCTTCGAGCTTTTGGCGCTCATCTGCCGGTATGGCTTCGATGCTGTCGTAGCGGCTGTAAATCTCGTACAGCTTGTTGGCGCGCATCGGGAACAGAGTGCCGCGTTTTACTACCTGAAGCTTAACGCCCATCTCGAACATGTCGGCGGCCGGTGCCATGGTCACATCGGCCATTTCGGTGGTGGCGAGCAGCTTACGGGTGTGCTCGCTGGCACCGGCCTCGATACAGGCCTGATTGATGGAGCCGGTGACGATAAAATCCGCCCCCATATTAAAGGCGGCCAAGGCCGCATCCGGCGTGCCTATGCCGCCGCCTGCGCCGACACGGATGGGGGTAGCGAACGATTGGCTGGTTGCCAGCTCGTCACGCAGCGCCAGAATGGTGGGCAGCAGAGTCACCAGCGGACGGTTGTCGGTGTGGCCGCCGGAGTCGGCTTCGGCGGTGATGTCATCGGCCATGGGCACCAGCAAGGCAAGCTCGGCCTGCTCAGTGCTGATATGGCCCTCGGCTACCAGGGTATCGAGCATCTTTTTCGGCGCACTCTTCATAAAGTGGCTGGCGACCTCGGTGCGGCTGATTTTGGCAATCACCTTGTTTTTAATGACGATATTGCCATCGTTGTCGCGGCTTAAGCCTGCGGCGCGGTAGCGCACTATGTGCGGGGTCAGCGCCAAAAAGGCTGAGGCTTCTACCGTGTGCACGCCGTGCTTTAAGTAAAGCTCCACCGCGCCTTGCTCCAGCGCAGGTTCGCTTGGGCTGTGGATGAGGTTAAAGGCGTAGGGGCCCTGTGGCAGCTCGGCCTGAATGCGCTTGATGGCGGCTTCAACACGGGCTGGCACCAATCCTGCGGCGCCAAAGGAGCAGAGGATGCCTGCTTTACCGAGGGCGATTACCAGCTCTTCGGAGGCGATGCCATTGGCCATGGCGCCAGCGTAGTAGGCGTATTTTACCCCGTGGCAGCGGCGAAAATCCTCACTGCCAAGCTCACAGGCGGCAAAGGGGGCGGCAAAAGCGGCCACCGGCAGCAGCCCGGGCTCTCGGCCTTGCTCCGGTTGTTGCTCAGAAGCATCGTGGCTCAGGCAAAGCTCACCACCGGGCAGGCGCGCCACATACAGGGGCTTATTCAGCTCAAGCAATGCCGACTTAAAGGCGTCCACATGGCTTATGCCCGAGGCTTGGTCTATGGCCCATGGCCACTTGAAAGCTGTGCTCATCTTGTCTCTCTTATGGCGGTCAGTACCGCAATTCTTCTTATCAGCGGCAGTTGGCCGCGTTCAATGCTGTTTTGTCGTGGCGCTTCAGGCTTCTTCAATTGCCAGTGCCAAATCGCTGATTTCGTATATGCGCAGGCCATCTTTGGCAAGCCAGGCGTCGGCCTTGAGGGTAACGCGGCCTGTTTCCCTTTCAATGGCAGTCACGTGCAGCTCCAGCGACATCTGCTTATTTAAAGGGCTGATTTGGCCGCGGTATTTCCACTTCACACGGCTTAAGCAGTGATTAAAGCGCGGATTGGCAAACTCATTTCCAAGGCCTGAGTCCAGCGCGAAGCTTGAAAGCAGCTCGATAATGGCCTCAACCCCGAGGGAGCCCGGCATCACTGGGTCCTGATGGAAGTGGAAGCGGAAGAACCAGTCGCTTGGGTCAATGTTGCGCTCGCCGTACACATAGCCAAGGCCTGCCTTGCCGCCAGCGCGGACTATATCCACCTTGTCGACAAAGTTAAGGCGGCCGCCCGGCAGGCGCAGATGGGGCTTGCCGGGGGCGGCCTGATACAGGGCGCAGCCGTTGTCGCGCAGCTTGTAGCTGATGTCAGGGCTTAGCTTTTGCACCTCAATCCAGGGGGTGGTGACCTTGCCGTTATCCAGCCCCAACTGGTGGGTAAGCGCCTCGGCCTTGAAGTAACCAAACACCGCCTTGCCTTCATAGAAGGGCTCACCGTCCGCCGCCAGCGCAAAGCTGAAGGTCTGGATGATATTGGTGCCGGACATCACAGTGCTCAGCAGGCGCGAGTCGTTACTGATGGTCTTGCCGCGAAGGTCGATGTCTTTAATCAGGGTGCCTTCACCATCGAGATTGCGGAAAAACAGCTCAAGCCCGGGGAAACCGAGGGTGGTGCCCATATAGCCCGAGATAAAGCCGTTTGGCTGCAGGGCGATTTCCATCAAAATGGAGTAGGGCATGCGCGCCGGATGGCTGTTTTCGGCAAAATACCAGGCCTTGGGCGGCACTTCGTATTCGCCGATGCAGGATGCCGGGGATTTGAAATCGCCGCGCTTGCCGTTAACCTCCACCACCCGGGTGGTGAGCTGCAAGTCGCCGCAGGGGGTGCGCGGCGGAATAAGGCCGCGGTACACGGCGAACTCGGGGCCGAAGCAGTTTTCAATGTTGCCGGTGGCAAACTCAAACAGATGCCAGGGGGTAAAGGGCACCGTATCCGGGGTGCGATTTGCCGATTTGGGTGAACTGTCTTTTGTCAGCGGCGCCTCGATATGCTTCACCGGTACCACGCCTTTAATTGGTGTGGCATTCAGGTCTGGTTCGTGGGTCATCAGCGGCGCATTGATGGACGCCTGACGGCCTTCGAGCAGTGCCTTATTGTCGCAAATGGCCGCTGTTTCGTTTGTTGCGCCGTAGCGATGACAATCGTCATCTTCTTTGAGCATCACGCCGGTATTGTGAGAGGGGAAATCCACCCTGCTGTTGTCTGCGCCGTAGCGGGTGCAGTCATCGTCTTCTTTGAGCATTACGCCCAGATTCTGGAAGTCCACTACCACCTTGCCATCGAGGATGATTTCGATATTGGCCTTGGCCCAGGGAGAGGGGGTGAGGCCGATGTCGGTGACTTCCATGCGGTAAGTGAGGCGGTTTGACTGGGGCAGTACCTGACCACGGCAGCGCACCTTTTGCGGCGCATCTTTAAGTGGCTGGAAGCGGCCGTTTTGGGTGAGCTTATGCAGCCCCAGATGCAGCATGTAAAACTGCAGCAGCTGACCGCAGCCTTCGGCCATCAGCGAGCCTGCCATTACCTGATCGTCTTTGAAATGACAGGGGAAATACCAGTGGTCTGGCTCAAGCTGCTTATGGCCTTCGATAAGCCCAAGGCCCCAGGCGCCGCCCTGTACATCCACCTTGCTGACTTCTTCAATCATCAAAAACTTTTCAGAAGCAAAACAGAGGGAGGGCTGATGGAAGCCCAAATCATGGCTTGGGCCAAAGCAGCCCGCCACATCGGCGCTGAGAAGACGCGAGACCTTGTCGTACCCAAATGCCGTTTTATCGCAGGCAATCAGCGGCTTGAAGTGGCGCGGATTCGCCATGGCGGCGCTGCGCTGTTTGATTTCGTCCTCGGTGCGGATAACCCCTTTGCCGTCGGCAAGCTCGGCATCGGTAAAGAAACCGGCGCAGCCGCCATCCATCTTGAGGATAAGCTTATCGCCCACAAAGCACTCGTAGGAGAAGAAAAACAGCAGGGTGTCGCCGTTGCGGGCGTAATTGTTGATGGAAATATCGTACCTTAAGGTATCGCCGCCACGGGGCAGATCACCCAGGAAGGTAAGGGTGCAGTCCAGCAGCCGATAGACCCGCTCGCCCTTGTTCTCAAGGTCGATGCCGAGGAAGGAGATAAGCATGAGATCGCACTGGCCCGACTCCACCGCCACCGCCCAGGGAATTTGCCCGTCCACCAGGTAGGGGGCATCCAGCGGAATATCGTATTCGGTGGTCATGGTGCTGGGTTTGTACTCGCCCAGTTTGGCATCGAGTTTGGTGACCCGGGACACCAGCAGATAGTCGGTGGTGGGCAGGCGCACCCGGCGCTTGTAGCTGTCGATAATGGCGTAATCCGGGCCAAACACAGGGGCGATATCACCCTCGGCGTACTGCACCAAATCGGCATAATCCCAGATGCAGTCTTTTACCGCCTGAGCGGCGGTAGTTGCATTGAAGGCGGCAGCAGGCAGGCTGAGCTCTAGATTGGGAAGGCTGCGCTGGGCCTTGGGCAGGCTGCGCTGCAGCGGCTTTTGCTCACCCACGGCCGCGACGATGGCGGCATTACTGATGCCCGCTGCGTCGCCCGTGATATCCGCCATGAGCGCGCGGGCGAGTTTAAGCCCGGCTTCCCGGCTTTGCAGGAATGCCTGATGTGCTTCCATGGCCGCAAGGCGGTTTTGAACCAGGGGCGCCGCAAGGGGCTGGCCGGGGTGTGGCGCGAATGGCTGAGCAGAGGCTTGGGTCTGTGATTTGTGTGTCATCTGTGGGTTTATATTGTGCTGCGACGCTGGAGCCGGTGTCTCTTCTGGCAACTGTGTCTTGTCCTGTGACGGTGTCTTTTCCGGCAACGGTAACGCTGCCTGCCCGGCGGCGGCCTGTGCCAATTTGGCCCGGATCTCTGCTTCAAAGGGCAGTTCGGCGCTGAGTATGTGGCCGCGAATATCTCTGCCGCCAAGCTGTATTCTTTGCAGCAGTTGCTTGCCTTGGGGGGCGGGTAAGCCGTTTATCAGGCGCTGATTAAGGGCCTCGCGTTGAATTTCGCTTTGACTGAGTTCAACCCGGGCGCTGTGCGCGGCGCCATCGAGCAGCACGGCAGCGTTTGGCTGCCCGGCATTTTCCCCAAGCGTCAGCGACAGCAGCGCATGTTGCAGGCTCGCCATATTGGCAGCCGCAAAACTGTGGCCGAGGCGGGCGCTGGCACTGTGGTGACTGATGTCGAGCATACGGCCAAGCTTGCCGCTGGGGCTGTGTTCACTGATGCCTGTGACATCGGCCTTGTCAGGGGTACTGAATACCGGCGCCGTGAGCGCGCCATAGCGGCCTTGGCTGCCAGTCTTCAGCACCAAAGCGCCTGCCCCTTCACCGGGGGGGAGCCCCATGGCCTGTAAGGCGTTGCCCCAATGCCAGATTTTTTCGGCGCTGCCTGCCAAGTCCACCGCAGCCACAACCACGGCATCCAGCTGCTGGGTGGCAAAGAGGTTGCCTGCCACCTCCAGCGCACGGGCCACCGAGAGCTCGCCCGCCGACAGGGTAAAGGCGGGGCCATTGAAGTCCCACTGGGAGGCCACGCGGGAGGCCATGATGTTGCCAATGTAGCTAGTGTACTGATTCAGGCTGGCCGATGGCAGTACCGCATCCATGGCCAGTTGCTCCAGCGCCTGATATTCATCATCGCTGAGCACTATGCCAGCCCGTGCAAGGCTGTCGGCCAATTGGGTATGCAGGTTAACGCGGCCACGGAACTGATGCAGCTCAAGCTCGGTTTCCATGGCGACCAGCACGGCCACCTTACTGCCGGTCTCAAGGCCTGCATCGCGAATGGCTTCGTCTGCCACCTTCATCAGCAGCAGCTGCTGGGCAACCAGCCTGTCTCCCGGATGGGGCGGCAGCCTGAAGCGCAAGAAGTCCAGCTCGAAGCTGTCAATAAAGCCGCCGTTAGCCTCGCGGGTGGCATCAGAGCCGTCCCTCAGGTGCTCAAGGCCTTTCCAGCGCCCTTCGGGCAGCGGGACAAGGGCGTGTTTGTTGTCTTTTATGAGCCTGGCAAGCTCGCTCACATGGGTTGCAGCGCCGAAATGTCCGGCAAGTCCATCGATACCCAAATCGCCACTTGCCGTGTCTTTGAATCCAGGGCGAAGGCGATTGGCAAGGATGGCGTCGGCGGCGTCGGGGGATTCCAGCACCAGGTGGGCGTTACAGCCACCAAAACCAAACACCGACAATCCGGCCACACAGGCGCTATTTTGCGTCTTGGCCGGCCAGGGGCGGGCAGAGGTCACCATCTGGTCTTCGCCAAAGAGCCCTCTGGGGGAGCTTAATGGGCTGGAGAGGCGCACCGTGGGCGGCAACAGTTTGTGCTTCATCGCCAGCATCAGTTTGATGATGCCGGGCATGCCTGCCGCCGTTAACAGGTGCGTGAGGTTGGATTTTACCGAGCCGATTAGGGGCGGCGCGCTGCCATCGAGGCGCGACTCAAAAAAGCTTTCCAGCGAGGTGAGTTCCACCTTATCGCCAAGGGGGGTGCCGGTGGCATGGCATTCCACCACTTCCACGGCGCCGGGCGCGATGCCTGCTTCATCGTAGGCCCGCTCGAACGCCTTGATTTGCCCCTTGCTGGCCGGGCTTAACACAAACTGGCCGCGGCCATCGTTGGACAGGCCCACACCGCGGATTATGCCGTGAATGGTGTCGCCATCGCGTTTGGCGTCGTCCAGGCGTTTGAGCACCAATACCCCGGCGCCTTCCCCGGCGTACAGGCCGCCGGAGTGCTTATCGAGGGGCGCGCTCAGGCCGTGGTCCGGGAACGCATGGAAAATGGAAAACCCCATGCTGATAAAAAAGGGATCGGCGCCGCTCACGGCGCCCGCCAGCATCACATCGGCCTTGCCTGTGGCGAGGTAATCGCAGGCAAGCTTGATGGCGTACACCGAGCTGGCGCAGGCCGCATCCAGGCTGAGGCTTACGCCCTCAAGCCCCAGGCATTCGCTGATAAGCGCCGAGGCATCGGCGGCGGTATCCTGCAGCCAGAGCTGCGACTCAAGCTCGCTTTGTCCATCGAAGGGCTGTAGCGGCGGGAATCCGGGTAAACGGGCCTTGAGGCCATTTTCCACCGCCCTGTGATATAGGGGCAAAAAGGCACGGTTGGAGGCCTTGGTAGGAAACGACAAGGTGCCCATTACCACGCCGCAGCGGGCTTTATCGGGGGAAGAACTGAGGCTTTGCAGCGCCAATTTGGCCACATCCAATGCCCACAGTTGATGCTCGTCCACCTGGGTGGCCAATTCGGCCATGGCGCTGGCGGGTTTGGCGTAACCCTCGGGGGAGAAACGAAAGTTTCGCAGATAGCCGCCTTTGTCGCAGTAAAAGCGGTCACTTGTGCCTTGCTCGCCAAGATAAGCCGCCACCGGGGCGCCGAGTTTATCCTGGCAAATTGGGCTGTGGGCATCTTTGCCCTCGGTGATCAGCGACCAGAAGGCGTCTGCATCATCGGCACCGGGAAAGCGCCCCGCCATGGAGACGATGGCGATGGGGCAGGCGATGGTGCCGGTATCAGCGGGCTGGGCGTGAGAGTGTGTTTGGGTATCTTGGCTCAAGGCGTTGTCTCTTGGGCGGCGCGCGGCGCGTCTGCAATGGCAGGGCGCAGGCGGGATAAATTCATCGGAATACTGTGGGCAATGAGGCGTGCCAGGGTTTTTTGCAGCGCCTTGCCATCCTGACCGTCGCAGGGATGGGCGCTGAGGCGCATCAGGCGGGCGTCGGCAATGGCCTGAATGATGCCGCTGGTTTGCCGTCCGGCGCCCACCTCCACAAAGAGTCTGGCACCGGCCTTGGCGGCACGAAGCACCAGAGCCGTGAAGTCCAGCGGCTCGCTGAAGGTGGTGGCGATGGCATGGGCAACCGCGTCTGGTTGACACTCGTCTGCCAATTGCAGCGGCGTATCGGTGCCAGCGCTGAGCATCACAGGCAAAGCTGCCCTGGCGTCGCCGGACACTTGTGCCAGTGGTCGCAGATAAAATGCCTTGAGCTGCGCCTTGATGGCGGCAGCAGCCGGGGTGTGCATGGCAGTAACAAGCCCTGTGGTGAGTGGCCGTTTGCCAAGGGTCTTGCACAGGTGCTTAAGCTCGGTTTCGTCTCCGGCAAGCACAGTGCTGGGGCCCTGGGCGATGGCAATGCTGACCCGGGGGAAGTCTGCCAGATGGGGGCGTATTTCCTCGGCGCTGAGCCTTACTACGGCACTTTGCCACTTGAGCGCGTTGCTGGCTGCGGCTTTTTTACGGGCGCGGGATTTAGCCGCCTTTGGTGCCGGGTTGTCCTGGGGCGTTTCCTCATCCAGCTGCCACAGGGCCCGCACGGCCTTGAGCTCACCTGAGATCTGCTCGTTGAAGAGTTCGCTCTCGAGGGTATCGTGCGCCATGGCAAAGGGGTCTTGCCACAGACCATGGCTGGCCACCATGGCGGCTTCGCCCATGGAATACCCAAGGGCAATGGCAGGTTTGAGGCCAAGCTCTGTCGTCAGGATACGGGCCATCAGGTAGCTGGCGCCCACGCCGGCCACGGCCTGTTCGGCGAGACTGGGGTTGTCTTCCAGCTCTCTTGGCTGCAGCAGGGCATTGAGGCCGTCGAGCCCGTGCTCGCGGCTCTGCTGATCCAGGGCATCAAAACTGTCGGCAAAGCGCAGGTGCAGGCTTGAGAGCATGGAGGCTGAGGCCACGCCCACACCGGGGTAAACGAAGGCGAGCCCATCGGCCGTGGCAGGGCTCGGAGCAAACACGCTGCCAGCCGGGGTTACCAGTTCAATGTCGTCCCGCAGGCTTTCTGCTATCCGCCAGGAGAGGGCGGCGGCCTCGGCGGCCAGGGCCTTGGCCGTGTCGCCAACCAGCACCAGCGCCCGGCAGCCCGGGGTCATCTCATCGACGGCATCGGCAATGAGTTTGGCCAGCGCCGCCTGGCCCTTTGCCGAGTTATCCTTGATGGCATTGAGGCTTGCCTGTACCTGGGTAAGTCGCCGTTGAATATGGGACCAATCGGCATTGGGCAACGCCAGTGGCAGCAGCCAGGGCAGCGCATTTGCTACCAGGGTGTTGGGGCTGTTATGGGCTGATTCGGGGCCGTTGAGACCCAGTGTCAGCCGCGCCGAACCCTGGGTGAGTACCAGGGTGTCGCCGCCGGCCATCCTGCTGCTTACTGCATCAGTACTGGACTGGTCGTTACCGGACTGGTCCGGGGTGTTCACCAACGCCACGACCCGCGCCTGATAGCGAGGGTGGCTCCAATAATTGCCGTATACCGGATGGGTTCGGCTGGCCAGTTGCTCCGCGTGGCGGATAACGCATTCCAGCGTGACGGGTTCAAAGAGAATTTCCGCATCCGCCGGGGCGCGCCCGGCCTGAGCAAGGGCGGTGTGAATGGCATTTTTGCCCGAACCCAGGGCCTGCAGCAGTGCCAGCGGATGCAGGCGCTGTTTGGCGGCCTCCAGTGCCGGCAGCATCAGCAGGGTGCCGTCTTCACCCAGTGCGATGGTTGAACCCTTTTGTGCCTCTTCAATCAGGGCGTGCCAGTCGGGTTCGCTGGCGGTGATCCTTACGGCATCGTTCGGGCAGCGTTGCACCCGGCACAGCGCCAATCTCAGGGGGGGCGTCTTCACTGACATCATATCTCCTGGCCCTTGGCCGACAAAAAAGCCTGATTCAGGCTTTTGCTGATAGTGACCTTTACCCCTTCCATCGCCGAGGCGAGCTGCCCCTGCGCATTATAAAGGGCGACATCGGCGCAGAGCTGGCGCGATGAGTGGCTCTTCACCCACAGGCGAAGTTGGCCCTGTTCACCGGGGCTAAGCTCAAGGTGTTGCACCGCGCGCGTAAGGCTTGCTGGCAGGCTGGCGGCATCGTATTTGAGTCGCGCCCACACCAGGAGCGCCTGCAGCAGGGCGTCCTGCTGGATAATCGCTGCCTGTCCCGGTTCGACACTGGCAGCAGGCAGCATCACAGTGCAGCCCAGCCCGCCATCATCAAACCAGCTCACGTCACCAATCATCTGCAGCGCAGGCCCATGAAACAGCGCGCCATCCTGATAGAGCTGCTTGCCTGTGACTACCGCCTTGTCCGCCGACTGCCGGATATCTGCTGCCATGGCCTCGGATGGCAGTGAGAGTGGGCTTGGTGGTTGCAACCGTGCCTCGTATTGGGGGCGGCCGTCGCAGCTGATAAGCGCCGACAAGCCGGCGTCCGTGACGTTAAGCTGCATGGTCAGGGCTTTTTCATCGCTGTCGAACACCACGCCCTTGAGCAGACGATAGTCATGGGGTTGCCACTGCCCGCCAAAGTGACGGGTGGCCGCATCTTGCATCCATTCCAGGGCACAGACGGTAGGCAGCACAGCGTTACCGCCAATCTGATGATCCTCAAGGAGCGCCAGATGTGGACGGTAAAGGGTGCGACCGAGGGTAATTCCGCTGTGCCCCTCAGGCTTTTTTAGGTTTGCGCCAGCCTGGTCTGCATTGCCCTGCATGCTGGAGCCCACCAAAATCTGGGACTCAGCGCGGCCAAGCACGGCTTCGGCAAAGAGGGCTGCACCCAGGGGGCGGGGGATAACGTACACGCCGCGCTCCTGGAACATTTTTTTCAGGCTGTCGGTGACCATGCCGCCATCCCATGGGCCCCAATCGAAGGCCACCACGCGGCAATCCGGTTTGGCATGGGCCAAACGGTGGGCAGCCTTGTTGAGAATTTCATTGGCCATGGCGTAGTCACTCTGCCCCTTGTTGCCATAAAAACCGGCCGCAGAGGAAAAGAGCGCCACCAGTTTCAGCCCGTCAAGGTTTGCCAACAGGCCTTTGAGACCATCAACCTTGGTGCCTGCCACCCGCTTGAGTTCATCGAGGGTCTTGTCCTGAATGAATTTATCGGCGAGCACACCGGCGCCGTGAATGAGGCCTGTGACAGGGGCAATGGCCTGTATGGGCCCCAACGCTTTGGCGATGGACTCGGCCGATGATACGTCCATGGACAGGTACTCGGCGCTGGCACCCAGGTCGCTGAAGGCCTGCAGTGCCTGCTGAATTTCCAGGGCGCTGGCAAGGGGGGCAATCAGGGCGTCCACTTCCTTGGGCGTGGGGCGTTTGCCACCTGCCAGCAGCTCCTGAATGGCCGCTTGTTTAAGCTCTGTCGCCGCAACCCCTTTGGCCCAAACCGGGAACTCATTGAGGCTCAGCGCCTTGCTGCGCCCCGCCAGAATAAAGTGGGCGTGGGTGCGCGCTGCCAATGCCAGGGCGCAGTCGAGGGTTACCCCTTTTGCACCCCCGGTCACCAGTATTTTATCTGTGCTGTTTAACGCTGTTTTTGCTGAAATTTGCTGCGCATCGGTTGCCAAAGCAGCAAAGCGGCCATCGGCAGCTATACCCCATTCAAGCAAGTCATCAGCACCATAGAGGGCGTCAATCACGGCATCGGCCAGCGAGGTGGCATCCAACTGGGCCGCCACATCCAGTGCCCGGCAGTGCGTATGGGGCCATTCCTGGGCCAGGGTTTTGGTGAGGCCAAAGAGGGCGGCCTGATTCAGCTCCACATCGGCGCCGGAGAGCCCCAGTTTGCCGTCCATGCGCGCCGCTGTGATAAAGGCGCGTCTGTGGGCGCCTTCTGCGGCAAAATCCGCAGCCAGGTGCTTGGCGAACAAAAACGCCAGGGATACCTGAGAAAAAGCCTCATCACTGAAACGGGCAGTCGCCTTAACGTCTGCGGCGCCGTCATCTGCGGCCATGACAGGTTGCAGATGAATAAAGGCCGACACGGGCTCAAGCGCTTTGATCAGCGACTGGATTTCGGTGTCCATGTCGCCGCCCTGAGAAAGTGTGCGGGCATCTATGCTGGCATCCAATACCGACTGATGGCCCAGGCTGTCGCAGCGAATGACGGTGACCGCATGGCCTTTGGCATCCAAACGACCTGCCAGTACACCGGCATTGTGGCCGTCATCGAGGATGATGACACGACCCTTGGCGGCAAACAGCCCGGTGGCCGATGGGGCCTCGAGTCTATCTGCCGCCTGCAGCTTTTTTAGGGCAACCCCCGTGTGCGGGGCAAGCTCGGTGTCGGTGCTGGCATCTGTGCCCACATATTGGTTTGGCAGGGAGAAGCTTTCGACGATTTGCCCCAGGGTGCGGCATTCGGCGAGGGTGGCGGCATCCACTTCGGCCAGACCCGGCAGGCGCTCCTGCACCGTGCCTAAAATCTCTACCCGTTTGATGGAGTCGATACCGAGGTCTGCTTCCATGTCCATGGCCAGGTCCAGCATCTCCACCGGATAACCGGTTTTCTCGGCCACCACGGTGAGCATGGTGTCCAGCACTTGTTGTGGCGTTGGGGTTGGCAGCGTTGCCGCAGCGGCCGCAGCAGTTGCGTTATCGGACTCGAAGGCAGATGCGGTGGCAGATTCAGAGGCAACTATGTCCTGGGCTGCCGCCAGTGCAGAGACGGCGATATCCACTTCCACCTCGATGCCCGTATCCGCGTCAGCCTCTGTTTGTTGGGCTTCGGCTTTGCCGTTGTCTGTGGCGTCCTGCGCGCCGTCCGTACCATAGCAGGCGATGATGTCGCCCAGGGTGCGGCATTCGGCCAGGGTGCTGGGGTCAATTTCCGGCAGGCCTGGCAGCGCATCCTGCACTGTGCCGAGGATTTCCACTCGTTTGATGGAGTCAATACCGAGGTCTGCTTCCATGTCCATGGCAAGTTCCAGCATCTCGGCGGGGTAACCCGTCTTGTCGGCCACGACGTTCAGCATTACAGCGGTGATATCGCTGCTGTTTTGTGTGGACTGGGTTGCCCCTTGAGCGGCCACCTGAGATACAGCAGCTTGAGATACAGCAGCGCCTGTCATGCTGTGCATGTAGGCGACTATGTCGGCGAGGGTACGGCACTCGGCCAGCGTCGCGGCGTCCAGCTCAGGCAGCGTGGGCAGTTCATCCTGCACTGTGCCGAGGATTTCCACCCGCTTGATGGAGTCGATACCCAGATCTGCTTCCATATCCATGGCCAAATCCAGCATCTCGGCGGGATAGCCGGTTTTGTCGGCCACCACCTTCAGCATCACGGGAGTGATATCGCTGCTGCTATGGGCAGCCTGATGAGAAGCTGGCGCAGCCGTTTGAGATACAGGTGCCTGAGAGACCGCAGCGCCTGTCATGCTGTGCATGTAAGCGACTATGTCTTCGAGGGTACGGCATTCGGCCAGCGTCGCGGCGTCAAGCTCAGGCAGCATGGGCAGTTCATCCTGCACTGTGCCGAGGATTTCCACCCGCTTGATGGAGTCGATACCCAGATCTGCTTCCATGTCCATAGCCAAATCCAGCATTTCAGTGGGATAGCCGGTTTTGTCGGCCACCACTTTCAGCATCACGGCGGTGATATCGGCCGAGGCTGATACCGGCGTGGGCACGGCCTGAGAGTGGGATGTGGCGGCAGTTACCGGGCTTGTGCCTGCGACCTTATGCATGTAAGCAACAATGTCTTCCAGGGTACGGCACTCGGCCAGGGTGGCGGCATCCAGCTCAGGCAGCGTGGGCAGTTCATCCTGCACTGTGCCGAGGATTTCCACCCGCTTGATGGAGTCGATACCGAGGTCTGCCTCCATGTCCATGGACAGGTCCAGCATCTCGGTAGGGTAGCCTGTCTTGGCGGCTACAACCTGCAGCATGATGTCCTGGATTGGCAATGCAGCCACAGAGGCGGCGGCCGGGATTACCATGGCCGGTGCGGGCATGGGGGCTGCAACCTGTGCAGCAACAGGAGCCGTCACAGGCGCTTCAGGGGCCTTAACCACTGGGGCGGCCATGACCTGAGACGCAGCTGCCACAGGGGCAGCCACAACCGCGGCGGCCGTTTGAGGCGCCTGACTCACCAGCGTTTGACCCGAGAGGGCGCTCAGCATTTGTTCACTGCCAAGGACCTGGGCGCGCATAAAGTCGCTGTGGATTTTCAGGGTATCGGCCTGATGCTGGTGGAAAAGCTCCAGCGCGCGCTCAGTGGCGGCAGGGACTGGCAGACCGGCACTGGCGAGCTCCAGCTGCTTTTGCATCAGCGCCTGCACCCCTTCACCGTATTGGGCAGGAATTGTCAGAAACTGCTGATGCAGGGCCGCCAGTTGCTGCTGGGCGGCAAACAGTGCTTCCAGCGTACCTGTGCCGACGTTTGTTCCAGCGCCTGCTGTCGGCGCCGGGCTTGTTTGTTCACTCGCCGCGGTGGTCTGGACTGCGGGTGCTGGCTGGGCGGGGGCTGCCTTTGGAACGTATTGGGTCTTTTCCACGATTTTCTCGACAATCTGGGTTTGTTTGCTTATCTGGCCGTCCTTGAGGGAGGCCTGCATGCGCGCGGCAGTGGCCGGACTCAGGTAGTTGCTGGCGCTGAGCTTGACCGTAAGCGGTGATTTGGGCATCGCCTTGTGGGACAGCTGCTCGCGGTACGGATCCGGGTTGGTGATGGCAAATCCTGCGGTGGCCAATTCAACTGCGGCCAGCTTGAGCTTGCTGTCGGCGCGGCCCTGACTGCCCACCGCCTGGGCATCCAGCGACAGAATAAGGCACGCTTTGGCCCGCTCGCCGAGGATGGCATCCACCAAACGGCTTAAGGTGTTCTTGGGACCAAATTCGATAAATACCCGTACACCATCGCGGTAGAGGCTTTCGATTTGCGACTCAAACTGCACCTGCTCCAGCATCTGGGCCTTCAGGCTCTGCTTGAGGCTTTTGCCATCAGTGGGACGTTTGTCGCCGGAGGCATTGGCATAAAGCACAGCATGGGCATCGCTGAAGGATTCCTTGTCGATGGCCTTGGCAAAAGGTGCATGGGCATGGCCAACCAAGGGCGTATGGAAGGCGCCCGACACCGGCAGCGCGATGGCGCGAATGCCCTTGTCGGCAAGGGCTTGCACCAGCTGCTTAACCGCGTCTGTGGGGCCTGCCAACACCAGCTGGGTGGGGCTGTTATGATTGGCAATCACCACGGATTCGTGCTGGGTAAGTAAGGTGTCCAGAGTGCTTCTGTGGCTGGCGTCCGGCAGTATCACGGCGGCCATGGTGCCCGCGTCCTTGCCTTTTGGTACGGATGCCATGGCATCGCCGCGGGCAAAGGCCAGGCGATAGTAGCTGGCCTGGTCAATCACACCGGCAGCGCGCAGCGCCGAGAGCTCGCCAAAGCTGTGGCCTGCCACCGCATCCGGGGTTAAACCGGCGGCCTTGAGAATTTCAAATTGCCCCATGCTGACCACGCCAATAGCGCTTTGGGCGATACGGGTGTTGGTGAGCGCCTCTTCGTCTTGCTTGCGGGCATCGCTATCGAACTTGGGAATGGGGAACACGTGGCTTGAAAGCTCGCCAGTGCCATGACGGCCTGGGTATCCGCGCTGGTGGAAAACCTCGTCGGCGGCAATAAATTCGGCGCGCATCTCGGGGTAGAGCATGGCAAGCTCGCCGCCCATCCCGAGATATTGGCTGCCCTGACCGGCAAAAAGAGCGGCCACCCTGGTATTTTTCGCCATGGCCTGGGCGCGGAAACTCATGTCTTGGGTGTGCCAGTCATCTGATGAGGTGGCAAGTTTTTCGATGGCATCTTCCAAACAGGCTTTGAGGGCCTTTGCATTGGCGGCCACTATTCCCAGTCGTGGCCATTCGGCCTTGGGAGGTTCGCCCTTGAGAGTGAAAGGCGCTGTCAGGGTTTCGAAGGTTTCTTCGGTGTTTGAAAGACGCTCACAAAGGGCCTTGAGATCATTGGAGAGCGCCTCGCGACTGGGCGCGGCAAATAGCAGTGGTACCTGGGTGGAACGCAGGCGATAGGGCGTGCGGCCATGGTCGCGCTGATACTCTTCCATCACCAGATGGAAGTTGGTGCCGCCAAAGCCAAAGGAGCTTACTGCGGCGCGGCGCGGCGTGCCATCGGGACGCGGCAGCCAGGGGCGCGTCTCGGTGGACAGATAAAAGGGCGAGGCTTCGATATTGAGCTTGGGATTGGGTTTGTTCACATTGATGGTGGGCGGTAACACCTTGTGATGCAGCGCCAGAGCGGCCTTGATAAGCCCGGCGGTACCCGCCGTTGACTTGGTGTGACCCACCTGGGACTTGATGGACCCCAGGGCAATGTGCTGGGTTTCATCGCTGCTTTCGCCCATCACCAGACTGAGGCCGGAAAACTCGGCCACATCCCCTGCGGCCGTGCCTGTGCCGTGAGCTTCCATCAGACCCAAAGTATGGGCAGGGAATCCGGCATCATCGTACGCGCGGCGCAGGGCCTTGGCCTGACCTTCGGGACGCGGGGCATAAATACTCTTGAACTTGCCGTCGCTGGAGGCGCCAACCCCTTTGATGACGGCGTAAATTTTATCGCCGTCGCGCTCGGCATCCTCGAGGCGCTTTAAGGCCACCATGCCAATACCTTCGCCAATCATCATGCCTTTGGAGTCGGCATCGAAGGGCTTGATTTGCTCGTCCACGGTGAAGGCCGGGGTCTTGGAGAAGCTCATGTACATGTAGGCGGAGTTATCAGTACAGGCGCCGCCGGTGAGCATCATGTCGGCGCGACCTTCGGTGAGCTCGGTAAGGGCCATGCGGATAGCCGCGAGGGAACCGGCGCAGGCGGCGTCGACCACGCAGTTCATACCACCCAGGTCAAAACGGTTGGCGATGCGTCCGGCAATCACGTTACCCAGGCTTCCCGGGAAGGAGTTCTCTTCCCAGTGGATGTATTGATCCTGAAATTTGCGAATGAGCATCTCGCTGTCGGCATCGCTGATGCCACTCTCGCGAAAGACTTTTTTCAGCACAGGATATTGCAGGCGGGCATTGAGGCTCTGGCTGATTTTTTGGCCGCCACCAATGCCTAAGGTGATACCGATTTTATCGCGGTCGTGGGCCGAGTTTTCGCTGACGCCCGCGTCTTCCAGTACTTCTTTTGCCACGATGAGTGACAGCAGCTGGGCGCTGTCGGTGAGCTCCAGAATATTGGGCGGCAGGCCAAACTCCATGGGGTTGAAGTCGACCTGTGGGATAAAGCCGCCGCGTTTACAGTAGCTCTTGTCCGGTGAGCGTTTATCGGCGTCAAAGTAGTCATCAATCTGCCAGCGATCGGCGGGAACCTCTGTAATGGCGTCGATTTTGTCGCAGATAAGATCCCAAAAGTCGTTCAGATAACGGCTGTTGGCAAAGAGACTCGCCATGCCGACGATGGCAATGGGGGTGTCCTTGAGACGCTTGTTAAGGCGCAGATCCTGCGCGTCCTGAGTCTTGGACTCGCTCATTGGGCAACTCCTGTTGGCGCCGGGCGTTCCGGCGTCTTTTTGCGGGTCTTGGCGCCGCGGACATCGGGAAAGCGCGCCAGGAAGGTTTGATAATTGCGGGCGAGCAGCTTTTTAAGCTGGAATGGCCCCTGATTGAGCACATGGCTCATATAGCGGTCGGCCGCCTTGAAGTCGGCATCGGCCTCTGTGTCCGGATAAATATCGACATACACCCAGTCGTGGGCTGTGGCCATGCCAATGAGCACGGAATAGGAGCCGTCCTGTTCAATGGGCACATGCATGGCTTCCACTTGCACCACGGTTTGCTCGTCTTCTGCGGGCAGTGCCAGGGTTTGGGCCAGGGTATGACTGTTCAGAGCATAGTTTTCAGTGCCGCTGTCACGAAACACGGGTAACAGGGCAAAGTGTTTATCTGGCAGGGCATCAACCGGGGTGATATCACCCAGGCGTGAGACGCCGTGGCGCTTGAGACAACGGGCAAGACCGGAGCGGGATACCCCGTGGTTGATATGTTGCTGGGTGACTTCGAGCAGCTTATCCAGTGTGAGCTTGAGTTGGTATCTAAGCCCCACGACCACGTATTCCTGCACCGGGGTCAGGGTGGTGTTGAGGTGGTGAGGCAGATTGGAGCTGTCGGCCACAGTGGCGCGATTTTTCCACTTGCGCACCGTGGCCGGGGTGATATTGAGCAAACGTGCAAGTTCCGCCACTGGCAGCGGCGACTCCTGGATAAAACGGCGCATCTCCACCGTGGTGGTGGCATTGCGGTGTCTGGCGCCGGTTTTTGGGGAAGGCGCTGATTTATCCGCACTCATGCGGCTGTGGTTCCCATCGTGTTATTGACTGTCCTTTGATGGTGTTTATCTGCCTGCTGACGGTAACGCGGGATTGTCACTTAGCGCACAATCAGCCGGAACCAGATGCCATTCATGGGGCGATAGGTTCGTTGGATGATTGGCATAAACCCTGTCCACGCAGCCGGTGCAAATCAATGGTGATGCAGATTACCTGAGGACGGGGAAAGATACAATCAGGCGGGACTCATTGTGAGGGCATAAGTCGAATTGTTTCTAATTGTTCCGCATGTTGAATTTGTGTTTTATGTATGTTGCTATTGGCGTTCGCGTCGGTCCTTATTCGATGCAAAATTCACATTCTAGGGAGAGAGATTATGTTTTTACAAAAACGGAATGCATTTGTTGCAGGGCTTTTACTGGCAACTGCCACCTTGGTCGGCTGCGCCAGCTCAGACAGCAATCTGACTGACGAAGAACGCCAACTGGCAGAACAGCGCAAAGAAGCGCTGGGCAAGGCTGGATACAGATGCGATACCGTTAAAGTGACGGGCTCCAATTTGCCATCCAAGCGTTGTACTACCCGTAAACAACGCGAACAAGAGAAAGACAATGCTCAATCTTATGTCGATGAAGTGATCCGCGGTACGGTTCCTGAAGAGACAAAATAGTCCTTTAACTTCCCGCCCGGCTGGTTGGTCTTGTGACCTCAGTCAAATCCTGTGTTCATTCTCAGAACTATACTGCTTTTGTAGCCAAGTAGAATGTGACACAAGGAGGCCGTTATGGCTGAGTACCAGACCGCGAGGATCCGCAACTTTGCCTTGCTTGGGCATACCGGAGCGGGTAAGTCCTCGCTGCTTGAGGCACTGCTTTATGGTGCCAGGGTAATAAACCAGCGGGGCAGGGTGGATAAGGGCACAAATCATGCCGATTTCACTGCCCAGGAAAAAGCCCACCAACATAGTCTCGAACCATCCTTCCTCAATCTAGATTTCGACGAACACCACATCAACCTTATTGATACCCCCGGATTACCCGACTTTTTCGGACGCGCGCTCTTACCTTTGCCAGCGGTAGAATCTGTACTCTTGGTGGTGAATGCCGCCACAGGGATAGAGCCGGTTACTGCCCGAGCGTTTGAAGCTGCCCGGGCACAGGGCAAAGTGGTGTGTATTTGTGTGAACCACATCGATGGGCATTTGGATAAGCTGCCCGCCATTATTGAAGAGCTGCAAACCACCTTCGGCCCCCGCTGTCTGCCGGTTAATCTGCCGTCTGCCGATGGAAACGATGTGGTTGACTGCTATTTGCACTGCGAAGATACCCGCCCCACGCTTTTTTCCCAGGCCGCCTCGGCGCGGGATGAGCTGGTGGACACAGTGCTGGAAGAAGATGAAGCCCTGATGACCCTGTATTTGGAGCAGGGTGAAATGCTCAGTGCCGAGCAGCTCCATGAGCCTTTGGAAACGGCACTCAGAATGGGGCATCTGGTGCCTATTTGCTTTACCAGTGCAGAGCTTGATATCGGCATCGCCTCCTTGCTTGAAATCATGGTTAAGCTGATGCCCAGTCCGCTGGAGGCCAATCCGCCGCAGTTTATCAAAGGTTTCGGTGACAAGGCCGTGCCGGTTGATGTGACCCAAAGCCCGGATGACCATGTGCTGGCACAGGTGTTCAGGGTGGGCATAGACCCCTATTTTGGTCGGGTGGCTGTGTTCCGTTTGTATCAGGGCACGCTGGAAGCGGGTATGCGGCTTTTTATTGGTGCCGACCGCAAGCCAGTGAAAGTGGCCCACCTTATCAAGCTTCAGGGCGCCGAAACCACGGAGGTAGAAAAGGCCATTCCCGGCGATATCTGCGCGCTTTGCAAAATTGATGAGCTGGAAGTGGGTTCGGTTTTGCACGACAGCCACGATGAAGACGAGTTCCATCTGCGGGAGCTGAAAATGCCCCAGCCGATTTTTGGTTTGGCGGTATCGCCCAAACGCCGTGGCGATGAGCAGAAAATTGCCGAGGTGCTGGCCAAACTGATAGCCGAAGATCCCAGCCTAGCGGTGTCGCAAAATGATGCGGAAGGCCAGACAGTGCTGAGCGGTCTTGGGGATCTGCATTTGCAGATTGCACTGGAAAAGGCCCAGAGCGTGTTCAGGGTGGATATGGAAACCTGCAAGCCAGCGGTGGCTTATCGGGAAACCGTGTGTAAGGCAGCAACGGCCCGTTATCGTCACAAGAAGCAGTCCGGTGGCGCCGGGCAATTTGGCGAAGTGGAGCTGACCGTTGAGCCTTTACCAAGGGGACAAGGATTTGAATTTGTCTCCAAAGTAGTTGGCGGCGCCGTGCCCACCCAGTTTATTCCTGCGGTGGAAAAAGGTGTGCGTGAAGCGCTCAAGGTTGGGCGACTTGGCGGTTATCCGGTGGAAGATGTGCGCGTTACCGTGCTCGATGGTAAGCACCACAGCGTTGACTCCAAGGAGATTGCCTTTGTGATGGCCGGTAAAAAAGCCTTCTATGAAGCCTTTTTGCAGGCAAACCCGGTGATTTTGGAGCCGCTGGTGTCGATGGAGATTCTGGTGAGTGCCGAGGATGTGGGTGATATAACCGGGCATCTCAGTTCCAGCCGCGCCATGGTTTGCGGTACCGAAGCCCGACGTGATGGCAAGGTAAAGGTATTGGCCGAAGCGCCGCTGTCCACCGTGGATGACTACGCGACCCGGCTTAAGTCCATGACTTCGGGCGAAGGTGAATTCACCTTAAGCTTTGCCCGCTATGAGGTTGTTCCCCCAGCGGTGCAGCAAAGCCTGCTGCGTACCATAGAGGATAAAGACGACTAAATGTAACCTGTTTGCCAGCAGTTTACAGACATCTCTCCCAAACCTTTGCGGCGCTTTGTGGACCTCCCCCGGCGCCGCTTTTTTATGTCTTCGGTTTGCGTACCAGAAATGGGGCAGGACATCCCGAGTGACGAGAGATGGCGGGCATCTGTATCGGCAATAGGGCGCTCGATACAGGCGATAAGGCTCCGAAACCCGGGCCGTGTCGGTTATACTCTGTCAGCCGTTTTATGCCTTTTTTATCAGCCACGCGAGTAGCCAATGCCCCATTCGATCACCGACCGCGGTTTAACCCTGACCTTGACCCTGGTGACATTGCCCGGGCTCAAGGATGTGGGAGAGGAGATGGAGCAGTTGGCGCATCGCTGCAGTCACTGGCTCAGCGATGATGAGCTGGCCCGCATTGGCAGAGCGACCTTACCCGGTCTGTCACTGCGACAACGCTTGGTTAGACTGTGTCTCAGAGCGGAGCTTGCACGCCAGACGCAGATGACTCCCGATGCGTTTCGTTTCGATTACGGCCCTCAGGGCAAGCCGGAATTGCGACGGCAACAAGGCGGCCCCTTTGCCTTTAACCTCAGCCATAGCGGTGACAGGCTGCTGCTGGCGGTGATTAGTGGGCATGACGACAGATGCGAATATAACAACGACTTGTATCTTGGTGTGGATATAGAGCGTAAACGCACCAACACCGATATCAACGCCATTTACCGCCACTATTTCTCGGCCCCGGAACAGGCTTATCTGGTGTCACTGGATAACGCCCAAAAGCGAGACGCCTTTTTTGATTTGTGGGCGTTAAAGGAGTCGTATATCAAGGCAACGGGCAGGGGGCTGGCCGAGGGGTTGCACAGCTTTGCCTTCGACCTTGAACAGGCCACTGCTTGTGATAAAGAGGGTTTTAAGCAGTTCTATCAGGGGCTTGAACCAGCAATGCTCTCGCAGCATCAGGGGGATATTCGCTGGCAATCCTGGCTGGGGCATATAGACAGTGACTATCGCGTGGCCGTTACCCTGGGAGCCTGTGGTGAAGTTGGCGCAGAACCGACGCTGACGCTGACACAGCACTCATTGCACAGTTTGCTGAGCGAGTTCAATTCTCACATTCCGCTTTAACGCTCAAGCTGTGCTTTAACGCTCAAGTCGTTGCTTCAATCTTCAATCGTTTCCCAAAAATAAAGCAGCCAGATGGCTGCTTTATTTGTTGCCTTAAAGCGTACGGGCCTTATTGGCGTGCCAGACGATTGTTTTCCGGCAGGTGCTCAAAGTCACTGCGAAACGGATTGATATCCAAGCCACCGCGGCGGGTGTAGCGAGCGAACACCGTCAGCTTGCTGCAACCACAATAGTGTTTGAGATCGGTAAAGATACGCTCAACACATTGTTCGTGGAACTCGTTATGCTGGCGGAACGAGATGAGATAACGCAGCAGCTTCTCGCGGTCTATCTTGGGACCCTGGTAACGGATCATCACACTGCCCCAATCCGGTTGCGAGGTGATAAGACAGTTTGACTTGAGCAGGTTGGAGTTCAGTGTCTCTGCCACCAACTGTTTGTCGTCAGTGCTGTTTTCAAGATAGTCCGGATTGAAGTCGTAGTTATCGACCTCGATGTCCAGGTCGTCGATACAGGTACCGGGCAGCTCTACTATACGGGCCAGACCAAAGTATTTGGGCTCAATCACCTTAACCTTGACCTCGCCATTGGCGCACTGGGCCAGGTCTTTTTCCAGGGTGCGGCTGACGGCTTCAACAGAGTCAAAGCGGGTCTGGTTGAAGCTGTTGAGATACAGTTTAAAGGATTTGGACTCGATCAGGTTTTCACTGTTTACATCCAGTTGAACATCCAGAATGGCCACCATGGGCTTGCCCTTGGCATTCAGCCATGAGAGTTCATAGCCGGTCCAGAGGTCGGTTCCGTGAAAAGGCAAAGTGCCTGTGAGGGCGATGGCATCCCGATTGAGTTTTCTGGGAACCCCTTGCAGCAGCGATGGCGCATACTCGGCCTGATACTCTGTGGTCTGACCCAGGGTCAGCCCCTCAAGCTCGGCGGCACCACTATAGGGATCGTGATTTCGTGTCATCAAACATCTTTCCGTGTCAAAATAGGGGCACATTATAACCTAGTTTGGACGGTTCTTAAGTGTCTTGTCTGGCTGCACTGACAAAATTTCACGAAATCTATAAGGCCGCCTTCGTGGAGCGATTGGGCGAATTGCCCCGTTGTTTTACCCACGGCAGGCCTTCTCCTTGCCTGGCTGATGACGCACTTGCTGGCAGCGAAGAGCCCCAGCCATGGCAGATGGTCCCAAGGCGGGAAGTCGCGGTATTCAACAATGTATCCCACGCGATGGATATCGAGTTACACCATGATATCGACGATTTTTATGGGCATCTATTTGGCGGTCCGTTGCAATTTGATTCACCTTGGGGAGAAGGTGAATTGATACAAATTTGGAACGAAGACGATTTTGTGTTGCTGCAGCAAAACATCCTCGGGCATCTGATGATGAAAAAGCAGCTCAAGCAGCCCCAGACCTGGTTTGTCGGCTTGATTGGCGACGTGGATGAGATGGTCTCGGTAAACAATGCCGATGGCACTGTCTGGCGTGAAGTTGCCGGTCAGGAGCCCCATGAGCAACTGGCTGAGAGTCTGGAAGCGTTTTTGCAGCAGTTGAAACCGAGGGTTGCGCCGCCTCAGTATCATCAGGAGCCTGCCGCTACGGTAAATCCGCATCCGGGCATTTTCGCCAGTTTAAAGCGCATGTGGCAAAACCTGACGGGCCGCTGAAAATCAAATCTGAAGAATCAAAAGGGCGCCTTATGGCGCCTTTTTAGTTGGCCATGTTTTGTTTGCCATGGTGGGCCGATTTACCTGGTATCTATCCGGTTTATTGATAATCCCAGGACAGATTGGAGACGATACGACAGGGCTCGCAGCGGAAATGAAACATGTCGAGCAGTGGCTCATCCAAACGCCAGCCTGTGCTGCCACAGCGGGGGCAGGGCCGCGCCAGCTCATCCTGCAAACTGCTGCCGCCTACCCGATACAGGTAGTAGTAGGTGGGGATTTTGGTGAGGTATTCGATGCGCCCCCTGAGATCCCACCCCCGGCGAAACAGATCGCTGCCGACATTACAAAGCTCATCCAGCGCTGCAAATTCCGCCTTGGTAGCGGAGGCCATCTGCAACTCGTCACAGGCCTGCCATTCGGTTTGCCAGCGGATCAATTGCTTATGATCGCCATTAAAGGTCGCCGGCAGCTTGTAGAGTGGAATGGGCAGCAGGTTATCGCCGCTGCGCACCGGTGAACACATGTGCACATAGCTTGTGTACAGCAGTTGCCACTCGGGCGTGTGTGTGGCGCTTTCATTGGCATTGATGTCCTGCCCCAAGAGTTTTTCACGTGGTGGCAGTATCTTGGCATCGGTGAGCCCTTTTAAGGCTGCTTTGGCCCACGGGCTGTTATGGCGGTTAGCCAGACTATCCTGTGCCGGCAACATCAGGCGCGCCTTAAACTCGCCGTCGTGAAAGCTGACTGCAAACTCGCGACCGAGAATCTGTCCGTTGGCACGCCAGGCTTCGAGCAGGTGATTGATGGCGTGCTGAGCCGCACTGATGGTGGTGTCAGCAAAACACTCAAAACGCACTTCGCAAACGAACATCAGTGTTTCGCCTCTTCGAGTGTTTTTAGGCGCTCATTAAGGTTATCACACAGGGTCTCAAGCAAAGCTACCCGTTGACGCAGTGCATCCAATTCAGAGGGTTCATCAGTTTCTGGGTCTTCGCTGATGGGCGCAACGAGTTTAGCTTTGTCGGAATGACTGAGTTGCTTGAACTGAGTCAGCCCCTTGATGATGACCGGCATAGGAACGGACTGTGCCAGATTGGCCTTGATAAGGGCAACACTGGGCTCCAGGCCTTTCAGCTCCAAAGAACGGGCTACCGCCAGTACCTGCTCAATTTGACTCATAGTTGGTGAAATTCCTTAAAAGATCCATGAGTGGAAATGATAAATCAATTTAAAACAATGCATTACGTTTTGGCGTATTTCTTGCTGACCCTTGGCCGCTATGACTGTGAGTTTATCACAGCGGTCATCATAAGGAGAAAAGGAATGAAAGCAGTTTATTTGGGGCTGACGTTGGTTGGGAGTCTGGTACTCGGTGGTTGTGTGGTTAACGTGGGTGACGGTGTCAGTGGTTATCAGGATTGGGAAAAAACACAGCTGGATAACAGAGAGCATCTAACGCAGCTCAGCTTGGGAATGGATAAATCCCAGGTTCTGGCATTGATGGGCAAAGCGGACTTCCATGAAGCCTGGCAGGCCGACGGTAAAGAAGTGCAGGTGTTTTTTTACCGCACCCACAGATTACACGGTGATGGCAGCACCACCAAAGAAGAATGCACTCCTGTAGTACTGCACGATAACCGTTTGGTTGGCTGGGGTGAAACCGCCTATCGCCGGGGCTGAGCTATTTACGTAGCCGGGTGTCCAACAGGTCAATGAGTTCTGACCAGTTGGCATCCATTTCCAGCGATTCTCTTAAAAACCCGGCTTGTGCCGGCGTCCAGAAGTCTGCCTGCCAAATGGCCAGGTCGGCACCTATAGTATGCTTTTCAATAAACAGGCCGATGGCCTTATCACTGCTGTCCAGCCCCAACTGTTCAAATAAATGACTGAGATCCACGGGGGTTGTATCCATAGTCTTCCTCCGGCCGACACCATGGGTTAATAATTGATTGCTCGCGTTAAAAAGGCAAACTCGATTAATAATTGCACTTTTTTCAAGGCTTGTTACATTGGTTTATGTGTGATCTGGATCAAGGAATAACAAGAGTGGAACACCAAACTAAGGAAAGGTTTCGCGCTGTTTATCTCACCGCTGAAGATTTGAGGGTTGCCGCTTCAATTCTGTATAACGCGTACCATGATGACCCGTTTTTCATGCAAACCCTTGGGTACGAAGACAAGGTCTCTTACGAGCAAAAACTCCGGGCCGCCATTCGCGAAGAGCTCAACGAATTGTGGCAACAGGAGCAAACCCTGGTGGGTTGGTTCGATGAAGAACGCCTGATAGGCATTGCCTGCGTGGTCAGCCAACATGCGCCCTTGGGGGAAGCTAAAAATTGGCATTGGCGCCTGAAAATGTTGCTGGGTACAGGGTGGCAGTCTACCCAGATGATGTTGAAGAAAGAGGCCCAAATTTTGGAACACCTGCCCGGTAAGGCCTGTGGCATTTTGCAATTTATTGCGCTGGCGCCAACTGAGCAGGGTAAGGGGCATGGTCAACAACTGCTTAAAGCGGTGCAGTCATGGTGTGACGATCAGCCTGAGTTGGATGGCATAGGGGTATTTGTCAGCCATCCGTTGCATAAGCACCTTTTCCAATCCAATGGTTTTGAAAGCCTAGGCCCCATCCACTTTGATAAAGTTGAAGGTGAGCTGATGTTTTATCGCAGGCCATCCAATGAAGCCTGAGTTTCACAGTTTCAGCGAGTTTTACCCCTATTATCTCAGTGAGCACACCCATCCGCTTTGCCGCGCATTACACTACCTGGGATCATCCTTGGTGCTGTTACTTCTGCTTATTCTGTTGATTTCAGGTGAGTGGCAGTGGGCCTGGTTATTGCCGGTAGTGGGGTATGGGTTTGCCTGGATAGGGCATTTTTTTATTGAAAAAAACCGTCCTGCGACATTTCGTTATCCCTGGTACAGCTTTCTGGGTGATTGGGTAATGCTGTGGGATTTTATTTCCGGCAAAAAACGCCACAGATGTGACTGATACAGATCTCTATTGTCCGTGTGAGACATATCTCACACGCGGCGTAGGACAAAATGGCTAAATCTCTCCAATATAGACTACCAACCCGGGCTTGTTTCTTTCAAAAACATTAAGTTACCAGCTGAGTGGATATTGAAAGCCTGTCATTCAGCATCCAGTGTCGGTGTGCGCCACCGTGTTTCTCCATCGTATTTGATAGACTGTACTTGCAGTCAGGGAATGACTTACACGCTGAATAAGGATGTTCCAATTCCATCGGTGCCAATGAAGGTGCCGCGCCCGGCAGGATGCGCGGGGTATCAGGCAGGTCAGGGACGCAATGGCCGTAAGGACAGGCAGGATGCCAGAGTCAGGATGACACTAGGATATTCAGGACAGGTTCAGGATGAACAGCACCGTTAAGGATTAGCGGTTAATGGAACCAGTACTGAAGGGATCAGTAAGCAGGACGCGATACGGATAGCGCTCAGGGATGCAGCAGGAACGGTAGCTGGAAGCGACCGGTCAAGGGATTGAGTACGAAAGTACAGGGAACATGGCCAGGATGCCAGGGATATGCTGGATGCAATCAGACGCATGGACGGTGCAGGGAGCACAACTTAGCGGGATGGCTAACAAGGTAAAAATGGGGCGCGCCTTTAAGACGCGCCCTTTTTCTTTGTGTCACTTTCCATTTGCCTGTGAATTGCCGCTATCGATTGCCAGACCGCTGAGTACCATCCAATGGTAAAGACAAACTGACTACATGCCGTGTGAGATATTTCTCACACCTTATGTAAGAGATGCGGGTTTGCGCATGGGATGAATTTCCGTATAAAAATTAAATAGTGAATAAAAACATGGAAGTAGGTTTGATTTTTTTGTGTGACATTTTTGCGGCAGTTATCACATTCGTGTAAACCCCACCCTTAACCCGCAGCAATCAGTAAAATTCAAATTGTCGAGGGAATGATGCTGGCAAAGGATGCCAAATCAGGACGATGACAGGAAAGTCTCCAGGAACGGAGCACCGATGCAGGATGTATCGGACAAGGACGTATACAGGATGTGCCAACAGGATGTTGGAATAGCGGCAAAGGACGCCAGAGCTCTCCAGGAAGGAAAGTTTGAGTGCCCCGGATGGCGCAAAACAAGGATGGTTGAGTATGGATACTCGTCAGGGATGAAATCAGGACACGCTCACGGATGGAGCAGGCTCGGTCAAGGGATAACCGAGTGAGATGGAAAGTACGCAAGTACAGGGACAAGCAAAGGAAAGCCAAGGACGACGCAGGAAGCAACGCATACGCATGGATGGTGCAGGGAGCACAATAATAGCTGGATGGCTTAACAGGGAAACAGATGGGTGCGGTTCGAAAGGGCCGCACCCTTTCTTATTTTAAGCCGGTGTGTTTTGTTTTTAATCAGGTGCGGACAGGTTGGAAACAGCTTTCCATCAACTTCTCAACTTCTCAACTTCTCGGCTTAACCCTGTCTTACGATGATGTCAACCAAGCGCACTGATGCAGAATACGCTACAATGACTTACGCCACGAGAGCTGAGCTAAAAGCTAAAAGCTAAAAGCTAAAAGCTAAAAGCTAAAAGCTAAAAGCTAAAAGCTAAAAGCTAAAAGCTAAAAGCTAAAAGCTAAAAGCTAAAAGCTAAAAGCTAAAAGCTAAAAGCTAAAAGCTAAAAGCTAAAAGCAAGTAGCGTGGTCAATTGAAGGCAACGCTGTGTAAACCGCAACGCTTTGTGTTGGTTAACGAGCTCTTATCCAGAACTGATTGCTTGTATCCGTGTCTTGTCAGTCGCCATTCATGGCACTAAAAAGAAAGCGGGCCAGTGCCCGCTTTCGATGCGCTATTCGATTTAACCTGCGAACGACATTCTGACTGACATTCCGATGAGGGTTGTTTCCCCTGTGGAACTCGCGGCATTCACGAGGCTTAAGGCTTACACTCAGCGACAGCTTCCAGAACTACAATTACTTTTGCTGCCGCAGCCCCCACCCAATGAGCCCCTTGCTGTAGGCGCCTGATGCCATTCAGGTTCGGGAAAAATCGGCCATTCAATTTTCTGGATTTTCTTGCCCAGCATATGGATATGGCCCCGATATTGATTGATGCCATCGGTTGAGAATTCAAACAGATAACTTGCTTTCCAGCCTATTCCGGTACTGGCACCCAAGGTCGGTTTCGCGCTGAGCTGGGCAATTGCCAGTAATTGCACGTTTTGGCGCTTGGCTTCTTTTTCGGCGAACATGCGGGCAATTTCCGCCATTTGTCTCAATTGCCAGAAAAACGCTGCAATCAGAGCAACGCCAAGGAGTAAAAGCAAGTCGGTCATCATGATTTGGTCGCCTTGAACAGTCCGCCGATGGCCAGAGACAGGGCATCGCTGCGATTCGGATCCCGGATAGCCATCAACATGGACGTGCGCAGTGCCGGGATAGCCACAATATCAGCAAAGACTTGATTGAAAAAGTCTTGCGGCATCAACGCCAGTGCTTCCAGGAAGTTTTTGCGACACACATCATCCCGCAGCGCCAACCAGTTCCGACCGGCGATGCAGATCAACACCTCTTCGGTGAGCAGTCGTTTCTCTGCCAGAGACGCGATGGCTCGCACAGAGGCATCAGACTGGCTGCCCAAGGCCCTTAAAAAGTAGATGAGGCGTGCATCCCTGTGTTCTTCCAGCCCCGCCAAGAGTGCGTCTTTTACTTCATCCGATACCAGCACATGCTCAAGGCACTGACACAGTGCTATTTGAACTTCCATTGGTGCATTTTTAAGGGCACGGGCCACCATGGCTGCATGGTCCAGCTCACCGAGTCTGACACAGATGTCAGCCAGCCCCTGAAACCCCACATTCGGCCAGGACTCTGCCGGTAGCTGGCCCGATAAATACTGAGCAGCAAATTCATACTGACTGGAAGCCGAACGTCCGAGATGACGGCGCACCAGGGCATTAAATACCGCCAGTTTCTCCTGTGTGGGTTTAAAGCTGAACGGATGATTGGCCATTTTCTGCTGTTCATCTTCGCTCAGCGTCCGGGTCAAATCCTGGCCCAGAGCCTCCAAAATCATTTGAATGAAGTGACTGCGTGGTGCGGGGCTCAGCAGACCCCGCTCATCCAATGGCAGACTGATAAACCACACGAAGTGTTGTTCGCTGGCATCCCAAAATACCAGTGCCATTTTGGCGTGTCCCTGGATGGGATAGGGATAAGGGGCCTGCAATGCTTCAATTTGGGCAAATGCCATGGCATCGATATGTTGCACACGGCGCCCCAGATCGTACACCTGAAACTGGGTCTTGGCGGTGGAAAGAAATTGACTGATGCTGGTGATTTCTGCCATCTGAAAGCGGCCTGTAAAAGAGAGTGTTCCGATGGGGCGCCATTATAGGGTTAAGTGGCGCAAGATGGTACAATTGCCCTTTTTCAGCAGAGTCTTTCCGATGTCTACTGCCAGTTTACCCAAATCCGACACCAAGCTAATTTCGCTGCTCGATGAACTGGAGCAAGCGCTCAAAGCCGCGCTGCTGTGGCGGGATGAGATGCCAACGGCACAAGCCTTGGCCAGTCAGGCCCCATTCGGTTGTGACTTATTGGCTTTTGAAGAGTGGTTGCAGTTTATTTTTTTGCCACGGTTTCGTGTGCTTCTGGAGACAAGACAACCACTCCCGGCTGCAATGTCCATATTGCCTATGGCCCTGCATGTTTGGGGCACTCACGCAGACAAAGACGCTCTGTTGATTATCCTTGCCAATCTGGATGATGCCGTTAATGGAAAATGAAACAGTACAGGCCGGTACTTTTGAGTTGGCATTTGCCGACACGGCGCCTGCCATTGAAATCCTCTACGAGGATGAGGCCATGGTGGCCATTCATAAGCCTGCAGGGCTGCTTGTGCATCGTACATATCTTGCACGAAAAGAACATTGGTTTGCGATGCAGCTGACACGTGATCTGGTGGGTTGTCATGTATTTCCGGTTCACCGCCTTGACCGGCCCACATCGGGCGTATTGCTCTTTGCCAAATCCAGCGAGGTGGCCAATAGCCTTTGTGGTCAGTTTGCCAGCCATAGCATCCGCAAACACTATCTGGCACTGGTACGCGGCAATATGTTTGACGCAGGCGTGCTTGATTACGCTCTCAAAGAAGAGCTGGACGAGCTTGCCGACAAAGACGTTGACCCCGATAAGCCCGCCCAAGAGGCGATTACTGCTTACCGGCCACTGCTCAATAGTGAAATTCCGTATTCATCAGGGCGTTATCCAAGCAGCCGTTTTGCCCTGATGCATCTGCAGCCCCAAACGGGACGCAAACATCAGCTGCGCAGGCATATGGCGCATCTGCGCCATCCTATTGTGGGTGATACAACCCATGGCGATGGCAAGCAAAACCGCTTTTTCCGAGAGCACTTTGGAGTCAATCGTTTGTGGCTGATTGCCAAACGACTTGAGCTGACGCACCCACTGACGGGGGCGCCAATCGCCATTGAAACTGAATTGGAGCCTGAATGGCTTGACGTGTTTTCCGGGCTTGGATGGGACGAGGAGACGCTGGCGTTATCGCCATCCATGCTTATTGCGTGAAATCAGCCTGTTTGTTTCAGCCTTGCTTTGATTTCGGCAAGGCTAACAAAACCTGCCACTTGAGTATGGGGAACATCGGGCCAGATTTTTTGACTTTGAAAGTAACGGCTTCGCCTGTGCTGACAGGCTTTGTGCTGTTTCTTGCGGCAGCTCGGTTGCATTGCGTGCTTCCCGTAAATGAGCATCCGTCCATGGTTATCTGTGCTTCAAATCTGTCCTTCCCCGAAAAGGGCTTGAAGCAGAACCCTTTACAAGGTAGCACGAATAGCGGAAAAACCGCCAATGAATATGACGACTTGCCTGTGGTTGGTCCTTTCGCGTATGTTTGAGTCCATATTACTGATTATTTTAAATTAAACCGGGAGAGTTACCCCGAAATGAAACACGTTGACCTGGCATTTGGCACTGTTTATGGCAGCGCGCAGTTTGTGGCTGAAACCCTGGCAGATGAACTCGCAGACTTGGGATATAGCGTTCGGCTATGGCAATCCCATGAGCTGAACGACTTCACTCCCAGTAATGAAGGACTATTGATTCTGGTGTCGTCCACCACTGGCAGTGGTGATTTACCGGAAGACATCCAGTCCTGGTACTACCGCATCCAATCAACTGCACCCTATTTACCCGGTCTTCATTACAGCGTCATTGGCCTTGGGGATTCCAGCTACAGCGAGTTTTGTGGTGCCGGCGAAAAGCTGGATGCACTCTTTACTGAGCTGGGGGCCAAACGGGTCTTGCCGCTGCTGCGCATTGATGCAATGGAAACCATGGAACCGGAATTAGAGGCCAAAACGTGGCTGACGCAATGGCACCAGCAAGTTCAGCACGGCCTGAACGACTAACCCGCCTGAACCGACACTGGTTCAGGTTTGCCCAGCGGCTGTCGCAAACGCTGCTGATCCCCATTGCCATACTCCCGGCAGCGGGCGTCATGATAGGGATTGCTACTAATCCCTTGCCCTTTATTCCAGATGTGGCCAATGTGTTGATGTTGAGTGTGGGCAAGCTCATCTTCGACATTATGCCCATGCTGTTTGCCATCGCGGTCGCTATTGGTTTCTGCCGCGATCAGGGAATTGCCGCCTTCTCTGCTGCCTTTGGCTACGGTGTGCTGCTGTCTACTCTGGCAGCAGCGGCCAAGGTTTATCATTTGCCGTCTCACATAGTGTGGGGTACGCCCACCATAGATACCGGCATAGCCGGCGGCATGTTAGTGGGGGGGATTACCTGCGTTGCGGTGCGGCTCAGTGAAAAGCTCAGGCTGCCTGCCGTGTTTTCGTTTTTTGAAGGCAGACGCAGCGCCCCGCTGATAATGATCCCCCTGGTGATGTTGCTCGCTGTAATGCTGGCGTTTATCTGGCCGCCACTTGCCTTATCCATTGAGCGTTTATCTGACTGGGCCGTGTATCAGGAACCTGCGATTGCCTTCGGATTTTACGGTATGGTCGAACGGTTGTTGTTGCCGCTTGGGCTGCACCACATCTGGAATGCGCCTTTTTATCTGGAAGTGGGTCAATATGCCCACGATGGCGAAATTGTACGGGGGGAGATGGCGAGATATTTTGCTGGCGATCCTTCTGCGGGGAACCTTGCCGGTGGTTACCTGATTAAAATGTGGGGGCTGCCTGCGGCGGCACTGGCCATATGGCGCTGCGCGGATAGAAATCAACGTAACCGGGTTGCCGGGGTCATGTTATCTGCCGCGACTGCCAGTTGGCTGACCGGTGTGACAGAGCCGATTGAGTTCGCTTTTTTGTTTGTGGCACCACTCTTGTACTTGTGTCATGCCCTGCTGACGGGTCTCGCTTACAGCATCGCCATTTTGCTTGATATGCACCACAGTGTGGTGTTTTCCCACGGATTGGTGGATTTCGTGCTCCTGTTTCCGCAATCGAGTAATACCCATTGGATTTGGTTCCTGGGGCCGCTGACATTTGTGATTTATTACATTCTTTTCCGGGCCAGTATTCTGGCGTTTAACCTGAAAACCCCCGGCCGCTTTGAAGCCGATACAGGACAGAAACGTAATTTGATTGCCATCGTCTCTGCGCTGGGCGGCGGCGGAAACATTGCTGATTTATCAGCTTGCCTGACCCGTCTGCGGATAAGTGTCGCCGATCCTTCCCAGGTAGACAGACAAAGGTTAATGTCATTGGGTGCCAAAGGCGTGATAGTGGTGGGCAGTGGTGTTCAGCTGGTGTTTGGTACCAAGGCCGAGACCTTAAGAAAGCTGCTGCAGCGTTACCTGGATACACGTAGTTAAGCCGTCTGTTGTGGGATCTTGAAATTTACGGCCAATTTTTTACGTTTCTTCTTGTCTATCTCCCCATGTTTCTCTGATATCTGATAAAAATCAGGGTAATTCGCTATTAATACTGTGCCTGTGGCATGCTGCCCAAAATACAACGAATAGGGGAAGTGTGTGTTGCAACCATCAGATCGCCGGGTATTGATAACCGATTGTGCCGATGCCAAGGGCCTTATCGCCAAAATCACAGGTGTGTGTTTTGAAAATGGCCTCAACATCATCAAAAACGACGAGTTTGTTGATAATACCGAGGGGCGCTTTTTTATGCGTACCGAGCTGGAAGGCCTGGTAGATGAGGCGGGTTTGCTCGGCGCGCTCGATGAGGTGCTGCCCGCACACCATCACACCAACCTTAAACCGGCCGGGCGTAAAAGAGTGGTGGTGTTGGTGACCAAGGAAGCTCACTGTCTGGGTGATTTATTGATGAAGGCTTATTATGGCGCTCTGGATGTGGATATTGCTGCAGTCGTGGGTAATTACGATAAACTCAGGCCACTCACGGAAAAGTTTGATATTCCTTTTCATTATGTCAGCCACGAAGGGCTGGACAGACATCAGCATGAAGCGGCGCTGGCTGAGGTCATTGCGCCCTATGGGCCCGATTATCTGGTGCTGGCCAAGTTTATGCGCATTCTGACACCGGAATTTGTTGCGCGATATCCCAATCGCATCATCAATATTCATCACTCGTTTTTGCCAGCCTTTATTGGTGCCAATCCCTACCGACAGGCTTGGGAGCGCGGCGTGAAGATAATCGGGGCTACGGCTCACTTTGTGAATAATTGCCTGGATGAAGGTCCTATCATCAAACAGGATGTCATTCACGTTGATCACAATTACAGTGCAGCAGAGATGGCAAGGGCTGGACGGGATGTGGAGAAATCGGTGCTGAGCCGGGCGCTGGGTTTGGTACTGGCCGATAAGGTCGTGGTTTACGGTAACAAGACCGTGGTGTTTTAACACAGCACCCACCAAAAAGGCGCCTCGGCGCCTTTTTGTGCTACTTGTCGAACTCTACATAAAGCATTTCATCGGCGTGATTCATGGCCAAATCTTTGATGGTTACTTTACCTGGCAGGTAGCGGGCAATGCGCTCGGCCGTGCGGTTTGACCCGTTGGATACGGCGAAGTCATAGAAGGTTTCACCGTTGCAAACCAAGCGAGGGAACACCCGGGTTTCGTTAATGCGGTGTTCTTTCATGGTCGAAAGGAATTGCACCTGGCTGTCACTCAATCCGGTTTTACATACTGCAATCAGTTTGTTTTCCACATCGGGGCTCATGGCGGCGGTTGCACCCAAACTCAGGCATCCTAAAGTCAGTGCGGCAAAAGCGTGTTGTATCTTCATTTGTACTCTCCTCGTTGTACAGACACCCCTAGATTACAGCTCTCTCCTTACACAAAATCGACACATAAAGTATGTCATTCTGTATGAATTTGTGACTATCCACCGTGCTGTATGTCCCATGGAGCCTGGCGGGGGATACTTTTGCATGCAGCTTGGCAAGTGTTTGAAAATTGATTGGTGTAATGCACCGCCATTACATTGCGGTGGATAAGTTCAGACAATAAAAAAGCAGACCTGAGTCTGCTTTTTTATATTGTGTACTATTTAATCGACGATACGCAGCAGTTCATTGATACCGACTTTGCCGCGGGTCTTTTCATCGACCTTCTTCACAATGATGGCGGCGTAGAGGTTGTACTTACCGCATGACGAAGGCAGGGTACCTGATACTACTACTGAGCCGGCCGGAACGCGACCGTAATGGATTTCACCGGTTTCACGGTCGTAAATGCGGGTGCTCTGGCCAATGTAAACGCCCATGGAGATCACAGAGCCTTCTTCTACCACCACGCCTTCTACGATTTCAGAGCGGGCACCGATGAAGCAGTTGTCTTCAATGATGGTGGGGCCAGCCTGCAACGGTTCGAGTACGCCGCCGATGCCGACGCCACCAGACAGGTGCACGTTTTTACCAATTTGCGCACAGGAGCCCACGGTCGCCCAGGTGTCAACCATGGTACCTTCGTCAACATAGGCCCCGAGGTTCACGTAAGATGGCATCAGCACGGTGTTTTTACCGATAAACGAGCCTTTACGCACGGCAGCAGGAGGCACAACCCGGATGGCTTCGGCGCGGAAACGTGCTTCGTCGTAATCAGCAAACTTCATGGGTACCTTATCGAAGTACTTGGTTTCGCCGCCTTCGATAACGCCATTGTCAAAAATGCGGAACGACAGCAGTACGGCCTTTTTCAGCCATTGGTTAACATGCCACTGGCCGTCAATTTTCTCGGCCACGCGCATTTCGCCCTTGTCGAGCATGTTGATCACTGTCTCAACATCGGCACGCACGCCTGGCTCGACACTGCTTGGGGTGATGTTTGCGCGAGCTTCAAAAGCCGCCTCGATACGCTGGCGTAAAGCCTCCATGTGGGTTCTCCCGTTTTGATAAGGTGTTAAAAAATTGTCTGGGACAGGGCACTGACCAGTGCCTCTTTAAGCCGTCGCTGTTCCTCGTCACTGAGGGCTTGACCGTCATTGGTTTGCAGTACGAAAAAGTCTTCAGCCCGCTCACCGATAGTGGTGATTTTTGCTGCCAGCAAGGTTATCTCACAGCGATAGAAGATGTCACCCACTCTTGCGAGCAGACCGGGCATATCCAGAGCGATAAGTTCCATCATACTTGTACCATGACGGCTACCCGGCAGAAAACTGACCTGTGTTGGTACGTTAAAAGGTTTCATCTTGCGGGAAAGCTTACGGAACTTTGTCGGTCTGGGGTTTTCACTGGCAAGTGCCTTTTCAAGCCCCTTGCGAATGCTCTGGATACGCGACAGCTGCATCAGGGGTTCGCCATCCTGCTCAAGAATCACAAAGCTGTCCAGGGCATAGTTATCCTTGGAGGTCATTACAGTCGCATCGTGGACATTGATGTTTTTGTTGTCCAATACCGCCATCACGGTGGCGAACAGCTTGGGCTTGTCGCGGCAGTAAACAAATAGCTCGGTGCCGCCACGGGTTGTGTGTTTAGAGATCAGCACCAGCGGCTCATCCTGGCGGTGTTTAAGGATGCCCTCAGCATGCCAGGCGATTTGATTGGGTTGATGGCGCAAAAAGTAATCGGCTTTGAACCTGGCCCACAGGGCATCAAGTTCTTTTTCCTTCACGCCGCGACGTAGCAGCTCCTTTTTCGCCTTGGCCTGGTATTCCCGTACCCGGGCGCGGATATCTACCGGTTTTTCTTTGCCCCGTGCCAGAACCCTTTGGGTTGAAAAGTACAGATCCCTCAGTAGTGAGCCCTTCCAGTTGTTCCAGGTTTTTTCGTTGGTGGCGCAGATATCAGCCACCGTCAGGCAGTAGAGATAGCTCAAGTGCACCGCATCGCGCACCTTACCGGCAAAATCCGCTACCACATCGGGGTCAGAAATATCCCGCCTTTGGGCTGTTACCGACATCATCAGATGGTTTTCAACCAGCCAGCTCACCAAGCGGCCGTCATGATCGTTCAGGCCATGGGACTTACAAAACGCCAGCGCATCCACGGCGCCGAGTTTACTGTGATCGCCACCACGGCCCTTGGCAATGTCATGGAAGATGGCCGCGAGTACCAGCAGCCCCTTTTTCGGTAGCTGATTAATCAGCACAGACCCCAAGGGGAACTCATCTTTTTGCTCAGGCTGCGAAAAGCGCTCGATATTGAGCAACAGCCTGTGGGTGTGTTCATCCACTGTATAGGCGTGAAAGAGATCGAACTGCATCTGGCCTTCAATGGCGCGCCAGGCGGGCAAATAGGCAGACAGAATGCCGTGCTTGTGCATCAGGGAAAACGCCGAAATACCCCGTGGATGGCGCAGGATTTCCATGAATACCTGACGGCATTCTGCGTATTCCATCAGTGGTTGGGTGAGCGCTTTTCGGGCCTGGCGCATGGAGCGCAGGGTAGGGGCGTAGATACCGCGGATATTGGAGTTGCGGGCTATCAGCAGAAACAGCCCCATGATGTCTTCCGGCTTCACAAACGGATTGGCCGAGAGGGCCTCTATAAAGCTGCCACGACGTTGAAAGTTGTCGTTTATCGGGACGATTTCCAATGCCTTGGTGTGGCCCAATGTTGCGCGTTTGAAAAGCTGCAGCAGCATTTCATTGAGCTCCATTACCCGCCGAACGGTGCGGTAGTAGAGCTTCATCATCTGTTCGACGGCAAGCTGGGTCTTGTCTTCGTATCCCAAAAGTTCTGCGACCTGGCGCTGCAGGTCGAAGAGCAGGCGGTTTTCGTCACGTCCAGAGGCAATGTGCAGGGCAAAGCGGATTTGCCACAAAAACTGCTGACACTCGAGTAACTCCTCAAGCTCTATGGGCTCAAGGAAACCATGTCCGACCAACTCCTCCAGACGCGAGGCGTTGAAGTGACGCATGGCGACCCAGGCCACGGTTTGGATATCGCGAAGGCCACCCGGGCAACTCTTGACGTTGGGCTCTAAATCGAATGCGCTGGCCTTGGTGTGCCGGGCCTGCTGCTCATCCCGCTTGGCCACAAAAAAGTCGCTGGATGGCCAAAAATCCTGGGTGCGGATGGCATCGTAAAGCTCATCAAACAGGGGCTCTGTGCCGGTGAGAAAGCGTGCCTCCAACAAGTTGGTGGCGATGGTGATATCGTCCCGGCCGAGGGTAAGGGTATCTTTAATGGTGCGAACGCTGTGGCCAATCTCGAGGCCCGCGTCCCACAAGAAGGCAATAAAGTAGCCGAGCACAAACTCGGCTTCTTTGGGGAGCTTTTCATCCACTAACATCAACAGATCTATGTCTGAGTGGGGATGCAGCTCACCACGACCATACCCCCCCACCGCAACCAGGGCGATGGGGTAATTGCCCAGACCATGTTGGCTCCAGGCGGTTTGGAGTAATTCATCGACGACCCGGCAGCGGCGCCTGACCAGTTCGACAACATCTTCACGGGCCGCGAAGGCCAGCGCCAGTTCCTGATTCAGCGCCTGCAAAGAGGCTTTGGCCTGCTGAGCCGTCGTCATGGATTGCCTTATTTGTGATTGATTATGCGTGGGAAATCTTCTTCGCTGCGCAGGGTGAGTACTTCCACACCCGTCTCGGTTACCAAGAGAGTGTGTTCGTACTGGGCAGAGTTTTTGCCATCGATGGTGGTCACAGTCCAGCCATCGTCTTTGTCGAGCACAGTCTGGTGACGACCCGCGTTGATCATCGGTTCAATGGTAAAGCACATGCCGGGGCGAAGAACCGTGTTGTCGGTGTTTTTGTAGTGCACGACCTGAGGCTCTTCGTGGAAAGTGGCACCAATGCCGTGGCCGCAGTAGTCACGGACAATGCTGTATTTCTCAAGGCCGGTCTTGGCTCCCTTGACCACTTTTTCAATGGTGGCGCCGATTTCACCCAGCTTCATGCCGGGACGAACCTTGCGAATGGCTGCGTACAGGCTCTCCTGTGCGATTCGGCACAGGCGCTTGTCTTTTGGAGATACTTCACCGATGAAAAACATCTTGGACGTATCACCGTGGTAACCGTCTTTGATGACTGTAATATCGATATTGAGGATATCGCCGTCTTTCAGTGGCTGATCTGAGGGGATGCCGTGGCAGATAACTTCATTGACCGAAGTACAGATAGACTTGGGAAAGCCGTGGTAGTTGAGCGGCGCAGAAATGGCACCCTGTTCTTCGGTGTATTTGGCGCAAATATCGTTGAGTTCATTGGTGGTCACGCCAGCCTTGACAAAGGGCGCAATCATTTCAAGAACATCTGCGGCCAGCTTACCTGCGGCGCGCATTTTTTCTATCTCATCGGCGGTCTTGATGACTATACTCATGCAGTTGTTTTCTCACCTAGTATCACAGGGAATTGGGGCGCTGACGTGCCATAAATCAGCCCGCAAAAATTTGTGTTGCGGGCTGATTTATGGTATAAAGCGCGCCGTTATGTTTGACTCTCAAAAACACCGCATGGGGATGACCCGGGCAGTGGTGAGTGAAATATGGCGGCCATTATACATGGCTAATCTGTAAATACTAAATCGCACACGTGTCGGCACATGCCTCGGGGTGCTTCCGGTCAAAGGCCGGGGGTCGAGTTCATGGGACGCGTGGAGGTCAAACCCCTTTTACTTTTTAAGGTATTCAAAATGACTACAGTTTCAATGCGCGACATGCTCCAGGCCGGTGTTCACTTCGGTCACCAGACCCGTTACTGGAACCCAAAGATGAAGCCATTCATCTTCGGTGCCCGCAACGGTGTACACATCATCAACCTCGAGCACACTGTACCAATGTTCAACGAAGCTCTGGCTTTCATCAGCAACGTAGCTTCCAAGAAAGGTAAAATCCTGTTTGTTGGTACCAAGCGCGCTGCCAGCGAAGCTATCAAAGAAGCTGCTGTTTCTTGTGACCAGTACTACGTTGATCACCGCTGGCTCGGCGGTATGCTGACCAACTGGAAAACCGTTCGTCAGTCTATCAAGCGTCTGAAAGAGCTGGAAACCCAGTCTGTTGACGGTACTTTCGACAAGCTGACCAAGAAAGAAGCCCTGATGCGCACTCGCGAGCTGGAAAAGCTCGAGAAGTCTCTGGGTGGTATCAAGAACATGGGCGGTCTGCCTGATGCTCTGTTCGTGATCGGTGCCGACCACGAGCACATCGCCATCAAAGAAGCCAACAACCTGGGTATCCCAGTAGTTGCTGTGGTTGATACCAACGCTTCTCCAGACGGCGTGAACTACATCGTTCCTGGTAACGACGACGCTATGCGTGCTATCCGCCTGTACACCGAAGCTGCTGCCACTGCTGCCAAAGCTGGCCGTGGTCAGGATCTGGCTGTACAAGCTGAGCAAGACGGTTTCGTTGAAGCCGAATAATAAGGTTGATGAGCTTCATCTCCCTTATTAACCAAGATCTATGATTGGTTAACAGGGGCCCGTGGGCCCCTGTTTTATACCTGCTTACTCGGCAAATGATTGCCGAAACTCAAAGAGGAATTTAACAATGGCAATTTCTGCTGCCCTGGTTAAAGAACTGCGTGAGCGCACTGGCGCCGGCATGATGGATTGTAAAAAGGCTCTGGAAGAGACTAACGGTGATATCGAGCTTGCTATCGATAACATGCGTAAGAGTGGCGCTGCCAAAGCTGCCAAGAAAGCCGGTAACATCGCTGCTGAAGGTACCATCCTGATCAAGCAAGGTGCTGGTTTCACTGCTCTGCTGGAAGTTAACTGCCAAACTGACTTCGTAGCCAAAGATTCTAACTTCCTGGCTTTCGCTAACCAGGTTCTGGAAGTGGCTGCTGCCGGTAAAGTATCCGTTGAAGACCTGAAAGCACAGTTTGAAGAAGCTCGTGTTGCTCTGGTTGCCAAAATCGGTGAAAACATCAACGTACGTCGCGTTGAGTACATCGACGGTGAAAACGTGGCTGCTTACCGCCACGGCGACCGTATCGGTGTAGTAGTTACCGGTACCGCTGACGAAGAAACTCTGAAGCACCTGGCCATGCACGTTGCTGCATCCAAGCCTGAGTACGTAAATCCAGAAGACGTACCAGCTGAAGTGGTTGCCAAAGAGCGTGAAGTTCAGGTTGAAATCGCCATCAACGAAGGCAAGCCAAAAGAAATCGCCGAGAAGATGGTTGAAGGCCGTATGAAGAAGTTCACCGGTGAGGTTTCTCTGACCGGTCAGCCATTCATCATGGAGCCAAAGAAGACTGTTGGCGAATTCCTGAAAGAGAAAGGCGCTACTGTTGCTAACTTCATCCGCCTGGAAGTGGGTGAAGGTATCGAGAAGAAAGAAGAAGATTTCGCGGCCGAAGTGGCCAAGCAAATCGCTGCTTCTCAAAAGGCCTAATCGCCGCTAGGTAAGTACCCCAAGACCGCAGCAGCCGCTGCGGTCTTGTTATAATCAGGATAAAAATCATGAGCACCAATCCAAAACCAGCATTTCGACGCATTCTTCTTAAGTTAAGTGGTGAGGCCCTGATGGGCTCTGAGGGCTTCGGTATTGATCCCAGCGTACTGGATCGTATGGCTCAGGAAATCAAAGAACTGGTAGAACTGGGCATCCAGGTCGGGGTAGTGATTGGTGGTGGTAACCTGTTCCGTGGAGAAGGTCTTGCCAAGGCAGGTATGAACCGCGTGGTGGGTGACCACATGGGTATGCTGGCGACCGTGATGAATGGTCTGGCAATGCGCGATGCCTTGCACCGTGCCTATGTGAATGCCCGTCTGATGTCTGCCATTCCCTTGAAAGGGGTGTGTGACGATTATAATTGGGCCGAGGCTATCAGCCTGCTCAAGTCCGGACGTGTGGTGATATTCGCTGCCGGTACCGGTAATCCTTTCTGCACCACCGACTCGGCGGCCTGTCTGCGCGGCATTGAAATTGAAGCCGATGTCGTGCTAAAAGGCACCAAAGTTGATGGCGTTTACTCCGCCGATCCTATGAAGGACCCGGAAGCCGTCAAATACGATGAACTCTCTTACGCCGAAGTTCTCGATAAAGAATTGAAAGTGATGGACTTATCTGCCTTTACCATGGCGCGTGACCATGATATGCCTATTTTGGTATTCAACATGAACAAGCCCGGTGCCCTGCGCCGTGTTATCATGGGTGAAGGTGAAGGCACCATCATCAAAAAATAAGCGACAAGTTTGCGAACATTAATGACCGAAAAGGACATTTAACGTGATTGAAGATATCAAGAAAGATGCTCAGGATCGCATGGGCAAGTGTGTAGAGGCCACCAAGGCCCAAATGGCTAAAGTACGTACTGGCCGTGCCCACCCAAGTCTGCTGGATACCATTCAGGTAAACTACTACGGTTCCATGACGCCTCTGAAGCAAGTGGGTAACGTGACCATTGAAGACTCACGCACCCTGGCGGTGAACGTGTTTGACCGCAGTGCCATCCAGGCCGTAGAGAAAGCTATCATGAGCTCAGACCTGGGTCTGAACCCAATGTCTGCCGGTGCGACTATCCGTATTCCGCTGCCACCACTGACTGAAGAGCGTCGTCGTGACCTGGTTAAAGTAGTTCGCGCCGAAGCCGAGCAGGGCCGTGTAGCCATTCGTAACGTACGCCGCGATGCCAACTCCAGCTTCAAGCAGCTGGAAAAAGAGAAAGAGTGCACCGAAGACGACGTACGTCGTTCCGAAGAAGAAGTTCAGAAAATCACCGATCTGCACATTAAGAAGATCGATGAGCTCCTGGCTGCCAAAGAAGCGGAGTTGATGGAGGTCTAACCCTCCGGTCAGCAAGCTAGAGTTAAGACGCCGTGTAGGGGTATACTACACGGCGTTTGTTTATTTATAGGGTTGTATATCGATGTCTTCCAATAGGGAAATTGCCGCTGATTTGGCGTTGGATGCTCAACTCGGTGATGTCTCAGGGTTGGTCAACCAGTCTCTGCCCCAGCATGTGGCCATCATTATGGATGGCAATGGCCGTTGGGCACAGGCACAGGGCAAACCCAGAGTAATGGGGCACAAGGCGGGTGTTAAGGCCGTGCGCCGGGCTGTGAGCACGGCAAGCCAATTGGGCATCAAGTCGTTAACCCTGTTTGCCTTTTCCAGTGAAAACTGGCGTCGTCCCGATGCTGAAGTCAGCTTGCTGATGGAACTGTTTTTCACGGTGCTGAAACGGGAAATCAAGCTGCTCAGCAAAAATGGGGTCAGGTTGAACATTATCGGTGATACCAGCCGTTTTTCGGACAGGCTGCAACAGCAAATTCGCGACGCCGAAGAAAAAACGGCGGCAAACACAGGCCTTATTCTGAACGTTGCCGCCAATTACGGTGGGCGCTGGGACATACTCCAGGCAGCACAGCAGCTGGCACAAAAGCTGGCATCTGGTGAAATCGACAGCAGTCAGTTTACCGAAGAGGCCTTAAGTCAGCATTTATGCATGCAAAGTCAGGGCGAAGTTGATTTAATGATCCGTACTGGTGGCGATTACCGCATCAGCAATTTTGTGCTCTGGCAGGCAGCCTACGCTGAGTTGGTGTTTACTGACACCCTGTGGCCGGACTTCGACGAGCAATGTTTCAAAGAGGCTATCGCTTTATTTGCGAGCCGCCAGCGCCGTTTTGGTTTGACCGGAAGTCAAATCGAAGCCTTGCGTGCTTAAGTCATCTTTTACGAGGGACGTTTTTTGCTAAAACAACGAATAATAACAGCAATCTGGCTTATCCCACTGGTATTTGGCGCTATCTTCTATTTGCCTTCATCCATTTTTGCCTGGGCGCTGGTGGGCGTATTTTTAATTGCCGCAAAAGAGTGGGGACGCATTATTGATGCTGGTTGTCAGATGACCCAATGGAGCTTTACGCTGACCCTGGGCATTTTGCTGGTAGCCCTGAATATATTGGTGCCCGCATCCGAGGTCTGGCACTCCGGGCAATTGCACCCCATCTTTCTGGCTGTGACGCTGCTTGGCGGATTTTGGTGGGTCATCGCCATGGCACTGGTAGTGACCTATCCCAAAAGCGCTCGTCTGTGGCAACGCAGCCATATGCTGAAATCCATGTTTGGTCAGCTGACGCTGCTGCCGTGTTTTGTAGCGCTCATTGCCCTTAAATCCCTGAGCACCGATGCTTCACCCTACTTTGGTGGCGTAATGGTTTTCCTGGTGATGTTGGTGGTGTGGGCTGCTGACTCGGGGGCTTACTTTGTTGGCAAGGCACTGGGGCGCACCAAGCTTGCGCCCAATGTCAGCCCCGCCAAAACGGTGGAAGGCCTGGTGGGCGGCTTGCTGACTACCATGATAGTGGTGGCTATTGTGATGAGCCTGTCACCGCAGCAGGAGCTGGGGTTGGTGATTGCCGTGACCCTCTTTACTGCGCTCGCTTCGGCGCTCGGTGATTTAACCGAGAGTATGTTCAAGCGGGTAGCCAACATTAAAGATTCTGGCACCATATTGCCGGGCCACGGTGGGGTGCTCGATCGCATCGACAGCCTCACAGCTGCGTTGCCAGTCTTTACCCTTATCTACATCGCCTTCTGGATGTAATCATGCAAAATCTGGTGATCCTTGGGGCCACAGGCTCTATCGGTAAAAGTACTCTGGATGTCATCAAACGTAACCCCGAGCGTTATCGGGCGTTTGCCTTGGTGGCGGCAACCAGCGTGGAGCGGATGCGGGACCTTTGCATTGAGCATCGCCCTCGTTACGCCCACATGGTGGATGAGTCAGCGGCAAAACGCCTGGCCGATGCTTTGCCGACCGGTCTTGGGATTGAGGTTTCCAGCGGTGATGAAGCGCTGCTTGGGCTTGTGACGGCCGCCGAGGTAGATACTGTCATGGCTGCCATCGTAGGCGCGGCGGGACTTCTGCCGACCCTCGCTGCGGTTCGTGCCGGTAAGCGGGTGTTGCTTGCCAATAAAGAAGCGCTGGTCATGTCAGGTGAGCTCTTTATGGAGGAAACCAAAAAGAGCGGCGCCCAGCTCTTGCCGGTGGACAGTGAACACAATGCGATATTCCAGTGCCTGCCAGAGCAGGTACAGCGAGAAATCGGTCACTGTGATTTATCCGCAGCCGGTATTTCCCACATCTTACTGACCGGCTCCGGTGGCCCCTTTTTAACATCTCCGCTGGACACCCTGGCCACCATGACGCCTGCCCAGGCCTGCAAACATCCCAATTGGTCCATGGGCCCGAAAATCTCAGTAGACTCAGCCACCATGATGAACAAGGGGCTGGAGTTCATAGAGGCTCGTTGGCTGTTCAACACCGCCAGGGACGAACTCAAGGTCGTTATTCATCCGCAAAGTGTCATTCACTCAATGGTCCAGTACCGTGATGGCAGTGTGCTCGCACAAATGGGTAACCCGGATATGCGCACACCCATAGCCCATGCCATGGCGTATCCGCAGCGAATTTCAGCCGGTGTGGAACCTTTGGACTTTTTCAAAGTCGGACACTTAAGCTTTTGTGAGCCCGATTACAGCCGTTTCCCTTGCCTGAAACTCGCCATGGATGCTTGCCATCAAGGACAGGAGGCTACCACAGTGCTCAATGCCGCCAACGAAGTGGCTGTGGCTGCGTTTTTGGACGGACGGATTGGATTTACCGATATCGCTGTGATTAATGGCGAATGTCTGGGTAAGATAGCCAAGACTCATCTGGACTCACTGGATGCCATACTCGCGCTGGATTGGGAAGCGCGCCGACTGGCGAACCAACTGATTAGCCGGGTTTAATAGGAATATACTCGAAGGAGAGACATGTACGACATCCTCTGGAATGCCGCATCTTTCATCGTTGCGCTGGGTTTGCTTATCACTGCGCACGAATACGGACACTTTTATATTGCCCGGCGCTGTGGCGTGAAGGTGGAACGTTTCTCCATCGGCTTTGGTAAGCCCATCTGGCGTCGTGTTGGCCAGGACGGTACCGAGTATGTCATTGCCATGATCCCACTCGGTGGCTATGTCAAAATGCTGGATGAGCGTGTTGACGAAGTGCCAGCAGCGCTCCAGTCCCAGGCGTTTAATCGTAAAAACGTCTGGCAGCGCATCGCTATTGTGGCAGCAGGCCCGGTGGCAAATTTTATTTTTGCGGTGTTTGCGCTCTACATCATGTACCTGATTGGCGTGCCTTCGTTAAAGCCGGTGATTAATGCGACCCATCAAAATTCTTCGGCGTCAGTCATCACAGTCACGGAACCCATGCAAATCCTTGCGGTCTCAGGACAGAAGGTGCGCAACTGGGAAGAGGTTAATCTCGCCCTGGTTGGCCATATCGGGGATGACAGCCTGAGCCTGACACTGGCACCGCTCGCTCGCCTGGAAGGGCAGAGCGGTGACGAGCGCACCTATACCCTGGATACCCGCAACTGGAAATTCGACCCGGAAAAGGAGTCGGCTATCAGCACGCTTGGGCTGGGTATGCTGAGGCCTCAGGTGTTGCCCTTAGTGGCAGCCGTGACGCCAGGCAGCGCAGCAGATGAAGCAGGTATCAAAGCCGGTGATGAGATTGTCGGTATCAATGGCGTCAGCTATGGCGGTTGGGAATGGTTCGTGGCCACAATTCAGGCATCTTCCAACAAGCCGCTGCAAGTCACTATCAAACGGGGTGGCGAGCAAAAGCAACTGACCGCTACTCCGAAACCCGGCAAAGATGCCCAGGGTAATGAGGTCGGCTTGATTGGTATTACACCTCAGGCCAGCGAACTGCCCGAATCCATGCGTATTCAGTTGAAATATGGCGTGTTAGACTCACTGGCTGTTGCTGCCGACAAAACCTGGCAGTTGACTGTGGTGAGCGTAAAGATGATAGGTAAACTCTTTACCGGTGATGTGTCGGTGAAGAATCTGAGCGGTCCGATTTCAATCGCTCAGGGCGCCGGGAATAGCGCCAACTACGGCTTGGTGTACTTTTTGGGATTTTTGGCTCTTATCAGCGTGAACCTGGGCATCATTAACCTGTTGCCTCTACCCGTGCTCGATGGGGGCCATTTGCTGTATTACTTTGTGGAAGTGATCACCGGGAAGCCTGTACCCGAAAAGGTACAGGAAATAGGATTCAGATTTGGGGCAGCCTTGCTGCTAATGTTGATGAGTATCGCCCTTTTCAATGATTTTGCCCGACTCTGAGCAAGGACAGACAAATAATCAGAAGTGCTCTATGAGATTGAATAAGCTTTTTGCCTCTATGATGCTGCTAGGCGCATCATATTCAGGGACAGGTCTGGCTGAGACCTTTGCGCCATTCACAGTCACCGACATTCAAGTAGAAGGTTTGCAACGTGTTGCACTGGGTGCTGCCTTGCTCAGCCTGCCAATCAAGGTAGGTGATACCGTTGACCAGCTGAAACTGCAGCAGGCCATTAAGAGCCTTTATGCCACCACCAACTTTGATACTGTTTCGGTTGCCAACGATGACGGTGTTCTCGTTGTGACCGTCAAAGAGCGCCCCACCATCAGTGAGGTGACCTTTGAAGGTAACAAGGACATCAAAGACGAACAGCTGCAGGAAAGCCTCGATAACAGTGGTGTGAAGGTGGGTGAAGCCCTCGATCGCACCATGCTGTCAGGTATCGAAAAAGGTCTGCAGGACTTCTACTACGGTGTGGGTAAATACGGTGCCAAGGTTGAGGCTCAGGTCATTAACCTTCCACGTAACCGCGTTGAACTGAAATTCAAGTTTACCGAAGGTCTGGCGGCCGAGATTCGTCAGATCAATATCGTGGGCAACAGCAAGTTTTCCGATGCCGAGCTGATTGGCATGCTTGAGCTGAAAGACTATGTTGCCTGGTGGGATCTCTTCGGTGAGCGCCGCTACCAGAAGCAAAAGCTACAGGCCGACCTTGAAACCATCAAGACTCACTACCATAACAACGGCTATATCCGCTTTGATGTGACCTCTACCCAGGTGGCAATGACGCCTGATCGCAAGGGCCTGTACATCACCATTAACGTGGATGAAGGCGAGCAGTACAAGGTGAAGGAAGTAAACCTCACCGGCGATCTGATGGGCCGCGAAGAGCTGATGCGGGCTATTCTGCCAATCAAGGCGGGTGACCAGTACAACGGCGCCGACGTGACCTTTACCGAAGAAATGTACGCCAAGTATCTGGGGCGTTTCGGTTATGCCTATCCTGAGGTCAAAACCTTCCCGGAAATTGACGACGAAAACAAAGAAGTAACCCTCAATGTGAACGTGCGTCCCGGCAAGCGTGTGTATGTTCGCTCTGTTAACTTCACCGGTAACACTGTGACCAAGGATGAAGTGCTGCGCCGTGAACTGCGTCAGATGGAAGGTGCCTGGCTCAACTCCGCCAACGTAGAACTGTCGAAAAACCGTTTGAACCGTTTGGGCTTCTTCGAAACCGTCGACACCGAAACCGTGCAGGTGCCGGGTACAGATGACCTGGTGGACGTTTCGTTTAAAGTCAAAGAGCAGCCATCCGGCTCTTTTAACGCCGGTATTGGTTACGGCACCGAGTCAGGTATCAGCCTGCAGTTTGGTGTGCAGCAGAGCAACTTTCTTGGTACGGGTAACCAGGCCGGTATCAATATCAATACCAACAAGTATTCCAAGAACGTCAGCCTGTCTTACTCAGATCCTTACTTCACCAAAGACGGTGTGAGTTTGGGTGGCAACATTTACTGGAACGAGTTCGATGCCAACGAGGCGAACCTTGAGCGTTATAAGAACAGCTCTTATGGTGTTGCCCTGAGCAGCGGTTTCCCTGTGAATGAGTACAACCGTCTTAACTTTGGTGTCGGTTTCCGTCACAACACCATTTCGGAAATTTCGGCGTACGAACAGGCGCTGCGCTTTTATAATATTTACCGTGATGAAGACGACCCTAACTCCGACCTCAGCTTCAATAACTTTGAGCTGAACGCAGGTTGGTACAGAAGCACCCTGAACCGCGGCACCTTCCCAACTGATGGCTCCAGCCAGCGCTTGTCGGGCAAGATGTCGACCCCGGGCTCGGATCTCCAGTACTTCAAGACCGACTTGGATACCAACTTCTACTTCCCGCTGACCCGCAGCCACAGCTTCGTACTGTTGAGTCGTGCCCGCATCGGTTACGGTAATGGTTACGGTGACTTCAACGGTAACGACCAAATCCTGCCATTCTGGGAAAACTACTACTCGGGTGGTTCGAGCAGTCTGCGAGGCTTTAAGTCCAACTCTGTAGGCCCACGTTCCTTCTACGTCGTTCGTGGCAGTGAACCCTGTTCTCCTGACCCAAGTGGGGATGGGTGCGGCTTGCCGGGCGATCCTAACCAAATTCAGGTCAGCCAGGGGCGCTCCATCGGTGGTAACGCCGTGGCTACAGCCAGTGTCGAGCTGATTGTGCCAACGCCGTTCCTGGATGAGGCTTACACCAATTCCGTACGGACCAGCTTCTTCGTGGATGCCGGCAACGTATGGGACACCGAGTTTGATTACGACAAGTATCGCTCTTTGCCAGCTGAGGAATTTGCCAAGCTCGAAGACTACAGCGACCCAAGCCGCCTGCGGGCTTCATGGGGTATGAGCGTACAGTGGTTGTCACCCATGGGACCCATGGTATTCAGCCTGGCCTGGCCGATTAAAGAGTACGAAGACGACGAGACCGAGATCTTCTCCTTCAATATTGGCAAAACTTTCTAAAACACATACACTCGGCGACGATTGTGACAAAACACCACAACAAGGAGTTTATTTTGAACAAGATGCTTAACCGTGCACTCGTGACTCTGATGCTGATTGGCGCGCCACTGGCTGCCAATGCAGAGAAAATTGCTGTCGTTGATATGGGTGCCGTGTTTGAACAGCTGCCTCAGCGTGAAGCGATTGGTAAGGCACTGGAAAAAGAATTTGGCGACCGTGAAGCCGAAGTGAAAAAGCTGCAGGGTGATCTGCGCAGCCTGATGGAGAAAAACCAGCGTGATGCAGCGCTGATGAGTGAAACTCAGAAGACTGAGGCGCTGCGCAAGATGGAAGCGCTTCAGGCCGATCTGCAACTGAAGGGCAAAGCCCTGCAGGAAGACGTTCGTCGTCGTCAGGCCGAAGAGCAGAACAAGATCCTGGTTAAGGTTCAGCAAGTCATCAAAGACATCGCCGAAAAGGAACAAATCGATGTCGTGATGCAAAGCGGTGCAGTCGTGTTTGCCAAGCCTCAGCTTGATATCTCCAGCAAGGTAGTAGAAGCGCTGGGCAAGGCCAAGTAATAAATGAAGCAAGTGACTCTGGGCCAATTGGCCGAACATTTGGGAGCAGAACTCAAGGGCGATGGCAGTTTACTGATCTCTTCAGTGGCCACCCTTGAAGATGCAGGTGCCGGACAAATAAGCTTTTTGGCCAACAGTAAATACCGTGCTCAGCTGGAAGGAACCAAAGCGAGTGCCGTACTCTTGTCACCGAAAGATGCTGGCACCTATGAAGGTAATGCCCTCATTCTCAAGGACCCCTACGTCGGTTTTGCCCGGGTCGCTCAATTGCTTGATACCACTCCCAATGCAGCTGAAGGTATACATGCTTCAGCTGTGATTGACCCCAGCGCCCGTTTGGGAGAGGGAGTCAGCATTGGTGCCAATGCCGTCATTGGTGCCAATGTGATCTTGGGTGATAAGGTACAAATAGGCCCTGGTACTGTGGTGGGGCAGGACTCTATCATAGGTTCAGGTACACGCCTTTGGGCCAACGTTACCCTTTACCATGATGTACATTTGGGCATGGACTGTATTGTTCATTCGGGCGCAGTCATTGGCTCGGATGGTTTTGGTTATGCCAACGAACGGGGTAATTGGGTTAAGATCCCCCAGACCGGCGGCGTGCGCATTGGTAACAATGTGGAAATCGGCGCCAGTACCACCATCGACAGGGGGGCCCTGTCCCATACTGAAATTCACGATGGCGTTATTCTCGATAATCAGGTGCAAATCGCACACAACGATGTGATTGGCGCCCACACTGCGATTGCTGGCAACACCACCATCGCCGGCAGTGTGACTATTGGTAAATACTGTATACTTGGTGGCAATAGTGCCGTGGCTGGCCACCTGAGTATCGTCGATGGCACTCATGTCAGCGGCGCTACCAACGTCACCAGTATTATCCGTGAGCCAGGTGTGTATTCTTCCGCCACTATCGCCATGGAAAACAAGTTGTGGCGCCGTAACACGGTGCGCTTCAGACAACTGGATGAGCTTTTCCAGCGCGTAAAGGTGCTGGAAGGCAAACAGCAAGAAGAAAAGTAACGCACAGCCGCTTGCGAGCCAGTGCATCCTGAGGAACAAAATTCGTGTCTAATCAAATGAACACCATGGATATCAAAGAGATACTTAAGTATCTGCCCCACAGATATCCGTTTCTGCTCATAGACCGTGTGCTGGACTTCACCGCTGGTGAATCTTTGCACGCCATCAAAAACGTCACCATCAACGAGCCATTTTTTGTGGGGCATTTCCCTGTCGCTCCCGTGATGCCTGGCGTATTGATCCTTGAAGCTATGGCCCAGGCAACTGGCCTTCTGGCATTCAAGACCATGAGCAGCGAGCCATCGCCAGATGTGCTTTATTATTTTGCCGGTATCGACAATGCTCGTTTTAAACGTGTTGTTGAGCCGGGCGACCAGCTGCACTTTGAAGTGAAAATGATTAAGGAACGCCGCGGGATTGGTGTGTTCTATGGTGAGGCCAAAGTGGATGGTGAGCTGGTTTGCAGCGCAGAAATCATGTGTGCCCGCAGAGAGATTAGCAAGTGATCAGTGAATTAGCTTTCGTCCATCCCGACGCGAAAATTGGCAACAACGTGACCATTGGCCCCTGGAGCTATATTGGCCCGGGTGTCGAAATTGGTGACGATAACATCATTCACTCCCATGTGGTGATTAAAGGCCCGACAGTGATAGGCAAAGGCAACCGGATTTTCCAGTTTGCTTCTGTCGGTGAAGACTGTCAGGACAAGAAATACGCTGGCGAGCCCACCAGGCTTATCATCGGTGACAACAACGTCATCCGTGAAAACGTGACTATCCATCGTGGTACTGTTCAAGACAACAGCGAAACCCGCATCGGCTCCAATAATCTGTTCATGGCCTATGTTCACATTGCCCATGACTGTGTGGTGGGTAACAACGTTATCATGGCCAACAATGCGTCTATCGCCGGCCACGTTCACGTGGGTGATTGGGTTATTCTGGGTGGCATGACCGGTGTGCATCAGTTTGTACACATAGGCGATCATGCCTTTACGGCGGGATGCTCGTTGTTACTTCAGGATGTACCGCCTTTTGTGATGGCAGCAGGTCAGCCAGCCATCCCCCGCGGCTTGAACAGCGAGGGTCTGAAGCGTCGTGGTTTCTCCAAAGAAGCCCAGCTCGCCGTGCGCCGCGCCTACAAAACCTTGTATCGCAGCAACCTGACCGTGGAAGAAGCCACTGCGGCACTCGCCGATGAAATCGCCACAGTGCCGGAAGTGAAGCAACTGATGGACTTCGTTGCCAGCTCTGGCCGCGGCATTATTCGATAACGGATTATGGGTCGTTAAGAGAAAACATGAGCCAATCCAAGCCACTTGTGTTTGCCATGGTCGCCGGAGAACTCTCCGGCGATATTTTAGGTGCCGGTTTAGTTAAAGCACTCAAAGCCCGACATCCCGACGCCCGCTTTGTCGGTATCGGTGGTCCCCGTATGGAGGCGCTTGGATTCGAGTCCCTTTTTGCCATGGAAGAGCTGGCTGTGATGGGGATAGTCGAAGTCCTCTCCCGCCTGCCAAGACTCTTGAAGGTACGCTCCTCTCTGGTATCTCAACTGCTTGCACTTAAGCCCGATTGCTTTATTGGCATAGACGCGCCGGATTTCAATATCGGTGTCGAGCTGAAACTTAAGCAACAGGGTATCAAGACGGTGCACTATGTCAGCCCCTCCGTGTGGGCCTGGCGGCCAAAGCGTATCTTCAAGATAGCCAAGGCCACCAACATGGTGTTGTCCTTGTTGCCGTTTGAGAAAGCCTTTTACGACCAGCATCAGGTTCCCTGTACCTTCGTGGGGCATACCCTGGCCGATGATATCCCCCTTGAGCTCAGTAAAGCCGATGCCCGTGAAACTCTGGGGCTCGATAGGGATGCTGAATATCTGGCGATACTCCCGGGCAGCCGCGGCGGTGAGCTTAAAATGCTCAGTGAACCTTTTATTAAGGCCGCCGTTGCCATTAAAGAGGCTTTGCCTGATGTTCGCTTTATTACCCCCCTGGTGAATGAGAAGCGCCGCGAGCAGTTCCTTACCGCCCTTGAAACCCATGCCCCCGGGCTTGAAATTCAGCTCTTTGATGGTCAAAGCCGTGAAATTATGGCCGCCAGTGACGGCATACTGCTGGCGTCGGGCACAGCGACCCTCGAAGCCATGTTGGTAAAGCGTCCCATGGTCGTCGCCTATCGGGTGGCGCCACTCACGTACAGTATTGCCAGTCGCATGATGCTGATTAAACGTTATTCGTTGCCCAACCTCCTATCCGGTAAGGATCTGGTTCCTGAGCTCATTCAGGCCGATTGCACGCCACAGAAGATTGCCTCCGAAGTGGTTGCCATGATGAACCGGGATAACAGGGCACTGATTGCCGAATTTACCGAAATGCATCAAAACCTCAGGCAAAATGCCAGCGAGCGGGCTGCCGATGCGGTCGATGTGCTGATTGGTGCCAATGCGCCACATGGCCGCAGCTCCAATGAGGTGGGTTGATGGCGGTGTATAAAAATCTTAGCCCAGAGCAAACCGTGCTGCTGCAACAGGGACGGGTCGCCGGCGTTGATGAAGTGGGCCGTGGCCCGCTGGTGGGCGATGTGGTGACCGCTGCGGTTATTCTGGATCCAAACAAGCCCATTGCTGGCTTGAATGACTCAAAGAAGCTCACCGAGAAAAAGCGCGACGCACTTTATCTTGAGATTATGGATAAGGCGCTGGCGGTGTCGGTGGGCCGTGCCAGCCCAACTGAAATCGACGAGCTTAATATTCTCCACGCGACCATGCTCGCGATGCAGCGAGCCGTTGCCGGACTGACGATTGTTCCCGAGTCCGTCCTGGTGGATGGCAACCGAACGCCGGATTTTGGTGTACCTGCCCATGCGGTAGTCAAAGGCGATGGCCTGATAGCCGCTATCAGCGCCGCTTCTGTCATTGCCAAAGTCACCCGTGACCGTGAGATGGGAGAGCTGGATGCCCGGTATCCCCAGTACGGCTTTGCCGGGCACAAGGGATACCCAACCAAGGCACACTTTGAGGCGATAAGTGCCCATGGGGTGCTCGCGGAGCACAGGCGCAGTTTTCGTCCGGTGCGCGAGTGGTTGGAGGCTAACAGCTGAATCCGCAAAATCAAAAAGCAGCCTAGGCTGCTTTTTGATTTTGGTAATATGGGGTAACGGCGGATTAATGGGCGAGCGCCCAGTTAAGCCTTTTGTTGACCTTAACTGCCATGTTATCTTTCCCTATTGATTTCAGAGCAAACCCAAAGCCCAATATTCATGTCACAACCCCGTTTTGTTCATCTGCGCGTTCACTCAGATTTTTCCATGACCGATGGTCTGGCAAAGGTTAAGCCCATTCTTGGCAAGGCCGAGGCCGAGGGCATGGCGGCAATCGCGCTGACGGATCAGAACAATCTCTGTGGTCTGGTGAAGTTTTACAGTACCTGCCATGACAAAGGGATAAAGCCCATTATTGGTGCCGACTTCTGGATGCTGGTGCCCGGGTTTGAAGACGAGTTTTGTGCCGTCACAGTGCTGGCGATGGATAACGAGGGTTATCAAAACCTGACTCAGCTTATCAGTCAGGCGTATCTGCGTGGCCAGGTTCAGGGTAGGGTGGCAATCGATCAGGAATGGCTGCTGACATACAACAGTGGCATTTTGCTGCTCTCCGGCGCCAAAGAAGGGGACCTGGGTAAGGCGCTGATCAAGGGCAACGCCGCGCAGGCGGCCAGCTTAACGCAGTTTTATCAGAAGCATTTTCCAGACCGTTATTTTATCGAACTTATCCGCACCGGCCGTGCCGACGAAGAAACCTATCTGCACATGGCAGTAAAGCATGCTGCCGAGGTCGGGCTGCCCGTGGTGGCCACCAATCAGGTGGTGTTTTTGAGTCCGGAAGACTTTGAAGCCCACGAAATCCGGGTCGCTATTCACGATGGTTTTACCCTGGCTGACAATCGCCGCCCCAAAAAATACAGTGAACAGCAGTATCTTCGCAGTGAAGATGAAATGTGCGAGCTGTTTTCCGATATTCCCGAGGCCATTGAGAACACGGTAGAGATCGCCAAGCGCTGTAACGTGACCGTGCGCCTCGGTGAATACTTCCTGCCTAACTTCCCCACGGGCGAGCTGTCCACCGCCGATTTTCTGGTTGAACGATCCAAAGAGGGCCTTGAAGAGAGGCTGGAGTTTTTGTTCCCCGATCCCGCCGAACGGGCCGAGAAACGTAAGGAATACGATGAGCGTCTGGACATCGAGCTTCAGGTAATTAACCAGATGGGCTTTCCGGGCTACTTCCTTATCGTAATGGAGTTTATCCAGTGGGGTAAGGATAACGGCATTCCGGTAGGGCCGGGCCGGGGCTCCGGTGCCGGTTCCCTGGTCGCCTATGCCCTCAAAATTACCGACCTTGACCCGCTGGAATTTGACCTGCTGTTCGAACGCTTTTTGAACCCTGAGCGGGTTTCCATGCCCGACTTCGACGTTGACTTCTGCATGGACAGACGCGACGAGGTGATTGACCACGTGGCCGAGCTTTACGGCCGCGAGGCGGTCTCGCAGATCATTACCTTCGGTACCATGGCGGCCAAAGCGGTAGTGCGCGACGTTGGTCGGGTGCTGGGTCACTCCTATGGTTTTGTTGACCGTATCTCCAAGATGATCCCGCCTGAGCCGGGCATGACCCTGGCCAAAGCCTTCGAGGTGGAACCCGGTCTTCAGGAGGCCTACGACGCCGATGAGGAAGTAAAAGACCTTATTGATATGGCGCGTAAGCTTGAGGGCGTGACCCGAAACGCAGGTAAACACGCAGGTGGCGTGGTAATTGCGCCCACCAAAATCACCGACTTCTCACCGCTGTATTGCGACGCCGAGGGCAAAAACCCGGTTACCCAGTTCGACAAGAACGATGTGGAATACGCCGGACTGGTAAAGTTCGACTTTTTGGGCCTGCGAACCCTCACTATTATCGACTGGGCACTGGGGATGATTAACCCAAGGCTGGCCAAGCTGGGTAAGCCGCCGGTGGATATTGCCGCCATTCCGCTGGATGACAGCAAGTCATTTAGCGTGCTCAAACGCTATGAGACCACGGCGGTATTCCAGCTCGAATCCCGCGGCATGAAGGACCTTATCAAGCGTCTGCAACCCGACTGCTTCGAAGATATGATTGCACTGGTGGCCCTGTTCCGTCCGGGCCCATTGCAATCGGGCATGGTAGATAACTTTATTGATCGTAAGCACGGTCACGAAGAGATTTCGTACCCGGATGCCACCTGGCAGCACGAGAGCCTCAAACCGATTCTGGAGCCCACCTACGGCATCATCCTCTACCAGGAGCAGGTGATGCAGATTGCCCAGACGCTGGCGGGCTATACCCTGGGTGGCGCCGACATGCTGCGCCGGGCCATGGGTAAGAAAAAGCCTGAAGAGATGGCCAAGCAACGGGCAGGCTTTGAGGCCGGCTCGGTGAAAAATGGCGTGGATGGCGAGCTGGCCATGAAGATCTTCGATCTGGTGGAAAAGTTCGCCGGTTACGGCTTCAACAAATCGCACTCGGCCGCCTACGCTCTGGTGTCCTATCAGACGTTGTGGCTCAAAACCCACTTCCCGTCCGAGTTTATGGCGGCGGTGATGTCGGCAGATATGGACAACACTGACAAGATTGTGACCCTGGTGGATGAATGCGATCGCATGGGGCTTAAAATCATTCCGCCGGATGTGAACAAGGGCCTGTTCAAGTTCACCGTGGATGAAGACCTCAACATCGTTTACGGTATCGGCGCCATCAAGGGCGTGGGTGAGGGGCCGGTGGAGGCCATTCTTGAGGCCCGTAAAGATGGCCCCTTCACCGACTTGTTCGACTTTTGCGCCCGTATCGACTTGAAAAAGCTCAACAAGCGGGTGATTGAAAAGCTGATTTACTCCGGGGCGCTGGATAGCCTCGGGCCGCACCGGGCCTCCATGATGGCGACCCTACCGGAGGCCATGCAGGCGGCAGATCAACACGCCAAGGCCCAAGCCACAGGCCAGCACGATATGTTTGGTCTCCTGAATGATGATCAACAAGACGAGAAGCAGCAATTTGTTGAGTGCACTCCATGGCCGGACAAAATTTGGCTCGAAGGCGAGCGTGAAACCCTGGGGCTGTATCTCACCGGTCATCCCATCAATCAGTATCTGAAAGAGCTGAAAAACTACACCTCCGGCAGGCTAAAGGATATTCACCCCACCGAGCGGGGCAAAACCGTCAAGGCCGCTGGTCTGGTTGTGGCAAGCCGGGTGATGCTTACCAAACGGGGCTCCAAAATGGGGCTGCTGACGCTGGATGACAAGAGTGCCCGCCTGGAGGTGATGCTCTTTACTGAAGCCTTTGAAAAGTTTGGTCATTTGCTCGAGAAAGACCGCATTCTTATCTGCGAAGGGGAAGTGAGCTTCGATGACTTCTCCGGCGGCAACCGCATGACCGCCCGTAATATTATTGATATCAGCGAGGCTCGCAGCCATTTTGCCAAGGCGCTTGAGGTCGATTTGGCGTCACAGCAGGCCACAGAGGCAATGCTGGACAAGTTTTTTGACGTGATTACGCCCTGGAAGGGCGGCGCTGTTCCCCTGATTGTGAACTTCAGCCGCGCTGATGCCAGCGGCCGCTTGCAATTGGGTGACGACTGGCGGGTTGACCCGTCTGACGACCTGGTACTGGCACTGCAAACCCTGATAGGCCCCGATAAAATTCGGATCCAGTTCTAGGATGAGTGGCATGCAAACCTCGCCAGCGGCCGTTGCAACGCTTGATTCACTCGTCTTGCTGATTGAGGCGGCACTTGCAGGCCTGACGCCTTCCAAACTGGTGCTGGGTTACAGCGGCGGGCTGGACTCAGAGCTTATGGCCTGCGCCCTGTCTCATTACGCAAAAAAGCATCCTGGCACCCAGTGTCTGCTGGTGCATGTACATCATGGCCTTAGCCCGAATGCCGATACCTGGGCCCGTCATTGCGAGCATCGTGCCGCTCGCTACGAACTGGAGTTTGTGCTGGAAAAGGTCAGGGTAAAGCAGGGTGCCCGTCTAAGTCTGGAGGCCGAGGCTCGCAGCGCCAGATATGCTGCCTTAATGGCCCATTTGGCCGAAGGCGACGTCCTCCTTACCGCCCATCATCAGGACGACCAGCTGGAAACCGTGCTTCTGGCGCTGGCCCGGGGATTGGGCCCCAAGGGGCTTGCGGCCATGGGACAACAACAGTCCCTCGATGACGGAGCATTCCAGGTAAGGCCTTTTCTGGGCTTGTCCCGTGAGTATCTTGAAGACGCTGCGTCGGCGCTTGATCTCAGCCACATCGAAGATGAAAGCAATCAGGACACCCGCTTCGACCGCAACTTTCTGCGAGCCGAAATTATTCCGCGACTCAAATCCCGCTGGGGTGCCATAGGCGCGACTGCGAGTCGCAGTGCTGAGCTGTGCGCCCAAACCCAAATGCTACTGGATGATGAGGTCAGTGAGCGCCTGACTCCCCTTATCAGCCGTTGTCCTCTGAGTCATGCGTTCAGACTGGCACTGGGGCCAGTCGCTGCCAGCTCAAGGGCGTGGCAGGCACAATTGGTTCGGGGTTTTCTGGAGGTTGCCGGTCTGCCTCCACCATCAAAAATTCAGCTCGACGAGGCATTAAGCCAGCTTTTCGCCGCCAAAGCGGATGCCGCGGTTTCGCTGCGTTTTGGTCGCACCCGTTTGAGGCGATATCAGGGCTGGCTCTACGCCGAAACTGAATCTGATAACGCCAGTCATTCACTGTCCGGTTCCACTAAAACGTCGGCCACTAAAACGTCGGCCACTCAAACGTCGGCGACCCAAACGCCTTTCAGGCAAACTCCTGTCACGCAGCAGATGCTGGCTGAAGGGATTGCGACGCCTTTGGGCAAGCTGCAACTGCTGCCAACAGACGCGGAGAATGAAGGGCAGGACGCGCATTATTGGCAAGCCAGAGTGCCCCTTGGTGCACTCATAGGCGACCTGACGCTGGTATATGGTTTACCCGGCAGCACCAAGGCCTGGCCGGTGGGCCGTGGTAAGCAGCGGGAATTGAAGAAGCTCTGGCAGGAGTTTGACGTACCGCCCTGGCTTAGAATATCCATCCCCATGCTCTGCTGCGACGAGGCGCTGGTAGCCGCTGCCGGAGTATGGGTTGAAAAGACGGCGCTGGAGAAGTCATCGCAACAAGAGAGTGAAGACTGGCTGACCATCAGGCTTTTGCGCATCTGACTATTCTTATTACAGCGAATATCTCCTTCTTGAAACCTCACACACTGACACCAAACGGTGTTCAGTGATGGTTTTCCGGATAAAGCACCACGCAGGCGGTTTGCTTTTTGCGCCCAAATCCCATCACTTTCTCCAGCTCAGCCCGGCTAACCGGCACATAAGCGGCGGAAACCGCATCCTTTTGATGTTCAACAAAGGGGTCGTGAAAGAAAAAATACTCAGGATTGCAGCCACTGAGCGCAATCCAGTGTGGTCCCTTTTCACCGTTGAAACGGTAGGTACTGATAAGCAGAAGTACTGCTGCCCCACGTTGTAAATAGCCCTCCAACTCTTCCAGTGTTGGTGCCCGTGGCAAGGCGCTCACGCCTTTTTGGGCCAGCTGTCCAACAAAATCCTCGTGCACCAGGCTGATAATGGCTTTTTTGTTCTCATCCCTGACACTGTCGATAAAAGGAATGGTATGAGACTGACTGAAGAGGGTAACGTCAAAGCCCCGATTTACCGCTGCCAATGCCAGCCCTTCGGCGCTGCAGCCCCCATGGCCGCTGGTCATGTAGATAGTGGTGGCCTCACGCCACAGTTGCAGCTCCAATAGTCTGCTGGGCTGAAATGAGCGTCGCAGTGCCGCAAATGCCATTTGCAAACAAGCCGGCCCGCAGCTGAATGGCGTGGTTTGCACGTAGAGTGGCATGGGCAGGGTAGTACTTGGACCGGGCGGCTCCAATCGCTTGTGCATTCTCACGCCATCGGCGAGATCGTCATAATAATGCACTAAGGATTTCAGTACCTTATAACCCATTTTTTGATACAGATTCCGGGCTGCCAGATTGTCATTTCGCACCTCCAGGCGTAAGGTGATATAGCCTTTTTCCACCGTGACTTGTTCGACCCGGGTCAGAAGTTCCCGCGACACCCCCCTGCCGCGATAATCGGGGCTGACTGCCAGTGAATACAACCGGGCAAGGTGAGTACCACGGTGAAAAAGCACCAGTGCATAGGCCGCCAGTGTGCTGCCATCGAGTGCCAACATCAGGCAGGCATGGGGGGATTGTATGAACCTGCGCATTTGTCTTGGCGAAATGCGGTCTCCCTCGAAAGCACTGTTTTCGAGGGCATTAAGGGCGTCGAGTTGGGCTAGGCTCGCGAGGCGATATTCCATGGTGATGGCCATCCACAATAGGATAGGCTCATTAAATCCAGTTCAGTGACAGGAGGCAAGTTCAATTATGGCGCAGCTGTTGATAGTGACGGATAACAAGGAGGACTGGCGCCCCTATCTGCCCAGCGAGCAGATGGTGACGGTGAATGAGTATCTGGCCATGGGGGCCTGGGGCAACAGCAAGAATGTGCAGGTATTGAACCTGTGCCGCAACTACGACTACCTCTCCAACGGCTATTATTGCTCGCTGCTGGCCGAAGCCCGTGGCCACAGGGTCTTGCCCAGAGTCATGACCATCAATGACTTGTCTCAGGACCGTTTTTTCAGCCTGCCTCAGGGCGGACTTGAAAAACTGAGTGCCGATCTGGCCGAACTCAGCTTCAAGCTGTTTTTTGGTTACTGCGATATTCCCGCCCTCGAGCGCATTGGTCGCAAAATATTTGAACGTTTTACCGTGCCTGTGCTGGAAGTGAAGCTGGTGAAGTTACAGGAAAAGTGGCAGGTCGACAGTATTCAGCCATTTCCCTATCAGGCGTTGAATGATGCTGAACAAGATGCCTTTGCCAACTCCCTGGAAGTGTTTTCACAGAAGGTGTGGCGTAAGCCCCGGCGTTCACGCAAGTTTCGTTACGAGATGGCAATGCTGGTGGATGAGCGGGAAAAAATGCCTCCATCAAACAAAGGGGCATTGAACCGCTTTATCAAGGCCGCAAACCGCTTGGGGATGGAGCTTGAGTTGATTGGGCCACATGAACTCACAAGGCTCGGGGAGTTTGACGGCCTCTTTATTCGCTCCACCACGAATATCAGTAACTTTACCTACCGTTTCGCCAAAAGCGCCGAGCAGCTGGGACTTATTGTGATGGATGATCCCGAGTCTATCATGAAGTGTACCAACAAGGTATTTTTATCCGAGCTTTTGGCCAGCCACAAGGTTCCTGCACCAAAGAGCATGATTTTTAAAGCATCCGATGAAGGCTGGCAGGATACGCTCATCGCCGAAATCGGCTTGCCAGCGGTACTTAAGGTACCGGATGGCGCCTTTTCCCTGGGGGTAGTCAAGGTGAAAGAGCGGGCACAGCTGGAAGCAGAGGCGATGCGTATCTTCCAGCACAGCAGTTTAATCCTGGCCCAGGAATACCTGCCGACCGAATTTGATTGGCGTATTGGGGTACTTAACCGCCAGCCAATCTACGCCTGCCGTTACTATATGAGCCGTGGTCACTGGCAAATTTACCAGCACCACAAGAGTGGGCGAGTAAGCAGCGGCGGTTTCGATGCTATGGATATGAAGTCGGTCCCCGGTCAGGTGGTGGATGCCGCCGTCAAGGCGGCCAATTTAATCGGCAGTGGTTTTTACGGTGTCGACCTGAAAGAAGTCAATGGCAAAGCCTATGTGATTGAAGTAAATGACAACCCCAGCGTTGATCACGGTGTGGAAGATAAATACCTTGGAGACTTGCTTTACGACAGGGTGATGACCGAATTTCTGCGGCGTATTCAGTTACGGGGTTTTTAAATCAACTGGAAGGAGACTCTTGCCCATCCCTGGGCGACCACTGTCAATTTATTGTCAGCCTTTGACAGGGTGTTGAAGACTGAGGCGATAGCAATTGCGGCCGGCGGCCTTGGCTTGATACAAGGCCTTGTCGGCCCGTTCGTAGAGATTATCCTGGTTTTCTCCCGCCTGGATCTCTGCAGCGCCAAGGCTGGTGTGTATCCGGTTTCGGTAAAAGAAACTGCCTTTGGCCAGTTTGCTTAATATGCGCTCGCACAGCAAGGTCGCCGAGTCCAGCTCGCCCCGCACCAACACCACAAATTCATCGCCGCCAATGCGGAAGGCCTGATCGGTATTGCGGATAGCCGACTTGATAAGCGCGCCGAATTGACGGAGCACGGCATCACCGAACTGGTGGCCGTGGGTATCATTGAGCTGTTTGAAGTTGTCCAGGTCCAGGACTATCAGGGATAACTTGTCCTGATGACGGCTCGCCCTTGCCACCGCATGCTTGATGGCCTGGCCGTAAAAGTTACGGTTTCCAAGGCCTGTCAGGGTATCAAACATCGCCTGCTCAGACATCTTTTGGTACTGAATCGCATTGAGCAGCGGTTGGACCAACATGGACTCCAGCGTTTGCAAAACGCGAATTTGCGCCGGTGTCAGCGGCGCATCGAGACGGTAATCCAGCACAGCACTGCGGCAGATCTCGTTGTTGAGATGCCGTTTCAAACTCACCCCAATGCGCTTTCCCCAGCTGAGCTGCATTTCGGCAAATTGCGCCTGAATGCCGGCAAGCGGCAAATACTGGCCCAGGACTTTGCCAAAACAGGCAAAAACGGTCCTTGGATCCAGGCTCGCATGGAGCTGCTGAACTATGTTGATCAGTGCAAGCTGATCGGGGCCATCGTGGATGTCGACCACGGTGGCGCTGCGGCCAAAGTGGTAATCATCGGGATAGACTTGTGCGGCAATACCAAAGTCCATATTTATTACTCCGGCGGTTCAGGACTTATCTGGTTTGAATTAAGCAAAATGTGTGCCGAAAAAGCCGTTAAATAAATTTGTCTTTGTATGTCACTCAGTTAATCTTTGTTATGGCAGTGCAAATTTTCCCGTGCCGGTAATTTGACAAGGAAACTTCATGGAACAGGGCATACTTCTCAAGATCTTGTTGATGCTGCTTATCGCCATTGCAGCCATCGCGCTCTTGAGACGTTTGGGTTTGCCCGCCATTCTCGCTTACCTTCTCACCGGTGTGGTTGCCGGTCCCGGCGGATTTGACTGGTTCAGTCAGCACCAGATGCATTCGGTGGCCGAACTTGGGGTCGTCCTCCTGATGTTTACCTTGGGGCTGGAGTTTTCTGTCCCCAAACTCTGGGCCATGCGCCGTACCGTGTTTGGCCTGGGCAGCGCTCAGGTGCTGGTCACGACTCTTCTCACCATGTTGATTGCCATGGCCCTTGGTCAGCAGCCGGTACAGGCGCTGGTGATTGGCTCAACTATCGCGCTTTCTTCCACCGCCATAGTGCTTAAGCTCCTGAATGAACAGGGATGGTTACGTCGGCGCCACGGTGAGTTATCCGTGAGTGTGCTGCTGTTTCAGGATTTGGCTGTTGTGCCATTACTTATCCTGCTCCCCTTGCTTGGTGAGGCCGACGGGACGCTTGCCCTCCACAATGTGATGTTTGCTTTGCTCAAAGGCACAGTGGCCTTTATTGCCCTGATGGCGTTTGGTAAGTGGGCACTTCCAAAGGTGTTCGATGAGGTGGCGCGTTCCCGCTCCAATGAACTCTTTGTGCTCTCAGCGCTGGTGGTGGCGCTGCTGACCGGTGCCTTTACCCAATGGCTAGGACTTTCCATGGCACTGGGGGCCTTTATGGCCGGCATGTTGCTGGGAGAAAGTCAGTATCGGCGACAGCTTGAAGCCGATATTCGGCCGTTCCGGGATCTCTTGATGGGGCTCTTTTTTATCTCCATCGGCATGTTGCTGGATTTCCGGTTAGTGATGGCTTACTGGTGGCAGATCTTACTGGTGCTGCTGGCGGTGATCAGTGGCAAGGCGCTGGTGGTTCATGGGCTCTTGAAGCTTGCAGGTGAGCCATTTCGTATCTCCTCGGTGGCGGCTCTCATTTTGGCGCAGGTGGGGGAGTTTTCCTTCGTGGTGCTGGCGCTGGCAGTGAATTATCAGCTGCTGGAGCCACAGGTCAGCACTGTGTTGGTGATGGTGGCGGTGATCTCCATGGCTCTGGCGCCAACCCTGGTGCGTCATGCGGTAAGTATCAGCAAATGGCTACAGGGGTTAAAACCTTCGGTTAAAGACGACCCCCATCTTCCCAAGGTGGAAGAGGGGACCGAGCTGGTGCTTATCCTGGGTTATGGTCGTGTCGGCCAAACCATCGCCCGCTTCCTGAAGGCCGAAGCCGTGCCATTTTTGGCGCTGGATCTTGACCCCACCCGGGTGCAGGAAGCCAAGCGTGCCGGCGAGCCAGTGTATTTTGGTGATGTCTGTAAGCGTGCCATTTTAAAGCAGGCGGGGATCAGTCAGGCAAAGATGATAGTGCTGACTTTCTGCGACAGCCGTGCTGTGGATGAGGTGATCCACCTGTGCCGAACTCTGGCGCCAACGGCGAAGATTCTGGTTCGCACCCGGGATGACAGCGAACTCAAATTGCTGGAGCAAGCCGGTGCCAGTCAGGTGATCCCTGAGACCCTCGAAGGCAGCCTGATGCTGGTCAGTCAGGTGTTGTATCAGTGCGGTGTTCCCTTAACCCGGATTTTAAAGCGGCTCGAGTTTGAGCGGCGCAATCATTATCAGTACCTGCATGGCTTTTTCTCCGGCACAGAAACCGACTTTACCCTGGAGCTCTTGCATGCAGTGGCGCTGCCAAGGGGCGCCAGTGTGGTAGGGCAACGACTCGGCGACATTCCCTGGGCCAAACTCAGGGTCGAGCTCAGGGCCATTCGCCGAGGGGGCGAGGAGTTCGACAGCCCGAGCGAAGACTGGCAGCTGCGCGCCGGTGACGTGTTAATTTTGCTTGGTAAACCCAGGCGGGTGGAAAAAGCCGAGGCGCTGCTGCTTCAGGGCTGATGTCGGGTACTGCCCAAAGCGCCCATCACCAGCGCTTATTGGCACTGAATCGATGGCGGTCAGTCGATATTAAAAAATGCTTTTATTTCATCGATTTGGCACATTGCATCCTGGTAGCCAAGATCTATCAGGGCACTGGTGTAGGCCTTCTCAAACAACAGATAGGACACGATACTGGAGTCTGAGTCTTCATTAATGCCAATAAGCCCTAGTAAGGTTCTGATAGCGAAAGGCATTTCGCGATAGTAGCGAGCGGCGAGTACGGTGAGATCTTCACTGGGTTTGATAACCAGCGTGTGTATGGGTTTGAGTTGTAATCTGTCCCGACTTTCTGGCGGAATGAGCTTGAGGGTGTTGTTAATCCGTTCAAGGCGCTCAAGGTCGCTGTTGAGCGTGTCCGAAAAGATGGTATCCAGCAGGTGACCTGCGATGGTGGCCGTTTTCGGATGATACTCAAGCTCACGGGTGTCTTGCTTATGGGGACTGTCGAGGTTTATCACCAGAATGCGCTCTGCTCCCAGATGAATGGGTCCAGCCAACGGGGCCAATTGGTGCACCGAGCCATCGCCATAATAGTGTTGTTTGAGCTTGATGGAGGGGAACACCATGGGAATGGCTGAGCTTGCGAGCAGATGTTCGGTATTGAGCCGGGTGCGCTCTCCGCTGCGTCTGGCACGGTACCAATTATCTATGTCTCTGGACGCCTGAAAAAAGGTCACGGAGCGTGAGTTGTTGTAGCAGGACGTGTCTATCGACAGCGCCGTGAGGGCTCCTGAACGTATGTTCCTGTCGATGCGGCCAAAATCGATAAGCTCGTTTAACAGCCGTCGTAAGGGTTCGTTGTCCAGCAGACTGCCCGCATCGGTATTGACCTTGTCGTGCTGCAGGCCCTTCAGAGCCATACGGCCCAGGTGCTTCATCACCCCTGGAATGGAACTGGTATAGACTTTGGAGGTTTCAAAGTGACGCCATACCCATTCGAGTTTTCTCACGCCCAAATGAAAACAGGACGCATGGGTGGCGATGGAGGTACCATTGATGGCCCCTGCCGAGGTACCGCAGACGATACGAAAGGGAATGCCGTGGTTTCGGGGGTAAAACTGCACAATAGCCTTGAGCACCCCCACCTGATATGCGGCGCGGGCACCACCTCCCCCTAAAACCAGCGCAGTCGATGACGGCAAGGCATTCTCCAATAGCTTGATAGTTAACTCTTTCCCTAGGCTAATTAAAGCCGTTCGCTGACAGTGTTGGCAATGCTGCAGGCAAAAAAAAGCACCCCGAAGGGTGCCTTTATGAATCTTTTTAAGCCTTAGCCTTGCTGAAACTGGGCTTTGAGGAAGCTCACCAGCTCTGCAAAAGGCACTTCGGTCTTTTCACCGGTGCGGCGATTCTTGTACTCATAGACACCTGTGTCTATGTTGCGATCGCCTATGACCACAGTGTGAGGTATGCCCAGCAGCTCCATATCGGCAAACATCACGCCAGGGCGCTCTTTACGGTCGTCAAACAGTACTTCGAAACCGGCTTCGGTCAGTTCTTTGTACAGGGCTTCAGCGGTATCGGTAACCCGATGAGACTTGTGCATGTTCATCGGCAAAATGCCAACGGTGAACGGGGCAATGGCCTCAGGCCATACAATGCCGCGCTCGTCATTGTTCTGCTCGATGGCAGCGGCCACGATACGGCTCACGCCCACACCATAACAGCCCATCAGCATGATCTGTGACTTGCCGTTTTCATCAAGTACGGTGGCGTTCATGGCTTCTGAGTACTTGTTACCCAGTTGGAAGATGTGACCCACTTCGATACCGCGGGCAAAGGCATAGGTGCCCTTGCCATCGGGTGTGGCTTCGCCTTCTACGACGTTGCGGATGTCGGCGCCCTGAACCAGCGGCAGATCGCGCTCCCAGTTGATACCGAAGAAGTGCTTGCCATCTTCGTTGGCACCGGCGGCGAAGTCGCTCATTACCAGTACGCTGTGGTCAGCAATGATAGGCATCTTGAGGTTAACCGGACCGATAGAGCCGGTACCAGCACCCACGGCGGCGCGGATTTCAGCTTCACCGGCAAATTCCAGCGGCGAGGCCACCAGTTCCAGCTTGTCGGCCTTGATTTCGTTCAGTTCGTGGTCGCCACGAACCAGCAGAGCAACCAGAGGGGCTTCTTCGGTGGCGCCTTTAACAATCAAAGTCTTGATGGTCTTTTCGATGGCCACGCCAAACTGCTCAACCAACTCGGCGATGGTTTTGGCATTGGGGGTGTCCACGGTGCGCAGCGCTTCGGTTGCTTCGCCGCGAGGCTCGGTGGGCAGGGGCGCTTCGGCCTTCTCGATGTTGGCGGCGTAATCGCTGCCGGTGGAGTAGGCAATCAGGTCTTCACCGCTCTGGGCCAGTACGTGGAATTCGTGGGACACGCTGCCACCGATGGAGCCGGTATCGGCCAGCACGGGGCGGAATGCCAGACCCATACGGCTGAAGATGTTACTGTAGGCGGTATACATGGCCTGATAGGTTTCGTCCAGAGTCTCCTGTGTCAGGTGGAAGGAGTAGGCATCCTTCATCAGGAATTCCCGTGAGCGCATCACACCGAAACGGGGGCGCACTTCGTCACGGAACTTGGTCTGGATCTGATACAGGTTCAGCGGCAGCTGCTTGTACGAGCTTACTTCTTTACGGATAAGGTCAGTGATCACTTCTTCGTGGGTTGGGCCCAGCACGAAGTCGCGGTTGTGGCGGTCGGTAAAGCGCAAAAGCTCGGGACCAAACTGATCCCAACGACCTGTTTCGACCCACAAATCACCCGGCTGCACCATGGGCATCAGGATCTCAATGGCGCCAGCCTTGTTCATTTCTTCGCGAACAATAGCTTCTACTTTGCGCAGTACCCGCAAACCTGTGGGCAGGTAGCTGTAAAGGCCTGACGCATTGCGGCGGATCATGCCCGCACGCAGCATGAGTTGATGACTGACTACCTCGGCATTGGCTGGGGTTTCTTTCTGTGTCGATAGCAGGTATTTGCTGACTCGCATTCCCGGTGTCCATAGTTGAAAAGAATGGCCTGCATTGTATCACCTGCATCTGTGTTGTCACGCTCAGCATGCAGCAAAAACCCTGACCAGACGTGAGTTTGACGCCGATATTACCTCAATAAATTGCCTCATTGGCCAGCCAACTGCTGTCGGGTAAAAGACAGGGGGCAACCAGGGCCTGATTTCCCCCCTGAACCCTTGCCTGCAGCAGCGCTTCCTCCGCTTCCTGCAGCAATATATCCCAGCCATGTGTGCTGCGGGGGATGCGGGAAGCGACGCCCACTGACACAGTGACCCAGGGATGGGTCGCCAGCATGGGCGTGGGGATGTGCGTTTGATGAACGCGATAACAAAGCTGGTGGGCAAGTTTTATGGCCTGCTCAAGGTCGGTACAGGACAGCACAATGGCGAGTTTATCGCCTTCGTAATGAGCCAGATAATCCTGTGCCCTTGCTGTGTGTTCGACCGCGATACTCACCAGTTGTGTCAGGCTGTTGGGCGGCAGCTCGGCCAGTTCATGGCCGTTTTGCAGCATCACGGGATCGGCACTCAGCAACAACATGGACACAGATTCATTGCGTCTTAAGCCCCGCAACCATTCCTGCTGCAAATGATGATTCAGTGCACTGCGTGACGCGAGCCCAGTGCTCTGGTCCACATTCGGGTTGTGTTGCTGATGTTGTAACTGGTGATGGATATGGCGCAGGTTCTCTGAGATGTCTTTTACTTCCTGATTGGCTGGTTCAACCGTGGCCGTGTTGTCTTTGCGATGCGCCGAGAGGTTATCTATCTGCCTGCCAAGCTCTATCAGAGGGCGAATAAAGTGCCTGCCCAGCAGATGCCACGCCAAAAATTGAGTCAGCAGGATACACAGCAGTGATAAAAACATCACTGTCATGGTCAACTGCCAGCGACGTTGCTCTATGTCCGTCAGCACTTGCTGTGCCTTGCCCACATCCAGAGAGCTGACTCTGATGGCCAAATCCCGACTGAGTTCTGCGAGCCCACCGATAACGGGAGTGTTTTGCGCCTCTGGTTGCACGCTCGTAAGCCCCTGCATTACCCGAATGGCCATATCGCGCTCTGTGCCGGGGGTATTGGAGAGGGCACTGACCAGTCCCTGCTGCCGGGCGCGCATTTCGCCAATCAATTGCGACCGGGAGGAAAGGGGCAGCGAGTGCCAGTCGCGGCCAAGATTTTCAAGCCCCAACTGTTGCATCAAGGCATCGCGCACCAGATAACGTGAGTGGGCAAGACTCTGCTGGCTTTGGGTAAATTCGCTGGCCTGCTGATGGATGGCGCTGAGGGCAACTATTCCTGTAAGTATCCCAAGCAGGGCAATACACATAAAACTTTGCCACAAGCGCCTGCGCATGGCTGGTAAGGGTTTTGATGAGGGGATTTGGGCAAGCTGTTCATCCTTGTTCACTGCGTCATCCTTGGTTAGTTCACCTTTTGTCGCGCCTGTCGCCAATTGGTCTGGCGGGATTGCCTGCGACTATGCTGTAGGGCGCAACGTCCCTTGTCACTATAGCACCCATACCCACGACGGCATGATTGCCTATAGTCACCCCATCCACAATGCCGGCCTGTGCGCCAATCCACACATCTTCGCCTATCACAATGCCTTTGGAGCTGACCTTTTGGGTATAGATGGGCTCATCGGGGGCCATGCCGTGATTAAAGGCGTAAATGGTCACATTATTGGCGATGCGGGTTCTGCTGCCAATGTTGATGCCCACACGCCCACCATCCAGAGAGCTGCCGTGGTTGATGGCCACTTCATCGCCCATTTCAACCGGACCGTGAATAAACACGCCAGCGGCAATCATACATTGGTTCCCGATGCGGATATCGCGGCCGGGCTCGGCGAAGAGCTCCGCTTCCGGAGCCACAAAACACTGGCTGCCGATGTGCACGGTTTCCAGTTGCATCAGCCTGGCCTGAATATCGGCCTGCCAGGGAAGAGCCCAGGCTTTGTGTTTGTCTTTCAATGAAAAATACAGCCATGGCATCCAGGAGAGCCGCTTTTTATGCTGCTCACGAAAATCATCAGCCGTCATGGGGTGCGCCAACCTTGGTGGGTTTAAGCTCAAGCACATGGGCCTTGCCATCCTGAATACACCAGAATATGTCCAGATCGTACAGGGCGACCTGATACAACTTGGGATCTTCTTTGGCCTTTTTGTACGCCGGGCGTGGGTCCTGGGCCAAGACACCGTCAATCAGCGCTGCCAAATCCGGCCGGGCATCGTCCTGGCCGAGGGTGGCGATTTGCAAAGTGGCAAGCTCGCTGTAGCTGACTTCAATCAGTACAGGGGCGTCCTGCGCAATGCCGCCACGGGCGTCTGCAATGGCATCAGAGAAGGGAATATAGGGCTTGATATCTATGATGGGGGTGCCATCCAGTAAATCCATCCCACTGATTTCAAGACACAATTTCCCTTTGCGTTTGACTATGCCATGCAGTCGCACCACAGATTGACCTATGCCATTGGGACGAAAGGTGGAGCGGGTGGCAAAGACACCCAGCTTTTCATTGCCGCCAAGGCGCGGTGGCCGCACGGTATTTTTCCAACCCTGGGCCAGATTTTCGTGAAAGCAAAACAGCAGCCACAGATGGGAGTATTGCTCAAGCCCACGCACAGTGTCCGGGTCGTTAAAAGGGGGTAACAGCTCAACAAACCCGTGGGCATTGACCAGTCCGGGTTGCCGTGGGATACCGAATTTTTGCCGGTACGGAGTATGGCAAACGGCCACGGCTTGAATGGTATTTTCAAAGGCTTTCATGGCTTAGTTGGCGGGCACTGCCTGACGAATGGCCTGTCCCACACACAGACTGCGGGTTTCGCAGCCACCGGCTGCTTCGGTGATGAGGGTACAGTTTTTGATGATTAGACCGTTGGCACCCTTATCCGCGGCCTTGCGTCTGGCGTCTGTGCGGGCATCGGCCATAGTCGCGGGCACGTCCTGAGGCGTGGCCTGACAGGCTTCACCATCCACCAGACCCAGAATTTCATAGCGTCCTGAGGGTTGGTTTTCACCTTCAAAGAGCGTCACCTCACCGGCCTTGAAATACTCATTGAATGCTTTGGGATCCAGGTTACTGGAGAACTGGTAATCAGAAGTACAGGCTGACATTAACAGGGCGACCGCGATGGCTGCGGCGGCTTTCAACGGGTGTGGGGTCATGATGGGATCCTTTCGGGAGCGGGGCGGAGACATTCCAGCCCGGCCTTGAATGCCAAAATTCTATCGCTTCAGATACTTTTGATAAAGCTGATCGGCGCGGGTTTTCAGGGTTATCTCACGGCCATCGATAAATACCTGCTCGATACGGCTGCTGAGAGGGTCGAGAATATCCCCGCCAGAGAGTACCAGATTGGCTCGGTACCCCACCTCGATAGCGCCCATATCTGACACCCCAAGGATACGGGCGGCATTGAGGGTGACCGCTTTGAGCGCCGCTTCTTTCCCTAAACCATGGGCTGCGGCGTATCCTGCGGCATAGGGCAGATTACGTGCATCCCAATCGCCGCTGTAGCCAATGGCAAAGTCGATACCTGCATCAGCCAGGCGGGCGGGAATACTGAAGGCTTCGTCGATATTGTCGTCCCGGTATCTGGGCAGGCTGAATACCGAAGGGTATACCACAGCAATGCCTGCGGCCTTGATAGCATCCCCATGGTGCCAGGCTTCATAACCACCCACCAACACGGCTTTGAGTTGGTACTTTTTAACAAAGGTGAGTACTTCACCGATGGCACCTGCGGTATTGGCATGGAGGAACAAGGTTGTGTCACCACGAAAGAGCGGTGCCATGGCTTCAAAGCGCCTGTGGGTAAGGCTGGGCTCTGCGGCTTTGCGCTGGACAAAGGCACTGGCCTCACTAAAGAGCGTATCGATTTGTGCCAGGGCTTCGCCGTGGGCAGTGAGTGCCTTGCTGCGCTCTTCATCTTTTACCGGCAGATTGCCAAGCTCCGGCCAGTAGAGGTGCAGTGCCGCGGGCGAGTCGACCAGGGCATCTTCCACTGTCCAGCTGTCGAGATTCACCAGCGCGCTTTGCCCGGCAAGCAGTTCACCACGGGGCACGATTTGTGCGTGTGTGATGCCATTTTTGCGCAGGGTCGGGATAATCTCGGAGTCAGGGTTAAACACCGATGAGGCCTTGAGTTCAGCATTGTTGAGGCCCACATCCTGAGTGTCCACAGTGGGGCGCACCATCTCAATTTCTACCATACCCACTTGGGTATCGAGAGCAATCAGCCCGGGGTAGAGGTGTTTGCCAGTGGCGTCTATCACCCGGGCATTGGCAGCCTGAATTTGCTCGCCCATGGCCGCGATGCGGCCGTTCTCAACCAAGACGTTGGTGTTTTCAAGCACCCCATTCGAGGCAGTATGCACTGTGGCATGGGTAAACAATATGGCTTGCTGCTGCGCCGTGCCGGGCACCATATCGTGGGCCAGGCCGCAAACGCTTGTCAGGAGCAGGGGTAGGGTCAGGATTCTCATTAGTGTGCTCCTTGATGCTGATGTTGGGCACCCAGATGACTGGCCCGGGTGCCAAAGGCGATGTAATGACTATCGCAATGCCATAACGGCTCTTGTTTTTGTTCTGACTTTTCACCGGCTTTTTCGGATTCATCCAGTGACAGGATTTTTGCCACCAGTGCCTGACGCTCGCTTGCCTGGGCTGCCTGCATTTGCTTGTCGGTTTCCCTGTCATAAAAGCGCTTGCCATCAATCCACACGGCTTCGGTGCGGGCATAGACCGACAGGGGATTGGCATCCCAGAGTACCAGATCGGCGACTTTACCTTCTTTGAGCGACCCGGTTTCCTTATCGATACCCAACTGCCTGGCGGGGTTGATGGTGATCATCTTCCAGGCATCTTCTGCTGACATATCGCAGTACATCATCGATTTGGCCGCTTCCTGATTGAGACGGCGCTGCATTTCAAAGCTGTCGGAATTGAGGCTCGTTAGCACTCCCGCCTGATGCATCAGGCAGGCGTTCTGCACTATGGCGTCGTACACCTCAAACTTATAGGCCCACCAATCGGAGAAGGTGGATGCGCCTGCACCATGGGCAGCGAGCTCCTTGGCCACCTTGTACCCTTCGAGCACATGGGTAAAGGCCTTCACCTTGAAACCGTAGGTTTCGGCGAGACGAAGGAACATCAGGATCTCTGACTGCACATAGGAGTGAATATGGACGTCACGCCCTTTGTCCAGCACTTCTGCTACAGCGTCGAGTCTGAGGTTGGGGCGGGGACTGACACGTTCTGCCTGGCTGCGTTTATCCAGGGCGTTAAAGGCCTTGATGTCACGCTGGTATTCACGGGCGGCATCGAAGGCATCGGCCATGACAGACTCAACACCCATACGGCTTTGGGGGAAACGTATGGTGAAATTGTCTCCCCAGTTGCTCTGTTTGACGTTTTCTCCGAGGGCAAACTTGATGCTGGCCGGGGCCCCCTGGTACTTGAGACCTTCGGCGTTTTCACCCCAGCGCAGTTTAATTAACTGGCTCTGACCACCGATGGGATTGGCGCTGCCGTGGAGGATCTGCGCCGTGGTCACGCCCCCAGCGAGGGAGCGATACAGCGACACGTCTTCCGGATCCAGTACATCGCCGATACGGACTTCAGAGGTGACTGCATCAGTGCCTTCGTTGGTGCCGCCATTGAGGGCAATATGTGAGTGTTCATCCACGATACCGGCAGTTACATGCTTGCCTGTGCCATCGATGCGCTGATAGCCGGGCGGCGTCATCAATCGGGTGCCGATAGACAGGATTTTACCTTTGCTGATGATGATGTCGGCATTTTCGAGTATGCCCTGTGACTCTGACGTCCAGAGTGTGGCTCCCTGAATGTGCACCTTGTCCTGTTCTGGTAAAGATGCCAGGCCAAAGGCCACGTTGGGAGAGGTGAGTTTACCCACGTAGCTGCTGGCCTCGGGCCCGGATGTGTCGGCCAGAGAGTTGGAAGCATTTTTGGTATCTACTTTTGCCAGCGTCAAAGGCGTTTGGGTGCCGTCGTCGGCGTAAGCAACGGCTTTAAGCGTGTGCAAATCGAGAGTAAGTCTGGGCTTGCCATCGAGCCCGGGCAGTTCGACGCGGGTAGTGAGTGGCATACCTGTCCCAGTGAGGGGCGCCGATTTGTCCGCAACCTTGAATGTCAGCCCCTGATCATAAGATACCTCGAATGGCACGGGTTGGTTGTTAATGGTGACTGTGTAGCTGCCCGTCACTGCGAGTTGATCCCGCGGGATAATGACTTTTTCCTGCCCCTGCAAAAACACGCTCACCAACTTTCCATCACTGAAGGGATTGCCCTGATAAATGGCGAGATCTGCAACAAAGCCCGGATTCAGCTTGCCCGCAGTATCGGATATGCCGGCAATACTGGCTGCCTGGGTGGTGAGTGCCGCCAGTGCGGTTTGTTCGCTCAGACCCGCTTTTATTGCTTTTTGTAACCTTGGCCAGAAATCTTTTTTGTCTTCTATACCATGAAGCGTCAGCGCAAAGCCTATACCGGCTTGCTCCAGAGCCTGGCCGTTACCAGCGGCTCTTTCCCAGTGGCGTAAATCTGCCAGATTCAATTGATATTCTGTACCTGGCTGGCTGACATCGGGTGCTGCCGGAAAACTCAGTGGCAATATCAGTGGGTAACCCTTTGCTTTTATTTCATCAATCCGGGCATATTCCCGGCCGTTCCCCAATAACGCGCCTTTTAATTTGAATTCACGCATTAGCGCCGATGCGCGCTGCTGATTATTCAGATCGGGCGTATCAAAAATAAAATATTGCGCTTGAGTATTGCCCAGCCCCTGCAGGGCTGCGTTGAATTCCAGCTGGCCTGGGGCGACGGCGGCTGAGAGTTTACTGCGATTTTCGTTATACCAGGCCGCATCCATAAAGGTCTGGCGGATAAGGGCCATGGCACCCATCAGGGAACTTGGGTAATCCTGCGCAGAGCTGCCTTTGTCGAAAGAGAGATAATGATTGGCTTGGGCCCGATACACCACTTCGTTGGCAATTTTATCGGCCAGCGATACGTGCACACCCTGACCGCGAAAAATGCCGTCCAACTTTGCCGATTGCACACTGGTAAAGCCGTTATTTATCCAGCTTAGTGCGGCTTCTTTATCGGGAGCGAAATACTGAGACCATTGTTTCTCAGCGTGCACGGCACCGTTGGCAGCATTACCCCCGATACGTTTTATTTCGTATACCGGCGAACTTTTGGTTTCGGTGGGATACTCAAAACTAATGCCATATTGGGTAAAGGGGTCGATAAACCCGGGATAGATATCCAGGCCCGCCATTTCAACTACCCGAGCACCAGCAGGAATGTCGTTTCCTGTCAGTACTGCTTTTATACGGTTGCCTTCAATGAGCAGTGTGCCTTTTTCCAGGGTTTGCCCCGGAGCCAGATGTAATTTGGCGCCTTGCAGTGCAATCAGGGGAGTAGGGTCCGAGGTGAGTAGTGTTTTTGCGTTGCTGTGGGTGGCGACAAGTGTCAAACCTATCAGCAGCACTGCCAAATTATTGTTATTTATCATTATGAAAGCGTCGCAGTTATTTTAGGCAAAAGTAACTGAGAGGTTAGCGGAATTCGGGGCAGAATGGCAGCACAGAAATGTAAAAAGGTTTTCGAAAGGAAATAAAAAAGGCCGATGGAGATCGGCCTTTAATTTGGATGACAGTTTAGATGAGGAAGTCATCCATGGACGCGCCACCTTCAACGGCGTTCTTGAATACCGTTGGCATGCGGCCCTGACCGGTCCAGGTGATTTCTTCACCGTCAACCACAATCTTATATTTTGGTGGACGGGGAGCGCGCTTCTTCGCGGCTGGTTTTGCTGCAGTCACGCCCAAATCTTCAACAGACAGACCGATTTCGGCCATTTGCTTGCGGATTTCTTCAATTTTAGCAATACGCTCGGCGTTGGCTTTCAATTCTTCTTCGGCTTCGGCTTCGCGCTCAACAATGATTTTTTCGAGTTTGGCGCCAAGATCACGCAGCTCATCCAAAGACAAATCTTTAACAGCTGCTTTCAGACGACGACCGTGGGTCAAAATTTCGAGGAATTCGCTCATGGTAAACTCGCTTCCCAATTTAAATAACAAGTTAATTTTCACATCGAATGAAATAATAGAAATAAATAATTCAATCTGCAATTAAAAAACCGAAATTATTAAGTGATTCTTGTCAAAAGGATTAGTTTTATTCTGGAAAATGCGTTCTTGGTCATTCTACAGCATGAACAGAGACTGAAAACTATCCACTGGAAATGTATCAGGCGCCTTAGTCCGGGCAATACCTTCAATAATGATGACGACGCGTTTATCGCATGGAATAGGGTACGCTATCCCTAAAGTCGTATTGAAACCTGCCGCGGGAAATTGTCGCCTAGCCTGAGCATATTTCTGTTTTATATTCATCGCCCGCTGTTTCAACCCTAAAATTCAATTCCCCCAGCGTAATCTTATTGTTTCGCTTGTTGCGTGCGTGGTCAGTATTAAGAGGCTGAACCATCTAAGCGGCTGCTCGTTGGGGGATATGCAGTGAGGCTCGCACAATACACTCCGGCCTTTCCTATAAGGGAAGTTGTGAATAAGTCCCGGGCTTGCTCTGCGTGAGCTTAAAGTGGATAGTTGCAAGTGACTGTTCGCCCCGAATGGCCTTAGTCCTTCGCACCGCTTTGATTTCAAAAGCAGGTAACCTGGCAGATGCCGTTGTAAGCTGCTCCCTACGGGGCTTTGATAGCAACACCATGTCGGCCTTATTCAACTTCACCATGCCTCGGCATGCCTTCAGATAAATGCCTTGAGCTGTCGTCGCTATCATAGCCAGAGCGGTGCGAGGACGTGTTCGCACCTTCCTAAGGAGTCCTGTCGTTCTGCCATCAAGCCTTTCCCTGAAACGCCAACATCTGGAGGGCTGGCGAATCTCGAGTGTGTTCATAAATCTGGCCAGTGATAAACCAATCAAACTCGCAAACGCTCGTTTGAGACAGGTTGACGTTTACGTTAACAGCACTTAAAGTTGCGCTATTGTGTGATACTCACCCATACCGTGCGAGTATCACGTCCCCAACAAAAAAGGTGCAGGAAGGAAACCCTATGAAGATACTGGTGCCTGTAAAGCGCGTGGTGGATGCCAACGTGAAAGTGAGGGTGAAGGCCGATAACACAGACGTGGACACGGCTAACCTCAAGATGGCGATTAACCCCTTTTGTGAAATTGCCGTTGAAGAAGCAGTTCGCCTTAAAGAAGCGGGTCATGCCAGCGAAATCGTGGTGGTGAGCGTGGGAAGCAAGGCAGTACAGGAGCAAATGCGTACTGCCATGGCCCTTGGCGCTGACCGTGGCATTCACGTCGAAGCCGACGACAACCTGCCTGCCATTTCCATTGCCAAGATTTTAAAAGCCGTACAGGACAAAGAGCAGGCCCAACTGGTGTTGCTGGGTAAACAGTCCATCGACGGTGATAACAATCAAACCGGTCAAATGCTGGCGGCGCTGATGGATGCCCCTCAGGCAACATTTGCTTCCAAAGTGGTGGTAGAAGGCGGTGAGCTGCTGGTGACCCGCGAAGTGGATGGTGGTCTGCAAACCCTTAAGCTGCCCATGCCAGCCATTGTGACTTCTGACCTGCGTCTCAATGAGCCTCGCTACGCCAAGTTGCCCGATATCATGAAAGCCAAGCGCAAACCGCTCGATACCCTGAGCCCTGCCGATCTGGGTGTCACCCTGAAGCAGCATCATAAGCTGCTCAGTGTGGCTGCGCCTGCAACCCGTCAGGCTGGTATCAAGGTGTCTTCCGTTGAAGAGCTGGTGGAAAAACTGAAAAACGAAGCAAAGGTGATCTGATATGAGCATTCTCGTCCTTGCAGAACATGATAACGCCAGCCTGAAACTGGATACCGCCAAGGTTGTGAGTGCCGCCAAGGCCATCGGTGGTGAGGTTCACCTGCTGGTTGCTGGCCATAACTGTGGTGCTGTTGCTGACGCCGCTGCCGCCATCGACGGCGTTGCCAAGGTGTTGGTTGCCGACAATGCTGCCTATGCTGCGCATCTGGGTGAAAACCTGGCCGCGCTGATGCTGGATTTGGCTGGCAATTACAGTCACATTCTGGCTGCCGCCAGCTCCATGGGTAAAGATGCGCTGCCACGGGTTGCCGCACTGCTCGATGTAGCTCAACTTTCCGAAGTGGTTAAGGTAGTTGATGCCAATACTTTTGTGCGCCCTATCTATGCCGGCAACGCCATGGCAACTGTGGAGAGCCTGGATGACAAGAAGGTCATGACGGTTCGTCCCAGTGCCTTCGATGCCGCTGCGAATGGTGGCAGCGCTGCCATTGAAGCACTGGATAAGGTCTTTACCGCCAAGAGCGCCTTTGTATCCCAGGAGCTGACTGTTTCTGAGCGCCCAGAGCTGGGTAATGCTGGCATTATCGTGTCCGGTGGCCGTGGTATGGGCAGTGGTGAAAACTTTACCCTGCTGGAAAAACTGGCCGACAAGCTCGGCGCCGCCGTGGGCGCTTCCCGCGCCGCCGTTGACGCAGGCTTTGTGCCCAACGATTTGCAGGTGGGTCAAACCGGTAAGATTGTGGCGCCTCAGCTTTACATTGCCGTGGGTATCTCCGGCGCCATCCAGCATCTGGCGGGTATGAAAGACTCCAAGGTGATTGTGGCCATCAACAAAGACCCGGAAGCGCCTATCTTCCAGGTGGCGGATTATGCCTTGGAAGCCGACCTGTTTGAGGCAGTCCCCAAGCTGATAGACTTGCTTTAATTTGTGATCTTGGTCACGATATGCGGCCTGGGGGTAGCTTCCCCCGGGCCGCTTGTGTTTTTATGTGCCGCACGCCTGCACACAGGCGTCCTGAGTAGAGGTGCGCCAAGCATCAGTAACAGTCAATAGGGTGATGCCGTTGACGGGCTGTGAAAGGGTATTGGCGCCGAAGTGGATGTGTGTATCACCGCCTTCCGCTGGGGTCGTTTTCGAAAGAAACGGCACTGCCATAGTATTTTCTGTCGGGATGACAGATGTTGTATTTACTATGGAGCGCTACTGATAGGACAGGTGTTTTTGGGTATCTTTGCCGTTTCCCACCAGTTCAGTCGCCCTCCATTCGTTTAAAGCGAAGATATTTCAATGACATTGATAAGTTATGCCGACTCGGCGCTTTCCCTGCTGCCGCCGGTTGTGGCTATCGTACTGGCGGTATTGACCCGCAAGGTACTCTTGTCCCTTGGTTTGGGGATTTTGACCGGTACCCTGCTGCTGAACGATTTTGCCCCACTCGCCAGCGCTGAGTTTCTGGCTCACCGGGTTACCAATCTGGTGTGGAGCGATGGTGCGCTCAACAGCTGGAACCTCTATATTCTCGGCTTTTTGTTGCTCTTGGGCATGATCACAGCCCTCATTACAGTCTCCGGTGCCGCCCGCGCCTTTGCCGATTGGGCAAGGCAACGTATCCGCTGTAAGCGTGACGCCAAGCTGCTGACCATGTTTTTGGGTTGTGTGGTTTTTATCGACGACTACTTCAATAGTCTGGTGGTGGGGTCCATTTCCCGCCCCCTGACTGACCGTTACTATATTTCCCGTGCCAAGCTGGCTTATTTGCTGGACTCCACCGCCGCGCCTGTGTGCGTCATTTCACCGGTTTCCAGCTGGGGAGCCTACATCATCGCACTGATTGGCGGCATTCTTGCCAGCCATGGGATGAGCGATGCGGGTCATCTGTCGGTATTCATTCAGATGATCCCGATGAACTTCTACGCCATTTTCGCGCTGTTATTGCTGCTGTGTGTGGCCTTTATGGGGTTGGATGTGGGTCCAATGAAGACCCATGAGCAAAACGCCATGCGTGGCAATTTGTACGATGAAGCCAAGGGCACACCGCCGGGCGCCAGTGCTGAACTGCCGGAGGCCGATACAGGCCACATCGCGGGTCTCTTTGTGCCCATCAGCACCCTGGTATTTGCCACCTTGTTTTTTATGATCCAAAGCGGCGCTTCGGCCCTTGCCGATGAAAAACTGCCGTTTTCGCTGATTGGCGCTTTTGAGAAAACTGATGTGGGCGGCTCACTGTTCTTCGGTGCGTTGGTTGGCCTGGGGGTCACTCTGGTACAGGCCATGGTGCAAAAGCTTGAGAGCAAGCTGATAATCACCGCACTCACTCAGGGTGCCCGCTCCATGGTGCCTGCCATTTACATTCTGCTGTTTGCCTGGACCATTGCCGGTATTATCGGCGAGCTGGAAACCGGCAAGTTTATGGCGAGTCTCGCCAGCGGCAATATTCCCTTTGCGCTGCTGCCGGCGGTGATGTTTGTGCTCGCCGGGCTCACCGCCTTTGCCACAGGTACTAGTTGGGGCACTTTCGGCATTATGCTGCCGATTGCCGCCGACATGGCCATGGGCAGTCACACCTCCATGATGCTGCCGATGCTGGCGGCTGTGCTGGCCGGTGCCGTATTTGGCGACCACTGCTCGCCGATATCCGATACCACGATTCTGTCGTCCACCGGTGCCAGCTGCCATCACATCGACCATGTGGTGACTCAGCTGCCTTACGCGCTGATTGTGGCGGTGATCAGTTTGGCTGGCTATACCGTGATGGGCTTTACCGAGTCAGTATGGGCAGGATTTGGTACCAGCTCAGTGCTCTTTGTGCTGTCGGTGATTGGCCTCAGGATCAAGGCAGGAAAAGGCTGAACCGCTTTAGCTGACAGGAAAAAGCCGCTCAATTGAGCGGCTTTTTTTGTGGTTTGTATTGCTCCGGTGCAAGTCGCGCCGATTATTTCAGGCCGCGGCGCTCCAGCAAACCGTCGGTGGTAGGCTCCTGACCACGGAAGTTAATGTAGGCTTCCATAGGCGGTACGCTGTTGCCCACTTCACGAATGGTCTTGCGGTACTTCATACCAATCTCACGGTTCAGACCGCCCTGGGTTTGCACATAGGCATAGGCGTCGGCTGCCAAAATTTCAGACCACATGTAGGCGTAGTAGCTGGCGCTGTAGCCGCCCGGGAAGGCGTGGGCGAAGTAGGTTGAGCGGTAACGTGGTGGCACGGCTCCAATGTCTACACCGTGCTTCTTGAGCGCAGCGGCTTCGAAGCTGGCAACGTCTTTGAGGCTGTCACCGGCTTTCAGTGAGTGCCATTCCAGGTCTACCAGTGCGGCTGACATGTATTCCAGGGTGTCGAAGCCCTGGTTAAAGCTGCGTGACTTGAGCAACTTGTCCAGCAATGGCTTTGGCAGCGGCTCGCCACTCTGATAGTGACGGGCGTAGTTGGCCAGCACCTTGGGGTGGGCTGCCCAGTCTTCTTCGAAGGTGGATGGGAACTCAACGAAGTCGCGGGATACCTTGGTGCCTGCCAGCGTTGGGTATTTCACCTTTGACAGCATGCCGTGGGTGCCGTGACCCATTTCGTGGAACATGGTGGTCACTTCATCGTAGCTGACAAAGGTCGGCTCGCCGTCCGGTGCCTTCTTGATGTTCATCACGTTCACAACCACTGGCTTGTTACCCAGCAGACCGGACTGGTCCACGAAGGAGCTCTTCCAGGCGCCGCCACGCTTGCCGTCGCGGGCAAAGTAGTCGGCGTAGAAGATGGCCAGGCTGGTGCCGTCTTCATCGAACATTTCATAGGCTTTTACATCGGGGTGGTATACCGGCAGATCCGGGCGCGGCTTCATGGTCAGGCCGTAGAGTTCCTTGATGGTGTAGAACACGCCATCTTCCAGCACCCGGTTGAATTCGAAGTAAGGCTTGAGGCTCTCTTCATCCAGGGCGTACTTTTCCTGACGCACTTTTTCGGCGTAGAAGGCCCAGTCCCAAGGCTTGAGCTCGAAATTGCCACCGGTTTTATCAATCATCGCCTGAATGTCGGCGGCCTCTTTGCGGGTGTTGGCCACGACTTTTGGCACCATGGTGCCAAAGAGCTCGTACACGGCTTCAGGGCTGCCAGCCATTTGTGGCGCCAGGCGATAGCTGGCCCAGTTGTCAAAGCCCAGCAGGGCAGCGCGTTCGGCGCGAAGCTGTGCCAGACGGGCAACCAGAGAGGCAGTTTCGTTTTCGCCTTCAAGGCCACGGTTGGCAGAGGCTTCGAATACCCGCTTACGCAGCTCACGGTTTTCAAGCTGTGCCAGCACTGGCTGACGGGTGGTGTTGGTGATAGACAGCAGGAACTTGCCGTCATGGCCTGCGGCCTTGGCATCGGCTGCCGCCATACGAATAGCGCTGTCAGACAGACCCGCCAGCTCGTCTTTGCTGTTTACCACCACGGCGATTTCCTTGGTCAGGCGACGCAGGCGCTGCTGGAATTCATCGGTCAGCTTGGAGTGCTCTTCGTTCAGGGCACGAATTTGGGTCTTCTGCGCTTCGGTGAGCTTGGCGCCAGCCATCACAAAGCGCTGATGGTACACCTCAATCAGGCGCACTTCTTCTTTGGTGAGCCCAAGGTCGTTGCGCTGGTTGTACAGGCTTTCGATGCGGGCAAACAGAGTCGGGTTCAGGTTGATGTCGTCAGAGTGAGCCGACATCAAAGGTGCCATCTTGGCCTGGAGTGCTTGCAGGGTAGGGTTGGAGTCGGTGCCCGCCAGGTTATAGAACACCTTGGAGGTGCGGGTCAGCAGGGCGCCGCTTTTTTCCATGGCCACCAGGGTGTTTTCAAAGGTGGCTGGCTCAGGATTGTTGGCAATGGCCAGGATCTCAGCCTTGTGCTCGGCAATGCCCTGCAACAGCGCTGGTTCAAAATGGCTGTCCTTGATGGCGGCAAAGTTGGGCGCCTGATATTGCAGTGCGCTTGGCGCGAAGAAGGGATTGTCAGCACCAATGACGGCGACAGCGGTGGCTACATCGCCATTGTTTACGCCACTTTCGGACGGGCCAAGGGCGCAGCCGCCCAACAAGAGCGCGCCGCCTACGGCAAGGGCGATAAGGCTTTTATGCATGGTTTCTTCCTGCTTGTTGTTGTGATTGTGGTTTTTTGATGACTGGCTAGGCTAACGAGGCGGTCTTAAATAAGGCTGAATTGTTGTGGGAACTGGCACTGGGGCTGGGGCTGCGCTAAGATAGCCCGGCATTTTTTTCAGGGGGTTTTCGCGTTGGCTCAGCTCTATTTTTATTACTCGGCAATGAATGCCGGCAAATCCACCTCGCTGCTACAGTCTTCCTATAACTACCGCGAACGGGGCATGAATACCCTGGTGCTGACCGCCGCCATTGACGACAGATATGGCGTGGGTAAGGTGGCTTCACGTATCGGCATTCAGGCCGACGCCACCGTGTTTGGCAGTGAAGATAACCTGATGGATTTGATTGCCACTCACCACAGTCAGCAGCAACTGCACTGCGTGTTGGTGGATGAGAGCCAGTTTTTGTCCAAAACCCAGGTGCGTCAGCTTACCGATGTGGTGGATAAGCTCGATATCCCTGTGCTTTGTTACGGCCTTCGCAGCGATTTTCGCGGCGAGCTATTTATCGGCAGCCAGTATCTGCTGGCCTGGGCCGATAAGCTGGTGGAGCTGAAAACCATTTGTTTTTGTGGCCGCAAGGCCAACATGGTGGTGCGCCGTGATGGTGCCGGGAATCCGGTGCGTGATGGTGCTCAGGTGGCCATTGGCGGCAACGAGAGCTACGAGTCCATGTGCCGCAAACACTTCAGTGAGCTGGTGTGGGACTGAGCCTTTAGCAGTGCTGAAACTAAAAAGCGCCCTCGGGCGCTTTTTGCTTTTTAGGTAGTCATTATCAGGCGTGGGTTAAGTACCAGTGCCAGTCCTGCTGGCCAACCTCGGCCATAAACTCCTGGTACTCGGCGCGCTTAATTCTGCCGTAAATACGGTGGAAATCCTCACCCAATACTGACTTCATCCACTCGGAGCGCTCGAAGTTGGTCAGTGCCGACAGCCAGTCGGTGGGCAGGGTTTGATGTTTGCCTTCGTAGCCGTTGCCGACAATCGCCTGACCGGGTGACAACTGATTGCGGATACCATGATGGCATGCCGCCAATATCGCCGCTGCCGCCAGATAAGGATTGGCGTCTGCGCCACAGATGCGATGTTCCACATGGCGACTGGGCGCCGGGCCACCGGGTACCCTGAATGAAACGGTTCGGTTGTTCACGCCCCAGGTCTTGGCGATTGGGGCGTAGCTTGCGCTTTGAAAGCGGCGGAAGGAGTTGGCATTGGGGCAAAACAGCAACTGGGCATCTTCCAGGGTCGCCATCATGCCGGCGATGGATTGGGTCAACTCTGGTGTACCTTCGGGGTTGTCACTGGCAAACCGGTTGTTGCCATCGGCGTCGGCCAGGCTGACGTGCATATGCATGCCGCTGCCTGCCAACTCACCAAAGGGTTTAGCCATGAAGCAGGCCTGCATACCATGTTTTGCGGCCACCCCCTTGACCAGTCGCTTGTAGCGAACCGCTTCATCCATGGCCTGAAGCGCGTCGAATCTGTGCTCGAGGGTGATTTCTACCTGGCCGGGCGCATACTCGGAAATGGCGGTGCGCGCAGGAATGCCCTGCACCTCACAGGCGTGGTAAAGATCGTCCAGGAAGGGCTGCAGTCGCTCCAACTCCAAAATGCCATACACCTGAGTTTGGTGGGGTCTGTGGCCATCGCTTTGCATTGCTGGCTGGGGTCTGCCATTGGCATCGAAACGCTGATCCAGCAGGAAAAACTCCAACTCTGCTGCCATTACCGGATAAAAACCATCGGCTTGCAGGGAATCTATTACTTTGGAAAGCACCAGGCGGGGATCGGCCACAGCAGCGGGCATACCCGCCTCGGGGTGCATGGTGAGATGCACCTGAGCGGTGGGCTGAGCACGCCATGGCTGCATCAGCAAACCGCCTTCGATGGGAAACGCCAGGCAGTCGGCGTCACCGACTTCCCAAACCAGACCGGTATCTTCTACATCGTCCCCCTGAACCGTCAGTCCCAAAATAGTGCTGGGCAGAGGACGGCCGTGACGATACATAGACAGCACTTCCTGACGGTGCAGGAGTTTGCCCCGGGGAATGCCATTGGGGTCGATGATGAAGACTTCGACGTGCTGAACCTGGGGATGTTTATCAAGAAAGTCTATCGCTTCCTGTGGATTGGCAAAGGGCATAGCGGCCTCGAGTTGAGCAATCGCGGCTTGGGGATACCACAGAATTCCGACAAGCTTTGACTGATATTGAACATGTTGTTTTATTTATTTGACAGTATTTCTTGCCTTACCCGGTAAAGTCAATGGGGGGCAGCAAGCGAAAATACCGCTGAAGCGCTACCTTTTTACATGGCGGGAAGAGCGTGACTCACACTCTGTATTGGCGTTAAAAGCGGATTGCGGCCGCCTTTTCAGGTGCTTTTGTGGTATCCTGCGTCGCCTCTCCAGCAATTTGTGCAGGACCAGCCCCGACATTTCAGCTGTTTATATCAGTGTCACCAGGGACGAGGTTCTGCCTTAGCCAACGGAGCTATAATGGCACTCAAATACAGTATTAATCGGCCGGTTTTTTTCGGTTCTCTTTTTCTTATCACCCTCCTGGTGGCGCTCGGTGCCATCTGGCCGCAGCAGGCTCAACAATGGTTTGGTGCAGTGCAGCATTGGCTTGAAGTCAAAGCTGGCTGGCTTTATGTGCTCGGTGTGGCCGTCTTTCTGGTTTTTATTGTCTTTGTGATGGTCAGCCGTTTCGGTGATATCAAGCTTGGTCCCGATCATGCCGAGCCCGACTACAGCTATAAGAGCTGGATAGCCATGCTGTTTTCGGCTGGCATGGGGATAGGGCTCATGTTTTTCGGGGTGGCAGAGCCTGTTATGCACCTGATAGCCCCGCCGGATGCTACGCCCGAGTCAATAGAGGCCGCCAGGCAGGCGATGAAAATTACCTTCTTTCACTGGGGCATTCATGCCTGGGCCATCTATGCTGTGGTGGCATTGAGTCTGGCTTACTTCGCCTATCGGCATAAGTTACCGCTGCTGCCAAGAAGCGCGCTTTATCCCTTGATTGGCGAGCGTATTCACGGACCGATTGGCCATGCGGTGGATGCGTTTGCCGTGCTGGGCACCATGTTTGGTGTTGCCACATCGCTGGGTTTTGGTGTGTTGCAGGTGAATGCCGGGCTTAATTTTCTTTTCGGTGACCAGTTTCCGGTCAGTACCCCCCTGCAGGTGGGGCTCATTGCGGTCATTACCCTGATTGCCACAGTGTCTGTGTTCTCCGGGCTTGATAAAGGGGTTAAGCGCCTCAGCGAGCTCAATCTGCTGTTGGCGGTGGTATTGATGCTGGTCGTGCTGCTGGTGGGGCCTACTGTGGCGCTGCTGCAGGCCATTGTACAAAACACTGGTGCTTATTTCTCTGATATTGTTGGCAAAACATTTAATCTATACGCCTATCAGCAGAAAAACGACTGGCTGGGCGGTTGGACCTTACTTTACTGGGGGTGGTGGATTTCCTGGTCGCCTTTTGTGGGCACCTTTATTGCGCGGGTCTCCCGTGGCCGCACTATTCGTGAGTTTCTGCTGGGGGTGCTCTTTGTGCCCAGTGGCTTTACCTTTTTGTGGATGACAGTATTTGGCAACTCGGCCATAGACCAGATTTTGCATCAGGGTAATACAGTGCTCGCCGATGCCGTATCCAGCGACGTGTCTGTGGCGCTGTTTGTGTTCTTCCAGCAGTTGCCGCTCACATCCTTGCTCTCGGCGGTGGCCCTGTGTCTGGTGGTCACCTTCTTTGTGACATCTTCCGATTCCGGCAGTCTGGTGATTGATAACCTCACTTCCGGTGGCGATATGTCGTCCCCTGTATGGCAGCGCGTGTTTTGGGCGCTGATGCAGGGCGTAGTGGCTTCTGTGCTCTTGCTGGCTGGCGGCTTGCAGGCACTGCAAACCGCTGCCATTGCCAGCGCCATGCCCTTTTTGTTAGTGATGTTGCTGATTTGCCTTGGGCTTTTTAAGGCACTGCAGGATGACTGGCTTAAGCTATCCAGTGTGCAGTTGCATCACACCAGTGTGCAGTATGCCAGTGCCAACGTTGAATGGCGGGAGCGTCTGAAAGTGTTGGTGAATCAACCTTCCGCCAAAGATGCCCGGGCCTTTATCCGCGGGCCTGCCCGCCAGGCGTTGAAGCAAGTGGCTTCTGCCTTCGTGAATGAAGGTATTGATGCCCGCGTGGTGCAGCAAGAGGACAGGGTCAGGCTGCTGATTGCCAGCGACAATCATCCCGACTTCGTTTATGGTCTGCGGCTGCGGCAGTATTCTAAAGTGCCGGTCCATGGTGTGGAGGAGACCGACGATGACTTTTACCGGGTGGAAGTGTTTTTGGAGCACGGTGGACAGCATTATGATGTGCTTGGCTACACAGTTGAGCAGTTGCAGGCCGATGCAGTAACTCAGTATGAAAAATATCTGCACTATCTGCATTTATCCGTGAGTGAAGCGGTTAACCCGGATAGCTGATGCGCCACGATTGCACCGGACTGATTGGCGCGTTATGCTGCGCCCAACATAGGCTGTAACCTGACTTTTATGACCCAAAGTAAACTCGATAAGGTATTGGCTGCAGAGCGCGAATACCGTGAAAAACGTGAAGGTGGCTATCGCGAAAAGGCGCTGAAGCTTTATCCCTGGGTGTGTGGCCGCTGTGCCCGTGAATTTACCCATAAAAACCTGTCGGAACTGACGGTGCACCATAGGGACCATAATCACGACAATAACCCGCCTGATGGTTCTAACTGGGAGCTGCTGTGCCTTTACTGCCACGATAATGAGCACTCCCGTTTTGAAGAGCTTATTCGCTATGGCAGTACCCAGGAGGCGAAGCAAGAGGCGGCAACGTACAATCCCTTTGCCGATCTTAAATCCCTGATGTCGAATAAGAAGTAATCACATCTTTCAATGAAAAAAGCGCCTGGTTGGCGCTTTTTTTGTCTGTGCCACTTGCCACCTTGTTTTTGCTTTACAAGTGAACAAATTCTGATTGGTTTGCCGCCATGCTCCCCCTATACTCGGGCTGGATCACAACAATAATCAAGATGGGAATTTGGCTATGACAACAGGGAATACACAGGTCTCCAAGACCCGGTCCTTTATGACGGTGTCGCTGATTGAACTGTGGGAGCGTTTTGGCTTCTACGGTATGCAGGCGCTGATTGTTTACTTTATGGTTCAGCGCCTTGGCTTTGCCGATGAGCGCGCCAATTTGGTGTGGAGCGCCTGCGCCGCACTCATTTATGTGGCGCCCGCCATCGGTGGCTGGGTCGGAGACAAGGTGCTCGGCACCAAGCGCACCATGCTGCTGGGCGCAGGGATATTGACGCTGGGTTACGCCCTCATGGCCGTGCCGACCGATAATACCTGGTTTTTGTTCTCAGCCCTCGGGGTTATCGTGGTGGGTAACGGGCTGTTCAAACCCAATGCCGGTAATCTGGTACGCAAAATTTATGATGGCGACGACTCCAAAATCGACAGTGCCTTCACCATCTATTACATGGCGGTCAACGTAGGTTCGACCTTCTCCATGTTGCTCACCCCCTGGATTAAGGACTACGTCAACGCCAACTATGGTGACGGCTTTGGTTGGCACGCCGCCTTTGCTGTGTGTTTCGTGGGCCTGATTGTCGGTATCGGCAACTACATGATGATGCGCCATACCCTGGATAATTATGGCTCTGAGCCAGACCTGCTGCCGGTGGACAAGCGCAAGCTTGCGGCTGTATTGGGGGCATCGCTGCTGGCGGTGGTGGTTTCTGCGGTCATACTCGAATTTGAAGATATCGCCCGGGTATTTGTGTACGGCGCAGGCCTGGTGGTGCTGGGGATCTTTATCCACCTTATCCGCACCAGTGAAGAGAGCGAGCGGGCAGGGCTGTTAGCCGCGCTGGTACTGACGCTGCAATCTGTGTTCTTTTTTATCTTTTACCAGCAGATGTCCACCTCGCTGGCGCTCTTTGCACTGCGAAACGTAGACTGGGACTTTGTGGTGATGGGGCAGCATTTGTGGACCTGGTCTCCAGCGCAGTTTCAGGCGCTTAATCCCATCTGGATCATGGTGTTAAGCCCAATCCTTGCCTGGGCCTATGCCTGGGGAGGCAAGCACAACAAGGATATCTCCATTGCCGCCAAGTTTGCCCTGGGGTTTGCCGTGGTGGCCGCAGGCTTCTTTATCTACAGTGTGGCCGGAGAGTTTGCCGTAAACGGCAAGACCTCAAGCTGGGTGATGATTTGGGGCTATGGCGCCTATTCGCTGGGCGAGCTCTTGGTGAGTGGACTGGGCCTTGCCATGATTGCTCGCTATGTGCCCGAGCGCATGGGCGGCTTTATGATGGGTGCCTACTTTGTGGCAACTGGTATCAGCCAGTATCTGGGCGGTGTGGTGGCCAACTTTGCCAGCGTGCCGCAAGGCATTACCAATCCGCTGGAAACCCTGACCATCTATACCAGCCTGTTTAATAAGCTGGGTTTTGCGGCCCTGGGGTGCACCCTGATTGCACTGGCGGTATTGCCGCTGATGCGCCGTTTAACCGAGACGCACCATAGCCACAACGGCAGTGACCAGGTCGGTGCCTGATAAGGCGTTTTGAGGGGATACGGCTTGTTGACCCAGAGATGTATGAATAGCGCCGCCTCGTGCGGCGCTTTTGTTCTGATAAAGGAGTGTCCATGAGGATTGCAATAAGCTGGTGTACTGCGTTGATGATAGGGACTATTGCCAATACGCAGGCACTGGAAATCACGCCCTTGTCTGATGGGCTTTTCCTGCACCAGAGCGAGAAAGAAGTCGAAGGCTTTGGCAAAGTCTCCGCCAATGGTCTGATAATCGTGGATGGCAAAGAGGCGTTTGTGGTGGATACGCCCTGGACGGATGCCGATGCAGAGGCCTTGCTCGAATGGACAAAGGCTAAAGACTTAACCGTAAAAGCCGTGCTCGCCACCCATTGGCATGAAGACAGGGCCGGCAGCTTTGGGGTATTTGAGAGAGCCGGTATCGCCACCCTAAGCTCTGAGGCGACCCAGGCCCTTTTGAGGCAACATCAAAAGACGCTGGCGACCCACACCTTCAGTGGCGACGAAATACAGTATTTTGGCAACAAGGTAGAGGTGTTTTATCCCGGTGCTGGCCATGCGATGGATAATCTGGTGGTGTACCTGCCTCACGAAAAGCTGCTCTTTGGCGGCTGCCTGGTGCGGGAGGCGTCAACCCGGTTTATGGGGTTTTATGGCGATGGCTCATTGCCTGACTGGCCTGAGTCCATGTCGCGGCTGATAGCGAAATTCCCTGAAGTCATCACAGTGGTGCCGGGCCATGGCGCGCTGGGGGATAAGCGCCTGCTTGAACACACAAGGGGGCTGGCAGAGGCCGCGCTCAAGGCACAATAAAGCGGGTTAGCCGGATTAATCGAGCCCCAAGCGGGCTTCTGATTCCAGCCACTTGGCCCTGCTCAGTGGCTGATTATTTTCACCTTCGAGGGCTTTTCTGCGGGTGGGCAGACTGGCCAGGATCTCCAGTTTGCGCTCATCACTTGCCTGAGACCAACCCACGATTTCATCGATATGTCGCAGGCAACCCATACAGTAGTCCTCATCATTGAGACCACAGCGGGCAACGCAGGGGGATTGGATCATAGGTTGGCTCCGGGCATACAACATCGGCGGGCAGAGTGTAGCATCGGCTGCTGCTTACGATAAAGATGTATTGAATATCACTCTGGCCGACTTTCAATTTTTTAGTCTTAATTCATCTCTTGTTGGCGGCTGAAATGTAATCAGACTAATTCTCGTGCGCTTTTTAAACTTTGATCTACGCTTTTTCTGATTGGTGAAAAGGCGAACTGATTCCTTGTAATTCGTCAATACCCATCGACTTTTCTATCCCATACCTCTCGTGTATACCCAATAGTTCGTTAAGGAGTGACGATGAAATTTAAAAATTTCAAAGAGTTGTCTGTCAGTTTTGTGGCCTGCGCCTTACTGGCAGCCTGCGGCTCTGATGACCCCGATGAAATGCCAACGGTAACTGTTGCGAGTTCTGTGGCGCTGAAAGAAAACCGAAGCGTCGATATTATTTCGGTCGGTAAGGACGATGGTAGCTCGCTCAGCTATCAATGGACTCAGGAATCTGGTCCCACATTAACGCTGGCCAACATCACCAGTGCCATCGTTGGTGTAACCGCGCCAAACGTTGATGCAGATGGGACTGCAGTGCTTAGGGTCACAGTGACAGACAGCGCCAATCAAACAGCCAGTGCCACCGTTTCGGTGCTGGTGGCCAACAATCAGTTGCCCACGGTTACTGCCGCCTTTGAAGGTGCAGTTGAAAAGTCGGCTGTGACCCTGACCGCCTCGGCAACAGATCCGGATGGCAGTATCAGCTCATATCTTTGGACTCAAACCTCTGGCGCCCCGGTAATCCTGACCGGTGAAACCACGGCTTCCTTGAGTTTTACGGCGCCAAGTGTTTCGGCTGATACCGATCTGGGCTTCAGTTTGATGGTTACTGACGATGATGATGAATCTGCTTCGGTAGTCGGAACTGTTACCGTGACCCCGGTCATGGTGACTTATACCGTCACAGGGAATGTCGCTGACGCAGCCTTTGCCGGCTCTGAAGTCAGCGGCACTTTGGCTGGCACCAGTTTCAGCACCACAACTGACAGCAATGGTGCTTTTACCTTGCCACTTAAAGCCGACGATGATGAAACCAATCTGTTTACCAATCTCATGGTGAAGTCGTCCGGCACTGCAGGTTTGGAGTATTACAAGTTTGTTCCCCAACTGACAGCGGATCCGGTGCAGGCTGCTGTGGCAGGCAAGGTGAGCTCCAGAACGCAGGTTTCGCCACCTGCTGCCAAGGCTGATACTCTGGCCGATGAGGGCGCTAACGCTGTGTCTATCAATGCGGTCTCAACCGCCTTGTATTCGCTGATAGTCTCAGCCAACAATGGTGAGGTTCCGGCTGATTTAGATCAATTCACCTTTGTTGAAAAATCAGTCAGTCCGGATGAGTTGATAGAGGCCGCCGCTGTGGTGAAACTGCTTACTCAAGGGGGGGCCTTTGCCTTGCCGGAGGGGGTCAGTAATGTGCTGGAGCTGCTGACCAATACGGAAGCATACAACAGCTACGTGACAGCGGCCGAAAACGCCACTCCCGGTATTATCAGTGCTACCGTGAATGACATTATTGCCGATCCTGAACTCACTCCCCCCGTTTCTGCTGATAGCCTGGCAAAAACCTACTACGAGGTGTTTCCGGCGGCTCCAGGATTCCTGTCCCGTGGTGGCGGTCGATTTGACTTTAACAGCGACGGCTCCGGGGCAGAAACCTTTAGCAGGGGGGTGCATCAATTTACCTGGACACTGACGGATGGCACTTTAACCCTGACCTACGCAGATACCATGGGCTCTTTTTATTATCCTGCTGTAGCCGTGGGGGTTGCCGGCTTAACTCAGGCGCAGGTTGACCAGCTGAATGCGGCGGGTGTGAATCAGGTTGAGGTGCAGAGCAAACCACAAAGTACAACAATGAAACGGGTCATTGAAGGTGAGAAAACCGATACTTTTCGGATTGTTACAACTGTCAAGGAAACCATGACACCGGTAGTATTGACTGGCGGCACTACAATCACAACAGATGGTAAATTGGAGCAGCAAACCAGCGACCAACTGATGCGAAATGGTGACAAGTTGGTGGATTTCAAGTTGACGGCAGACGATGTGGTAAGCGACTGGATTTTGGAACACTACTATTACTTCGGCGATCCAGATTATGGCTATTCGGACATGTTTGCCGATCTATTTGAGGTCAGTGCAGACGGTACCGGTGTCGCCCGCGTTCTGGAACAAAGTTTTACCTGGGTCATTGATGACAAGGGAACCTTTGTTGCCACATTTGAAGATGGCAGCAGTGTGCATATCACTAAGCTTGATCAGTCAGGCAGCGATATACAGGTGTTCAGTGAATCTTACGATGCCGAGGGCAACTTGCTTGCCGCCGATACCGATTATGCATTGGAGCTTGAGAATGGTGTGATTGGCACCTTTGACTTAACCAATTCAGAAGGCAAGTACTGGAATACCACCATTAATCAATGGCGTAAATCGGCCTGGGACAACGGCAATTTGTTGTGGGATGACGGTTTCGCCTATTTTGGTTGGCAGTTTAATGCCAATGGCGAAGGTTATCAGTTGGGCAGTTTCCAATCCTCACCACCTGATTTTGCCCCCCTATTTAACACCCCAATCAACTGGATGGTTGATACCGAATCGGATGATGTGGCATTCCAGTCGATTTACCGTTGGAAGTGTGGTGATGTGACCACCGAAGCATGCGCTCGCCGTGATTGGTATGTGCTTAAAGAGTTGGAGTTTGGTGTCGTGGGTCCACGTATTTATGTATTTGAATTTGAAGAGCGCAGAATTGATAGCCAGTCGCCTTGGTATGTTGCCAGAGGTTTGGGCCCCAGACTCAATATTTATGAAGAAATAGCCTTTGATTACTGGAACCAAACCGCAGTACCAGCTGCTTTCAGTCGTGGTATGCAGGCCAGCCGGCCTTACGGTGCAGGGGGCACTGGCGTTGCCCGTTTGGTGTTGGAGCCAAGTCAAACCCCTGCAGTCGGATTTTAGTTTTTTGGTGCTCGGGCAGCTCGTATAGAGTTGCCACATAGCTATTTGAGGCGTGCTCGGTTACTGAGCAGGCAAACGCCTGAAGATGAATAGTTCGCGATGTGTCGATAGAGAAGGCCAGCAATTCAGCTGGCCTTCTTTTTTGGAGCATTGCACGGAGGGTAATAATTTGGCGCTGGTCAGCCCGTTTGATGCGTGCCTTGTATCCGCCGTTTTTGCATCCGGGAAACTGCAATAAGTCTTTTTGGCTTGTTATAATACCCCTCATCATTTTTCAGACCCTCGCCAATCATGTCTGCACCTGCTTTGTCCCGTGCGCCGTTGCCGCAAAACGCCCCGTCATCGGGCGCCGAGCATGAACTTCAGCTGCCGCAAGTCATGTCGACACTTGCCGCGCTGGCTTGTGTATTGCAGCAAGGGGCAGCGCTTTGGGATTTTCGGCCTTTTGACCGCCAGGATAACCCTTGGCGGCTAAGCTTTCCCAATCTCTGGCAAGCAATTGAGACGCTTAATGATGATTGCCTTGACGCGTTGGATCTGGTGCAGGCGGAACTCTGTCATAGCCTTTGGCCAGCGCTGTGCCAAGACCTAAAGGTAAACGGACTCAAGGTGTGGGATCAGTCGCTTTTTTTATGGCAATTACCGCACCACTCGCAGGCAAGTCAAACCCTGGAGGCGCTGCCGGAACATGATCTCAGCCGTTTTTCCGCCGGGATCAAAGGCCGCAAATGGCAACAGATAAGCCGCTTTGCCAATATCGTCAGCCTGCCACCTGCCCCGTATCCCTATCTGGAGTGGTGCGCCGGTAAAGGCCATCTTGGGAGACTCGTTGGGGCGGTAAGCCACAAGCCTGTGCTGAGCCTCGAGTGGCAGCAACAGCTGTGCATTGACGGAGAAAAGGAGGCGCAAAAGCGGGGTGTCAACCAACGCTTTGTCTGTGCCGATGCCTTTTCAGACGAGGCAGAGTTACTCCAGCGTGAGCAGCATGCACTTGCGCTCCACGCCTGCGGTGAGCTGCATCTGGTGCTGCTAAGGCGCGCCGCCGCAGCCCAAACCCGCGCCATCAGCCTGTCGCCCTGTTGTTACCACCTTATTCAAGGGGAGCAATACGTGGGGCTCAGCGCCAGCGCCAGAGCCACAGGACTGGTGCTCGATAAGCATGGCCTGCAGCTCCCCCTCAATCACTCGGTCGTTGCCAGTGCAAAAGAAAAGCAGGACCGCCTGAAGGAAGTTCAGTGGCGCCTGGGGTTCGACTGCCTGCAGCGCCATTTGCGCCGGGATGACAGCTACTTACCCTTACCCTCGGTGCGCCAAAGCCAGCTCTCCGGCAGTTTTGATGCCTTTTGCCGCTGGGCCTGTGAGCTTAAAGGCCTGGTGTTGCCCGCGGATTTTTATGCTGATGAATGGTTGGCCAAAGGATGCCAGCGCCAGCGACTAACCCGGCGATTGGATCTGGTGGCGCACCTCTTCAGGCCTGTGATTGAACAGTATCTGCTACTGGACAGGGCCGCATTTTTGTTGGAATCGGGCTACCGTGTGAGCCTCAGTGCGTTCTGTCCCCCTGGGATGACGCCCCGTAACGCCCTGATTGACGCCCGTCGTGATTGAAATAGCGTCACGAAACCGCTTTTATTGGCATTCACCTCTTTCGTTTGCCGTGCCCTTTATCCCCGATTGAAAAGGGACGAAAAGCCACGGCGTTCTCAGGCTGGTTTCAGTCAGGGCTGTTTGAATAGGGGCTTTATTAAGACTCAAACCCCTGGTCAAGGGGTCGGATGAGCCGGCTTCGAGGGGCTAAACTTGAGTATTTTGGTTGGCGACAGCGGCATTTCTCTGGATAATGGCCCTCTAATATCGGGCCTTAACGGCATTCGGCCGGGCGTGCTTTGCATCCTAGATAACAAGAACTGAATGAAATATTCCCGCGTTTTTATCAACAGCATGGCCTATGAGTTGGCCCCTGTTGTGGTATCAAGCTCAGAGCTTGAACAACGTCTTGCTCCCCTGTATCAGAAGTTTCGTATACCCATGGGACAATTGGCTGCTCTTACGGGGATCCGTGAGCGCCGTTGGTGGCCTCTGGGGCATCAGCTGTCCGATGGCGCCATTGCTGCTGCCAAGAAGGCACTGAATGAAACAGGCCTGAAGGCGACCGATTTGGGCGCCGTGGTGTATACCGGGGTGTGCCGTGACCAGCATGAACCTGCCACGGCGTGCCGCATCGCAGCATCGCTGGGTGTGGGCCGTGACAGTGCTATCTACGACATTTCCAATGCCTGCCTGGGTGTACTCTCGGGCATTCTGGACATAGCCAATCGCATTGAGCTTGGCCAAATTCGAGCCGGACTCGTTGTGTCCTGTGAATCGGCCCGCGACATTGTGGATGCCACCATTGAGCGGATGCTCGAAGAACCCACTATGCAGAATTTTGCCCAGTCGCTGGCGACCCTGACCGGTGGCTCCGGTGCGGTTGCCGTATTGCTGACAGACGGCAGCTTCAACCTTGCTACCGAGCGAAACCATCAATTGCTGGGTGCCAGTCAATTGGCCGCCCCTGAGCACTATCAGCTGTGCCAGTGGGGCCTGCAGGAAGCCGGACATCGCCTGTACCGTGAATTTATGCGTACAGACGCTGTGGCACTGCTCAAAGAAGGGGTAGAGCTTGCCAAACAAACCTGGCAACACTTCCTTGGACAGCGTGAATGGCTGGCAAGTCAGGTGGACAAGGTGATTTGTCATCAGGTGGGCGCAGCCAATCGAAAACAAGTGCTCTCGGCACTGCAAATTCCTGAAGAAAAAGAATTTCCCACTTTTGCCGAGCTTGGCAATATGGGCACAGTGTCTTTGCCGGTATCGGCGGCCATTGCCCACGACCAGGGTTTTTTACGTCCGGGGGATCAGGTCAGCTTCCTCGGCATAGGTTCGGGGCTGAACTGCATGATGTTGGGGCTTCGCTGGTAATGGATAATCATAAAATGCTGGATAGCCTGCTGCCTTTCAAACGCCGTTTTTTCAATCACGGCGGCCATAATATTCACTTTATCGATGAGGGACCAGAGGGCGACGTGGCACCGAAAGGCACTGTTGTTATGGTGCACGGTAACCCGAGCTGGACCCTGTATTACCGTAATCTGATTCGCGCCCTGAAAGGCGAGTATCGCTGCATTGCCATGGATAACGTAGGTTGCGGTTTGTCGGATAAACCCGATGACAGCCGTTACCATTACACCCTGACAAGCCGGATAGGCGATCTCGAAGCCTTGCTCGCTTCGCTCAATGTGACAGAAAAAGTCACCCTGGTGGTACACGACTGGGGTGGCATGATTGGCATGGGCTGGGCGACCAAATATCCAGATGCCATTGAAAGACTGGTCATTTTGAACACAGCGGCATTCCACTTGCCTGCCACTAAACCCTTGCCATTGCGGCTTAAAATCTGCCGTGACACCTGGCTCGGTACCTTGCTGGTGCGTGGCTTTAATGCCTTTGCCGGTCTTGCCTCTGTGATTGGCTGCAAGCGCAATCCTATGAATGCAGAGATGCGACGTGCCTACGTTGCCCCCTTTAACAGCTGGGCCAATCGTATTTCTACCCTGCGTTTTGTGCAGGATATCCCCTTGAAGCCCGGCGATACCGCCTGGGATGAAGTGAGCCGGATTGAGCAGAGTCTGGCGCAATTTACCCGTGTGCCCACTCTCATCTGCTGGGGACTCAAAGACTTTGTGTTTGACCGGCATTTCCTCACCGTATGGCAAGAAAAGTTGCCCCAGGCCGAGGTGCACGCCTTCGAAGACTGTGGTCACTACATCCTTGAGGATGCCAGCGACGAAGTGATAGCCCACATTGAGCGTTTTGTGGCGGCCTCTGCGCCTGCCGAGGCCCTTGCGTCATGAATGCCAACCTGTGCCGTCATTTGGTTTCGGCCGCACAGGCTCAGCCCCAGGGCTTGGCGGTGGCGGTACAAAGGCACAGATTCGGCAAGCCGCCGCGGGGAATTGGTGAGCTTTGCTATGATGAGCTGACCCTGAGTGAGCTGAATCGTCGCAGTGATGCCATTGCCCATGGCCTCAATGCCATAGGTCTCAATGCCGGTGACAAAGCCGTGCTTATGGTGACACCCGGGCTGGATTTTTTTGCTCTGACATTTGCGCTTTTTAAAGCCGGGATCATTCCCGTGATGGTCGACCCCGGCATGGGCATCAAAAACCTTGGCCAGTGTTTCGATGAAGCAGCGCCCGATGCCTTTATCGGTATTCCCAAAGCCCATGTGGCGAGGATGCTGTTTTCCTGGGGTAAAAAAACCGTCACTCAGTTGGTGACGGTTGGTCGGGGGCTCAAACTCTGGGGTGGCAATACTCTGGTGCAGATTGAAAAGCACGGTCAGGATATGGGGCCCTATCCCATGACCTTGCTCGATGAGCAGGCCCTTTGCGCCATCCTTTTCACCAGTGGCAGCACAGGCGTACCCAAGGGAGTTGAATACAGCCATCAGATGTTTGAGGCGCAAATTCAGGCGCTCAAACAGGATTATGGCATCCGCCACGGTGAGCGGGACTTATCGACTTTTCCGCTGTTTGCCCTCTTTGGTCCGGCATTGGGAATGGCCTCCATCGTGCCCTGTATGGATGCCAGTCGCCCCATCAAGGCCAAACCCGAATACCTGTTCAAGGCCATTGCCGACTACCAGTGCACCAACCTGTTTTTGAATCCGGCACTGCTGGATAAGCTTGGCCGATACGGCGAGGCGAATGCACTGACACTGAATGGCGTCAGGCGGGTTATCTCTGCCGGGGCTCCGGCATCCATTGACGCTATCAACCGCTTCCGGCAGATACTGCCGCCGGATGCGCCTGTGCTGAATTCTTACGGCGCCACTGAAGGCCTGCCCCTGTGTTTTGTTGGCAGTGATGAGCTGCTCGCGAGCGGTGAGGTGACAGCCAAAGGCGGTGGCATTCTGGTGGGTAAACCGGTGCAGGGCGTTGCGCTTGAAATCATCGCCATCGACGAGGCGCCAATTGCCGAGTGGCAGGACGAGCTTAAACTTCAACCCTATGAAATCGGTGAAATAGTGGTAAAAGGCCCCATGGTAAGCCGCGCTTACTATCACAGAGATGAAGCCACCAGTATCGCCAAAATTGCCGATGACGGAGAGTTCTGGCATCGCATGGGTGATCTTGGGTATCTCGATGAGCTGGGCCGCCTGTGGATGTGTGGCCGTAAGGCCCATCGGGTGGATGCCACCGAAGGCGGCGCCTTCAGTAAACGCTATTTTTCCATTCCCTGTGAGCGAATTTTCAATACTCATCCGCTGGTTGCCCGCTCGGCACTGGTTGGGGTGCATCGTCATGGGGATAAGATCCCCTTGGTATGCCTTGAGCTCGAACGTTCTCAGGCCTGCAACAATGCCAGCAGCCTGTACCGAGAGCTGCGTGAAATGGCCGAGGCCCACGAAATCACTCAGGGGATAGATTTCTTCCTTATCCATGAGTCCTTCCCCATGGATGTTCGCCACAACGCCAAGATTTTCAGGGAAAAACTCGCGCTTTGGGCCGAAAAACAACTCTCTGGTGGTCTGAATAAATGACGCAGGCGTATCCTTTGCATCCGGCGCAGCTGGAGGCCGCCAAACGCCTTAAGACCCACGTCAGCCGCGTACTGGTGACAGGCGCAGGGGGCTTTTTGGGGCAGGCGCTGTGTCGGCAATTGCTCAGTGCCGGCATTGAGGTTGTCGGCATTGCCCGCTCTGCCTATCCAGCCCTCGCAGCCATGGGGGTGGAGATGCACCGTGGCGACATTATGGACCTTAAGGCTTTGTCTGCTGCGATGAACGGCTGCGAGCTGGTGTTTCATGTGGCGTCCAAGGCCGGGGTTTGGGGCAGCCGTGAAAGCTACTATGGCCCCAATGTAACCGGGGCGGCCAATGTGCTGCAGGCAAGCCAGGATCTGGGTATCAAAGCCATTGTGTACACCAGTACTCCCAGTGTGACCTTTGATGGCAAAGATGAATCGGGTATCGATGAGTCTGCCCCTTATGCGGCGCATTTTTTGAATCATTATGGTGCATCCAAAGCGGAGGCGGAGGCCATGATGCTGCGGGCGAGCTCGCCGTCTCTGGTCATCACGGCGCTGCGGCCCCATCTTATTTGGGGACCAAAGGATCCGCATCTGGTGCCCAGAGTGCTGGAGCGTGGCCGCGCCGGTCGTCTTCGCCTCCTGGGTGCCGAAGACAAGCTGGTGGATACCATTTACGTGGACAACGCCGCCCATGCCCATGTACTGGCGGCGATTGCTTTGCTCGAAAAGCCCGGCGAGTGTGGCGGCAGGGCATTTTTCCTCAGCAACGGCGAGCCGGTCACCATGGCGTCCATGCTGTCGAAAATTCTCGCCTGCGCAGAGCTGCCGGGCGTGACCCGTCGGGTACCTGTGTGGCTTGCTTACGGTATGGGCGCGGTTTTGGAAGGAATGTATACGCTTCTTGGCAAACAGGACGAACCCCTGATGACCCGCTTTGTGGCCAGGCAGCTCTCTTGCAGCCACTACTACGATATCAGTGCCGCGCGGGAGATTTTAGACTACGAGCCGCTGATTTCTCTGGATGAGGGGATGGCGCGGCTCAAGGCGTCACTTCAGCCGTAACACCATTAATAAGCCCCCCAAATTAGCCCCAGGACGATTTGTCTCGGGGCTGACACAGTTGCTCAAACTGACTTCAAATGTATTTTAAGCCCGGTAAGGCGCAAATCCGGCTTATGCCAGCCCCATCTTTACTCCAGCCGCAACTGTTGCCCGGGTTTGATAATGCTCTTCATATTGAGTCCATTCAGAGACAACAGCTTGTCCAGACGCATTCCATGGCGCTTGGCGATGCCACTCAGGGTATCCCCTGATTTCACCTGATAACTGCCGCCCTTGCCAGGGGTAGACGGCCTTAAGTTCACCAGTGCTGCGTTAAGGGCGGGCAGCCGGGATTCTGGCAGGTTGATTTGATATTTGCCGCTGAAAGGCACAATGCCGTCCCTGAAGGCTGGATTCAGTCTGGACAGTTCCTTGGCTGACATACCCATGGCCTGGGCAATATTGGACAGGGCCACGCCGTTGGGCACCGCTTCCCTTGCCAAGACAGGCGCGTTGGCAATGGGCGGGAAACTGGCTGATTGAGTTTGTGGGTCCCGTAAAACCGCCAGCGCCGCCAACCATTTGTACAGGGTGGGCGCCTGATTGCGGCTCAAGCCCAGCGCCAGAAAGTCCTCCGCCTTGCCCTTGCGGCGATTGCGCTCGATGGCCGTTTTCAGTTTACCTTCACCCATGTTGTAGGCGGCAACCGCTGAGAGCCAGTCGTTATTGAACATCTCATACAGGTAAAGAAGATAATCCAGCGCTGCACGGGTAGCCGGAATGGGGTCCAGCCTGCCATCGAAGCTTTGGTTAACCCTGAGGTGATGATTGCGGCCTGTTTGGGCGGAAAGTTGCCACAGCCCTGCGCCCCCCAGTCCCTTGACGCCCGGATGATAGCCGCTTTCAATCAATGGCAGCAGCGCGAGCTCAAGGGGCATGTCCCTTGCTTCCAATTCACTGATGATGTCGTACAGCCAGGGCTCGGCAGCAGCGGGGGCATTAATGGGGAAGAGGCCATTATTGCGGTTAAGCCCAAGAAAATAGGTGACTTCGCTGTGGGAAGGCACAGCTATCGTCTGTGCATCGGCAATTTTTTGCCATAAATTCTGGTAGGCTTTGGCTTCAGCTTCAGGCAGAGCGGGCTCGGAAGGGGCTGTGGCTTCTTTGACGACAAGGGGGACCTGCTCGGGCTGAGGTTGGGCGTCCGTCTCCCAGGGCTCCCCGGATGTGTCTGTATTAACCTGACAACCGGCAAGGATGGTCAGCGTCAGCAGCAACACGAACCAGCCTTTGCTGAGTGCAGGACGCCTCCCGGGCAGAGTATCTAAAATGACTGTATTTCCCATGATAATTCCACTCCCTGTCTGCCCTGTGGCGCGAAAAGCGCTAAATCATACGCCTGTTATTTCCCCTTGGCATCGGGGGAATGAATAAATATTTTCGCCGGGAGCCCTTACCCATTAAAAAGCGCCTTCAGCCGTCAGTATGGCCTTAATTAATCAGTGATGTTGCAAATTTGTAGAATGTCATGCTGTAAATTATTGAAAAATTATTACAATTATTAGGGTGACGTTAAGGTGCATTCTGGTATGTTCGGGTCCGATTAGCGAACTCGAATAAGCGGAAAGGACCCATGCTAAGCATTAAAAACCTCACCAAGACCTACGATAACGGGGTGAAAGCCCTGAACCATGTCAATCTGGAAATCCCCAAGGGTATGTTTGGCCTGCTGGGGCCCAACGGGGCCGGAAAATCCAGCCTGATGCGTACCATTGCAACCCTGCAATCGGCCGACAGTGGCAGCATTCATTTTGATGGCATAGATGTGATGGCCGATCCCATGAAACTGCGCACCATGCTGGGTTATTTACCTCAGGATTTTAACGTGTACCCCCGCGTAACGGCGTTGGATTTACTGGACCATCTGGCGGTGCTTAAAGGCATTGGTAACGCCAAAGAGCGCAAGGAAATCGTTGAAGGTCTGCTGGCTCACACCAACCTTTATCAACACAGATTCAAATCGGTCAGCGGTTACTCTGGTGGCATGCGCCAGCGTTTTGGCATTGCCCAAGCGCTGCTTGGCGATCCCAAGCTGCTGATTGTGGACGAGCCCACGGCAGGTCTTGACCCCGAAGAGCGCAACCGTTTCCACAACTTGCTGGTTAGCCTTGGCGAGGAGCGGGTAGTTATTCTCTCAACCCACATTGTGGAAGACGTAGCCGAATTGTGCCCACAAATGGCTGTTCTGGCATCGGGCAGCATATTGCTCGAAGGTAACCCACAACAGCTGGTGGATTCCCTGAATGGCAGGATCTGGCGCCGTACCGTGTCACAGCAGGAAGCCGCAGAACTCGAAGCGCGTCTGCCGGTGATTTCCAAGCGTCTGTTTGCCGGTCGCACTGTGCTGAATGTGATGTCGGATGCCTGTCCTGAAGGGTTTGAAGGCACGGATGCCGGGCTTGAGGACTTGTATTTCTCGACCCTGCACAGCCACAGAAGCCATCAGGCCGCATAAGAGAGGGCTGCATGTTTTTACACACACTTTCCTTCGAATGGCGCTACTATTTGCGTCAGCCGTCCTATTATGTGGTTGGCATGTTGTTGTTTCTGGTGTGCTTTTTTGCTACAGCAACCGATAACGTCCAAATCGGCAGTGGCGGTGAAGTCCTCAAAAACAGCCCATTCGCCATCGGCCAGACCCTGCTCATCACCGGGGTGATCGCCATGTTTGCCGTGGTGAATTTCGTTGGCAGCACAGCGGTACGTAACCAGCAATGCCTGATGGAAGAGCTGCTTTATGTGAAGCCGCTGTCGCCAATAGGCTATCAGCTCGGCCGCTTTGCGGGCAGTGCGTTGGTCGTCATGACCCTGTTCACCCTTGCGCCCCTTGGACACCTGCTGGGGTCTTTGATGCCCTGGGTGGATTCCAGTCGCTTTGGGGAAATCTCCCTGTGGTTTTACCTTAAGCCCATGTTGCTGCTGGTGATGCCAAGTCTGCTGTTTTTGTCGGCGCTCTTCTATGCCATGGCACAGAAGTTCCGCTCCATGATGGCTCTGTATCTGACTGCGGTGGCGGTGTTTATTCTCTACGGATTGGCAGGGCAACTGGCAAGCCAGCCACAGTACCGTGAGATTGCGGCCCTACTCGATCCTTTCGCGCTTCGCACCTACAGCCAGGTGGCGCGCTACTGGACCATTGCCGAGAAAAACACCATCAGCATGGGGCTTGAGGGCCTGATGCTGCAAAACCGGGTTATCTGGCTCAGCATTACCGCTTTTATTCTGGCTATCAGTGGTTTGCATCGTCAACCATCTTTAACCCGTCGCACAGAAGGGAAAAAGCAGCGTGCCTACAAGGTACCAGTCATGCCGCCATTGTCGGCGCTGGTGCGCACACCCAATATCAGTGGCCGTGCCCAGTTCTGGACCCGGGTGCGCTTTGAGGTGAAGCAGGTGCTGTTTACTGCGCCTTTCTACATTCTCGGCGCCCTGAGTATCTTTAACCTGCTGGGGCCCATGATTGCCGGGGACCTGAACTGGTATGGCACCAGCAATTGGCCGCTGACCCAGGATATGGTTGACCTGATTGTGGGTTCCACCGGCCTTTTGATGGTCATCATCCTGGTGTTTTACTGCGGTGAAATCGTCTGGCGTGAGCGCAGCACAGGTATGGGTGACATCATCGACAGCCTGCCGGTATCCAATCGTGTGTTCCTGAGCTCCAAGTTTGTGGCTCTGTCGCTGGTGATGGTGATTCTGTATCTGATTGCCATGCTGACCACTATTTGCTTTCAGCTCATCAAGGGGCAGATGAACCTCGAGCTGTCGCAATACGCCATCCGTTTGGGCTTTATGATTTTGCTGCCCTTGATGATGTCGGCGGTTCTGGCATTTTTCTTCCAGGTGTTGGCCCCCAATAAGTATGCCGGTATGGGTCTGTACGTGGGCTATTACGTCCTGAGCCTTATTCTGGCCAGTTGGGGTTTTGGCCACAGCCTGAATAACTTTGCCAGCTCACCGACCTTGCCATACTCCGACATGAACGGTTACGGCTGGTCGTTGCAAAGCCATGCCCTGTATATGCTGTACTGGGGCGCTTTCTCTGTGCTGCTGTTCCTGCTCGCGTTCGGCTTATATCGCCGTGGCCCTGAAGTGGGGCTAAAACACCGTATTGGTCTGCTGAAATATCAGCTTGGCAGTGGCGGTCGCGTGCTGGCCTTCGCCTCGGTGGCGGTATTTGCGGGGATGGGCGCTTATCTCTTTTACCAAACCACTGTGGTCAATGACTATCGTATTCCCGATGAGATGACCGACAGTCAGGCCGATTACGAAAAGCGCTATCGCCAGTATGCCGATGCGCCTGTGTTGTCACCTGTGAGCGTAAAAGGGCACTTCGATATCTACCCCGGCGAGCGCCGTCTGAAGGCCCGTGTCGAGATGCGTTGGCAAAACCGCAGCGGCGAGCCTATCAGCCGCATGTTGGTGAGCCTGCCAGAGCATACCGACAGAGCATCATTGAAGTTTGATATTCCCGGTGCCCGTTTGGCCGATGAGGACGATTCGCTGCCGGTAGCCTGGTTGGTATTTGATACGCCCATAGCCGTTGGCGCCGAGATAGCGGGTGAGATAAGCCTGGTGCGGGAAAACACGGGGATTGCCGAAAACAATTTTGATCTCACGCTGGTAGAAAACGGCACCTTTATCAATAACTTTGAATTGTTGCCTGTCTTTGGCTACCAGAGCGATGCCGAGCTGCTCGACAGACACGAGCGCGAAAAGCGAGGTCTGCCACCCAAGGACAGAGCCAATAAACTCGAAGATAAACGTTTCCATCAGGTCAACTTCTTCGGTCCCCAGGGCAGCTTTGTCGACTTTGAAGCCACAGTGTCTACCGCGGGCGATCAAACGGCGTTGGTACCGGGATACCTGACCAAAGCCTGGCAGGAAAATGGCCGTAACTTTTTCCATTACAAAATGGACAGCCCCATGGTGAACTTCTTCGCCATCGTATCTGGCCGTTTTGAGGTGAAAAAGGAGCAGTACAAGGGGATTAATATCGAGGTGTATTATCACCCCGACCATCCCTGGAACGTGGAGCGCATGGTGGAGTCGGTGCGTGATTCCATCGACTATTTCACTCAGGCCTTTGGTCCCTATCAGCATCGTCAGCTGCGGATTATGGAGTTCCCGGGATACCGCTCATTTGCCCAGAGTTTTGCCAACACTGTGCCTTACTCTGAGCGGATAGGCTTTATTACCGATTTAAGAGATCCCGACAAGATTGACCCCGTGTACTACGTGACCGCCCACGAGGTCGCCCACCAGTGGTGGGGCCATCAGGTCGGTGCCGCCGATGTGCAGGGCAGTGCGGTAATTTCTGAGAGCCTGTCGCAGTATGCCGCTCTGATGGTGATGGAAAAAAAATACGGCGCCCATATGCTCAGGAAATTCCTGCGTTATGAGCTTGACCGTTATTTGCGTGGCCGTGGTGGTGAGCGTATTGGTGAAATGCCGCTGCTGCGCAGTGAAAATCAGCAGTACATCCATTACCAGAAAGGATCTGTAGTGATGATGGCCATTAAGGACATGGTGGGTGAAGAGAAGCTCAATGCCAATCTTGCCGCCTTCCTTGAGCGTTATCGTTATCGGACCGATCCCTTCCCAACCACCCTGGATTTGCTCGATTACCTTAAACAAGGGCTTGATGATGAAGAGCTGGCCTTTGTGGACAGTGCCTTCAGAGACATCAAGCTCTATGATTTGCGCCTGACCAATGCCAAGGTTACCGAGCTTGAAAACGGTAAGGTGCGGGTGGATTTGGATATCCACGCCGGGCTGCTCAAGGCTGATAATGAAGGCAAGGAGCAGGAAGAGATCTTCAATGAGCGGGTGGATATAGGGCTATTTGCTGCTGACCCCGACAGTATAGATTCTGAAGAGCAAGTGCTTTTACTGGAGAAACATCCTCTTAAATCCGGCGACAATCAGTTGTCCTTTGAGTTGGATAAAGCCCCAAGCTTTGTCGGCGTTGACCCCTTCGTGAAGCTGGTTGACAGAGACAGTAAAGACAACATCTTTAAGCTCTAAAGGCTTGATCTTAAAAACGCGGTCTCCCGGTGAGGCCGCGTTTTTTTATGTCTGGCATAGCAGTACAAAATGCAAATTTGCTTGAGTGCGTATGGCCGAGTGCCTATTGTGTTTTTAACAGGAAGCGCCCAAAGCCGCACTTTTGGCCCAGCCAGATTGCAGTTTTCAACCCATCATAGGTGCTGTATTTGGACGTTTGGAATAGATGAAGGTCACTGCAGGGTTACGAGGTGGCACAAGGAGAGGTTATGGATACCCAGCTCGCATTCAAGGTAAAACACTGGTTGGCAAGGGATCCCGACGCCAAGAGTCGCGCCGCACTGGAGGCTTTGGTGGCGGCAGGGGATGACAGAGCGCTTGAGGCCGCCTTCGATGGCAGACTGGCCTTTGGCACCGCTGGTATCCGCGGTATTGTCGGCCCGGGCCCCATGGGCATGAATCGCCTGCTGGTGCGTGAAACCAGTGCAGGTCTGGGCGCATATCTGGAGGCACAAATTAAGGATGCCAAGCGTCGGGGGCTGGTCATTGGTTTTGATGGCCGCCATGACTCACGGGTATTCGCCCACGATGCGGCCTGTGTGCTCAGCGCCATGGGCTTTAAAGTGCGCCTGACCAGCCATGTAGCCCCCACGCCGCTGGTGGCCTTCGGGGTAAAACATTTTGAAGCGGCCGCCGGTATCGTTGTCACCGCCAGCCATAACCCGCCCAAATACAATGGCTACAAGGTGTATTGGGAAAATGGCGCGCAGATTATTCCGCCCCACGATGCAGGCATTGCGGCCTGTATTGACCGCGCGGCCAATCTTGAATTGCCCTGGATGCCAGAGCCCGAAGCGGTAAAACAGGGGCGACTTTCCTTTTTGCAGGATGATTTTTTCGAGCGCTATCGCCGCGCCATTTTACATTCGCCATTGCTGCATCCCGCCGGTGAGAGTCAGGCGGGCCGAGCCAGTCTGGGGATTGCCTATACTGCGATGCACGGCGTCGGCGCCCCCATGGCTGAGCGGGTGCTCAGGGACGCAGGTTTCAGCCAGGTATACAGCGTGGCTGCCCAGCGCGAGCCCGATGGTAATTTCCCCACGGTGAATTTCCCCAATCCCGAGGAACCCGGTGCCATGGACATGGTTATCGCCGAGGCCGGTGACAAAGGTGCCTTGTTGGCCTGTGCCAACGATCCGGACGCCGACCGGTTCGCGCTGGCTGCCCGCCAGAGCGATGGCGGGTATCGGATGTTGTCGGGGGATCAGACCGGCGCTTTATTGTGTGACTATCTGCTGTCCCATTGGCAGGGGGCGGGTGTGCCGCTGGTGGGCAACACTATAGTGTCCTCTGCCCTCCTGCACGCCATTGCCGCCCATTATGGTGCCCACAGCTATACCACGCTTACCGGCTTTAAGTGGCTGATGAATACAGCACAGCAGCTGGAAACGCCGCAGCAGCCGTTTCTCTTTGCCTATGAAGAAGCCCTGGGGTACACGGTGGGCAATCTGGTGTGGGATAAAGATGGCATCAGCGCCCAACTGTGTTTTGCCAATCTGGCCGCCGAACTTCTGGCAGAAGGAAAAGATGTGTGGGCGGCGCTGGAGCGACTCTATCGCCGCCATGGGCTCTATGTTAACCGGCAGGTGAGCATTGCCCTTGGGGAAGGGACGCCGGATATAGGTGCCTGGCTCAGGGACAATCCTCCAACCGAGATAGATAAGCGGCCTGTGGTTGCCCGGGAAGACTTAAAGCGGCTGCGTAAAGTCTATGCCGATGGCCGGGAAGAGGAGATTGCTCTGCCTGCCAGCGATGTACTCATTTACCATTTGGGCGCCTCGGACGCCACGCCTGGCTCCACCGCCCGGGTTATAGTGAGGCCATCGGGTACTGAGCCCAAGATAAAATGCTACTACGAGCTGGTATTACCCATGGCAGACGATATTGCTATGGCCGACGCCCAGCTCCAGGGGGATGCCTTGATGACGGCACTGGTGGATGGTCATCAGGCGGGCCTGCCCCGCTGAAACCGAAAAAATCCGACTTCTGACAAACCCTGCTGACACCATGTTGTCAGCAGGGGGGGATTAAGCTGACTCTATCGATGAAGCGCGAAGTAATACCTACTTCAAGGCATTGATATATAAAGTTTAGTCACAAGGAGATAAGGATATGCAAGCAACTCAACCTCTGGTATGGGGCGAAATCGCTGTCACTGATATGGCCAGAGCCATCGCCTTCTACCAAGCCCAGTTTGACGTGAGTTTTCGCCGGGAAGACATGGATGAGGTGGAATACGCCATCCTCGAATGCAGTGATGAGAAGGCGGCCACCATCGGATTGATGAAACACCCCGAGTTCAAGCCAGGCCAGGGCGGCGCCTGTCTGTACCTGCATCTGACGGATAACTTGGGTCAGCTTGTGGGTAAACTGGAGCACAACCAGGTGCAAATTGTCATGCCTCCCATGGGCATCAAGGGCGGTGAATGTGGCTACATAGCCCTGTTTGTCGACAGCGAAGGCAACACAGTCGGCCTGTGGAGCCCGGCGCTCTGACGGGGCTGGGTATAAAGCCATGGGTATTGCGATACTGAGCCGCCAATAACAGAAAATACCGGGCCGGGCGCATTGGCGTACCGGCCCTTACATGGATAGGGTATGCGCCGCGCAGACAGACTGTTTCAAATCGTACAAATCTTAAGGCACAGACGCCTGACAACGGCGGCGCAGCTTGCCGAGCGCCTGGCTGTGTCCCAGCGCACCATCTACCGGGATATTCAGGACCTTTGCCTTTCAGGCATTCCCATCGAAGGGGAAGCTGGCGTTGGCTATTTGCTGCGTCAGGAGGTCAATGTGCCACCACTGATGTTCAACGAAGTCGAGCTCGAAGCGATTCAGGTGGGCATTCGCATGGTGCAAACCTGGGGCGGCAAGGCCCTTGGGCAAGCCGCTGCTCAGGCGCTTATCAAGGTCGAAGCCGTGCTGCCAAACCGCCTTAAAGACATGCAGTCTCTCATGTTTTCACCCGACTTTTATCTCGATGATGCTGAGTTTCAATTTCTGGACCCGCTCAGAATTGCGGCCAGGGAGCGGCGGTATTGCCAGATTTGTTATCGGGATGCCAAGGAAGACGTGACAGAGCGACGCCTCCGGCCGCTGGCGATTTATTTCTGGCGTGGTACCTGGACCCTGCTGGGGTGGTGTGAGCTTCGGGGGGATTTTCGAAGCTTTCGCGCCGACCGTATTGTGAGTCTTGAGTGCGAAAGCGAACAGTTTGCCCATACTCCGGGGCAGGAGCTGGCGGATTTTGTGGCGCGCATGGATGAGGCCAGCCGCGAATACGAAAAGGCCCCAAAGGCCGATTGAAACACATAAAAAAATGGCGGCCGGGGCCGCCATTTTTACGCTGTTGGGGTTAGAAACTGCCCCTGACACCGAAGGCAATCTGTGTACCGAAGCGCTCCAGGTAGTTCACCTGATCAGGGCGCTTGATGTAGCCAGAGTAGCGGTCATTGCCGAGGTTGGAGGCTTCAACAAACACATTCAGGTTTTCCAGCAGCGCATAGCTTAAGCTGGCATCCAGCTGGCCGTAAGCGTTGATCCAGGCAGGACCACCCCAGGCTTCCGGGTCAACGAGGAACTTGCTGCGCCAGTTGTAGGCGAAGCGGCCCTGCAAACCGTATTTCTCGTAGTAGAGCACCGCGTTGTAGGAGTTTTCAGACATGCCGGCGAAGGGCAGGTTCTGCTCTTTGCGAGCCGGGTCGTCATATTCGCTGTCCACATAGGTGTAGTTCAGCTGCACGCCAAAACCATCCAGGGGTGACGGCAGCCATTGCTCCAGCGACTGCTGCCAGGCCACTTCGTAACCTGTGATAAGGGCGCCATACTCGCCTGACTCAGGCTGGTTGACCATATAGCGGTTGCCTTCCACGTCCATGGCGTTTTCATCGTTTTCGATAAAGGATTGAATATCCTTCACAAACACGCCGGCAGCCAGTGAGCTGCTGTCACCGTAGTACCACTCCAGCGTCACATCGCCCTGATAGGCCTCTTCGGCACTTACGCCGGGATTACCACGGCTCAGGGTCGGCAATCCTTCTTTGCGGTTGACGAAGTCGGGATTGGCCCAGGTACGCAGGGCATACAGGGATGGACGGCTCAGGGTTTGGGCGGCAGAGACGCGCAGCAGCAAATCGTCCTGCAGGTTCAGGCGGAAGTTCAGGCTCGGCAGCACGTTGCTGTAACTGCCTTCATGACCCACAGGCAGGACAGCACGCCAGTCGTTATTAGTGGGGTTACCGGCGCTGTCGAGCACCACCTTGGACAGGTCATAACCAAAACCGCTGGAGTCTACCTGGGTGTGGCTGGCACGCAGGCCGAGGTTCAGCATGTAGGGCAGTTCCCACAGCTCATCTTCCAGGGTGACCTGCACGAAGGCCGAGGTCACGGCTTCAGATACTTCGTAGCTGCCGGACTTGCTTTGGGTCGCGACTATGCTGGCGTCGGCGGCCTCGGCATTGATGGAGCGGTAGAAGGCCAGCAGGGCATCATAGTCAAAGCTTGGCCAGGGGTCTGGCGATACGCTGTTTTCCCCGTCGAGGAAGTTATCGAAGTTGGCGGGCACAAACACGTTTTCCGGAATGCGGAACAGTTCAAATTCGCCCTGGGTAAATACCTGGCCTGGGGCAAAGTCGTAACCATCGCGGGTCAGGTAAAAACCGCCGCGGCTGAACTGGCTGGGGTTACGGGATCCAAAGGCGTTCTGGGTCTTGGACTGTTTGACATAATTCACCCCAAAGTGCACCTTGCTTACCAGGCTGTCTTCGGGTTCATAAATGGCTTCGAGTTTGAAGTCATTCACCTTGTCTTTTACCCCGGTACCGCTGTTGTAGCTGTAGTGGGCACCGTAGGTTTGGTCAGAGGTCAGGGCCGGGCTTATCACCACATCCGGCAGGGTATTACCTGTGCTGTAGTCGATGCCGATGCTATCGACAAAACCACGTGCCACTATGAAGCGGTTGTCACCCTTGTTCTTGTTTTCCGCCTGAGAATAAGCCGCATCGGCGTATACAGACCATTGGTCGGTAGGGTGCCACTCGGCATTCAGGCCCAGCTGCCAGGTATCGGTCTGGCGCGGGGTAGAGATGTTCAGCAGCTCCACCATGGTGTTATCACCGGTTTGCTTCATCTTGACCACTCGGCCCAGGTCGTCGAACTGGGCATCGGTAAACAGCGGCGTGCCCGGTGTCCAGGACTCGTCGTAGTTTACAAAGCCAATCTGGTAGCGGTTACCATCTGTGTTGTAGCGGGAAAAGAGACCATCCAGACTCAGGGTCAAGTCATCGCTTGGGCGCCATTGCAGGGCGAGGGTAGAGCCGATGCGCTCACGGACGTCCTGGGCGTTGGCAAAGTACATATAGCTGGGAATTTTAGAGGCGAAGATTTCGCCCTCATCAATGGTGCCATTGTTGTTGGCATCCACGGGCACCCCGGCACTGTCCACACCCCAGCCTTCGTCTTCATCGAAAAATCCGTCGGCAGAATAGGTATCGGCCCTCAGGGTCTTTTTCGAATATACGGCAGAGAAGAGTGCGCCCAGACTGCCGTCATCATTCTGATCGCCAATGATGAATGATGCATGGGGATGGATGTCACCTGTGCGTGACTCGTGGATCCCCTTGGCGGAAGCCTGCAGGGTAAAACCATCCAAATCCAGCGGCTTACGGGTTTGAATATCGACTATTGCGCCGATTCCACCCTCGGTGAGACGGGCTTCGGGCGACTTGTATACCGCCAGCACATTCACCAGCTCCGAGGCGATGGTATCAAAGTTGAAGTCACGGCCCGCATATTCTGAAGCCAGTTTACGGCCGTTGAGGGTGGTGACGTTATAACCTGCGCCCAGGCCGCGCACCAGAATGTTTTGTCCTTCACCGCCGTTACGGGTGATGGTGATCCCGGGAATACGCTGCAGCGCTTCGGCCAGGTTTTCATCGGGGAACTTGCCTATGTCATCGGCCACCACCAAATCCACCACGCTGGTGGCGTTTTGCTTGAGGAACATCGACTCCTTGATACTGGAGCGGATACCGTAAACCGCAATACGCTCAACATCCTCTTCCTTGGCTTCTTCGGCTTGCTTGGCTTTTTCCTCGGTGTTCTTGGTTGTTTGTTCGGCATCGGCCGCGCACACAGGTGTTATCCAGAGTGCGGTGCTGACCGCCAGCGCCAGGGTGGCGACTTGGGTACGTAAAGAAGACATGCTCTCCCCTCCATTCAGATGCTTTTGTGACTCGTTCTTATGGCGTATTCGAAAATATCAAAAGGCTAATCTTGCTTTCGAATGCTTACATATAATGTTAAAAAAGTGTTTTGATCAACAAAAAAATGTGAAATAGCTTTTATTTTCTTTCGAATGAGGGCATATTGATTGATATCGAAAGTCGTGATGTCAGCGAAGGTTTAACTTAAGTCGCTGAATTTCAATGGTTGAAAACATTAATGCGCCGTTTTGGTTGGTATCGAAACCTATTGAAAGTTTGTGTGCTGTGATACATTGAGGCTTTCGAACAAATGATGGGATAACCGAAATGAACATTCTCAACACCATAGAGAGACAACAGGAAATCGTGCGCCTGACCCAACAACAGGGAAAGGTGTCGGTAAGCGATTTGTCGGCACGCTTCGGAGTGTCAGAGGTCACCATTCGCAGTGACCTGGCAACCCTGGATCAAAAGCAGTTGCTGGTGCGCTCCCGTGGCGGTGCCATCGTGAATACCGAGCTGAGCCGCGAGTTGTCCCTGAAGGAAAAAGGCAGTTGCTATTCGGCCCTGAAACGGGAACTCGGCGCGGCGGCCGCAAGTCTGGTGCAAAACGGGGACCGACTGCTGCTCGACTCGGGTACCACCACAGAGCAAGTTGCCCATCATCTGATGCAGCACGAAGACCTTATCGTGATGACCAATGGACTGAACATAGCCTCTGTGCTGTCCAAGTCAGACTCGGTGGAAGTGATGCTGACCGGTGGCCTGCTGCGTAAAAAGTCCATGTCCTTTTACGGCAGCGCTGCCGAGAAGAGCCTGGGTGACTACAACTTCAACAAACTGATTCTTGGTGTGGACGGTTTCGACTTGAAGGCCGGACTGACCACCCATTTTGAAAAAGAAGCCTGTCTGAACCGGATGATGGTGGACATTGCCACTGAGGTCATAGTGGTGACCGACTCATCCAAATTTGATCAGCAGGCCTTTCATGTGATCTGTCCTTTGCTTCGCATTCACAGGCTGGTCACTGACACAGGCATTCCTGAGCGTTACGCCCAGGCACTCGAAAAACAAGGGGTGCAATTGCACCTGGTAGAACGCACTCAATAGCGATTTAAGGGGAGAACAATGGCGGGAATCGATCGTCGTGGATTTTTGAAGGCCTCTATGGCATCTGTGGCTGCAGCGGCGCTGGCCGGTTGTGCCAGTCAGCAGGGCACCAGCGCAACACCCAAGGCTGCGGGTAAATCCGTGATGGGCCTGGTGGTGCCAAAGATGGCCGAAGTGAGAGTGGGCCTCATTGGTGTGGGTGAACGTGGTGTGGGCTTTATCCATCACTTCAATAACATCGAAGGCGCACGCATTACTGCTATCTGCGATACCGATCCTCTGGTTATCTCCCGTGCCCAAAAAATCATGGCCGATTATGGTCGCAGTCAGCCGGCTTATTACAGTAAGGGGCAGCAAGCCTATCTTGATTTGGTTGCCCGCGAAGATGTGGACATAGTGGTCATCGCCACGCCCTGGGCGCTGCATCACCCCATGGCCAAAGCCGCCATGCTGGCCGGTAAGCACGCCTTTGTGGAAGTTCCCATGGGCATGACCATCGAAGAGCTCTGGGATCTGGTAGACACCGCCGAGCTGACCCAGCGCAACTGCATGATGATGGAAAACGTCTGCTACGGCCGCGACGAGTTGATGGTACTGAATATGGTGCGTCAGGGCCTCTTTGGTGAGCTGCTCCACGGTGAGGCGGCGTACATCCATGAACTTCGCTGGCAGATGAAAGAGCTCGACCGCAAAACCGGCTCCTGGCGTACCGGCTATCATGCCCAAATCAACGGTAACCTGTATCCCACCCACGGCCTGGGCCCGGTTGCCCAGTATATGAACATCAACCGCGGCGACCGCTTCGACTATCTCTCGTCCATGAGTTCACCGGCCCTTGGCCGCGCAGCCTATGCACAGCGCGAGTTTCCAAAAGATCACCAGCGCAACCAGCTCAACTACATTTGCGGCGACATGAACACCAGCCTGATCAAAACCGTCAAGGGCCGGACCATCATGGTGCAGCACGATACCACCACGCCACGTCCCTACAGCCGCCATAACCTGATTCAGGGCACCAATGGCGTCTTTGCCGGCTTCCCCAACCGTATCGCCCTGGAAAACCATGGTCGCGGCAGTTTCCACGAGTGGGATCAGGACATGGAACACTGGTACGGTAAATACGACCACCCGCTGTGGACCCGCATGGGTCGTGAAGCCGAGCAGAACGGCGGCCATGGCGGCATGGACTTCCTGATGTGCTGGCGCATGATTTATTGCCTGCGAAACGGCGAGCCATTGGATCAGGATGTGTACGATGGTGCGGCCTGGTCAGCGGTGCAGCCCCTGTCTGCCGCGTCAGTGGCCGACCGTGGCAATTCCCGTGACTTCCCGGACTTTACCCGTGGCGTATGGCAGAGCGCCACGCCACTGGGCATCGTGGAGTAAGCAGATGTCGGTGCTCAAATCCATTATTGAGGCCAACAAGCGTGGCGAGCAGCGGGGCATTTTTGCCGTCTGCTCGGCACAGCCGCTGGTCCTGCGAGCCGCTTTGCGCCACGGCGTGGAGACAGGCTCCCCCGTCCTGATTGAGGCCACGGCCAATCAGGTTAACCAATTTGGCGGCTACACCGGCATGGTACCCGCTGACTTTATCCGCTTTGTCGAATCCTTGGCTGAGGCCGAAGGGCTGCCCCGTGAGCGCCTGCTGTTTGGCGGCGACCATCTGGGCCCGGTCGCCTGGAAACATCTGCCTGCCGATGAGGCCATGGCTAATGCCGAGGCCATGGTGCGTGCCTTTGTGAATGCCGGTTTCGAGAAAATCCATCTCGACGCCAGCATGGGCTGCCAGGGTGAAGCTGAGCCTTTGGGTGACAGCCTGATTGCCGAGCGCGCAGCCCGTCTTTGCAAAGCGGCGGAAGAGGCGGCTTGCGGGCGACCACTTTGCTACGTGATTGGTACCGAAGTGCCGCCTCCCGGTGGAGTTGCCAGTCTGCATGCGCTGGAAGTCACCCCTGTGCCGGCCATCGAGCAAACCGTCGCGGCCCACAGGGCGGCGTTTGATGCGGCGGGACTCAGTGATGAGGTGTGGCAGCGGGTGATTGCCCTGGTGGTTCAGCCCGGGGTGGAATTCGGCCACAGCGACATACATCAGTACAACAGCAGTCTGCTTGACGCGCAGCGCCGCTTTATCCGTTGCCAGCCTGGGCTTGTGTATGAGGCGCACTCCACCGATTACCAGTTGCCGGAACACTATAAGTCGCTGGTAGCGGATCATTTTGCCATTCTCAAGGTTGGACCGGAGCTGACCTTTGCCCTGCGCGAAGCGCTGTTTGCCCTTGACCACATCGAGGCGCTGTTGCTGGAGCCGTCGAAGCGCGCAGGACTCAGAGCCCTGTGCGAAGACAAGATGCAGGCCGACCCCAAATTCTGGCAGCATTTTTACACCGACCCGCTGGCGCTCGACTGGCAACTGGGATTCAGCTACAGCGACCGTATTCGCTATTATTGGCCAGAGCTGTCCCAGGCCATAGATACACTGCTGTTTAATCTCAAAGACCCCATACCTTTACCACTCATCAGCCAATACCTGCCGCTGCAATACCCCAAGGTATTGAGACAGGCCTTACCGGCGACGGCCCTGTCGCTGGTGCTCGACCATATCAGTCTGGTGCTTGAACGCTACGAAGACGCCTGCCAGTTGAGCGCAATTAAAGGATAATATTTATGCAAGTCAACGACCTATCAAAGACCAAGATCTGCCTGGAATTCGGTGAAGACGCATTGCGTCAGCCACCGAAGGGCAGTCAGTGGACGGCAGAGGAAATTTGTCAGCAGCCCCGGCTGTGGCGGGAAATGGCGGAGCAGTTTGTGCAGGAGAAGAGCAGGTTGCAGGACTTTGCCGCGCCGCTTCTGGCCCTGCCTGACTTGCGGGTTATCCTCACAGGTGCCGGGACGTCGGCGTACATCGGCGAAGCGCTGGCGCCCTTTTTGGCGACCCAGATGCCGCTGGTGGGGCAAACGGTGGAGGCCATTGCCACCACGGACCTGGTGTCACATCCACACCTCTATCTGCATCCGGCCAGGCCAACTCTGGTAATTTCCTTTGGCCGCTCAGGCAGCAGTCCTGAGTCCATGGCTGCCATCGAACTGTGCGACGCCCTCTTGCCCCGGTGTTACCACCTGCTGCTGACCTGTAATCCACAGGGGAGCATGGCAAGGTACGGCGAGCAGCAGGCACAGCGCGCCTGCCTCTGGCTGATGCCGGAAGGCAGCCATGACAGAAGCTTTGCCATGACCAGCAGCTTCAGCTGCATGTACCTGGGCGTGCTCTTGCTGTTTGCGGCCAATTACAGCGCCCTGGCAAGGGCGGTTACCCTGGCTGAGCGAATGCTCTGCGACCGGGTGGACGAGATTGCCAAACTTGCCGCTTTACCTCTCTCGCGGGTGGTATTTTTGGGTGGTGGTACCTTGCAGGGCATCGCCCGAGAAGCCGCACTCAAATTATTGGAACTCAGTGCCGGCGCCGTGATGGGGGTGCATGAGAGTCCGCTTGGCTTCCGTCATGGCCCCAAGTCACTTATCGATAAGGACTCCCTGGTCGTGGTGCTTTGCTCATCTGAACCTTATGCCCGCGCCTACGACATGGACATGGCTGCTGAGCTTGAACGGGATGGGGCGGCCAGTGCCTTGGTGCGTCTTTGTGAAGAAAATGTTGGCGCAGATGCTCAGACTTTGCTCGAGGATGTCTGGCTTACCTTCCCCTATATCCTGTATTGTCAACTTTTTGCGTATTTCAAGGCCCTCAATCTTGGGATCAGCGCCGACAACCCTTGCCCCGGTGGCCAGGTGAATCGCGTCGTCCAGGGGGTCAAAATCTATCCCCTCAACCAATATCGGTTGCCGGGAGTCGGGGTATAACGGATGCATTACGGACTGGATATCGGCGGCACCAAGATTGCGCTCGCCTTATTTGATGACAGCATGGCTTGTGTTGAGCGCTGGCAGATCCCGACCCCTGTGGCCGATTATGGCCAGTTTTTGGATGAGGTCTGTGCCCAAATTGAGCGCGCCGATGAATTGGCGCAGCAGCACTCGGGTGTGACCGTGCAGCCAGCCGAAGTCTCCAAGGGCTCTGTGGGTATTGCACTTCCCGGGGTTATTCTCAGTGACGGCACTGTGCTCTCAAGCAATGTGCCTTGCCTCAATGGCCGCACTGTGGCTCAGGAGCTCACCGTCCGGCTTGGCAGGCCGGTTGCGCTTGGGAATGACTGCCGTTGCTTTGCTCTATCTGAAGTCTTGCTTGGCGCCGGCGTGGGCTTTGAGCGAGTGCTCGGGGTGATCCTCGGCACTGGCCTCGGCGGCGGTGTTTGTATCAGTCAGAAACTGATTTTAGGCGCCCACTGTCTCGCCGGGGAGTTTGGCCATATTGGCCTGCCGGCCTCTGTCATCATCAAACATCAACTGCCGCTGTTCGAATGTGGCTGCGGCTTAACCGGCTGCGCCGAGACCTATGTCTCGGGTACCGGCCTTGGCCGCCTGTACCAGCATTTTGGCGGCACCGCCGATACCTATGTCTGGCTTGCGGATTACCGGTCGGGCAAGGCTGAAGCCATCAGCACCTTTGATGCCTATATGGATGCCCTTGGCAGTGTGCTTGCGGGGCAAATTCTCAGCCTGGATCCCGACTGCCTGGTGTTTGGTGGTGGTATTTCCGAAGTGAAGGAAATCATTGCAGCCTTGCCCGACGCAACCGCAAGGCATCTCTTTGCCAGCGCCAAATTGCCGGAATTCCGGGTGGCCGAGTTTGGCGCGGCCAGCGGGGTACGCGGGGCCGCGCTGCTGGGTAAGGCGCTCAGCGAAGATTACCTTGCTGACGCTCTCAGCGTAGAAATGGGGCCCGAAGAACTTCAAAGGAGGCTCCATGGCTGACGTAGGTAGCAACTGTTTGCCTGAAAACCTCAACGATTGCTGGCTCAATCCCGAGTTTGTACTCGTCGGTGCTGACGATGCATCTGAGTTTGGTGTAACAGGCAATGCCATTGCGGCTTTAGTGCCGGATGTGTGGCTGAAAATAAGCCAAGGCCACATCGAGACCATATCGCGTAGGCCCGATGTCGATTTACCTCAATATCGGCTGCCGGGCATTCTGGCTCCGGCGCTGGTGGATACCCAGGTTAATGGCGGTGGTGGGGTTCTCATCAATCACCAGCCCACGGCGGCTGGTATCAACACCCTTACTCAAACCCACGGCCAGTATGGGACCGGCGCACTTTTGCCCACGGTAATAAGTGACAATCTTGCCGTGATGGAGCAGGCGCTCGACGGCGCCATTGCCGCAAGGCAAGGGGGCGATGCCGCTGTGGTGGGCATTCATTTTGAAGGGCCGCACCTGTCACTCGCCAAAAAGGGGTGTCACAGTCCGGCACTTATTCGCCCCATCGGCGAGGCGGAAATGACTCTCTACGCGGACGCTGTCGCCGCCCTCGGATGCTGCATGGTGACATTGGCACCGGAAACTGTCGAACCGGCCGATATCGCGCGTTTGGTGGCGCTCGGTGTCAGGGTCAGCCTTGGCCACTCCAATGCCGATGTTGCCACGGTCGAGGCCAGTCTCGCGGCGGGGGCCAGTGGATTCACCCACCTCTTTAATGGCATGTCGGCCCTGCAAGGGCGAGAGCCGGGTATGGTGGGGGCCGCGCTGGCCTGCCCTGAAGCATATTGCGGCATTATTCTGGATGGGGAGCATGTGCACGCCACCTCGGCGACCCTGGCCTGGCGCCTTAAAGGCACTCGGCGACTCATGTTGGTCACGGATGCCATGTCGCCCACAGGCACCCGGGAAGAGAGTTTTGAATTTTTCGGTGGCAAGGTGCACAGGGATGGCATGGTGCTTCGGGACGAACAGGGTTCATTGGCGGGCTCTGTGCTGACCATGACGGCAGCGGTGCGTCAGGCCTGTGCCATGCTCGGCGTGAGTGCGGCCGAGGCCCTGTGGATGGCTACAGCCACACCGGCCGCATTTTTGGGCCTGAAGGACATAGGCCGATTGGCGCCGGGTAATCGCGCCGACCTGTTGCTGCTGGATGATGCCCTTTATCAACTGGGCCGCTGGCAAGCCGGTCAGCTGGTGGCAGGCCAAGAGCCTCCATTGGATTAAAAGCGCCCTTATTGGCAAAAGTGCAGAAATAAAAGAAACCGGAATGGAATAGAAGCTGGATAACCCTATGGAAAATATAATGAAAACAACCAAGACCTCTTCCACGCTGTTACCCATGGTGCTGATTGGCATCCTGTTTTTTGTGTTCGGGTTTGTCACCTGGCTCAACGGCGCCCTGATCCCGTTTTTGAAAATTGCATGCGAACTCAATGAGCTGCAGGCCTATATGGTCACCTTTGTGTTTTACATCGCCTATTTTGTGATGGCGTTGCCCATGTCCGGGCTACTCAGCCGTTTTGGCTACCGCGCCGGGCTGCAAATTGGTTTGGGGGTGATGGCGCTTGGGGCTCTGCTATTTATTCCCGCGGCGTTCAGCCACACCTTCGGACTGTTTTTACTGGCGCTCTTTGTGTTGGGAACCGGGCTTACGATCCTGCAAACCGCCGCCAACCCCTACATAGTGGTGATTGGCCCCAGCGAGAGCGCTGCCATGCGCATCAGCTGTATGGGCGTGGTGAACAAGGGCGCGGGTATTCTGGTGCCGCTTATTTTCAGTGCCTGGGTGCTGACCGGGACGGAGGCCTACACAGAAACCGCGCTGGCGGCCCTGTCTGAAGCCGATAAAACTGAGGCTTTGCAGGCCCTGTCGGCCAGGCTGGTGGAACCTTACCTTGCCATGGCGGCAGTCCTGATAGCGCTGCTGTTTTATGTGCGTTTTTCACCTTTACCAGAGCCGAATCTCAGTGCCAATGAATCATCGCAAAAGAGCCACTGGCGGGAGCTGCTCAAGTATCCTCAGGTGATCTTGGGGGCCCTGACGCTGTTTTTGTATGTGGGCGCCGAAGTGATTGCCGGCGACAGTATTGGCCTCTATGGACAACATCTGGGACTGAGCAATTTCGGGGTACTGACCTCCTACACCATGGCGTTTATGGTGCTGGGATATCTGGTGGGCATTGCCACCATCCCCAGATTTATCAGTCAGAAAACTGCATTGGCGTGCTCGGCAATTGCCGGATTGGTGTTTACTCTGGGGATCATGTTTGGTGACGAGCAGGGCACCACGCTTGCCAGCTGGCTGTTGCAGCCCTTTGGTATAGCGCCGGTACCCAATACTGTTCTTTGTCTGGCGCTGCTTGGTTTTGCCAATGCGCTGGTGTGGCCCGCTGTCTGGCCCCTGGCGTTGCACGGGCTTGGCCGCCTGACGGCGACAGCGTCAGCTTTGCTGATTATGGGTATTGCCGGTGGCGCCCTGTTGCCACTTGCCTACGGTGCACTGGTGCAATCCGGACTCAGCCATCAGCTCGGTTATGGCTTGCTGCTTCCCTGCTACGGCATGATTTTCTTCTATGCCGTGAAGGGTCACAGCCTGCGTAAAGCCTGATAAGGCTGGTGACATTCGGCTAAAAGACAAAGCCCGGCATGACTGCCGGGCTTTATTGTTTGTTGCGTGCTTCTTTGAGTGCTGTGCTGGGCCATGTCAGCACAGCGCGATTTCAACACAGTGCCATTTCAACACAGCGCCATTTCAACACAGAGCGTCGAGGGCCTGCAGTATCTCAGTTTCCCCGCTTGCCAGCGCTCGTTGCTCTTCCAGCACCGCGGCCAGTATGGCCTCGGTTGTGAGGGGATTGGCCAGCACAACCCTGAACACGGTGCGCTTGTCGTTACCATAGCGCTTGGGCGTGATACGGGTGCGGGAGACAAAGGATTTACCCTGCTCGCGCTGGGTTTTCTGAATGGCGCGGGTGAGATCGTCAAGCAGACTGCCAATGGCATCGAGTTTATCTTTGTCGTGCTGCGCTACTGCCTGTGCCAGTGCCAGGCGCACCTTTGCAGGCACGTATCTGTAGGTCAGCAGGCACAGCTCCGGTTCGCTGATAAGCTCAAAATCCGTTTGGGCCTCAATGAGCCCCGCAAAAAATCGGGCGCGCTCCAGCGAGCCGTTTATCAGGATTTCGTAGCCTTCGCGGCCAATGATGTTCAAACAGGCATGAACCAGCATCGCCATCCCGGGGCGTGAACCTTCCAGAGTCTGGCTGCCCAGATCCTTGGAGCCCTGACGCAGGATGTACTCGGCATGATGCTCGATGGCAGAGGCAAAGCTTGGATTTTTAAACAGCACCATACCTGCGCCCATGGGCACATACATTTGCTTGTGGGCATCTATGGTGACCGAATCCGCCAGTTCGATACCGCTGAGCAGATAACGATACTTTTCAGACAGCAGGGTAGCGCCGCCCCAGGCCGCATCCACATGGAAATGGCAGTCTATCTCTTTGGCAAGGGCTGCCATCTCAGCAAGAGGATCCACATTGCCGGTTTCTGTGGTGCCCGCGACGCCGACAATGGCCATTACCCGGATATTGCGCGCCTGTAATTGGGCTGCAGCAACCCGCATGGCGTCAATATCCACCTTATTATGGGCATCCACCGGTACGCTGATGATGTTGTCCCGGCCGATGCCAAGCAGATCTGCGGCTTTGCCGAGGGAGTAGTGACCACGTTCAGACACCAGAATCGCCAAATCATCCCAGCCATAATGTTTGAGCGCCTTATGCAGGCCTTCACGGGTCACGCCCCTGAAGTTACCACGGGCTTTCAGTAACTGGTTGCGGGCAATCCACAGCGCTGTGATGTTGGCAACGGTTCCGCCGGAGCAAAAAGCCCCCAGTGCATGGCTGGCGCTGTGGAGGAAGCCCTGATAGAAATCCTTTTCGCGGCCATAAATCAGGTGGTGCATCATGCCCAGCACCTGACGCTCCATGGGGGTAAAGGCCTTGGAGGTTTCGATTTTCACCAGATTCTGATTCAGCCCCACCATCAGTTTCGACAGGGGCAACAGGAAATAGGGCAGGGCAGAGGTCATGTGGCCGATAAACGATGGCGCAGCAGTGTGTACCGACTGCGCCACCAAATGAGCCATGATGTCATCCACGTAATCGGAGACAAACTGGGGTTGTGGTGGCACTTCGACACTGTAGAAGTGATCCTCAATATCTGACAGAGGTTGTTCCAGCGCGGCAATATTGTCCTGCAGGAAACCGGCAAGATCGGCAGACAGCTGCTGCTCGATACGGCCGAGGGTAGAGTCAGCCGCCTCCGGTACGGTAAAGATCCGCAACAGGTTGTCTTCAGAGGCTGTGGCCTTGCGCAGGTGTTTTTCTGTCATCTCATCACGTCTGGCTGTCTTGTGCACCGCCGGTGGCATGCCCGGCGGCGAAAAGGGAGCTCACTTTACTGCAAGGTCTGGTTTGCATCAAGGGTATGCAACAACGGCTTGTGGATAGCAGCCCAAAAGTGACTTGCCCTGCGTAATTTCGCAGTCCAGCCCAAGTCCACGGTCACATAATCCTTCGGCTTGGAGCAGATCCTCATTTGCCCTGGCCCATTTCAATGCTGGCTATCCACTTGGCCGGTACCCGCCCAGGGCGACTGTAACAGGTTATCCACCCGGGCCTGTGGCTCGGAATTGGCTGAGTGTACTACCAAGGGTTTTAGAGTGTCGCAGGTGCCGTCAGCGCAGTCGGCCATGGGAAGCGGCGTTATCTTTACCTTATCAAGCTGAGCAGGCTGACCCGACTGACGGTTTCTGCCACTTGTCCCGCGCTGACGCTTTATTTAAAGCGTCAGGTGTGAGTGAAATATTAATGGGCATATTTATTCCATAATTATCAATTATTTGGGATGTCATTCTGTAAGTGCGGAAAAGACTGTTGGAGCAAAACCCGAGTTAAATCTAACACTTGTATCAATGTGTAACTCATATGTTACACGTAGGTAAATTTAATTTTAATTTAAGGTTGCATTCATTCTTGAGCGCCTGATGGATTTGTGACAGTTTGTTCCGACCAAGGTGACACTCTTGGACAAAACAACTACAAAAGGATCAGGACATGAAAGCATACACTTTAATCCCTGCAACACTGGCTCTGTGTGTTTCCGGCGCACTGCAGGCTGGTAATACCCTGGAACACCGCATGGGCCTGGCCCATGGCAACAGCTTTACTGCCGGTAAATCTTTCACTACTGCTGCTGGTCACCAAAAAGTTAAGCAACAGCAACTGTTCAATGGTGTAAAGGTGTACGGCCACCACCTGGTCGTGTCCTCTGATGGTGATATTTTTGGTCAGGCCGCCGCTATTGAGGCCGACTTTAACGTTACCCCAGCCTTGACCCGTGGCCAGGCGATTGCTGCGCTGAACAAAGTGTATCCCGGCGCCGTGGCATCAGGCCATAAAGACGTAGAGCTGGTGATTCTGGCGGAAGGGGATGCCCCACGTCTGGCTTACCGCGTGTCTTTCCTCAGCGAAGGTGTAAACGAGATTTCCCGTCCCGCCGGTTTGGTGGATGCCATGACCGGTGAGGTGGTGCGTCACTGGAACGAGTTGATGACCGCCAAAAACAGCGCAGGCAAGCCGGGCAACGGCGGTGGCACGACTCCAGGCACTGCATTTGATGCCACAGGTCCGGGCGGCAATGCCAAAACCGGCCAGTACTACTACGGCAGTGACTTCGGCCCGCTGAACGTTGAAGAGGCCAACGGCGTATGTACCATGAACAACGCCAACGTGAAGACAGTGGACATGGCCAACAGTACTCGCCGTGGCAGTGTTTACTCTTTCACCTGTCCTGAAAACACCTATCGTGCCATCAATGGCGCATACTCTCCGCTGAACGATGCTCACTACTTTGGCGGCGTGATTTTCAACATGTACAAAGACTGGTACAACACAGCCCCGCTGACCTTCCAGCTGGAAATGCGTGTTCACTATGGCCGTAACTACGAAAACGCCTTCTGGGATGGCCGTGCCATGTCCTTCGGTGACGGCGCCAGCTATTTCTATCCTCTGGTGAGTTTGGATGTTTCAGCTCACGAAGTGAGCCACGGCTTCACCGAACAGAACTCAGGCCTGGAATACAGTGCTCAGTCCGGTGGTATGAACGAAGCTTTCTCCGATATGGCCGGTGAAGCTGCCGAATTCTTTATGCGTGGCAGCAACGACTGGATGGTGGGTCATGACATCTTCAAAGGTAATGGAGCCCTGCGTTACATGGACGACCCAACCAAAGATGGTCGCTCAATTGGTCATGCCTCAGATTACACCAGTGGTATGGACGTGCACTATTCTTCCGGTGTGTACAATAAGGCTTTCTACCTGCTGGCCAAGAAAAATGGCTGGGATACCCGTAAAGCCTTCGAAGTGTTTGTTCTGGCAAACCAGCATTACTGGACAGCGACCAGCAATTACAATCAGGGCGCCTGTGGTGTAGAGGCGGCCGCTTCCGATAAGGGTTATGCAGTGTCTGATGTGACCGCCGCCTTTGCGTCGGTTGGCGTAAGCTGCCAGTAAGGTAAAGCGTACGAAAAAGCCCGGACAGTCCGGGCTTTTTTATTGGCGTTGTTTTGTCTGTTTGGTGCGCTTGTGGTGGTACATGCGGGCATCGACGCTTGGCAGTAAGCTGTCGAGTTCGTAATGGGTGGCCGGGTCCAGTTGCAGCATACCAACGGAATAGTCAAATTTAGGCAGCTGGTTTTGGTGGGCCAGGTGTTCATCCAGCCTTAGCAATACCGAGTTCTCCAACTGCTCGGTTTCCGAGTGGGCCAGCACTAAAAACTCATCACCGCCCCAGCGGGCAACCAAATCACTGCCCCGGCAGCTCGATTTCAGACTGGTTGCAAAAAAAGCCAGGATCTTGTCTCCCGTGATATGGCCATAATTATCATTGATGGGTTTGAAGCCATCCAAATCAAAACTGATCAATACCATTTTACGGCCCAGACGCAGTGCCAGCTGCTGGTTCTTTTCAAACAACTCTTCAAAGCCCCGGCGGTTATAGATTTTGGTCAGAGGGTCAAGATAGCTTTGATTAAGGAGCTGGTTTTCTCGGTACATGTGAGCCAAATCGGCGTTGATGACATCACGAATGACATTGAGCACCTTTAAATAGGTGGCAGGGTACTGGGTGACTACATCGGATAATACGCACAGGGTGCCAAAGGTATCGCCGTCGGGCCAGATGATGGGCATACCCAGATAGGAGATATAGTGATCGTCCTGAAATTCCGGATTGTCATGCCAACGGGGATCCTGGCTTGCATCCGGTACATACAGCAGCTGATTTTTTTGCACCACATAGTGGCTATAAACGTTTTGGTCTATGGTGGCGATATGTCCTGGGGAATAACGCGTGGTGGGGAGTTCTGAGGCTATCAGCACCTCTATCCCTTTGGTGTTGGCCTGATTGATAAAGGCTGCGGGTGCGTGGAACATCTCTGCGACTGTATCCACAAGCCGTTGCCACCTCAGCCAGTCAATTTCGTTGACCTGTATGTCACGAAATGAGTGATATCCGTAGGCCCTCATCGGTGACCTCCGTGTGTCTGTTCCAAGTATTAAGTTTAGTTCAGCCCGAGCAGGCCTGATACACGTTGTTGCAACTTAGGGATGACGTTGGCTTCGAATTCAGGATGGCGTTTAAGCCAAAGCCCGTTGCGGGGGCTGGGGTGGGGCAGAACCAGAAGCTTGGGCCAGTGAGTTTGCCAATCGGTCGCTTCGAGCGTAAGGCCCCTATGTTCAGGCAAATGCCAGTCAAGCGCATAGGTGCCCAGCAGCAGGGTAAGCTCAACATTCGGAAGATGAGACAAAAGCTGCTTGCGCCAGGCCGGTGCGCATTCGGGCCTGGGTGGCTTATCCCCCTGACGCCTTCCATGCCGGATGATGGCACCGGGGAAGCAAAACCCCATCGGCAGTATGGCAAAACGCCCGGGATCGTAGAAGCAGGCCTTATCTACCCCCAGCCAATGGCGAAGCCTGTCACCGCTGGCATCATCGAAAGGTCGGCCTTTTTCGTGGGTGTTGGCACCAGGTGCCTGACCGGCAATGAGGATTTTGGCGTCGCTTTCTGCCTGCAATATCGGTTTGGGCCCAAGCGGCAGGCCCGCACATAATTGGCAACCCCGCACCTCTTGCAGCAACGCGGCCAATGTTTGCATCAGAGCTTGCCTGCCAACTGGTACAGGTAGTAGCCCAGCAGCGGATACCCAAGGCAGAGCACCAGCACGCACAAATACTTACCGACAGGGGTTTGCTTAGGTCTGGCTGCATGGGCCGTGATAAGCGCGAAGGCCGTAATGGGGCCAATAAAACAGCCCATGGCTAAAAAGAGTACCGGCAGGAGCGCTGCAATGAGTGGCCTCGGTGTGACGGATTTTTCAATCAGCAGCCAGGGCAACAGGGCAAAGGCGAGTGACACCAGCAGAAGGCCACCATTCATCACCAGTTCGGCGCCGCCCCGTGTATCCCAAAGGGTAAGTACAGTACCCAACGCGACCGGCAGCAGAGACAACAGCAGGTGTTTTTTGGCAAATCCGGTTTGCTGATAAAAGCCCGCGGCGAAAAACGTCAACTGAGCAAGTAAATTCAGCGCCGTAAAGCCCCCGAGGCCCAGCAGCAAATATGCCGTGGCTCTTGTTCCAGACGGGTCAAAGGCATACACGGGCAATGCGGTCAGTAAAAAGGATAATAACAGTAATATTCTCAACGGCATGGCATCAAACCCCAGAGATAAGTTTGGTTAACCTTCTCCTAAAGTGGCGCTGCATGCAATGGTGATGATGGGATTTATGATGGCTTTCGGGTGTTTCTCACGCTTTGGCGGCAAAAAGGCAAAAAAAGGGGCAGATCCTCTGCCCAAAATTCACAAGGTAACTGGCCGTTCCCAAAGGGAGTGCCGGCCATGAGACCGGCGGGTAAATCAGTTTTGGAAGGGTGTATTTTCCGCAAAGTATTCGTGGCTGTCGGCGTTCTGGATCGCTTGATCCGGATTGCTCTGGGCCAGGCTCTTGGCGCCACTCTGGCCGTAAACGACATCGTCGGTGCCGGCGACCACATCAAAGTGGCTCATCTCATGGACTATGGTACCGCCCTTGGAGTCGGTGCCGGACACTGGGGCGCTCCAGAAGGCATTGCACAGGTATATCTTGTAAGGCTGGTTAGGATATACGTAGGCGTAGTAGCTCTTCTTACAGCTGCAATCGAACGTCAGCGGTTGGGTATTCAGGGCCGAGTCGATGGCGCTGAAATTATTGCTGACCGTGTTCCAGCGGCTGCTGTTGTAGCTGCCAAACCAGGTGTTGTAGCGCACTGAACTGGCAGGGCTGTTGTTATTGGCGAGATAGCCTTTGGCATCGGCAGCCATGGATTTGGCGGCGGCTAAGCCTGCGAGGGTGTCGCTCATCTGGCTGTTGGAGCAGCGACCGCTGAAGCTGACGCCTTCTGTGGGAGTACCGCCACCGTCACCGCTGCCGGGCTTACCCTTGTTGGCACCGCTTTTTGCTTCAATTCCTTCATGGAAGAAACTTACCGCATCAGATTGAATTCCCTCGATACCCAGGCGTGCCAGTTTGTTTTGCTGGCCAGGATTCGGGGCAAAAAGTTGCAGTGAACTGACTTGGTAAGCGATTTCATAATTGCCCTGTTCGGTCATGTCGTACAGGGAAGACAGCTCTACGTCGTAACTGACGCTCTCGCCGGCCTTGAGCTTGATGTAATCTTTGCTTTGTGGCGCCGGACGCTTGAAATGGGCGCCAAGGTAATGTTTTTCTTCACCATTAACCGACACTTTAAACAGTGACTCTTCCACACCGTCTGCCGCGGTGTACCACTTGAGTACCTTCACAGGCACTTTTTCATCGTTTGTCAGGGTAACGCGCACGGTCACGTCTTCGTTGGCGGCGAAGTTTTGCTTGCTCATTTCGAGGCTGGCACGGATCCCATCTGCCAGCGCTGAAGTGGAAAACAACATTCCTCCCAGCAGTGCGCCGGTCAGCAGAGTTGAGTGTTTCATGTTTGCGAGTCCTTTAGCTTGTTATCAGGTTTGTAACTTGCATTGTTATATATGTTATAAAAATGTAGCGCTGGCAGTGTAAGACTTTTGTCTTTGGCGATGCAACAGGTATTTTTGTCTTTTTGGCAGCTTATGGCGTAATTCGCTGTCAAACGATTGTTTTTATGGGTTGTCGTTCTGTAATGCATTCACGCACCACAATTGACCGTATCCGGTATGAGGAGACCAGGTTTGCAGAAACCCGCAGAGATTTGAGGGCGGAAAAGGTGGTGCCGGACCAATAAAAAAGCCCGCAGCAGCGGGCTTTTTCGGGCTTGCGCGTTAGAGCCGATAGCTCATGCTAAGCATAACCAGGTGGGCGTTGTAATCATGGTTCATGGAGCCAAAACTCACCAGATTCCAGATGCCATCCACGGCAATATCCCGGGCTTCATCGTTATCACGGTAGTTTTCCATGCGATAGTCGAGGCGCACGGCTATGCGCTCACTGGCCTGGAACTGGGCGTACAGGTTCAGATTGTGCACCTTGGCAAAATAATCGCCGTAGTCGCCGGTGATCCCCTGACGTACCTGAGTTGTACTCTCTGAATCCGAGAAGCTGTAATCGGCGCCGAGTTTCAGCCTGCCATCCATCAATTGGTTGTAGGCCAGACCCAGACCATAGACATCTACCTTGTCTTCGATATCGGAGAACCAGTTGGCGGTGGCAAAGTTGCTGCTGCCAGCCTGGGCCGAGTCGATGGTTTGGTGGGTGTAAAAACCACTCAAAAGCAGACGTTCAGTGAGCTGCCAACTAAGGCTGGCATCGTAGCCCAAATCCTTGGATTCGGTCAGACCAATCTGGGTAGCATCGTAATCATCGAGGGCATAACGCACTCCGAAATCGAGACTCAGGGTGTCGAGCGGTGTGTGGGACACGCGCATTTCAGCCTGGGTGCGATTGCGATCTGCCAGATAGTACTTACGCAGCAGGGCATTGTTCTCCGACGAGGTCCATTCGCTTGCCTGGTATTCACTGCCGCCGCGGGTGCCGTAACTGCCTTTGAGCGAGAAATCCCAGTGTTCGAAGTTACCCAGGCGCAGTCTTGCCCAGCCGGTGGTTTCTTCAGTGGTCTCTCTGTCCTGGTAGTTGCGCTCATCTACCCTGTAGTCCACACCGCCATCGAGCTTGATACCGCGGCTGACACGGTAATCGGCACCGGCCTTGAATCTGTGGCTGGTGTGGTCATAGGGGGTGTTGTACGCCACCTTGCCGGACACATTGTTGATGCTGATCTGCGTCCACTCTTCGACCTGAGTCTTGTTGTCACGGTCACTGTAATCGTAACTGCCTGACAGACGCAGGTCCTTGTTGACGCGGCTGGACGCTTTCAGGGTCATGCCAATGATGTCCACTTTGGCATCCACAGCTTCCACAGGCAGGGCATAACCATAACCCGTGGTGACCAGCGGCTCATCCTGGCTCATCTGACCTGCCATCAGACGTCCGGTAAGCTGACTCTTGCCATCGTTGTAGAGTCCCTGCAGCGACACCGTGTGGGCCTGATTATCAGGATCCAGCGCCATAGCGCCACTTCTGGCCGCACCAAAGGTGGGATGGAAGGGGTTGTCAAAACTCAGCTCGCTGTAGCCATTTGAGAAACGGCTGCCGTTGTACACCAATGCCAGGAAGCCATTATCGCCCTTGAGCTTGACACCGGCTTCCACTGTATCTGTGGTGTAATCCACAGGCTCTGGCAGCATGATGGACTGGTTGAAGAAACTGCCGGAGGCGGTTTTCAGCCCCGTCTTTTCTTCCCGCTGATAATGCACATAGGTGGCAAAGGCGGACTCGCTTTGATAGGCAAAGCCCAGGCCAGCCTTCTCGCGTTTGAGTGATATTTCAAAGGGATTGGCCGAGGCCAGACCGCTCATACCGTCACTGGAGCCTGAGTATACCCAGTCACTGGGCAGGGTTAGGGTACCCGAGCCAATGCCTTCAAATGGGCTGACCAGGGTATCAGACTCATAGGTCTTGATGCTGCGATAGTCCAGACTCACGTTGTAACTGCCGGGGCGACCGGTTTTCAGGCTGGCATTGGCGTTATCCATGCCAAGATTCTCGGCATTGAACTCGGTGCGATAGCCTGATTCCGTCACGTGGCGCACGTCGGCATCCACTTTGTACGGCACTTCCTCGTCGCTGCCAAAGCTGTTGGCGGAGCGAACATCATCTGTGTCCTGATAACCTACACCTATGCCGATGTTACCCTGAGTGCCTGTTTCCAGCGTACAGCCCTTACAGGCCCAGGCATCGAATTTCACCTTGTCGGTGTTGGCATTGTTCAGGCTGTAGCCACCGGCCAGTGCCGGAGCTGAGGCCGCCAGCAGCGCCAGGGTGATCATATTGAGTTGAAATCTCATGATGGCGCCTCCTTAACGTTGCAGCAGCTTGCCGGATGGATGATTGGAACCATGCACCTGGCTGTGACAATTCAGGCAGCTTCTGCCACCGGTGAAGGCGTTATCGCCCACTTCGCTGCCAAAGCCTGTGTTGCCCAGGTTGGCACGGCTGGCGTGGCCATCGCTTGCGTGACATTCCTGACACAGCATGGGGGCACGAGCCTTGAGCATGGCGTCATTCACACTGCCGTGGGGATTGTGGCAAGCGGCACAATTCTCAGTGACGGGCGCATGCTCCCACAGTTTTGGGCCCCGTTTCTCCGTGTGGCAGGCATAGCAGGTTTCGTTTACCGACGGTTTCACCAACGCGGCATCGCCCAGGCTGCCGTGGGGGTTGTGGCAGTCACTGCACACCATCTGGGCCCATTTGAGCGGATGGCTGGAGCGCTTGTTCAGTTCAGTCTTTTGCTTGGTGTGACAGCTGGTGCACACTTCCATCTCTGTGCTCTTGGACAGCACAGGGTCTTTGGCAGTGTGCACACTGTGGCATGAGGCGCAGGCTACATCGGCATTGTCGTGGTGACCGCCATTCCAGGCCATGCGCTTGTCATCCTGGTGACATGACATACACACACTGTTTTGCTTTTCGGCGCTCAGGGTGGAATCCTTGCCGAAGGTGATCATCGGTTCGTTACCACCCTTGTTGTGTTTGCCCATGGGGCCGTGGCAGGACTCGCACTGCAGCCCGGCCATGGGGCTTTTGCTTGAGTCAGTTGCACCATGGACACCCTTGAAGAGATCCATGACTTTTTCAGACTTTTTGTGGCACATCAAACAGGAATCGGCCCCTTTGGGCGAGTAGTCGCCTTCGGCGAACTTCTTGTCCAGTGTGGCCTCAACCTCGTCGGGAGTCATCTTGGCGTCCCATTTTGCGGCCTGTGCGGGGCTGTGCATCAGCATCCCCGAGACAAGCAGCGAGCCAAGGATGGCGCTGAGGGTTAGTGTTTTCATCATCTCGTTTCCTTATTTGACCGGTCTCCAGAGGGGAAGGGGAGAGCGGACTCTCCCCGGGATAGGGTCAATTACATTTTCACCACAGTGTGGTCGGTAACACTTGGCTGGTGACAGAAGAAACAGGTTTCCTGCTGCGCCGCCTGGTTGGCTTCCACATAGTCACCGTCGACGATGGCACCCATGTTGGTCAGACCGTGGCCAATGCTTTCCTGGCTGTGGCAAGAGGTACAGGTGGCCGTGATGGGCGTGGTGTACTTACCGGCAGATGTGGCCAGAGCACCCTTCATCTTGAAGGCATCCAGGTTGAAGTCGTTGTGACACTGACGGCAGTCGTTGAAGACGCCTTCTTTACCGTGCACCACGTGCAGCTTCATCTCGAACGCACCTTTGTTGGCGCCACCGGCATATGTACCGTCAGGGGTGTGACAGGCCACACAGGCATCGACGCCCACAGTCAGCTTACCGTTCACTTCGCGGCCCAGCTGCTCACTCATGATAAAGCCGGCGTGATAGCCCTTGTGAATGTCAAAGGTTTCACCGTGACAGCCCTGACAGCTGGCAAAGTTCACCGAGTCGATATGGCGGAAGTTTGCAGTCTCGCCTGCCTTGGTACCGTGGGCCAGTTGAGCCTTCATTGACTGGGTAGCAACACCGTCGCCACAGTCAACAAACTCGGTGCCGCTGACACACATTTCCAGACCAACGAAGGTAAAGGCGGTATTGGTATCGCCAGCACCGAAAGGCAGGGCAGGTATGGTGTATACCAGCTTGCCGTCAACCACAGTCACATCGGCTTGCAATGCGCCTGACTTCACCAGATCTTTGGTCACTTTCTTCTGACCATTTCCTGGGCTTGGGTTGTAGCCCATGATGGGGAAGTTAGGGCCCACGTTGGTGATGGTTTCAATACGCTGGATTTTGGTCATCAGGCTATTGGCATCTACCGCATTGCCGGCAGCATCGGTAATCACCAGAGTCAGCGTCGCGCTATTGTCCTCATTACCGACCAGAGTGGTGCTCATGCCAAGCTTGGCGACCAGCTCTTTTGCGGCCTTACCCTGAGCGGTGTGCAGCTCGGCGGTCCAGTCGCTGTTGTGACAGGCTACGCAGTTGCTGTTATCGGCCTGCATGGAGTGGCCTTTCCCGGCGGCAAAGTCGATATTGGTGTGGCAGCTGCCACAGCTTTGAGCGGTAGGGATACGGGTCCAGTTGGCCCAATCGGGGGCAACTTCGGTCTCAACGTGGCAGCTCTGGCAGTTTTCCAGTGCGGCAACGCCAAAGGCGGGTTTAATCTTGTTGTCGGCGTCATCCAGGTTGAAGTGGATGTCGTGGATGAAGACGTTGAACTCTTTGCCTTCACTCACGCGACCGGGGGTGTGGCAGCTGGCGCAGAAGTTAACATCACCAGTCATGTGGCCAGCTTCCTGTACGTCACCGTGACAGGCGTTACAGCTTTCGGTGGCAACAATTTTGCGGCTGTAGAAGGCATCAGCACCTGAGTCGCCCATAAAGTCGGTCAGGGCGGTGGTGCCGGGCACTGTGGTGCCATCTGGCAGGGGCACGTTGTAGTTACGGATCACCAGACGCTGGGCCAGCTGAGCCTTGTATTCTGAGCGGGTAGAGTCGGCCAGGTTGGCACCGAAGGTGTAGCTGTAGCGACCATTTTTGTGGTCTACGAAAGTGCCTGGACACTTGGCGGCTGGCAGGTCACAGGTTTCGTCCAGCAGGTATTCCCACTGGGAGCTGTTACCTGCACCGGTTGCACCTTCAGGTAGCAGCTGCTCGGCATAGAAGCGCATTTTTTGCAGACCAACAACGGGTTTGTCTTCTTCGTTGGTCACGGTGAATTCGACCTTGGTGATACCGTCGTTAATGCGGGTATCGTTGAAGGTGAAATGCAGTTCGGCAATGGAACCTGCAGGCTCTCCGCCCGGGTTACCTGGGTTGCCGTCGCTGCCATCACTGCCACCACAGGCGGTTAAGCCCAGGGCGCTGGCTGCTATCAGCAGTGCGATTTTGGTTTTTTGTGTGTTCATCATGATGTTCCCTGCATAGGTTGACATTGCTTCGCGGCCGGGCGGCTTACCATTTGGGGTGCCGTCTAGTGGGTTGGCCATCTAAGTCAATGTTGGAAATAGCATTCCCCAGGGAAAAGTTACCTCATAGGGGGTAGAAAATCTGTCTTGGCGTGTTCAATGTGTGAACTGGATCCGGCTATTTCAAAAGGGGTATCAGCGGCGGGGGAATAAAGCTGTTTCAGATCAAAAAATACGTGATTTTATTGCACAATTTGCATCAAGTTGCATCAAAAAAGGGGGAGCATAAGCTCCCCTTTTTTTCACATTAAGGCTAAGCCTTATTTGTTGTGCAGTCCACGTATCTGCTCTGCAGTGTGGCAGGTAGAGCAGCTTTCCTTGGCACGGGTGCGCACATCATCAGCACTGGTACCATCGACAATACCGCCGTTGGTTTCGATGTGTGCCTTGGCCGCGTCACCCATGTACTTCTGGTGACAGCTCATGCAGGCACCGGCATCGGAAGATACCCAGACATCCACGCCGCCGTTGTCCTTGTCGCCATAGCGCCATACACGGTCAGGTGCACGTCCCAGAGTAATACCCTTGTCGGTGTGACATGTGCTGCAGTCGGTCTTGAGTACAGTACCAGTCTGGGCGCCGGCATACTTAAGGTAGTGACCAGAAGCGCCGTGAGCCTTGTAGGCAAAGCTGGTTGGCTTCTTGCCACCTGGGTATGCAGCGTCATCTTTGGTCGTCTTGTCAGAGGTGTGGCAAGTCTGACAGTTCACACCGTTATCGTAGTGATACACCTGCTGGTTGTGACAACCCTGACACTTGGTCGAGTCGATAATTTCACGGCGCATGACGGCTTTGGCTGCATCGTCCACGCCACCGTCTTTCCAGACGAAGTGCAGTGGCGCGTCTTTCACTTCAATCTTACGCACACCGTCGGTGGCGCAGTCAGTCATCACCACGTCGGGACGACCATAACCGCCGTTGTTGAAGCACACCTTCAGTGCTGACCACAGCTCAAAGGTCTTGCCGTTGGCATCCGCAGGCAGGTTTATCTTGCTGGCCGTCAGGGTGTAGCTCTTGTCAGTGGCATCGTAGGTGCCTTCTTTCAAGGCGATACGACGGTTACTGTAGGAGCCTTCATAGTAGCCGGGGTAATCTTTGTCGCTGTCCCAGGCCATAACTACGCGGCTGCTGGTGTCGAGGAACTCAGTGCCAACGGCGTTGCCGTCTTTATCCAGCACCTGCACCTTGAAGGTGAACTTACCGTTAGTGTCTGCGCCTATGTTACTGAACTTGACTGACATCCCCTTGGTGGTGTCATAAGCCTTGAGCACATCACCGTGCGCTTCGGCGCCGCTGCGTGAGTAACCATCTTCGATGTGGCAACTCATACAGTCTGTGCCCGCACCGTACTTGTAGTGGGTGTCGGACGGCAGCTCGCTGTGACACGCAATACAGGCGGTGTTGCTGAGGTTGGCTTTAAAGAGATCCGCATTGGCAGGGGCGCCAGCACCTTCTACGTGACAGGCAGCACAGTCCGCGGCGGGTCCCTGTGGATACATGACCTTGCTGTAGTCATGCATACCGCCACCATATCCAATCACCTTGTATGGCGCCTGTACCATTTTCTCCTCGGTTGGAGAGTAGGTCATGCGATGTTCGCCTTTATGGATGGCGTGGATCATATAGGTAAAGTCGACACTGTTGCCTGACTCAGGATCGCCGGATGTGGCAGTGTGGCAAGAGGCACAGTTTTCAAGGTCGATACGACGACCACCGTGGAGCTTGAGGCTCTCAGGTTGGTGGCAGGTGTAACAGGTCTCAATACTGACCACATCACGGGTTTGAATGCCTTCGGTTTTGCCGGAGGCAGGCTGCCAGTCATAGTGGGCGTTGGCGGTGACCTGGGGCAATTCCAGCTCCAGGGTGGCTCTTTGAGTGTTATTGGCGTCAAACACAACCGGCAGAGGCTCGGTAACGTTGGCGATATTAATCTGGAAAGTATAGCTGTAGCTGCCGTCACCATGGTCAACCAAGCAGGTATCGCACTTATTGGCGGCTTCTACGTTGGCCTGATACTGAGCTGAGGGATTGATATCGGCATCGCCCTCTGGCAACCAGGCTGGATTGGGCTCTTTTTTGCTGTTGATGTAGGCTTGCCACTGGTAGCCGCGATTGGCTTCGGTGGCCTGGTCGCCTTCACCCACTGTCTCTGTCACTTCGGCGAGTTGGGCAATACCAAAGCGCAGGTCGTGATCCTTGGTCAGCCCCAACACGGCAACGCCGTTGGCGTTTTCCAGGGTGAAGTCAACGCTCAGTACACCGGCATCGATGCTGGCATTGGTAAAGGTGGCTTTGAGGGTTGATGTTTTGTCAATGCTGACGCCAATGACACCATCTTTGCCGTCTTCACCATCTTTGCCGTCGCTGCCGCAACCGACGAGCGTTAAAGACAGTAATCCGGCACCCAATATCGCTTTTGTCGCGGCATTGAAGTTGAACCGTTTCATCATAATATTTCCCTGCAAGTGTATTTGTCATCGCCATTAACTTGCGGTTAATCAAAACAAATCTCATTAACTACAGTGAATGGGTGGATTTATGTTTCCAAGGTTAAGGCTAACCAAGTGATGCAGAATAATCAGTCACTTTCGCCGGGTTATGTGATTGAGATCGGACTATTTCTTTAGGGGTAGAATGGGTGTCGGGGCAAAACATAATCTTGATCAATAAAAGCGGATTTACCCAGTGCGGATTACAAAAAGACACAACAAAAAGGGAGGCGATTGCCTCCCTTTTGGGTGTTTACCATTTAAGGGGTATCAAACTGCTGATACACCTCAGTTGCCGTGAACTTCCATTAGCTGCGTTGGCGTATGGCAGGTAGAACAGGTTTCTTTGGCACGATTGCGGACATCGGCCTCATCCATTCCATCCAGAATACCGCCGTTGGCCGTGATGTGTGATTTGGCGGCATCACTCAAGTATTGTTGGTGGCAGCTCAGGCAACTTCCTGCATCGGAAGAGACCCAGATTTCGGCACCATTGTTTTGAGTGTCACCATAGCGCCACACACGTTCAGGTGCTCGACCAAGGGTGATGCCGGTAACGCTGTTGCCAGCTTCGGTGTGGCAGGTGGCGCAATCGGTCTTGAGCACGGTTCCCGATTGCAGCCCGCCATACTTGAGATAGTGGCCTTCACGCTCGTGTGCCTTCCAGGCAAAGCTGCTGGGCATACGACCACCGGGATAGGTTGTACTGTTTCTCAGTGTTTTATCCGAGGTGTGGCATGTCTGGCAATTGACGCCGTTGTCATAGTGGTGAATTTCCTGACCATGGCACGCCTGGCACTTGGCGGTGTCGATAATGGCACGGCGCATAGCCGCTGGCTGCGAGCTGTCGATACCATTATTGCCCCAAACAAAGCGATAGGGGCTTTCTTTAATGGCAACGGTTCTGACCCCATCAGCACTGCAATCAGTCAGTTGTATATCTTCAACCCCATAACCACCGTTATTGAAACAGGCCTCCAGTGTGGACCAAATCTCAAAGCTCTTTCCGTCCGGCATTGCAGGCAGAGCCGCACTTGGCGTCAGCGTGTAGCTTTTCTCGGTGGCATCGTAGCTGCCTTCGCTCAAGCGAATGCGACGATTGCTGTAGGAGGCTTCATTGTAGGCGGGATAGTCTTTATCTACATCCCAGGCCACGACCATGCGGCTGCTTTGGTTGATAAACGTCTGGTCCATCGGTGCGCCATTTTTGTCCAGCACCTGCACCTTAAAGGTCATTTTGCCTGCATTGGCACTGACATCGAGTACTTTGACGCTCAGCTCGCTTGCCAGAGTGTAGGCCTTCATTACATCGCCGTGGCGTTTGGTAGGGCTGCCGGTGCCATGGTAAGTGTTGTCGGTATTGTGGCATGCCATACAGTCAGTGCTGGCGTGATGGGAGGAGGGCTTTTCCGAGTGGCAGGCCACGCAGGCGGTGTTGCTCTTTTCGGCTTTGAAGAGCGCGGCGTCTGCGGGTGCACCTGTGCCTTCCTGGTGACACACACTGCAGTCGGACGCCGGTTTTCTCGGGAAGTGCACCAAACCATAGTCATGCACACTGCCGCCGAATCCCACAATCTTGTACGGGTCGTCTACCTGATTGCCATCGGCATCAAAGGTATGACGTTCTGCACCACGGTGGATGGCGTGAATAAGGTAGGTGAATTCGACACTGTTGCCCGATTCAGGATCGCCGGAGGTTGCCGTATGGCAAGCAACACAGTTTTCCAGATCCAGCCTGCGTCCACCGTGTAACTCCAGGCTTTCCGGTTGGTGACAGGTATAACAGGCCTTGATGGTGACCACATTTCGGGTTTGAATGCCTTCGGTGTTGCCGCTGGAGGGCTGCCAATCGAAATGACCGTTTGCAACCACCTGAGGCAGCTTCAGCTCCATGGTGATCCTTTGGGTGGCATCCGCATTGTAAACTACCGCCAGTGGTTCTGTGACCTGGGCGATGTTCACCTGAAAACTGTAGCTGTAGCTGCCGTCGCCATGGTCAACCAAGCAGGTATCACAACCGTTGGCGGCTTCCACGCCCGCCTGATATTGGGGGGACGGGTTAAGGCCATCCACACCTTCCGGCACTGTGCCTGGCTGGCGAAGACTGTTGATATAGGCCTGCCACTGATAACCCAGGTCGGCTTCTCTGGCCTCGTCTCCCGTACCTATGGTTTGGGTAACCTGGGTTAACTGGGCGATGCCAAATCGGAGGTCGTGCGCCTTGGTTAACCCAAGCACAGCAACGCCATTGGCATTGGTCAGTATAAAGTCGGCAGTGACTTTGCCATCTTCGACCCTGGCATCGGTGAAGTTCACCTTAAGCGTGGCAGTAGAATCAATATTGACGCCAACAACGCCGTCCTCGCCATCTTTACCGTCCTCACCGTCGCTGCCACAGGCAAATAGTGTCAGCGATATCAGGGCGGCCAACGCCAGGCGGGTAGTCCTGTACACCTGTCTTTGGAAGTTCATCTTTGTATCCCTGCATTGCGTTTATTGCACGAATGGGACCGATGACAGCTGGCCCCCTAATTATCGCCGCCCAAAAAGGGCGGCTTTTTAATCATCAATGAATTGGGTGAACCTTAAGCACATCGGCCATGCCACCCTGGCTGTGACAGGTGTTGCAGCTTTCGGTGCCCGCGCTGGCATCGGCCTTGGTTCCGGCAAACACGCCACCCTGTTGGGTCATGTGGTTTTTGGCGCTGTCGGACTCGTGGCAGTTACTGCATATGGCTGCGGTGGGACTGGTAAAGCTGCCATCATTCAATGCCATGGGCTGCACCGCTGCAGAAAGCGGCAGCGCTATGCTGAGTACGCCATCGGCGTTGTTGGTGTGGCACTGGGCGCAGTTGCCAATGTTGCCGGGATAGTTGAGGGTCTCGAAGCCTTCAAATTTGCCCCTGTGCAGTGCATGAATGAGCTGCTTGAAGTCAGCCGTTGTATGGGCAGGGTTGGCGGCAGTGGCATCCGCCTGCATATTGTGGTTGTGACACAGCTGGCACTGGCCCTCCAAATCGTTGCGGGCACCATGGAAGTTAAGCTTCTGATCGCCATGACAATTACCACATGTTTCGTTGGTCACCACGGTGCGACGTCCGGCAGTGGTCAGCATGGAAGCATCAAAGAAGCGGTGCGATGATTTGATAACCAGCACATCTACACCATCACCACAGGCAACCAGCTTGCCATCGGCAGCGCAAACGCGGCCTTGAACAGCAAGGGTGCCGGTGTCTGCTTCTGTACCCGCAGGCACGGTCAGCCCGGTGATCTGATAGCTGTTTACTCCATTTTCAGAGGCCACAGCCGCCGTGCTTTGCAGTCTTATTGAGCGGGCGCTGCGGGTGGTGTAATCCATGCTGCCGCCCCAGTTGGCGTAGAGGCGCAAATCCGACACGAAGTCCAGGCTGTCGGCGGCGCCGTAGACTTCACCACTTTGCGGATTGACGAGTTTGACGCCCACAGTGACAGTACCTGCGGCCATGCTGGCAGATGTCAGCTGTACCTCAAAGGCGGCCAGTGCATCGTCGTTTGCTTTATCGGAGTGCACCTCGGCAGTCCAGTCTGCGTTGTGACAGGCTACACAATTGGCGTTGGTTGGCTGTGCAGGGTGTCCTTCACCTGCGGGGAAATTAATGTTGGTATGACAGCTCCCACAGGCCTCCATGGTGGGGATTTTGTGCCAATTCTGATTGTCGGCGAGCGCCGCATCGTTTTTGTGGCATGTCTCGCAATCGGCCAATGGCTGGGGAAACCCTGCCAGGTGTTTGCTATGCACCATGGGCGCAAACACATTCGCGGGATTGGATACCCGGGTGGCATTGTGGCAGGTGACACAGGTTTCGACTTGATTGTATCTGCTGCCATGGAAGGCCAGATTGCTGTGACAACTGTTACAGGTGTCGATACTGACAATATTACGGGTATAGGCAGGTTCGCCAGCGCTTTGCCAGTCCTTGTGGGCATTGGTAATGGGCAACGGCGTGCCGTCGGGCAGGCTATCGCCGCCAAGCTTGATCACCAAACGTTGGGTGGCGCCGTCTATCAGGCTTTGACCGTTCATGCCATCAAAGGGGGCGCTGAAACTGTATGTATAGATACCGGTTTTGAGGTCGGTATAGCTGCCGGGGCAGGTGGCGGCGCAGTTTTCAGAGCCGAAGTATTGCCAGGTGCTGGCATTGCCAGCGCCGGTATAGCCTTCGGGTACCAACTGGGCTGCGATAAAGGTGGCTGATGGTATGCCCACTACCACTTCATCATCCTGGTTGGTCACCCGGTATTTTACCGAGGCAACGCCATCGGTGAAACCGACGTCCATAAATTCCACGTGCAGGCTTTGAATCGTCATCGCCGGTTCGCCGCCCGGATCGCCGGGCTTTCCGGAATCGCCATCACTGCCGCCACAGGCGGTCAGTGCCAGCAGAGTTGCTCCCGCCAGTGGCAGGCGGCAAAGGCGTTTAATACTTATTCTTTTGCTGATACTCATGGTTGCGTTCCTTCCTTGCGTGCCTGTTACCACTGATAACTGAAACTGAATCCGAGATAGTGCGCCTGATAATCGTGGCTCAGTGAACCAAGCAGGATCAGGTTGGGTATGCTGTCCGGTGTGAGTCCGTCGTTGCCCCAATCCATGTCGCTGTAGTTCTCATAAAGCCAATCGATGCGGAGCGACATGGCATCGCTGAGCTGGTAATTGGCATAAGCACTGACGTTATGGCGGGTTGCGCTGTAGGGACCGTAGATGTTTGACAGGCCCAGGCTGACTTCGGTGTCACTGTTGCCATCGCTGTAACCATAGTCGAGCCCTAGGCTGAGTTTGTTGTCCATCAGGTTTTGCCATTTCAGCCCAAGGCTGGCGGATGTATGCTCATCCCGGTTTTCGCCGGTCCAGCGGCTGACGCCGGAGTTGCTGCCAAACTGGGTGGTATCACGCCAGTCCATGCCCAAAAATCCGTTCAATAGCAGATGTTCAGTCAATGGATAGCCGGCATTCATGCCAAAACCTGTGTATTGCACTTCGCCAAGGCCAAGCTCACTCTCGCTGTAGTCTTCGTTGCCCGAGTGGACATTGAATTGCAGCGATACATCCGCGAAATAATGGTCTGTCATCAAGCGAAGTTCGCGCTTGTCCCTGTCGGCAAGAAAATACTGGCGCATGGCGCTCTGATTTGGCATCTGGGTGTTGCTGCTGGTCTGGTAGCTATCACCACGACGGGCGCTGACTTCGCCTTTAAGACTGACGCGCCAGCCTGCCATAATCTGCCCCCGAACAGTGGCCTCGACGTGGTTTTCGAATACCGAGTCCCGGCTTAGTTCGCTGTAACTGTTGTGGTCGTAGCGGTATAGGGTGTCCAGATCCCATTGGCGGCTGAAGCGGTATTTTGCACCCAGTTTCAGCAGCTGGCGGGTTCTGTCGTAGCCTTTGTTGTAGTACTCACCACGATAGATGCTGTCGGTTGTGACCAGTGGGTAGAGGTACTCGGGGGTTTTATTGTCGCGGTCGCGAAAATCATATGAGGCGCGCACCGAGAATTCCCGGCTGAGCCTGTTGCTGTATGCAAGCCCCAGCTCCATCAGGTCCACCTGAGTATCCGGGCTCATGACAGGCAATGCAGGAGATGGGCCGGTTACTGTGGCATTCAGCAGCGGCTCATCCTGGGTCAGGTGGCTGAAGCGTGCTCGCATAATGGCCTGCTGCGCCCCTTCAAAAAACTGCAGGTCGGTTCCCAGGCTAAACGCCTGATTATCTGGATCAACCGCCATTTGCCCGTTATAGGCTGCACCAAAGGTAGGGTAGAAGGCGTTGTCGAATGCAAGACGCTGATGATCGTTACTGTATTTGCTTATCTGGCCGTTGATGCCACCCAAAAACCTGTCACCGCGCCAATATACCTTGGCATCGAGGGTGTCTGTGCTGTCGTCTATGGGTTTGGCAACCATGGCAGCATTGGTCAGCAGGTTAACGCTGCTTCGCTGGGCGCCTTCGCGGGTTTCGTGCCGAAAGTTGAGTTCACTGGTAAAACTGTCACCGGTAACGGCACCGCCAAGTTCAAAGCGCTGACGTTTTTTCTCCAGTTTCACCGTGTGTGCATCCTGCAGCCGTGTCATGCCTGCGGTGGTGCCGGCGGTTTGCCAGTTATCCGGCAATACCAGCAGGTCGCCCTCAGCGCTGTAAGGCGTTACGCCTTGATTGGTGTCGTACCGGGCGAGCGCACGATAGTCGAGATAAAACTGGTAGTGGCCGGGCTTTTTGATGGCGAGCCTGGCGCTGGATGCATCAAATCCCAGCTTGTCGGCCTGGAAGTCGAGTCGGTAATCCTTGTCGCCGCGGTGTTGAATGTCGGCGCTGACAAAACCGGTGGCTCCATCGGCGTCTGTGCCTGTGGTGTTGGCAAAGTGGCTGTTTTCGCCGTCCTGCCAGGCTACGCCGGCGGTGATGGCTGAGGTGGATTCCGACTTGATTTCACATCCTTTGCAAACCCAGGCTTCTTTTTTTACTGTGCTGCGGTTGGCGTCTTTCAAGCCGTAACCCGCCAAGACCTGTCCGGACATCCCCAGGAGTATGGCGGAAGCTATCAGGCTCAGCGTGGGGGAGAAATGGGGTTTCATTTGAGTCTCCTTAGCGCTGCAGCAGCTTGCCGGATGGATGATTTGAGCCGTGGACCTGACTGTGGCAGTTCATACAGCTCTGTCCGGCGGTAAAGGCACTGGGTGCCGTGCCGAACTGGGCATTGGCGGTGTGGCCAACACTGGCATGGCATTGCTGACACAGCTGAGGTGCCTTAATCGTCAGCATGGCTTCGTTGACGCTGCCATGCACCTGATGGCAACTGGCGCAGTTATCTGTTACCGGGGCGTGTTCCCAGAGTTTGGGACCGCGTTTTTCGGCGTGGCAGGCATAGCAATTCTCATTGATGCTCATCTGCTTAAGGCTGGACTCACCCAGGCTTCCGTGGGGATTGTGGCAGTCACTGCACACCATCTGGCCGTTTTCGACTGGATGACTGGAGCGCTTGTGGATATCGGCCTTTTGTTCGAGATGACACGCAGTACACACCTCGACTTCGGTGGCTCTTTGCTGAACCGGATCCTTGGCAGTATGGATCAGGTGGCAGCTTGCGCAGGGAATGTCAGCGCTGTTGTGATGGCTGCCTTCCCAGGCCATACGCTTGTCGTCCTGATGGCAGGAAAGGCACACGCTGTTTTGTTTGTCGGCGGCGACCGGGGCGTCTTTACCGAAGGTGATCATCGGTTCCTTACCGCCCTTGTTGTGGTTGCCCATAGGGCCGTGGCAGGCTTCGCATTGGAGATCGGCCATGGGGGACGCGCTGGAGTGGGTACTGCCGTGGACGTTGTCGAACAGCGCCATGACGGTTGCGCTCTTCTTGTGGCACATCAAACAGCTGTCAGCACCCTTTGGGGAGTACTTGCCTTCGGCGAACTTTTTGTCGAGCGTCGCCTCAACCTCTGACGGCGGCATGTCTTTCCAGGGCGTTGCTGCTGCCTGAAACGAAAACAGCAGGCTCAGCAGACACAGGGTCAGCATCCTGCATTGCAAGGGGATTTCCATCTTCATTCTCATACTTCCTGAGGCGCGTTCGGGTTTATAGTTATTTATGGTTCGCTAATTGAGTAATTGAGCGAAGCACTAATGCAAAAGTGTAGTTTAAATTTGCGACAAGTCATTAACACCGCCGCATCCAGTTATTAATAATTAGTCTGATTTTTCAAGGATTATGGAGAAAGTGTGATGAGTGTCACGCCGTGAATCTCTGGTTGGTCTAGGTGCTGTTCCGAATTAGTTCATATCAGGCATTTATTCTGCGTATCTTTTGCCGCATAATTGGCGACTAATTGAAAATTATTATCGTTACCAGTCAGAAAGTTGATCCAGGTACGATTATCCACTGATGGACTTGGTTAGAATGCCTGTCAGTCGATGATTGAGATTAAGCAGGGTGGACCTTGTTAATGAAATTGAGTGACCTTCGCCCGGGCGATAAAGCCGTAATCGCCGAAGTAGGGCATTTGGACCTGCCTCAAACAGTTAAACGTAAATTGCTGTCGATGGGGATAACACCCAACACCCGTTTGACTTTTATCCGTAAGGCACCCCTGGGCAGTGGTATAGAGCTCGATATCCGCGGCAGTAAGCTTTGTATGCGTCTGGAGTTGGCTCAAATCATTGAGGTCAATCCAATTGAGGCGGGAGTCGTTCATGGCTAAGCAATTTCACTGTGTCACCGTTGGTAATCCCAATGCCGGTAAGTCCACCCTTTTTAATGCCTTGACCGGTGCCAACCAACAAGTGGGTAATTGGTCAGGGGTAACGGTAGAAAAGAAAACTGGCCATTTCAGTCTGAGCGGCGCTGATGTATACCTCACTGATTTGCCTGGTATTTATGACATTCTGCCTGCGGGTAAGAGCTGCGATTGTTCCCTCGATGAACAAATCGCCCAGCAGTATCTGGCTGAACAGCATATGGATGGCATTATTAATCTGATAGATGCCACCAACATTGAGCGCCATCTGTATCTCACCGTGCAACTGCGCGAGCTTGGCATCCCCATGGTGGTGGTGGTCAATAAAATCGACATCGCCCTGAAACGTGGTGTCCATGTCGATATTCAAAAGATGTCTCAGGAGCTGGGCTGTCCCGTGATTGCCGTATGCGCCAGAGAAGCGAAAGACGTTCTCAAGGTGCAGGAGCAGGTTGTTGCTCTGTTGGAAGGCAAGGTCTCAGAAGCCCCCTTGATGCTGGGTTATGAGAGTGCCATTGAGCGCGCCGTCGCTGAACTTATGGAAAAAGATAACGGCCTTAGCCGTGGCCGTGCGCTTGCCATGCTGGGCAACGGTTTGGGCTGTGGCCAGTGCAAGAACAGCGAGTTTGAATCGGAAGTAAGCCGCTGCGCCGATGGTCTTAAGGCCAAGGGGCTGGACATCGAATTGATGGTGGCCACGACACGCTTTAATTTTGTTGAGCGCGTTTATCGTGCGGCTGTTGCCAATGATGACGCGCCTACCTTAAGTGACCGTCTGGACGGACTGGTGTTACACCCGGTGTTGGGCGTACCCGTGTTCCTGCTGGTCATGTATCTGATGTTCATGTTCGCCATTAACGTGGGCAGTGCCTTTATTGATTTTTTCGATATTACCGCCGGCGCCTTGTTTGTTGACCACTTTGGCGCCCTGCTTGGCAATTGGGGCGCGCCAGAGTGGCTTGTTACCCTGCTGGCCGGTGGTATTGGTCAGGGCATTCAAACAGTCGCTACCTTTATTCCGGTGATTATGGCGTTGTTTCTGGCGTTGTCGGTGTTGGAAAGCTCTGGCTATATGTCCCGCGCCGCCTTTGTAGTGGACGGACTGATGCGCCGCATCGGTTTGCCAGGCAAGGCGTTTGTGCCCATGATTGTTGGCTTTGGCTGCTCAGTACCCGCCATCATGGCTACCCGTACTCTGGGCAGTGAACGTGAGCGTATTGTAACCGGTATGATGGCACCCTTTATGTCCTGTGGAGCACGTCTGCCGGTGTACGCGCTGTTTGCGGCGGCTTTCTTCCCTGAGTCAGGCCAGAATCTGGTGTTCCTGCTTTATATCATCGGTATTATCGCTGCCATTGGCACCGGGCTTTTGCTGCGAAGCACCCTGTTGCCGGGTGTGAGCAGCGCCGTGGTAATGGAGCTGCCAAACTACGAGATGCCTAAATTTAAGGCTGTGGTATCCCGTACTGGCAAGCGTACCAAAAGCTTTATCCTTGGCGCCGGTAAAACCATTGTGCTGGTGGTCACCCTGCTGAACTTTATCAACGCCGTTGGCGTGGATGGCACCTTTGGCCATGAAGACAGCAGCGAGTCTGTGCTTAGCGTGGTGAGTCAGAAGGTTACACCCATTTTTTCACCCATGGGGATTGAAGAAGGCAACTGGCCTGCCACAGTGGGTATCATCACAGGGATTTTTGCCAAAGAAGCGGTAGTGGGTACCCTGAACAGCCTTTACAGCACCCCCGGTGCTGACGAAGAAGGGCTTACGCCGCTGTCTGAGTCTGTCAGTGAGGCGCTTGCCACTATTCCTGCAAACTTGCTGGGTATTGCTCCTGAAGATCCTATGTCCATGTCGGTGGGCGATGTATCCAGTGTGGATACTGCAGCAGAAGAGCAGGGCGTTGACCGCTCAACCTTCAGCGCTCTGCAGTCTGGATTCAGTGGTCAGCTTGCTGCTTTCTCTTATCTGGTGTTTGTGCTGCTTTACACCCCGTGTGTAGCAGCGATGGGCGCGCTGGTAAACGAGTTTGGTAAGGGGTGGGCTGTTTTTGCAGCAACCTGGACCTTTGGCCTGGCTTATGGCACAGCAACTCTGGTGTATCAGTGGGGCAATGTGGCCGTGCATCCACTGCAAACCCTGCTCTGGACTGCCGTTATTGCCGGTGCTTTGATAGCCTTCTTCATCTATCTGAAGCAAAAAGGTCGTAAGACCCAACAGATTATTCCCGGGATACGCATCATCACAGAATGATGAGCATCAACGCGAAATCAAAAAAGCAGCCCGCGGGCTGCTTTTTTAATAGCAACGCCCTGAAGCGGGCAGTTTTTTATGTGCGGGCATTGTCAGCGGCAGGTTTCTGTAGGATCATGCAGGTTTTGAAAAATTTGCCACTGTTTGCAAGAGGAACTCCATGAGTCACGTGGACAACGAAGTACGTCCCAGTAACTTCATTCGCAACATCATAGATGAAGATTTGGCCAGCGGTAAGCACACCAGTGTGCACACACGTTTTCCGCCGGAGCCAAACGGCTATCTGCACATTGGTCACGCCAAATCCATCTGCCTGAACTTCGGTATCGCAGAGGATTACAAGGGCCAGTGCAACCTGCGTTTTGATGATACCAATCCTGAAAAAGAAGACATCGACTATGTCAACTCAATTCAGGAAGACGTTAAGTGGCTCGGATTCCAGTGGGATGGCGAGGTTCGCTATTCATCCAACTATTTCGATGAGCTTTACGGCTATGCAGTTGAATTGATCAACAAGGGCCTGGCTTATGTGTGTTTTCTCAATGCCGAGGAAACCCGCGAATACCGTGGCACTCTGAAAGAGCCGGGCCGTAACAGCCCTTATCGTGACACCTCTCCCGAAGAAAACCTGGCGCTGTTTGAAAAGATGCGCGACGGTGGCTTCAAAGAAGGTGAGTGCGTACTGCGTGCCAAAATCGATATGGCGTCGCCCTTTATGTGTATGCGCGACCCTGTGATTTACCGCGTGAAGTTTGCCCATCACCACCAGACCGGTGACAAGTGGTGCATCTATCCGATGTACGACTTTACCCACTGTATTTCAGACGCGCTGGAAAACATCACCCATTCGCTGTGTACGCTGGAGTTCCAGGACAACCGTCGTCTGTACGACTGGGTGCTGGATAACCTCAATGATTTCCAGGCGCCTAACCGTACCCGTCAGTACGAGTTTTCCCGTCTGAATCTTGAATACACCCTGATGTCCAAGCGCAAGCTGAACGACTTGGTGGTACGTGGTCTGGTGTCCGGTTGGGACGACCCTCGCATGCCAACCATCGCCGGTCTGCGTCGCCGTGGTTACACGCCAGCGTCTATCCGCGAGTTTTGTCAGCGCATTGGTGTGACCAAGCAGGACAACCTGGTTGAAGTAGGCATGCTTGAAGCCTGTATTCGTGAAGACCTCAACGAAAATGCCCCACGCGCCATGGCCGTTATTCGCCCTATTAAGGTGATCATCGAAAACTTCACCGCTCCAGAGCTTGAGTATGTGAAGGCGCCTGTGCACCCCAACCTCGAAGAGATGGGTGAGCGTGAGCTGGCGTTCGGCCGTGAGATTTACATCGACGCCGCCGACTTCCGCGAAGAAGCCAACAAACAGTACAAGCGTTTGGTGCTGGGCAAGGAAGTGCGTCTGCGTAATGCTTATGTGATTCGAGCCGAGCGCTGCGAAAAAGATGCCGAAGGCAATGTCACCACCGTTTACTGCACCTATGATCCTGAGACTCTGGGCCAAAACCCAAGTGATGGCCGTAAGGTGAAAGGTGTTATTCACTGGGTAGAAGCCACCACTGCGCTGCCTGCTGAGTTCCGCCTGTACGATCGCCTGTTCATCGATGCGAATCCGGCCGCTGCTGAGACCGTGGATGAAGTGCTGAACCCAGCCTCGTTGGAAGTGGTGCACGGCTTTGCTGAGGCGCCGCTGGCCAACGCCAAAGCCTCTCAGGCATATCAGTTTGAGCGTGAAGGCTACTTCTGCGCCGACAGCAAAGACTCGGCTCCGGGCAAGTTGGTGTTTAACCTGACGGTGGCTCTGCGCGAATCCTTCTGATTATTGAGCAGATAACTTAAAAGGCGCCAATGGCGCCTTTTTTTTCGGTGAAAAACTCTCTGTTGCTTTAAATTACTGCAGCATTGGGCCAAAGCCCAGGCTCCACAAAATTACGCTGCCAGCCATCAGAGCAACCAGCAAAACAAGACCTGCGGTCACCACAGAACTCGCGTAAATAAAGCCTTTTTCTTCAGGGATGTTCATGATAATGGGTACGCCGGTGTATAGCAGGTAAACCGAGTAAGCCAGACCAATCAGGCCAACCACCATCATAAACCAAAGCACAGGATAGAGCGCCGACAGGCCCACCATAAAGAGGGGGGTGGCAGTGTAGGTTGCCAATTCGAGAGCTTGGGTAAAGTCAGGTTTGGCATCGAAGGTAATGGCCATCCAATGTGCCAGGTAGGCAAGTCCAAATACACCGGCTATCAAGCCAAAATACATACCAACGGACATATAAATGGCACTTTGACTGGTCAGGAATAAAGGCTCTCCTGCGCCCGGATTCCAGCCGATATGGGCCATGGCAAAGTAACTGCAAATAGGTGGAATGAGTGCGATGAGCAAAAGATGACTCATGCTGCTTTTCAGTGCTTCGTGGTTCTTTTCAATTGTGTGCCACTCTTCTTTTGGATGAGTGTATAGCCCCAATAAGTGATTCAGTACCATTATAATTATCCTTGTTCAGCAGTGATCCCCGTGCTCGCCAAACTGCAGACGAGCCTGTTACAGCTCTGAGATTATTTATTGAACAAAAATTGACATCCGTCAAGGTGGGTAAATCTTGCTACTGTTAACGCGCGAGCTAAGTCAGTAGAATGGCGGGTTTTAATAAATGAGGGAAATTGTGTGATAGAGCAGTTGTTGGCGCCAGTCAGAGGATTTCTAGCCTGCGAAACTCCTGATGCCTGGATTGAGAAAGCCAAAGACCCCGGTGTGTTACAGTCGATTTTGGTTGACCATTGCAACTGCGAGCTGAAAGCCGCACAAACTGCCCTGTTCTTAATCCGCAAATATGCGGTAGACCCTGAGTACAGTTCGGCGCTGCTTGCCTGGGCAAAGCCTTATGAAGAATTTGTCTATCACAAAGACAGGGATATGAAGGCCTTCCTGGCCCGCACCGGGAAAAAGAACGAACTGGCTACAGAGCTTAAACCCAAATCAGGCGTTGCATTTGGCGACGAACTAATCGCCAGAATGGTTCGCTTGATTAAGGAAGAGTTTCATCATTTCGAGCAGGTGCTTGAAATCATGCATGCCAGAGATATTCCCTATACCAATATCAACGCAGGACGCTATGCCAAGGGCATGATGAGTCATGTGCGTACCAGTGAGCCTGCAACTCTTGTCGATAAGCTTATCGTAGGTGCCTTTATCGAGGCCCGCTCCTGTGAGCGTTTCGCCAAACTCGCCCCCTTTATGGATGAAGAGCTTGAGCGATTTTACGTGTCGCTTTTACGTTCAGAGGCCCGGCATTATCAGGATTATTTGACCCTTGCCGAGATGATTGCGGGGGAAAATATAGACCAGCGCATCGCTTACTTCGCCGGGGTGGAAGCGGCGTTGATTCAAGGTGCAGATGACGAGTTTCGCTTTCACAGCGGGGTGCCGAATACCTGAGCGCTTTTAGTTGGCACCAGGTTTCAGCTGCCGCCAAGGGGCTTAGCCTGAAGGTTGGGTCCTTCGGCAGTCATTTCCAATACGCTGCTTTGGCTGTACCAGTCTCCCACGACAATACGGGTACCGGCACTTTCATGGTGTATGGCCGGTCTGTGAGTATGGCCGTGGATCATTTGCCTGCAGCTGTGCTTTTGCAACAGGTCTGCAACCGCATGGGGTTCGGCATCCATGATGTACTGACTCTTCAGCTGATTGCCAGCCTTGCTTTTGGCCCTGAGATTAGCGGCGATGCTCAATCGCTTACTTTGGGATAACTTGCTGTAAATCCACTTCACCCAGGGCTGGTTTCTGAACCAGCGAAAGCGCTGGTAACCCTTGTCGAGGGTGCAGAGGCTGTCGCCGTGAAGCAGCAGCGTGGGAATGCCGTAGAGGTTGATTTGATGCACTTCATCAAGTAGCTGCATCTTACTGATAGCTGCAAACTGCTTCCCAATTAAGAAATCACGGTTTCCGTGAATGAAATAAATTGGCAGCTTGTGGCTGAGCGCAGCAATATCGGCCGCGATATCCAGTGCGAAGGGCTCCGCAATATCATCACCCACCCACACTTCAAACAGATCACCCAGAATATACAGGGCATCCACATCATCGAAGGACTGTGAGAGAAAGCGACGAAAGGCCGAGGTAATATCGGGGCGATCTGCACTCAAATGCAGATCGCCGATAAAGAGGGTGCGCATCTGACCTGAATTAGCCTTCGATGCTGACCTTTTGAATAACAACGGCTTCCAGCGGAACGTCCTGATGCATGCCGCGGTTGCCGGTGTTTACGCCCTTGATGGCGTTTACTACGTCCATACCTTCAACTACTTCACCGAACACGCAGTAACCCCAGCCCTGCATGGATTCCGATTTGAAGTCCAGGAAGGTGTTGTCATTTACGTTGATGAAGAACTGGGCCGTCGCCGAATGCGGATCGGAAGTACGGGCCATGGCGATAGTGCCAACCTTGTTGGACAGACCGTTGTTGGCTTCATTTTTCACTGGCTCATGGGTGCGCTTTTGCACCATATCTTCGGTAAAACCGCCGCCCTGGATCATAAAGCCATCGATAACACGGTGGAAAATAGTGCCATCGAAGAATCCTTCGCTGGCATAGCGTTGGAAGTTTTCGGCAGTGACCGGTGCTTTTTCGTGGTTCAGGGCGATTTTGATATCGCCAAAGTTGGTGTGCAATGTGATCATCGTTGCGGTACTCATTTGAAAGTGTCGGCGGATTCTAACTTATCTGGAACGGCCCTGAAAGTGCAGTATTCAAGGGCTTTGGAGCATGATAGACTCACAGGCCTGATTTTACACCCAGTGCTTAGCGGAAAGAGAGCAAGAATGTTGAAGATATACAATAGTATCAGTCGTCAAAAAGAGGAGTTTAAACCCATACAGCCAGGCAAAATTGGCATGTATGTTTGTGGTGTGACGATCTATGACCTGTGCCACATCGGCCATGGTCGTACTTTTGTGTGTTTTGACATGATTGTGCGTTATCTGCGTTACCGCGGTTACGAGGTAAATTACCAGCGCAATATCACCGACGTGGATGACAAGATCATCAAGCGCGCCAACGAAAATGGCGAGAGCTGTGACAGCCTCACTGAGCGTTTAATTGGTGAAATGCATGCCGATTTCGACGCGCTAAACATGGTGCGTCCAAGCTTCGAACCCCGCGCAACCCTTCACATCGACGAAATCATCGACATGGTGACCCGTTTGCTCGACCGTGGTCATGCGTATGTCGCTGCCGATGGCGACGTGCTGTTTGATGTGTCCTCGTATGCCGCATACGGCCGCCTGTCAGGGCAGGACCTCGAGCAGCTGCAAGCCGGTGCTCGCGTTGAAGTGGATGAAAACAAACGTAATCCAATGGATTTCGTGCTGTGGAAGATGTCCAAACCCGGCGAGCCTACCTGGGATTCGCCGTGGGGTCCGGGTCGTCCAGGTTGGCACATCGAGTGCTCGGCCATGAACAGCAAACATCTGGGGCTTCATTTCGACATCCATGGCGGTGGCAGTGATTTGCAGTTCCCGCACCATGAAAACGAAATTGCCCAGTCCTGCTGCGCCCATGACACACCATATGTGAACACCTGGATGCACACAGGTATGGTGATGGTTGACCGCGAGAAGATGTCCAAGTCCCTTGGCAACTTCTTCACCATCCGTGATGTGCTTGCACATTACGATGCCCAAACCGTGCGCTATTTCCTGCTTTCCGGCCACTATCGCAGCCAGCTGAATTACAGCGAAGACAATTTGAAACAGGCTCGTGCTTCTCTCGAGCGTATGTATACCGCACTCAAAGGTCTGGATCTGACCGTCGAAGCCGCTGGTGCTGATGAGTTTGTCAGCCGCTTTATGGCCGCAATGGACGATGACTTCAACACCCCAGAAGCCTATTCAGTGCTCTTTGACATGGTGCGTGAAATTAACCGTCTGAAAACCAGCGACATGGCCGCAGCATCCCAATTGGGTGTGGCACTCAAAGAGCTTGCCGAAGTACTGGGCATTTTGTCTTCAACACCTGAGGCTTTTCTCCAGGGCGAAGGTAATGCCGACGAAGTGGCTGAAATTGAAGCACTGATCGTTGAGCGCAACCGTGCCCGCGCCGAGAAGGACTGGCCTGCTGCCGACGTGGCCCGTGACCGCTTGAACGCCCTCGGCGTAGTGCTTGAAGATGGCCCGGAAGGGACTACCTGGCGAAAGAAGTAAACTGCTTCTGAGTACCAATAAAAACGCCTGCAATTGCAGGCGTTTTTATTGGTACATCGTTATGTTGCTGCCGTTACGCTGGCAACTTTTGCCATAGTAAAGGTATCACCACTCAGTCGTGATAGTTCTCAGCGGCATAGAGGGTGTTTTCCAACAGACTCGCAATGGTCATTGGCCCCACGCCACCAGGCACTGGAGTGATAAAGGCTGCACGTTCTGCCGCCACGTCGAATTCAACATCCCCTACCAAGCGGCCGTCATCGAGACGGTTGATACCCACGTCAATCACAATGGCACCGGGCTTAATCCAGTCGCCGGGAATAAAGTGGGGTTTACCCACGGCCACAACCAGCAAGTCAGCCTGACGCACCTTATCTTCGAGGTTTTTGGTAAAGCGATGGCAGGTGGTGGTGGTGCAGCCTGCCAGCAGCAACTCCAGTGTCATGGGGCGGCCCACGATATTGGAGGCACCAACCACGACGGCATCCAGACCATAGGTATCCACGCCGGTAGAGCGGATAAGGGTCATGATGCCCATAGGGGTGCAGGAGCGCAGCACAGGAATGCGCTGTGCCAATCTGCCCACATTATAAGGGTGGAAACCATCGACATCTTTATCGGGGCGAATACGTTCAATCACCTTGGAAGAGTCAATGTGCGCAGGCAGTGGCAATTGCACCAGAATGCCATCGATGGCCGGGTCTTCATTGCAGCGGTCAATCAGCGCCAGCAGATCGTCCTCGCTGGTGGTGTCGGGCAGGTCAAAGGACTGGGATAAGAATCCGACCTCTTCGCAGGCCTTGCGCTTGGAACCAACATAGACCTGGGAGGCGGGATCCAACCCCACCAGGATTACGGCAAGACCCGGAATGCGCTGGCCGGCCTCTTTACGGGCTTTTACCTTGTCGCTGAGGGTAGTGCGAATGGCACGGGCAATGGCCTTGCCATCGATATTTTGGGCTGTCATGGGTGTAGGGCTTCCTGTATTCGACTGTGGTAAACCAGCCTGAAGTTTTTAGCGCGCACATTCTAACAGCCAAGGGCCACAGTGTCATTGTCCCCATTGGCGGCAAATCCCGATAACTCTGTATTGTTCTATAATTCGCCAGGCAGATTTTAGCCTTAAAAAAATCGTTGACGGGTGTCAGGTGAGGGGATAAGATGCGCTCCGTTCTAACGCAAGGCGTCGATAACAGAACGATTTCGGTGATTAGCGCAGTCCGGTAGCGCATCTGCTTTGGGAGCAGAGGGTCAGAGGTTCGAATCCTCTATCACCGACCAAATTATAAGTTGATGCAGGTATGCGTCGACTCCCCGGATAGGCTTCAACGATTGTTGATACCTTGCGCCCGTAGCTCAGTTGGATAGAGCATCCGCCTTCTAAGCGGATGGTCGCAGGTTCGAATCCTGCCGGGCGTGCCATAAAATTCAGTGGTGACTGTAGCTCAGTTGGTAGAGTCCCGGATTGTGATTCCGGTTGTCGTGGGTTCGAGCCCCATCAGTCACCCCACTTCTTCAGAAGGTTAAAAAGCGGCCAATGGCCGCTTTTTTTCTAGCCTTAATCGCCGGTTTCAGGCTCGACTCAAGCAATATCGGTGGCTATAATGTCGCGTCTTGATAACTGTCAACCATGAGCGACCAGTGCCGACGCGCCCGTCGTGACAGGCATTAAAGTCAATTTCAAAGATCAAGAAACGAACACCTTAATAGTTGAACACTCGGCTATTTACAAAGGACGTTAGACATATTTCGAGGTAAAACAATGCAAGTTTCTGTTGAAACAACTCAAGGCTTAGAGCGTCGCCTGACCATCTCTGTACCTGCCGAGCAGATCGAAAAACTGGTTAACGAGAGCCTGAAGCGCGAAGCCAAGCGTGCCCGTATCCCTGGTTTCCGTCCTGGTAAAGTACCTATGAGCGTTGTCAGCAAGCGCTACGGCGCCGCTATCCGTCAGGACGTGACTGGCGAAATCATGCAGCGCAATTTTGTTGAAGCCATCATCGCCGAGAAGCTGAATCCAGCTGGCGCACCTACTTTCATGCCAGGTGCAAGCGATGCCGACAAGTTTGAATTTGTTGCCACTTTTGAAGTGTATCCAGAAGTAGAACTCAAAGGTCTGGATGCTATCGAAGTTGAACAGCCAAAAGCTGATGTGACCGATGCTGACGTAGACAGCATGATCGAAACCCTGCGCAAGCAACATGCTACCTTCGACGCCGCCCCGCGCGCTGCTGAAGAAGGCGACAAAGTCGTTATCAACTTTGTTGGCAGCGTAGACGGAGAAGAGTTCCAGGGTGGCAAGGCCGAAGGCTTTGAGCTGCAACTGGGCAGCGGTCGTATGATCCCTGGCTTCGAAGAAGGCATCAAAGGCCACAAGGCCGGTGAAGAATTCGAAATCGACGTGACCTTCCCTGAGGAATACCACGCTGAAAACCTGAAGGGCAAAGCGGCCAAGTTCGCTATCACCCTGACTGAGGTGAAAGCGGCTAACCTGCCAGAAGTAAACGACGAGTTTGCCAAGCTGTTCGGTATCACCGATGGCGGCGTTGAGGCTCTAAAGGCCGAAATCCGCAAGAACATGAGCCGTGAGCTGGAACAGGCCCTGAAAGCCAACGTGAAAGAGCAGGTGATCAACGGTCTGCTGGCCGCCAACGACATCGAGCTGCCAAAGGCCCTGATCGACGGCGAAATCAACGTACTGCGTCGTCAAGCTGTTCAGCGTTTCGGTGGCAATGCTGCCAACATGCCTGAGCTGCCAGCCGAGTTGTTTGCTGAGCAAGCCGAGCGCCGTGTAAAAGTGGGCCTGCTGCTGGGTGAAGTTATCAAATCTACCGAGCTGAAAGTAGAAGAAGAACGCGTTCAGGCGCTGATCGCTTCTATGGCTTCTGCCTACGAAGATCCAGCCGAAGTGATTGAATACTACAACGGCAACAAAGAGCTGATGCAGAACATGCGCAACGTGGCTCTGGAAGAGCAAGCCGTTGAAGCTCTGCTGAAATCTGCAAAAGTGACCGAGAAGGAAGTTGCTTTTGAAGAATTTATGAACAAGGCTACCGGCCGCGCTTAACCGCAGCTTGACTTGATTGGCGTTAAGCCATTTATAATGGCTCGTATGAGGCTCCTCATGCGGGCCATTTTTATTTAGGGAAGGGATAAATGCATAACGCACCGGAATCAGTATTCAATGCGCTCGTGCCCATGGTGGTGGAACAAACCGCAAAAGGTGAGCGTTCCTACGATATCTATTCACGTCTGCTGAAAGAGCGAGTCATCTTCCTGGTGGGGCAGGTTGAAGAGCACATGGCTAACCTGATTGTTGCGCAGCTACTGTTTCTGGAATCCGAAAACCCAGATAAAGAGATTTATCTCTACATCAACTCACCGGGTGGCAGCGTGACTGCGGGTATGGCAATTTACGATACTATGCAGTTCATTAAGCCCAAGGTCAGCACCGTTTGTATCGGTCAGGCCTGCAGTATGGGCGCTTTCCTGCTTGCCGGTGGTGAAAAAGGCATGCGCCATTGTTTGCCCAATTCCAGGGTAATGATCCACCAGCCTTTAGGTGGTTTCCAGGGACAGGCATCGGATATCGCTATCCATGCGCAGGAAATTTTGGGTATCAAACACAAACTCAACCAGATGTTATCGCACCACACAGGGCAGCCAATGGAAGTGATTGAGCGTGACACTGACCGCGATAATTTCATGAGTGCAACCCAGGCCGTTGAGTACGGTCTGATCGATTCAGTGCTGACCAGTCGCTGATTTTTGCATCGCTCTGGGCTAAGCTCAGATTGAAAGGTTGAGATAGAGAGACAAGCGACTGACAGGTCGCAAACGGGGTAAACTAATGGGTGAGAACAAGACTGGTGATGGCGGCAAACTGCTGTATTGCTCTTTCTGCGGAAAGAGCCAGCACGAAGTGCGAAAGCTGATCGCCGGACCATCCGTGTACGTCTGCGACGAGTGTGTTGAGTTGTGCAACGACATTATTCGCGAAGAGATTAAAGAGATTTCGCCAAAGCGGGATCAGGACAAGCTGCCAACGCCTCACGAACTGAGAGCACACCTTGATGACTACGTCATTGGCCAGGAAAAGGCCAAGAAGGTGCTGTCGGTGGCAGTGTACAACCACTATAAGCGCTTGCGTAATGCTGGCCCCAAAGATGGGGTAGAGCTGGGTAAGAGTAACATTCTGCTGATTGGTCCAACCGGTAGTGGTAAGACCCTGTTGGCTGAAACGCTGGCGCGTTTCCTCAATGTACCTTTCACCATGGCCGACGCCACTACGTTGACCGAAGCCGGTTATGTGGGTGAAGACGTTGAGAACATCATTCAAAAGCTGCTGCAAAAGTGCGACTACGATGTGGAAAAGGCCCAGCGTGGCATCGTCTACATCGATGAAATCGATAAAATCAGCCGCAAGTCCGACAACCCCTCCATCACCCGTGATGTGAGTGGTGAAGGCGTGCAGCAAGCGCTGCTGAAACTTATTGAAGGGACCGTTGCTGCCGTGCCGCCACAGGGTGGCCGTAAACATCCGCAGCAGGAGTTTTTGCAGGTTGATACCTCCAAGATCCTCTTTATCTGTGGTGGCGCTTTCGCCGGCCTCGAGAAGGTGATTGAGCAACGCACCCATACCGGTAGCGGTATTGGTTTCGGTGCTCAAGTAAAGGGCAAGGAAGAAAAAGAGAGTATGTCTGACATTCTCTCGCAGGTTGAGCCGGAAGATCTGGTTAAATACGGTCTTATCCCTGAGTTCATCGGTCGTTTGCCTGTAGTCGCTACCCTGGCAGAGCTGGATGAAGACGCACTTATCCAAATTCTGTCAGAGCCCAAGAACGCACTTACCAAGCAATATGCGGCCCTGTTCGAGATGGAAAACGTTGAGCTTGAATTCCGTGAAGACGCCCTGAAGGCAATCGCTCAAAAGGCCATGTCACGCAAGACAGGTGCCCGTGGTCTGCGCTCGATTGTAGAAGGTATTCTGCTGGATACCATGTATGACTTGCCGTCCCAACAGGGTGTGAGCAAGGCTGTGGTGGATGAGTCCGTGGTGAAGGGCGAGTCTGCACCGATCCTGATTTACGAACAGACCGAATCTCAGGCGGCCAGCGGCGACCAATAATTGCCCATCTGCAATGAATGTACGAATAAAGGAGTCCAATTGGGCTCCTTTTTTACATTTATGCCATTGAAAGGGCCGAAACAGCCCCAATATACTCGAATATAGTCCATCTGATACGGAATCGAATTATGTCCCAAGAGCGTGAAGCGCATTTCGAATTGCCGGTATTACCCCTGCGAGATGTGGTGGTGTACCCCCATATGGTCATTCCGTTATTTGTGGGTCGTGAAAAGTCTATTCGCTGCCTGGAAACGGCCATGGCCCAAGATAAGCAGATCATGCTTGTCGCTCAGCGAGATGCCGATCTGGATGAGCCCGGTGCTGACGACATTTTTGAGGTGGGGACCATCGCCTCCATTCTGCAGCTGCTCAAACTGCCTGACGGCACAGTTAAAGTGCTGGTTGAGGGGGGGCGCCGTGCCCGCGTTGCCCGTTACACCCAGGAAGAGCCTTTCTTCATCGGCCGCATCGAAGAGCTGCCTTCGGCGCCGTTGGAAGACAAGGAAGAAGAGGTGTTGGTGCGCAGTGCCATCGCCCAGTTTGAAGGCTACATCAAGCTCAATAAAAAAATTCCACCCGAAGTGCTCACCTCCATGTCCGGCATCGACGAGGCTGCTCGCCTTGCCGATACCATGGCGGCCCATATGCCACTCAAGCTCGAAGACAAACAGTCTGTGCTTGAAATGGTGAATGTGGGTGAGCGCCTCGAGTACCTGATGGCCATGATGGAAGGCGAAATCGATTTGTTGCAGGTGGAGAAGCGCATCCGCTCCCGCGTGAAAAAGCAAATGGAAAAGAGCCAACGCGAGTACTACCTGAATGAGCAAATGAAAGCCATTCAGAAGGAGCTTGGCGATCTTGATGAAGGCCATGATGAATTTGAGACTCTCAATCGTAAGATTGAAGAGGCCAAGATGCCGGCTGACGCCAAAGACAAGGCCCAGGCTGAGCTGAACAAGTTACGTATGATGTCTCCCATGTCAGCAGAGGCCACTGTGGTGCGCTCCTATGTTGATTGGATGACTTCAGTGCCTTGGTTTGAGCGCTCCAAAATCAAGCGTGACCTCTCCAAGGCCGAGCAGGTACTTAATGCAGACCACTATGGTCTGGAAAAAGTCAAAGAGCGTATCCTTGAGTATTTGGCGGTTCAGACCCGGGTGAAACAGCTTAAAGGCCCAATCCTGTGTCTGGTAGGCCCACCAGGTGTGGGTAAAACCTCGCTCGGTCAGTCAATTGCCAAGGCAACCGGCCGTAAATATGTGCGGGTGGCGCTCGGTGGTGTGCGCGATGAAGCGGAAATCCGCGGCCATCGCCGTACTTACATCGGCTCTATGCCGGGCAAAATCATTCAGAAGATGGCCAAGGTTGGGGTGAAAAACCCGCTGTTCCTGTTGGATGAAATCGACAAGATGAGTTCCGACATGCGCGGCGACCCGGCTTCAGCCCTGCTGGAAGTTTTGGACCCAGAGCAGAACGCCACCTTTAACGATCACTATCTGGAAGTCGATTATGACCTGTCCGATGTGATGTTTGTGGCCACCAGTAACTCCATGGATATTCCAGGCCCGCTGTTGGACCGTATGGAAGTGATTCGTCTGTCGGGTTACACCGAAGACGAAAAGCTCAACATCGCCAAGCAGCACTTACTGCCAAAGCAGGTAGAGCGCAACGGCCTTAAGCCACAGGAAATCAGCGTCGATGATGGTGCAATTCTCGGCATTATCCGTTACTACACCCGTGAGGCAGGCGTCCGTGCCCTTGAGCGTGAGCTGTCGAAGATTTGCCGTAAAGTCGTGAAGCAAATACTGCTGGATAAAGCGGTGAAACACGTGGATGTGACAGGTGAAAACCTTAAATCATTCCTGGGTGTCCAGCGTCATGACTATGGTAAGGCTGAGTCCAACAATCAGGTAGGTCAGGTAACAGGTCTTGCCTGGACTCAGGTTGGCGGCGATCTCCTGACCATTGAAGCCACTTCCGTGGCGGGTAAGGGCAAGCTGACATACACGGGCTCTCTGGGTGATGTGATGCAGGAGTCGATTCAGGCCGCGATGACAGTGGTTCGGGCGCGCGCCGAGCAGCTGGGTATCAACCCTGACTTCTATGAAAAGCGCGATATCCATGTGCACGTGCCTGAAGGTGCGACGCCAAAGGATGGTCCATCAGCCGGTGCCGCCATGTGTACCGCACTGGTTTCAACCTTAACGGGTAATCCTGTTCGCGCTGACGTGGCCATGACAGGTGAGATTACTTTGCGCGGTGAAGTGCTGCCCATCGGTGGTCTCAAGGAGAAACTGCTGGCGGCTCACCGTGGTGGCATCAAGCATGTGCTTATCCCCAAGGAAAACGAACGTGACCTTGAAGAAATCCCCGCTAACGTGGTGGCAGATCTGCAAATTCACCCGGTTCGTTGGGTGGACGAAGTGCTGAAATTGGCGCTGGAGCGCCCGGTTGAAGGCTTCGAAGTGGTCAAAAACGCCGGATAAGGCAAAAAAGTGCGCTACAGGCTTAAAAAAAGTGAAAAAAGGGGCTTAACAAACCCTTGACCTGTGGTAGCCTAGGTTCGTGGAGAGCCAGTACCTCCCAAACCCTTGGCAGGGCTGGCTTTGAGCTGTATCCAACTTTAATTCTTTGCTTTTTCGTTGACGCTTGAACTTTGGTTTCAAGCTTGTTATAAAAGCCTCCGCAGACCGCTCTAGAGAAGGATTTGGTTGCGGCGCAAAAAACTACATTCAAGGGGATGACATGAATAAATCTGAACTGATCGAGAAAATTGCTTCTGGTGCCGATATTTCCAAGGCTGCTGCCGGTCGCGCACTGGACTCTTTCATCGCTGCTGTGACTGAAGGTCTGAAGGACGGCGGTAAAATTTCCCTGGTTGGTTTTGGTACTTTTGAAGTTCGTGAGCGTGCTGAGCGTACCGGCCGTAACCCACAGTCTGGCAAAGAGATCAAAATCCCTGCTGCCAAGATCCCAGCATTCAAAGCTGGTAAAGCTCTGAAAGACGCAGTCAACTAATACTGACTCGCCTTTGTAGGCTTTCGTTCTTCAAGCACTGCCACTGCAGTGCTTTTTACGAATTGAAGGTGCTGAGCAACCAAGCACGGCACCGGAGTGACGAAGCATTCAAGGTCATTCCTGAAAAGTTACATAAAGGCGCATCCTCAAAAAGATGCGCTTTTTTATTTCAATCACAAGAGTAACAAGCGGGACGTCTGATGTTAGAAAAGATCCGTGAAGGTGCCCAGGGTACCATTGCCAAGAGCATTCTGGTGCTGGTCATACTTTCTTTTGCCTTTACCGGTGTGAGCAGTTATCTCGGCTCATCCACCGAACCTGCGGCTGCCACAGTGAATGGAGAAGAAATTCCCGTCTCAGCACTGGAGCAAGCCTTCCAAAATGAAAAGGCACGTATGGAGCAGCAACTGGGTGAGATGTTCCAGACCCTGGCCGCCGACGACAACTACCTGCGCTCCATCAGACAGGGTGTGCTCGAGCGTATGATTGCTGACAAATTGCTGGATCAAACTGCCAGTGAAATGGGTCTGCGCATCTCCGATGAGCAAATCAAGCAAGCAATTATGGAAGAGCCCGCATTCCAAACAGAAGGCAAGTTTGATAACGAACGTTACCTGGCTATCCTGCGTCAGCTCGGATACCAAACCAACAGCTTCCGTGACATGATGCGTGTCGACATGACCCGTCGTCAGCTGGTGAACGCCCTGATTGGCAGTGAGTTTGTGCTGCCGTCTGAGAGCAAGGCGGTTGCTGAGCTGCAAGGCCAGACACGTGACCTGCGCTATCTGGTGGTTGAGTCTCAGCCCTTCGAAGCGGGTATCACAGTGGCTGACGATGAAGCCAAGAGCTTCTACGATGCCAATCCTGATCAGTTTATTAAACCTGAGCAGGTAAGCCTCGAATACCTGACGCTTTCTGCCAAGTCCCTTGCCGATGAGGTGAGTGTGACCGACGAGCAGGCCAAAGCCTACTACGACGAGCACATGAGCCAGTACAAGACGCCTGAAAAACGTTTGGCTGCCCATATCCTGGTGAATCTGGGCGACGACGAAGCCGCCGCAAAAACCAAAGCCGATGCGATTTATGCCAAGCTTCAGGCCGGTGCAGACTTTGCCGAGCTTGCCAAAACCGACTCTGAAGACACTTTCAGCGGTGAGCTGGGTGGTCAGCTGGACTGGTTTGAGCAGGGTGTAATGGATCCTGCGTTTGACGAAGCCTTGTTTGGTCTCGAAAAAGATCAGTATTCTGCTGTGGTGAAAACCGACTATGGTTTCCACATTATCAAGCTGCTTGATGTTCAGGGCGGTGCCCAGGCCAGCTTTGACGAAGTGAAGGATCGTATTTTCGCTCAGATCAAAGAAAAAGATGCGCTGGATAAGTTCTACAGTCTGCAGCAAAAACTGGCCGATACCAGTTACGAAGTCCCAGATAGCCTGACCGAAGCGGCCAAAGCCACCGGGCTTGAAGTAAAATCCACAGGTCTTTTCGCCCGAGAAATGCCTCCGGCTGAAATCAGCAACCCAGCACTCATCAAAGCAGCCTTCTCTGAGCAGGTATTGCTGAGCGGCATGAACAGCGACGTGGTTGACCTTGGCGACAACCAGGTTGCCGTGGTGCGCGTTAAAGAGCACAAGCAAGCCGGTACTTTGCCATTCGATGAAGTGAAAGCCGGCATTGTTGCCCGCTTGACCCAAGACAAGGCCAACGATGCAGCCAAACTGCAGGCGCAGGAACTGCTGGCCAAGTTCAAGGCCGGTGAAGCACTGGAGCTGACGGCCAAAGCCAAGGTTGCCCGTTTCGACCGTGAGTTGGATCCCTCCATCGTGAATAAGGGCTTCCAATTGGCCGTAGGCGGCGCTGATACCATCAGCATGGCTTCCGGTTATGCGCTGGTAGTATTGGATAAGGTTAATCCAGCTGAGGGCGTTGAAGACGCTCTGGTGCAGGCCCTCGCTCAGCGTCTGAGCAATCAGTATACAGAGCTTGCCTATCGCGGTGTTATCGACTCGCTGAAGGCGAAAGCCGAAATCAGTTACGCTGCCGAATAACGATAAGTTCCAGCATTAAAATGCCAGCCCTCGGGCTGGCATTTTTGTTTGCGAGTTCCAAGATGTTTCGTCATCAGGGCTAGGTTTAGCAGGCTTTATGAGGGTTGGATAAGCCGTTTCAGAGTTGCCACTCTATGGGAGATTTGCCCTGATGTCTCAGCATGTCATTGGCAATGGCAAAGTGATTGCAACCAAAAAAGCCTTTGTGTGCAGAGAACGGTGACGGGTGCGGCGCTTGCAGTACTCTGTGTCTGCTGCCGTCAATCAAGCCCGCTTTTTTGCCGGCATGGCTGCCCCAAAGCAAAAATATCACCCCGTGACAATGGGTACTGATGCCACGTATTACTGCATCGGTAAACCGCTCCCAGCCCAGGTGGGCGTGGGAATGTGCCTGTCCGCGCTCCACTGTCAATATAGTATTGAGTAGCAACACGCCTTGAGTTGCCCAAGGAGTTAAGTCCCCATGGGAAGGGGCAATAAAGCCCGGGATTGAATTGGTGAGCTCGATAAAGATGTTCTGCAGAGAGGGAGGGGGTGGACAGGGGGATTTTACTGAAAAGCACAGACCGTGTGCCTGATTGGGGCCGTGGTAAGGATCTTGCCCCAATATCACCACCTTAACCTGCTCCAGAGGAGTAAATCGAAACGCATTGAAGATATCGGCCTTGGCCGGATAGACGGTCACTCCGGCGCGTATGCGCTCATTGATGTACTTAAGGGTGTCCTGGAAGTACGCAGAGCGTTTTTCGTCTCCAAGAAGTTGTTGCCAGTCCACTTTGTGTCCTTAATTTTTAGCTGATTGTGTCTATTATGCTGATTTTCTGCCATAAAAAAACGCCGCAGAGCGGCGTTTTTCAATGCGTTTGTGCTTACAGCTCAATCACATCAAAGTTAACTTCAGGATTGACGTCTGCATCGTAGTCGATGCCTTCAATACCAAAGCCAAACAGCTTGATGAACTCGGCCTTGTACTCGAAGTAGTCGGTCAGCTCAGGCAGGTTTTCGGTGGTGATCTGAGGCCAAAGATCGCGGCAATGCTGTTGAATGTCATCACGCAGCTCCCAGTCATCCAAACGCAGACGGTTGTCTTCGTCTACTTCAGGCGCGCTGCCATCGGCTTTGTACAGGCGCTCAGAGAACATACGCAGGATTTGTTCCATACAGCCTTCATGCAGACCTTCGGCGCGCATCTTCTTGAATACCATGGCGATGTACAGTGGCATCACGGGAATGGCAGAAGAAGCCTGAGTGACCACGCTCTTGAGAACAGCCACGTTGGCGCTGCCGCCTTTGGCTGCCAGCTTGTCGTTCAGGGCGTGGGCGGCGCGGTCGAGGTCCATTTTGGCCTTACCCAGTGCGCCATGCCAGTAGATAGGCCAGGTCAGCTCAGTACCAATGTAGGAGTAAGCTACTGTCTTGCAGCCTTCGGCCAGAACACCGGCTTCATCCAGAGCGTTGAGCCACAGTTCCCAATCCTGACCACCCATTACGGTTACAGTGTCGGCAATTTCCTGCTCGGTGGCGGGTTCAACACTGGCTTCGATAATGGTGTCTTTGTTGGTGTCCACTGCGGTAGAGCTGTATGGCTGGCCGATTGGCTTCAGTGATGAGCGCACCAGCTCACCACTGTCAGGGAGTTTACGCACGGGCGATGCCAGCGAGTACACCACCATGTCGATTTGACCCAGATCGGCTTTAATCAGCTCAATCGCCTTGGCTTTGGCTTCATGGCTGAAGGCATCGCCGTTGATGCTCTTGCTGTACAGGCCTTCGGCTTTGGCAAACTTGTCAAAGGCGGCGGAGTTGTACCAGCCTGCAGTACCGGGTTTGGACTCGGTACCTGGCTTTTCAAAGAACACGCCTATGGTGGCTGCACCGCTGCCAAAAGCTGCCGCGATGCGGGAAGACAGACCGTAGCCACTGGAGGAGCCAACAACCAGCACGCGCTTGGGACCATTGACGATGGGGCCTCGGGCCTTGGTCAGATTAATCTGTTCCAGCACATTGGCTTCACAGCCTACCGGATGAGTGGTGGTACAAATAAATCCACGAATTTTTGGTTTGATAATCATGTTTATGCTTCTTCAGTCAACACTGGCAATAGAATAATGACTTGAGCGGCCGAAGGCAGCTCCTTTTTTACAATTCACCCCGGTGGTTGGATGAGTTCAGCGCTTTCTCACCTGCCGGGTTTGCTCGGCAATCAGCCTGGCGGTGTACTCATGCTCAGGGCTTTCAAAAACCTTTTGCACCGGCCCCTTTTCAATCAACTGGCCCTTGTGCAGTACCATGATTTTATCGCTCACATGGCGTACCAGGTTAAGGTTATGGGACACGAAGATGTAAGACAGGCCCATTTCCTTTTGCAGGTGTAACAGCAGATTGAGAATCTGTGAGCGAACGGAGAGGTCCAGTGCGGTCAATGCCTCGTCGGCAATAATCACCTTTGGGCTTAGCATCAGCGCCCGTGCCACGGCCACCCGCTGCTTTTGGCCTTCAGAAATCATGTGCGGATAAAAATCGGCATGCTCAGGCAAGAGTCCAACTTTGCGCAGGGTTTCGGTGACCTGAACACTGCGCTCATGTGCCGACATGCCGGTATTGAACCTCAGCGGCTCTTCGAGCAGCTCACCAATAGACAGGCGCGGGTTGAGCGAGGTGTTGGGGTCCTGAAATATCATCCGGATAAGGCGGCAACGCTGTTTTAAGTTGCGACTCTCCAGCGATTCGCCTTCAAACTGGATATCACCGCTGGAGCGCTGCTCCGCGCCCACCAATATTCGTGCAAGGGTACTCTTGCCTGAGCCAGCCTCACCTACAATGGCCAGTGTCTCACCACGGCCGAGTTCAAACGAAATGGGCGCCAAGGCCTCGTTATACTGGCGCTTAAACCTGTGATAGCCGGTGAAGTAGCGTTTTGACAGACTGGTGACCTTAAGCAGCGGTGTCGTCATTATTCGTCTCCGTGCGATAAGGGAAGTGACAGGCATAATATCTGTCTTTTTGATGTTGCAGCTGAGGCTGATGGACACACTCGCGTCTGGCTTCCGGGCAGCGTGGACCCAGGCGGCAACCTATGGGTAAATGCTGTAAGGCCGGCGCCGACCCGGGCAATACCGGCATCAGGCTCTTGTGAGGCAGGTTGCCACGGTAATCGGGAAGGTGATCCATCAGCGCCTTGGTATAGGGGTGCAGCGGCTCACGGATAAGCTCATCAATGGGACCGGATTCCATCACCTGACCGCAGTAAAGCACTGTGAGGTTATTGCACCAGTCCGCCAGGGTCTCAAGCTCATGGCTGATCATCATAATGGTTACCCCCTGCAGCTGATTGAGCTGTGCCAGGAGGCGGAAAATCTGGGCTTGGGTGCTGGGTTCCATTGAGTTGGTCGGTTCATCGGCAATCAGCAATCTGGGCTGATTGGCCAGCGCCATGGCAATCATCACCTTTTGGCATTCGCCTTCTGAGGTTTCCCAGGGATAGGAGGCCATCACCCGTTTGGGATCCTTGATACCCACCTTATGCAGCCATTTTTGTGCCGTCAGACGCCGCTCACGACCACGTCGCCAGAAGGGCACATTCTTGTCGGCGGGCATGGCTTCAATCAGCTGGGCACCTATGGTGATCACCGGGTCGAGGCTACCGGAAGGGTCCTGAAATATCATCGCCATGTCTTTGCCCATAAGATTGCGGCGTTCGACATCGCTCATTTCCATGAGGTTTCGGCCATCCCACATCATGCGATCGGCAGTAATGGTCCAGTTGGGACCCGGGATCCCCAGAACGGCCCGGGCAAGCAGACTGCGACCCGAGCCCGACTCGCCCACCAAGCCATGAATTTCTCCGGCATGGAGCATCAGGCTGACTTTTTCCAGTGCCTTGACCCGCCCGTGTGGGGTGTCGAGTTCGATGGTGAGATTGCGAATATCCAGTAGCGGCATAATCAGTTCTTTATCGGCGCAAGGGCCGAGCGTAATCCATCGCCCACCAAATTAACGGCAAGCACGGTAAAGAGTATCGCGAGCCCGGGAATGGTCATGGTCCAGGGGGCGGTAAGCAGGTTATCCAAGCCCTGAAATACCATGGCACCCCACTCGGGGCTGGGCGCCTGAGCTCCCAGATTAAGAAAGCCCAAAGCGGCTATATCCAGAATCGCGGTGGAAATGGCGAGCGTGGTTTGAATAATGACCACTTCCCAGACGTTCGGCATGATCACGTACCAGAAAATCTGGGCACTGTTGGCGCCATCGAGGCGAGCAGCAGTGACATATTCTTTTTGCAGTTCTTCATGGATGGCCTGATGAATGGCGCGCACAAATTGTGGGGTGAGGGCAATACCCACAGCCCAAAATACGTTGCCAAGCCCCGGCCCCAGTACAGCGACGACCAGGATGGCCATTAAAAGTGATGGAATGGACAAGAGCGCGTCCAGCAGGTGACCGAGAATACTGGATTTAAGCCCTTTCATCATGCCCGAAATGGCACCTATGACAAAGCCAAGCAGCAGCGCGGTAATCACCACGGCCAACGACATGCCGAATGTCAGCTGCACACCATGAAGGATGCGGCTGAATATATCCCGCCCCAGGTCATCGGTACCCAAAAAGTGTTCCACCGTACCTGCGGGATCCCAGGAGGGTGGCAATAGCAAGGCTTTGGGGTTTTGTGCTTCCGGACTGAAGGGCGCCAGCCAGGGGCCAAACAGGGTGAAAAACAGCAGCCCGATGATGACCCAAAGCCCCGCCAGGGCGAAGGGGTTGGATGCAAACGCCTGCCATAGCCGCCTCATGGGAGACGGAATGTCGTCTTCCTGATAAATCTTAATTTGAGGCATAAAGTTCTTTCCTGCTCAGCGGGTTGGAGGCTGTGTGTATCACTTCAATCAGGATGCTCAGGAAAATAATGAGCAGGGCAACCGCCAGAATTCCGCCCTGAATGACGGTGTAATCACGCTGATAGATACCTGACACCAGCCAGGAGCCCACTCCGGGCCAGGAGAAAATAACTTCCACCACAATGGCATAACTGGCGAATGCTCCGAGCATCAGGCCTAGGTGTTTCAGCACCGGGATGAGGGCATTGGGGAGCGCATGTTTCAGGATGATCATGCCCGTGTGCAGCCCACGTGCCTCGGCGGCACGGATATAGGTTTGATTCATCACGTTGACCATGGCAGCGCGGGTAATACGCACCACCACGGTAAAGGGCAATACCGCCAGAGTGACTGCCGGCAAGACAATGTGCGCCAGCGCATCCTTGAATGCTGAAATACGGTAGCTTGAATCTGACAGCAGGGTGTCTATCAGCATAAAGCCAGTGACGGGTTTGATTTCGTAAAGCAGGTTAATCTGGCCTGAGATGGGTAGCCATCCCAGACGCACGCCAAACCACAGCGACAAGGATAAGCCAAGCCAGAACACAGGCACGGAGTAGCCGGTGAGGGTAATGGCCATGATGGCATGTTGAGTCAATTTATGTTGGTTAAGGGAGGCCAAAACCCCGAGTGGGATCCCAAGGAGCAGCGCCAGCAAGCCTGAAAAACACGCCAGCTCAAAAGATGTCGGCAGCACAGTGGCCAGCTCTTTTGCCACACTTTGTTGAGAGGTGGTGGAAATGCCCAGGTTGCCGGTAAGCCGCTGCTGAACATAGGCGATATATTGGCGGAACTCCGATTTATCCAACTGATAATCTTCGATAATCTGCAGCGCCTGTTCGCCGGAGGGATTGTCGATGCCTGTCAGGGCATACACCCTGTCCGTTGGAAACTGGCTGGTTGCCAGAAACAGAATGCTCACCATCAATATGGAGGTCGCGATAAAGAGGTTCAGTCTGCGGATAAGGTAAATACCCATCAGTTCTTCTCCTCCGTTGCAGGCTGGATGTCGGCGAAGGCAATACCGCCAAAGGGCGTTACCGGCATATGCTGAATATTGTTGCGGTGCACCAGCGAGCGCTTGGCGTGTGCGAAGGCAAACAGGGGCAATTCCTTGGCAACTGTGGCCTGAGCCTCTTGATAGAGGGCGGTGCGCTCCAATCTGTCGGTGGTCGAACGGGCTTTGGACAGCAGCTGGTCAAATGCGGGGTTACACCAACGTGAACGGTTACTTCCCGATGCCATGGAGGCGCAGCTCAATAGTGGGCTGAAAAAGTTGTCAGGGTCGCTGTTGTCGGCATTCCAGCCGATAAGCACAGAGTCATAATCGCTCTGATTCAATTTCTGGGTAAACACCGACCAGTCATAGCTGATGATATTGGCCTTTACCCCGATGTTGGCCAAATCGGCCTGAATAAGTTCTGCTGTTTTCAGGGCATTGGGGTTGTATGCCCTGGCTACCGGCATGGCCCAGATGTCAATGCTGAGGTTCCGAATGCCGGCATCGGCCAGCAGGGTCATGGCTCTGGAAGGCGAATAGTCAATGTCGAGTTCATAATCCCTGGCATACGCCCAGGAGGAGGGCGGCAGCAGGCTTTGCGCCTCGACAGCGGTATCCTGGTATACGGCCGCAAGAATGTTGCGCTTATCTATGGCCAGTGACAGGGCTTTGCGTACCCGCACATCATTGAATGGCGCTTTTTGAGTATTGAATGCCCAAAAGGCCACATTGAGGCCAGGCTTGGACTCCAACGTAAGCTCAGGATGCGCCTCAATCAAATCAAGCTCACCGGCTTTGGGCAGGGCGGACACGCTGCAGTCACCCGTGATGAGCTTTGATAAGCGCACAGTGCTCTTGGAGGTGATGTCGTACACCAGCATGTCTATTTCAGGTGCCTTCCCCCAATAGTCTTCGTGGCGACGGTAGCGAATATATTCGTTCTTCACATACTCCACCAACCGGAACGGTCCAGTGCCTATTGCCTGGATGTCGAGCTGTTCGGGGGTGCCGGCCCTCAGTTGCTGGGCTGCGTATTCGGCTGACAGGATAACGGCAAAGTCCGTGGCAAGATTCGATAAAAACGACGCATCAGTGTGATTGAGTTTAAACACCACCTCGTTATCGCCAGCCTTGGTTACCGAGGCAACCTGATTGGCGAAATCGATGCTTTGGAAAAACGGATAGCCGCTGCGGGAAACCCAGTGAAAGGGATGTTCATCATCGAGAATGCGCTGGAATGAAAACAGTACATCGTCGGCATTCATTGGGCGACTGGGGGTGAACTTGGCAGAATGATGAAACTGTACGCCCTGGCGCAATACGAAACGATACTCCAAGCCGTCATCGCTGATGCTCCAACGTTCGGCCAGTGCAGGTACTATCTTGCCTTCTTCGGCGTCGTAATCCACCAAGCGGCTGTATATCTGCTGGGATGTGGCATCTATGGTGGTGCCGGATGTCACTGTCTGGGGATTGAATGATTCAGGGTTACCTTCGGAGCAGTAAACCACCCCAGGTGGCAATTGCTGATGGCCACAGGCCGCGAGCCAACCACCGAGAAGGGGCAGCAGTGCAAACCGATAAAGCCGGGTTGTCAGCGCATTCATTAAAGAATCGTTATTGATGTAAGCGGTAATGGTTGATTCTAACAGCCGCTCGCCGCCCCCGGCAATCCACTTATGCCTTATCCAGTAAATTGTATTTCTTCAGGATCCCGCGCAGCTGGTGATAGCTGAGCCCCAACATGTCCGCCGATTTTTTTTGATTGAACTGACTTGCTGCCAGCGCCTGTTGGATGAGGTCTTTTTCTACGGCCTCCAGGTGTTCTTTCAAATCCAGCGGAAAGCTTGGTGTTGGCGCACATTCACTGACTGCAGCAGTTGTTGCGAATGTGGGCTCAGACTTTGGCTCCGGCGCCAGCGCTGGCTGAACCTGGCGCTCACGGGTTTTAATCCGGCCTTTTGGCCGCCATGGGGAATCGAAGGGGTCAAGCACTATGTGTTCAATGGGCTCGCCATCGGCACCGCTGCGATACACAGAGCGTTCTATGACGTTCTTGAGCTCCCGGATGTTACCGGGCCACTGATGGCTCAGCAGCTGCTCAATGGCGTGTGGGGCAAACCCCGGAAAGTATTCGAGTTTCAGTTGCCGCGCCATGCCAACACCGAAATATTCAGCCAGCGGCATGATATCTTCTTTACGGCTTCTCAGGGGCGGAAGGGTGATGACGTCAAAGGCGAGTCTGTCGAGCAGGTCGGCGCGAAACTCGCCCGCTTCAGCCAGTGAGGGTAAGTCTTCGTTGGCGGCGCAGATCAGTCGGACATCGGCTTGCAGCGTTTTACTGCCGCCGACCCGTTCATACTCGCCATATTCGATAACTCTGAGCAGCTTTTCCTGGATAAGCCCTGAGGTGTTGGCCAGCTCATCCAAAAACAGGGTGCCGCCATCGGCACGCTCGAAGCGGCCTTCGTGACGCCCCTTGGCGCCGGTAAAGGCACCGGATTCATGGCCAAAGAGTTCACTTTCGAGTAGATTTTCGCTCAAAGATGAACAATTTAGTTTAAGAAAGCTCTGATCCCAGCGCTGGGATAGATAGTGCAGACGCTCGGCGATCAGTTCCTTGCCGGTACCTCGTTCCCCAATAATCAGCACAGGCTTGGAGAGGGGGGCGATTCGTGAGACATGTTCAAGCACTTCCAGTAGTGCATTGGACTGTCCTATGAGGTTATCCTGTTTAAATGCGTTGGGCACTTTTTGTTGGTCTTATTCGCTAACAAGTGGTGAAATTCATAATAGGTGTCTGCACTTATAAAATAAAGAGAATCTTAAAATTTCAGCTTTGTTGTTGAAAAATATATAAAAACCAAAGTTGGCACGCTCTGTGTATTACTCATAGCGACAACCAACTATATGTGAGGATTGAATTATGGGTATTTTCTCTCGTTTCGCGGACATCATTAACTCCAACATCAGTGCCTTGCTGGACAAGGCAGAAGATCCGGAAAAAATGGTTCGCCTTATCATTCAGGAAATGGAAGACACCCTGGTGGAAGTGCGCTCTACCTCAGCCAAGGTGCTGGCCGAAAAGAAAGACATCCTTCGCCGCATCGCCCGAGTTGATGCTCAGGTTCAGGATTGGGAAGAGAAAGCCGAGCTGGCCATCTCCAAAGAGCGTGAAGATCTGGCCCGTGCTGCCCTGGTAGAAAAGCAAAAAGCCTCTACCCTGGCCGATACTCTGCAGCGCGAGCTCGAAGTGGTCGAAGATCATATCCTGCGCCTGAAAGAAGAAGTAACTCAGCTTCAGGAAAAACTGGCCGATGCCAAGGCACGCCAGAAGACCATCATCATGCGCAAGCAGACTGCTTCCAGCCGTCTTGAGGTAAAAAAGCAGCTGGATTCCAGTAAAATAGACAATGCCATGCTGAAGTTCGAGCAGTATGAACAACGTGTCGAGAGCCTGGAAGCTCAGGTGGAGTCATACGATCTGGCCAACAAATCCAGTCTGAACGACGAGTTTGCCGCTCTGCAGGCCGAAGATTCAGTGAATGCCGAGCTGGAAGCCCTGAAGGCGAAAATGAAGGGCAAGACCAAAGAAAAAGCTGGCAAGTAACGAATTATTCGGGGGAGGTGAGTTATGGATATGGATGTATTGATGGCGCCCATTATTATTTTCATGGTGATAGTGGCACCCATATGGCTGGTTCTGCATTACCGCAGCAAGCGGCAGGTGAGCCAGGGACTTACCGACGAAGAGTTCAAACAGCTTCACGAACTCATCGCCCTGGCTGACAAGATGGATCAGCGTATCGAGACTCTGGAAGCCATTCTGGACGCCGAGTCTCCTGAGTGGAGGAACAAGCATGAGCACGCGTGATGGCAGGACCCTCTATCGCATTCCCCAGCAAGGCAAAATTGCCGGGGTCTGCGCCGGAGTCGCCGATTACTTCGGCTTCGAGACCTGGTTGGTGCGAGTGGTGGCCGTGTCCATCTTCCTCCTTGGCGGCTCAGGTATCATCTTCATTCTTTACGTGGCCCTGTGGATGATTTTGGATGTGAAGCCGGCATCGACAAAGGTCCACGATGACATCAGCGAAATTGAGGTCAAACGCAAGGTCTGGCAGGCCGGAGAACCCGCCAAACAGGCACTGGCCGATGTGAACAGTCGCTTCCGCTCCCTGGAGTCAAGGCTCCGGTCACTCGAGCGCTACGTGACATCAGACAACTACGACTTAAAGCGGCAAATCAATAACCTTTAAGTTAACTACGGGCGACTCGGTCGCCCTTTGTCTTTGTTGGCAACGAATAAAGCAAAGACGCTGTTAAGGGAATGACACAGGAGATTCTATGGCGAGCAGCCCGGTGGATAAACTCACACAAAAGGCACGCGATCTGCTGGCGAGGAGCACAGACCGGCATTTAAGACTGGCGGTAACCGGCCTCTCGGGAGCAGGGAAAACCGCCTTTATCACAGGCCTTGTCCATCAGCTTCTGAGTGCCACCGCTGCAAACGATAAAAATCTGCCGCTGTGGCAGGTGAGCCGCGATGAAAGACTGGTTGGTGTTCGCCGCGCCAGTCAGCCTGATTTAAACATTGCCAGTTTTGACCTGCAAGGAGCGCTGGCGGCCTTATCACAGACGCCGCCAGCCTGGCCTGCATCTACCCGCAACCTGTCTGAGATCAGGCTCGAAATCCGCTATCGCCCCAAAGGCGGCCTGTTATCAAAACTCTCTGATGTGTCCACCCTGTATCTGGATTTGGTGGACTACCCGGGGGAGTGGCTGCTGGATTTACCCATGCTGCGTCAGGACTACGCCAGCTGGAGTCAAAGCGTGTTTGCTGCCATCAACAAGCGCGCACCATCCGAGTCTTTGAAGGCTTTTATTGAGGCGGCAAGCCGGGTTCGCCTGGATGAGCCATTAAGCGATGAAGAGTTTGAACGTATCGCAGGCCTGTATCGCGCCTACCTTGAAGAGTCTGTGCATCGTCAGGGTTATTATTTCGCCCAGCCCGGACGCATGTTGCTGCCTGGAGAGCTAGAAGGCGCGCCCCTGCTGGCGTTTTTCCCGTTGCCGCTGGATGAGGCGGCACATAAGCGTGCCGCAGAAGCCGGTAAGGACAGCGCTTACAGCCAGCTTTGTCGCCGTTACCGTGAATACGTGGATGCCGTAGTCGAGCCCTTCTTTAAACGTCACTTTGCCCGTTTTGACCGGCAATTGGTGCTGGTGGACTGCTTCAGTGCCCTCAATCGTGGCCGAGCCCAGTTTGAAGACATGAGCCTAGCGCTGGATGGCATTCTTGAAAGTTTCAGGTTTGGTCAGTCCAGCCTGATCCGCAGGTTGTTTTCACCCCGAATCGACAAACTGCTGTTTGCCGCCAGTAAAATTGACCACGTGACCCGGGATCAGCAGGGCAGGGTGCTGGGGCTGCTTAAACACATGCTGGGGCGAAGTGAGCACTTCGCTCGCTTCGAAGGCTGTCAGGTGGAGGCCATGGCCATCAGCGCCATTCGTGCCACCCGTCCGGGGATGGTCAATACCGAAAAAGGCGAGGTCGAAGTGGTCACAGGAACCGAGCTTGCCACCGGCAAACCCATTACCCTGTTTCCCGGCGAAGTGCCGCAAAGCTTACCCATGCCGGATTTCTGGCAAAAGCAGGGCTTTGAATTTGTGCAGTTTGCGCCCATAGCCAGAAATGGCGAAAGCCCCATGTCCCATATCCGCCTCGATCATCTGCTGGAATACCTGCTTGGCGATAAGCTTGCCTGAGTGGGAACCAGTGAGTAGCAGGAGATGACTGAAATCATGAAAGACGAGACGCCGCTGGCGCCCGCACGCCGCTTTGAATCTGAGCGGCCAACCGACGATGCCCTCGCAGGCACTCAGCGTTTTGCCGTTGAGACCGAGGTGCGCAGCCTTGATGAAACTGAGCTTGAACAGGCACTGTCCCCCCTCGATGCCCACATCACTTTGCAGGGACTGAAAGGCCGCCGCTGGTCGCCCCTGGCGAAGTGGGCACTCACAGGCCTGGGTGTGCTTGTAGTCACTGAAACCGCTCTGGGCTTAATGGACGCTTATCGCCAAAGCCCTTGGTTGTTTGGGCTTTATGGCGTGGTGCTTGGGCTGGTGCTGACCTGGGGGCTTGGGGCGGCCTGGCGCGAGTACCTTCTGCTTAAACGTCTTAAAGCCACCGATGATGCCAGAGAGCAGGGCGCCAGAATTCGTGAGAGCGTACAAATCGGCGAGGCCGATGCCTTTATCAATAGCCTCAGCAGCAAGGCGCCAGCTGATGCACTCAGTAAATTCAAGACGTTGGTGCGTGATGAGCATAATGATGCGGAAAAGCTGACCCTGTACGAGGAGTGTGTACTCACAGCGCAGGATGAAGCCGCCAAACGCAAAGTCAGTCGCTATGCGATGGAGTCGGCAGCGTTGCTGGCGGCAAGCCCGTTGGCGGTGCTCGATATGGGGATCATTCTGTGGCGGAACCAGAAAATGATCCGGGATGTGGCGGACTGTTATGGTGTCGAACTTGGCTACTGGAGTCGCATCCGGCTTATCCGCGCCATTTTGGTCAATATCTTCTATGCCGGCACCACAGAGCTTGTGACCGACCTTGGCAGTCAACTGCTGTCGGTGGAGATGACAGGTAAGCTGTCTGCCCGCCTTGCCCAGGGCCTTGGAGGCGGGCTGCTCACTGCCCGGCTTGGCTACCAGGCCATGGCGCTTTGCCGGCCGTTGACCTTCAAAACGGAGCAGAAACCCAAGCTTTCACGTATCCATCAGCAACTGCTTGTTGAACTTAAGTCTTTGTTTAGTAGCGCTCTAAATGGCCAGGTGGATAGCCGTCTGCGTCGTAACAAAGATTTTACAAATGGCTGACGCTTAATTCTGCTGCGGCCCTTGGCGTTTGCGCCCGGGGCAGTCATGTTAGTGCCCACACCACCGCCACAACCTATAATTTCTTAAGGTGGTGCTTTTGGGAGAGCAGTTATGCAGGAGAAAAGCAAGTTAGCCACCCTCGTCGTTCATGGTGGCCACGAGCGTGATGCCATGGGGGCGCTGGTGAGTCCCCTCTATCAGAGTGCGACCTTTGTATTCGACAACGCCCGTCAGGGTGGTGCCCGTTTTGCCGGTGATGAGGCTGGCTATATCTACACCCGACTGGGTAATCCCACGACAGCTGAGCTTGAGCGCAAGCTGGCCATTCTAGAAGGGGCCGAGGAAGCAGCAGCTACGGCGTCCGGTATGGGCGCTGTGTCAGCGGCGCTGCTTGCCAATCTGAGCCAGGGCGATCATCTGGTGGCGAGCCGGGCCGTGTATGGCTGTACCTTTGCCCTGATGACTGATCTGATGGCCCGTTTTGGGATTGAAGTAACTCTGGTGGATTTTAAAGAGCCTGCCGCCATCGAAGCCGCTATCCGTGACAATACCCGGGCGATTTTCTGTGAAACCCCGGTGAATCCCCATCTGGATGTATTCGACCTCGATGCCATTGCTGCCATCGGCAAGAGACACGGTTTGCTTACCATTGTCGATAACACCTTTATGACTCCGCTGCTGCAGCGCCCGCTGGACCACGGCATTGATATGGTCATTCACAGCGCCACCAAGTACCTCAATGGTCATGGCGATGTGATTGCCGGCATGGTGGCAGGCAGCAAGGAACAGATTGATAAAGTGAAATATCAAATCATCAAGGATATAGGCGCTGTGATGTCGCCCCATGATGCCTGGTTGATACTGAGGGGCATGAAAACCCTAGATGTGCGTGTGCAGCGCCACTGTGATAATGCGGAAAAAATCGCGGATTTCCTTGAGGCTCACCCCAGGGTAGGGCGAGTCTACTATCCGGCGCTTAAGAGCCATCAGGGACACAGGTTCCTGGGAACGCAGATGCGCCGCGCCGGGGGCGTTATTGCCTTTGAACTTAAGTCGGATATCGAAGGTTCCATCAATTTTGTCGACAGTCTCAAGGTGTTCACCATCGCTGTAAGCCTGGGGGATGCCGAGTCCCTTATTCAACACCCGGCATCCATGACGCACTCACCATACACCCCCGAAGCGCGGCTTGAGGCGGGGATTACAGATACCTTGCTGAGAATTTCGGTAGGACTGGAAGATGTGGATGATTTGATTGCGGATTTATCTCAGGCTTTGGCAAAAATCTAACCGGAGATTTGCGCTTTTACAAAGGGTAACTAGAGTTATTGGAGTGGCAAGGAAAGGGAGCCCCGGCCACGTTAAACATCTCAATGGAGTGAACCTATGAACAAGCTACTTGTTACCCTTTTGCTTGGCGCCGCCTTCACGCATTTTCCGCTGCTGGCCGCCGAAGCCCCCAAAACAGACACAGCCCCTAACGCTGAGGTGCAGATGCCTCAGACCAGTAAAATCAACATCAACACCGCGACCGAAAGCGAACTGCAGTTGCTCAAAGGCATTGGGCAGGCAAAAGCCAAGGCGATAGTTGAGTACCGTAACCAATATGGCCGCTTTGCCAGTGTGGAAGACCTCACCAAGGTGGCTGGCGTTGGTCAGAAGGTGCTGGACGACAACAGGGATATCTTGAGTCTCTAACTGACAAAAGGCCTGCATTGCAGGCCTTTTGTTTATCTATTGTGCTGTTGTGCAGGGTAAAAGCGCTAATTTCCGGTTTTAACTTGATTTGCCGCTTGGCATTGGGGGATAATCGGCGCCGTTCCATCGCAGATGGAAATCTATGGCGGACCCAGGGTCCCCCCGCAATGATAACCTGTGAACTCGGCCAGGTCCGGAAGGAAGCAACCGTAGCAGGCGACTCGTGTGCCGGGGTGTGGCTCTGGGGACGTCACCAATCTAGTCATTTTCGCGTTCGCGAAGCCGCTCCAGATTTCGTTTCTTCAAAAATGCGCGGGACTTTTCCAGTGCCGTTTGTATTTCGTTGCGCATTTGCTTCAGCTCCTGATAGTCCTCAAAAAAATACGTGTCTACCAGATGGCGGATGTAACGCACGGGAAGCTGATTGAGGGTAATACAGGACAGGTCGGCCAGATAATCTTCAGGAAGCTCATCCATCAAGCCTTCGTCAGACAAAATTTCCATGAGCAGCACTTCATAGTAGTTTCGGATTTCGAGTTGCATAAGATGCTCCGCGTTATTCATTATCCCCTTGCCATACCTGATTGGCGGCAATAAATAATTGGCTGTGTCTTTCGCTCAAGTGTAGTGGATTTGCAGAGTATCCGCCGCCAATCACAGCAGCCAATGGCAACCCGGCGTTCCTCGCCATGGTGATAACCAATTTGTCTCTGCGAAGCAGACCTTGGGTACTGATATTAAGGTGCCCCAGCCTGTCATCATGATGAACATCGACTCCAGCATCATAGAGAATGACATCCGGCTTTTCCAGATGCAGAAGGTATTGGAATACTTGCTCCAATGCATCGAGATAGTCGTCGTCCTCCAACCCTTTTGGCAGCGGAACATCATAGTCGGACGCGGGCTTGCGACTGGGAAAATTACTATCGCAGTGCACAGATACACTGATGATATCGTCCATGTCTGCGCACAGGGTGGCGGTGCCATCACCCTGATGTACGTCACAGTCAAGGATCATCACACGGCTTGCATGGCCCTCGTCGATCAGGTGCCTTGCCGCCAATACCAGATCGTTAAACACACAATATCCGCTGCCAAAATCCCGGTGAGCATGGTGGTAGCCACCTGCAAGATGCAGCGCAATACCCCGACTCATGGCAAGCTTGGCCGTGAGCAGTGACCCGCCCAAAGAATGCAGGGTGCGTTCGACCAGAGCGTGGCTCAAGGGAAATCCCAACCTGCGAATGGCTTGCGGTGACAGAGTGCCATTGAGAAAGGCATCTACGTAATCTGAGTCGTGAACGCCTTTAATAAAGGTCGCGTCTACCGGGTCAGGTGAGACAAATTGCGCTTCCAAAGCATGCCCATACTCCAGCAAATGCTGCCGGAGATGGGCGTACTTGGTGATGGGGAACTGATGCTTTGGGGGCAACACCAGCTTGGAATAGCTGGTGTGATAGACCAGAGGGATCATGTCAGAGCTGTTTGATTGCCCAGCTCATAAACTCTTTGCGGGTTTTCTCGTCGGCTTGCAGCCACCAGTATTGCAGCATTTGCTGCGCATGGGCGCCACCAACGGCGGGCGAAACCGGGCTGGCTGCTGCCGGTACGGCAGTATCAGCGACTACGGGGGCAGTTGCTTGACTTGCCGGTGCTGAGGGCGCTGCGCTGGCTACAGCAACTGTGGCGGCGGTGGCGGCAGCGGCGGCTTCGTCAATATCCACGCCTTTGGAACCACCAAAGAGACGACCGACGAAGCTGTCTTCTTTGTAGTCTGTCTGGACTATTTTGTAGCTGACCTCGCCCTTGTCGGCACGGTTAACCACGACCTGAGGCGCTTTAGCAAACTGCTTGGGCTGTTTGACAACCTCACCACTGGCGGGTTTGAGGAAGTAATCATAATCACCATCAACCCTGAGCGTCAGAATAAAAGGGGCTGATTTAACAAAGGTTTGGCTGTCACTGAACTCATCGTCCACCATGTCGTGGTAACGGATGGCAATCTTGTGGGTGCCCGGAGACAGGTCAAGCTCGGCTTTGTGGGAAAAACTGTTGGTAGCAATTTCCTGGCCGTCCAGTGCCAGATACTCAAAAGACATAGGAATGGTGAGACTGCCGGCAAACACCGAGGATGAAGCGGCCAGCGCAAGCAGAGCGCCGACAGGCAAAACTGATTTCATTGTTGCTCCTTAACGATTGTGACTGTGATACGGCCGCTCGAATGCCTGGATACGATCTTCAATGTAACTGATTGCCTGACGACACTTTCCGAGCCTGCGGTGCATCAAAAGGATCTCATTTTGCGTTTTGATTTTGTCAGTACCGTGACAATTTTCAAGTATTGTTTCCATTTGCTCGATCTTTGACTCGATTTTTCTGGCCCAGTTCAAATGTTTATTTAACTCTTCATAGAGTTGATGGCTATTTTGCATGACGCCGGCCGCAATCCAGGCAAAGCCGCTATTGTCGTGGCGCCGCTCCTGACTGGCCAGTATACGCTTTCTGGCACTGTCTTTTGCCTGAGCCGCGGCCTTCACGCCTATCCCGGTGGTGGCCAGCGCCCGTTTAACGGCGCTGAATCTGTCGTTGATACGCTCACAGGCGGCGATGATGGTGGACGCGTTTAAATTGAGCTTGAGTCTCTGCTCCAGCTGTTTGATGTCTTTTTCAATCTGGCCTATGCAGGGATAAAGCTGGGCACCATGCTGGATAAACAGCTCATCGTTAAACCTTTCAGTGTCCTGCATCAATTTACGGCTATGGGCGGGCAGCGATGCATCGTGCTGAAGTACTTCCTGTTCCAGGGTTTTCAGCTGGCTTCGCAGGCGTGACAGTAATCCGTCATATTTCAAAACCAGGCTCTCCAGGCGAGTTGGGTGGATGCGGCAAACACAATCAGAATAAACACTGGCCGAATAAAGGGAAGCCCAAAATGAATGGCGCTGCGGGCACCGAGGTAGGCCCCTGCCATCATGGATGCGCCCAGAAACAAACCCACTGCAATGTCAACCTGGCCAAAGATCATAAACACTGATAAGGCGGTGATGTTGCTAATCAGGGTCATGGCCCTTGCCAAGGCACAATTTTGCAATACCGGTAAACGGTAAAGGCGGCTCGAACTCAAGGTCCAAAAGGCACCAATTCCGGGGCCGGCGTAGCCATCGTAAAATCCCAGAGGCACGCCCTGCATCCATTGGTGTTTGGTGCTGGCCGGCGCCTGTGGCTCCTGTGCTTTTGGGTGCTCAATGGCGGCGGGTTTGATCAGGGTGTAAAGGGCGATAGCCATGATGATGAGCGGCAGCAGCTTTTGCAAAATCCCGGCATCGGTAAGGTAAACGGCGATTGTCCCCAGCAGGGCGCCAATAAAGGTGGCTGCGGCACTGTGACGCCAAAAGGTCGGGGTCAATAGTTGCTGCCGGTAGTAGGTCCAAGCCGCGGTAGCCGAGCCAAAACAGGCCGACAATTTATTGGTACCCAGCGCCTGATGGGGCGGTAGTCCGAATGACAGCAATGCCGGAATCGACAGGAGGCCGCCACCGCCCACAACTGCGTCAATAAATCCGGCAATCAGACCGACCAGCGCCAACAACAGCAGGCTGGTGGGGTCTTGCAGTAATTCCACAGAGGGTTCCTATTCAATAACCCTGCGATAAGGGGGCAGGGCGTCCAGCAGAGACTTGCCATATCTTTTACTGACAAGGCGTCTGTCCAATATGGTGATCCTGCCATAGTCCTGCTCTTTTCGCAGCAAACGACCGCAGCTTTGAATGAGCTTGCGTGAGGCATCGGGAATGGTCAGTTGCAAAAAAGGATTGCCACCTTTCTCTTTTATGTACTCCGCATGGGCCTGCTCTACCGGTGATGTGGGCACCGCAAAGGGCAGTTTGGTGACTATCAGGTTGGTGAGGTACTCACCGGGTAAGTCAAGACCCTCTGAAAAACTGCCGGTGCCAAAGAGCAAGGATGGCTTACCTTCATCACAACGCTTTTTATGGCTGTCCAGCAAAAGCTGACGTGGCGAGTTGCCCTGGATAAGCAAGGGGATTTTCAGTTTTGGGCCGATGATGTCGGCAACCTTTTCCATCTGCCAGTAAGAAGCGAATAACACCAGACTGGCCATTTCATGTTCAGTAAGCTTTAAAATGTGCTCGGCCAGTTCATCGGTGTAATTGTCGTCGGTCGGTTCGGTGCGCATTTTGGGCAAATACAGGGTGGCGTTGTTTTCAAAGTCGAAAGGCGATTGCAACGCGAGATAGCGACTGCCATCGTGCAGCGACAAGCCTACCTGATGGGCGAAATAGTCAAATTGATTCAGTGCCCGCAAGGTTGCGCTGCACAGCACCACCCCAGCCGCCTTTTCCCACAGCATGGATTCCAGCATAAAGCCGACTTCGATAGGGGAGGCGCACAGCAGGTAGTCCACTTGTTTATTGGCCGGCAAGAGTTCAATCCAGCGCGCCGTGGGTGCGCCTTTTTTACTGTCCTCTTTGGCCATCATTTTCCAGAGTTTGTGCAGGTTCTCGAGCCGCTGCAGCATAAAGCCGGTTTCGGTTTGCAGCGTATCGGCCTGATGGCGTGGGATGTCGCCATCCTTGATGGCTTCACCCAGCAGAAGTTGCATCTTATTGAACTGCTTCAAGGCACCGCTGGTGGCCGTGGCCAGGTTTTCCGCGTGACGTTTAAGCACCTCCGGCAGTGCGCCATGGGTAAAGCGCAGGCGGTTTTCCGGGTTGTCGAAACGGGCCTTTTCGCCGTCGCAATAATGGGCAACCTGGTTGAGCATACCGGCGATGTCAGCGACATGGTCTTGCATGGCCTGTGACGGCGCTATGATGTTGTTGCTCTTGATTTGGTTTTGCAATTTGGCGGCGGTCTTGCCAATTTTTTCAAGCCAGTCAGCGGCCCCTCTCAATGTCGCCTGCGCGCTGGAAAAATCCCGTGCGACCACTGGCAGGTGATGGGCTTCGTCAATCACGTAAAACATTTCTTCAGGATCGGGCAGTATAATACCGCCGCCTAGCTCGAGATCGGCGAAGAGCAGGCTGTGGTTGGCTATAAGCACATCCCAGGTATCCACATCTTCCCGTGCCTTGTGGAACGGGCATTGGCGGTGACTGGCATTTTGCCTGTGACAGGAATGCTTGTCGCAGGCAATTTGTTGCCAAAGGTGATCGGGGATAGGCGTCTCCAGCGTGTCTATTTCGCCGTTCCAGAGGCCCTTGTGGAAATCGCTGTGCAGCTTTTGCAGCATCTCTACCTGCGCCGTGTCGGGCTTGGTCTGCCACATGGCCATTTGAGTGCCGTTATTGTCGCCTATGAGCATCTCGAGTTTGGCCAGGCACACATATCTTTGCCTGCCTTTTACCAGCCCAAATCGAAAGTTGAGCCCGGACTGCGCCAAAAAGAAAGGTAAATCCTTGTGCAGCAGCTGCTCCTGCAGGGCCACGGTTGCAGTGGCGATACAGACTTTCTTTTTTTGAGTCAAAGCCAGCGGAATGGTGCCTAAAATGTAGGACAAAGACTTACCAATCCCTGTGCCAGCTTCGACAACTATGATGCGCCTGTGCTTGTCATATTCCCCTGCCAGCGTCTTGGAGATCTCAGCCACCATATAGTTTTGCTCGCGTCGGGATCGGAAGTTTGGCAACGCGGCGGCAATATCTTTATAGATTGCGCGGATCTGGGTTTTGACTTTGTCTGGCAGCATGGGGCTCTCGGCAGCTCAATTATGCTGTACATAATAACAGTGATTGCTTAGGCTAAGAACCCTGCAATCATTGCTTATGTGTGTTTTTTACTCCTTTACCCATGGAATTGTCGTCCCCTTGCTACCCTGGCTTCAATGAATCACTGGCTCCGATACTGCTCAGGGGGCGGGTGCTCACGCGCGCCAATGTGCAGCGCAGCGGTGACACTGTGCTGGAATATCTGATTAAAACCGTCAACGGGCCGGTGAAGGTGGAAGTGCATAATCAAAGACCCATGGCCTTTTGCCATAGCGATGATGTAGAGCGCTTGCTCGTGGAGGGCGCTGAAACTGAAGTCTGGTCGCACCCACTCGAGCTGCAAAGTTTCAGCAGGCAACCCGTGCATGCAATCTATTGCCGTACAGGGCTTATGCTCAAGCGCCTCGTAAATCGAGCGCAGGAGTTGGGTATTGCGCTTTATGAGGCCGATATCAAACCAGAGCAGCGCTTCCTGATTGAACGTTTTGTGGCCCTTGATGCCGAGTTTTTCGGCCACTTCGACTCGAGCGGCCCAAGCCGGTTTGTTGCCAGCCGGGTGAGGGCAACCAGTCAACACATTCCCCTGAAAGCGGTTTCCCTCGATATCGAATGCAGTATGTCGGGGGAGCTCTATTCCATTGGTTTATATGGTGACTGCGAACCCAAAGTCATCATAGTCGGTGAGGGGGAAACCGAGCTCACTTGCCATCGGGATGGGGTGGAACATAAGGTCGCCGTGGAGTGGGCTTGTGATGAAGTGGCCCTGCTGTTATCGCTGCAGCGCTGGTTTATGGAGGTTGACCCCGACATCCTCTTGGGCTGGGCTGTGGTGACTTTCGATCTGTCGCTCCTGTGGCGTAGGGCAAAACACCATGGTATGCGGCTTTGCATCGGGCGGTTCGGTAAACCACTCGCTTGGAAAGTAGAAGACAAGCACAGACCGGAGACCCTGGACTTGTCCGGACGGGTAGTTCTCGATGGTATTGATTGGTTAAAGGCCGCATTTTACCAGTTTGACAGTTTCGCCTTGGACAGGGTGGCGGGTGAACTCCTGGGGGAGGGCAAAGCTATCCATAATCCTGATGACCGTGGCGAAGAAATCACCCGGTTGTTTCGTGAAGACAAAGCTGCTTTGGCCTATTACAACCTCACCGACTGCCGCCTGGTGTGGGATATTTTTCAAAAGACCGATCTCATCCATTTTGCCCTTGAGCGGGCGCGCCTCACTGGATTGGAATTTGGTAGGGTGGGTGCCAGTATTGCGGCTTTTAATCACCTTTATCTGCCCCATTTGCACCGGGCGGGTTTTGTGGCACCGGCAATGCAAACAGTCCCCGGGCCCGATAGCCCGGGTGGCTATGTGATGGATTCGGTTCCGGGCTTATATCGCAACGTATTGGTGCTGGATTACAAGAGCCTGTATCCCTCCATCATCCGAACCTTTTTAATCGACCCCAAGGGGCTCGTGCTCGGTCTATCTGAACCTGAGGCCATGTCTGTTGAAGGATTTCGCGGCGCGAGATTCAGTCGACAGTCGCCCATTTTGCCCAAACTTGTTGCAACACTGGCGAGTCGTAGAGAAGAGGCAAAAGCTAACCAGAACGGCCCCATGTCTCAGGCGGTGAAAATCATCATGAACTCTCTCTATGGGGTGCTGGGTTCCCGTGGATGTGTATTTCACGATTATCGTTTGGCAAGCTCCATTACCCTGCGGGGGCATGAGATCATGCGCACAACCAAGGCCTGGATAGAAGCGGAAGGATTTCAGGTCATCTATGGCGACACCGACTCTACCTTCGTTTGGTTGGGTGACGAGGCCGGGAATGCAAAGGCCACGGGGCGTGCGCTTGTGGACATGGTGAATCAGCGGTGGCGTGAGCAGCTGCGAGAGGATAAAGGACTTGAGTGCTTTTTGGAGCTTGAGTTTGAACGGCACTTCGAGCAATTTTTTATGCCCACACTCAGACACTCCACCGAAGGAAGCAAAAAACGCTATGTTGGGCTGTACGACAATGGCAATGAAAAGGTACTTGTGTTCAAGGGAATGGAGCAGGTTAGAAGTGACTGGAGTCCGCTGGCTCGCCGGGTTCAATACGAACTTTACCGGCGGTTATTCCAGCAGGAAAACTTGACTGAGTATGTGCAGGAAGTAGAGAAGTCGTTGTATTCCGGAGAGCTCGATGATGAGCTGGTGTTCCATAAACGTCTCAAGCGTGATATTAGCCAGTACACGGCAAAATCCGCTCCCCACGTGAAAGCCGCTGCCTTGCTTGTCAGTGCAACGGGTGATGCCAACCGGGGAAAGCGTGGTGCAGCTATCAGGTACCTCTTTACCAAAGCGGGGGCTGAGCCCTTGGGTTTTCAGTCTCAGCCAATTGATTATGACTACTACTACGACCGCCAATTGTTACCCATTTTGGAACCCATACTCGCCGTTTTGAAAATTAATTACCAAAAATCAGGCGCTGAGCAATTGTTGTTAATCTAGTATGTCGCCATGCAATCTTGAGTGTTTTAGGTTAATAGTCGGTTAATTGCTTATCTGATAGAGATTTCAATTGATGGCTGTTGTGATTTTTAACACGTTTGCTGCATTTTTTCTTTGTCGAGCGCTTCGTGGTTTGCTAATCTTCGGCGGTTCCAGGATGGAAATAAAATTACGGAAAATATCCTGCGACTCGATCTCCACAAATAAGGTTAGGCACCATGAACAAGACTCTCATCGCCGGCGCAATATTGGCCTCGCTGGTGGCTCCCACCGTTTCTGCCATCGAAATTTACAAAGACGACAAAAACGCCGTCTCCATCGGTGGTTTTATCGACGCCCGCGCAATTCATACCCAGGACACCACAGAAGTGGTAAACGGTGCCTCTCGTATTAATTTTGGCTTTGAGCGTGCCCTCAGCCACGACTGGAAAGCCTTTGCCCTGCTCGAGTGGGGGATCAATCCCTTCGGCAGCAGTGAGATTGTTTATAACAACAAATTCGAAACCGTACAGGACGAGTTCTTTTACAACCGTCTTGGTTATGCCGGTCTGAGCCATGACACCTGGGGTACCCTCACCATCGGTAAACAGTGGGGCGCATGGTATGACGTGGTCTACGGCACCAACTACGGCTTTGTGTGGGATGGAAACGCCGCGGGCGTTTATACCTACAACAAAGATGATGGTGCAGTAAATGGCACCGGCCGCGGTGATAAAGTCATCCAATATCGTAACAGCGTGGGTGACTTCAGCTATGCCATCCAGGCTCAGTTAAAAAACAGCACTTTCTTCACCTGCGACTTCGACGATATCACTCAAGATGACTGCCAAGCCTTGTGGCAGCAGGGCAAGCGCGAAGCCCAGCAGGTTGAATATAACTACACCTACGGCGGCGCAGTTACCTGGAAGGCAACTGACAAATTGGCATTGGCGGTGGGCGTAAACCGCGGTGAATTTGATGTGACCTATGGTAACGGCGACCAAATTACTGCGGTTGATCTGATCTACGGCGTGGGCGCGACCTGGGGTGATTTTGACACAGATGGTTTTTATGCCTCTCTTAATTACAACTACAACGAAAACCACGATACAGACAACATAGGTCGCTTGATTAAAGAGGCCTTTGGTATCGAGTCACTGTTCTCCTACAAATTTGAGAATGGTTTCCGCGCATTTGTATCTTATAACTTGCTGGACGCCGGTAACGACTACGTTATCCAACCAAACTTTAATGCCGACCCCAACGACGTATTCAAACGTCAATTTGTGGTAGCGGGTTTACATTATGTTTGGGATAAAGACACAGTGCTGTATGTGGAAGGACGTAAAGACTTCAGTGATTTCAGCAGTGCCGATGTCGAACAGGAAGCGAGAATGGCGCTTTCGGAAGATGACGGTATCGCAATAGGCATTCGTTACACATTGTAATAAAAATGTTACTGAAAAAGACCCGGTTAATCCGGGTTTTTTTATGCCTGATTAAACGCATAACCACCTGTTTGCTATTGACTTATAGACACTTATTCTCAGTCGGACATACTTAAGGATGGCCGTGTTGCTCTATTTATTTCGTTGGCAAACACGAAATTGCACTGGAAGATATGCTGTTTATTTAAGCACTCGCATCGAACAAATTGTATTTAGCCTGTTTTTGGATGTTGAAAAAATGTTTTTTATGTGTTTCCATCCACAGTTGAAAGTGACAAGGTGTTTACTTGTGTAACGCCTCTAACACAAGCCCACAGGGCAAATTATAAAAACTGAAATCCAGGGAGATAGACGATGCTTAAGAACAGCATGCTGGCAAAATCTGTGCGTTTTGCCTTAGTAGCAGGTGCGACGACTGCAGCGTTTACCGCGCCAACTGTATATGCAGCTGACGAGGGCGAAAAAGTCGAGCGTATCGAAGTAACTGGCTCTCGTATCAAGCGTACTGACCTTGAAACTGCCAGCCCGATCACCATGTTTTCTGCTGAAGACATCGCGAACTCAGGTGTAGCTACCCTCGAAGACTTCGTACAAAACATTCCTGCCATCAACGGTGGCGCCGAAGGTTCTTCTGTAAACAACGGTAGCCGCGGCTTTGCGACTGCTTCTCTGCGTGGTCTGGGTTCAGGCCGTACTCTGGTTCTGATCAACGGTCGTCGTTTCGCTTCTGGCGATTTGAACTCTATTCCTACTGCTTACGTTGAGCGTATCGAAGTTCTGCGTGACGGTGCTTCCACCGTTTACGGTTCTGACGCTATCGCCGGTGTAATCAACTTCATCACCAAGAAAGATTTTGAAGGTATTGAGTTCGGTGCTCAGTACGATATCGCCAGTGAAGGCGACGGTGAGAAGACTCTGCTGTCTGTGACCACTGGTACTTCCAGCGATCGCGGCAACGTGGTTATGTCTCTGCAATACACCAAGCGTGAAGCGATTTGGCAGGGCGATCGTGATTTCTCTGCTTGCCCAATATTTGAACGTGGTGGTGAGAAAGTTTGTGGTGGTTCAGGTACCATCCCTTACGGTCAATTCTTCTATACTGGCGCTAACAGCCCAGCCGGCGGTCACGTAATTGACCCATCAACTGGTGCAATTCGTAAGTTTGACCAAGCGGTTGATGGTTACAACTATGCCGTTGCCAGCTACATGGTGACCCCTCAGGAAGTGTTCAGCATCAACGGTGCTGGCCGCTACGAAATCAGCGATACCCTGACCGGTTTCATGGAAGGTGGTTTCACCAACCGTCAGTCTGACCAGTTGATGGCACCAGAAGGTACCTTCTGGGGACCAACCATGCCAGCCTCAAACCCATACAACCCAACCGGTGAAGACCTGATTGTGGTGCGTCGTCTGGCAGAGACCGGCGGTCGTGGTTTTACTCAGGACTTCTCCGACTACCGCATGGTATTTGGTCTGGAAGGTTCTCTGGGCGATTACTACTGGGATCTGTCATACAACTTCGCACGTTATGTTGACTCACGCCTGGACTTGGGCCGTGTAAACCCGACTCGTGCCGAAACCCTGCTTGACCCGGATCTGTGTGCTAAAGATTCAGATTGCCCAGGTATCTGGAACCCACTGGCCGAAGGTACTCTGACGCCAGAAATGCTGGCTTACGCCTTCGTACCTAACTCGCCAGTGGTTCGCGGTGAGACCCGTCAGCTGCAGGGTAACATCTCCGGTAGCCTGTTCGGTCTGGAACTGCCAGGTGGTGAAGTCATGTTCGCTGCCGGTTTTGAGAAGCGTTGGGATGAATACCAGAGCGTACCAGATGGTGCGGCTTCTATCGGCCAGATCTACTCTGTAGCTGGTGAGCCAACTTCCGGTGACTACTCTGTAAACGAAGCTTACGCTGAATTCGATATGCCAGTCCTCGAAGGCCTGCCATTCGCCGAGTCTGTACGCGTAACTGCTGCCGTACGTTACTCTGACTTCGACTTCCTGGATGATGGTTCTACCAACACCAAGTTCGGTCTGGAGTGGGTACCATTCGACGGTCTGATGCTGCGTTCTACTCTGGCTGACGGTTTCCGTGCACCAAGCGTGAGCGAACTGTATGCTCCTCAGTCTGAAACCAACCTGGCCTACGCAGAGCCTTGTAAGAACTACGCTACCGGTACTCAGAACGCGACCGTTAAAGCCAACTGTGCTGCCGAAGGTCTGCCAGGAAACTTTGAACTGTCTTCTAACCAGTCTTCTACTGTAGTGGGTGGTAACCCAGATCTGCAGCCAGAAGAGTCTGAAAGCTTTACTGCCGGTTTCGTATACAGCCACGACATCGGTTTCAGCGCCAGTGTTGATTACTTCAACATCGAAATCACCAACGGTATCGGTACTGCCGGTACTGACAACGTGGTTAGCGCTTGCTGGAACTCAGCCAACTTCTCAAGCCCACTGTGTGACCTGATCAAAGGCCCAAGCTTGACTGGTGATGCTCCACACCCAACTTCTCCATACCGTACTGCGCTCGGTCCAGTTGCAGGTATCCTGCTGACCAACGCCAACCTGTCTACCTTCGAGACTTCAGGTTATGACTTTGACCTGTCTTACAAGACTGACATCGGTGAAGGCCAGTTCTCTGCACTGCTGAACGGTACTTACCTGGAGCAGTATGACTACCTGCCATACGAGGGTGCTGACATCGTTTCTGCCGCCGGTAAAGTGGCTGCTGACCAGTGGGAAACCACCCTGGCTGTGTTCCCAAGACTGCGTGCCAACCTGTCTTTGAACTACACCATGGATAACTGGTCTGTAAGCTGGCAGACCCGCTACCAGTCTGAAGGTGAAGACTACTTCGCCAGCGAAGACAACCTGGACAACATTGCTGATTCCATCTGGTATCACGATGTACAGGGTACTTACTTCGCTATGGACAACCTGTCTCTGACTGTGGGTGTGCGTAACCTGTTCGATGAAGAAGCTCCATACATCTCCAACAACCAGGATATGAACACCATCCCAGTGTCTTACGACACTGCCGGTCAGTACTGGTACGCTCGCGTAAATGTTAAGTTCTAATTGAACTGACATTTATCGTAGCAACAAGCCAGCCTCCGGGCTGGCTTTTTATTTACAGGTGTAATGGTGATGAATACGCAACAGGTGTTTATCTCTGGAGTGCAACTCTTTCAGGCTGGAAATTTCGCTGGGGCTAGCCAGTGTTTTTCAACGGTCGTGCAGCAGATCCCGCACCATTTGGATGCGCACTTCCTATTGGCGCAGTGTCGCCGAAAGCTGAACGACCCGGACGGGGCCGAAAAAATACTTCGCTGGTTATTATCGGTAAGAAGAACTCCCGAGTATCTGATAATGTTGGCGAATATAAACATTGCCAAACAGGCTTGGATAGAGGCTGAAACACAACTGCGCGATGCGATTGAGCTGAAACCTTCATTTGATGCCTGGGTGAATCTCGGTAGACTTTACTTCGTATTGGAAAACTGGTCGCAAGCAAAAGTTGCTTTGCAGCGATCCCTTAAACTTCGCCCGAATGATGTGGGCTCGCTCATTTCGCTGATAGAGTGCTATCGAAGATTGGGGGAGGTTGAACAAGCCATTTCCGAGTTGAAGCTCCTGGTTCATAATGCCGACCTTAATCTTAGCCAACTCCATAAAATCGCTTTTTTGCTGCATTCCTTGGATCACAGTCAAGAGGCATTCGATCTGCTGCGATTCAGAATTCCTGTTGAGGGATTTAATGAAGGTTTGATGGGACTGCTGGCTAAACTTGTGCTGCAACACGAAAGCATTGACGGCGCTAAAGAGTTTATCACCGGCATGCTGAGCGTCCCATCCATTAAGCGAAGAGCCCTTGATTTACTCTTTAGACTTGAATGGGAAAGCGGGAAGGATTCTGCCTTTATCCATTATGAATCAGTACTTAAAAGTACTCCTTCAGAAGATGTTCTTGAAGACTACCTAAGAAAGCTCATTAAATGTGGCCGCTTTGAGTTTGCCTATCAACAACTGAACGGTCTAAATGAAGGGCAACCCAATAACCCCGTCCTTAAATTTCTTAAAGCGTTTATTGTCTGCGAGCTGGGGCATTTTGATGAGGCCCTGACTGAAATTAATGCGCTTATCGCACAATCCCCGGAAGACGGACAATTCATTGAACAGAAGGTTAAGACACTGCTCTCAATGAAACGGGCTGAGGAGGCTTTTGAACTGATGCAGCTCCGGTTAAAGCTACCGGATGTTAAACAGGGGACGTATGCGCTCTATGCCAGCGTTTTGAAATTGAGTGGTAGGGAACAGGAATATAGACGACTTTACGATTTCGATAAGCATATCAACTGTATTCAGATTGATCTGACATCAAACAACCTGCATGAACGGCTCAAGCAAAAGCTCACAGGAATGCATAGTGGCAATCGAGAGCCCTTCGAACAATCTCTGCGTGGAGGAAGTCAGACCACTGGTCATTTGTTCGAAAGCGGTGACCCGGATATTGCAGAGCTCAAGGAAAGATTGATGAAGCAGTTGGCGGAGCTGTTCTCGCGTGTAGACTTCAGTTCATCTGCTCCGTTGAACTCGTTGAATGTGGGTGAATTCACTATCACTGACTCCTGGTCAGTCCTGCTCAAAGACACGCACTTTCACGCCAATCATTTTCATAATGCCGGTGATCTCAGTGCTTGCCTATATTTGGATGTGTCCGGGGTGAACAGCCATCCGGGCGAAGGATGGATAAAATTTGGGGAGGCGGAACTGGGAGGTTGGGTGCAGGATTGTCCCGACTACTGTGTTAAGCCTGACACCGGGCTTTTGGTCGTATTTCCCTCTTATATGTGGCACGGAACTACACCATTCCTGAGTGACAAACAGCGGATGACTATCGCCTTTGATCTGCGCTTTTTAAGAGACTGAATCAGATGTTGGCTAGTCATCGGGTTTAGCATTACAGTTGCCTACAAACCCTGCCCACAGCCCATTCTCCCATGTTGACACAGGTCAACATTTTGTGAAATGATGCGAGCGGGTCTATGCCCTGCGGGGCATAGGAAAGGGAAGAAAACTCTAACAATCACAAGAGAAAGACCAACTTATGTGTGACAAACAGGCGTTTGACACCTCAAACTGCCTAAGTTACCTGTAAGTTAAACCTTTATTCACTTCAAATTGGTTGGGAACTATGTCCAAGGTAAGCAATAGAACCAAAATCGCTACTGCACTCGTTGGCGCGTTGGCTCTGGCCGGCAGCAACCTGGTGGTTGCAGACCCTCTGAAAGAGGTTCAAAACGCCGACGCCCAGATCCACGCCGATGCTGCTGCATCTCAGAAGAAAGTAGACAGCTACTTTGATCAAGCTCAGGACATGCTGTTTGAATACGGCTCTGTCGCTGATGAGCGTGAGGCTCTGAAAGCCTACAATGACTATCTGGCGTCTCTGGTTGCAGACCAGGAAAAGACCATGAAGTCTATTCAAGATGACATCAACGGTGTTGATAAACTGCGTCAGGGCGTAGTGCCTTTGATGTTCAAGATGGTTGAGTCACTGGAGCAGTTTGTTGCTCTGGACCTGCCATTCAACACTGAAGTTCGTAAAGAGCGTGTTGAAAATCTGAAAAACCTGCTCAGCACTGCTGAAGTTACCTTGGCCGAAAAATACCGTCTGATCCTGGATGCTTACAGCATCGAGCGCGAGTACGGTACTTTCGTTGCAGTTACTACTGGTAAGCTGAACCTGGATGGTAAGGAAGTTCTGGTTGACTTCTTCAACCTCGGTCGTGTTGCTCTGTACGCTCAGAGCTTGGACCAGAAAACCGGTTGGATGTACAACTCAGAAACCAAAGGTTGGGACAAGCTGGAAGACAGCCACCTGCGTGAGCTGACCAAAGGCATCCGTATCGCCCGTAAACAAGGCGCTCTTGACCTCTTTGCGTTACCAATCCCAGCTGCGGAGACTGCAAAATAATGAAGAAGTTAATTTCTACCGCCGTTGTTGCGGCCAGTCTGTCACTCACTGCCGGTATGGTTAGTGCTGCTGACGCGCCAAAGACTATTGATCAACTGCTTCAGCAAGTTAAAACTGAGCGTACCGCTGAAGGTAAAGTAAATGCCAAGCGCGAAGCTGAGTTCAAAGCTGAGCGTGGTGACAAAGCTTCTCTGCTGCAACGTGAAAAATCTGCTCTGGCTGCCGAAAAGCAGCGTGGCCAAGACCTGAACCAGGCCTTCATCGACAACGAGCGTAAAATCGCTCAGCTCGAAGAAGACCTGAAAACCGCTCAGGGTGACCTGGGTGAAATGTTTGGTGTGGTTAAAGGTGAAGCCGGTGATTTCGCTGGTAAGCTGGTAGGCTCTAACGTATCTGCTCAGTACCCTAAGCGTGACGTGTTCATCGCTGATCTGGGTTCTCGCAAGCAGCTGCCAAAAATCGAAGAACTGGAAAAGTTCTGGCAAGAACAGCTGTTCGAAATGGCTGAGTCTGGCAAAGTGGTTAAGTTTGAAGCTGCTGTAACCGACATCGACGGTAACGTAGTTAACACCACTGTTCACCGTATCGGTTCTTTCAACCTGACTGCCGATGGCAAGTATGTGGTATACAACCCAGAACTGGGTCTGATCCAACAGCTGTCTGCTCAGCCAGAAGGTTACCAGGTTGCGCCAATCGCTAAGTGGGAAGCCACTACCAGCGGTGCCGCCAAACTGTACATCGACCCAGCTCGCGGTACTCTGCTGAACATCTTCACCCAGAAAGCATCTTTCCAAGATCGTATCGAAGCCGGTGGCGTGATTGGTTACATCATCATCGGTCTGCTGGCCTTGGGTCTGCTGATTGGTCTTGAGCGTCTGCTGACTCTGTTCGTGATTGGTTCTAAAGTTAAATCTCAGGCCAAGAACGTAGCTAACCCAGGCAACAACGCACTGGGCCGTATCCTGAAAGTGTATCAGGACAACAAAGATGCCGACGTTGAAACTCTGGAACTGAAACTGGATGAAGCCATCCTGAAAGAAACTCCAGCTATCGAGACTCGTATCTCTATCATCAAAGTACTGGCCGCTATCGCTCCTATGATGGGTCTGCTGGGTACCGTAACCGGTATGATTGCAACCTTCCAGAGCATCCAGCTGTTCGGTACTGGCGATCCAAAACTGATGGCCGGCGGTATTTCTATGGCACTGGTAACTACTGTTCAAGGTCTGGTTGCTGCTCTGCCTCTGATGCTGGTTCACGCTATCGTTGTGGCTCGCAGTAAGACCATCGTTCAAACTCTGGAAGAACAGAGTGCAGGTATCATTGCTGAACACGCTGAGAAGAGGGCTAACTAATGATGCTATTCCTGATGGATGTATGGGATTCCGTCAGGGGCTTCATGGCCACCGGAGGCGACGTCCTCTGGCTTGTAGCGGTAGTGTTGTTTCTCATGTGGGTGTTGATGTTGGAGCGCTTTTGGTACCTTAACTGGATAGCACCAAAGCAGCATCTGGCGATCATCGCCTCATGGGAAGCCAGGGAAGAAACCACTTCCTGGTATGCACACCGTATCCGTGAAGCTTGGGTATCCCAAGCGAAGCAAGATATGAACGCACGTATGCTGATGATCAAGACCCTTGTGGCACTTTGTCCCATGATCGGTTTGCTCGGTACCGTAACAGGTATGATCACAGTGTTCGATGTGATGGCAGTACAGGGCACCAGTAACGCTCGTATGATGGCGGCTGGTATTTCTCAGGCCACCATGCCAACGATGGCAGGGATGGTTGCGGCACTGTCCGGGGTATTCTTCAGTACCCGTCTGGATGCCAAGATGAGAATTAGCCTTGAGCGACTGAAAGACAGTCTGCCTCACCACTAAAGAGAGATTTAACATGGCTCGTAAAAAGCATTCCAGCGTAGACGAGGAAGCTCAAATCGACATGACCCCGATGCTCGACATCGTGTTCATCATGCTGATCTTCTTCATCGTAACTACTTCGTTCGTGAAGCCATCTGGTTTGGACTACAACAAGCCTCCGGCAGCACAAGCGACTAAAAAGCCTTCAGCAAACATCTTTATCGGTGTGAGCAAGACTGGCGTCATCATGATGGAAAACCGTCAGGTTGACATCGAGCGTGTGACTGCAAACGTTGAGCGTATGTTGGCAGAAGCACCAGAAGCCTCTGTTCTGATCCAGGCAGACAAAGAAGCCCAACACGGCATCGTTGTTAAAGTTCTGGACCAGGTGAAGGCTGCCGGTATAGACAAGATCGCAGTATCTGCGGGGAACGACTAATTATGTTGAGAGCACTAGTATCTATCATTATTGGTGCTTTGGTGACATTTGGTTTGTTCTGGTTCATGGCTGCCTTGGTGGGGGGCGGTGCTCAACGCGCCGATACCTCCTCCGAAACCCCGGTGATTGAAATCACCATGGACAGGCAGGATGCGAAAGCGCAGAACAAACCAAGGGTGGTCCCAAAGCCGCCCCCACCACCAGAGCAACCGCCCAAGCCGGATACAACGCCACCAGACACATCGAGTAATATCGATACTGGCCTGACCTTTAACATGGGTGGGCTTGAGTCAGGCGGTGCCAGCACAGGGCTTAAATTGGGTAACATGATGACACGTGACGGTGATGCAACACCTATCGTGCGGATTGAACCCCAATACCCGATTGCTGCGGCTCGCGACGGTAAGGAAGGTTGGGTACAACTGCGCTTCACCATCAACGAGATTGGTGGTGTGGATGACGTAGAAGTTATCGCTGCAGAGCCCAAGCGCGTATTCGATAAAGAAGCGATTCGTGCACTGAAAAAGTGGAAGTACAAGCCTAAAGTTGTTGATGGCCAAGCCCAGAAGCAGCCCGGCATGACTGTACAACTGGACTTTAAACTGGATAAAGGAGGCAAATAAGGATGCGTCAAGTTAAACTTGCCAGCGCTTTGCTGCTGTCCTTGACTGCCGGTGCCCTGGTCATGCCAGTGGCACAGGCCGCCGAAAAATGTCCGATGGAAAAGCGTCAGTCACGTGCGGTTGGCGAGACGGTAGGTAAGAAGGTCCAAAAGTCCTTTGAAGCTTACACCAATGGCCAAGTCGACGAGGCGATCGCCATTTTGCTTGAAGCCAATGCCAAAGGCGACTTCGACAAGGCGTATGTTGCCCGCATGCTGGGTAACTTCTATGCCGAGAAAGGCAAAATGGATACAGCCATCAAGTACATGAAACAGGCCGTTGAGGCTGATGTACTGGGCGGTACTGACCATGCGGCTTCCATGAAGTTGTACGCCGATCTGCTCATCCAGGAGAAGAAGTGGAAAGAGGCAATCGCCGTTTACTATAAGTGGATGGACTTTGCCTGTAAGACTGATGATCCTGTGGTTTATCGTCGTATCGGTATTGCCTACAGCGAACTCAAGCAGTGGGATAAGGTATTGGAAGTGGCAGACCAAGGTCTGTCGCACGCCAAGGAGCCGGACAAAAACCTGTACCAGATGAAGCTGACTGCTTACTTCGAGAAGAAGCAGTACAAGAACGCTGTCAAGGTACTGGAAACCATGGTTCCCCTGTTCCAGGACGACAAGCGTTTGTGGATCCAGCTGGCACAGTTCTACCTGCTGACCGAAGACTTCCCCCGCTCATTGCAGACTTATGACCTGAGTTACCGCAATGGCTTCCTGAAGGAAGATGCAGGCAGTTTGGTCCGCTACTCTCAGCTGTTGGCGAGCCAGGGCTCTCCTTATCGTGCCGCCACCATCATGGAGAAATTCATGAAGGCAGGTGTGATTGAGTCCAACGCCAAGCACTACGAGCAGCTCGCAGGCTTTTTCCAGAACTCCAAAGAGATCGAAAAAGCAGCTGAATACTACGGTAAAGCGGCAGAAGAAAAGAAAGACGGTAAGCTGTTCCTCAAGCAGGGACGCATGTTGGCACTGGCTGAGAAATATTCTGCAGCCGTTCCAGCTCTGGAGAAATCTCTGGATGCCGGCATTCCCAACCCAGGCGAAGCGCACTTTGAGCTGGCGTTGATTCATCTGCAACTGAAACAGTATAAGTCTGCTTACTCACGGGCTAAGCTGGCCGCTCAGGACAAGAAAACTGAGCGCAGTGCCAAGAGCTACATCTCTTATATTCAAGAGAAAGCACGCATCAACAACGTGACGCTCTAACACTTATAAGCAATCGAAAAAGCCACCTTAGGGTGGCTTTTTTTATTGCAGGTTTCCCACGACACTGTGTTTGTCTCTTTCCTGCGTCAAGGTTTGGGCCATGGCTTCGGTATTGATAAATAGCTTTTCTATGCGTTTATCCCTGTTAGGCGAACAGATGCAGGCGGCAAGCTTGTAGTTCATCTGGATACTCGGGTCTTTATCGAACCCTTTAATAAAGCCCTGGATGTTTTCTTCAATGCGGTTTGCCACTACAGCCGTGCCCTCTATATCGATATTGAAAAGCCCCAAGGCAAAACATTCATTACTCATACGGGCAATTAAGTCGCTTGAGCGCAGTAAAGCCTTCTCCAATTCTTTGCTGAACAGCTCCATCAGACCTGGGTGTTTTCTTGTTTCACGAATGTTGGGGTATAGATACAATAGGGCCAGACTTTGATTGTCGCGGATATGTCTGTGCCATTCCCGGTTAAAGACTTCCATAAAGTAGGTTTGATTGTAAACGCCCGTTTCTGGATCCCTGAATCCGGAATTTCTAAATGAATAAATCATAAGGCGAACTCCTGCGTTAACTTAATTATCAGTATAGAAAACATCGCAGGTTACATCGTCATAGGGAGATGAAAGACTATGCAAAAAACGTTGTTGGCAATGGTAGTGGCTTCGGTATTCGCGCTGTCGGGATGTTCACAGGAAAATACGGCCGCAGTCTCAGGCACAAACGTTGATGCACAGGGCCGCGCTGCAGTCGCCTCGGAGGAAACAGCGCAGAGTCGCTATTTAGCCATGGTAGACAGCTACTTTAAGGATTTCCTTAAACTCGAACCGATTTATGCCACTTTTTTTGGAGTAAATGATTATAACGCCGAGTTTGGTGGCGATCTGTCCGACGAATACCTCAAAGCCCGCCACGACTATAATACCCGCTATCTGGCACAGGCGAGGAAGATAGATAAGTCAGCGTTACCCGCGGATTTGCAGCTCTCCTATGACTTATTTGTTTACGATCGCAACATGGCCTTGGTCGATGAGACTTTTCCGGCTCGTTTCCTGCCCATGAATCAGTTTTACAGTACAGTTATCACCATGATCCAGCTCGGCAGCGGTGAGGCTGCGCAGCCATTTGTGACCAAACAGGATTACCTGAACTGGGAGTCAAGGGTAGATGGCTTTATTGCCTGGCTTGAAAGGGCCCAGGCGCGCATGAATGAAGGTATGGCCAGCAAGGTAGTTCTGCCAAGAATATTGGTAGAACGCATGATCCCGCAGTTCACAGCCCAGCAGGTCACAGATGTCAAAGACAGTATTTTTTATGCCCCGGTAAAGTCCCTGCCGGAGACGTTCAGCGAGCAGGATAGAGCGGAAATCGAAGCGCGTTATCAGGCAATGATTGCCCAGCGTCTGCTGCCTGCATTGGCGAAAATGGAAGACTTCCTGAAAGACACTTATCTGCCTGCGGCCCGCGCGACAGACGGTTGGTCAGGGCTGCCTAACGGTAAGGCCTGGTATCAGCATCTGGCCAATCTGCATACCACTACCGGCAAGTCGGTTGATGAAATTCATGAGACTGGTCTTAACGAAGTCGCCCGTATTTTGTCCGAAATGGACAAGGTTCGGCAGCAGGTCGGCTTCGAAGGCGGCCTTAAAGCCTTTTTTGCTTCGCTTTCCAGCGAGCCTCAGTACTTCTTCACTGAGCGGCAGGAACTGATTGACGGCTATATGGCGCTTAAAGACACAATCAATCAGGTGCTGCCTCAGTATTTTAACGTGATGCCCAAGGCAGATTACGTCGTCAAACCCGTTGAGTCTTTCCGTGAGCAGTCGGCCGCGGGAGCCTCTTATGAATCTCCAGCGGTGGATGGCAGTCGTCCTGGGGTATTCTACATCAACACCTATAACCTTAAGGCTCAGCCAAAGTGGGGAATGACCACACTGTCACTTCACGAGGCGGCGCCGGGCCACCATTTCCAGATTGCCATTAAGCAAGAGCTGACTGGCGTACCCGAGTTCCAGCGCTTCAGTGGCTATACCGCATTTGAAGAAGGTTGGGCGCTGTATGCCGAGTATTTGGGCATCGAGATGGGGCTTTTCAGCGACCCTTATCAATACTTTGGTAAGCTCTCGGATGAGATGCTGCGTGCGATGCGCCTGGTGGTGGATACAGGTTTACATGCCAAGGGCTGGAGCCGCGAGCAGGCCATTCAGTATATGAAAGACAATTCGCCGATGGCCGAATCTGACATCATCGCCGAAGTAGAACGTTATATGGCCATCCCCGGTCAGGCGCTGTCCTATAAGGTCGGTCAGCTTAAGATCCTGGAACTGAGGGCTGATGCTGAAAAGCGCTTGGGAGATAAGTTCAGTCTGCCTGCTTTCCACGACCAGATCCTGACGTCGGGATCGTTGCCAATGGCTGTGATGGAGCAAAAGGTCGACCGTTGGGTTAAAAGCCAGCTGTAAGGAAAATCTTAAGCCCGGCTGTTAATTCGTACGCAAGTCCCTATACTGGAATTCCTGCCGAGGTTAGCAGGCCATAGGTTGTAAAAACGCCGGGCTTTGACCCGATAATGACAAGGAGCACTTTATGGTTCGTGCAACCGCCAGACATCTTCTGGTTAGCTCGCAAGAACAATGCGAAGTACTGAAAAAGCTCATCGAAGGTGGTGCCGATTTTGCCGACATCGCCAGAGAGCATTCTGCCTGTCCTTCAGGGAGCCAGGGTGGCGAGTTGGGCTCTTTTGGGCCGGGGATGATGGTGCGGGAATTTGATGAAGTGGTGTTTTCTGCCCCGCTGCATGTGGTGCAGGGGCCGGTAAAAACCCAGTTCGGCTATCACCTGTTGGAAGTGACCAGCCGGGGATGATAGATTAAAAAGCGGCTGCCTCGGCAGCCGTTTTCTTTTGCTCATTTTTTTCGTTCATATTTGGGTTCGGCCATTGTTGCCCGTTAGTTTGCCCCGCATTTTTGTGCGTAACAGGAAGGATACCCCGTGCATATTGAGCTCTTTACCGACCGCCTGAAACTCAGTACCCTCGTCCCCAACGACAAGGCCAATTTTGTGGCCATGCAAACCGATGTTGGTGTAAACCGATATGTGCGGGTGTGTGAGAGCCTGCCCCAGGTGGAAGCTAAGTTTGAAGCCCGCTTGGTGCCCTGGGAGTTCGAGAGCGGCGAATGGCTCACCCTGGTGATTGAAACCCTTGAAGGCGACTTTGTTGGCTACACAGGATTTCATCAGGACTGCGCACTGTCTCGGCGCGCCGAAGTGGGCTATATGCTGAGTCCGGCGATGTCCGGCAGGGGTTTTGCCACCGAGGCTACCCGTGCCGTGATCGATTGGGGCGCTCATCTTTTTGATATACATAAGTTTGTCGCCTGGTGCAGTGAGCAAAACCTCGGTTCTCGCGCCGTGCTTGAGCGACTTGGATTTCAGCTTGAAGGTGTGCTCAAAAGCCACAGCCTTATCGGGGATGAATGGCACAACGACTGTGTTTATGGCCTGCTGGCCGATGAGCGGGGCGATGTAAATTAACCGCAACTTCACGCTACGCGCAGCGGTTATGTGTATAATGCAGCGGTTTATAATCAGTGGAGAGCGGCATTGAGCGGTTCAGCATCCAGCCTCACCCTGCATGCGGGTGAAGACTATATCGAGCTTTATAAAGTACTTAAAGTAGAGGGCATGACCGGGGACGGCGCCGAAGCCAAGCGTGTAATTGCCGAAGGCATGGTGTTGGTGAACGGTGAAGTGGAAACCCGCAAGCGTAAGAAACTGGTTGCCGGTGACTCGGTCACCTTCAATGGCGAAACCGTCCAGATCCTGGCGGGCTAAGGAGACAGATAATGCATTTTCCAGAAGATGATAACGGCCAGATGCTCAAAGCAATGCACGAGTCCGGGATTGACTTGACCAAGCCACTGGATGTGGACTTTTTCCTGGTATTCGACGACAGACGCGATGCCGAGTCAGCGCTTGAAGATTTGACCGCTCAGGCAACCGAAGGTGAAGTGGAGCTCAATTTTAATGAAGAGCTCGACAAGTGGGAGCTGATTGTGTGCATCAATATGCTGCCAGAGTACGATGCCCTCGTGGCCAAAGAAATCGAACTCAATACCTTTGCTGGCCAGTTTGATGGTCAGAGTGATGGCTGGGGCGTTATGCAGCATCAGGAAGGCGATGATGAGTTTATGGACGACGAAGATGATGACCATGAGCATCACTGTGGTCCGGGTTGTAATCACTGATATTCAGTCGTTTATCATTAAAACCACCGCTTGCGGTGGTTTTTTATTAGGTTAAATGACAACAGGACATAGTGGTCATTCTGGAGTATGGCGCCTCGAGCGGTTCAGCGGGCGTTTGGTGCTAACGTTAATGGACGATATGAACCTTCGCTGAGCCTTTCCTTTTGCTGACAAAAGGCGTTAAATGCCACAGCCCCGTCTTATCTGATGGGGCTATTTTTACCGCCTTTTGATTTAGCCGATGGATGTATTCATGGACTTTGCCTTTTCGATTGAACTTGCCGCGCTGCTCTTCTTCGTGGCCATGTTGGCCGGATTTATTGATGCCATCGCCGGAGGCGGTGGCCTGCTGACCATTCCTGCGCTGATGTGGGCCGGTCTTTCACCCGCTGCGGCACTGGCCACCAATAAGCTGCAGGCGTGTGGCGGCAGTTTTTTTGCCAGCCTCTATTTTGTGCGTAAAAAAATGGTGGATTTGGCCAGCATCAAGCTCGATATTTTCTGTGCCTTTGTGGGCGCAGCGATCGGCACCATTGCGGTGCAACTGATTGATGCGAGCATGCTTAAAACTCTGCTGCCTTTTTTGATGCTGGCTATTGGCGGGTATTTTCTGTTTTCCAAAAAAGTCAGTGAAGATGACAGGCACAGGGTGTTAACCCCCACCTTGTTTGCGTTTAGCGCAGCACTCGGCATTGGTTTTTACGACGGTTTCTTTGGTCCGGGAACCGGTAGCTTTTTCGCGCTGGCCTTTGTGAGCCTGGCCGGATTTGGGCTTGCCAAGGCCACGGCCCATGCCAAGGTACTTAACTTTGCCACCAATATCTCATCGCTGATCTTCTTTGCCCTCGGTGGCAAGGTGGTGTGGATGTTGGGCGGCTTGATGTTGCTTGGCCAGGCCATGGGTGCAACCCTGGGCTCGCGTTTGGTGGTCAACAAGGGCACGGCCATTATCAAGCCTCTGGTGGTGCTGATGTCGGTGGTGATGAGCACCAAGCTACTTGGCGATCAGTTTCAGTGGTGGTGATTGGCTGAGCGCCCGGTGCTGTGGAGGTGGTTTGCGCCTTCACAGCGTCTTTGATATCCCCTAGTATGAGTCTCAATTTTAAAGCAAAAAGGCTTTTGCATGAGATTCATCCATACCTCAGACTGGCATCTGGGCCGCACACTGCACAATCAGTCGTTACTGGACGAGCAGGCGCAGATGCTGGAGACCCTGCTGACACTCATCGAGACCCACGAGGTGGATGCACTCGTGATAGCAGGCGATATCTTCGACCGCTCCGTGCCACCGGCCGCCGCAGTGAGTCTTCTGGATGATTTTCTCGATAAGGTTGTCCAGCAGCTCAAGGTGAGCGTCATTGCTATCGGCGGTAATCACGATGGCCAGGAGCGATTGGCCTTTGGAGCAAGGCAAATGGCCGGTGCCGGCCTTTATATTCAGGGGCCGGTCAGGGCCAGTATTGAACCCGTCCACATTGATGGGAAGCAAGGCGCTGCATTTTTCTACCCCATCCCTTATGCGGAGCCTGCGCTCGTTCGCCATCTGCTGAATGATGAGGATATTCACAGCCATCAGGATGCCATGGCGGCCTTGCTGGCAAAGGTTACGGCCCACAACAGTGACGGGCTGCCCAAGATAGTCATAAGTCACTGCTTTTTAGACGGTGGCAACGAGTCTGATTCAGAGCGCCCCCTGTCAATCGGCGGCGCCGACAAGATTTCACCGGCGCTGTTCGCACCATTCGATTACGCTGCCCTTGGGCATCTGCATGGCCCACAATATAAGGGCGCAGAGCATGTGCGCTACAGCGGCTCTCCCTTGAAATACTCCTTCAGCGAGCAGCACCAAAATAAGTCGGTCACCCTGGTGAATATATTGCCCGGCCAGGCACCGGATATCCGTTTGCTGCCCATCAAACCCCAGCGCGATGTGCGCATTATCGAAGGCTATCTGGATGCGCTCCTTACACGGGGAGCAAGCGACCCCGGCCGGGATGATTACCTGATGGTGCGATTGCTCGATACCCATGCCATTTTAGAACCCATGGCAAAGCTTCGGGCAATCTACCCGAATGTGCTGCACCTTGAACGTACCGGGCTGATGCAGGAAAGGGCACTGGAGGGGCCTGGCCGAGAGCGCATGCAAAAAAGCGAACTGACCATGTTTGAAGATTTCTTTACTCAGGTTCAGGGGGAACCCCTTTCCGGGCCACAAAAAACATTGATGTCCGAATTGATTGCCTCCTTGCACAGGGAGGGCGGTCAATGAAGCCCTTAACCCTTGCCATCACCGCCTTTGGTCCCTTCGTGGACACCCAAACCCTGGACTTCCGCGCCCTTGGCGAGTGGCCCTTGTTCCTGATTAACGGGCCGACCGGAGCGGGCAAAACCACGATCCTCGATGCAATTTGTTTTGCACTTTACGGCAAAACCACCGGCAATGAGCGCGAAGGCACCCAGATGCGCTGTGATGCCGCCCCCGATGATGTGTTGACCGAAGTAACCTTTGAATTTGGTCTGGGTGACAAGGTGTATCGGGTGAAACGGATGCCCGAGCAGCAGCGGGCCAAAAAGAGCGGCGAAGGCTTTACGGTACAAAAGAGTGACGCCCTGCTTGAGCGTATTGAAGGCGAACACACCACACCACTTGCGGCCGGTAAAGTCACTGAGGTCACGGCGCAGATTGAAGATCTGTTGGGGCTTGAGGTCGAGCAATTTCGTCAGGTCATGGTGCTGCCCCAGGGGCAGTTTCGAAAACTCTTGCTGGCAGACTCAAAAGAGCGTGAGGCTATTTTTGGCCAACTCTTTCAAACCGGCATTTACAAACGCATCGAAGACAGTCTCAAGCAAAAGGCGCTGGAGCTTAAAGCCAGGGCCAAAGAGCTTGAGGCCCGAAGAGCGGGCATTTTGGAAACCGCCGGCGCCGAGAGTGTAGAAGCTTTAAATGATGCCATTTCAGCCTTAGCCCCCGAGCTTGCCAGTGCCACCAAGGCGAAACAGGCTGCCGAGGCAAAGCTTACTGCCGCCAAAGCACAGCGTGAGGCTGCTGAGGCAAAGCTGCGGGAGTTCAGTGCCCTTAACGACACCAGGCTGAGGTTGGAGGCTGAAAACGCCAAAGCAGAGTCTATGGCGGCGCTTGGTATGCAGCTTGAGCGTGCCGCTCTTGCAGAATCCCTTGCCGGTACCTGGCAAGCGTGGGAAGAACGTGCAAAAGAGCGAAAGAGTGCTGAAGCCGCCGCAGTAATGGCGGCTGAGGCCGCGAAGCAAGCAGAATTAAGTTATGCCAATGCAAAAACGGCTGCCGCCGCTTTGCCGGAATTGGAAGCCAGACGGCATCAGCTGAAAAATGAAGCCGAGCGACTGGCAGAGTGGCGCCCGCGGATGCACCGGTTGTCGGCGCTAAACGAGGCTATCACCGGGCTCGGGCAGACGCTTAACGCCCTGGACGCCAATCTTGCCCATGTCCGAAGCCGCCTTGGTGACACTCAGGGGCGCATAGCGATGCTTACCCAGCAGCGACGAGACTTGTCTGCGCTTGCGAGCACTGCTGGCAGCCTTGAGGCCACCTTGGTGCAGCAAACCCACGTGTTTGAGCGGCATCAGCAATTGATTGAAAAAGAGCGTCAGGCGCAAAAGCTCGCCACCGAGCTTTCGCGGCTGGAAGCGGATGGACGTCAGGCCAAGGCTAATCAGGATAATCTGACCCGTGCCCGTGAACTGCTCGAACTCGCCTGGCATCAAGGGCAGGCGGCAATGTTGGCGGCAAGACTCTTACCCGGTGCTCCTTGCCCGGTGTGCGGCAGTGTGGAGCATCCCAGTCCAGCCCACCACGAGGGAGCGCTCCCAGGCGATGATGAGCTTGCTGCAGCAAGAGAAGCCGAGCAACAGGCTCGGGAAATGCTGAGCCGCGCCCGCTCTGAATACAAAGCGCAGAAGCAGCGCCTGGAGGTCATGCAGCAGGAGCTTGCCAATGACGCCGCCGCGCTCGGTGACGCGCTTGCCACCAGTCTTGAGCAAAAACAGTATGCACTTGGCCAAAGGCGCGAGGCCTGCCAAAACGCGAAGGCCGCCCAACAATCGCTGCAAGCGCTGGAGCATGAGCTTGAGCAACTCGACAACACGCAAAAGCAGCTACTTGCCGATATCGATGGCCTGCAGCGCCAACGAGATCAGCACTCTGGAGAGCTTCAAAAGGCCTGCGGCGAGCAAGAAAGCCTCGCTGGCGCCATGCCGGAACTTTGTCAGCGCCTTGGTAACGAGCAGGCGTTTGATGCCCACCTTGCGGCGCTCTCTCAGGACATTGAGGCCTTAAGCGGACAAATGGAAAAGCTGCAAACCCAGCTGAGTGACGCTCAAATCCGTCAAACCCAATGCAATGAGCGAAGGGCGGCGCTGCAGCAAACCTTGAGCGAGGCCCGCAGCCGTGAAGCGGCGGCCAAAGCGCGCTTTGATACTGAGCTGGCAGCAAAGGGCTTTAATGATGTGGTGAGTTTCAATCAGGCACGCATGACAGCTGATGACATGGGCGATGCCAAAAGCCGTATTGCCACCTGGCAGCAGCAGTTGGCTGGGCTTAAAGAGCGCATGGCTGCACAGCAAGAATCCCTTGGTGATGTGTTGCCACCGGATCTGACTGAGCTTGCTGCACTTGAAACGGCGGCGCAGGATGGCTTTAACCAATGCAACCAGCAATGGCAGGTACTCAACGATACTCAGGTAATGTACAGCCGCGCCAGGGCACAGCTTGGCACCGAAGCCGAGGTCGCCGCCAGGCTCGATGAGGAATATGCCGTGGTGGGCACCTTGTCGGATGCAGCCAGTGGTATGACGGGAGCCAGGATCAGCCTGCAGCGGTTTGTGCTGGGTGTGCTCCTGGATGATGTGCTTATCGAGGCGAGCGAGCGTTTGCATCGCATGAGCAAAGGCCGTTACCGTTTGCTTCGCCGTGAAGACAAAGCCAAGGGCAACCGGGCGTCGGGTTTGGATTTGGAAGTGGAGGATGCCTACACCGGCAAGTTGCGTCCCGTAGCAACCCTGAGCGGCGGCGAAAGTTTCATGGCCGCATTGTCGCTGGCGCTGGGCTTGTCAGATGTGGTTCAGGCCTATGCGGGCGGTATTAAGCTCGACACCCTCTTTATCGATGAAGGCTTTGGCAGTTTGGATCAGGACTCGCTGGAGCTGGCGGTGCGCACCCTGGTGGACCTGCAATCATCAGGACGCATGATAGGGGTGATATCCCACGTGACCGAGATGAAAGAGCAGATCCAGACCCGGGTAGATATCCATAAAGACACCGTAGGCAGTCAAATTCGCCTGACTGTAGCGTGAGCAAGGGCGAATAACGCTTGAGCAAGGGTGAATAGGGGCGGGATTTTCCATGAAAGCAGATGTCAGCTCACATTTTTCAATGCTGGCTTTTGCTAATGTCCGGTTGTTTAAAGCCCATTACATGGCGCAGTATCGCCTGAAAAGGCTTGTGTCCTGCGGCTTTTTTGGTATAAAAGAAACCAATCCCTGCAAAATGACAGGGAAATATACCAATAATAACGACTGGCATTAAGGGAAACTTCAGGGTTGCTTAATCAAATATATAATAAAAACAATATGTTTTTTTCGCATATTGCCAGTTTGCCCAGCTTCCACAAACGTCTGTTGCTGGTGGGCGGTTTACTGGTAGGTGTCTCCGTTATGTGGCCCACGGCGCAGCAGCCGGTTGTTGGCCGAATCCCTATTGCGCTCGATATTGAATCTCTCCTGCCACAGGTTTCCGAAGCACCTTTGCCATTGGCTGCCAGTGAGTCTGTGGCAGATTTCGACCATTTAATTGTTTCCGGCGACACGCTCAGCGGTCTGTTTTCCCGTGCCGGAGTAGACCAGCAAACCATGTACAAGGTGCTGGAAGCAGATATGAACATTCTGGCGCTGGATACCCTGATGCCGGATAACCGCATCAAATTCTGGCTGGATGAAAAGGGCGATCTACAAAAACTCGAACTCTATTTCAGTCCGGCCCGCCAGGTGGTGTTCAGCCGTTTCGAAGATGGCAGTTTTAACGTCGATGAGATTGTGGTCGATGGCCTTTGGCAAAACCGCATTGCCAGTGGCGAAATCCGCGGCTCCTTTTATGTTTCGGCACAGCGTGTTGGCCTGTCTGCCGCCGAAATCACCAAAATCGAATCTCTGCTGAAAGAAAAAATGAATTTTGCCCGCGATTTGCGCGCCGGTGATACCTTTTCTGTGCTGGTGAACGATCAGTACGTCGAGGGACTGGCCACGGGCACCAGTCAAATCCTCGGCATTCAGATAAAAAGTGGCAAACGGGAAATCACCGCGTTTCAGCATACCGACGGTAACTTCTATGATGCCAAGGGGCACAATCTTGCCCGGGCGTTTCAACGGGTGCCCTTGGACAAATCATTCCGCATGAGCTCTCGCTTCAACCCTGTGCGTAAGCATCCGGTAACGGGTCGTGTATCGCCCCACAACGGTGCCGATTTCGCGACCCCGATTGGCACCAAGGTGGTTGCGCCCGGTGACGGTGTGGTGACCATGGTGACCGATCACAAGTTTGCCGGTAAATACATAGTGATTGAACATGGCAACAAGTTCCGTACCCGCTATCTGCACCTGTCAAAGTCACTGGTGAGAAAGGGTGACCGCGTCAGCCGTGGTCAGGTCATTGCGCTGTCCGGCAACACTGGCCGTTCTACAGGGCCACACCTGCACTATGAATTCCATGTCAATGGTCGTCCGGTCGACCCCATGAAGGTGCCGCTGCCTACTTCAACCCAGCTGAATTCTGCCGAGTTGTCTGAATTCATTTCACTGGTGAGAAGCCGTCAGATGTTGATGGACCTCGGCTGAGGAATACGCTTTGCGCCGGGGCAAAATAAAAAAGCGACCTATGGGTCGCTTTTTTAATGCTTCGAATTTGATGCTTCGAAATCGGATAATCATGTTGCCTCAAATATTGAGGGTTTTAACCTGCCTTACGCTTGGCGAGCTTAAGGGCGCAGGCACACAGGCCACCGCGTTTGGCGGGGCAGCCGCCACAGGGCTTACGCTTAAGGGGTTTGAGGGCAAACGCCATGCTGCCAACGGCGGGGCGCAGTTTGCGCACCTGTGGTAACTGGTCATCGTTGGCACTGCTGCGCTTGGCCGTTTGAGAGAGCGCCAGGCGCTTAAGCTGTTGCGCCACGGCTTTTTTGTTAAATTTACCTGCGTCAGATGCGGCCTTATTGCTGTCCGGCAATTTACCGTTGGCTGCCAACTGCTGCCTGAGGCGGCTGGCAAAGACCTTTACGTCAGACTTGTTTGCCTTGTCTTTCACGGCATCTTTGCTCAGTCCAAGCGCCTTGCGCGCAACCTTACGACACAGCTTGTTGAGCTTTTTATCGACCTTGGCCATTCACATGTTCCAGCTGGGCGTTGTGTTGGATTGGATTTTAAATGAAAACCATTCTCAGTCAAGTGTCGTGGCCCTTCAGTGTGATACTTGTCCAGTGAGCTCGTCTCTGACTGTGCCCGGCACAATGAAGGCGACATCCCGCAGTAGAAGCGTGTCGCTGCGTCATTGAGCATTGGTACGCAAGGATGAGTCGGCATAGGGCTGACTGGAGCCGGTTGCCGGCGTGTTTCATAACAGTGGGCAAGGGCGCTGGCCCCCGGGTTTTGGGACGTAGCCAAGCCGTGTGCTGAGTGCGCTCGGGTGGGGTAATGGCGTGCCGTTAAGGCATGAGTCAAAAAAGCGGGGCTTAAAAGGGCGACTGACCCGCGTCTATCGCTGTCAGCAATAATCGTAAATCGAATTCCAACTGATGGTAGTCGCCTTCCATATGACAGCACAGCTGATAAAAGGCTTTGTTGTGGTCACGTTCTTTTAAATGTGCCAATTCGTGTACCACCACCATACGCAGCAAGGGCTCTGGCACCTGCTTGAGCATAGAGGCGATGCGAATTTCGCGTTTGGCCTTGAGCTTATTACCCTGAACCCTGGAAATGGCGGTATGCAGCCCGAGAGCCTGCTGACGCAAACTGATTTTATCGTCAAAGCACACCTTGGAAAGGGGTTCGCTGCGCTTGAGGTAACGATTTTTCAGCGCCATGGTGTAGTCAAACAGCGCCTTGTCGGAGCGGATATCGTGCTGCGCCTGGTAGCGACGGGCGAGCACATTGCCCAGGGTGCCAGCCTCGAGCAGGGCGGCCACCTGAGTGCGCACCTGCTCGGGGTAATGGGCCAGGTATTGGCTCACAGCTTGCCGTAAATGCGGCCGTTCAGGAAGGCATAGCCAGCTTCAAAGGCCGGCAGCTGGAAGCGCTTGAGCCCAAGCACGTCGTAATCTACCTGTGGGGGATTGCGCTTGCACAGCTCGCGGATAACCGTGGGCTTGAGCAGGGTCACTGGCAACTCACCCAGCTGGATAGCGGCTTCCAGTTTAAAGCCGATGGCACTGCCAGCCAGTTTACCTTTTTGCTCACGCTCGACGATGATGATGTGTTCCACCTTATAGTCGGCCATCAGCTTGGCAAAGGCGAAGTGGAATTCACGGATGGCTTCCTGATTATCGGCATCGTTCACCACAAACGAGTGCTTGCGACACTCGGGCACGTTGAAGGCTTCTTTATCGTAGCCCACCAGGCTGATAATGGCCTCTGCACCTTTCAGCTCTACGCCACATACTCTCATTTTTTTCCCTTATCTTTTCTGTCACTTAATTGGTTCGGTGCTTTCGCTCGAGCGAAAACGTGCGCCTTGATCTGAGTATCTCAGTCTTCGCCCAGCTCATCAGCGTCATCGTCCTCGGGCACAATCGGTGCCGGGAGGGGCTTTTTACGGATCATTGGCGCATCGCCCACATCCACGCCGGTGAGGAAGCGCTTGTCACGGCTGCGTTTCTCACCCTTGGGTGCATCTGCGGTTTGCCGTTTGGTCTTGCCCGCAGCTTTTGCCTTGGCACCGGCGTCTTTGCGTTCACGCTTGGGCGCCAGCCCCTTGAACTTGGCTTCCAGACCTTCAAGCACGCTGAACTCAAAAGTCTTTTGCAGCAGGATCTGGACCTTGAGGAAATTATCCCAGTCTTTTGGTCCCACCAGCGAAATGGCGGTGCCCTTGTTTCCTGCGCGGCCGGTGCGGCCAATGCGATGTACGTATTCCTCGGCAAACTTCGGCATGTCGAAATTTACCACCAGGGACACGTTGGAGATATCCAGACCGCGGGAAGCTACGTCGGTAGTGACCAGAATGCGGTGATGTTCACGGCTGAAGCTGTCCATGATTTGATTGCGCTGTGCCTGGCGCAGCTCGCCGGACAAGGCTGCCGTGTTGTAGCCTTTTTCGGCCAGCAGGGTGGCCAGGCGCTCTGTGTCCTGACGGGTGGCGGTAAAAATCATCACCTGACGGAAGTTATTGCCGCTGAGCAGGCGCTCAAGCAGGGCTTCTTTATGTTCCAGATGGTCGGCAAGCAGGATTTGTTGCTCGATATCACCGTGGCCCAGGTGCACGGCATCGATGGCAACATGTTCAGGCTCTTTGAGCAGTTCTGCCGCCAACTCGTGCACTTCGCCATGTTCCAGGGTGGCCGAGAACATCAGGGTTTGTCTGCGGCGATGGTCGGCGGCGGCGTTGATGGCTTTCAGCTGAGGTGCAAAGCCCAAATCCAGCATGCGATCGGCTTCGTCGAGTACCAGCAGTTCGAGCCCGTTTAAAAAAAGGTGCCTCTGCTGCAGATGGTCGGCGATGCGACCGGGCGTCGCCACAATGAAATGTGGCTCTCTTGCAAGGGCCTTGGCCTGATCGTTAAAGTTTTCACCGCCCAGTACGCTGATGGCCCGGTATTGGGTGTTGGCCACCAGCAGACGAAGCTGGGCATACACCTGCTGAGCCAATTCTCGTGTGGGCAGCAAAATAAGCACCCGAGGGTCTTTTTTCGACAGCGCCTTGCTGGAAATCACCCTTTGCATGGCAGGCAGCAAAAATGCCAGCGTCTTTCCCGATCCCGTCTTGGACGAGGCCATCAAATCTTTGCCCGCGAGGGCAACAGGAATGGCCTGACTCTGGATGGGGGTAGGCGTCTCTATGCCCATGTGCTTCAGGCTTTGCATGAGGCGCTTATCGAGGGAAAAATCAGAAAATTGCAAAGGATGGTCTCCGGAAAAATTCAAGCCGGGAATTATAGCGCCATCGGCAGCTTGGCGCCATGACAAGTGTGCGTCCGCCCGCGTTACAGCGCGCTCCCTATCGAAGATGTGTGTCAATATCCGTGACAATCGTCAAAAAACCGTTACCGGCGCTTTATTCGCCGGAATATTTGCCTTATGTTTGAGCGATTGAAAAATCTCAATCAACAACCACCCTGCCGCCCCGGAGGCGCAAATGGATTTTTGGATTGCACTCGCCATAGTCATTTTCGGTTGGATGATCCCGGTTTTGCACATCGGATTATCTGACGTGGTGACTGCCCGCCAAAAAAGTTGGTGGATACTGGCTGTGACTGTGGGGTCCTGGTTTGGCTGGCTGGGTTACCTATTTAAGGCCCGGCAACAATAGATTGTTTCCTTTCTTCCCAAGCGCTGGCTCCTGCCGGCGCTTGTCGTTTATAGTCAGAGTCATTCTTGCCTTCATCTTTGCAAAGGAGTCGTAGATGAGCCAACCCCGTATTGGAATTGCCCTGGGCAGTGGTGCAGCTAAAGGCTGGGCCCACATTGGGGTGTTCAATGCCCTCGATGAGTTGGGAATAAAGCCCGAACGGGTCGCCGGGTGTTCCATTGGGGCTTTGGTGGGGGCTGCTTATGTCAACGGTCGCCTCGGCGACCTCGAAGCCTGGGTCAGAAGTTTTTCGAGCTGGGATGTTCTTGGGCTGATGGACTTAAGCTGGCGCCGTGGCGGCCTTATCCGGGGGGAAAAGGTGTTTGATGTAATGCAAAGTCGCATCGGCAGTATGGACATTGAGTCCATGTCCATGCCCTTTATTGCGGTGGCGACTGACTTGTACAGTGGTCAGGAGATCTGGTTTCGCCAGGGCGATTTACGCCATGCGGTCAGGGCATCCTGTTCCATGCCAGGCATACTGCCGCCGGTGCGACAAGGGCACAGATGGCTGGTAGACGGCGCCGTAGTTAATCCTGTACCTGTGTCGGCCTGTCGTGCCCTTGATGTGGATTTGGTGATTGCGGTGGATTTGGATGGACAGCGTCGCAGCCGTATTCAGGCTGTGCCGGTTGACCTTCGCAGTGAGGCCATCAGTCCTCAGGAAGAAACCCGGGCCCTTGCCGAGCAAGAGGGCGGCTTTATGGACCTCTTTGCCCGCGGCCGCGACTATATCGCCAGCCTGTCGGATAAATTTGCCCTCGGTACCCGGGATGACCCCGGCATGCTGGCGGTGATGAACCAGTCCATGGAGATAGTGCAGCAACGACATAAGAGGGCACGTCTGATGGGCGACCCGCCCGATGTGTGCTTGGTCCCCAAGGTCGCCGACATAGGCACCATGGAGTTTCACCGCGCAGCCGAGGCCATAGATGCGGGCTACAGCGCTGTGATGGCCCAGGCCCATTTGCTGGAAGCTGCCCTCGGTTAATCCCGTTATTTCAGCGTAAAAGCCGCCAGTCTCTCAATGAGTCTGGCGGCTTTTTTGTGCCTGCCTAATGGTGATTTTTCTTCCGGTCAAGGGGCTAAATCGTGAAAGGGTTACCTGCCACAGGTTTTCAAAAAGGGGAAATTTATCTTTTTCCCAAACATGATCCATATCAAGGTATCGGTCTGGTATTTATCGCCTAATACACTACATTTTGTATCTGGATAAAAAATAAGCTCAACATATAGTGATTGGGTAAACGGAGAGGACCTGTATATGCCAGTGGTTATCAAGCGGGATGGTTGCCGCGCTGCCTTTGATGAAACCCGGTTGCGGGATGCTGTTATTGCAGCCCAGGGCGCAGCCGGTGTCGAGGATAAAGACTATGCGGCCACGGTGGCGTCGGTGGTGGCAGCCGAGGTGGCCCAGCGCGACGAAGTTGCTATCCACGAGCTGCAGGATGCAGTGGAAAACTGCCTGATGTCCGGTCCCTATAAAGAGGTTGCCCGTCACTATATCGAATATCGCCACGACAGAGACGTATGCCGCGAAGCAACCAGTCGACTGAATCTGGAAATCCGTTCGCTGGTGGAGCAAACCAATGCGGCGTTGCTGCATGAAAACGCCAATAAAGACTCCAAGGTGATCCCGACCCAACGTGACTTGCTCGCCGGCATTGTCGCCCGTCACTATGCCAAGCGCCACATTTTGCCCAAGGCGGTGGTGGCAGCCCATGAGGCGGGGGAGATACATTATCACGATCTGGATTACTCACCCTTTTTCCCTATGTTCAACTGCATGCTGATTGACCTTGCTGGCATGTTGACCAAGGGCTTTAAAATGGGCAACGCCGAAATCGAAACGCCCAAGTCTATTTCCACCGCGACTGCTGTGACAGCGCAGATCATCGCCCAGGTGGCCAGCCACATCTATGGCGGTACCACCATCAATCGCATCGATGAAGTGTTGTCACCCTATGTGGCCAAGAGCTATGACAAACACTACCAAACGGCGCTGCACTGGGGCATTACCGATGCGGTGGCCTATGCCCGTGCCCTGACAGAAAAAGAGTGTCACGATGCTTTCCAGTCGCTGGAATACGAAGTGAACACCCTGCATACGGCTAACGGACAGACCCCATTTGTCACCTTTGGCTTTGGTCTTGGCACCAGTTGGGAGTCGCGGCTGATTCAGCAGTCCATTCTTAAGGTGCGGATGGCGGGACTGGGTAAAAACCGCAAAACAGCAGTATTCCCCAAACTGGTGTTTGCCATCCGCGATGGCATCAATCACAAGCAGGGTGACTGCAACTACGATATCAAGCGTCTGGCACTCAAGTGCGCCACCGAGCGCATGTATCCGGACATTCTCAACTACGAGCAAGTGGTGCGTGTCACCGGGTCATTCAAAACCCCCATGGGCTGTCGCAGCTTCCTTGGGGTGTATGAAAAAGACGGTGAGTTGGAGCACGAAGGCCGTAATAACCTGGGGGTGGTCAGTCTTAACCTGCCACGTATCGCCATTGAAGCCGGTGGCGATGAAAGTCGCTTCTACAGCTTGCTGGAGGAGCGTTTGCAGGTGGCACGACAGGCCCTCGATAGCCGCATTGAACGCCTGAAAGGGGTGAAGGCCCGGGTTGCGCCGATTCTGTACATGGAAGGAGCATGCGGCGTTCGACTGCGCCCGGACGATGATATTGAGCCCATATTCAAAAATGGTCGTGCGTCCATCTCCCTTGGCTACATAGGCCTGCATGAAACCGTAAACGCCCTTTATGGTACGCAGGAGCATGTGTACGACTCCGAGGAGCTTCGGCAAAAAGCCGTTGCCATCGTGGCGCGCCTCAAGCAGGCCACCGAGCAATGGAAGCAGGAAACCGGGTACGGTTTCAGCCTGTACAGTACACCCAGCGAAAGCCTGTGCAGCCGCTTTGCCAAGTTGGATATCAAGGCCTTTGGCCTGATACAAGGGGTGACTGACAAGGGCTACTACACCAACAGTTTCCACCTGGATGTGGAAAAGAAAGTCTCGCCATTTGATAAAATCGATTTTGAGATGCCATACCCAGAGCTCGCCAGTGGTGGCTTTATTTGCTACGGCGAATATCCCAATATGCAGCACAATATTGATGCACTGGAGGACGTGTGGGACTACAGCTATACCCGGGTCCCTTACTATGGCACCAATACCCCCATCGATGAGTGCTACGACTGTGGCTTTACCGGCGAATTTGACTGCACCAGCAAGGGCTTTGTATGCCCGGTTTGCGGAAACCATGAGCCCAGTCGTGTGTCAGTAACACGCAGGGTGTGTGGCTATCTTGGCAGCCCTGATGCGCGTCCCTTTAATCATGGCAAGCAGGAAGAAGTCAAACGCCGGGTCAAGCATCTCTGATGGCAAGGCTTTATCATGGCAGCGCAAGGAGCATCCTCTTGTGAACTACCATCAGTACTATCCGTTGGATGTGCTTAACGGGCCGGGCACCAGGGCTACGCTCTTCGTGTCCGGCTGCGAACACCAATGCCGTGGCTGTTACAATCAATCCACTTGGGATGTGCGAAGTGGTCATCTTTTTGATGAGGTGATGCTGAGCCGAATAATCGATGACCTCAACGACTCGCGCATTCGCCGCCGGGGGCTTAGCCTCTCCGGTGGCGATCCTCTGCTGCCGGCCAATCTTGCCGGCATTGCTGAGCTGGTGGCGCGGGTGCGCTCTCAGTGCCCGGGCAAGGATATCTGGCTGTGGACGGGCTACCGACTGGAGACCTTGAGCGAAGCGCAGCTGGCGCTGGCCTCCCGTGTGGATGTGATTGTGGACGGCCCCTTTGAGCAGCAACTTGCCGACAGACGGCTTAAGTTTCGGGGCAGCAGCAATCAGCGTATCTTTTGTCGCAGCGGTGATGGATTTGTACCCTGGAGGGAACAGGATTAACCCGCAGTCCACGCCCGAATCGTTACGCAAATTGTGCCAATGAGGACCTGCAGCTTGGTTTCAGGCCGCAACCCTGATGTCGAATTGTCTATCTTATGCCGACTCAGATACCCCAGTCAGTCACTTGGGTATTCCTGCGGGCGACAAAAGCGCATAGAATAGGCCACCCGGTGAGGTTATCTTACCAAGGTTGTTGAGCTGTCAGGGAAAGTGCTGGACTCAGGGATTGAGCGTAGTCGTTAGGAATATTTCATGTCGATAAAGTATGTCGCCACCTCCAAGTTGCCAACGCCCTGGGGCGTTTTTGCCATGCACGGTTTTGAAGACAGTGAAACCGGAAAGGAGCATGTGGCACTGACCTTTGGCGATCTCAGTGGTGATGCTCCTGTACTGGGACGGATCCATTCTGAATGTTTGACCGGTGACGCCCTGTTCAGCCTGCGCTGTGACTGTGGTTTTCAGCTGCAAACAGCCATGCAGCGCATCGCTGAAACCGGCCGTGGCTTTATTTTGTATCTGCGTCAGGAAGGGCGCGGCATTGGTCTGCTAAACAAAATCCGTGCCTATGAGTTGCAGGATAAAGGAGCCAATACCGTCGAGGCCAACGAGCAGCTCGGATTTGCCGCCGATATGCGCAAGTACGATATGATAGCCCCCATGTTGGCGCATCTGGGTATTTCCCGGGTCAAGCTGATGACCAATAATCCCCGTAAAGTCAACGCCATGAAAGATGTGGGTATGGATGTGGTTGAGCGAGTACCGCTGCAGGTGGGGAAAAATCGCTACAACGAAGCTTACCTCAAAACCAAGTCTGATAAGCTCGGACACATGATGTCTGAAGAGCACTTCAAGGCTCAGCATCAGGACTGATTGTGCAAACTGGTGTTTAGTGGGGAAACCTTTTATAGTCGGGGCATTCATAGATGGATGCCCCGATTGCTTTGAAGCCTGCCAGAATTTTCGCCATCCTGCTTTTGTCTTCCCCCTGTGTGGCCCAGCAAGCCCCTGATGTCAGCCATTATGCCTTTGCCAACTATTTGGGCAGTGGTATCTACAGCTCTGCCGGTGACAGCGCTGCCGTGGTAAATATTCCCCTGTCCTTCGACATAGAATCCTCTTCAGAGCACAGTCTGTTGCTGCGTATGCCGTTGTCGCTGGGCTTTTTCAACTACAACTGGGATGAATTGCCGGAAGGTGATTTTCCGGATGCCGTGGGCACAGTTACTGTGACACCGGGGATTGAATACCACTGGCGCGCAAGTCCAAATTTGAAGATGGAGACCTATCTTGATATCGGATTTGGGCACAACTTCTCTGACAACAGTAATGTGGGGATTCTGTCAGCCGGGATCTCGACTTTGTATTCCTTTGGCAGTGAGACATATCAACCCTTGTGGGTCAGCCGGTTTTACTCAGCAGGTTATCGCAGCATACAGAGCGGCAGTGAAGAGCATTACTCGGCACTTACCTCGGGCGTGGAGTCGGGGCTGGGATGGGGCTTTAGCGCATGGGAGCGGCAGATGGAGCCCAGATTGTTCGTGGCCATGCACTGGTATTTTGGCCGGGGAGAGTTGGCAGATGAGTTTGTCGGCGCCCTCTTTGGTGAGAGCACTCTGGAGCTGGGATTGAGCCTGGTGTTCGACAAGCCGCTGGAGTTTGAAGTGGTATCGATAGAGCGGGTAGGGTTCAGCTACAGTAAAGCCGGTGGCGAAGACGTATGGCGGGTGTTCTTCAGCCACCCGCTTTAACATCTCGCTCTTAGCCCTGCATCTCGACTTTAGCCCGGCATCTCGCCCTTAGCCCAGCATCGTTGGGGGCGTTATTTTTTGCCCCAAATGTCGGCATTGGTGCCCATCGAATCGGGGCTCGCCGAACCCTTGCTCGTCGATTGAGTCTCTGCTGCAACCCTGTTGCCCGTGCGCTTGAGGCTCAGTGTGGGCTGACGTTTGGGCGCTTGGGTGCCTTTGTCTGTACTTGAACCTGCCGAATGGGCCCTTGCTCCCCCACGATTTTTGTTTTCCGAGGTCTTGCTGCCAAAGCTGGGTTTCTTGCCTTTATCGCCCGACGGGCGGTTGGCACTCTTGCCATAGGGCGACGGCTTGTCACCACCTGGCTGCCTGTTACCGCCATCAGGTTTGGCTGTTCTGGGCTTAGCCGCGCCTTTATTCGATGGCCTGTCCGAATTGTCTTCTTTGGGTTGGCGTACGGGGCGCTCCGGCACCGGAAAACCCATATGACTTAGGTACAGGTCTTCTACCTTGGCCCGGGCCCAGGAGGTACGGCGCAAAAACTTCAGACTGGAATCCAGACTGGGATCAACGGCAAAACAGCGGATGCGAATTTCGTCGGCAAGCTTTGTCCAACCGAGCTCTTCCACCAGATGTTCGAGAATGGCTTTCAGTGTCAGGCCATGGAGTGGATTGTTGGCCTGGGTTGGTGGAGTTTGTTGGGACATAGTGGCTCGTTTGAATGGCAATCAAGGCGATTGGGGGAGGCATTGTAACCTGCCGAATGGATAAAAAACAAAGGCCGGCGAACGCCGGCCTTTCAGTGAGTATGAGTTACCCGGGGGGGGGGATTAGGCTTCTTCAGCCAGTTCCACCGATTTACCCTTGATTTTAATCACCAGCAGCGTAGCCACTGCGAAGGCGACCAGCACACCCACGACCGTGGAGATGGTCATTGGCAGGCCTGCACCCAGGGTTGCGGAGTTCAGCAGGAAGGTCACTACCACTGAGGTCATGAACATGGCCGGAATGGTGCAAATCCAGTGCAGCTTGTTGTGGCGCAGCAGATAGGCTGAGGCAGTCCACAGCATCAGCACGGCTGTTGCCTGGTTAGCCACACCGAAGTAACGCCAGATCACACCGAAATCGACCTGAGTCAGTATGCCGCCCAGCACGAACAGCGGGATGGCCAGCATCAATCGCTTAGGCAGTTGGGTTTGTGGCATGTTGAAGAATTCAGCCAGGATAAGACGCGCTGAACGGAATGCAGTATCACCAGAGGTAATGGGCAGAATAATCACTCCAAGCACCGCCATAAAGCCACCCACTGCACCCAGCAGGCCGGTAGACGCTTCGTACACCACGTTGGCAGGGTTACCGGCCATACCGGTTGCCAGGCCTTCAACACCTCCGAAGAACGACAGGGCAATGGCACACCAAATAAGGGCGATGATGCCTTCACCAATCATGGCGCCGTAAAACACAAAGCGGCCATTGGTTTCGTTTTCCATGCAGCGTGCCATCAGGGGAGACTGAGTGGCGTGGAAGCCAGATACGGCGCCGCAGGCGATGGTGATAAAGAGAGCAGGCCACAGTGGCATGTCATTGGGGTTGAGGTTGGTGAGGAAATCAGAGGCTTCAACACCGGGCAGCAAGCTGTGCTCAGAAGAGACGATGAGTGCCACAGTCAGACCCACAGACATAAACAGCAACAGGGCGCCGAAGAAGGGGTACAGACGACCGATGATTTTGTCTACCGGCACAATGGTCGCAATCAGGTAGTAAACGAAAATGATGCCCACAAACAGGCTGACGCTAAGGCCAGTGAGTTTTCCAAGCAGGCCCGCTGGAGCGGAAATAAATACCACACCCACGAGCAGCAGCAGAATGGTGGCAAACACGTTCATAAAGTGTTTAGCACTTTTACCCAGGTATTTACCGGCAAGGTTGGGCACAGACTGGCCACCGTTTCGCACCGACAGCATACCGGAGAAGTAGTCGTGTACCGCACCGGCAAAAATACAGCCAATCACAATCCACAACATGGCGGCTGGGCCGTATAGGGCACCGAGGATCGGGCCGAAGATGGGGCCGACACCGGCGATATTCAGCAGTTGGATCAGATAGACCTTGCCTTTGGACATGGGCACATAGTCCACGCCATCGGTTTGGGCAAACGCCGGGGTTTGCCGTTTGGCGTTAATTCCGAATACCTTCTCGACGAAGGCGCCGTAAACAAAGTAGCCGACGAGAAGCAGGCCGACACAGAGTAAAAACCAAGTCATGTTGAGGATCTCCCCTTTTTTGAGTAGTGCCAGTCTACGAAAGGGGATGTCCAGTGTCTCAGTCTTTTGGGTGAACGGTCGATTTGGCAGGTTAAGCGGTTGTTATCAGACTTGAGCGGTTTACAGGAAGCCGAAGTGGGATTTAAGTTCCTTAAGATAACGGCGGGAAACCGGTACCCGGGCCCCGCTGCGGGTAACCACCTCGGCTCCGCCATCAAGCAGTACGATTTCTGCGATGGCCGCCGGGGCTATCAGATATTGGCGATGGCAGAATATCAGCGGGGTTTTTTCTTCCAGCAGTTTGAGGGTCATTTGGGTGTGCACCCTGCCATTGGCCGTCGATACATGGATGCCGCCGACATCGCTGAACACATACTCAACCTCTTCAATCGGAACCACTTTCAGACGATTACCGCTGAAGCAGGGAAGATGAGCGAGGCGCTCGGGAGCAAGCGATGTGACATCCTGTGGCCGCTGGTCTTTTCGCACCCTGTCCATGGTGTTCGCCAGTCGGGCATCATCGATGGGTTTGAGCAGGTAATCAAAGGCATGCAGTTCAAACGCTTTGATAGCGTATTCATCAAATGCGGTAACAAACACTACCCGGGGCATAGTGTCTTTATCGAGCATCGCCAGGAGTTCCATTCCGCTGATGCGTGGCATCTGAATATCCAAAAACAACAAAGCCGGCTTATGCTGGTTTATCGCCTGTATGGCTTCGATGGCGTTACTGGCCTGTGCCACGATATTCACATCTGGATGGCGTACCAATAGCTCGGCCAGGGCCTCCCTGGCGAAGGGCTCATCATCCACCAGAATGCATGAGATCATCTCGGCTTGTCTCCCGAATTGTCGGTGTCGATGGGTGTGTCGACGTTGATTGGCAGGCAAATTCTGACCCGGGTGAGCGTATCGGGTTCGCATTCAACCGTCACGCCGTACTGTTCTCCAAATTGATTTTGAATGCGTTTATGCACCAGATTCATCCCCAGACCTTCATTGTTGGGAGTGGGGCGATACAACCCCGCGTTGTCGGCGACTTCCAACACCAGCATCTGCTCCTGCTGCCTGCCACTCACGTCAATCACGCCCGGTGACAGCAATTGTGAGGTGCCGTGTTTTACAGCATTTTCGATAATGGGTTGCAGAGTAAAGGCGGGTAGCTTCTGGTGCATCAGTTCGGGGGGGATGGCGATATTCACGCTGAGGCGATCGATAAAACGGGCTTTTTCGATGCCAAGGTAGGCGTCGATATGCTCAAGTTCATCGGCCAGGGTAACCATTTCCGGGCTGCGTTTCAGATTAATGCGTAAAAACTGCGATAGCTTTTGCAGCAGTCCGCGAGCCATATCAGGGTCGCGGCGAATGATGGCGCCAATGGTATTAAGCGCATTGAACAGGAAATGGGGGTTTACCTGCGCCTGCAACAGCTTAAGCTCGGTTTGGGTGAGCAGGTTCTTTTGTTGCTCTACCCGACCATAGAGGATTTGGTTGGACAGGAGTTTGGCAATACCTTCGCCAAGGGTGCGGTTGATGTTTAAAAATAATTTGTTCTTGGGCTCGTAGAGCTTAATGGTGCCTATGACTTCAGTATCGCTGCGAAGGGGGATCACCAAACTTGAACCCAAACGGCATTGGGAGGAAATAGAACAGGCGTAGGGCACTTCCATCCCATCGGCAAACATTACCTTGTTGTCTCGGATAGCTTCGAGTGTGATGGCCGAGGCAATGGGTGTTCCCGGTATATGGTGGTCGGCGCCAATACCAATAAAGGCGAGCAGTTTTTCCCTGTCAGTGATGGCCACGGCGCCAACATTGGTTTCTTCGATAACAATTCGGGCGACCTGGGCGCTGGTTTTTTCGTTAAATCCCTGAGACAAGAGCCCAACACTGCGTTCCGCAATCTTCAGCGCCTTGGTGGAAAAGGTGGAGGAGAGCTTATCAAACATCGCTTTTTGATCTTTGAGCATGCTCATAAAGAGGGCCGAGCCCATGGAGTTCACCAGCAGCATGGGAGGGGCAATTTGCCTCACCAGTGCCCAGGCTTCGTCATAGGGTTTGGCGACCAGCAGTATGATGAGCATTTGCATGACTTCGGCATAGAAGGTAACAAAGCCAGCCACCAGAGGGTGGAAAATCAGTTCGGTTTTTCCGGCTCGGCGAAGTGTCAGGCTGATAAGCCCGGCAGAAAGCCCCTCGAGCGTTGTCGAGAGTGCGCAGGCGACATCGGTAAAGCCCCCCATGCTATACCTGTGCAGGCCGCCGGTAAGGCCAACAAAAAAGCCGGTCACAGGTCCACCGAGCAGGCCACCGAGTACGGCTCCCATGGCCCTGGTATTGGCTATTGCGCCGTGGGTTTGCTCGCCAAAGTAGGTGGCCATAATGCAGAAGGCCGAAAAAATAACATAGATGATGACCTTGTGGGGCAATCTGGGGGCGTTTTCGGTGAGAACCTTAAACAGAGGTGTTTTACTGGCGAGGTAAACAAACACCAAGTAGAGACACATTTGCTGGGTCAGCAGCAGGATAAGCGACATGAAGACTCCTGTGAGGCCTGTATTACCTGAACTTTGCGCTGGCGCAGAGAAACGCTGAGCAGGCTGGGTTATAAGATGCCAATGATTTGCCTTAAATCCCACATGTACCTGAAACAGCGGAGCTCCCAATGACCCAATCTGTTCACGGCCATCAAGTGATGGCTTTGATGTTAGCCCACGGTAAACCTCTGACTCAAGATGCACTTGTGTCCTTGATTGCGCAAACTTTTGGTGATTCGGCCAGGTTTCACACTTGCAGTGCGCAAGGGTTAACAGCCGGCGAGCTAATAAGGTTTTTGAAGCAAAAGGGGAAATTTATTGAAACAGAGCAGGGCCTGGTGACACTTCAAGCCCTGATTTGTGAGCACTAGTTGTCTTCTTCGCCACGACGAAGAATGTGATCCTGTTCACCTGCACTTTTTTCGTGGAATTCTTTGATGAGGATACGAAGCAGCTTGGATTTGGCGATGCCTGATTGTTTTGCCAACTCATCGAGTTGCTTAATCGACTTGGTGGTCAGGCTAAAGGTGGCGTGACGGTAGACCTTGGTGGTCGATTTATCCAGTCCCAATTTTACACGTGCAGCCAGATGCTCCTCATCGAGCAAAGTAGGCCGTCCGTGAGCATAATTGTTGGCATCATCGATGAAATCTTCCACCGATATTTTACCGCGGTCCTGTTTGGGCTTTTTACGCTTTAAGTCAGTTAAGCTCATAGGAATTTTCTGGTGGTATGGCCAAGAGTTCATCGGCAATGGCACGAATTTCTTCGGCGGCTTTGCCGTCGGGCTCGATTTCGATGACCGAGGATCCTTTTTCCTCACTGTCATCATAGATGTTGCGGCTGAAGGTGACAGAGTCCAGCACTCTCAAACCAAAGGATGTAACAACTTCCTTTGCTTCAATGATGCGTTTGGCCTGAGTGGGCAAAGCAGGGCACTGAGTCAGCACGACAGTTGCGACCATCTTGGGGTTAACCATCTTACAGGTACTGAGCATGTCTTCCATGTGCGGCAGTGTTTTGAGGTCACGCCGTTTTGGCCTCAGTGGCACAACAACGTAAGTTGCCACCGACATGGCGGCACGCATGGCGAGGTTATCCTGACCACCACAGTCCACAATCACATAGTCGAAACGTTCATTCAGGCTCAAGAGATCGTTACGGATTTTACCGTATAACTGGATGCAATTGATTTGCGGCAGGCTGGGATCGTTGTTTCGGGCCTGGATCCAATCAGAGGTTGTTCGCTGGGGGTCACAGTCCACCATGAGCACGTTGGCATTGAATTTTTGGGTGATATGCACTGCAATATTCTGCGCCAGGCAACTCTTGCCACTACCGCCTTTTTCACCACCAACCAGCAAAATCATAATGGACGCTCCGTAAAAGCCAATCTTTTCACATCAGTATAGAACAGTGTGTCGGAAACGATAGAAAAGCATCGCTTAAATCAATTGCATAGCAATATGATAACTCTGCGCTTTACTCTCTTTACAGCGGCAAACCTGCCCCTGAACAGTATTCTGTTTGTCTGTGCCTGGATTAAAGGTCACTTCGACCAGTTCTCCCAACGCGAAAGGCTGACGATATTCAAACAGTAAGCCACGCCTCGACAGGTCAATACAGACACCATCGTCATTTCGTTCAATACCATCTTTATCAACCCAGCTGACCAGCACGCGTTCTGCTTCTAAATCTACCCTGAGTGATCTGCGTCTTTCTTCGTAATCTTTTGGATTGTCATCCATCACGGCCTTCTCCTCTGGCACATTACAAGCGCTTAAAAATCAGCATAATTCCTTTTACTTAAGAATACCAATGCTCCATTAAGGTGAATGAAAAAAAGCCGGAAATTGACCGGCTTAAAGGCGGATACAGCGTCAGTTGTCGTATTCCTGATTTTTAGGATAGGGCATTTTCAATTGACCCCATCGGATGACTATCACGGTAGCCGCAAGCACCACGGTTGAGAGAGATATTGCCAAAATACGCCAGTCATCCATGCTCTTCATATCGAGGATGAGGTAACGCGCCAGCGCAACGATGGCAATGTAAAGCGGCATTCGTACCGGTAATTTACCCGACTCGGCATAATTGGCCACCATGGCCAGCACTTCCAAATAGATGAACAACAGCAGCAAGTCTGCCAGCTGTACTTTTCCCATGTTGAGGATGTGCGCGATCTCCTGGCCAATGGCCGCGACCGTGGCCACAGCAATGATTGCCAGCACCAGATTCTCGGTGAGCTTCAACAGCTTTGAGCCATATTTACGGTACAGATCCATCTCTATCTCCCTAGCATTGTTTAGAAAGATAGTAACAGTCTTTTGCCAGCACGGTGCATGACACACCGTGACTGGCTTCACAATTGAGAAAGGATGAGCCTAACCCGGACGGCCATCAGCTCTGGGGGAGGCCAGCATTGGGCCGTATTTGAGGATAAAAATACCAAACGCCAGCCCCCATGTGACTGCAGAGGCGATAAGCAGCGGCAGATATGCAGCAGGAATTAGCCCGGCCATCACCCTGAGTACAACGGCAAGCAGTACCAACACAAAACCGGCCACCATGGCTTTGGGGGGCTCAAGCATCCGGCCGGTATGGCCCAGAGAAACCCGTGCCATCATTGCCAGAATCATGCCACCCATGCCCCCGGCGGCCAGCGCATGAAACCCTGCAGAAAAGGGCAGACCCATGGCAATGATCCCGAGCCCGACCGGAATGCACAGGTAGCTTAAATGCAAAGACCAAAGCAGCGGGACACCCAGGGTGTGGCGCCAGCCCCAGCGATGCCAGCGAAGCAAAATAATGATGGCTGCTACAGCGGCGATTGGGCGTTGCAGTGCGGTCAGATCAAAAATCAGCGCCCCAATCAGCATCAACAGCGAGACAAAGGTTCCGGCATCGAGATACCAAAGATTCGTCTTGCGCTGATAGGCGCTGGCGCGTTCAGTGAAAAAGGGGATAACCCGGCCACCGAGGAGCGCCACTATCATGATTACCACCAACGCGGCTCCGTGCAGCGCCTTTTGGGCCTGTATCGCGTTGCCGTCGGTCAAAGCAAGGTAGGAGAGGGCGTTGAGGCTTGCCATCAACAGCAGCATGGGCACAAACACCAGATTACGCCATTGTTTTACCTTGGTGACACTGTGGCCCAATGCAAGGGCAACAGCGGGTAAAAAAGTGAGGTCCATTACCATCACCAGCTCGAACGGAACTGAGGTGATGGGAAGTGTGAGCCTGGGGGCAAGCCACAGCAATACCAGGGCCAGCAGCTTATTGCCGCCAAGCCCGGGCACTCCGGTCCAATTCTGGACAGCTGTGAGTAAAAAGCCGGCGATGATGGCCGTTACAAAGCCAAAAAGCATCTCATGACCGTGCCACCAGTAAGCGCCTCCATGGGGTTGGAAGTTAATGGCGCCGGATAGTGCCAATACCCAAAGGACAACGCCCAGGACGCTGAGGGCGGCGCCAAATAAAAAGAACGGACGAAAGCCCAGTCTGAGCAGTGGCGGGATGGATTCGGTCTTGCGGGGATCATGGATATTGAGCATGGCGCACCTAAACCTGAGTAAATTTGTTGGTTATTATAAGGTGCTTAAAATATGCATGTAAATTGATATGGTGCACAAAAACAAAAACCGCCGTGAGGCGGTTCTTGAATTAGGAATCTTTTCTGAATCTTAGCGCTTGAGGGCTTCGTTCAAAAGAGGACGCATGGTTTTCACCAGTGCGGTAGTCGCCTTGGGTGAGCCAGCCACTATGTTGCCGGACATCAGATAGTTGTGACCACCGGTAAAGTCAGTCACAGTACCACCGGCTTCACGCACAATCAGGTCACCGGCAGCGATGTCCCACGGCTTGAGACCAAGCTCGAAATAACCATCCATGCGACCGGCAGCGACATAGGCCAGATCCAGAGAGGCTGCTCCGGCGCGGCGAAGGTCAGCGCACTGGGCAAACACTTCGTTGAGCACGTTCATGTAGGTCTGGGTGTGTTGGCGTGACTTGAATGGGAAACCCGTGGCGATGATGGTGCCATTGAGGTCCTGAACGTTGCTCACGCGAACGCGGAAGTCGTTTACCTTGGCGCCCTGACCGCGGACGGCGCTGAACAGCTCGTCACGCACCGGGTCGTAGACTACGGCAACTTCAGTTTTACCTTTGTATTGCAGGGCGATGGAAACGGCGAAATGGGGGATACCACGCATAAAGTTGGTGGTGCCATCCAGAGGGTCAACGATCCAGATATAATCTTTGTTCGTACCGCGGTTTTCACCCTGCTCTTCACCAACGATGGTGTGGTCGGGATAAGATTTGCGGATCTGGTAAACGATAGCTGCTTCGGCTTCCTTGTCTACGCTGGTAACAAAATCATTGATACCTTTGGTACTCACCTCGACGCGGTCGAGATCAGTATAAGCACGCATAATGGTTTGGCCGGCGGCGCGAGCGGCGCGCACAGCGATGGTCAGCATCGGATGCATTGCAATCCCCTGGATGTTAAAGAACGAAAAATGAGCGGCGCGCATTATACCGCATCTGCCGGGTATATCAATTACAGATTTTCATATAAGGATTTAACCGCCGCTGTGGTAGACTGCACCGCTCAGGATTTTTATCAATTAAATTAAGTCGTTTCATGCTCAGTAATATCCGCGTCGTCTTGGTAGGCACTTCCCATCCCGGTAACATAGGCTCCGTCGCTCGGGCTATGAAAACCATGGGTTTATCAAATCTTTATCTGGCAGAACCTCGCTGTGAGCCCGATGGTCAATCGGTAGCCTTGGCCGCTGGAGCCTGCGATATTTTGAAAAATCTCACCCGGGTTGAGTCACTCCACGAAGCCATCAAGGACTGTGCCCTGGTCATTGGCACCTCGGCACGCAGCCGTACGCTGGACTGGCCTCTGCTTGATCCCCGTCAGGCGGGTGGCAAACTGGCAGCTGAAGCCGTCAGTGGCCCTGTGGCCATTGTGTTTGGCCGAGAGAATCATGGCCTCTATAACGAAGAACTTCAGGCCTGCAATTATCACGTCTTTATTCCAGCCAACCCCGAATACATGTCGCTTAATCTGGCGCAAGCGGTACAAATCATCTGTTATGAGACACGTATTGCCCATTTGGCGCTGGAAAATCAGGCGGCCGAAGTGACCGAATACCCCTTGATGGAAGAGAACGAGCGATTCTTTGAGCATCTCGAAAGAACCCTGACCGGAACCGGGTTTATTATTAAGAATCATCCGGGGCAGGTGATGACCAAGTTAAGACGGCTATTTACCCGCGCCCGGATAGAAAACCATGAGATGAACATTCTGCGTGGCATCCTGACTTCCATCGAAAAGGCCGTCGGCAGCAAGAAGTAACCGAGCCCCGGGCTCAATGACAAGGAAACGACATGGGTGTGATATCCAGGCTGAAAGAAGACATTGCCTCCATTTACCACCGGGATCCGGCGGCGCGCAGCGCCATTGAAATCCTGCTGAATTATCCCGGCATGCATGCCATTTGGCTGCACAGGATAAGTCATAAACTGTGGAAGCGGGATTGGCGTTTTTTGGCCCGATGTTTGTCGACTTTCTCCCGCTGGCTGACCGGCGTGGAAATTCACCCGGGAGCCACCATTGGACGTCGTTTCTTTATCGACCACGGTATGGGCATTGTGATTGGTGAAACCGCCGAGATTGGCGATGATTGCACCCTGTATCACGGCGTGACGCTGGGCGGCACCAGCTGGAATGCAGGTAAACGTCACCCAACCCTTGAGAATAACGTGGTGGTGGGTGCCGGTGCCAAAATTCTCGGGCCTATCACCATGAAAGAGGGCAGCCGTGTTGGCTCCAACTCAGTGGTGGTAAAAGATGTGCCAGAACACACCACGGTAGTAGGGATCCCCGGCCGTGCTGTGGCGCAGCCATCGAGCCAGTCCAAAGAAACCACGGAACGTCGCAGCGCCATGGCCAAAAAGTATGGCTTCGACGCCTATGCGGTTTCGCCCGACAATCCGGACCCCGTCGCCAATGCCATCGGACAGATGCTCGACCACATGCATCTGATGGACTCTAAGGTGCAGGACCTTTGCCAGGAGCTGCAGCGCCTCGGCGGAAACGTGTGCACCGAGCGCCTGCCTGAGCTCGATGTTGGCGAGTTCAGTGAGGCCGAAGCCGCCGCCGCAGAGAAACGCCAGAACGCGCTGGATGAGTTTGATCCCAGTATCTGATCCCAAGACCGCAAAATTGGCCTTTTTACATTGATAAAAAGACTGAAAAAAGGTTAAATACCCCAGCTTTGTGCGGGGGTATTCTGAGGCACACCAATCCAATACTTGAGTAAATTAGTTGGTTTTATAGTTGACTAAATTACTCAGGTATGGTGAAATTGCTCCCAGAATTACAGGGGAACCACGGTTGCTATGAAACTGACATCAAAAGGCCGCTACGCCGTAACTGCTATGCTGGATGTGGCGATTCATTCCGCCCAAGGGCCTGTACCGCTGGCTGATATTTCCGAGCGCCAGGGGATTTCACTCTCTTACCTCGAGCAACTTTTTGCCAAGTTGCGCAAACATGGACTGGTCGCCAGTGTCCGCGGCCCGGGTGGCGGTTATCGCCTCGGGCTTGAAGCGGACGATATTTCTGTCGGCATGGTTGTCCATGCTGTTGACGAATCAGTGGATGCTACCCGCTGTCAGGGTGCTGGTAACTGTCAAAGTGGCAGTCGCTGCCTGACCCATTCTCTGTGGGGCGATCTCAGCAAACAAATTTCTGACTTTTTGAACGGTATCAGCCTCGCTGCACTTATGCAGAAACGGGATGTTCAGTACATCTCTGTGCAGCAGGATCAGATACAGAAAGGGCACAGGGCATCGGCTTAAGTCCTTGTGAATCCATAATAATTAAGCATGTACGTTGTAAGTAGCCTCGGTTGAGACTGCGAAGTACGGAGTGTGTGATGAAGCTTCCTATCTATTTCGATTACGCCGCAACGACCCCGGTTGACCCGCGCGTTGCTCAAAAAATGATGCAGTACATGACGATGGACGGCATCTTTGGTAACCCGGCTTCCCGTTCCCATCGTTACGGTTGGCAGGCGGAAGAAGCGGTAGATGTCGCCCGTTCGCAGGTGGCAGATCTGATTAATGCCGATCACCGCGAAATCGTGTTTACGTCCGGCGCCACCGAGTCAAACAACCTGGCTATTAAAGGCGTTGCACACTTCTATCAGAAGAAAGGCAAACACATCATCACGAGCAAAACCGAGCACAAAGCCGTGCTGGATACGTGCCGCCAGCTGGAACGTGAAGGTTTTGAAGTGACTTACCTCGAGCCTGGTGTGAACGGCATCATTCCCATGGAGCGCCTTGAGGCAGCCATGCGTGACGACACCATTCTGCTGAGCCTGATGCACGTGAATAACGAAATCGGCGTGGTACATGATATCGATGCCATTGGTGAGCTGTGCCGCAGCAAGGGCATTATTTTCCACGTGGATGCTGCCCAGAGCGCCGGTAAACTGCCGATTGACGTGCAAATTACCAAGGTTGACCTGATGTCGATTTCCGGTCACAAGATGTATGGCCCTAAAGGTATTGGTGCGCTGTATGTGCGCCGTAAGCCACGCATCCGTCTGGAAAGCCAGATGCACGGTGGCGGACACGAGCGCGGCATGCGCAGCGGCACTCTGGCTACGCATCAGATAGTAGGCCTCGGTGAAGCGGCTGCCATTGCCAAAGCAGATATGGAAAGCGATAACGCCCGTATCCACGCTCTGCGTGACCGCCTGTGGAACGGTATCAAAGATATCGAAGAGACCTATGTTAACGGTGACTTCGAGCAGCGCTACTGCGGTAACCTGAACGTCAGCTTTAACTTTGTTGAAGGTGAGTCCTTGATGATGGCCCTGAAAGATTTAGCCGTATCATCGGGCTCTGCCTGTACGTCTGCCAGTCTTGAGCCAAGCTATGTGCTGCGCGCTTTGGGACTGAGCGATGAAATGGCCCACAGCTCAATCCGTTTTTCCATCGGTCGCTTTACCACCGAGGAAGAAGTGGATTACGCCATCGGCATTATCCAGGGCTCTATCGGCAAGCTCAGAGAAATGTCCCCACTTTGGGAGATGTTCAAAGATGGTGTCGATTTGAGCAAGGTTGAGTGGGTACACCACTGATTGGTGGGTTGAGAGATTTGGAGCAGTATCATGGCATACAGTGAAAAAGTGATAGATCATTACGAGAATCCCCGTAACGTGGGTTCTTTTGACAAGAACGATCCCAGCGTAGTGACCGGTATGGTGGGTGCGCCTGCCTGCGGTGACGTGATGAAACTTCAGTTGAAGATCAACGACGCCGGCATCATTGAAGACGCCAAATTCAAAACCTACGGCTGTGGCAGCGCCATTGCTTCAAGCTCTTTGGTCACCGAGTGGGTGAAAGGCAAGAGCATCGAAGAAGCAGCTGCTATTAAGAACACGGATATCGCCGAAGAGCTGGCTCTGCCACCGGTGAAGATCCACTGTTCTATTCTGGCCGAAGATGCCATTAAGGCAGCTCTGGAAGAGTACAAGCACAAGCAAGCCAAGTAATTCGGAGTTCGTATGGCGATTTCTATGACACCCGCAGCCAATGAGCGAGTCAAAGCCTTCCTTGCCAATCGCGGTAAGGGTGTAGGCCTTCGTCTCGGTCTCAAGACGTCTGGCTGCTCGGGTATGGCCTACGTGCTGGAATTTGTTGACGATCTCAACGATGACGACGAAGTCTACGAAATAGACGGTGTTAATATCATCATCGATGCCAAGAGCTTCATTTACCTGCAGGGTATCGAGCTCGATTTCGTCAAGGAAGGCCTCAATGAGGGCTTCAAATTCAATAACCCCAATGCCAAGGGAGAATGCGGCTGCGGCGAGAGCTTCACCGTATAATCCGGTTTTATGAATTACTTCGAGCTGTTTAACCTTCCGGTTGCTTTCGATGTGAATACCAGTGAGCTCGCGGACAAATACCGCGAGCTTCAGCGTACCGTACATCCCGATAAGTTTGCCGCCGCCAGTGAGCAGGAAAAACTGCTTGCGGTCAGTCGTACAGCCATGGTGAACGACGGTTTCCAAACCCTCAAAGACCCCATTCGCCGCGCCGAGCATATGCTTGCGCTCAAAGGGGTTGATATTCGCCATGAAACCCAAACCGTGCGCGATACTGCATTCCTGATGCAACAAATGGAATGGCGCGAGGCATTGGAAGAGATTACCCACGCAGACGATCCCCACTGCCTGATTGCTGACCTGTACCAGTCTTTCGGTGACTTCCAAAAGCAGGTGACTGCCAAGCTCAAGACGTTGCTTGTCAGCGAAGACGACAATGACTTGCAAGCTGCGGCAGATCAGGTTCGCAAACTCAAGTTTATGGCAAAATTGCATGTGGAACTTGAGCGGGCGGAAGACGCACTGCTGGACTGACACATTCCTTTTTAAGCCGGCGTCGGTCGCCGGCGTAAGTTAAGTTGGACACCTATGGCCTTATTGCAAATCGCCGAGCCCGGCCAAAGCGCCGCGCCCCACCAACACAGACTCGCAGTCGGTATCGACCTTGGCACCACCAACTCTTTAGTGGCCGCGGTGCGAAGCGGTGAAGCCAGAACCCTGGCGGATGCCCAGGGCCGCCACTCTTTGCCCTCTATCGTGCGTTATGCAAAGGAGGGTATTTCCGTTGGCCAGGAAGCCGAACTGCACAGCGCCACCGATGCCGCCAATACCATAGTCTCTGTAAAACGCTTTATGGGCCGCAGCCTGGCGGATATTGAGGCTGGCAGTCAGCGTTTCCCTTATCAGTTCAGCGCCAGTGAAAACGGCTTGCCCCTGTTTAATACCCCTCAGGGACAGGTGAACCCGGTACAGGTGTCGGCCGAAATTCTGCGTCCGCTTATCGCCCGCGCCGAAGATACCCTTGGCGGAAGCCTGGAAGGTGCCGTGATTACTGTGCCTGCCTACTTCGATGATGCTCAGCGTCAGGGGACAAAGGACGCGGCGCAGCTTCTGGGTGTGAAAGTCCTACGATTGCTCAACGAGCCCACTGCTGCTGCCATCGCCTATGGTTTGGACTCAGGTCAGGAAGGCGTTATCGCCGTATATGACCTCGGCGGCGGTACCTTTGATATTTCCATTTTGCGTCTGAACCGCGGTGTGTTTGAAGTTTTGGCCACCGGTGGTGATTCTGCCCTTGGCGGCGATGATTTCGATCATCTGCTTGGCGGATATCTTGCTCAGCAATGGGGGCTGGATCTGGCCGATACTGGCCTCGGTCGTAAGCTGATGATCGAAGCCCGCAGAGTGAAAGAAGCTCTGACAGAGACAGATACCGTCACTGCGACTCTCGAGTATCAGGGGCAGGCTTACCATCACGACATCGACCGCGGGACCTTCGATGCCCTGATCGCCGCCTTGGTGAAAAAGACCATCGCCGCCTGTCGCCGCGCGCTGCGTGATGCGGGTATCGATGCTGGCGAAGTGCTGGAAACCGTGATGGTAGGCGGCTCGACCCGGGTGCCGTTGGTGCGTTCAGAAGTCGAAGCCTTCTTTGGTAAGGCGCCACTGACCAGCATTGACCCTGACCGGGTGGTAGCCATTGGCGCCGCCATTCAGGCGGATATTCTGGTTGGTAATAAACCCGAGTCGGATTTGCTGCTGTTGGATGTGATCCCGCTGTCGCTGGGTATTGAGACCATGGGCGGTTTGGTGGAGAAAATCGTTTCCCGCAATACCACCATTCCCGTTGCCCGCGCGCAGGAATTTACCACCTTTAAGGACGGCCAAACTGCCATGGCCTTCCATGTGGTACAAGGCGAGCGTGAGCTGGTACAGGATTGCCGCTCATTGGCACGCTTTACCCTGAAGGGGATACCACCGCTTGCTGCCGGCGCCGCCCATATTCGGGTCACTTTCCAGGTGGATGCTGATGGATTGCTCAGTGTCACCGCCATGGAAAAGTCCACCGGGGTGAAATCCAGCATTCAGGTGAAGCCTTCTTTTGGCCTGTCTGACACCGAAATCGCCACCATGCTCAAGGATTCCATGAAGCATGCCAAGGAAGACATCAGTCGCCGTATGCTGGCCGAGCAACAGGTAGAAGCTGCACGGGTGCTGGAGTCCCTGCATTCGGCGCTCGCCAAAGATAAGGTGCTGCTGTCTGAGGAAGAGCTAAACGATATCACCGCGGCCATGGCCGAACTTGCCGAAGTGGCCAAAGGCGATGATGCCGATGCTATTTTGGCGGCCATTGAGCGACTGGACAACCAAACCCAGGAGTTTGCCGCCAAACGTATGGACAATTCTATCCGCAATGCCCTCAAGGGCCAGTCGGTCGACACTATATAGGTAACAACATGCCGCAAATCGTATTTTTGCCTCACGAAGAACTCTGTCCTGATGGTGCCGTGGTTGAGGCCAAGGTGGGTGAGTCCATATTGGATGTGGCCTTAAGAAACGGGATCCACATTGAACATGCCTGTGAAAAATCCTGTGCCTGCACCACCTGCCACGTGGTGGTACGTGAAGGCTTTGATGAGCTCGAGCCATCGGACGAACTGGAAGATGATATGCTCGACAAAGCCTGGGGACTGGAGCCGGAAAGCCGCCTCTCTTGTCAGGCCAAGGTTGTGGATTGTGACCTGGTGGTCGACATTCCCAAGTACACCATCAACATGGTCAGTGAAGGCTAATCAGCGCCTTTCGATGATGAAAGCCAGTCTTATGACTGGCTTTTTTTTCGGCCGTCTCGCTATAGTTATTGGCACCGGCCACAGCGGCAATTGGCCGAGATTGCTTTTATACAAAAGGCGCGTATGATGCGCGAGTTTTTCATTATCGGAGTCATGAATGCGGATCGCTGTTTTATCTCAGGGGCCAGAACTCTATTCCACCCGTCGTTTGGTGGAGGCCGCCAAAGAGCGGGGTCATGAGGTCAGGGTCATTAACCCCCTTGAGTGTTATATGAACATCAATATGCGGGCGTCCAGCATTCACATTGCCGGGGAAGAGCTGCCTATTTTCGATGCCGTGATCCCCCGCATCGGCTCGGCCATCACCTTTTACGGCTGTGCCGTGCTGAGGCAATTTGAAATGATGGGGGTGTATACCCTAAATGAATCTGTTGCCGTTACCCGCTCCCGCGATAAGCTACGTTCAATGCAGCTGATGTCTCGTCGCGGTATAGGGTTGCCCATCACCGGATTTGCCAACAAGCCGTCGGACATTCCTGACTTGATTGAGATGGTTGGTGGTGCCCCGCTGGTGATTAAGTTGCTGGAAGGCACCCAGGGCATAGGTGTGGTGCTTGCCGAGACCCGCAAAGCGGCAGAGAGTGTGATTGAAGCCTTTATGGGCCTTAAGGCCAACATCATGGTGCAGGAATATATCCGCGAGGCCAATGGCGCCGATATTCGCTGTTTTGTGTTGGGTGACAAGGTGGTGGCGGCCATGAAGCGTCAGGCGGCGCCTGGCGAGTTTCGCTCCAATTTGCACCGCGGTGGCAGTGCGACTCTCGTTAAGCTGACACCGGAAGAGCGCTCTGTCGCCGTCCGTGCCGCCAAGACCATGGGACTGAATGTGGCTGGCGTCGATTTGCTGCGTTCAAACCACGGCCCGCTGGTGATGGAAGTCAACTCATCTCCCGGACTCGAAGGCATAGAAGGCGCTACCGGCAAGGATGTTGCCGGTGCCATCATTGCCTTTATTGAGAAAGCCGCCCATAAGAAACCCAAGCAAACGGGTGCCCGAGGTTAAGGACATTTTGTGATCCAGGATGGATTTTAAGGTTAACTCTTTGTAAGCCCATAAGAACTTTGATCGCCGTCAAACTCGCCATTGTCCATGGGCGTAAGCTTGTCACATGGCCGCCCAGAGCGGCATTCATGCTTATAAATAAAAGGACGCTGCCATGAAATCTGTACTGCCTCTGCTCCTGCTTGTTCCTGCCGCTGCCATGGCCCATGAGGGGCACGGTGGAGTGGGGCTCTTTCACCATATGATGGACCTGCTGCCTGCCATTGCGCTGGTGGCTATTGCCGGTACCTGGTGGTGGGCCAAGGGCCGCAAATAAGCCCTCTCAAATATTTCTGAACCAAACCTTGCAGAGCCCCAGCTTTGCAAGGTTTGGTTGTGCCTGTCTATGTGATAAAGATAGGCTTTGTGAAATAAATCCCGTATAATCCGCGCGAATTTTACAAACTTGCTCATCAAAGGAAGCTAGTTATGGCGATCGAACGCACTTTTTCTATCATCAAGCCTGATGCTGTTGCCAAGAACCACATCGGTGCTATCTACAACCGTTTTGAATCAGCTGGCCTGAAAATCATCGCTGCCAAGATGGTTCACCTGACCAAAGAGCAGGCTGAAGGTTTCTACGCTGAGCACAGCGAGCGTCCTTTCTTCGGCGCCCTGGTGTCTTTCATGACTTCTGGCCCTATCATGGTTCAGGTTCTGGAAGGTGAAAACGCCGTTCTGGCCAACCGCGAAATCATGGGTGCTACCAACCCAGCTCAAGCTGCCCGCGGTACTCTGCGTGCTGACTATGCTGCCAGCATCGATGAGAACGCTGTACACGGTTCTGACGCTCTGGCTTCTGCCGAGCGCGAAATCGCTTACTTCTTCGCTGCTGACGAGCTGTGCCCACGCACTCGCTAATCAGTCGCAGAAAATAAAAAAGGAGCCGAAAGGCTCCTTTTTTATTCCCCGTCACTCAGGGATTGGCCATACTCACATGCCGTTTTTGCAAATGATGGCCATGCCTGAATCGCGAATCCGGTGTGTCAGTGTGGCCACTCCTCAGTGATTGAGCCGCAGCTCGTGTCTGTGTTCGTGGCGATAATGGTCGTCACAGGACAGGCAACGCTGAACGGTGGGATCCCGTATCAACCTATCCTGCTCTATTTCGGATTCGCAATCGGCACACAGGCCGTAGAGTCCTAAATCCAACTGACACTGCGCCGCATCCAAACGGGTTAACCTGTCATAGATGAGATCATCCGCTAGGTGCAGTCGGGTAAGGGTATCGATAAGCTCGCTCAGCGAGGCTTTCAAGGCCGAGCCTTGTAGCTCGGGGAAGGGGAGCGCCGCTATCTCTTCCCTGAGTGTGGCTTCAAGCTGTGATAAAGCTTGTCTGGTATTGGCTATAGTCACGGTTATCCCCTGTCGTTACAGAAGTCCAATTCAACATGGATTGGATTTCAGTCTAGTAGCCCCGGTGCGCGGGACTATGACAAGGATCAAAACACTGTTCGATTTTTCATTTCAGCAGCGTGTAAAGCCTTTGCAGATCAAAGATTGCCACTGTTGCAAGCGTGCGGCGCTGTTTAAGTACCGCCCATTATGACTTCATTGGCGCCAGCTTGGTGGCTGCCAGTTTGAGGCCATTCAGTATGTCCTCGGTGGTTTTGTGAATTCGTATTTCCCTGAACAGGTCGTCCGCTTCCGGATATTCCCTGCTCAGGTAACTGAACCACTGTTTGATACGTGCCGGATAATAAGTGGCCTTCAGTCCTGAGGTTTCCAGCTCTGAGTAGTGGATCATCAATCTCAGCGTTGTGGCCCAATCATAGGGTGTGTCACCCTTAATGCTGGCAGCCAGGTTTGGCATTGACAAGGCACCCCGACCAATCATGATGCTGTCGCAGCCCGTTACTTCCATGCAGCGCAGGGCATCGTCACGGTTCCAGATTTCGCCGTTGGCGATGACCGGAATGGGCAAGCGCTCACGCACCTCGGTAATGTACTCCCAATAGGCGGGCGGTTTGTAACCGTCTACCTTGCTGCGGGCATGAATGGCAAGCTCGGTGGCGCCGGCCTCGTATACGGCCAGGGCGTTTTCCATAAACAGAGATTTGTCTTCGTACCCTAAACGAATTTTGGCGGTGACCGGCTGCTCGCTGGGCACAGCCTGACGCATGGCTTTGACAATATCGTGAATTAATTCGGGATATTGCAGCAGCACGGCACCACCCTTGCTGCGGTTAACCATTTTGGCCGGGCAGCCAAAGTTGGCATCTACACCTCGGGAGCCCAGTGTCACCGCCCGCAGCGCGTTTTCAGCCATCCAACCGGGTTCCTGACCCAATATCTGAACCCGAACCGGGGTACCACTCTTGGTCAGGCCGTTGTTTTTCAGCTCAGGACAGAGGCGATAGTAGACCTTTTCCGGTAATAGCTGATCCACCACGCGCACAAACTCGGTAACCAGGAGATCGTAGGGGTTGATGGATGAGAGCAGCTCCCTCATCAAATGATCCAGCACGCCCTCCATAGGGGCCAAAATAATCCGCAAGCTGATATCCCGCATTCGTTAAAAATAAGCGCGGCATTTTACCGCGCGCCCGCAGCTTTACCAAGCATGGAAAAAGATTGGGACAACTCGTATTCCAAGAACTTGATACCCATGATAAAAGTGTCTAGCTTAAAGGCTCTGCCTTGCACTCTTTTTAAAAAAATTCTGTGAGTGCATTGGAAAATTGAAATAAAAACAGGCCGCCATGGGTCTGGTAAATCAGACTGGCAGCAAAAGGCGGCCGTCATAACTCACTGAAACACACAGAAGGAAGAAGACTATGAACAGCATCAAGAAAACCGCCGCCGCAGTTGCACTGGGAAGCGTTGTTGTGGGCGCAGCGTTTGCCGCCGAAGCGCAGGCCAACCCTTTTGGCTTCAATGAAATGCAAGCTGGTTACCAACTGGTGGGTGACGAAGGTAAATGTGGTGAAGGCAAGTGTGGTGAAGGCAAGAAGGCCAAAGAGGGTAAGTGCGGCGAGGGTAAATGCGGTGAGGGCATGAAGGCCAAAGAAGGTAAGTGCGGTGAAGGTAAGTGTGGCGAGGGCATGAAAAAAGGCCATGAGACTGCCGAAAAAGCCAAAGAAGGTAAGTGCGGCGAAGGCAAATGTGGCGAAGGCATGAAAAAAGGCCAGGAAACTGCCGAAAAAGCCAAAGAAGGTAAGTGTGGTGAAGCCAAGGGCACTGAAAAAGCCAAAGAAGGCAAGTGCGGCGGCGCTCACTGATATCAGGCTGCCACGCGGGAAATGACCCGCGTGGCATTTTATTCGCAGGCAGAGGTGAACACATGGCAGTATCCTCGCTGGCCGGACTGGGGCTAAGGCGCGAAATGTTGGCTGAATTCAGTCAATCGGTACCGGCACAAATCGATTTTTTTGAAGTCGCCCCGGAAAACTGGATGGCACTTGGTGGTAAATACGGCAAACAATTCCGTGCTTTAACCGAGCGTCATGCATTTTTCTGTCACGGCTTGTCCCTGTCTATCGGTAGCAGTGCGCCGCTGGACATTGACTTTATCAAGGGCATTAAAGCCTTCCTCGATTTGCACGGAATAGCAGTATATTCAGAGCACTTGAGCTACTGCTCTGGCTCTGGGCACCTGTACGATTTAATGCCCATGCCTTTTACCCCTGAGGCTGTTCGTCATATCGCCGGACGGGTGAAGCAGGTGGAAGACATCATTGAGCGGCCGTTAATCCTGGAAAACATCTCGTTTTACGCCGCGCCCGGCGCACAGATGACGGAGCTGGAGTTTGTGCTGGCCGTGCTGGAAGAGGCGGATTGCCAGCTACTGCTGGACGTGAACAACATCTATGTGAATTCAATCAACCACAATTATGATGCGGCTGCGTATCTTGCTGCCATGCCCACCGAGCGTATACGTTATCTCCATGTGGCAGGGCACTACGTGGAAGCCCCAGATCTGATAGTAGATACCCATGGGGCAGACATAGTCGACCCGGTTTGGCAACTGCTCTGTGACTGTTATGCGCTGCACGGGCCTCTACCTACCTTGCTCGAACGGGATTTCAATATCCCGCCGATAGGGGAGCTGCTTCAGGAAATTGATCGCATTCGGGATTATCAGGCTGCGGCAATTCGAACCAGCAGGAGGGCCGGATGAGCTTTAAGGATATTCAGGCCGATTTTATCGAGGCCATCCGCAGGCCGGACTTACCCTGTCCCCACGGGATAGCGCCCCAACGGATGGGGGTTTATCGGGAACTCTTTTTCAACAATGTCAGTGGCTTTGTAAACAGTGGCTTTCCGGTACTCAAGAGCCTCTATGGGGAAGCACAGTGGCAGGCGCAGCTAAGGCAGTTCTTTACTGAACATGACTGCCAAAACCCGCTGTTTATTGGCATTGCCGGCGAATTTCTTGCCTTTTTAAGCGCCCGGGAACGCCAGGTCGACGAGCCCCCATTTTTGTTGGAACTGGCGCACTATGAATGGCTGGAATTAGTGGTCGCCACGGCAATGGAACAGGGTGATGAAGCCGCTTTCGATGACACGGCGCTGGCGCAACAAGCTTACCTTGATGCCAGGCTGGGGTTGGCATCCCATGCCCGGGTGGCGCAGTACCATTTTGAGGTCGAGAAAATTTCACCCCAGTACCAACCGGACACACCTCTGCCATCACCTTGTTATTTTTGTCTCTATCGGGATAGCGATGATGAGGTGAGCTTTTTGAAACTTAACCCCATGACGGCGCAGCTGTTGGCGGTCCTGGAAGCCAATACCGGCATCAAGTACATCGAACTACTGCAAAAAATGCAGGCACTTTACCCCAACTTTGATGGACAGCAGCTCCGGGAGGGCATCGCTCAGGTGCTCGGGCAAATGGCCGTCCGGGGTGTAGTAGTGCAAAAGTTGCAATAACCCTACAGTTAGTTGGTTTTATCGTTCAGGACAAACCGCTAGAATGGCGCCCATTTTGTGAGCTGCATCACGGCAGTGGTCGTACATTTTGTAGAGGAGTCCACATGGACGCTAATTTCAAAGAGCCTTTCAACGTTTGGTATCTTATTGGTTTTCTGTTGGTTCTTCTGGTTCCAACCCTGCCTGCCAGCCTCTCTTGGCTCAAACTTGCCGGCTTAATCTAAGTTCGGAACAAGGGTATACTTGGCCACTCAATTGAGTGGCCTTTGTTTTTGAGGCTGCAAAGAAGGACTGAACCCAAGGGGGCGAAGGCGTGATAAAGCGCAGTGTGTTGCTGGTGATTGGTTTGATAAGCCTGGTGATGGGTGTAGCAGGCGTGTTTTTACCGCTGCTGCCCACGGTGCCCTTTGTGCTGTTGGCTGCCTTTTGTTTTGCCCGCTCCAGTGAGCGTTTGCACCGCTGGTTAATGACGCATCCCTGGTTTGCCGATGCTCTCAATAACTGGGATCAAAAAAAGGCCATCAGACGGGGGCTCAAACGTAAAGCCATGGTGCTGTCGAGCCTGAGTTTTGCTATCAGCATTGCCGTCGTGCCGCTGCTGTGGGTCAAGCTGATGCTGTTTTCGTTACTGGTGGCTCTGCTGGCTTTCCTGCACTCAGTGCCCGAACTTGAAGATACACCCTGAGTGCCGATTTTGTGACCACCGACACTGGCGGCCCGGTGTGCAGGCGGTTGCATCCACAGGCAAAGGAGCTTAAGCTTTAGCCGGATTAAATTTGAAGTCCACATTTCGTGGACTTTTTTGTTGTCAAAGTCCGGCGAAGCCGGCAAATCTAACGTGAATGTCCTATGAACACAGATAGCTTAGCGCTTATCAAGCAAAGCATTAAAACCATTCCTGATTACCCCAAAGCCGGCATTATGTTCCGTGATGTGACAAGCCTGCTTGAGGATCACACTGCTTACCAAACAGCTATGAAGCTGCTCGTTGAACGCTACAAGGATTCCGGCTTCACTAAGGTCGTGGGAACCGAATCCCGCGGTTTCCTGTTCGGTGCACCGCTTGCGTTGGAGCTGGGTGTGGGTTTTGTGCCTGTACGCAAGCCTGGCAAACTGCCCCGTGAAACCATCAGCGAAAGCTATGAGCTGGAATACGGACACGACACCCTGGAAATCCACGTCGATGCTATCAAGGCTGGTGACAAGGTGTTGGTGATAGACGATCTGCTGGCCACCGGCGGTACTATCGAAGCCACGGTTAAACTCATTCGCCGTCTGGGCGGTGATGTGGCCCACGCGGCCTTTGTTATTTCCCTGCCGGATCTGGGTGGTGAAAAACGGTTGCAGGCCATGGGCCTGGAAATCTGTAAATTGTGTGAGTTCGAAGGCGATTAATCCAACGCTTGAACCCTTACACTTCCTGCCCCGTCATGGCGTTATGGCATCGCCCCCCTCAGCGTGGTATGTTTGCCCCATGACGGGACACAGGCTCCCGACCGATTTTGTAAGTGGGGAGTGACATGTCCTATCAGGTGTTGGCCAGAAAATGGCGCCCTGCCAATTTTGCCGAAGTAGTGGGCCAATCCCACGTGCTTCATGCCTTGACCAATGCCCTCGGTCAGCAAAGATTACACCATGCTTACCTCTTTACCGGCACCCGTGGTGTGGGAAAGACCAGTTTGGCCAGGCTGTTCGCCAAGGGGCTCAATTGTGAGCAGGGAATTACTGCCACGCCCTGCGGGCAATGCAGTGCCTGTCGCGAGATTGCCGAAGGCCGCTTTGTTGACCTTATTGAAGTGGACGCCGCATCCCGTACCAAGGTGGATGACACCCGCGAAATCCTCGACAACGTGCAGTATCGACCCAGTCGCGGACGTTTTAAGGTGTACCTCATCGATGAAGTGCACATGCTTTCCAAAAGCTCTTTCAACGCGCTGCTGAAGACCCTCGAAGAGCCGCCTGAGCATGTGAAGTTCCTGCTCGCCACCACAGATCCGCAAAAGCTGCCGGTGACAGTGCTGTCCCGGTGTTTGCAATTCAATCTCAAAGCGCTGACACAACCGCAAATTCAGGCGCAATTGGCTGCCGTTCTCAGTGGCGAGGGTTTGGGATTCGATGAGGATGCTTTATCGCTGCTTGCCAAGGCGGCGGCCGGCAGTATGCGTGATGCCCTGAGTCTTACCGACCAGGCGATTGCCTTTGGCGGGGGAGAGGTGCGCCTTGCTCAGGTGCAAACCATGCTCGGGGCCATAGATAAAGGCCAAATACTGAACTTATTCGATGCCCTCTGCCAGGGCGACATTGAGACACTGCTCACCACTGCCCGTACAGCAATGGGTTTCGGTGCCGATGCCGACGAGGTCTTAAGGGCCTTGCTTGAACTGCTTCATCAAATCAGCCTCGCACAATTTGCCCCGGCCACTGCCAGCATCAGCGACAACGGGGCTGCCGTACTTGCCTGGGCCCAAGCATTGAAGCCCGAGCAGGTACAGCTTTATTACCAAATTTTGCTCAGTGGCCGTAAGGATTTGCCCTACGCGCCCGACCCAGCCTCCGGGCTGGAAATGAGTCTGCTTCGCGCCGTGGGCTTTGTGCCCGAAAAGCCGGTAAGCCGTTGGCAGTCAGGTGAGGGCGTGTCGGCTGCCGAGGCACTCAAGCTTGTTGCGCCATCGACAGAGGGAAAGAGTGCGCCTCAAGCGGACACTGCGCCTAACCACGCTGTTGTTACTGAAACGCCTGTGGCGGCTGCAGTGCCGCAAGCCGGTATTGCTTCCACCTTGGTGGCAGGTACCCACAGCCCTGTCAGGACGACTGAGGAGCCCGCTGTTAAGGCCGACAGTTCGGTTGCCACCGAAGAGGCACCAAGCGGCGATGACGATGTGCATGAGGCTGAGTCTGACGCCCTGTTTGCAGAGCAAAACCTGCTGATTTCCCAGGCCGAAAGCCAGGGGTTCAATCCCGGATACGACGCAGTTAACGCCGGTGACAACGACCTCCCGTTACATGATGCCCCACCATTATTCGATGAAATGGCGTATGCGGACTATCCCCAAAGCTATTCGGCCGATATCTCTGAGACTCCAGTGGAACGGGGGCTTGACGATGGCGCTGGTTTTCAGCTCCAAAACGAACAGTCCCAAAGCGATCATCTTCAAAGCGGTGCTACGGGGGCTCAGTCAAAGGTCGTGGCAGAGTCCCAACCTGTCAACACGCCGGCTTCTGCATTTGGTGATGACTTGCTCGATGCTGTTTTGGCTGCCAGAGAAGATTTACTCAGTGGTATCACCTCGGAGGCGAAAGAAGATGAGGCAAAAAAGCCGGTATCCAGTTTCGAGCGCCGCCGCATGGCGGTGCAGGAAACTAGCACTGTTCCGGTAACCACGGCGCCGACTGACAAGGGCACGCAGGATGAAATATCCCTCGGTGCAATGTCAGCCAATACCCAAACAGCTACGCTCACCCAAGCCACAGCAAGTGTATCGGGTGCGGATGTTGCTGCCGATTATGACAGGCCGCCTTGGGAAGATACGGCCACTCCTGATGACAGTTCAAAAGCGCCTGAATTGGCCCTGGATTACGCAGTAAACAGAGAGTCAGCTCCGGTTAACGCTGAGTCGCCAGACAAGGCTCATCCAGAGGAATACACATCGGCTGCGCCACATACGCAGACACCCCAACCTCTAAAAGCTGAATCTCAAACAGCGTTGCAGGCTAAAGGGCAAACACACACGGACGAAGTCTCGTCCAGTGACGGGGTGCATTGTGCCAATCACAGCGCCGCCAGCCCTATTGGCGGTGATGAAACTGACCTTCGCTGGTACAAGCTGATGGGAGCGTTGGAGATTGGCGGCCGGGTTCGCCAGCTGGCGGTCAATTCGGTTTGTCTGGCATGGTCTAATCCTATCCCCCTGGTGCTGAAACAGGACCAAAAGCATCTGGCAGCGCCCGTGGCCATTGGGCAGCTCAATGAGGCGCTGTCCAAAGCCCTCGGTCATGAGGCTGAAATCGCACTGGAGGTGGGTGAGGTCCCGGGGCGGGAAACCCCGCTGGATATCCGTGCCCGTTTTCACCGGGAGCTGCTGAGCGATGCCAGAGGGGCGCTCAATACCGATCCCGCAGTGCTGAGACTGATGCAGCAGGCAGGCGCCTGGTTTGATGACGACAGTATAAGCTATCCGCCCGATCTGCTTGCCCAGCGGGGCAGAGCCTTGCCAACACCACCGGCTTTGGCTCAGGAGCCTGTGGTCTGAGTCGCATTTAATGGCATCCCTGTGACCGGGATAATTGCCAATGCCTCAGATTTCAGTAAGATTAGCCAACTTCATTTTCACCGTTCACAAATTCATTTTGCCCGCATGGCTGCGGGCCTCAACCGAAAGAGATTAAGCGTATGTTTGGAAAAGGCGGAATGGGCAACCTGATGAAGCAAGCCCAGATGATGCAGGAAAAAATGGCCAAGATGCAGGAAGAAATTGCCCGCATGGAAGTCACAGGTGAGTCCGGTGCCGGCTTGGTGAAAGTGACCATGACAGGTACTCACAATGTACGCAAAGTAGAAATCGACCCAAGTCTGCTGGAAGACGATAAAGAGCTGCTGGAAGACTTGGTAGCCGCAGCCTGTAACGATGCAGCCCGCCGTGTTGAAGAAAACCAGAAAACCAAGATGGCGGAAGTGACCGGTGGCATGCAACTGCCTCCCGGCATGAAGATGCCATTCTGAGGAAACGCTTCCCATGAAATTCAGTCCGCTGGTGGATGAGCTTATTCAAAGTCTGCGTTGCCTGCCGGGAGTGGGGCCTAAATCGGCCCAGCGCATGGCCTTTGCGCTGCTGGAAAGCGATCGTAAAGCGGGCATCCGCCTGGCCGATACCCTGTCCCGGGCCATGAGTGACGTGGGCCACTGCCAAAAGTGCCGTACCTTCACCGAACAGTCTCTGTGCCCGATTTGCTCCAGCAGTAGGCGCGGAGAGGCCGACACCCTGTGTGTGGTGGAAACCCCGGCGGATGTACTGGCCATCGAGTCCGGTGGCCATTTTCAGGGTCGCTATTTCGTGCTGCAGGGGCACTTATCTCCCCTTGACGGCATAGGGCCTGAGGAGCTGGGGCTTTCTCTCCTTGAAGGCCAATTGGTCGGCGGTGGTATCAGTGAGCTGATTTTGGCCACCAACCCTACCGTGGAAGGGGACGCCACGGCACACTACATTGCCGATATTGCCCGCAGAGCAGGGGTAGCGGTGAGCCGGATTGCCCACGGTGTGCCCGTCGGCGGTGAGCTTGAGTACGTCGACAGCACCACCCTCGCGCTGAGCTTTAACGGCCGCTTGCCGCTTTAAACCCGTTAATGATGCAAAACGCCCCGCGTTACCGGGGCGTTTTTGTTGTTTTTTTGCCCGCTCAAATCTCGCTTGCACCCTTCCCCTTGAAAAGTGTTTCATCGCCCCCATTTCTGTTCTATCCGGGCAGTATGCCCCAATACCTGAATGTTTTTGTAACACTGAAAAAAAGGGAACTGAGATGTCGCATCAAGAAACCCATGGTTTTCAAACAGAAGTCAAACAGCTTTTGCATTTGATGATCCACTCTTTGTACTCCAACAAAGAAATCTTTTTGCGTGAACTGGTCTCCAATGCCGCCGACGCCGCTGACAAGCTGCGTTACCTGGCGCTGACCAACGACAGCCTGTATGAGGGTGACGGTGAGCTGCGGGTACGTGTGAGTGCCGATAAAGACAAGGGCACAGTGACCATAGAAGACAATGGCATTGGTATGACCCGCGATGGCGTTATCGAACACCTGGGCACCATCGCCAAATCGGGTACTGCCGAGTTCTTTAAAAACCTCTCCGGCGACAGCGCCAAAGACTCGCAGCTGATTGGTCAGTTCGGTGTGGGTTTCTATTCGGCCTTTATCGTCGCCAAGCGCGTTGAGGTGTTTACCCGCGCCGCCGGTCATAGCGCCGACGAAGGGGTGAAGTGGGAGTCGGAAGGTGAAGGTAACTTCAGCGTCGAAACCATCACCAAAGCTGAGCGCGGCACCAAAATCGTGCTGCACCTGCGTGATGAAGAAAAGGAATTTGCCGATGACTGGCGCCTGCGTTCCATCATCACCAAGTACTCAGATCATATCTCCATCCCGGTAGAGATGTATCAGGAAGGCACCCCTGAGCGTGACGGTCCCGATGGCGAGAAGATTCCTGCCACCGAAGGTCAGTGGAAGGCTATGAACAAGGCCACCGCCCTGTGGACCCGCAGCAAGTCAGACGTGAGCGACGAAGAGTACAAAGAATTCTACAAGCACATTTCCCACGACTTTGCTGATCCTCTGGATTGGAGCCACAACAAGGTTGAAGGTAATCAGGAATATACCAGCCTGCTGTATATCCCGGCCAAGGCCCCCTGGGACCTGTGGAACCGTGACCGCAAGCATGGGCTGAAGCTGTTTGTGCAGCGGGTGTTCATCATGGATGACGCTGAGCAGTTTATGCCATCTTACCTGCGTTTCGTGCAGGGCTTGATTGACTCCAACGACTTGCCGCTGAACGTGAGCCGCGAAATCCTGCAGGACAATAAAGTCACGCGCAATCTGCGTCAGGCATTGACCAAGCGTGTGCTGTCGATGCTGGAAAAGCTGGCCAAAGACGATGCCGACAAGTATCAGCAGTTCTGGGCAGAGTTTGGTACCGTGCTCAAAGAAGGTCCGGCGGAAGATTTTGCCAACCGTGAGCGTATTGCCGGTTTGCTGCGTTTTGCCTCAACCCACACGGGTGATGCGACGCCGTCAGTGTCGCTGGATGATTACATCGGCCGCATGAAGGAAGGTCAGGAAAAGATTTACTACATAGTGGCCGACAGCCACGAGGCCGCGGCCAACAGCCCACACCTGGAGCTGTTGAAGAAGAAGGGCATCGAAGTGCTGCTGCTGTCTGAGCGCATCGACGAGTGGCTGATTAACCACCTGCACGACTATAAAGAAAAGGCTCTGCACTCTGTGACCCGCGGCGATCTGGATCTCGGCGCCCTAGAAGACGAGGCCGAGAAGGCCGCGCAGGAGAAATTGGCCCAGGAGTCTGAGCCCTTGGTAGAGCGATTCAAGTCTGCTCTGGGTGATAAAGTCAGCGACGTGAAAATCACGACCCGTCTGACCGATACGCCCGCCTGTGTGGTGACAGGGGAAGGCGAAATGTCGAGCCAGATGATCAAGCTGATGCAGGCCGCTGGTCAACCAGTACCTGAATCCAAGCCAACGCTTGAACTTAACCCAACACACCCGCTGGTGGCCCGTTTGGATAAGGAGCAGGATGAAACAGCCTTCGCCGAGTGGGCTGAAATGCTGCTCGCACAGGCGACCCTGTCTGAGCGTGGCAGCCTGGCAGACCCATCTGCCTTCATCAAGCTGGTGAACCAGATGCTGCTTAAATCGGTTGGCTAAACTGATTGCGGGGGCGAATGCCCCCGTTTGTCTTTTTGATAATGGCTTTTTACATTCAGGGGAAGCACCTATGACTCAAGGGATACCTCAACAGGAAAGTGCTGCCATGGCTGGCGTGGCGCTGACCCGGGACAATATCCAGTCCGTGCTGGAACAATCGCTCGAAGCGCCCATCGTCTTGAGTTTTTTCGCGCCGTCACACCCAGACAGCGTGGCGATGAATACTCGCCTGGCGCAGGTGATAAAGGGTCGCGGTGTGCTGGCGACAGTGAACTGTGAAACAGAGATGGAAATCGCATCCTATTTTCGCATTCAGGCGTTGCCAACTGTGCTGGTGATAAGCCAGGGCCAACCGGTCGACGGTTTTGCCGGCGATAAAACCGATGCAGAGCTTGATGCCATGCTGTCTCAGCACCTGCCTCAGGCCTGGAAGCAAGTATTGCTGCAGGCGAAGCAAACACTGGCCGATGGACAAGGTGCGGATGCCTTGGCGCTTCTTAAGAGCATCGAAATGGATGCTGCAGCCATAGGCGCCGAGTGGACGCTGCTGATGGCAGAGGCGGAAATTGCACAGGGCGAGCTCAGTAGCGCTGAGCTGCGTTTGGCCGCTGTGGGTCTTGCCGATCAGGACGCCCATTACCACAGCCTCAAGGCAAAACTCGCGCTGGCCAGAGAGGCGGCGGATACCCCAGAGGTTAGGGAGCTGCAAAGCCGGTTCGCCAATGAATCCGACAATCAGGCGCTGCGGATTGAGCTTGCCAGGGCGTTGGCACAGGCCAAGCGTGAAGAAGAAGCGCTGGAGCTGCTCTTTGACGTGCTTCAACGGGATCTCGGCGCTGAAGGCGGTGAAGTAAAACAAGCGTTTATGGGTATTTTAACGGCCATGGGGCAGGGCAGCAGTATCGCCAATGGCTTCAGACGCAAACTTTACAGCCTGCTTTACTGAATAAAAGCCTGCGCCGATTTAGGCACTTTTTTATGCCAACTGAGGCTAAAGTCGAAAGAGCAGGCCTTCTAAAGCGCGGGTTTATGTGCGAAGATCGCCGCCCTAAGAAGAATATCGATGCGAATTTAAGAGGACTCCCCGATGCGCATTATCCTATTGGGCGCCCCAGGTGCCGGTAAAGGTACCCAGGCTCAGTTCATCATGGAACACTACGGAATCCCCCAGATTTCTACCGGCGACATGCTGCGTGCAGCGGTCAAAGCCGGTACGCCCCTGGGTTTGGAAGCCAAGAAAGTGATGGACGCAGGTCAGCTGGTTTCTGATGAACTGATCATCGGTCTGGTGAAGGAGCGCATTGCTCAGGACGACTGCGCCAACGGTTTCCTGCTGGACGGTTTCCCACGCACCATTCCTCAGGCCGATGCCATGGCTGCCAATGGCATCAGCATCGATCACGTGATTGAAATTGACGTGCCTGATGAAGAAATTGTGAACCGCATGAGCGGTCGCCGCGTACATCCAGGCTCAGGCCGTGTTTATCACGTTGTGTTCAATCCACCCAAGGTGGAAGGCAAGGATGACGTGACCGGTGAAGATCTGGTTATCCGTCCGGATGATGAAGAGAGCACAGTGCGTAAGCGTCTGGGTATTTACCACGAGCAAACCAAGCCATTGGTTGATTACTATGGCAAGGTTGCCGCCGAAGGTAACACCAAGTACACCAAGTTTGACGGTACCCAGAGCGTGGCCGAGGTCAGCAAGTTGATCCAGGCTGCCCTGAGCTGATAGCCAGAGATCGCACTTTGTAGAAAAGCCTGTGAAAACAGGCTTTTTTGTTTTTTGGCCTATGATAGGCTAAACCAAAGTTTGCCAATTTGAGGTGAGATGTGAGCCAGGAAAAGCCAATGTTTGGAGTACTCCTAGTCAATCTGGGCACCCCAGATGCCCCCGACGCCCCTTCTGTGCGCCGTTTTTTAAAGCAATTTTTGAGCGACCCCAGGGTAGTGGATTTATCCCCCTGGATTTGGAAACCGATTCTGAATGGCATCATTCTTAATACCCGTCCTGCCAAAGTCGCCAAACTGTATCAAAGCATCTGGTGGGATGAGGGCTCACCGCTGATGGTCATTAGCCAGCGTCAGCGGGAGAAGCTTGCCATCGAACTGAGCAGCCTCTACGGCCATGAAGTCCCGGTTGAACTTGGGATGAGTTATGGCTCACCGTCGCTGAGCCAGGGGTTGGAGCGCCTCAAAGCCCAGGGTATAGACCGTGTCGTGGTGTTGCCTTTGTATCCTCAGTATTCCTGCTCTACGGTGGCCAGTGTGTTCGATGGGGTTGCCGGCGTGCTCAAATCCTGGCGACGCCTGCCAGACTGGCGCATGGTGCGCGAGTATTACCGTCATCCGCTGTATATACGGGCGCTGGCTGATTCTGTTCGTCGTCTTTGGGACGCTGACGGTAAAGCTGAACTCTTACTGATGTCGTTCCACGGCGTGCCGCTGAGGTACATAACCGAAGGTGATCCCTATCAGGCCCAGTGCCAGGAAACCGCAAGGCTCGTTGCCAAAGACCTTGGCCTTGGCAATGACGAATGGCAGGTCTGTTTTCAGTCGCGCTTTGGCAAAGAAGAGTGGCTGACTCCCTATACCGACGAGTTGCTCGAGAGCCTGCCGGGCAAGGGCGTTAAGAAGGTGGACATTATGTGTCCTGCTTTTTCGGCAGATTGCCTGGAAACGCTCGAAGAGATTGCCGAAGGGGGTAAAGAGTCCTTCATCCACGCCGGTGGCGAGCAATATAGAGTCATTCCCTGTCTGAACGACGACGATGGCCATATCCGATTGCTGGCTGAACTGGTCAGAGAGCAGAGCCTCGGCTGGCAAGTTGGCTGATGGCGCTGCGCTCATCACTGGTCAGTATCTTAAAATATGATAGAATCTGCCGCCTTTGAGCCAGGCGGCGGTATTTGCAGCTTTCTTTTGCGTGGATCTCCCCGCCTTTTGGCGATGAATATCGCTCCGGCCTAAAATCAATTTTACTTGTTTAAGTGCGGTGCCAGGCATGGCTCCGGACCATGACCTGCATGGATGCGGCAAGTGCAACTCTGCCATAGTGCAAATAGGCAAAGAACAGAGATCCCGTTATGAAGTTTCCTGGCCAGCGCAAGTCAAAACATTACTTCCCCGTGAATACCCGAGATCCGCTGCTTGAGCAGTTGACTCAGCAACCTCAGCCAAAGCAGACCTATATCAGTGGTATTGACCAGACCCTGGTGGACATTGAAGCCAAGGTCGCCGAAGACTTGTTGGTGCGTTATCAGTTGCCAAAAGGTAATTCCACCCTGATTGATGACGCCACCGCCCACGCGCTCTATGAGGAGCTCAAGCGTGATAACCTTATCAGCGACGAGTTTGCCGGTGGCACTATTGGTAACACAGTACACAACTACTCTATTTTGGCTGATGATCGCTCAGTGCTGTTTGGGGTAATGAGCAAGTCTATCGAAGTGGGCAGCTACGCCTATCGTTACCTCTGCCACACCTCATCCAAGGTCGATTTGAATCACTTGCAGCCGGTAGACGGGCCTATTGGCCGCTGTTTTACCCTGATTTCAGATTGCGGTGAGCGTACCTTTGCCATCAGCAAAGGCGCCATGGACAAGCTGACGCCGGACTTTATCGATAAGGATGTGGTGCAGGGCAGTGCGGCGCTGGTACTGACGGCCTACCTGATGCGGGCGGCCGAAGGTGATGGCATGAGCCAGGCAGCACTCAAAGCCATCGAATACGCCAAGGCAGCCGATGTCCCAGTGGTGCTGACTCTCGGTACCCGCTTTCTTATTCAGGAAGATCCAGAGTGGTGGCAGGGCTTTATTCGTGACAACGTCACCATATTGGCGATGAACGAAGATGAAGGTGAAGCCCTGACGGGCTTTGCCGATCCCCTCCTTGCCAGTGAGGCTGCGCTGGAGTGGTGTGACATGGTGCTGACAACGGCGGGTCCCATAGGTCTTTATACTGCAGGTTACACCGAAGACAGTGACAAGCGTGAAACCAGCCATACGCTGCTGCCTGGTGCGATTCCCGAGTTCAACCGCTTTGAGTTTTCCCGTCCGATGCGTAAGCGTGATTGCCGAGAGCCCATAAAGGTGTATGCGCATATTTCGCCCTATATGGGAGGCCCGGAACAAATCCGCAATACCAATGGCGCTGGTGATGGTGCACTGTCAGCACTGCTCCATGACCTGGCGGCGAATAATTTCCACAAGGTTAATGTTCCCGGCTCCAGTAAACACAGAAACGAAGGCCTCTGCTATTCGTCATTCTCACAAATCTGCAAGTACGCCAACCGTGTTGCCTATGAAGTGCTGGCGCAGCACAGCCCGCGTTTATCCAGAGCTTTGCCGGAGCGGGAAGACAGCCTGGAAGAGTCTTATTGGGAGCGTTAATCCCAGAGCCCTGCCGTAGAAGAGATTTTACCGGGTGGGGTAGATAAATAGACAGAGATAAAAAAAGGCGCCATCGGCGCCTTTTTTATTGTCACTCTAAAACCACCTCCTATGGAGGTGGTGATCGTTCTAGTGGGGCTTTGCCCGTAGAATGCCCATGCTAAATACTCCCTCGGTTTGTTACCAGCAAATCAAGGAGTAAGTAGCATGAGCAGATATGAATCCGCGTCTCACGTGTTCTATCGCTGTCAGTATCACCTCGTTTGGACACCGAAGTACAGGTACAAAATCCTAAAAGGTAATCTTGGCAAAGAGCTTTATCGAAGTATCTATGTTTACTGCAACATGAAGAAATGCAGAGTCGTAGAACTGAATGTGCAGGAAGATCATGTTCATCTAGTAGTCAGAACTCCACCGAGTCTAAGCGTGTCGGACTTAATGGGTTTTGTAAAAGGAAGAACGGCAATCAGAATGTTTGCGAAATTTCCGTATTTGAGAAAGCAAAAGCTCTGGGGGAATCACTTTTGGCAAAGAGGCTATTTTGTTGACTCGGTAGGAGCGAATGAAGAGATAATCCGCAGATATGTACGGCACCAAGAAAAGACAGCCAAAGAAGAAGAGAAACGGCAGATAGCATTGGGGCTAGAAGGTTAGTTTTTAAGCCCCCTTTTAGGGGGCCGTGTCAAAGCCACCTGCTATGCAGGTGGATTTTTACATTTTGGGTTTAGCGGGGAACAGGGGTTTTAACTAAAAAGCAAAGGGGCGAATTACTCACCCGACACATTTTCTCAAAATGCGCTTATTCGCCGCGGTGAACCTCAGCATCAAAACTGCCTGCGGTTTTACCTGCCTTGGGGTCATTAAAGACGGCTTCGTTGAGGGCGCCTTCAGACTTGGCAATCACCACAGTGGCGACTGTATCACCCGTGACGTTTACCGCAGTGCGAACCATATCGAGCATACGATCCACACCCAAAATGAGCGCAATGCCTTCTACCGGCAAGCCAACCTGATTGAGCACCATGGCCAGCATCACCAGGCCAACGCCAGGCACGCCCGCAGTACCGATGGAAGCCAGTGTGGCTGTCATCACGACCATGGCATAGTCGGTGATGGTCAGGTCGATACCAAATACCTGAGCAATAAACACAGTCGCTACGCCCTGCATAATAGCAGTGCCATCCATGTTGATGGTGGCGCCCAGTGGCAGGGTGAAAGAGGCAACTTTGTTATCGGCGCCCAGACGGTGCTCAGATGCTTCCATGGTGACAGGCAGGGTTGCGTTAGAGCTGGCCGTACTAAAGGCAAACAGCTGCACATCACGCATCTTACGGATGAACATCAGTGGACTCAGGCCGGAGAACAATTTAAGCAGGGTTGGATACACCACAAATCCGTGGAACAGCAGCACCACCAACACCAGCATAAAGTACTTAATCACGCTCTCAAGGGTTTCCATACCCAAGGTCAGTGCGAGTTTCCCCATCAGGGCAAACACACCGTAGGGAGCCAGCTGCATAATGAGGGTTACCACGCGCATGATGACTTCGTTGAGGTCATCAAACAGGGCCGCCACACGGCGTCCGCGCTCACCAATGTGTGATATGGCAAAACCGAAAATTACTGCAAAAATAATTATTTGCAGCATATTTCCTTCGCTCAGCGCCTTCATTGGGTTGGATGGCACTATGTTGATCAGCACATCCGCCAGACTGGGGGCTTCCTTGGCCGAATACTGCATGCTTTCAGATGCCAGAGAGGCATTGCCGGGCTGGACAAGTACCGCAGCAGAGATTGCCACGACCAGTGCGATAGCGGTGGTAAACAGATAAAACGCGAGGGTTTTACCGCCCAGTCGGCCTAACTTGGAAGGTTCACTCAGAGAACAGGTTCCACAGACCAGTGAAATAAAGACAAGAGGCACAACCAACATCTTGAGACTGTTGATAAATATAGTGCCTATCACATGGAAAAAACCCTCGGTGATGTAGTCCTGAACCCATTCACTGCCGCCGAAAAAGTTACGAAGGAGCAAACCTATCAAAATACCGGCGCCCATGCCGATTAAGATCTTGCCTGTCAGGCCAATTTTACTGGATTGTGCAGCAGCCATAGATTTTCCTGTTTATTTTTTGTGCTTTTGTGTTTTGGCGCACAAAAGCCTAGCAAGAAAGCGGTGCCGAGGAAACGGGCAATTAACTAAAGTTTTCTGGTAAAACCACGAAATAAAAGAATCGGGTAATAGAAAAGTTACATGAAAATTGTGTATTGTTAGCCTATAAGTAAGAAGCGGAATGCTTAGGTATTTTAACTAGAGTAACAGGGAGTCTGACAATGAAGTCAGCGTTTAAGTTATGGTTGGCCACCTTCCTCTCGTTTTTATTAATAGCCTGCGGGGGCGGTGGTTCGATTTCAGATACAGGGGGAGGGGATGGTGGTACGCCTCCAACAGACACAATTACGGTCACAGCTGCTATAACATTTAGCTCTTCCAACAGCACCATTGGCATAGATACTCCGGCCACAGTGACAGCAAATGTTAAAGGATCGCTTTCTGGTGCAAAAGCTGGAAAATTGGTCACCTTTAAACTGAATAACGCATCTTTAGGCACTTTTACCCCATCCACAGGAACAGCCCTGACCGATGCAGAGGGTAATGCCACTATTACGCTGAGTACGGCAGATATTGCCGGAGCAGGAACAGTCACTGCGAGTGTCGACACCGGTGAGTCCAGCGACCCTGTTGGTTTTACCATGAAAGGTGACGGCGGAAGCTCAACCGGTGGTGAAGCCCAGGTGAGCTTGACGCTTACCGATGCAGATGGTGCCCCAACCGATACCATTTCGAGCACCAAGCCCGGCAAGTTGGTTGCCACTGTTTCAGGTATTTCCAAGACAGTCATTGTTACATTCAACTCTTCCCTTGGCGATTTGCCGATTAAAACCGCGATTACAGATGCAAACGGCAAGGCCAGTGTCGATATTTATGCAGGCAGTCAACCTGGTGCTGCCGAGGCTACAGCGACTCTTTCAACCGGTGAAAGCGGCCAGAAAGTGTTTGTGATTGGCGCCAGCAATGTGCTGATGGGAACTGCTGAAGGCGACTTTGTTGCGGGTAAGGCCTCTGTGAGCGCCAGTGCTATTTCTGCAGGCGGTACTGCGACGGTTTCTGTCAAGCTTCAAGATGACCAGGGTATCCTCTTTACCGAACCTGTCAGTGTCAGCTTCTCGTCAACCTGTGCGACCAAGGGGCAAGCTGAGCTAAGTAGCCCAATTACTGCCGTTGGTGGTATCGCGACCAGCACTTATTTGGCTAAAGGTTGTGTGGGTGATGACAATATCAGTGTCTCAGCAGATGTAGGTGGCAAGAACCTGTCAGCGACTGGCACATTGAATGTGCTTGCAGCAGATGCTGGCAGTATTGTCTTTGTCGGAGCAACTCCTGAAAATATCAGTATCAAGGGCACGGGTGGTGATGAGTCATCCACTGTGAAGTTCAAGGTACTAGATACCAATGGCAACCCGGTGGCCAACAAGGCTGTGTCTTTCACGTTAAACACCTCCGTGGGGGGCCTGACGCTAAGCCCAGCCACAGCCACTACCAATAGCCAGGGCATTGCCCAAACAGTGGTAACTTCCGGTGCAGTGGCAACTACGGTGCGAGTTACTGCATCGATTGACGGCACCAACCCGGTTATTTCGAGCCAATCCAGCGTGCTGGTGATTTCTACCGGTAAGCCCGATCAGGACAGCTTCTCTTTATCTGCCGAAGTATTGAATGCTGAAGGCTGGGATATTGATGGCACCGAAGTGAAGGTGACAGCGCGTCTTGCGGATGCCTTTAACAACCCAGTGCCAGATGGAACGGCGGTTTATTTCACCACTGAAGGTGGTTCAATAGACCCGTCCTGTACCACTGCTAATGGAGCCTGTACTGTCGTATGGCGCAGTCAAAATGCCAGGCCTGGCGGCGTGACGCTTATCGACGGTTCGGGCGCCATGGTTCGTAACCCAACGCCTGTGTTGGTAGAAGATGGTGGTCGCTATTACGGCTTCTATGGCCAGAAGTTTGGCGGCCGCGCAACCATTACCGCCACCGCTGTAGGTGAAGAGTCCTTCCCTGATACCAACGGTAACGGCCGATTTGATGCTGCGGAAATGGATGCCTTCTTAAATGGAACCGATGTTAGCGGCGACAGCTACGATTTGGCTGATGCCTTTGTCGACCATAACGAAGATGGCATATTCAACCCTCAGCAAGCGGGTGGTCAAACCGGTGGCGAAAATGAAGAGCTCGTTGATTTTGACGAAGACGGGCAATTTGATGCTGCAGATAGCAAATACAATGGCGTGCTGTGCTCAGTGCCTGCCCATGCCGGCTGCGCAAGTGTCGATGCTCAGTCACTCTTCGTCAGACGCAGTCTGGTGCTGGTGATGTCAGGCAGTGAGGCTTTTGCGACTGCAGCAGACGATGTGGTGATTGACGACCGTGATGGTGTGTCAACCGGCGGCAGCATCGACATTAACGGTAAATCGACTGCGTCTGTGGTCTTTGCCATCTCTGATTTGCACAATCAGCAGATGCCTGCAGGAACTAAAGTTCAATTCGCTACATCGACGGGTTCGATTGCCAGTACCGCCAGCTACACCTGGCCCAGCAGTAACTACAATGGTGCGAGACAATTCTCCGTGACCGTGAAGGGGGCAGACCAACCTGAGAGCGGCGTGTTCTCTGTGACTGTTACCACCCCAGGCGGTACGGCCACCGAGGTACTGACAGTCCCTGTAAACATCTATTGATTTAGAGTTCACAATTCAAAAATACGAAAAGGCCACTTCTAAGAGTGGCCTTTCTTTTTATTGATTCACAAACATCTGCAGAGGCTTTGGGGACTTTTGAGCACAAATCTGAGCCAGTGCACTTGATGGTCTTAGTGCTTACTGATTAACAGCCTGTGTGAGTTCATAAATGAGAAAAGAGATGTGATAAAAAAGCCGCTTCTGCAGCGGCTTCTGTGGGGCATTCAGCCAAAATCTGTATTAACGTTGGAATTGATACACGCTGCCAAGTTTCATGATTTGCGTCAGCTCATCCAGTGCAGTCCGTGATTCCATCAATAGCTGCGGGTCAGCCAAATCCTGAGTACTCAGACGGTCGCGATAATGTTTATCGACCCACTGATTCAGACGGGCAAAGAGCGCATCGTTCATCATTACCTGTGGGTTCACTGCCGCCAGTTCGGTCTCATTCATGGCTACCCGCAGGCGCAGGCATGCAGGACCACCGCCATTTTGCATGCTTTGCTTCACATCAAAATAATGTACCGCCTTAATGGGCGTATTCAGAGTGACCAGCTCATTAAGATAAGCATGGACTGCTGGATTTTCCTGGCAATCGGTAGGGGCTATGATAGCCATGTTACCGTCACTCAGGGTAATTATCTGCGTGTTGAAGAGATAGCTCTTTACTGCATCCTGTACACTCACCTTGGCAGTGGGAACTTCGATAAAATACATGTTGCCATGCATTTTTTTATCGATTTCAGCGAGTTTCGCCTGGGTCTCCAAAAAAGCCTGCTCATGGTAAAAGAGCACATTTTGGTTACCCACTGCAATCACATCGTTGTGAAAGACGCCCTGGTCGATAACATCGGGATTCTGCTGCATGTAGACGGTGCGATCATCACTGAGCTGATGCAATCTGGCAACGGCCTGCGAGGCTTCCAGCGTTTGCCTGGCTGGATATTTTACTGGCGCCGGACGGGATAGGTCGGCAACGCTGCGACCATAGACAAAGACTTCAACGCCAGCCTGGCCATAATCATGACACAGGCGGGTATGGTTGGCAGCGCCTTCATCACCAAAATGTGGGTGCTCGGGTAGATGTTGGTGATGAGCAAAATACCGCTCATCGGTAAAAATGGCTTTCAATATATTACCTGTGGTGACAGGCTCAATGCTGCGATGCAGTTTGTCTACCAGGTTTGCTGGTGTGAAATGGAGCTTTCCATCGTCACTGTCAGCACTCGGAGAAACTGTCGCCGCGTTGGCGGTCCACATACTGGACGCGCTGGCGCAGGCTTGCAGCAGCACAGGTGAGGCCTTTGCTGCCTGAGAGAGCACATCGGCGTCAGAGCCCGTGAATCCCACTCTGCGCAGTGTATGAATATCCGGGCGCTCCTGTGGGGCCAACATACCTTGCACCATGCCCATATCGGCTAATGCCTTGGCTTTTTTCAGGCCTTGCTTGGCAGCGTCTTTGGGGTTTGAAACTTGGGCGGCATTGCTTTGGGAGGCGACATTACCAAAAGACAGACCGGCATAATTGTGGGTAGGGCCAACCAGTCCATCAAAGTTTGCTTCAAAGTGCTTCATTGCTTGTCCTCAGTGGGGCTCGAGCTTGGTTCTTGTTTCGATTTTTTTTGTGATGAAGGCCTCAGTATACTGGGACAATCCTGCTTCACAAGTTGCCCAAAGACAGCAAAAGTCGTGACAATTGCCAGATTTGCATAACTATTGCTTGCTTGCTGGCGGAATATGAAATATTAGTTTTTAATTACGCAAAGTTATTTTTAAACATTTTTTTCATTATTGATTAAAAAGTGACTCGCTGGTCCTGATATCTGAGGGAAGCGCTTGAAACTGCCGTTTCAACCCTCTATATATGGGGCCAATTTCTACCTTCTCGAGAATTTTGGCGCAAATTAAGCTATGGGTAAATCGCTCGTTATTGTCGAATCGCCGGCGAAAGCCAAGACCATCAACAAGTATCTTGGTAAAGAATTTATTGTGAAATCGAGTGTTGGCCACATTCGTGATCTGCCAACCTCGTCTGCCGCCGAAGGCAAAGCCAGCACCAAGTCAGCTGCCGAAGTTCGCAAGATGAATCCTGAAGAAAAGGCCAAATACAAGGCTCAAAAGGACAAGCAAGCCTTGGTTGCCCGAATGGGTGTTGACCCCGAACATGGATGGCAAGCCAACTACCAGGTACTCCCCGGTAAAGAGAAGGTGGTCAAAGAACTGCAATCTCTCGCCAGCAGCGCTGACCAAATCTATCTCGCAACCGACTTGGATAGAGAAGGGGAGGCCATTGCCTGGCATTTGCAGGAAGTGATAGGCGGCGACGAGTCAAGATATAAGCGCGTGGTATTTAACGAAATTACCAAAGGCGCTATTCAGGAGGCCTTTAGCCGTCCCACTGATTTGAACACCAATATGGTTAACGCCCAGCAAGCTCGCCGGTTCCTAGACCGGGTAGTGGGCTTTATGGTATCGCCTTTGCTGTGGAAAAAAGTGGCCCGGGGCTTGTCTGCTGGTCGCGTGCAATCGGTTGCAGTGCGGTTGGTGGTTGAGCGTGAAGCTGAAATCAAGGCTTTCGTGCCGGAAGAGTTTTGGGATGTTCATGCTACCCTGAGTACACCCGCGGCGGCTGAGTTGGTGATGGAGGTCAGTCGCTATCGGAATGAGGCTTTTGAACCTGTTACTCAATCAGAGGCCATGGCGGCGGTTAATGCGCTTGAAAAAGCGGCTTTCACCGTCACTGACCGTGAGGACAAGGCTACCTCCAGTAAACCAAGCGCTCCCTTTATTACCTCCACCCTGCAACAGGCGGCGAGCACCCGTTTGGGCTTTGGGGTGAAGAAGACCATGATGCTGGCCCAAAGGCTCTACGAAGCGGGTCACATCACCTATATGCGTACTGACTCAACCAATTTGAGCCAGGAAGCGCTTGAAAATGTGCGAGCGCACATTGAAAAGGAATTTGGCAGTAAGTACTTACCCGAGTCTCCTATTCGTTACGGCAGTAAAGAGGGTGCACAAGAGGCTCACGAAGCCATACGTCCTTCAAACGTTAAGGTAGAGTCGGCAACCCTGATCGATATGGAAAGGGACGCGCAGCGGCTCTATGAGCTGATTTGGCGGCAATTTGTGGCCTGTCAGATGACGCCTGCCGTTTACGATGCGACCCGGATAACTGCCAAAGCCGGCGATTATGAGCTCAAGGCAAGCGGCCGTATTCTCAAATTTGATGGTTGGACCCGTGTACAACCTGCACTGAAGAAAAAGAACGAAGAAGATAATACCCTGCCGGATGTGCAGGTGGGGGATATGCTCTCGCTTAAGGCACTGGATCCCAAGCAGCACTTCACCAAGCCCCCAGCGCGCTACAGCGAAGCCTCACTGGTTAAAGAGCTCGAAAAGCGCGGTATTGGCCGTCCATCAACCTACGCAGCCATCATCTCGACCATTCAGGACCGTGGCTACGTGAAGGTGGAAAACCGCCGTTTCTACGCCGAAAAAATGGGTGAGATTGTCACCGAGCGTTTGGTCGAAAGCTTCAGCGAGCTGATGAACTACGACTTTACGGCGGGAATGGAACAGACCCTGGACGATGTTGCCAAGGGCGACAAAGACTGGAAAGGCGTGCTGGACGGTTTTTACAGCGGTTTTACTGCCAAGCTGGAGAAAGCCGAGGCTGAACCCGATGCTGGCGGTATGCGCCCCAATCAAATGGTGCTGACGGATATCCCCTGTCCTACCTGTGGCCGCCAAATGGGGATCCGTACCGGCACCACAGGTGTGTTCCTGGGCTGTTCAGGTTATGCCTTGCCCCCCAAAGAGCGTTGTAAGACGACCCTGAATCTGACGCCGGGTGAAGAAGCCATCAGCGACAGCAGTGAAGATGCCGAGACCGATGCGCTCAGAGCCATGCACCGCTGTGGCAAGTGCGGTATGGCCATGGACTCCTACTTGCTGGACGAAACCCGAAAACTTCACGTGTGCGGTAATAACCCCGAGTGTGACGGTTATGAGGTCGAAAAAGGCGCATTTAAGCTTAAAGGCTATGAAGGCCCTATTATCGAGTGCGACCGCTGTGGCAGTGATATGGAGCTGAAAAACGGCCGATTTGGCAAGTATTTCGGCTGTACCAATGAGAGCTGTAAAAATACCCGTAAGCTCCTTAAAAATGGTGAAGCTGCGCCACCGAAGGAGGATCCTATCCATCTTCCTGAGCTGAAATGTACCAAGTCTGACGCCTATTTTGTGCTCAGAGACGGCGCTGCCGGGATCTTCCTTGCGGCCAGTACTTTCCCACGCTCACGGGAAACCCGCGCGCCTTTGGTGGAAGAACTGAAGAAATACCGTGAAGCCCTGTGGCCCAAGTACCAGTATCTGGCCGATGCGCCTGTTGAGGATGCCGAGGGTAACAAGGCGCTGGTGAAATTCAGCCGTAAGACCAAGGAGCAATATGTGGCCACTGAAGTCAATGGTAAGGCCACCGGGTGGAGCGCTCACTTCAAAGACGGCAAATGGGTTGAGTCCAAGTAAGATGTTTTACCGGCCAACCCTTCTCAGGTTGGCCATATAAAAAAATCCCCGCAATGCGGGGATTTTTTTATGTGGGAGGGATGTAATCAATGATGGCGTTACCATTTCTTTTTGGGTTGGAACAGCATATCCAAATCGTCACCTTCCTTGCGGGAGCTGGGCGCGCTTGGCTGGGACAGCTTCTGGGCGCCCATGATTTCATCAAGCAACTGTTTGGCTTCATCCACTTTTCGACCAATAAAAGGATCGTTCGGGGTCTGTGCCTTAATCGCGTGCAGGGTTGATAGCGCCTTGGTCACCATTTGCTTGGCAGAGCCATACTGTTTCATGTAACAGGCCGCCCTTGCGCGCGAAATCATGGACTCGACGTTGATACGCAATTGCAGACTGTCTACCCGGGCCTCTTCATCGGCAAAAATCATGGGGTCTACTTTGCCTTTATTGTGCTCGGCTCTCAGTATGGCTTTAAGTTTTTTGAGGGTTTGCACAATCACCAGAATTTGCTTGTCGTTATCCGGTAAGCGAAAGCTTTCAACAGGTGGTACATTCACGGCGCCTTTCATGCCTTCGATTTGGCTTTGAACATCAATTAATCGACGTTGGTAATCGGACTTGGGTTGCCCCGTGCTCAGATCGACTGCCACCGCCAGGGCTTCCTGGATGCGTCGATAAAGCACCATGACGACATGGGTGCTGCAGGGAAACATACCTGTGTTGGAAAGTACGCCTTCGGTCTCATCGATAATCGCCCGTTGTCGTGCAACTTCTGTACGCCGCTCGGCCTCTGCACGTTCCTTTTGCTGCTGAACGACGTTGACTCCAATAATGAGCAGCAACAAGGCCCCACAGGCGAGCAGGATCATTAATAACATAGGTCGTCCATTATTGTTACAATTCAGCCAATGCTACAATAAATCAATAAACTAGCATAGATATCTTAGCGCAGCTTGGGGGACATGTCGCTCAAATTGGGCGAATGGGTTTTGTTATTCCTGTTTGATTTAATTTAATCGGTGTACTATAACCCATGATTATAGATAGCCAGCTTAAGATTAGCCTCCCACCCCTTGGGAGTGGCTAAGGAAGTGAGATGAAACTTCAACAACTCAGATACATTGCCGAAGTGGTTAACCACAACCTGAACGTGTCCGCCACGGCAGAAAACCTCTACACGTCCCAGCCGGGGATCAGCAAACAGGTTCGTATGCTCGAAGATGAGCTGGGCATCCAAATTTTTGGACGCAGTGGCAAGCATTTAACCCACGTAACACCGGCTGGTGAGCAAGTGATTGCCATCGCCAACGATATTCTGGGCAAAGTTGAAAGTATCAAAAAAGTCGCAGAAGAGTACACCAAGCCGGATCAGGGTGAGTTGAATATTGCCACTACCGATACCCAGGCAAGGTACGCGCTGCCGCACATCATCAAGGGCTTTATCAAACGCTATCCCAAGGTGAACTTGCACATGCATCAGGGTACGCCAACACAGATTAGTGAGTTGGCTGCCCGTGGCGAAGCGGACTTTGCCATCGCCACTGAAGCCATGCATCTTTATTCGGATCTCATCATGCTCCCTTGCTACCACTGGAATCGCTCCATCGTGGTAACCCGGGATCATCCCCTTGCCGGGCGCAGTCAAATCAGCATCGAAGAGTTGGCCCGTTATCCACTGGTGACCTACGTGTTCGGTTTTGACCGTGCATCAGAGATTGAACGGGCGTTCAATCGCGCGGGACTTGAGCCAAGGCTGGTCTTTTCTGCCACCAGTGCCGATGTGCTCAAGACCTATGTTCGCTTGGGACTGGGTGTTGGGGTGCTGGCGTCCATGGCCATTGACCCCAATATTGACCGGGACCTGGTGGCCATCGATGCCAGCCATCTGTTTGCCCATTCCACCACCAAGATTGGCTTTCGAAAGGGCAGTTTCCTCAGAAGCTATATGTATGACTTTATCGAGCTTTTTGCACCTCACCTTACCCGTGACGTGGTTGAGAAAGCCGTCGCGCTGCGCGATCCCATACTCATTGAAGAGATGTTTGCCGACAGAGAGTTACCAATCCGCTGAGTTGGCTTGCGCCCATAAAAAATCCCGCACCAAGCGGGATTTTTTATGGAGTGAGAATTAACACTCAACTATGTTAACAGCCAGACCACCCTTGGCGGTTTCCTTGTATTTACTGCGCATATCCCGGCCGGTGTCCATCATGGTTTTAATTACCTTGTCCAGAGACACCTTATGGTTGCCATCGCCACGAAGTGCCAGACGCGAGGCATTGATGGCCTTGACTGCCCCCATGGCGTTACGCTCAATGCAGGGAACCTGTACCAAGCCACCTACCGGGTCACAGGTGAGGCCCAGGTTATGCTCCATACCAATCTCGGCGGCATTTTCAACATGCTCAACCGTGCCACCCATGATTTCGGTGAGTGCTGCAGCAGCCATGGAGCAGGCAACGCCCACCTCGCCCTGACAGCCCACTTCAGCGCCAGAAATAGAGGCGTTTTTCTTGTACAGAATGCCAATGGCAGCGGCAGTCAGGAGATAACGTGCGCAAATATCCACATCGACTTGCTGCACAAAGGTATCAAAATAGCAGAGTACCGCCGGGATAATACCCGCAGCACCATTGGTGGGGGCCGTTACCACACGGTCGCCGGCCGCATTTTGCTCGTTCACCGATAATGCAAACAGGTCTACCCAGTCCATGGCATTCAGCGGGTCCACGTTGTTGCGGCCTTCGGCTTGCAGGCGACGATAAAGGCCAGGAGCACGACGGCGCAGCTTAAGCCCTCCCGGGAGCATGCCTTCTTTCTTGTAGCCTTTCTCAATGCAGGTTTTCATGGTCTGCCAGATATGCCACAAACGCGCCTTGACGTCGTCTTCGCTGGCCAGCGTCAGCTCGTTTTGCATCATCAGGGATGAAATCGACAAGCCATTGTCAGTGCACATTTCCAGTAGCTGTTGGGCACTGTTGAAATCATAAGGTGCTGCCTTGATGGGCGTGGCGGGTGACGGATTTTTACGCTCGATTTGATCTTCATCCAGCACAAAGCCACCGCCTACCGAGTAGTAGGTACGCTGATACAGGCACTCACCACCGGCAAAGGCATAGAGGGTCATGGCGTTGGCATGGGCGGGAAGCGTCTTGCGTCTGTGGTAGATGATGCCGTCTTCACGGGTAAACTTAACGGTTTTACCCTGTGCCAGCGTCAGGGTTTCCTGACTCGACACCTGGGCCAGAATGCCATCGATAGCGTCGGTATCAACGGTTTCAGGATCTTCCCCCATGAGGCCCAGGATCACGGCTTTGCCGGTACCGTGGCCTTTACCTGTTTGGCCCAATGAGCCAAACAGCTCGGCACGCAGTTCATCAACCTGTGCCAGCAACCCCATGCTTTCCACACGGGCAACGAATTCTTTGCCAGCCTTCATGGGGCCGACCGTATGAGAACTGGAAGGACCTATTCCAATTTTAAATATGTCAAATACACTGATCATAGCTTGGGCCCTGTTTGGATGTAGTTGTTATTTTAGTCGTCTGTCCGATGCTTGCTCGCTCACCGGAGTGCTTTGCGGTAACCTCGGCTGGTCTCCTCTGTAGTGAGGGCAGCATAATTCGGGATATGAGTCTCCGCAGCCGATAAGTATCCCACAATCCTTTGAGATAGTTTCATTAGTTATTTTTATGCAATATTGTTCGGATTAGTCTGACTAACGTCTGATGTTTGAGCCGGAATTGCCGTTAAGATAGCGTTATCGCTGTATGGATTTTTATTGAGCATGTATTGGCTCTGCTCAACTGGCCTGATATGTGATGAATTTTTATAGGGAGAATCTATGGGCTTTTTGATGCTTGATATTGCAGGCACCCAACTTAAGCGTGAAGAAGAAGCCTTATTGGCTTCCCCCATGACTGGCGGTCTTATTCTGTTCAGCCGTAACTTTGAAAATCGCGCCCAGTTAAATGCCCTGATAGCGTCCGTTAGAAGGGTACGCTCCGACCTCCTTATTGCAGTCGATCATGAAGGTGGCAGGGTTCAGCGGTTTCGCGAGGGATTCACCCAAATTCCTGCGATGGGCGACATATTGCCAGCGGCAGGCCAGGATTTAGGGTTGGCGAAACGCTGGGCCACTGAGCTGGGCTTTCTGATGGCTGTGGAGCTACTTGCCAGTGATATTGATTTAAGCTTTGCCCCCGTGCTGGATGTCAATGGGGTAAGTGACGTGATTGGCAGGCGAGCATTCAGCGCCAATCCAGATGAGATTACCGCGCTGGCTGATGCCTTTATCCGCGGCATGGACAGTGCTGGCATGAGGGCTGTGGGTAAGCATTTCCCCGGTCATGGCAGCGTTAAAGCCGACTCCCATGTGGCCATGCCTGTGGATAGCCGCGAGGCAGGTGAAATCCTGAACTTTGATATGCAGCCGTTTAAGCAGCTTATTGATGCTCAGCGTCTCGACGGTGTGATGCCTGCCCATGTGGTGTATGACAAACTGTGTCCCAATCCCGCCGGATTTTCATCTTTCTGGTTACAGGAAAAGCTCAGAGGTGAGCTTGGATTTGACGGCGTGATATTTTCCGATGATCTGGGGATGGAAGGTGCCGCTTTTGCTGGCGATTATCCGGCCCGGGCCCGTGCGGCGCTGGCGGCAGGTTGTGACATGATTTTGGTCTGCAACAACCGTGACGGGGCCTTGTCGGTATTGGCCGCTCAGGCGTCACTGAATGAGATTGACGGCAGGGCGCGCCGCAATGCCGCCACACTGAGGCCTGATCCAATTAAAGCCATCAGGGCATTGGATAACCACGAACGTTGGGAAAAAGCCCGGGAGCTGGCCTTGTCTATTGGTTATCAGCCTTAGTTCTGTCCGTCCAAGTTCGCAAAGTTTGCGCATTATTTGATGATGCGCAAGCTTTTGTGCCCCTTGCCCTGTTAGGGTTTAGCTATCACAGCACAGCGGGCTTCTCTGATGATTCTCTATTTCCACGGTTTTGACTCCACCAGTCCCGGTAATCACGAAAAAATGCGCCAGTTGCGATTTATCGATGCTGACGTGCGCCTGATTAGCTACTCCACCGAGCATCCCAGATACGATATGCAGCAGATGCTCAATGATGTTGCCCGTGAACTGGCTGAGGTAGATAAGCAGCAGGTTATTGCCCTTGGTGTTGGCTTGGGGGCGTTTTGGGCAGAACGTATTGGTTTCTTGAACGGTATCCGTGCGGTGCTTATCAATCCCAATCTCACGCCGGAGCACAACATGGTGGGACGCATAGACAGGCCGGAGGAGTACGCCGATATCGCCGCCAAGTGTGTTACCGAGTTTCGAAAGAAGAATCACGGGCGTTGCCTGTGTATTCTCTCTCGCCATGATGAGGTGCTCGACAGCAAGGTGGCTCAAGCCACGCTTTCACCCTTTTATCCCATCGTTTGGGATGATGAGCAGCCCCATAAATTCCCGGAGCTTGGCAGCCACCTGGCAACCATAAAAGCCTTTATGACAGCGTCTTGACCTCTGGGTCACCCTTCATTTTGTGTTCGCGGCAGCTCAGGCCGCTGGCTGTGTATTGGTCGCTTGCTGGGGTATAGAACCTAAGCCTCAAGCGCAGGAGTTAAATAGAACTTCCGTACCATATCGCGCCATTTAAATACAGTACGCAGTCTTGATAAAAGCGCTTTCATTTGTGACGTTGATCACAAATGAAAGCATTTTTGTATTTGCGCTAAATCCCGGCATTGAAAATTCACAGTCAGTCGGTAGAGTGACGGCCTTTCCCGATACGGTTTGTAACAAAACGTATCAATGAAAGTAGTTTTGGTCTTAACGGACCTACCGATTGCGTATGTCGCCCGATGCAGCTAACAGCAGTTTTGTTAGCTGTTTTTTTTGCCCCTCATAAAATCCCGCTTCGATTTTCCTTGTTCCGGTTGATGTCGTATGCTCATAACACAATCACTTAGGTGGAGGTCCACATGAGGCGTGTGCTGATTCGGGTCAAGGGCAAGGTGCAGGGCGTGTGTTTCAGGCGGTTTGCCCTGGAGCGGGCGAGGGAGCTGGGGGTTACGGGGTATGTGACCAATATGGATGATGGCTCAGTGCAAATTCTGGCCCAGGGAAGTGCGCCCTTGGTGGAGAAACTCATTGATTGGTGCTGGGAGGGTTCACCCGCCGCCAGCGTCAATGCGGTGGAAGTCAATGAAGACGAGGCAGATGAAATCTACCTCGACTTTTCAATCACTCAGTCCTGATTCTGCTGCTGATTTATCACGTCTGCCTCGGGGGTATCATCACCCTCGGGCTCGGTGCTTGGCTCTTCCACATCCACAGCGCCAGTGGGCTGCGTCATCTTGCGGATCTGGATCACCATGCCGAGTTTGGGGTGATCGAAGTAATGCACCTGTCCACTGCGTACCCGACGGTTTTGCGTCAGTGGAATGGCAAACAGGAAAGGCTGCTCTTCGAATGCAATTTGCTGGTCAGTTTTGGCTGTAGAAGCGCCAGCGGCCTGATTGTCACTCTGGCCATAACTCTGGCTCTGCAGCGCCTCATCTTCAACCGCCACTTTGCGGGTTCCCGGCGTTCTTAACACCAAATCAGTTTCAATGTAGAGGTAGTGGCTCAGATAAATGTTAAGCAGGCCGTCGAGTTGCCATACCGGCGCCGGAGGGCGGTTCCTGAGCATACTGGTGCCATCCAGACCATTCTCGGGCTGCTGAAGGCCGGATACCCCAGTATCGTCAGATGCAATCAGTACCTGAGGATCGGCGCCATTTGAGCCCGTATCCGGCGCAGCTGACTGCGCGCTGTCAGACGTAATAGCCAGACCAAAGGCATTGGTGCTTGCTCCGCCTTCCATTACCGGGTCCAGGGGGGGCCGCAGGGTGCCCATGGCGGTGAATCGGTCCGCAAAGTTTTCTCCGCCGAATAAGCGAACCGGAGTTGAGGCGTGTCTGGGTTGCATTGCCTGCTGCCAACTCATGTGCAGCAGTGGGGTGATGCCGGATTCCCGGGAAAGCTGTTGCACGGCGTCATTGAATTGCAGTTTGGTGCTATCCATCAAAAGAGCACCGGCCCCGGGCTCTGCCACCACCTGGGATGGTGCGACGACCTTAACTGGCATGGGGTTTGGGTAGCTGGGGGCAAAACTCGCTATCTGAATATCCATCGCATCGCAACGCAGGCTGTCGACGAGGCGCTCCTCCTCGGAGCAGGGCACCAATGAGGTATCCTGCGGTATCACAACCGGGCTGATAAGATCCCGTCCCTTGGCGAAGGCCGGCAAGCGGGTTTGCTCCGGCCATTCTTCGGCACTGGGCTGGTTGCGCTCAAACAGGAACACTTCGACCTCAAACCAGGACTCTGCCATGGCCTGACTCAGGGGCAGCAAACAAAAAGCTGCACTCATCGCAAGTTTGCGGATCATTATTTTCCTTCTCCAACGCTGTGTTGTTCGAGCTGCTCCAGCAGCAGTTCCAGGAGTTCCAACCTTTCCTTGGCGGTTTCGCAAGGCATGGTGAACCTGAGTTTATTGGGGCCGTCCATACGATAGACCTGGGGCTGTGACGAAAGCAAGCCGATGATAAAACCGGGATCGACCCTGTGCTCTTCACCAAATTCAATACTGCCGCCACGGCCGTGCATCTCGATTTTAGTGGCGCCCAGTCGGGTGGCCCTGTGCTTCTGTACTGTCATGGTTAACAGGTTACGGGTGGCATCGGGCAGGAGGCCGAAGCGGTCGATAAGTTCGACCTTCATTTCATCCACGGCCTTTTCAGTGTCACAGCCAGCTATCCGTTTATAGAGTGACAGTCGCATATTCACATCGTTTACGTAATCGTCGGGCAGCAGCGCCGGTATACGTAAGTCGATTTCACACTGAGCGCCCAGCATTTGCCGGAGTGACGGCTCTTTGCCCTGCTTGAGTGCCTTTACGGCGCCTTCCAGCATTTCCATGTAAAGGCTGAAGCCAATCTTGGAAATATGGCCGCTTTGCTCATCGCCAAGCAGTTCACCGGCGCCGCGGATTTCCAGATCCTGAGTCGCGAGCATAAAGCCCGCCCCCAAATCTTCCAGGGCATCGATGGCCTCGAGCCGTTTGCGGGCGTCCACCGTCATCAGCTTGGGATGGGGAGTCATCAAGTAGGCATATGCCTGGTGATGGGAGCGCCCAACGCGGCCCCTCAGCTGGTGCAGTTGTGCCAAACCGAAATGATCGGCCCTGTCTATCAAAATGGTGTTGGCACTGGGAACGTCGATACCCGTTTCTATGATGGTGGTACACACCAACACGTTAAAGCGCTGATGGTAAAAGTCCGACATGACCCGCTCCAACTCGCGCTCGCGCATTTGTCCGTGGGCGGTCACAACCCGCGCTTCCGGCAGCAGTTCTCGAATGTCCTGTGCGGCCTTCTCGATGGTTTCAACCTGATTGTGCAGATAGTACACCTGACCACCGCGGAGAATTTCCCGCAGAATCGCCTCGCGCACCGTGGCCTTGTCGTATTCACGCACAAAGGTTTTCACCGCCAGACGCTTGGCCGGCGGGGTGGCGATTATGGACAGATCCCGCATACCCGACATGGCCATGTTCAGGGTGCGGGGAATGGGGGTGGCGGTCAGGGTCAGAATATCCACATTGGCCCGCATGGCCTTGATACGCTCTTTCTGACGTACCCCAAATCTGTGCTCTTCGTCGATGATAAGCAGCCCAAGAGACTCGAAATTAAGCTCGGTATTCAAAAGCTTGTGCGTACCAATCACAATATCGACCTTGCCCTCACCCATGGCCGACAGCACCGCCTGTTGCTCTTTGGCGGTCCTGAAGCGTGACATCACTTCAATGCGTACTGGCCAATCGGCGAAGCGGTCTTTAAAGTTTTCAAAATGTTGCTGTGCCAGCAGCGTGGTGGGTACCAGTACAACAACCTGCTTGCCGCTGGACACAGCAAGGAAGGCTGCGCGCATGGCAACTTCGGTTTTACCAAAGCCCACATCACCACACACCAGTCGGTCCATGGCTTTGGGCTGGCACATATCGTCGATAACCGCCTTGATGGCGGTTTCCTGGTCCACGGTTTCCTCAAAGGGGAAACCCTGGGCAAACTGCGCGTATTCGGCTTCATCCAAGGTACAGGGATCGCCGGGGCGCGCTTCGCGGCGGGCGTAAACGTCCAAAAGCTCTGCCGCCACATCACGGATTTTTTCAATGGCCTTGCGCTTGGCCTTGCTCCAGCTTTCGTTACCGAGGCGATTGAGCGGCGCCGACTCATCGTTACCCACCGCAAAACGGCTGATAAGATGCAGCGCCGATACAGGCACATAGAGCTTGTCTCCACCGGCGTATTCGAGCTTGAGGTACTCGGCCACCAGGCCACCCGTGTCGAGGGTTTCCAATCCCTGATACAGACCCACACCGTGCTCAAGGTGTACCACCGGCTGACCCACCTTGAGTTCGGCCAGGTTTTTGATGAGCACATCCTGACTCAGTTGGCGCTGTTTGTCCCGGCGTCGCTCCTGAGAAACCCGCTCACCAAAAAGCTCGGTTTCACACACCACGGCGAGCTGGGATTTGCCCATTTTCAGCTGACAGCCCATAGCGAGTGGCGCCACTACCAGACCGTGAGGGCTGTCTGAGGCCAGAAACTCATCCAGATGGCCAAAGAGTTTGGGTTTTAAGCCTGCCTTGCCAAGGAGTTCCAGCAGTGCTTCCCGGCGACCTTCCGATTCGGCCACAAAGGCGATGCGCTGACCTCCCTGAGCCCAGTTGGCCAGGGATTCAAGCGGTTGCTTGAGTTTATGGTTGGCTCGTATATCGGGTAGGGGAGCTGCTTCAAGGGTTTTATCACCTTCGTCGCCGGACAAATCAATCCTGGGATACAGCTTAAAGCGGGCAAACAGCTCTTCTGTTGTCTGGTACAGCGTCTTGGGCGGCAGCAAGGGGCGCAGTGGGTCAACCTGTCGGTCTTCGTAGCGACTGTGGATTTCGCCAAGGTGATGTTCTGCTGCCTGATGCAGCGCACCCGTTGTGATGATTTGCAGCTCTTCGGGCAGATAATCGAACAGGGTGGCAGTGTCATCAAAAAACAGCGGCAGGTAGTTTTCAATACCGGCGGGCATCAGATTGCGGCTGACCAATTGGTACACAGATTCCGCCGCGTTGTTGACTGTCTCAAAGGTGCGGCGGTAGCGCTGACGAAAGCCTTCGATGGCCTGGCTGTCGGTAGGGAACTCCCTTGCCGGCAACATCCGAATACTGTCGACTTCGCCGCTGGAGCGCTGAGTCTCAGGGTCGAAATGGCGAATCGACTCCACTTCATCGTCAAAGAGTTCTATGCGCAGTGGCTCGCTCGCACCGCTGGGGAAAATATCCAGAATCGATCCACGGATGGCAAATTCACCGTGCTCATAAACCTGCTCAACCAGGTGGTAGCCCGTGTCCACCAGATGCTGGCGCATCTGCTGCAGCTGATAGCGGTCGCCTTTTTTTAGAATAAGCACATTGGCGGCCAGGAATGCCTTGGGTGGCAAACGCACCATCAGAGTTGTGAGGGGCACGATAACCAAACGCCCTTTGCCACGCTCCAGATTGGACAGGGTTTCGAGACGCTGGGAAATCAGATCCTGGTGGGGTGAAAAACTGTCATAGGGCAGGGTTTCCCGGTCGGGAAACAGGCAAATATCGATACCACGGGGCTTGAGCAAATAACCAAGCTCTGCCTCCAGCACCAGGGCTGTGGGGGTATCACTGGTCACTATCAGGGTGGTACCCGCGTAACTGCAGGTCATTTCGGCCAATGTCAGGGCGCGGGCAACGCCGCCAGGCAGCCTGACAGCAGACACCCGGCCTTTGGCCGGAGTCTTGGGAAGACGGTCTACCGTAAATGAACTCATTCGGATTGGATTGCCGGTTTTTTTACGAAAAATCAGGCGCTCATTGTAGAGGCAAGCACTAAGGCTTGTCACCTTTCCAAGGGACTTGGTGCTTGCTGTTTGCGCGCTTTTAACTGCTTTTGTTGTACGCTCAGGCTGGCTTTAACCAGATGTTCTACGTCGGCTTCGAGTATGCCTTCATAAACGAGTTCGGTAAGCTCACGCCCCTCTTCGTGGCTGACCGAGGTAACCCGGGCGATACAGACCAGGGCAATCAGCTCATCACGAATGTACACAGTGGTTTTGTAGAGCTCCCCGGGGCGCAAAGTCCCCTGGGATTCAATCACGATATTGCTGCCACCAAAACTCACGCCCCGGTAGCGTTTGCCATCGCGCTGCTCGTTTTCCAGCACGTAGTGCAGCACCATGTCCACCTTACGGGACTGTAATTTTAAAAAGTCCACCACGGCTTTGGCTTCGTTATCGAGTTGCCTTAAATGCAATAAGCACCCGGCTTCGAGGGTTTTGACGTCACTGAGCAGTTGCAGGCCCACGCTGCGCATACCAAGTAGCTCGGCATCACTTGGCATGGGGCCGTCAAACGGTTGTAAATAGGCATTGAAATCGTGCGTCACGCTGAAATAGGCGTTGGGATCGGCTAACAAGGACATGCCTCTTTATTTATAGGTGAGATACCCCTATTATCGTGCCCACTCAAATAAATACGCAAGCATAGCCAAGGCATCAGCAGCGCACATGTTTTCTTCCTCTGCCTTTCTTATCGGATATCGCTACTGGCGGGCCCGCAAAGCCAATGCCTTTGCCTCCTTTATTACCCTGTTTGCCGTGAGTGGTATTTTCCTCGGAGTTGCCGCCCTGATTGTGGTCAGCTCAGTGATGAATGGCCTGGAAGGGCAACTCAAAACGCGCATTCTTGGCGCCGTGCCCCAGGTGGTTGTTGAAAAAAACGATGGCTTCGCCGACTGGCGTCAAACGGCCGACCAGCTGCAAGCAACGTTGCCGGGCATTGTGGGCGTAAGCCCATCCACAGGGACCCAGGCCATGTTGCAATCGAGCAGCAACATCGGTGCCGTGCAGCTTTCCGGTATTCTGCCTGAGGTGGAGTCAGCCCTGGCGAGCCGAACTACCACTGTCTACTCTCCCGCCTTCGACAGCCTTATCAGCGGCGAATACCGGATAATCCTTGGGGTACAGCTCGCGTCAGAGCTGGATGTGGCCGTGGGGGACACCATCCGGGTGCTCAGCGGCGAAGGCGTGGTGTTTTCACCTTTGGGGCCCGTACCCAGCCAGCGTAAGTTTATCGTATCGGGGCTCTTTCAGATGGGGTCTCAGGTGGATGCCCAACTTGCTTTTATTCATTATGACGATGCCCGCCGTCTGATGCGAAAAGCACCGGACAAGGTGGATGGCCTCAGATTGTATCTGGACGATCCCTTTGAGGCCGAAGCCACAGGCAAGGCTGTGCCGCAGATATTGGCAGCTGAGGGCGATACGCTCAATGTTCATGACTGGCGCGACGGCTACGGCCACCTGTTTGGTGCAGTCAAAATGGAAAAGAATATGACGTCGCTGATGCTCAGCCTGATAGTGGCGGTGGCAGCGTTTAACATAGTATCGGCGCTGGTGATGATGGTGGTGGATAAAACCACCGATGTGGCCGTACTGATGACCCAGGGACTGACCCGCAGTGCCGTGATGGGGATTTTTGTGACCCAGGGTTCCCTGAATGCCTTACTGGGACTGGTGCTTGGGCTGATTGCCGGTTTAGTACTGACGCTGAACCTGAATCCGCTGCTCAGCGCTCTGGGGATTGCTGTGCTGGGCGCAGGGCAGCCTCTGCCGGTGATAATCGCTGCCGAGCAGCTCTGGCTGATAGTGATTGGCACTGTGGCCATAACTTTGCTGGCGACTCTGTACCCGGCACTCAGGGCGTCCCGGGTGGAACCCGCTTCGGCGCTCAGATACGAATAATTCAGGTACGAATAATTTATGCCCAAGGCATTCAGGCGCGTGGCGCCGGTGAGAGAGAATACAGATGCAAGACATACTGCTTAAGGTCGAAAACGTCAGCAAAACCTATCGGGAAGGCAAACTGGAAACCCAGGTGCTGTGCGGGGTGGATCTTTCGGTATACCGCGGCGAGCAATTGGCCATTGTGGGCGGCTCTGGCTCGGGTAAAAGTACGCTGCTGCACATCATGGGCTCTCTGGATAAACCCACCAGTGGCAAGGTGCTGCTGGAAGGTGAAGATCTGTACAGCTTGAGTGCGGCACGCCAGGCGCAAATCCGAAACGCCAGCCTCGGCTTTATCTATCAGTTTCATCATTTGTTGCCCGAATTCAGCGCACTGGAGAATGTGGCCATGCCGGCTCGTATCGCCGGAGTGGATAAAAAAACCGCCTTTGGCCGCGCAGAAGCCCTGCTGGAGCGGGTTGGTCTGAGTCACAGGCTGTCCCACGCGCCCTCAGAGCTTTCCGGTGGTGAGCGTCAGCGTGTAGCCATTGCCAGGGCGCTAATCAATCAGCCCAGGCTGGTGCTGGCTGATGAACCCACGGGTAACCTGGATGCCGCCAGCGGTGAAGCCGTATATGCCCTTATTCGCGAGCTGGCAGCCCAGCTTGGCACCGCCTTCGTGGTGGTGACCCACGACAATGCGCTGGCCGCGCGCATGGACAGGCAGTTATCGATGAAAAGCGGCAAATTAACCACCGGAGCCCGCCAATGAGTTCCAGGGCAGGTGCTGCATTGTCGCTGTGGCTGGGTTTCAGGTTTTACCGTGCCCGCCAGTCCAACAGTTTTATCAGCTTCATCTCCTTTGCCTCGACCGCAGGCATCGCTCTCGGGGTGGCAGTCTTGATTATTGTTCTGTCTGCCATGAACGGCTTTGAGCGTGAGCTCAGAGAGCGTTTTTTGGACGTGGTGCCCCACGCCGAGCTGGTTGGCGTGAATGAACCTGTACACAGTTGGCAGGCGATGGTTGCTGATGCATCAAAAATCCCGGGCATTCGTGGCGCAGCGCCTTTTATCAGATTGCAGGGATTGGCGCAGCGTCAGGGCGGTTTTCAGGGGCTGAGTCTGGTGGGCATAGACACATCCCTTGAAGGGCAGGTTTCGGGTATCGAGAGCTATATGCCCACCGATGCCTGGCAGGCCCTTGGTCAGGATGAAAATGCCATCGTATTGGGGCGATCTCTGATGGAAAAGCTTGGCCTGAACGAAGGCGATGCACTGGTGCTTTTTGTGCCGGATTTGAGTGGTCGCCAAAATGGTAAGCTTGGTGCCACCCGCAGCCACAAATTTGTGGTGCGTGGCAGTTATCATTTGGGCGGCGAGCTTGAACTGGTCACTGCCTATGCCTCCATGGCCCATTTGGCGCGGGTGCTGGAAATGGGTGAGGATGTCAGCGGCGTGCGCATCGCCGTGGACGATGTGTTCAAGGCTCCCAAGCTTATCCGTGAGCTGGGCTTTACCCAGAGTCAATACCTGTACATGAGTGACTGGACCCGCACCCAGGGGCACCTGTATCAGGATATTCAATTGGTGCGTACCCTGATGTATCTGGTGCTGGCATTGGTGATTGCCGTGGCCTGCTTCAATATCGTCTCTACTCTGGTGATGGCGGTGAGAGACAAAACCTCGGAAATTGCCATCCTGATGACCATGGGGCTCAGGCGCAGCGCCATAGTACTGGTCTTTATGGTGCATGGCGCCATCAGTGGACTCCTTGGCACCCTGCTTGGCGTCAGTGCCGGTGTACTGGTGGCGCTCAATTTGTCCGGGCTCGCCAAGGCGGCCGAAAGTGCCCTTGGTGTACAGCTGCTGTCATCCGACGTTTACTTTATCGATTTTCTGCCCTCTGAGCTTCATGGACAGGATGTTGCTGTGGTTGCTGCCATGGCACTGCTGATGAGTCTGTTGGCGACCCTGTATCCTGCCTACAAGGCGAGCCTCACTGAACCTGCGCCGGCTCTGGCAGGTCGCTGATGCAATCAGAATCGAACATAAAAAAACGCGCCTTCAGAGCGCGTTTTTTATGTTCGGAAACTGGGGTGGCTGGATGTTGAAACTGCAATTTTCGCCTGAGCATTCCATGCTGAATGTCGGTAAGCCCGATTGCCGGGGTATTAACGGTTCATCGTCTGTGGCTTAGCACCTGCGGCCAAAAAGAGCATCACAACGCGCTAGCGTGTGGCGCGATTTTTCCACTTAAAGAGCACCGAATACTTCCACAGGTTGCTTATCACAAAGAAGCCCACAATGGCGCTGATAACCCCAAGCACCAGGCAACCAAGCATAAAGGGCGGGCCTATGGTGGCAAGAGATGACTCCAGCCATTGCCAGCTGGCCTCAAAGGCAAAGGGCTGGGGTGTGTGGCCAAGCAGTCTGGCTCCCACCTGATAGGCGATATAAAACAGAAACGGCATGGTTACCGGGTTGGTTATCCACACCAGCGCCACAGAAACAGGCAAATTCACATTGAAGAAAATCGCCAGTGCCGCGGCGGCCACCATTTGAAATGGCATGGGCATCCAGGCCATAAACAGCCCAACGGCAAACGCACCTGGTGCCGACCGGCGATTCAGGTGCCATAGATTGGGTTTATGCAACAGGGTGCCAAACATCTTTAGATGCTTGTGATCTTTCAGTGCATCCGGGTGCGGCATAAACCTTTTGATGAGCTTTTTTGGCATAGGCGGATAATGCTGTCTTAACTTACTGCTGTGAAGAACCCATTTCTGCTGGGCTTTTGTGCCCTTGTCATCTCATCGCTGCTCTGGCCAGTGCTGCCGCCCTGGCCGGCCTGCCTGCTTTTGCTTGTGGCATTGGGGTGTTACCGCAAGTTGCCTGTGCTCAGTGGAGCCCTGACTGCCGTGGCGTGGGTTGCTGTGTACACCCATATGCTGTTCGATTACAGCCACCTGCAACAAGCCGGTGATTCCTGGGTGCGTGGCGAGATAATAGCACCTGTGTCTGACAGCGGCGACTGGCAGAGTATAGATATACGTCTTGTTAAACCAAAATTAATCTGGCCTGTTGAGGGCAATATCAGGCTCAACTGGCGAACAACTGACCAAATTCGTCCCGGGGAGCAGTGGGAATTTCGTCTTGCACCCCGTTCCATCACCTCGCCCCTCAACGAAGGCGCCTTCAACGGTCAGCGTTACCTGCTATCACGCCATGTGGGTATCAAGGCAAGAGTGCTGGAAGCAAGAAAAGTATCCGAGGCGTCAGGGCTTCGCGGGCTATTACTGGAGCACATTGGCCATGCCATATCGGAGAAACCCCGGCAGGCGCTGCTGTACCCACTGCTGACGGGGGAACAGCAGGGCATAGATGCGCAGACCTGGCAGCGGCTCAGGCAAACCGGCACCGGGCACCTGATGGCCATCTCCGGGTTGCATATGTCGGTGCTCGGAGCCTGGCTGTTGCTGCTGTGCCGCGCGCTGTTGACCTCGTTTGCGCCGCGCCAGGACAGGCGTAATTTGGTGATTGCCATGATAGTCGCCACTGTGGGGTGTCTGCTCTATGGTCTGCTGGCGGGCATGGGCATTCCTACCCGCCGGGCCTTTATCATGCTGGCATTGGTGGTGCTGCTGACCCTCAGTCGCCGTTTCGCCTCGCCCTGGGAGCGTTTGTTGTACGCCCTTGCCGCTGTGTTGTTTCTCGATCCTTTGTCGCCACTGTCTGCCGGATTTTGGCTGTCTTTTGGCGCCATCGTGATTATGTTACTGCTATTGGACCGGCCGCCCGCCCACCTTGAGGGTGTCCCCGGTCGATTAAAGCACTACCTGATGTCGCTGGTGACGCTGCAGTTGGCACTCAGTATCGGACTGGGAGTATTGCAGCTGGTGCTCTTTGGCGGTGTCAGTGTCCATAGCCTGTGGATTAATCTGCTGATGGTGCCCTGGTTTTCGCTGGTGGCCATTCCCCTGGCGTTGGCAGGGCTTGTGTTTTTTGTTCTCTTGCTGCCTTTTGGGATATTGGCCGACTGGGCGTTTACTCCCGCCCTCATGGCATTGATACCGCTGGATGGGCTTCTTACGTTCAGTGACCACTTACCCGGCGCCTGGATAAGCGTGCCGGCACAGTTGATTGCGCCCCTGTGTTTTGCCATTGCAGGCGCTGTTTTATTGTTTTTGCCTTTGGCGCGGGGTGTTAAGTGGGTGAGCGCCTCCTTACTGTTGCCGCTACTGATAACTCTGAGTGTGAAAGGCGGGCCCCAATGGCAGATGCATTTACTGGATGTAGGGCAGGGGCTGGCCGTCGTGGTTTTCAGCCGGGATCAAACACTGGTGTACGACACCGGATTGGCCTTTGGTGACACCTTCTCCCATGGTGAGCGAACCCTGGTGCCATTTTTGCGGGCCAAGGGACGTAATCACATCGATGTGTTGGTCATCAGCCATGAGGATAAAGACCATGCCGGTGGCGCCGCCGCGCTGGCCAGAGCAATGCCAGTCCACTTACTCATCAGCGATACCCGGGCTGCAAGGGATACACTGGCGATGGAACATGCGCCTTGCCGCCCTCAGGCATTCGCCCTTGGCAATCTGTGGGTAGAGGTCCTGTCGCCCGCAGACTCACCGGCTGGAAGAGTAGACAATAATGCTTCCTGTGTGGTGACAGTGGGCGATGGTCATTCGCGGCTGCTGTTGCCCGGCGACATTGAAGCCGAAGGGGAGACGCGGCTCCTTGGCAGTGGCGAGGCGTTGAACGCCAATGTCTTAGTGGCACCCCACCATGGCAGCCTGACGTCATCGACTCCGGCCTTTGTCGCGGGCGTAGCACCGGCCATCACCCTCTTTGCTGCCGGCGCCAACAACAGATACGGTTTTCCTAAAGACGCCGTGGTGCAGCGATACCTGGCCCAGGGCAGTCAAACGTTTACTGCGGCGGATACCGGCCAGATAAGCCTGTACCTTGATGATGAAATCACAGTGAAAACCTATCGGGGTTCGCTGGCCCCTTTTTGGTATAACCGGGTCTTTGGAGTTGGTGGCAGGCCGATTACAGAGTAGAATGCGGACTTTGTCATACTCTCAGATGAATCAATGACTACAGCTCATAATCAGGAAGTTTGGACTGTGTTCAAACGCCTCATGGGGTACCTCAAACCCATGAAGTCCATCTTTATCGTCTCGGTTATTGCACTTTTGGTCTATGGTGCAGTAGACGCAACCTTTATTGCTTTTATCCAACCCTTTATTGATAAAGGCTTTTCCGGTGTTGGTATGTCGGGAAGTGTCAATATGGGTACTACATCCGGATTTGATTCCGGCAACAGCGTACTCTTTTGGGCACCCTTTGTTGTCGTGGGGCTGTTTACCCTGAGGGGCCTGGCCAACTTTGTCTCCACCTATGGTATCTCCTACATGAGTGCCAAGCTCATCATGGACATGCGCCAGCAGGTGTTTGAGCATTATCTGACCCTGCCGGTGAGTTACATCGACAAGGAAAATTCAGGTAACCTTATTTCCCGCGTCACCTTCGATACCGAACAAATCGCCAGGGCGTCCGGCAGCGCGCTGATTTCCATCGTCCGTGATGGCGTGACCGTCATCGGCATGCTGGGGCTCATGTTTTACAACTCCTGGAAGCTGTCGCTCTGCATCCTGATTGTGGGCCCAATCATAGGATTGGTGATAGCTACGGTCAGCCGCCGTTTCCGTAAGATTTCCCGCCAAATTCAAAGTGCCATGGGCGGCGTCACTGCGGTGACCGAGCAGATGATCAAGGGCCATAAAAACGTGCTCGCTTTTGGCGGTCAGGAGACCGAGGCCAAGCGTTTTGCCCAGGTTAACGACCACAATCGCCACCAGAATATGAAGCTTGCCGTGGCTCAGGCCATCAGCCAGCCCACTATCATGATTATCGGCTCTTTTGCGCTGGCCTTTGTGCTCTATGCCGCCAGTTTTGATGCCCTGAAGAGTGAGCTGACCGCAGGTACCTTCGCCACTGTGCTTGCCGCCATGATGGCAACCTTGCAGCCCATCAAGAACCTGACCCGCGTTAACGCCGAATTCCAGCGCGGTATCGCCGCCTGTACCACGGTATTTGAGCTGCTCGATACACCCGCCGAACATGACAAGGGCACATTTGAAACCGAGAGAGTCAAGGGGCATGTCCGTTTTGAGCAGGTGGCATTTCGCTACGAAGGCCAGGAGGGCAGAGCCCTCGACGGTATCAGCTTTGATGTGCCGCCGGGTAAAACCCTGGCGCTGGTGGGGCGTTCCGGCTCGGGCAAATCAACCATTGCCAGCCTTATCAATCGCTTTTATGGCGGACTCGAACAGGGGGCTATCGAGCTCGATGGCGTCAATGTTGAGGACTATCGCCTTAAAAACCTGCGCAGCCAGGTGGCGCTGGTCAGTCAGCAGGTCACCCTGTTTAACGACACCATTGCCAACAATATCGCCTATGCCTGCCCATGGGCGGTGACCCGCGAGCAAATAGAGCAAGCGGCCACACTGGCCCACGCCATGGAATTTATCAGTAAGCTGCCCAGCGGCCTCGATACCCAGGTAGGCGAAAACGGCGTGCTGCTTTCCGGTGGTCAGCGCCAGCGTATCGCCATTGCCCGCGCCATGCTGCGTAATGCTCCCGTACTCATCCTCGATGAGGCCACCTCGGCACTGGACACAGAGTCTGAGAAGGCCATTCAGGAAGGACTTGAGAACCTGCGACAAAACCGCACTTCCATCGTGATTGCTCACCGCCTGTCCACCATCGAAAGTGCCGATGAGATTTTGGTGATAGAGCAGGGACGTATTGTGGAGCGCGGCAACCACAAGTCACTGTTGGCGCAGGATGGTATGTACGCCAAACTCTATCAAATGCAGTTTACCGGCTGATTATGCAAAGTTTTGTGCACAAAATCTGGTATCAGGGGCACCCGGCAGCCTGGCTGCTGTTGCCCCTGTCGCTGCTGTTTTGGCTGGTCAGTAGTCTGCGCCGTGCGGCCTTCAGGTTGGGGCTTAAGCGCAGCGAGCGCTTACCTGTGCCCGTGGTGGTGGTGGGTAATATCACCGCCGGTGGCAGCGGCAAAACCCCCACAGTGCTCTATCTTATTGAGCTGCTGCGCCGGGAAGGCTGGCGCCCCGGCGTCATAAGCCGTGGCTATGGCGCCTCCTTTGACGGTGAGTTGGACGTAGTCGCAGGCATGTCACCCGCCCAAGTGGGGGATGAGCCTGCCATGATAGCCATGCGCACCGGCATCCCTATGGTCGTGGGACGAAACCGTATCAAGGCTGCCCATAAGCTGCTGCAATGCCACGATGTAAACGTGATTCTGTGCGACGACGGCCTGCAGCATTACGCCCTCGAGCGGGATGTCGAAATATTGGTGATTGATGGCGAACGCCGCTTTGGCAATGGCTGGCTGTTGCCTGCGGGGCCGCTGCGAGAAGGTGCATGGCGTAAAAATTCGGTGAATTTTGTGCTCTGCAATGGCGCGAGCGCAGAAGCAGACGAATATGCCATGACCCTGGAACCAACTGGCCTTGTCGCGGTAGCCGCTATTCACGGCAAGTCTCAAGCCAAGGACAACAGCCACAATGCGCAGGATAATGCGACGCCGCGCCCCGGGGATACCGTGAACGCCATGGCGGGCATTGGCAACCCACAGCGTTTTTTCTCGACCCTGATGGCTCAGGGCTTTGTGCTTGAAAAGGCCCACGAATTTGCCGACCACATGGCCTTCAGTGAAACGGATATCGCCACCATCGACGATGGTCGCCCACTGCTGATGACCGAAAAAGATGCGGTTAAATGTCGCGAATTTGCCAAACAACACTGGTGGTATCTCGCGGTTGATGCGAATCTACCGCCAACATTTTCAACCAGGCTGCTCGATGCCCTGAACCGGGCGGCCACAGCCAAGCAAGGAAACACCCATGGCCTTTGATAAAAAACTCCTGGAAATCGTTGCTTGCCCCGTGTGCAAGGGCAAGCTGGAATACGACAAGGCGGCAGAGCAGCTGATCTGTAAGTTCGACCGACTGGCCTATCCCATCACCGAGGGGATCCCGGTACTGTTGGAAAACCGTGCCACGCCCTGGCAGGAGCAAACTGCCGAGTGAGCTTTAACGCCTTAAAAAGCCTCCCATCGGGAGGCTTTTTTTATGCTGATTGTGGCTGCGTCCCGTACCCGCGAGCCATTTCTCGATGACAGATTTACCCGGGCCGATATTGCCGGTTTGTGAGCAGTTGATTGCGGCCAGTTACAACTTTGTCGCTTTGCTGTCTGAATGCTGAACCGACGGCTATAACATACTCAGGTTTCATTGAAATTACACAGGGGCGCGGGGATAATGCCGCCGCAAACTGTGAGATGGGATACGAATGGAACACGAGATCAGTACGCCTGCAACGTCTTCTGCCTTCAGGGCCTTGGTTGAGGAGGTGTTGGCAACACATCAGGGGCACAGAGTGGTTCCCTTCGACTTTGAAGGACGCCGCTATTGGCTGAAACAGCCCGAGCGCCTGGAAGGCGCTATGAAATTGCTCAAACACAGCCCTGAACAGGCACTGCAAACCGAAATCCGCGCGCTGCAAACCCTTAATGAAAAACATGCGCCTGTGCCCAATGTGGTGCTGGCCGGTGAGGGGTATTTTGTGATTGAGGATGCCGGTAAAACGGTCAGTGATTGGTGGCATTTGTCACATCAGGACGGCAGTGTCCCCTTTGAGGATATTTTGCGTGACAGTGCGGCAGCGCTGGCCGAGCTGCATTCCCTGGAACTCGCCCATGGTCGCCCTGCGCTAAGAGACATAGGCTGGCAGGGCGGTGCGGTAAAATTTATCGACTTTGAAGCCAATCAGCGCCAAAAAGACATGGCATCCCAGCAGCTGCGCGATTTACTGGTGTATCTGCACAGTCTTTATCGGTATCTGGGGCCTTTGCACGAGCCCATTACCCGGGCGATGCAGGCGTACCGCGAGGCAGGGGGGGAGCCAACCTGGCAGGCCGCAAAACGTAAGCTAGCGCCCTGGCAGTGGCTTCGCCCATTACTGAAGCCCTTTCGCAGTATCGGTGGAAGGGACCTCAAGCCCATGTACTGGGTGTTGTGGCATTTTCACAACCACGGCTGATTAATCATGGGCCGCGGGTTTGAAACTGCCCACCTCGGGTTTAAAGGTCTTGGCGATACGGTTCCAGCTGTTGATGGCGTTAATGGCAATGGTTAAATCCACCAGGCCTTGTTCGCCAAAGGCCTCTGCTACCTGAGCGTACTTCTCATCATTCACCGGCAGCCCCTGCGTCAGATGTTCTGCCCAGTCAAGGGCCTTCATTTCGGTATCGCTGTAAAAAGGCATGTCGCGCCAGGCGCTTAAGCCTATCACCCGCTCCTGGCTTTCTCCCTGTTGCAGCGTTGCCTTGCTGTGCATATCCACACAAAAAGCACACTGATTGATTTGCGATACCCTGAGCTTGACCAGTTCCCACAGTGGCAGCGACAGCCGGTCTGAGCTGCTGAATTGGTGCAGCAAATAGCTTTCCTGAGTCATGAGTATCTGCATGCCCTTTGCGGCCAGTCCAAAGTAATTTGCGCGTAATGCCATGTTGTTTTCTCCTTCGTTGGTAATGTCACCAACATAGCCCTATGTCCTTGGGCGGCATTGTACGAATTCGACATGGGCTAAAAAATGGCGTTTCCCGGGGCTAAATCAGGTTGGATGCGGGATCTGGGTGATGCCTGATGCCTGATGCCTGATGGCAGTGGCTTTGACCGTTCCCCGAAACCTTTCCCTAAATGAGTACCAATCCGCTGACAGATGCACGACATAAACGGGGGATACAGGAAGGGTGATACTTGGACGCTGAAACACAGAGGCTGAAACGCTGAGGCTGAAGCACAGAGGCTGAAACACAGAGGCTGAAACGCACTGGGCAGCAGTCAGAAATTGAACGGGGCCTGTAACCATACCCGGGGAGATAACGCAGGGGATGCGTCACTTAAAAGGCTTAAAAAGCCAGCATTGAAAGTACGGCGTGGCGCAGTCAGGGCGATGAGTCCAGACCTGGCACTGTCTGCAAGTTAAGCTGCCAGTAACCAACGTCTTGCCATTGGCCAAACTTGTAGCCAATATTTTGAAAATGTGCGACTTTTTTCATGCCCATTTTTTCGTGTAGGGCAATGCTGGCCGGATTTGGCAGGGTAATGCCGCCAATCACGCTGTTTACTTTCAGGATTTTCAGCCGCTCGATAAGTGCCTGATACAAAGCCGTACCGACACCTTTCCCATGTCCGTTGGGAGCAACATAAACCGTGGTTTCAACTGTGAACCGGTAAGCACTTCGCTCTTTCCATTTGGTCGCATAGGCATAGCCGGTAAGGGCGTTGCCCTCCAAGGCAACCAGCCAGGGCAGGCCAGCTGCTTGCACATGCTGAATTCGAGCTGCTATCTCTGCTGCCTGAAGGGGTGTTTCTTCAAAGGTGATGGCGGTGCTTTCGATGTAATGGTTGTAGATGTCGGCAACGGCGCTGGCATCGTGTAGAGCGGCATGTCTTATCATCTGAACTTACCAACTAACTTCAGTTATGGATTGACAGGTGCGGCGGGGGAGGGGCTCAATCGCGGCCTTTTCTAGCCCGAGAAAATTTGTCCCGCAGGCGAAGCTGGCGAACTTGAGCGGCTTGTTAACGAGTACTGCGACTACACCAAGCTGTAACCAAGATGTACAGACTGTACAAGTACGTTAGCGGCCATATAAACCCGATAACTACTGCGATAACTTTACTTTTGTATTTAAAGCAATGAATTAATGAACAACCCCATAAATAAAGCAAAGTAAACAACGATATTGAAAGGAGCAGAAGTTCCAGTAAATGCATTTCTGAACCATCTAAACCTGAATCTGCTACTCGAGGATCTCCAACATAGCTTAGTAAAATCAGATACCCCCACATGGTCATACTAAGGACAATCAGCAAGAAAAGTGATTTTGGGTTTAAGAAATATTTCATAATGCTCGTTAACGCCCGCCTAAAAGGCGAGCAACTTGTTGCGAGTCCAGCGGCCAAAGGCCGCGATGTTTAAGGCGTTTGTTAGGCATTTTTGGGTAGGTTATTACGCAGAAAAAAGCCATTAATTCTTTTACTTACGCTGTACACCGTTGGAATGATGATTAAACAATCGACTACAAACAAGGCGAGAAATGCTAATAGCAGAGCATCTGATGACACTGTTTCACTGACTGAATAAATCGATATTATTCGAATTAGAGTCGCCCAAAATAGAAAATATATCGTTAAACGAATTTTTTCATTAGGGTTGAAATCACGGTTGAACCTCTTTGAAAAGAGCCAGCATATTGCGATCAAGGACATATAAATTACCAGCACAACACCAACAACACCTAAATCTACATTTAATGAAAAGTACAGAATTAAGAAACTTGCTGAAATCCAGAGCAGTGGCAGGAGTAAAGAGTAAACAAAAATTTTTGGTGCATCCTGATTCATAATCTGATTCCATTCAAAGCCTAACGCCCGCAGCAAAGGCGAGCAACTTGTTGCGAGTCGAGCGCCCAACGGGCGCGTTTTTGATGGCGCTTGTTAGGCATTTACAACACCTGAACTTTTTGTTGCATGCTTGCCTAAGGCAACACCAAACAAAAGCGCAATAAACATACATACATAATCAATTTGCCAGCCGTCCAAAAGAACCTCGCCAGTCAACAAATACAGAATACATGACGCAATTAAAGAGCTGAACAAAACAACTATAAGTGCATGTATAAAAGCTAATTTTTTCTGGTTCTTCACTAGAAAATAAATGATCGTTGCCTCAACAACCATAGAAAGGAAAATAAAGCTCCAGTAAATTGAGCTCGGAATCATTTCACCAGTTGAATCATAGCGCCCCATTACATAGCCCAATGGCACGCCTGAAGCTACGGAACAGATAAAGTAGAAGAATGTGTATTTAGCAATTCGTGCCCAGTTCACTTAACGTCCTTTTAAATGCCTAACGCCCGCCACAAACGCGAGCAACGTGTTGCGAGTCGAGCGCCCAAAGGGCGCGTTTTTGATGGCGCTTGTTAGGGGCTTGAAACATATTCACGCATACACTTTGTGAGACTTTCAGATACATTTCCATCATCCCAGCACGAGAAAAAATCACTTTGGTATATTTCGTTGAATGGCCTTATCGGCTTGCCTTTAGCTTCAGCCTCACATGCTGTTTCAAAGTAAACTCGATATATGACTGCCCTGGTTAAGAAGTTCATGGACACATCTGTTTCATCGATGATTTTTAGTACTTCTAGTTTAGTATCTTGACCCAAAGATTCGTATCGGTCATCTGTTTTGGTCGCTACGACCAAGATATCTTGTTTAGCCGAGACTGGGTCGTCTTTTTTTGGTTTTTCCGGTCGCTTTTTCAGTGCATGTAGGTACGCAAATTCGCCCACTAGCTCGCATTGTTTCAGTGAGCCTTCTAAGTCATTAACTGGATTAGTTTTACAACTAACTAAGCTAAGTAAAAAAACAAGGATACTTAAATGTATCTTCAACGAGCGCATCCGTATGCCCCTAACGCTTTAAACAGCGGAAAACGCGAGCGTAGCGAGTGGTTTTCCGATGGTTTAACTTGTTATACATATTTTTTAATTAACCCTTTGAATTGATCTTTTTCTTCTTCTGAAGTAAATGATTCAGGTGGCAGAATTAGTGCGAGTAGGTTATCTACGAATATGTATATGCTGCCTTCATATTCTTCTATCGCTTCAATAGCTTTCCATCTATAAAAGCAGTTACCAAGAGGATTTGTTTCCGTAATACCTTCAGCATTTACCTCAATTGTTTTTTCGCCAATCATTAGCCCATTTTCGTTTGGAATACAGAGCATCTTGAATTTACGCACATTCAAATAGTAAGCGACTATAAAAATTAAAAATGGGGCGATAGCTATTGCTGCAGACTGCCAATGAAAGCTCTCAAAAGTGGTTGCTTTGACCTGAAAAATAAACATGAAACCAATAGCTAAAAAGAACCATAAAATCATATTTCTCAAAAACCCGGTGCTTTTATTCTTTGATTTCCATAGCCTCTTTACCGCGTAGTTAGAGTATTTTAAGTAATCTTCTTTAGAAATATTTATAGTTTTAATCATAAATCTAAGCTACATCCCTATATGTAACGCTTTGCTAATGGGCAGCCGAAACGCAGTGTAGGCTGTCCCGTGGAGGCCACGCTGTTTGTGGCTGGAACGAAATTTAGCAACTTGTTATATTTCACTTAATAACCCATTGGCAGTGTAGTGCTTTTCAATTTCTAACAAATCACCAAAACTATAAAAAATTGAGTTCATAATTTGATTTTCACAACTGTATCTAGCGCCAATGGTAAAAATTAATCCTTCAGCTTTCGCCGCGATAATATGACTTGAGTAGTCCTTTGTTGACTCTGACATGTTGGAAAGAAAATTGTGAGCGATGAACTGGCCATCTTTTTCAATAGTTAGCTCAATATCAGAAACACTACAATTATTGCTATCAACTTTAGGAACACTAAAAAGCAAATTGAACGAATGTGCTCGGTTTTCTTTAATCCCCATCTGAGCAACATGCACACCAAAACCTGTTAGTTCAGATAAAGGAATTTCTTTAACATCGGAACTAGCACTACCCTGAAAAGGTATTATAAGAATTAAAATTAGTGCAGGCAGTCTACGCACCATTCCTCCGTGAAATATAACGCCCGCCACAAACGCGAGCAACGTGTTGCGAGTCGAGCGCCCAAAGGGCGCGTTTTGATGACGATTGTTAGCACTTAGCCACCGATGTATGCAATTTGATATGTCTGGTCAAAGTTTTCAATTAACCTGTCCAGAGTTGCCAAGTTCATTTCATTGGGTTTAAAGCCCTTACCGTACTTAGCAACGTTATCTCTATGAAACTTTAGTTTGGAAAGATCCTTTTCCAAAAAACCAGCTGTAGCCAAAACATAATCGTTCCAGAGAAAAGGCGAATTACGTTGCTGCTCGTCGGGTAACAGCACAGCTGAAACAATTTCAAGAGCTTTACTACTTTCACCAGAAAAAGCGTACATTTGCAATAAATGCGATTTAAGCGATGTTTGGTTAGCATTGTTTTCAAGAATATATTTGTCTATCAGAATGGCAGCTTCGCTGTAGCATTTCTTATTCTCTAACACCCGCCAACCCTTACCGGGCGTTTGATCAAATTGCTCATACGTCAGTTTCAAATCATTAGTTATTCCGTTTATCAGTAATGAGTTACATTCGGCTTTTACTTCTAATGCGGAAAAAATCAGTAGAGCGAAGATAATTGTTCGGCTCATGCGTAAATCCTTTTAGTGCTAACGCAAAGCACACGGGGGACGACCGCGTAGCGGTTGGCATCCCAGCGGCCGCAGGCCGCGAGTGCTGCGCCTTGTTAGCTTCAATTGAACTCGTACTCTTTGTCACCTAGAGTGATAATAGTCTTTATCCCTCGATTCATAAGTTCGAAGCCAAGATGAGTCGGCTTTTGAGCCCCTGATGGCATATAAGAAACAAATACATCGACATTTTGGTAAAAGCAAAGCTTGACCAAAAAAATGCCAAAATTATCAGGTTTAGTAAATTGGTAATAAAAAACTTCGAGATTGTCTCCATATTTCGGTTCGTCGGCCAGCTCAACTCGTACCTTTTCTTTTATAAAAGCCTTGAATGCCTTTGGGTTTTGCTCATTTGTATGAAGAAACCCTAGATAGGGCTTCAGCACACCGTAGAATTTCTGTTTGAAATGGTGATGGTAAATTCCATATGCGATGTGGCTGAAACAGTTAATTAATCTTTCATAGTCGGGAGTACCCCAAAGAATTTCGATGAATTTGTTTTCATCCCCTATTCTCACAAGCTCTTTTCGGAGAAACACTTTTTCCAATAACTTGTATGATGTTCTTCTTAATGCTCTTTGGATCTTCCCGCTGTAATGCTGATAGCCGATTGAGTTATTGCCAATTATTCCGGCGATGCTAACCATCAAGAATTCATCGTCATGTGATTTTTTTCCATTGTGCTCATCGCATGAAGGAACAGTAATTAAGTTAACCCTTAAGTTTTTCTTGGCGTCTTTAAATTCCGGGAATAAGCACTTTGGTGGAACATGCTCAGCAGATGTGGCTGATTTTTCACACATATAGCATTGTTCTTTTTGCATGCCGCCACTCCCTACGAAACAAGCTAAAGCCTGTAACCGGTGTATTGGACTTGCCCTATTTTCTGAACATTAAAAAATAGGTAACTTTTTTCTGTGTACTCGGAAATTTCAACGTTCAAGAAATCTTCTTTAGCTTTATTTAAAGAGTCCTCAATGTAGTGTCTAGTTGCATTCACATCAGGCGCTCTCTCGTCTTGACGTATATCGTAGCTATAGACATCGTTACCCGTAGAAATTTGTAGATCCACAATATCAATCGGAGATCCATCATATGTGCTTTTAACTGTTTTAACTTGCACACTGAATCCCGTGATTGCACTTCCATTTACTTTGAGTTGCTTCTTTCTTGGCATATAGCCTCCTTTTTTAGCTAACGCTTCAATCAGCCGACGCGTTAGCGGTCGGCTGCATTGACTTGTTAGCTTTCTCAGTCAGAAGGCTATTCATCAATTTCCTTCCAAGGAGCACAAATTCTCTGCCTCCACTAGATGTCAAAAGCACAATGCCAACTTTTGAGCTTGGTGAAAAAATATACTCACTGCCAAAGCCATCAAGATCTCCACCGTGCCACAGCACGGTTTCAGGATATAAACCTAACTCAGCCGTTGCCTCGAACATGCCAAAGCCATAGCTTAACCCTGGATAAAGTCCCGTTGCATAACTTGTTTGTGTTGAAACTAAAGGAGAAGCCTGTCTGTTTTTAAAGAAAACTTGGTACGCTGAAATTTGCTGCTCCATTAATTTCAAAAGAGCGTGATTAGATGCATACAAACCACCGTGCGGCGTAAGCAGGCCCATTTCCCAAGGCTTCGTTTTTATTAACCGGTTATCTTTCCTGTAGGGCGTAACAACAACGGAAGATCTATCAGCTTGTAACTGACTGTAGACTTCGGTGATACCAAGTCGTTTACGCAAATATTCATTAATAAGGGTTTCATATGTTTTCCCTGTTTTCTTGCTAAGAATGTACCCAATAAGTGCATAATTAAAATTCGAATACGAAAACTTGCTACCGGGTTCAAAATCTAAAATGGTTGATTTAAGCGCGATCAGCAGTTGAGCTTCGCTGTATCCTCCCTCCATAGGATCACCATCTATACGTGTGACATTTTTTGGGTAGTTTGGAAGACCTGAGCGATGACTTAGCAAGGTATCAATGGTTATTTTCTGTAGTGTATTTTTGTCTATAGAAGAGAACAAATCAGGAAGTAAAGTATCCAGATTATCATCCAGTTTTAGTATTCCGTCTTCCACTGCGGCGAGTGTAATTAAACTGGTAATCACCTTCGTTTGAGAACCTATCTGAAATAAGCTATCAGTTGTAACTGGCTTTATATTCTCTCTGCTGTATGTCCCGTAAGCTTTTTCAAACTGTATATCACCGTTCTCTATTACCCCTACAGTGACAGCTGGTATATCATTGTTTTTCATAAACAATGTGATTTCGTTTTCTAAAAACGCATAACGTTCTTCGGCATTCACAGTGCAAGAAAGAAAGTAGATAATTAATAAGGTTAATTTGAGTAGTTTCACGTTCCATCCTTGAAATTAAATTGAAAGCTAACGCCCCAAGCAGGGGCAAGTACATGCAGGCTAAAATACGGAACGAAGTGACGGGAGCCTGCATGTAATTGTCCCGCTGACTTGGTTTGTTAGGTGGCCTTGCTACTGAAGCATCCGTCCTAATCTATAAACTAACGCAAAAAATAAACCAGTAAACAAAGAAAATTGAACAGCCAAGTATACGTTTGAAAATGAAGCAAATGCTTCCTCCAAGCCAAGCGCAATTACAATGAACAAAGCTGCACCATTGAAAACAACAGCTAAACAAACCAGCCATAACATTACCACAAATGGAATCGAGTCTTTGATCGCAGGCTTTCTAGTCACTGAGCATGTGAATTTAAATGCGGATTTCACGGGGCACCTAACGCCCGCATTTGCGGCTGGTTTGGAGCGCAGCGGAAAACCAGTCCGACAACATGCGCTTGTTAAGAGGCATTGGCACGCTCTGCTTCGTCTAATTTCTTTAAGGCAAAATCACCCCTTTCAGATACAGCTTGTGAGCTATCTAAAGCAAAGCGTTCGGCAAACTCTTTGGCTTTTACACCCAGATTTCCCAGCTCTCGTATTAGAATCTCTGCTGAAACACGCCTAACGATGGATGAGCGATCTTCTGATGACCTTTTTAGTAAGTCTATTAGTGGAGTTTCAATTTCTAACTTCCGCTCACCAACGATAGGCTTTAGCCTGCCTTCACAGTACCTTATATCAGTCCACACCCATTTTCGGCCTTCTATCCAGATAACCCGCCCCTCAAATAAGCTGCGGTATGCCTTGGCCCGGACCGAAGGCTGAATAGCGGATTTTGCTATTTCTTCAATTTGCCCATCAAGTATTGGAGTGCGGCCAAGCTGAGAAAAGAGTGATGGCATAGGCCCTGAAGCAGAAAAAATTAATTTTGATCGAAGGGACTTTGCTATCTCTTTCTCACAGAGAATTTTTAGAAGAACCTCTTTATCTGCATCTTCAATCCTACCCCACGAATTCCAATTGGAAAGTGCTACACATAATGCGTCAACTACACATTCAGGAACTGTAGATTTTGCTATCTCAGGGAGCTTTTCCCTTGCGGCTTTACGGACTTGAGGCACCCAATCATTGAGCCTACGAACTGCAAGAGAAAAAAAGAAAGTATTTGGTGCAGCACCAGACAGGGCGCGCAGTGCTTTTTCGCGTTTGTAACCATCCCAGCTAATAAGGTCAAGCCAAGTTACTAATTCCTTGGGTTTTGACCATACCTTCCACTTAGGGGAATTGGATTCCCGTAGGGCTGTAGAGAATTCTGAACGAATAAATCGTTCCCAGTAATCAAAACTCGAAAGAGGCAACTGAGAAGTAACTTCAATTAGTTCAGACATATCAGCTACGACTTTGCCACCCGAGTTTATCGAGCTAGCAAAAGTTCTCACTGCTGAAATAATCTTATCTTCCATAATCTGTGACTGTTGCACTTACTATCTCTTGCCTCTTAACGCCCGCATTTGCGGCTGGTTTGGAGCGCAGCGGAAAACCAGTCCGACAACATGTGCTTGTTAGGGCTGACCTTTGCCATTGTAAACCTCCTTGTATTCAGGGTGCTTGGCTTTTTGGGAGAGAGTTAAAACTGTGCGTAAAGCATTTGCAAGCACCCACTTTAAATTCAAGTCTTGCTCTTTATAAAACTCAGACAATAAAGACTCGGACGCAACCTCATTAGCATCTTTTTCCGTGAGAGCACGAATTATACCCTCTCTAATTCTTGGGTGATGCTCAATAGTTAGGTGCTTTACCAAAGTTGGATAGGCTCCAGCATAGCTGCCATTAAACTTACGTAAAAACTCATGGCGATTATTATTGTTGACGAAGTCCCATACTGATTCAATTGCATAACCAATTAATGACAGTTCTTCTAATAAGCTTCGCTCATCCTCTGCCAGAACAGCTTCTCTCTCTTTTAACTCCAGAGCTCTACGCTTTTGCATCTCCTGATAATCGGGATCAGCTTCGAGCTTTTTTATTAAATCACTAGCTTTCATTCATAAGTACCAAGAGCCCTAACTTTGTATAGTGAGACGGCTCGTTTATCACCTCAGACCAGTGAAAAGCGTGCCGGTTTATGTTCAATAGAATTAACTATTTAGATGATCTTGTCCATATAAGTTGCCAGCGCAAAGCGTGCCGGCACACTTTGTTTGTGTTTTCGGCCTGTTATTCAAACTTAGTAAATTTTTAAGTTATTAATTTTTATAATAAATAGTGTTTTTAGGCTGGGTGATTCGTGCCAATCAATTGAGATAACCGTGCTTGCATTTTGAAAAACACCATTAATACTGTTTTTATATACAGTTGTTTTTTTGAGGTGTTTGATGACACACAGTCCCTTCCTGAATGCTGTCCGCGACAGTATACGTTTGAGAGGCTACAGCTTGCGCACGGAGAAAACTTACCTTCATTGGATTAAGTTTTACATTCTTTTCAATCAAAAACGCCATCCTGACACTATGGGCAGCGCGGAAATTACCGCGTTTTTAACCTATCTTGCTGTAGAGCGCCATGTGGCCGCGAATACCCAAAAAGTGGCCTTAAATGCGTTGATCTATCTGTATCAAAAGTTTTTACAGATTGAGCTTGGCGAGTTGCCTTTTTCATTGGCCACCAAGCAGCGTTCTTTGCCCATCGTCGTCACACAGACAGAGGTCGCACATATCCTCGCTAAACTGAGTGGGGTTCACTTACATGTGATTCAAATGCTCTACGGCAGTGGGCTCAGAGTGACAGAATGTCTCAGGCTTAGGGTGCAGGATGTCGACTTGGAGCGGTTATCTGTGACCGTGCATGACGGTAAAGGGAATAAGGACCGCCAAACGTTGCTCAGCCGAAGTTGCCTGAATTGGTTACCGGATCAAATTGAACATAGTCTGAATATCCAGCAAAAAGACAATCAACGTGGTATTGGACCATCGATGCCTACAGCACTTTCGGTAAAGTACCCGAATGCCTTTCGCGAACCTGGCTGGATGTATTTGTTTCCGAGTAGTGGATTATGCCCTCATCCTATCACCGGTGAAATTTGCCGCCATCATCTTCACGACAGTGCGATTCGCAAAGCGTTGAGAATCGCGGTGCGTCATGCTGGGGTGCGCAAAAAGGTGAATTGCCATACTTTCCGTCATTCCTTCGCTACTCACTTGCTGCAGGCCGGATACGATATCCGTACTGTGCAGGAGTTATTGGGCCATAACGATGTAAAGACAACCCAGATTTACACCCACGTACTGGGCCAGCATTACGCCGGAACAGTCAGCCCCCTTGATCGGTTGTGACTATGCCATCCCGACTCACCATCCCCGATTCACTATTCCCAATTCCCGATTCACCATCCCTGATTCACCATTGTGGCTACCGGTAAACGCCATGGCTACCGCATGACGCCCTTCATTTGGAAGGGCATCTAATGATGATATTTGAGCGGTTTGAGTCAGAGCCGATAGGCCAGGGCGGTAGTGGAGAGAATGGTGAGTTTATCCTTAGTCTCTACAGATTATGCGCTTCCCTGGCTGTTTTTTTGCTGAAGACTCAATACAAGTTGTTATCAGCTGACTATCAGTGTGACCAGTGCGACGCCTGTAATTATCATGACAAATTCGCACCTTATTAATGCTTAAGATACATAAATAACAACAGCTTAACAAGCGGGATGATGTCGCAAGTTTGGATTGGTAAATAGCAGCAGGCTATACATATAAAAACACCCGCAGCTGCGGGTGTTTTTATGGACTGGCCTGAAAGCGCTGGGCCGTTTAGAACTGCATCTCAGGTACGTGCTCGGGCACGATAAGCTTGCCTGCGGTCTTCTCGACGATTTCTTCCACGGTCACGCCGGGGGCGCGCTCCAGCAGGTGGAAGGCGCCATCTTTGATTTCGATAAAGGCCAGATCGGTAAGCACGCGTTTGATACAGCCAAAGCCGGTGAGCGGCAGCTCGCACTTGGGCAGCAGCTTGGAGTTACCGTATTTATCGGCGTGCATCATGGTAACGATAATATTGTCGGCACCGGCCACCAAATCCATGGCACCGCCCATGCCTTTTACCAGCTTGCCGGGGATCATCCAGGAGGCGATAGAGCCTTCAACGTCCACCTCGAAGGCACCGAGCACGGTTAAGTCCACATGGCCGCCGCGGATCATGGCGAAGCTTTCGGCGCTGGAGAAAAACGATGCGCCTTTTACCGCTGTTACGGTTTGCTTACCGGCGTTAATCAGATCCGGGTCGATAGTCTCTTCGGTGGGGAATTCGCCCATGCCCAGCAGGCCATTTTCCGACTGCAGCATCACCTGCATGCCGTCGGGGATATAGTTGGCCACCAAGGTAGGGATGCCGATGCCTAAGTTTACGTAGTAGCCGTCTTTAAGCTCTTTGGCGACGCGCTGGGCCAGTTGTTCTCTTGAAAGTGCCATGGCGGTCTCCTTAAGCCTTTTTCACGGTGCGCTGTTCGATACGCTTCTCAAAGCTGCCTTTGATGATGCGATCCACATAAATGCCCGGGGTGTGGATATGGTCCGGGTCAAGCTCGCCCGGCTCAACAATTTCTTCCACTTCCACCACGGTGATTTTACCGGCGGTGGCCATCATGGGGTTGAAGTTGGCGGCGGTTTTACGGAACACCAGGTTACCCATGGTATCGGCCTTCCAGGCGCGGATAAGGGCAAAATCGGCGGTCAGGGACTCTTCCAGCACATAGTGGCGACCCTTGATTTCGCGGGTTTCTTTACCCTCGGCAACCGGAGTGCCGTAGCCAGTGGCGGTAAAGAAAGCCGGGATACCGGCGCCGCCGGCACGGATTTTTTCAGCCAGTGTGCCCTGTGGGGTGAGGATAACGTTCAGCTCGCCGCTCAGCATCTGGCGCTCGAAGGTGGCGTTTTCACCCACGTAGGAGGCTATCATGGTGCTGATCTGCTTGTTTTGCAGCAACAGCCCCAGACCAAAGTCGTCCACCCCTGCGTTGTTGGAAATGGCAGTCAGCCCCTTGGTGCCAAGTTTTACCATCTGGTTAATCAGGCCTTCCGGAATACCGCACAGGCCAAATCCGCCCACCATAATGGTCATATTGTCAGTTAGGCCCGCCAGGGCCTGGTCGTAACTGTCGACGACCTTGTAGAGTCCAGCCATCTTGTCTTCCTTTTGTTCTTAACCTGCTGTGATGTCAGGTGGTGTGCTGTGCTTTATTCGCCTGCCCGCTGTGGGGCAGGAGATAGTTATTGTTATCTTGCAGTGGCTAGGTCAGAGCCCGTGCCACTTTGGCGCCGCTGTGCCGACCAAGGGCGGCACTGATGCGGTTTCCGGCCTCAATCAGCTTATGCAGATCAATGCCTGTTTCTATGCCCATGCCGTGGAGCATATACACCAAATCTTCGCTGGCAAGGTTACCCGACGCGCCTTTGGCGTAGGGGCAGCCGCCCAGGCCCGCCACCGAGGTATCCACGGTGCGGATGCCACTCTCAAGGCTGGCGAGGATATTGGCCAGCGCCTGGCCGTAGGTGTCGTGAAAGTGCAGCGCAAGTTTGTCCACTGGCACCCTGGCCGCCACGGCCTCCACCATTTTACGGGCCTTTAGCGGTGTGCCAACGCCTATGGTGTCACCCAAAGAAATTTCATAGCAGCCGAGTTTGTACAGAATTTCAGACACCCGCGCCACTTCGCTTGTGGCTATCTCGCCATCGTAGGGGCAACCCAGCACACAGGAGACATAACCACGCACCGGCAGGTTATGCTCTTTTGCTTTTTCTATCAGTGGGATAAACCGCTCAATCGACTCTTCAATCGAGCAGTTGATGTTCTTCTGGCTAAAGCCCTCGCTGGCGGCGGCAAATACCGCTACCTCAGAGGCGTTGGCGTCAAGTGCCAGTTCCAGCCCCTTGAGATTGGGGGTGAGGGCGCTGTAACGCACTCCGGCCACGCGGGAAATACCCTTGAGTACCTCGCCGGAGTCGGCCATTTGCGGCACCCACTTGGGCGACACAAAACTGGCTGCTTCGATACGTTTTACTCCGGCGGCGGCAAGGCTTTCAACCAGCAGAATTTTGTCCGCCGTGGTCACCTGCTTTTCGTTTTGCAGGCCGTCACGGGGGCCGACTTCAAACAGGCTGATATGGGTTGGCAGTGCCATCTCAGGCCTCCGTTTCTTTACTGTCGGCTGCAGCATCGGCCATCTCCAGCGCCAGCAGCAAGGTACCGTCCGACACCAGCTCGCCGGGGGCAAAGAAGAACTCGCTCACCACCCCATCAAAGGGCGCTTCTATGGTGTATTCCATCTTCATGGCTTCCATCACGAGCAAACCCTGACCGGCGCTGACTTTATCGCCCGCAGCCACCAGATGGGTCACCACAGTGCCGTTCATCGGTGCCTTGAGTTTATCTTCTGAGCTCGCGGTTTCTTCCAGCACCTGGCCGAGCACTTCACGGAAGTGGTAACTGCCGCTTGAGAGGAACACGGTGAGGCCGCCGTCTTCCAGCGATACTGTCACCTTCATTTTGTGGCCGTTGATTTCGCACTTAAGCTCGCTGTCTTCAATGCTGCCGCTTAGCTCAATCAGCTTGTCGTTAAGGCACAGCTGATAGCGGCCGTTTGACTCGGTGAGCTCTGCGCTGCGGCTTTGGTGAGCGTCATCCAGCAGGGTTACGCTGTGGCGTCTTGGGCTGCTTAGGCGAAAGCCTTTCAGGCTCGACCAGGGGCTGAAGGGGTCGTGTCCAGCCACGTCCTGAGACACAGCCTCACGTAAACGCAGCTGAGTGAGCACGGCCAGCACAAAGGCGGTGTCTGCTTCGTCGCGACTGTCGCCAATCAGCGCATCACCATAGCGGCCGATAAAGTCGGTGGAAAAGTTCGCCTGTGCAAACGCCGGATGCTCGGCGATGTTGGAGAGAAACTCGATATTGTGTTTAAGTCCGCCCACACGGTAATCGCCAAGGGCGCGGGTAAGGCGTGCCAGCGCGCGGGGGCGCGACTCGTCCCACACAATCAGCTTGGCAATCATGGGGTCGTAGTAGTTTGAAATCACATCATTTTCACGCACGCCAGAGTCGATGCGCACATGACGGCTTGGCTCTGGCTCACGCAAAAAGGTGAGCTTGCCACTGGCAGGCAAAAACTCGTTATTGGGATCTTCGGCGTAAATCCGCACCTCAAAGGCGTGGCCATGGATTTGGATTTCGTGCTGCTCCAGTGGCAGCTGGGCACCCGCAGCAACCAGCAGCTGCCATTTCACCAAATCCTGACCAGTGACCATTTCGGTCACCGGGTGCTCTACCTGCAGACGGGTGTTCATCTCCATAAAGAAGAAGCTCATATCGACGTCAAGCAGGAACTCCACGGTACCGGCGCCGCGATAGTCGATGGCCTTGGCAGCGGCAACGGCAGCTTCACCCATTTGCTTGCGCAGGCTGTCCGGCAGGCCCGGGGCAGGGGCTTCTTCCACCACCTTTTGGTGGCGGCGCTGAATAGAGCAGTCGCGGTCAGACAGATACACGCAGTTGCCCTGTGAGTCTGCAAACACCTGCACCTCAACGTGGCGCGGCTGACGCAGATAACGCTCCATCAAGAGTTTATCGTTGCCAAAGCTTGAGGCGGCCTCGCGGCGGGCCGAGTCGATGGCCGCTTTAAGCTCGCTCTCACTCTCGACAATACGCATGCCCTTGCCGCCACCACCGTAGGCGGCCTTGATAAGCAGGGGATAACCAATTTTTTTGGCTTCAGCAAGCAGGGTGGCATCACTTTGGTCGTCGCCGTGGTAACCGGGTACCAGGGGCACACCGGCTTTTTCCATAATCAGCTTGGCGGCGCTTTTGCTGCCCATGGCGTCGATGGCGTCTGAGCCCGGGCCCACAAAGGCGATGCCGCTTGCCTCACAGGCGCGGGCAAAAGCAGCGTTTTCCGACAAAAAGCCGTAACCGGGGTGAATGGCCTCGGCGCCGCATTTTTTGGCGATATCGATAATCAGCTCACCGCGAAGATAAGAGCTCGCCGGGGCGCTTTCACCCAGATAAAAAGACTCATCTGCCAGCGCCACATGGCGGGCGTCGCGGTCGGCATCTGAGTAGACGGCCACGGTTTTAATGCCCATGTCGCGGGCGGTGCGGATAACGCGGCAGGCAATTTCGCCGCGATTGGCAATTAAGAGTTTGTTAAACATGAAAAATCCCTTAGTCCTTGCTGCCGGTATCATTAACCCACGCTGGGCTGCGCTTATCAAAAAAGGCGTTGAGGCCTTCCTGTCCTTCGGCGGACACCCGAATGCGGGCGATGCGCTCGCTGGTGTAGTCACGGGTGTGCTCATCAATTACGCCGCTTTGCAAACGGGCAATAAGCGATTTGCACCACCCCAGCGCCTGGGGGCTGCCACTCAGCAGATTTTGGATAATGGGCGCGGCTGCAGCGTCCAAATCGTCTGCGATTTCATGCACTACGCCTAAGGCCAGCGCCATGCTGGCATCGAAGCGCTCAGCCGTGAGCATATAGCGGCGGCTCTGGCGTGGTCCCATGGCGCGCACCACGTACGGGCTAATCACCGCCGGAATGAGGCCAAGTTTGACTTCAGACAGGCAGAAACTCGCTTTGTGGCTCGAAATCGCAATATCGCAGCAGCAAACCAGCCCCAGCGCGCCGCCGTAGGCTGCACCGTTTACCAGGGCGATGGAGGGCTTGGGGAAGCGGTCCAGGGTATCCATCAGGTTGGCAAGCTCGCGGGCATCTTTGAGGTTGTCGTCAAAGTCCATGGCGGCTTGCTTGCGCATCCAGTTCAAGTCGGCGCCAGCGCTGAAGTGCTTGCCGTCGCTTTTAAGCACCATTACAGCGCACTCGCTCTCATGGGCGAAGGCGTTGATGGCCTGGGTCATTTCGCTAATCATCACCTCATCGAAGGCGTTGTGCACCTCGGGGCGATTTAAGATGAGATACCCCACCCTGCCGTTAAGCTCCAGGCGGATGCGGCTGAAGGAGGCAGACAGCTCGGCAATGGAAGTCATGGTTGTCATAGCCTTCTCCTTACATGCGGAACACGCCGAAGCGGGTCTCTTCGATGGGGGCATTGAGGGCGGCGGATATGGCCAGCCCCAGTACGTCACGGGTTTGCGCCGGGTCGATAATGCCGTCATCCCACAGGCGGGCGCTGGCATGGTATGGATGACCTTCTTTATCGTACTGGGCGATGATGGGCGCCTTGAATTTGGCTTCTTCTTCGGCGCTCATGGTTTCGCCTTTGCGGGCCAGACCATCTTTACGCACAGTGGCGAGCACACCAGCGGCCTGCTCTCCGCCCATCACTGAAATGCGGGCATTGGGCCACATCCACATCAGGGTAGGCTCAAAGGCGCGGCCACACATGCCGTAGTTACCGGCGCCGTAGCTGCCGCCAATCAGCACGGTGAATTTGGGCACAGTGGCGCAGGAAACCGCAGTCACCATCTTGGCACCGTGCTTTGCAATGCCTTCGTGCTCGTATTTTTTACCCACCATAAAGCCGGTGATGTTTTGCAAAAACACCAGCGGGATTTTGCGCTGGCAGCACAGCTCAATAAAGTGGGCGCCTTTTTGGGCCGACTCTGAAAACAGGATGCCGTTGTTGGCTACAATCCCCACCGGATACCCATGGATACGGGCAAATCCGCACACCAGGGTGGTGCCGTAGTTGGCCTTGAACTCGTCAAAGTCGGAGTCATCCACGATGCGGGCAATCACTTCCTTCACATCGAAGGGCTTTTTAAGGTCGGTACCGACTATGCCGTACAGTTCGTTGATGTCGTACTTGGGCGGTTTCACTTTCGAAAGTTGCAGCTCAACCTGCTTTTGATGATTAAGGCGCGATACTGCCTTGCGGGCGAGCTCCAGCGCGTGCTCATCGTTTTGCGCCAGATGATCGGCCACGCCACTGATTTTGGTGTGTACATCGCCGCCGCCAAGCTCCTCGGCGCTGACTTCTTCGCCGGTGGCCGCTTTCACAAGAGGCGGGCCTGCCAAAAAGATGGTGCCCTGTTCGCGCACAATAATGGATTCATCCGCCATGGCAGGCACATAGGCGCCGCCTGCGGTACACAGACCCATTACCACCGCGATTTGCGGAATGCCCTTGGCGGACATACGTGCCTGATTGAAGAAGATGCGGCCGAAGTGGTCACGGTCGGGGAAGACTTCGTCCTGACGGGGCAGGTTGGCGCCGCCTGAGTCTACCAGATAGATGCAGGGCAGATGGCAGCGCTCGGCAATGGCCTGGGCGCGCAGGTGCTTTTTCACCGTGATGGGGTAGTAGGTACCGCCTTTTACGGTGGCATCGTTGGCAATAATCATGCACTCGACGCCGCTGACCCGGCCGATACCGGCAATGATGCCTGCTGCCGGTACGTCTTCATCGTAGACTTCGAACGCGGCAAATTGGCTGAGCTCCAAAAAGGGCGAACCGGGGTCTAAGAGTTTTTCCACCCGGGCGCGGGGGGCGAGCTTGCCACGGGATAAGTGGCGCTCCATGGCCACCAGGCCGCCGCCCTGTTCGATATGGGCGAGCTTATCCTTGAGGTCAGCCACCAGGGCCGCCATGGCATCGTGTTTTTGTTTGAATTCGTCGCTGCGTGGATTCACGCGGGAGGTAAGTTGAGTCACGTCTTGTGTCCTCCAAGGGGCAGGCGTATTGCCTGCCGCAGTGTCCCTTTGCCCCGGCACTTCGCCGGGGAGTGGATGTGAAGAGTAGGGCTTATCCGCCTGACTTATCGGCTTTGCTTATTTAGTCTCGTTAAACAGCTCGCGGCCAATCAGCATGCGGCGGATTTCCGAGGTGCCTGCGCCGATTTCATACAGCTTGGCATCCCGCAGCAAACGGCCGGTGGCATATTCATTCACATAACCGTTACCGCCCAGCAGCTGAATGGCGTCCAGCGCCATCTTGGTTGCCAATTCGGCGGCGTATAGGATGACACCGGCGGCATCTTTACGGGTGGTTTCGCCTCTGTCACAGGCACGGGCCACGTTGTAAACGTAAGACTTGGCCGCATTCATGCCGGTGTACATGTCGGCAAGCTTGCCCTGCACCAGTTGGAATTCACCAATAGACTTGCCAAACTGCACCCGCTCGTGCACATAAGGCACGACTATATCCATACAGGCTGTCATGATGCCCAGTGGGCCACCGGAGAGCACCACGCGCTCGTAATCGAGGCCACTCATCAGCACTTTCACGCCGTTGTTGAGGCCGCCTAAGATGTTTTCTTCCGGTACTTCACAGTCTTCAAACACCAGCTCACAGGTGTTGGAGCCGCGCATACCCAGCTTGTCGAGCTTTTGCGCCTGGGAGAAACCCTTGAATCCACGCTCAACGATAAAGGCGGTGATGCCGTGTGGTCCCTTGTCGAGGTCAGTCTTGGCATAAATCACATAGGTGTGGGCATCGGGGCCATTGGTGATCCACATCTTGTTGCCATTGAGGATATAGCGGTCGCCTTCCTTGCGGGCATGCAGCTTCATGGATACCACGTCGGAGCCGGCATTGGGCTCGCTCATGGCCAGGGCGCCAATGTGCTCACCGCTGATGAGCTTGGGCAGGTACTTGGCACGCTGGGCCTCATTGCCGTTGCGATAGATTTGGTTAACGCACAGGTTGGAGTGAGCGCCGTAAGACAGGCCAATGGAGGCCGAGGCGCGGCTGATTTCTTCCATGGCCACCACGTGGGCGAGGTAACCCATGTTCACGCCGCCGTATTCTTCGGCCACGGTCACGCCAAGCAGGCCCATGTCACCGAACTTGGCCCACAGCTCGTTGGGGAAGGCGTTGTCGCGGTCAACCTTTTCCGCCAGCGGCGCAATTTCACCCTTGGCAAATTCGTATACCGCGTCCCGCAGCATATCCACGTCTTCACCGAGTCCGAAGTTGAGAGTAGAGTACAGGTGGCTCATGTGCTTGTGTCCTTAAATCTGCTTGTTGTCTTGTTATCTTTGTTATTGTGTCGGTCTGGTTTCAGTCTGGGCGTTGGCGTCAGTTCAGGAACTCCTGGATTGGCCATCCAGGGCGCCGCGGCATTGGGCCTCGGCGCTGGTGAGTTCCATCAAGACCACCTTGATATCGTCCATCTGTTGTTGCAGTGCCGCTTTTTTCTCTTCAATCAGCGCCAGCATGGTATTGAGCTGGGTTACGCTGGTTTTGTCGGCATCGTAAAGTTCAAACAAACGGCGGGTTTCCGCCAGGGAAAACCCGAGGCGCTTACCGCGCAGAATCAGCTTAAGGCGAACCCGGTCTTTCAGGCTGTAGATACGGGTTTGACCACGACGCTTGGGCTTGAGCAGCCCCTGATCCTCATAGAAGCGGATAGAGCGGGTGGTAATGTCGAATTCTTTCGACAAGTCACTGATTGAATAGCTGGTTTGCGCACTGTTGGTTGAACTCATCTCGACACCGGATTTTTCTTGTTTCAATTGGATGCAAGATATATGAAGTTTACGTAAAGGTAAAGTTGGGAGCTGTGTGCGAAATGTATTTTCATGGTGACCGGTGTCAGGCTTAGCTTACAGGCTCGCCGGGAAATGTTTTCAATGGGCTCGCGTGCTCTTTAGGGTGGGGGTATTTGCTTATCTTGATCATCCAAGCACCTAACCTACCCGTGTTTCCTGCCGTGATGGCCATCCTTGTGTGTCTCATACTCAAGCCGCCCTAGGCTTTTGTCTAATGGGGGGCGGGGCGACTCCGCGCAATAATGCCGAAGATAAGGAAGGGACCTTACCGGCGCAGATGTCGCCACTCCACCCCGGAGGACCATTACAATGACAACAATAAGCACAAGCACAAAGATGCCCGCGGATCCTGCTGAGGCGCTGCGCCAGGAAGCCAGGGATAACCCCGAGCAATACTGGCGAAAGGCTGCCGATATGGTGGACTGGCACAAGGCGCCATCGACCATTCTGGATTCGTCACAGGCGCCTTTATATCGCTGGTACACAGACGGCGAAATCAATACCTGCTATAACGCCCTCGACCGTCAGGTGGATGCCGGGCGTGGCAGTCAGACGGCGTTTCATTACGTCAGTCCGGTAACGGAAACCGAATATTCTATCAGCTACACCGAGTGTCTGGCCCAGGTGAAGCGCCTGGCTGGCCTGCTCAAGGCACAGGGTGTGAATAAGGGTGACCGGGTAGTGATTTACATGCCCATGGTGCCCGAGACGGCTTATGCCATGCTCGCCTGTGCCCGTATCGGCGCGATTCACTCTGTGGTGTTTGGCGGTTTTGCTGCCAATGAACTGGCCAGTCGTATCAATGATGCCAAACCAGTGATGGTGCTTTCAGCTTCCTGTGGGGTTGAGCCTTCGGGTGTGGTGGCCTATAAGCCGCTGCTGGATGCGGCCCTGGCTCAGGCGAGCCATAAGGTCAGTAAATGTTTGATCTTACAGCGCCCTCAATATGAGGCAGCGATGACCCCCGGGCGTGATCTTGACTGGCAAGAGTCTGTGGCCAGCGCAGCCGATGCCGATTGGGTGCCGGTCAAGGCAACCGACCCCCTGTATGTGCTCTATACCTCTGGCACCACCGGCCAACCCAAGGGCGTGGTGCGGGACAACGGCGGCCACGCAGTGGCGCTGGCGTGGTCGATGCGCTACCTCTACGACATCGAACCCGGTGATACCTTCTGGGCCGCCTCAGACGTGGGCTGGGTGGTAGGACACTCTTACATCGTGTACGGCCCTCTGATTGCCGGTGCCACCTCTGTGCTCTATGAAGGCAAACCCGTGGGCACCCCGGATGCCGGTGCGTTCTGGCGCACCATTAAAAAGTATGGTGTAAAGAGTTTCTTTACCGCGCCCACTGCCATTCGCGCCATCAAGCGTGAAGACCCTGAAGGCTTTTTCTGCCGTAACACCAACCTTGACTGCCTTAAGCAGATGTTCCTGGCCGGGGAGCGCTGCGATCCCGATACCCTGCTGTGGGCCCAGGAAATGCTTGGCAAGCCTGTGATTGACCACTGGTGGCAAACTGAAACCGGTTGGCCTGTTGCCTCCAACTTGATGGGGATTGCGCAAATGCCCATTAAGCCGGGCTCGCCCGCCCGGCCGGTGCCCGGATATCAAGTGGATGTGGTGGACGAGGCCGGTAACAGCGTGGGCGCCGGTGAATACGGCAACGTGGTTATTCGCCTGCCATTGCCACCGGGCACACTGCCGACCCTGTGGCAAAACGACAAACGCTACATCGACAGTTACCTCTCCATGTACCCGGATTGTTATCTCACCGGCGATGCGGGTTACATGGATGAAGACGGCTACCTGTACATCATGAGCCGTATCGACGATGTCATTAACGTAGCAGGCCATCGTCTGTCCACGGGCCGGTTTGAAGAGGTGCTCTGTCAGCATCCGGCAGTTGCCGAAGCGGCTGTGATTGGCGTGGAGGACAAGCTCAAAGGTCAGGTGCCCCTTGGCTTGGTGGTACTCAAGAACGGGGTAGACATCACCGATGAACAGCTCAATAAAGAGCTGGTTGCGCTGGTGCGAAGTGAAATTGGCCCCGTTGCCGCCTTTAAGCTGGTCAGTGCCATTCCCAAGTTGCCCAAGACCCGCTCAGGTAAAATCCTGCGTGCCACCATGCGCAAGATTGCCGACAATCAGGAATACAGTGTACCTGCCACCATTGAAGACCCGGCTACGCTGGAACTGGTGCGCAACACCCTGACCCGCATGGGCTATGGTGACGCCCGGGTCTGACCCCTGATACACCCAAAAAGCCTCCGATATCCACGGGGGCTTTTTTATGCCTAAGCTCGTCATTTAGCAACAGTTTTACACTGCAATCCTATGCATTATCTTGCATTACTGTAATTCAGTTACCAAAATCGCTATAATCCGCCGCGAAATTTGGCTCTTCCTGTACCCGTGGAATAAAAAGCATGCAAAACCACACCCAATTACACGACATCGGGGTTATCGGCCTGGGTGTCATGGGCAAAAACCTTGCCCTCAATATCGCAGACAATGGCTATCGTGTGGCCGCCTTTGACCTCGACGGTGCCAAGGTGCGCGCCGCCGTCAGCCAATCGCAGGCCGAAGTTGCCGCCAAACCTGCACACAGTAAGGCCACGCAGCTGACAGGTGTGGACAGTCTCAAGTCCATGCTCTGCGCCTTGACCTCACCCAGACTCCTGTTGCTGTCGGTACCTGCCGGTGCGCCGGTAGACGGCGTTTGCTCGGCCCTTATTGATGCCGGTATCAAGCCTGATGACATCGTTATCGACACCGGCAACAGCCTGTGGACCGATACTGTAAAGCGCGAGCAGGAGTACGCCGGCAAGTTTGTGTTTTTCTCTTCTGCCGTTTCCGGCGGCGAAGTAGGCGCCCGTTTTGGCCCTTCACTGATGCCATCGGGTAAAAAAGAAGCCTGGGACAGTGTGGCCCCCATCTGGCGCGCCATTGCCGCCAAGGTGGACAACACCACAGGTTTGCCCATTGAGCGCTTTGAGCCGGGTAACCCTGTACTGGAAGGCGAGCCCTGCACTGCGTACATAGGTCCGGCTGGCAGTGGCCACTACGTAAAAATGGTGCACAACGGTATCGAATATGCCGACATGCAGCTGATTTGCGAAGCCTATCAGTTGCTCTCTGATGTGCTTGGGCTGTCGGCGGTGGAGATAGCGGCTATTTTTGAACGCTGGAACCGCGGCAAACTCAACAGCTACCTGATGGGTATAAGCGCCGAAGTGCTGCGTCAGAGCGATCCCCTCACCGGCAAGCCGCTGGTGGAAATGATTCTGGATAAGGCCGGGCAGAAGGGCACGGGTTTGTGGACTGCGGTCAGCAGCCTGCAAATTGGCACCCCGGCGCCAACGATTGCGGAGGCTGTTTACGCCCGGGCGTTGTCAAATCAAAAGGCGCTTCGTACCGAGTTGGCAGGCCGTCTGGCCGGCGCTATGCCGTTGCAGGGCATAGATGCGACAAGCTTTATCGATGAGCTGGAGCAGGCACTCTTTTGCGCGAAAATTTGCTGTTATGCCCAGGGTTTCCAGTTGATGGCCATGAACGCCGCCGAACAGGGATGGGAGCTGGACTTTGCCGCCATCGCCCGCATCTGGCGTGCCGGTTGTATCATTCGGGCCACCTTCCTGCAGTCCATTACTGATGCCTTTGAGGCCGAGCCCAAACTCGCCAATCTGCTGATAGCGAAAAGCTTTGCCGAGGCGCTGAGTGAGGCCCAGCAATCCTGGCGCCACCTGGTGTCCAAGGCCGTCCTTGCGGGGGTGCCTGCACCTTGTATTACCTCGGCGCTGGCATATTACGACGGCTATCGCCGCGAAACCCTGCCCGCCAACTTGTTGCAGGGTCAGCGCGATTACTTTGGTGCCCACAGCTTTGAGCGTATCGATACGCAGGCGGGTGAAAAATACCACCTCAACTGGAGCAGTCCGGCGCGTGAGTTGCAAAAGCTCTGAAGTGTAATAGCGCTGAACTGCAATAGCTCTGAACTGTAAAAGCGCTGAACTGTAAACGCTGTGAGCGGCTGACGCTACGCGCTTCACACCAGTAAATAAAAAGGCTTCCCTCGGGAAGCCTTTTTATTTACTGACTTACAATGACGCCGTCAGGCCTGAGCCGGAATAAGCAGCCCAACGGAAAAGAGTACACTGAACACCAGCGTCAGCCTCGCGGTGCGGCCCAGCAAGGGGTTTAAGGCGCCGCCGCTGGTCTCGCTGAACTCCCGGGACAGGCGTCTTGCGATGACCAGAGACAAGCCGGACAGGAGCACAGGCCAGCCCGGCAGTAAGCCCATCAGAAAACTGCCGATAATCAAGCCAAAAGGCAAATACACCAATGCCTGATACAGCACCCGTGACTGGGCTTCGCCGATGCGTACCGCCAGGGTGCGCTTACCGGCGCGGGTGTCGGTGCGGATGTCCCGGGTGTTGTTGACCAGCATGATGGCGGCGTTGAAAAGGCCAATTGCTGCACCCAGTATCCAGGCATCCATGGAGGCGAAGCCCGACTGCAGATAAAAGCTGCCCACAACCGCGACCAAGCCGAAAAACACAAAGGCGGCCACTTCACCCAGACCGTGGGAGGCGAGGGGATAGGGCCCGCCGCTGTAACAAAGCGCACCCAAAATGGAGGCGGCGGCGAGCACGGCGATGGGGGCGCCTCCGTGCCAAATCAGATAAGAGCCGACCGCAAGCGCCGCCAGCAAAGACGCTATCATGGCCGCTTTAACCCTGGCCGGGGCTATCAGGCCACTTTGGGTTACCCGCACAGGGCCCAGGCGCTCTTCGGTATCCACGCCGCTTTTAAAATCAAAATAGTCATTGGCCAGGTTCACGGCAATTTGCAACAACAGGGCACAGATCATCGAGGCGATGGCAATAGTAATGCTGAAGCTTTCCAGACCGAGCGCGAGGGTATTTCCCACCAGGAGTGGGCCGATAGCCGCTGGCAGGGTACGGGGTCTGATGGCAAGGATCCAGGGGTTCATGGTGGCCTTTAAAAGATAAAAACGATTGCAGCCCATAGGATAACAAGAATTGCGTTGAAAGTTAGCACAATCGAAAACACGCATTTAGCAGACTGGGACAAGGCGCACACAGCCACTGGGGCCTTCGGGTAAATTTGCCGTCAAGGTCAAAGTTTTACCGTTAACGCTGTGCTTTATTTAATCGGCTGTTTGATTTTTGCGCCTAAGGAAAGCGAGATGCGATTCGATAACCAGACTGCCCTGATCTCCGGTGCCGCATCCGGTTTGGGACGCGCCTATGCGCTGGCACTGGCTGAGCGTGGCGCCAGCGTCATGCTGATTGATTGCTTGCCCGAAGAGGCCGCAGAAGTACAAAGTCTGCTTAAGGCGCTCGACGTCATGGGGGCCATGTCCCGCTATTGGTCCGTTGACGTGGGAGAACCCGACGCCATAGAGGCCTGGGCGGCGGCATTTGAAGCCAGCGGGGCTGGTGTGGATTTGCTTATCAATAATGCCGGTATGCACACCCACGGCAGCTTTGAGCATCAGTCAATTACCGCCATCCGTCGCCAGTTGCAGGTGGACTTGCTCGGCAGCATCGCCCTGACACACGCGCTGTGGCCTGGAATGATGAACCGGGGCTATGGCCGGGTTGTGATGTCCACCGGTGTCAGTGGTCTTTATGGCGATCTGCATCAAAGTGCCTTTGCCTGCAGCAAAATGGCGCTCATAGGCCTGGTAAATGGCCTGGCCGCCGAAGGCCTGCCCCGCAATGTGATGGTGAACAGCCTCTGCCCCCTTGCCCACACCGCCATGACAGACGCCCATTTGGCACCACAGGTCAAACCACTGTTCTCCAAGGAAATAGTGACGGCTTCCATGCTGTTTTTGCTGAGCGCTCAGGCGCCCAGTGGGCGCCATTTGCTCGCCGGAGGCGGCAGTGTCAGTGAACTTTGCATTGCGGAGCACAGGTATTGTTATTTTGAATCTGATCTACGCACCCCCGAAGTGATTGCCGCCCATTGGTCCGATATCGCCAACGCCTGGCCCATCCAAAAACACGCCAACGGTGAAGACCAGATCCTCGCCTTTGCCAGGCGTGCTGCCCACGAGCAGGGCATTCGACTCGACTGAGACTCGCCAGAGCATGGCGCTTTTTGTTACTCTCTTGGCAATTGACTTTAAATCAGAGAGATAACATGAGTCAGGTATTGAACGATCTATTGTCACTGCTGACCCTCGAAACCCTGGAGATTGGACTTTATCGTGGTCAGAGCCAGGACCTGGGCTTTGGTCATGTCTTCGGCGGTCAGGTGATGGGACAGGCTCTGAGCGCCGCCCGGGAAACCGTTGAGCCAACCCGTAAAGTTCATTCACTTCACAGCTATTTCTTACGGGCAGGCGATGAGTCTCTTCCCATAGTGTACGACGTGGAAATCATGCGCGACGGCGGCTCGTTCAGCGCCCGTCGGGTGAAAGCGGTGCAAAAAGGCCGCCCGATTTTTTACATGACCTGCTCCTTCCAGGGAGAAGAAGAGGGATTTTCCCATCAGATAAGTATGCCGGATGTGCCGGGGCCCGAAGGTCTATTGAACCAGCAGGAGTTGGCGGTGACCCTGAGGGACAAAATTCCTGAAAAAATGCTGGAAAAGTTTATGGCCGATGCGCCCATCGAGATGCGCATTGTCGACCCTGTCAGTCCGGTGGCGCCGCGCTCCCGCGAGCCCGTGCGCCATGTTTGGCTGCGTGCCAACGGTAAGGTGGAAGGCGACAGCCACGTGCACGATGCGCTTCTTGCCTATGCCTCTGATTTCAACTTTTTGGTGACAGCTGCCCAGCCGCACGGGGTGTCGTTTTTAACACCGGGCATGCGGATGGCCACCATTGACCATGCCATGTGGTTCCATCGTCCCTTGGATATGAATGATTGGCTGCTATACAGTATCGATAGCCCCAATGCCAGCGGCGGCCGCGGTTTTGTAAAAGGACATTTTTTCAATCGCCGTGGTGAGCTGGTGGCGTCGGCTACTCAGGAAGGATTGATGCGTATGAAAAAGGACAGCAACTGATGTGGAGCAAAATTGCCAAAGCGGGCCGGGTTATGGCCGCCCTGTGTATACTCGGCGCCCTGAGCGCCTGTGTGACGGTAGAGGAGCCCAAACCCATAATCATTAATGGCGCGGCGGGTTATCTTGAGTCTGTGGTGTTGCCGCCAAACAGCACCATTACCATTGCGGTTATCGATTTAGACACCCCCGGCATTATCATCGCTCAGAAAACCTTTAATGTGGTGCGCGCGCCAGTGCCCTTCAAGTTTATTTTGCCGGCCGAGACTATCAGCAGCAATGTGAACTACGGGGTGGTGGCACTTATCAAACACAACAACCAGGTGATTTTCCAAACCTACGATCGCTTTCCGGTGATCCACAACAACAAGTTCACCACCGAAGTGGTGATGAAGCCGGTTGGCAGGTAATCAGCCGTGTCATCGCCCATTTCTGCCAAGCCGCTGGCCACGGATGTCTTGCAGGACAGATTGGCCAGCTTGGTGCGGGAAGACGCGGTTGCGATGACCTGCCTTAAAGCGGCCAGAGAGGTGATGGCCAGGTTCGGTATCGAGGAGTATCTGCTGGCGGCTGGATTTGTGCGCCAGCGGGTGTGGGATAGCCTCCATGGTATTGAGCCTCGTCAGCTTGCCGATGTTGACCTGATTTATTGGGGGGCAGGGGAGCGTGCCCTGGAGGCGCAGCTCACTGAGGCGCTTTGCAAGAGACTCACCGGTACCCCTTGGGAAGTGAAAGACCAGCGCCGCATGCACCTGCGCCATGGTGATGCGCCCTACCAGAATTTGGTGGACGCCATGGCTGCCTGGCCGGAGCAGGAAACGGCCGTTGGAATCAGGCTCACCTGTGCAGACAGGCTTCACATTGAATCGGCCTGGGGACTGGAATCCCTTTTTGCCCTGAAACTCACGCCATCTCCGCGTCGGCCAGTCGAGGTGTTTTTGCAGCGCCTTCGCTCAAAAGACTGGCTTGCGCGTTACCCAAAACTGCAATTGGCTCAGCCATAAAGCAGCCTCGCATTCTCCTCTGAGGATACACTGCGCCAGCGACGGCACCTGCGCTGCGCCATTGCAGGATTTTCCAACTGGCGCGGCGCCAGGCATTCGCACATCTTCCTGCTTACTCACCTTTTCTTATCCTGACGATTTGCTTCGCACACCCCGCTCAATCGATGAATTTGGATGACTTTCCCGTTATTCGCCCGGAGATATTTTTGGCAATGACGTCGGTTGTCGTTGCAAAGCCGTGAAAGCGTAAACCGCTTTTCGATTGAAGTTGAATCGACGTCACTGTGCGTTTCTTTGAGTCTGCTGTGACGATGACAACACAATCTCGCTGAGCCACAAGACAAAATGCCCTAAAAGCGTGAGCGCGATCGCGCTCTTGCTACCCCAAAGTGGGTATCGCACAGTGGTGTTGATTTGGATCAAGAAAGTTAACGGGTTGCTCTGGCAGGCTAGGCCTCAATTGTTACGGACGTAACAGAAAATAACAAAGCCCACGTGGTTAATGGAGTAAATGATGAAGAAATCCTATCTGTCCGGTCTGATCGCTGCCTCCCTGCTGTCTGTTGTTTCTGCCTCTGCTTTTGCGCACCAGGCTGGCGATATTATCGTGCGTGCCGGTGCTGTTGTTGTTGCACCCAATGAGTCCAGCCCAGTCGTGGCTGATGTGGCCGAATTTGGTGTGAGCAACAACACTCAGCTGGGTCTGAACTTTGGCTACATGCTGACCGACAACTGGGCCATCGAACTCCTGGCGGCTACACCATTCACCCATGATGTGTCTCTTGGCGTGTTGGGCAAGATTGCCGAAACCAAGCACCTGCCTCCGACGCTGGTTGCCCAGTACTACTTTGGCAACGCCAATTCCGCCTTCCGCCCTTACGTGGGTGTGGGTGTGAACTACACCAACTTCTTTGACACCGAATTCACCAACGATTTGGACGGTGCCCTGACCGATTTGAGCCTGTCCACTTCAGTGGGTTGGGCCGCCCAGGTAGGTTTTGACTACAGTTTCAACAAAAACTGGATGCTGAACGCCTCTGTGTGGTACGCCGACATCAGCACAGACGTGAAATTCAACCTGGGTGATACCCCTGTTGTGGTTGAAACTGATATCGACCCATGGGTTTACATGGTGAGTGTGGGTTATAAATTCTAAGGTTGTTTCTTCCCTGCCAAACCTTGGATAAAAAAGGCGCCCACCGGGCGCCTTTTGTCATGCTGTTTTCTCATTGAACATTGCTGTCAATGTTTGCCCTTTTTCTTCCAGTGACGGGTGTTGTAGATGTATTCCGGCAGCAGACGTATCAGCCAGGCCACTAACGCCCAGCGACGGGTGATGTAGGCTCTGCGCTTACCTTTTTTCAGTGCGTGTAAAATCTGCGTGGCGACTTTGGGCAGTGGCTGTAACCAAAAGCGGCTTTGCTGCATGGCGGCTTTGTCCAGCAGTCCCAGTTGCAGATCGGTAATGGTGATGGGGAGTTTCAATCGCTGGGCATGCATCGATAAACCTTCGAGATAATTCTGCGCAAAGGCTTTGGACGCATGGTAAGCCACGGCAGGGCCACCTCGCTGACCGGCGATGGAGTTGATGGCAGCCAGTTGCCCGTACCCTTGCAGGCGCAGTAATCTGAACGCCGTATTGCAAATCAGCGCAAAGCCCTGCACGTTAACCTTGATGATATCGGCGTCTATCTGCCAGGGCAGATCCGGGTGATAGGAGTTGAGCCCTGTATTGACCAATACCAGATGGGCACCGCCCATACGCTGCCACAGGTTTTCAAAGGCAGCTATGGCGCGTTCTGGCTCTGTGATGGGTAGGGCTTCTATCTCAACGTTGCCCCCGAGGGACTGGATAAATTCTGTCATCAGTTCTGGCTCGGGTACCAGAACACCCACTCGGGTGCCTTCCTGTGTGAGTTGAGTCACCAATTCACGGCCAAGGTGTGAGCTGGCGCCCACAATTATTGCAGTTGCTTGAGTCATAAGGATATTCAGCAAAAGTACAGGGCTACCATGATAGGGTGAAAGCCCATGCTGAACAAGATTCAAACTTGGATGTATAGACATCCAGAAGTCTTTATGTATGATTTAGGAGATTATCACCATGAAGAAATGGTTATTGCGTGTTGCCCTGCCGATGGCGGCATTGGTGGGGGCGGTTGGACTGGGTGGATGTGCCAGCAGTGCCGACGACGTGGAGATCAGTGGCAGCGTTTGGTTCAGAGAGCGTATCGCGCTGCCCCAGGATGCGGTGTTGACGGTGCAGGTGCAGGATGTTTCCCGTATGGATGTGGCGGCCGAGGTGCTGGGAGAGTTCAAGGTACCCGTCACCGCAGTGCCCAAAGACTTTACGCTGCGCTTTAAGCCGGACACTTTTAAACAGGGCCACACCTACGCGGTGGGCGCACGCATCACCCAGGGCGATAAACTGCTGTTTATCAATACCCAAAGCTACAGAGTGGATTTCACACAGCCCACCGGCATGTCGGTGAGGCTGGACAGTGTGGGGCGCTGAACCGGGTTAAGTTTTACACTTACCGGCATCGCCCCGGAGTTAATCAAGGGAGAGGCGCAGTATGCCGGTAAAAATCCCCGACAATCTGCCCGCGGCAGAGATACTGTCGGCCGAAAATATCTTTGTGATGTCAGAAACCCGGGCGGCCCATCAGGACATACGTCCGATGAAGGTGCTTATCCTCAATCTGATGCCCAACAAGATAGAAACAGAAACCCAACTGCTGAGGCTCCTTGGCAATACACCCTTGCAGGTGGATGTGGACTTGCTGCGCATCCATGACAAGGAGTCCCGCCACACCTCGCTTGACCACATGAATACCTTTTACCGGGACTTTGAGGATGTACGGCATAAAAATTATGACGGCCTGATCATCACGGGAGCGCCGCTGGGGCAGCTCGATTTTGAAGAGGTGACCTATTGGGACCACATCCGCGAAATCATCGACTGGTCCCAAAGCCATGTCACCTCGGTATTGTTTTTGTGCTGGGCTGCCCATGCAGGGCTATATCATCTCTATGGTCTCAAGCGTGAATTGCTGAAAACCAAACGCTCCGGCGTATTTGTGCACAGTCGCAGCTGCGACCACCATCCGCTGCTGCGTGGTTTCGATGAGGAGTTTTTCGCCCCTCATTCACGTTATGCCGAAATTCCGGTGGCGCAAATTCATGCTCACCCGGCACTGCAGGTACTGGCAGAGTCTGATGAGGCTGGGGCCTATCTGGTGCTGAGCCGAAACAGCCGTAACCTGTTTGTGATTGGTCACCCCGAATACCAAAAATCCACCCTGAGCGATGAATATCACCGGGATTTGGCTGCGGGTATTAACCCCGAAATCCCCCAAAATTACTTTCGAAATGACGATCCGGCCCAGCCGCCGGTGGCGCGCTGGCACAGCCATGGCAGCCTCCTGGTGAGTAACTGGCTTAATTATTATGTGTACCAGTTGACCCCTTACGATTTGTCCGACATGAGTGCCATCACCCCCTGGGAGGCCAGCTCAAAATCTTGAAAATCAATGTGAAAAGGTCGCGATTCTGCGGCCTTTTTATGTAATGCGCAGGCCCTTGAAATCCGCTTCGGCACCCGTGTCAATCTCAGTTCCCGCCACTGTAAATCCAGAGTGACAAGTCGTAGCCAGAAAATGCGGCTTGTTAGACCAATTTCTACTTGCTTTACGTTCGCGTAAACGTCACATTCAATGCATCGGGTCGCAAACCGCGACCGCCATCACATTTGCACCGGGTTTTGGCCCCGGGCATCACAAGCAATTGGAGTGAGAAATGAGCGTATCGGATATCGTCATTGTTGCGGCAAAACGCACCGCCATGGGTGGTTTTCAGGGCAGCCTGTCTGAGGTGCCGTCACCCAAGTTGGCCGCGACTGCAGTCAAGGCTCTGCTGGATGACACAGGCCTGGATGGCGCCAGGGTTGACGAACTCCTGATGGGCTGCGTGCTGCCTGCAGGTCTTGGCCAGGCGCCAGCCCGTCAGGCTGCACTGGGCGCAGGTTTGCCGCTGTCAGTGGGCGCCACCACGGTCAACAAGGTGTGTGGCTCAGGCATGAAAACCGTGATGCTGGCCCATGACCTCATCAAAGCAGGCAGCGCCAAGGTGGTGATTGCCGGCGGCATGGAGAGCATGAGCCAGGCCCCATACCTGCTCGATAAAGCCCGCGGCGGTATGCGCATGGGCCACGGCAAGGTGCTTGACCACATGTTCCTCGACGGTCTTGAAGATGCCTACACCGGCGGCGCCATGGGCACCTTCGCCCAGAAAACGGCTGACGATTACGGCCTGACCCGCGAGTCCATGGACGCATTCGCCTTAAGCTCTCTGGAAAAAGCCAATGCGGCGATCAATTCCGGCGCCTTCGAAGCGGAAATCGTGCCTGTAACCGTGTCCAGCCGCAAAGGCGATGTGGAAGTGAAAGTTGATGAGCAGCCCGGTAATGCCCGTCCCGAGAAGATTCCGACGCTGCGCCCGGCCTTTGCCAAAGACGGCACCATCACTGCCGCCAACTCATCGTCTATCTCCGACGGTGCAGCTGCGCTGATGCTGATGAGCCGCGATCAGGCCGACGCTCTGGGTCTTAAGGTACTGGCCACCATCAAGGGGCACACTACCCATGCCCAGGAGCCAGCCATGTTCACCACAGCCCCAGTGGGAGCCATGACCAAGCTGCTCTCCAATGTGGGCTGGAGCAAGGACGAGGTTGATCTCTTTGAAATCAATGAAGCCTTTGCCATGGTGACCATGCTTGCCATCAGTGAGCTCAAGCTGGATGCGGCCAGAGTTAACGTGAACGGCGGCGCCTGCGCCCTGGGTCACCCCATAGGCTGCTCCGGCGCCCGAGTGCTGGTGACCCTCATCCATGCGCTCAAGGCCCGAGGCCTGAAGCGCGGCGTGGCCTCTCTGTGTATCGGCGGCGGCGAAGCCACAGCCATGGCCATCGAAGTTTAATTGCCAGGACACGGCAAACTGCAATCAACAAGACACTCGACAGAAGCGCAGGCGCGGCCATACACAATACCTACAAGGCTGCGCTGCCAACTCTGACCCTCAAAAGGAAGCGATATGATCACACAAGTTAAGCACTACATCGACGGTGAGTTCACCACAGGACAGGGTGAGCGCATCATTACGGTGACCAACCCGGCCAACAACCAGCCCATCGCCGAAGTGCGCTGTGCCAGTGACGAGGAAGTGCACGGCGCCATCGCCAGTGCCAAGGCTGCGTTCCAAAGCTGGAAAGAAGTGCCTGTATCCGAGCGCGCCCGGGTAATGCTGCGCTATCAGGCGCTGCTCAAAGAACACCACGATGAGCTGGCGACCATTCTGGCCAAGGAAACCGGTAAAACCTTCGAAGATGCCAAGGGTGATGTGTGGCGCGGCATTGAAGTGGCAGAGCACGCCTGTAATATCGCTTCCCTGCTGATGGGCGAAACCGTTGAAAACGTAGCCCGTAAAATCGATACCTATTCTTACACTCAGCCTCTGGGCGTGTGCGCCGGTATTACCCCATTCAACTTCCCGGCGATGATCCCGCTGTGGATGTTCCCCCTGGCTGTGGCCTGCGGCAACACCTTTGTACTAAAGCCCTCCGAGCAGGACCCCATGACGCCGCTGCGTCTGGCGGAGCTGTTTGAACAGGCCGGTGCCCCCAAGGGCGTACTGCAACTGGTCCACGGCGACAAGAGCGCCGTTGACATTCTGCTGACTCATCCTGACATCAAGGCCATTTCTTTTGTGGGCTCGGTGGGCGTGGGCCAGTACGTGTACAAGACCGGAACTGACAACCTCAAGCGGGTTCAGGCCTTTGCCGGCGCTAAAAACCACTGCGTTATTATGCCCGACGCCAACAAGCAGCAGGTAATCAACAATCTGGTGGGTGCCTCTGTGGGCGCTGCCGGTCAGCGTTGTATGGCGATTTCGGTGGCCGTATTTGTGGGCGCCGCCAAAGAGTGGATCCCTGAGCTGAAAGAGGCTCTCGCCAAGGTACGCCCAGGTCTGTGGGACGACAAAGACGCCGGTTACGGCCCACTTATCAGCCCAGCGGCCAAGGCCCGTGTACTCAAGCTGATTGAGCAGGGCAAGGCTGAAGGCGCCGAGTGTTTGCTGGATGGCTCTGACTTTACCGTGCCCGGCTATGAGTCAGGTAACTGGGTTGGCCCGACCATGTTCGACAAGGTCACCACCGACATGAGTATCTACAAGGAAGAAATCTTTGGCCCGGTGCTGTGCTGTATGGAAGTGGATGAGCTGGAAGACGCCATTGAGCTGGTGAACAAGTCACCCTACGGCAACGGCACCTCAATCTTTACCGCCAGTGGCGCCGCCGCCCGTAAATATCAGCACGAAATTGAAGTGGGTCAGGTGGGTATTAACGTGCCTATCCCGGTACCGCTGCCGTTCTTCTCCTTTACCGGTTGGAAGGGCAGTTTCTACGGCGATCAACACGCCTACGGCAAGCAGGCTATCCGTTTCTTCACCGAAACCAAGACCATCACCTGTCGCTGGTTTGAAGACGATATCCCCCATGGTCCCAACATGACCATCGCCCTGCGTTAATCACTTTCGGGTGCTTAACCTGGCGAGGCCGTAAACCAAAACCACCTTCAAGGCCGGCATTATGCCGGCCATCACATGAAGTGACCCCAGAGTCACGGGAGCAGTCAAGATGGATTTCAATTTCAACGAAGATCAACGTCAGTTTGCCGACCTGGCACGCCAGTTTGCCGCGGATGAGCTGACCCCCTTTGCCGCCAAGTGGGACGAAGAGCATCATTTCCCCAAAGATGTGATTCAAAAGGCCGGTGAGCTGGGTTTCTGTTCACTCTATTCCCCTGAATCAGAAGGCGGCATGGGCCTGTCGCGCCTGGATGCCTCGATTATCTTTGAAGAGCTGTCAAAGGGCTGTACCGCCACTACCGCGATGCTGACGATCCACAATATGGCCACCTGGATGGTGACGACCTGGGGCACTGAGGCGTTTCGCGCCGAATGGTCTGAGGCCCTCACAACGGGTGCCAAGTTGGCCTCATACTGCCTGACCGAGCCCGGTGCCGGCAGTGATGCCGCGTCACTCACCACCAAGGCTGTGCGTGAAGGCGATGAGTACGTGATTAACGGCAGCAAAATGTTTATTTCAGGCGCCGGTGCCACCGAGCTTTTGGTGGTGATGTGCCGCACCGGAGAAGCCGGTCCCAAAGGTATTTCTGCCATTGCCATCCCCGCCGATGCCGAGGGTGTCATTTACGGCAAGGCCGAAGACAAGATGGGCTGGAACGCCCAGCCAACCCGCCTTATCACGTTTGAAAACGTGCGCGTACCGGTGCAAAACCTGCTGGGTGAAGAAGGCCAGGGCTTTACCTTCGCCATGAAGGGCCTCGATGGCGGCCGTATCAATATCGCCACCTGCTCCGTAGGTACCGCACAGGCTGCCCTGGAGCGCTCAATCGCGTACATGAACGAGCGTAAGCAGTTTGGCAAGCCGCTGGCGGCCTTCCAGGCGCTGCAATTCAAGCTCGCCGACATGGCCACTGAGCTGGTGGCTGCGCGTCAGATGGTACGTCTTGCGGCCTTTAAACTGGATAGCCAGGACCCGGAAGCCACGGCCTACTGCGCCATGGCCAAACGTTTTGCCACCGACATCGGCTTTGCCGTGTGCGACGCTGCACTGCAAATTCATGGTGGCTATGGTTATATCCGTGAGTATCCGCTGGAGCGTCATTTCCGTGACGTGCGGGTACACCAGATCCTGGAAGGCACCAACGAAATCATGCGTCTCATCATTTCCCGTCGTCTGCTGGACGAAAACGCCAACGACATCCTCTGATTTGCCAGTGATTTCGATTGAATAGAGACTTCGACAGAAAAGGAATAACAGCCATGGCATTTTTGATTGAACGTATCGAAGGCAATACCGCCATCCTCACCATCAGCAATCCTCCGGCCAATACCTGGACCCGTGAGAGCCTGAATGAGCTGAAGGAAAAGGTACTCGAGCTGAATGATAACAATGAGATTTACGCGCTGGTGTTGACCGGCGAAGGGGAGAAGTTCTTTTCCGCGGGCGCTGATTTGAAACTCTTTGCCGACGGCGACAAGGGCAATGCCGCCACCATGGCCAAGGCCTTCGGTGAAGCCTTTGAAACCTTGAGCGCCTTCCGTGGCGTGTCCATCGCGGCCATCAATGGCTATGCCATGGGCGGAGGCCTCGAAGTGGCGCTGGCCTGTGATATCCGTATCGCCGAAATTCAGGCAGTAATGGCACTGCCCGAAGCCACAGTGGGCCTCTTGCCCTGCGCCGGTGGTACCCAAAACCTGACTGCCCTGGTGGGCGAGGGCTGGGCCAAACGCATGATCCTCTGTGGTGAGCGTATCGATGCCACCAAGGCGCTGAATCTTGGGCTGGTAGAAGAGGTGGTGGAGAAGGGCGAGTCCCTGAGTGCCGCCATCGCCCTGGCCGCCAAGGTTGCCAAGCAAAGCCCATCTGCCGTGGCCGTGTGCAAAAAGCTTATTCAGAGTGGGCGCAATATGCCACGCACCCAGGCACTGCCGCTGGAGCGTGAACTCTTTGTTGGTCTTTTTGATACCGAAGATCAAGCCGAAGGGGTGAATGCCTTCCTCGAGAAGCGTGCCGCCCAGTGGAAAAACCGCTGAGGCCTTGCCTTGGACATGACATTACGCAAGGAGCGAGCATGACACAGAAAGTTGTATTTCAAACCCTGGGGACCGCCTCGGGCAAGCAGATAGGTGTGGCGACGCTCAATGTGGAAGCCGCACTCAATGCGCTGGATTTGGATATGGTGCGGGCGCTTTCTGCCCAGCTGAAAGCCTGGCAGGCCGATAGTAATATCGCCATGGTGCTGCTCGATGGCGCCGGAGACAAAGCCTTTTGTGCCGGTGGCGATGTGCGAGCCCTGTATCAGGCCAGCAAAGACGCTCCCGGTAGCACTGAGACCCTGGCAAAAACCTTTTTCGAGGAAGAATATCGACTCGATTACTTTATTCATGAATTCGGCAAGCCATTTATGGTGTGGGGTGACGGCATTGTAATGGGGGGCGGTTTGGGCCTGATGGCCGGTGCCAGCCACCGCATTGCCACCGAGCGTTCCCGCATTGCCATGCCGGAAATCACCATTGGCTTGTATCCGGATGTGGGCGGCACCTTCTTTTTGGCCCATATGCCGGAAAAGACAGGTGTCTTCCTGGGCTTAACCGCATTTCAAATGAATGGCGCCGATGCCCTCTATGCAGGTACCGCCAACTTCTTATTGGAAAGTGATGATAAGGAGCCGCTGCTCGATGCCCTGGCCGAGGTCGCCTGGGATGACCACAGCGAAGCCAATCATCAGCGTCTGAGTGACGTGCTCGGCACCAGAGCCGTGCCTGAGCAGGCGAGCTTCCTTAAAGACAATGCTGAGCTTATCAGTGAGCTGTGCAGTGGCGATTTGGACACTGTGATTGAGCGTTTCAAAGCGTTGCCCGACGACAGCCACAAATCCCTGCTAAGAGCCCGCGACACCCTGCTGGCCGGCAGTCCACTCAGTGCCCATCTGGTATGGCACCAGGCCATCATAGGTGAAGAACTGTCGCTGAACGATTGCTTCCGCTGGGAGCTTGGCGTCAGCATCAACTGCTGCGCCCACGGCGATTTTGTCGAAGGGGTGCGGGCACTGCTTATCGATAAAGACAGAAACCCAACCTGGCAGTACGCCGATGTGGCCTCGGTACCCGCCGAGGCGATTGGCAGCCTTTTGAGTTCACCCTGGCAGGGCGAGCTGCATCCGCTGCAGGACCTCTGATAGATACCCTATTCACAGCCCGGCACATACCGGGCTTATCCGATTTTTGGCCCGGCCAGCCGGGCTTGGCAAGGAGCGACATCATGGCGAAGATAGCGTTTATTGGCCTTGGCAACATGGGTGGCCCAATGGCGGCCAACCTGCTCAAGGCGGGACACAGTGTATCGGTATTCGATCTCAACCCTGCTGCGGTTGAGTCACTCAAGGCCCAGGGAGCAGGCCGTGGCGACACGGCCCAGGCCATCGCCGCCGATGCGGACTTTGTGGTGAGCATGCTGCCAGCCGGCAAGCATGTACGCGGTCTCTATTTAGGCACTGATACCGCCAAGGGGCTGATTGAGGTGGTGAAAGCAGGTTGTCTCTTGATAGACTGCTCCACCATAGATGCCGGCAGCGCCCGCACAGTGGCCGACGCCGCGGCGGCAAAGGGCCTGGAATTTATTGATGCGCCTGTGTCCGGCGGCACGGCCGGCGCCGCAGCCGGAACCCTGACCTTTATCTGTGGCGGCACAGACGCGGCCTTTGAGAAGGCACGTACCGTGCTGGCCAACATGGGCGTGAACATTTTCCATGCCGGTGGTCCGGGTGCCGGTCAGGTGGCCAAAATTTGCAATAACATGCTTTTGTCAGTACTCATGGTTGGCACCAGCGAGGCATTGTCGTTGGGGATTGACCATGGGCTCGACCCCAAGGTGCTTTCTGACATCATGAAGGTGTCCAGCGGCGGTAACTGGACGCTGGAAAAGTACAATCCCTGCCCGGGTGTGATGGAAAATGTCCCATCCTCCAAAGGCTACCAGGGCGGCTTTATGGTCGACCTGATGGTGAAAGATCTGGGATTGTCGCAGGAAGCAGCCCTCGGCAGTCAGTCCAGCACCCCCATGGGCGCACTGGCTCGCAGCCTGTATGTGTCCCATGCCCGCGCCGGCAATGGCACAAGGGACTTCTCAAGTATTTTTGAACATTTTGCCAAAGGCGATAAGGCCTAAGGAATCACAATGGAATTGAAGGATAAGGTAATTGTCATTACCGGCGGCGCCGGTGGTCTGGGACTGGCCATGGCCAAAGATCTCGCCGCCCATGGCGCCAAACTGGCGCTTATCGATGTGGATCAGGAGCGTTTGGAGCGTGCCTGTGCCGATATCGGTGATGCCACCGAGGTGCAGGGCTACGCACTGGACATCACAGATGAAGAAGATGTGGTGGCTGGATTTCGTTATATCCTCGAAGATTTCGGCGTTATCCACGGTCTGGTAAACAACGCCGGTATTCTGCGCGATGGTTTGTTGATCAAGGCCAAAGATGGGGTGGTGACTGACCGTATGTCACTGGACCAGTTTCAGTCAGTGATCAACGTGAACCTGACCGGAACCTTCCTGTGTGGTCGCGAAGCCGCTGCTGCCATGATTGAATCCGGTCAGGGCGGGGTGATTGTCAATATCTCCAGCCTGGCCCGTGCCGGCAACATGGGCCAGACCAACTACGCGGCGTCCAAGGCCGGTGTTGCCACCATGGCGGTGGGCTGGGCCAAAGAGCTGGCCCGATTTAACATCCGCGCGGCTGCTGTGGCGCCCGGCGTGATTGCCACTGAGATGACCGCAGCCATGAAGCCGGAAGCCCTTGAGCGTCTGGAAAAAATGGTACCCGTCGGTCGCCTGGGCCAGGCCGAAGAGATTGCGTCGACCGTTCGCTTTATCATGGAAAATGATTATGTGAATGGCCGAGTGTTTGAAATCGACGGCGGTATCAGACTTTAAGTCTCCAGCCCCGGCCAACCCTGTTGGGCAGGGGCTGTTAACTTTTGTCACCCTTTATTTTGCGCATCAAGTTGACAGATACTGACGCAGATTGAACAATGCGGCTGTGAAAATTGCCGTTAAATTCTCTTTAAAAGCAACACGAAAGCCGTCTCTCGGTCAGTCGTTTGCCCTAGCAGGACCCGAGATGCCACGCCTGGAATTTGTGTTAAAAAAGCTGATGCTCTGGACAGGCTACGCGGGCGTTGTGGTGATTTACGGTGGTTTTTTGTTTCTGCTGCTGAGCGGACAGGACACCCGGGCACTCCCTTGGTATATCCTGTTATCGCCCTGGGTTTGTGTTTTTTTTGGCTTACCCTCCGCACAGCAACATGCGGTAGTCGGCTGGTTTATCAATAAATTCAGACGTTAACCTGCCTTTTGTAAACAGAACTTCGCGCACGAAGCGTTTTGGGGAATCAAGGACATGAGGCTTGGCATTGGGCACCGCGTTGCGGCGATTTGCTTAATGACACTGGCACTGCTGGGGTGTGAGCCCGGGCAGGAATCTGTGCTGCCCCAAGAGACCGACAACGAACCCATGGCCGCCCGCTATGGCACCTGGATTTCCCCCCTCACCGCCGAAGATGTCTATGCCAGCTCCGATGAACTGATTGAACTCAGGGCCGTTGGCGACCTGATGTATTTTTCTGAGTTTGATGGCAAAAGTGGCAACACAGGCATTAAGCGCCTTGAAGTCGATGGCAGCGTAACTCAGGTAGTACCAGCCGAATTTAATGTGGGCAGCCGGGTGCATGAATACGGCGGTGGTGACTTTCTCGGTATAGGTCAAAGCCTGTTTGCCACTGGCAAGGGCGATCAGCTGTTTTACCGTTTTGCCCCCAATCAAGCGCCTCTGGCGCTGACACCCAATGGCACCCGCCATGGGGATTGCATTTCCTACCCCAAGGGATCCCGCATTATTTGTGTGCGGGAAGATCACAGGCAGCAGGGCAGTCCGGCAGCCAGTTTGGTCACCATTAACCTGAATTTTGCCGGTGAAGGTGACACCTTCGTCGCCGGACACGACTTCATCAGCTCGCCCAGTATCAACAGTGACAATACTCAGCTGGCCTGGCTCACCTGGGAGCATCCCGCTATGCCCTGGGACAACACGCGTCTGTGGCTCGGGGAGCTTGACCGCAAGGGGCGGCTTCATTCGTCACGGGTAGTTGCAGGTGACGGTGGCAACGTGGCGGTTACCCAGCCCAGCTTTGGTCCGGATGGCAGGCTGTACTTTATTGCCGACTATGATGATTGGTGGAACCTCTATCGCCTCGGTGACGATGGCAAACCGGAACGACTTTATCAAAAAAATGCCGATTTTGCAGGCCCCGCCTGGCGTCTTGGCGAACGTACCTATGCCTTTGAAAGTGATAACAGCCTAATCGCGAGCTATGTACATAATGGTGAGGCCGGGCTTATCCGCCTCGATTTACAAACTGGCCATGCCGAAGATATCGCCGTGGACTTTGGTGAAATCAAGCAGCTCACCGGTGGTAAGGATGCCGTCTATTTTATCGGCAGCAAGGTAACCACTGAGAAAGGCATTTATAGGGTCAGTGGCCGGGGCGTGGAGCTGGTCTATGCGCCCAGACTCATGGTGCTGGACCCGCGCTTTATCTCCAGAGCCCAAAGCATCAGTTTTGCCACCGCCGACAATATGCGCGCCTGGGGCTATTTTTATTGGCCACGTAATCCGGCCTTTAAAGGACTGTCTGATACCCGCCCACCGCTGTTGGTGAAGCTGCATGGTGGCCCTACCGCCAAGGCCAACCTGGCCTATCGCGGTGATATCCAATATTGGACCAGCCGTGGCTTTGCAGTGCTGGATTTGAATTTCCGTGGCAGCAGCGGCTTTGGCCGCGCCTACCGCCAATCCCTCTATGGCAACTGGGGCAAGGCCGATGTGGAGGATGCGGTGAACGCCGCTCGTTTTCTGGTGAAAAAAGGCTGGGTGAATGGCGATGAAATGGCGATTACCGGTGCCAGCGCAGGTGGGTTAACGGCGCTTTTGGTGCTGGCCTATGATGACACCTTTAAGGCCGCCGTCAGTCGCGCCGGAATAAGCGATATAGAGCAGCTGGCAGGCGAGACCCATAAGTTTGAGAAAACCTACCTGGATCAGTTGATTGGCCCTTTGGCGACCCACAGAACCCTTTATCGAGAACGTTCTCCTCTTTATCAACTGGATCGACTTAAAGAACCTTTACTGCTGTTGCAGGGGCTGCAGGATACCGTGGTGTTACCCAACCAGGCCCTGACCATTTACGAGGCGCTGGAGAAAAATCAGATCCCGGCCGCCTTGCTAACCTTTGCCGATGAGAATCACAATCACTGGAAAAATGCCAACCTGGTGAAGGCGCTCGAGTATGAGCTGGGTTTTTACGGACAGGTGTTTGGCTTTAAGGTTGCTGATGAGGTGCCTTCGTTGGACCTCCAGCTGCGCACGCCCCTCGAAGTCTCTCAGCCACCGCTTAGCAAATAAAGTCGCAAATAAAGCCGCAAATAAAGCCAGAAACAATAACGATGCGGTTTTAGGGACAGTTTCCCCGGTCGGGTGTTTCAACATGGCCAGGTGATTACGGTTGTGCCTGCTTCAGGGCTTCAAGATTACCACTTTTGATATCGAGCAGGTGGGCGGTAATTTTCGCTACCGGCCAATCCCACCAGGCGATGGCTTCAAGCAGGGCGATGTCTTTCTCATCAAAGCGCATTTTCATCACCTTGGCTGGGTTGCCACCAACGATGGCGTAGGCAGGTACGTCAGTGGTGACCACAGCGCGGCTGGCGATAATGGCGCCATTGCCCACCTTTACCCCGGGCATAATCAGGGCCTCATAGCCTATCCACACATCGTTGCCGATTTCGGTATCGCCTTTATAGGGTAATTCCCCCGGCTCAGGCGCCGCTTGCTCCCAGCCGTTGCCAAAAATAAAAAACGGATAGGTGCTCACGCCAGCCATGGGATGGTTGGCACCATTCATGATGAACCTGACCCCGCGGGCGATGGCGCAGAATTTACCGATAATCAGCTTGTCGCCAATAAAGGGGAAGTGATACAGCACGTTGTGCTCAAAGTTGGCACTGTCCTCTGGGTCGTCGTAATAGCTGTAATCGCCCACCTGAATGTTGGGATTGCTGATGGTGTTTTTGATAAAGCACACCTGCGGGAAGCCTTCCATGGGGAATGGATTATCGGGGCTGGGGCCGGGTTGTGTTTTCGCTTGGGTATGGGCGGTGGTATGGGGGAGTTTTGTCATAAACAATCCTTGTGATAAACGGTCTTGCCAAGACGCTGGCACATGATTTGGCGATCTGGCTCATGGCGCCTTTTTCAGTCGAGCTTCAAGTACAGGATGTGCTGAGGCCCGGCGCTGCCGCCCAAATACTGGTTTTCGCTGTCGCTAAAACCGTTTTTTAGATAGAGATCCTGCGCCGGGGTATTTTTAAGATTGACTGTCAGCACCAGGCGGCGGAACTGCGGATAGCGCACTTTTACAAATTGTGGCAGCGCCTGCATCACGGCCCTGGCAAGGCCTTTACCCTGATGGTGCACATCAATCAGAAATGCCCTGAAACCCAAGTCGGAGGCCTCGGCGAAGTCATGCTCGCAGCTGTATTCCTTGTCCAGCAGAAAAAAGCCGACCAGATGTTCGCCGCTGTTTAGGTCGGCGATATCAGTCGTAGCAGAGGAAGCTCTGTGCCACACCAACACAGGCACTATGGCGCCACCAGCGGTGGCAAGGATTTCGTCCATGGTACCTACAAAGCGCAATTGTTCCGGTGCCACTTCAAGCGCTTCGGCGAGGGGGCGAGTTGACGCAGTCATCTTTTCCAGCCGGATCATTCGCTTCTCCTTTTTTCTGCTGCCTTATAGTGGCGGTTTTTGGCGCTCTTGGGCAAGTCGGTTGATAATTCACGCAGGGGTGTTATAGTACCGCGCTTTATCAGAGGGTAGGCTTAAACACTGCCCTTGGGATTTTTGCCGCAGGCGTCTGCCTCGGCCCTCAGACAAACGGAAACCAGCCCGTGATCACAACCGCCAATATCACCATGCAGTTCGGCGCCAAGCCACTGTTTGAAAACATCTCCGTCAAGTTCGGTGACGGCAACCGCTACGGCCTTATCGGTGCCAATGGTTGCGGTAAATCCACCTTTATGAAGATCCTCGCCGGTGAACTTGAGCCGTCCGGCGGTAACGTTCATCTGGATCCCAACGAGCGTCTGGGTAAGCTGAATCAGGATCAGTTCGCCTACGAAGAGTTCAGCGTAATCGATACCGTTATCATGGGCCACAAAGAACTGTGGGCTGTTAAGCAGGAACGTGACCGTATCTATTCTTTGCCTGAAATGAGTGAAGAAGACGGCATCAAGGTAGCCGAGCTTGAAATGGAATTTGCCGAAATGGACGGTTACACCGCCGAGAGCCGTGCCGGTGAACTGCTGCTGGGTGTGGGTATTCCTCTGGAGCAACATTTTGGTCCTATGAGCGAAGTGGCCCCAGGCTGGAAACTGCGTGTGCTGCTGGCACAGGCACTGTTCTCAGACCCGGACGTGCTTCTGCTTGACGAACCAACCAACAACCTGGACATCGATACCATCCGTTGGTTGCAGGACATGCTGAATCAGCGTAACAGCACCATGATTATCATTTCACACGACCGTTACTTCCTGAACTCTGTGTGTACCCACATGGCGGATCTGGACTACGGCGAGCTGCGTGTGTATCCGGGCAACTACGATGAATACATGATGGCAGCCAGCCAGGCCCGTGAGCGTTTGCTGGCCGACAACGCCAAGAAGAAGGCACAGATTGCAGAGCTGCAAACCTTCGTGGCGCGTTTCTCTGCCAACGCCTCCAAGGCCAAGCAGGCCACCTCCCGTGCCCGCCAGATTGACAAGATCAAGCTGGACGAAGTGAAGGCTTCCAGCCGTGTGAACCCCTACATCCGTTTCGAGCAGGAAAAGAAACTGTTCCGTAACGCGCTGGTGGTAGAGAACCTGAGCAAGGGCTTCGATAGCAAGCCGCTGTTCCAAAACTTCAACATGATTGCCGAAGTGGGTGAGCGTATCGCCATCCTCGGTGAGAACGGTGCCGGTAAAACCACCCTGGTGCGTACCCTCATCCATGAATTGCCACAGGACGAAGGCACTATTCACTGGTCTGAGAATGCCGCTATCGGTTACTACGCCCAGGATCACGCCAGTGATTTTGAAAACGATTTGACCGTATTCGACTGGATGAGCCAGTGGAAGAAAGAAGGCGACGATGAACAGGCCGTACGCGGTATTCTGGGTCGTATGCTGTTTGGCGCCGACGACATCAGAAAGTCGGTCAAGGTACTGTCGGGTGGTGAGCAGGGCCGCATGCTGTTTGGCAAGATGATCATGCAAAAGCCCAATATCCTGGTGATGGACGAACCCACTAACCACCTGGATATGGAATCTATCGAGTCGCTCAACAACGCGCTGGAAATGTACGAAGGTACGCTGTTTTTCGTGTCCCACGACCGCGCCTTTGTCAGCTCGCTGGCCAACCGCATTATCGAAATCACCGCCAATGGCGTGAATGACTTCAAAGGAACTTACGACGAGTTCCTGCGCAGTAAAGGCATCGAAGGCTAACCGACGCTTCAGTGCGAAAAGCCGGCAATTTGCCGGCTTTTTTGTGGCTGCAGCAAAGTCGCCAGTGTAAAAGTTGCTTGTTTCTTTAGCCTTTTTGGCCTTAACTGGGACCTTATGCCCATGTGCACCTGGGCACCTGAATTGTAATGTCATTCCCATCCACAAGGAGAACGCTGATGGCCAAAAACCCCATTGCCTGGTTTGAAATCTACGTGAACAACATGGACAGGGCCAAGGCCTTTTATGAGGCGGTGCTGGATATCAAGCTCGAACCGTTGCAGGTGCCGGAAGAGCCGGGCTTCTCCATGTGGTCTTTCCCTGCGGATATGGAAAACTACGGCGCCAGTGGTGCCCTGGTGCACATGCCGGGATTCGAAGCGGGTGGCAACAGCACCCTGGTGTACTTTGCCTGTGACGACTGCGCACTGGAAGAGTCTCGCGTTGCCGCGGCCGGTGGCACAGTGCAGCGCGAAAAGATGTCCATCGGTCAATATGGCTACATCTCGCTGGCCATAGACACCGAAGGCAATATGCTTGGCCTGCACTCAATGAAATAAGGTGTGTTCTCCAAAACCCTGACTGGTCTGGTTCACTTCATTGGGACTGCGTATGGTGCCAGTCATGTGTATTTGCGACTGATGGTGGCTTATATACCCCAATCGGCCTTACATAAATGTGCCACAAACCAGGCTAATGCCTTGCCCTGATGCTCTTTATGCCAGGCCAGAAACACCGGCTGGCTTGGCCTCGGCAGGGCGCAGGCTTTTTCCACCAGCGCGTCGCTGGCAATAAGCGGTGCCGCCAGATGGCGCGGAATAAAGCCGGTGCCCAGTCCGCGGCACTGCAATTCAATTTTTGCTTCCATTGACGCGACTCTCAGGGTCTGGCGACTGCTGAAAAGGCCGCTGCTCCTGGCCGGTAACAGCTGCGAGCTGTCAGACACCACCACCGAAGGGAAGGGCATTAGCTGTTCCAGCTGCAGCACGCCCTCAGCCTCTGCCAGCGGATGAAAGGGCGCCAGGGCAAACACAAACTCGAGCTGACCAATGCAATGGGTTTCAAATAGCCCCCGAGGCAGGTCGCCGTTGGCGCCAATCACCAAATCGGCACGGCGGCTGTGCAGCGCATCCCAGCCGCCACCGAGCGATTCTTCCGCAAGGCTGATGTCCACTGGTACCGACAGGGCCAGAAACGCGGTTAATGCCTCCAGCAGTGGGCCCGGCGGCATGGCCGTGTCCCTTGCGATGCGCAGCTCTCGCTCCCAACCTGACTCCAGCGCGGCAACTGCATCGGCGAGGCGCTGGGTGGATTGCAAAATTTCCCGCCCTTGCTCAAGCACCAGTCTGCCCGCGGCCGTTAATCTGGCCCTTTGTTTTGACCTGTCGAACAAAGGGGTGCCAAATTCCTGTTCCAGCTTTTGAATTGTGTAGGTGAGGGCCGAAGGCACCTTATGAAGCGATTCGGCAGCTGCAGCAAAACTTCCTTTTTTATCAATTGCATCCAGAGCTCTTAGCCCGTCCAGATCCAGTGTGTTTGCCATAAACTCTTAATGTTCAATAATTTTGAATAATTATATCGAAACATTCCGATTTTTTCTGTGAGTCTATCGCCATAAACTAAAATTCAATCAAGGCTGAGTGGAAGCTTGAGACCAATAACAGTGATTTGAAACATGAGGCACAGACTATGAACAGCACAATCAAAAAACTTGTACAAACCCAGGACAGCATCGCCCCATTGGCCCTGCGCATACCCGCCGGCATTATCTTTATGGCCCACGGTGCCCAGAAGCTCTTTGGCTGGTTTGGCGGTTACGGTATCGAAGGTACTGGACAGTGGATGGCCTCCATAGGACTGGAGCCAGGCTGGCTGATGGCAGCCATGGCGGGCGGCGCCGAATTTTTCGGTGGTCTGGCGATTCTGCTGGGGCTGCTGACACGTCCCGCAGCGCTGGTGCTGGCCGTAACCATGGTGGTTGCCATCGTCACAGTGCATCTGGGGAATGGCCTGTTTATGGCCAATAATGGTTACGAATTTGGTCTGGCGCTGCTGGCCATGAGTGTCTCTCTGGTGCTCTCCGGCTCGGGTCGATTCGGTATCGACAGGCTGCTGCAACAAAAAGGCTGAGGAGGGGACATGATAACGCTTCGCCCGGCCAATGAGCGGGGTCAAGCCAGCCACGGCTGGCTTGACAGTTTTCACAGCTTTTCCTTCGCCGAATACTACGATCCCAACCACATGGGCTTCTCGGCACTGCGGGTTATCAACGACGATACGGTGGCACCGGGCGCCGGATTTGCGCCCCACGGCCACCGGGACATGGAGATTTTAAGCTACGTGCTGGCAGGAAACATCCGTCATCAGGACAGCGAGGGCAACATTGCCACACTGCCTGCGGGCGAGTTTCAGTTGATGTCGGCCGGTAAGGGCATACGTCACAGCGAGTACAACGGCTCACAAACAGAGGCGCTGAGGTTTTTGCAGATTTGGATTATTCCATCGACTCCGGGCGGTGAGCCCGGCTATCAGCAAAAGCACTTTGGCAGCCGTGAGGGGCTCACCCTGATTGCCAGCCCAGATGGGCGCGACGAGAGTTTCACTGTGCGCCAGGATGCCTGTGTCTATCAGCTGCTGCTGTCGCCGGGTCAATCCATCGCCTTGCCGCTTGGCGCGCATCGTAACGGGTATCTGCACCTGGTTGAGGGCGCCTTATCCGTCGAGGCCATGGAGATGTCCCCGGGCGATGGCGCCAAACTGGAAGGTCTCGACAGTCCCATGGTCAGCAACACCGGTAAAGAGCCGGTGAGAGCCCTACTGTTTGAGTTACCCTGAAATCCCCCCGGTCAGTCCTTGAGTCTGGCCGGGGTGTCGTTTATGTTCTCTCTGGGGGCTGTGTTACTTCGTCATCAATGCAAACTGGTTTGCCAGGCTCCTTCAGACCCGTCTTTGCCCATTCCTCAATAACCCCAGGGTGTGAGAGTTCATCAGGGAGCTGTGAACCTATGTCATCTGTTTTGCTGCTGTTTGCCCATCCATCGCAACATAAATCGGAAGTGTGCATGCCCATGTACCGGGTTGCCCAGTCTGTTCCCGGCGTGACCTGTGTGGATCTCTATGCCGATTACCCCACATTTAACATCGACATTGTCACAGAGCAGCAGCGTCTTGCCGCCCATCAAGGGGTTATCTGGCTTTTTCCGCTTTATTGGTATTCCACCCCCGCCATCCTAAAGGAATGGCAGGATCTGGTGCTTGAGTATGGTTTTGCCTATGGCCCGGGTGGGACAAAGCTGCACGGGAAATCCCTGCTCTGCGCCCTGAGTGCGGGTGGCAGCGAAGGTTCATATTGTGCCGAGGGTTACAATCATTTTGGCCTGAGACAACTCTTGTCGCCCATCGAGCAGACCGCGTCCCTTATCGGCATGGACTACCTGCCACCTTTTGCGCTCTTTGGAGCCCGCTCGGCGGTGGAGGAGGGGCGGCTAGGGCCCCATCTCGCGCGGTGGCGACAGCTGCTGGAAGCGCTGGTGGCTGGTGAAATACCGGATACCGCTTGTGGGGCTGGGGTACCGGCAAAGCGGGAGACCTTGTCATGACCGGGATTTTTCTGCAGGCCTTTGTTTACCTGCTTGCGGCTGTGCTTGCGGTGCCCCTTGCCAAACGTTTGGGGCTGGGCTCTGTGCTCGGTTACCTGGTTGCCGGTGTGGCCATTGGGCCTTTGTTGGGGCTGGTTGGTCAGGAAACTCAAAGTATTCAGCATTTTGCCGAATTCGGTGTGGTGCTGATGCTGTTTCTGGTGGGGTTGGAGCTCGACGCCAAACAGCTGTGGCAGATGCGCCAGCGGCTCCTGGGCCTGGGTGGTTTGCAGGTGCTGCTGACCACGGGCGCAGTGGCGGGCCTGGCGCTGATTTTGAACCAGCCGTGGCAGATAGCGCTGGCCCTTGGAATGATCTTTGCCATGTCCTCCACCGCCATCGTGCTGCAATCCTTCAACGAGAAGGGACTGGCTAAAACTGAAGGTGGTCGCGGTGGTTTTTCGGTGCTCCTGTTTCAGGACATTGCGGTTATTCCGATTCTGGCGATATTGCCGCTGTTGGCCCTCAGCGCCCCGCAGCTCGATGCCGGCCATGAGGATATGTCGCTGGTGGCTGGTTTGCCCGCTTGGGCAAATGCGCTGGTGGTGCTTGGCGCCATCGCTGCCGTGGTGTTTGGCGGTCGCTTTTTAACAAGGCCACTCTTTGGATACGTGGCGCGTTCAGGGCTCAGGGAAGTCTTCACTGCGGCGGCGCTGATGATGGTGATTGGTATTGCCGCGCTCATGAGTCTGGTGGGACTGTCGCCTGCGCTGGGAACCTTTCTGGCGGGAGTGGTACTCGCCAGCAGTGAGTTTCGCCATGAACTCGAGTCCACCATCGAGCCCTTCAAGGGGCTGTTGTTGGGGCTCTTTTTTATCACTGTGGGCGCGGGTATCGATTTTGAGATGCTGCTGTCGCAGTTTGCGCTGGTGCTGGGGCTGGCATTGGGCGTGATGGTGATAAAGGCGCTGGTGCTCCTGCTGCTGGCAAAGATTTTCCGTCTATCCGGCTCTGACAAGTGGCTGTTTGCGCTGTCGCTGGCACAGGCCGGGGAATTTGGCTTTGTGCTGCTGGGCTACAGTCAGCAACAGGGTATCTTTGGCAGCGAGCTTGGCGGGCTTCTTTCCATGGTGGTGGCCCTCAGTATGTTTTTAACCCCGGGGCTCTTTATCCTGTATGAACGGATTATCCTGCCGAGAGTGACCCGCAGTACCAATGAACGTGAAGCCGATACCATAGATGAGCAGGGGCCGGTGATCATTGCGGGCATAGGCCGCTTTGGGCAGATAGTTAACCGCCTTTTGCGGGCCAACGGGGTGAAAACCGTGGTACTCGACCGCGAATATGCCCAGGTGGAACGACTGCGTGAAATCGAGATGAAGAGCTTTTTCGGGGATGTGAGTAACCCGGAGCTTTTACATACCGCGGGTATTGAGTCGGCCAAGATGCTGGTGGTGGCCATCGATGATGTGGAAGGGGCCACAGCGCTTGTGCGCCACGTTCGCCAACAATATCCGCAGGTGGCTATTCTGGCCCGGGCCTTTGACAGAGGGCACTTTTATGCGCTGACCGAAGCCGGTGCCGACTGGGTGGTGAGCGAGAGCTTCTACTCGGCGCTTAACATGGGAGGCGAGGCGCTGATACGCCTTGGTATGCATCCCTTTGCCGCCGAGCAGCGCAAAACGGCTATGGTGGAGCGGGAAAAAGCCCATGCAAGCGAGCTCTATGACGCCTGGCTTGAGGTGCGGGATAATATCGACCGCCGCGAGCGCTATTTGAAGTTATTCATCAAGTTGGAGGAGGCGCTCAAGGAGGATATGGGTAAGGACAGGATGGATGGCCATAGCCGCAGCTTGAGTGGCTGGACACCGCCGCCCAAGGGGTATGACAAGGCGTTGGCTGAGCAGGAGGAGAGCATGCGCCCTCAAGGTGCAAAGGATTGATGTGGGTTGGGCAAGTGATGCCCGGGCCTTAACACAAGAAAGCCGGACTCAGTCCGGCTTTTTGCATTCTTGCAGGAGGCGCAAAAAAAACTCGCTGCCCTTGCGACGGGCAAAGGCGATATTGCGCTCGGGGATGCTTTCGGGCTCGTTGTAGCTCGCCAGCGCCGCCGCCATGCCTTCTTCGCGGATGATATGCAGCGTGGGATAGGGCGCGCGGTTGGTGAAATTGGCCGGGTCATCCTGTGGCTCGCCGTCAAAACAGTAGTCAGGATGAAAGCTTGCCAGCTGATAGGTGCCCTCATAGCCTTCTTCAACCAGTAAGTCTTCTGCTATGCCGAGCAGGTCCAGATAGAGGTAAAAACCCTCAAAACCCCGTGGCAGGATAAAGAGGCTGGTTTCCACCTCGGGGTGTGCATCAAGAAACTGACATTCGTCCAGCAAGGCTTGCAGCACCAACTCCATGCGGGTTTCGTTGCACACCTGATAGCGGATACTGTTTCGCTCCACTTCGCGGCGGGCGAATGGGCAAATATTGTATTTCATGATCACCTTGGTGACCCAGGCGCGGGTCTCATCGGTGATGGCCTGAATTTCCTGCTGTTCGGACATCTCGGGTGGTCTCTTGGTGGCTCGGTTTTGCTCGTTGGTCGCACATGGTAGAAACCCTGCTGCCAACACGCAAATAAAAAAGCAGCCCGGCGGCTGCTTTTTTCAGTCAAGCGAAGATGTGGACAAAGACTCAGACTGGGCTTAGAAGGACCACTTCAGCCCCATATTCACCGTGGTACCCAGCCCCTTGGTGTTATATCCGGGGAAGGTAAAGGCCTGAGAACGGGCCGAGTAGTAGTCTTCGTTCAGCAGGTTTTCTACCCCGAGGGTAAAGAGCAGTTGATCGACACGATAATTACCGGCCAGATTGAGTAGCGAATAGCTTTCCACCGGTCCCTGGCTGCCGCTGTACTGACCATTGACCGGCTCGAAGCGTTTGCGATCGCCCACATGCAGCCAGGTCAGCGACACACTGCTGTTATCAGTGGTGGCCCAGTCAAGATAGGCGGCAAACTTGGGTGGGGTGATGGCCTGGCCATCCAGATAAATATCCTGATCAGTATCCTTACCTTCCATCCAGCTGTAATTCGCGCCGAGGGTCAGCTCATCATTCACGTCATAGCTGGCCGCAAGCTCTATCCCTTTGATTTCCTGAGGCGCACGCACAGGTTCATAAATGCCGCTGGCGGGATTCAGCACGGTACGGGTGCCAAGCTCTGACTTGCTCAGGAAAACCGCTGCTGAGTAGCTGAATGCCTCCCAATGGCCGTCGAAACCGGCTTCGTAATTATCAATGAGTGCCGCCTGTGACTGAATTTTTGCCAGGTCGTCCACCGTAGCGGTACGCAGCAGCAAGCCCAGATCCGATATATCCGCACCCTGTGAAAAACTGATAAAAGGACTGAAAACGGTCGAGCCTTTATATCTGAGCCCGATATTGTAGGTGTTGGCATCAAACTCAAGCTCACCGCCTTTTACCGCAACGGGGGTAGAGCACTGGGTTGCTGTACGGCACAGGCGCAGGGTCTGGTAGTCGTCCACTTCAATGGCCATCTGATCCCGGCGTACACCGGCCTTGAGCACCCAATCTTCGGCAAACAGCCATTTGGCCTGCAGATAGAAGGCGAGATTCTGCATGTCCATCTCGGGCACCCACATACGGCCATCCACCAAGGGCTGGCTGGATACATCCTGCAGATAGTCAATGCCATAGAGTAAATCCAGCTCGGTATCGCCCAGGGTGAAATCCGAGTTGAAGTTGGCGCGAACACCACGTTTTTCAGAGCGAATGATGGACTGACCGCCATCAAGTCCCTGCTCGGGATTGGCAAGTGTCAGGCTGTAAAAGAAGACGTTTTCGATTTTCTGACCATAGGCATCTATGGCGAGGCGGGTATTGTCGAACAGCGCCAGGTCCTCGTACTTCACCATCAGATTATGGTTTCCATCGACTCCCTGTGGCTCCCCGAGGATGAGAGTGTCGGGACCGGCTTCTATGGCGTAGGTTTTCTGACCACTGTTGACGCTGCCGGTGACATCCACCATGCGGGCGTCCTGTGCAGAGCTGAAGTAGTTGTACGTTAATTGCAGCGATTTTTCATCGTCGAAATTGAAATGGAATTTGGTAAAGAGGTTGTCCGTGGTGGTTTCTGACAGCCCGTACACCAGGCCAGGGACATCGCCTTCGGCATCCCGCTGCAGACCATAGTCATCACGGCTGGCGCTGATGAGATAGCCCAGCTGTCCCACACTGCCATTGAGCGCGCCTTCAACCCGGCTGCCAACACTGTCTTCAAATTTTACCGCACTGAAACGGCTGGACACGCCCAGGACGCCACCAATAGCGCCATCGGCCCCCGGTTTTTTGGTGATGTAGTTGATAATGCCGCCGGCCGCGCCATTGCCATAGATGGAGGTCGCTCCCTTGATGACTTCCACCCGCTCAATGGCGTTCATGTCGATGGAGCGAATGTCCAGCGAGCCGTTTCGCAGGGGCGTGGATTGAGGCACTCCGTCAATCAAAATCAGCGCTTTACGGCCGCGAAGGGTTTGGCCGGCGTTGCTGGAGGTACCGGTGGCGGGCGACATGCCAGGAACGCGGGTTGCCAGCATGTTTTGCAATTCAGAGCTGATGCTCATCTCTGTAGCGAGGGTCTTGCTGTCAATGAGGGTGACAGAGGAAGGCACCTCGTCAAGGCGTTCAGGTACCCGGCTGCCGGTGACTATCATGCGTTCAATGGCGATAGTGTCAGGGGAGGTGGTATCTTTCACCTCGGCAAAGGCAGGTGCAGCGGTGAGGGCCATCAAGGGAGAGAGCGCAATGGCAACTGGGGATAACTTCATTATTTTCAGTCCTTGGTCATACTTTAGTTTTGATAATGATAATTACTCTCAATGGTGAATTCAGATTATTTACATATGTATTAATTTTGTTAACTTGCGGCGCCAAGAACCCCGCCGTGAAAGTAAACTTTTGCTGACTGGTAATCTTCTGTGAGCGATATAAGCTTTTGGAGGCAACCTCTGGGGCACCGGCGCTCAGGCTTATGCCATAATCAGGCTGTTTTGATTGGTTATTTCAGGAGGAAATATCTCATGAACTTCAGAGTTTCATCGTTACTGGCTGTCAGCCTGTCGCTGTGTGGTGCGCTGTTTGCCAATGCTGCACTGGCCGATGACTGGTTTAAAATCGCCGATAAGGTGGTGGACTATAAATCGGAAACCGATGAGGTCACCCCGAAATTTGACGAGAAAAATGTTACCCATATCAGGCTTGTTTGCACTCAGGGCACGGTTAACCTGCATAAGATCGTGCTGCACATGAGTGATGGTTCCGATAAAGAGGTGGATAACCTCGGCGTGCTCACCGATGGTATGTCCAGTCGGGTGATCAGTGTGCCCAAGGGGGACGCCAAGCTGAAAAAAATCTCCCTTAAATACGACTCTGTGGGCAGCAAGGAAATGGCGCTGCTTGGACTGTCGAAAAAAGCCCATGTGGATGTGATGGGCAAGGATGATGACAAAGATAAATCGGAATGAACCAACGCCCGATTGCCGGTGTTTTGTTTAAGTTTGTAATATCGATTTCCTGCTCTCAGCCTGCCACCTGGCTGGCTGAGACTTGTAAGTTCTGCTCATCAAAGTGTGTTGAAGCGCAATCCGGGGCGCCGCGGGCATGCCGACGCCATACTCACAGCCCGCTACAGTTTATAATGCGTACTGCTTTTTCATGCTTCTTCACCTGAATACTCAGGATGCTGTTTCTGTTCTGCAAATAAAGCGTTTCTGCCGGTACCAGGCTGGCTTTCCCCGCATACCCCTTATTCTGCTGCTTTTCTAACGCCTTCAGTTACTCGTTCAACTCTCTCCAGGCAGCGCTTTCAGACGATTTCCTTCTGCGGCTAAATAAAAATCTGGTTGATCTTTACATAACCTTTACTTATTTTATACAAATGTAAGCGCTTACATTTGGTTTCAAAAGGAAACATCGGCAGTAGTTAGCGCTGACATGGCTATATTTATCCATAAAAACAGTGGGTTGGGCTGCAATGATGATGAAGAATTCTGGAACGAGCAAGTACCTTTCCCTTGGACTGCTTGCGGCGGCGCTGCAGGGGTGCGGGGGGGATACCAATACCAGCACCGATTTGGGCTCGGTCAACCTTGAAGGTCCGGCAACCGGTTGGGAGCTGGTGTGGAGCGACGAGTTTGACGGCAGCAGCATAGACGCGGCCAAGTGGGCGCATGACGTGGATTGTGCCGGAGGCGGAAATCAGGAGTCTCAATGCTATACCGCAGATGAAGCTAACTCCTTCGTTGCCGATGGTATGCTGAACATAGTGGCGCTGAAGGCGCCCGAGGGTGCTGAAAAGCCTTATACCTCAGCAAGACTGACAACCAAAGGCAAGGCGGATTTCACTTATGGCCGCTTTGAAATGCGGGCGAAATTACCGTCGGGGCAGGGCAGCTGGCCTGCCTTCTGGATGCTGCCTACCGACAATGTCTACGGCATCTGGCCCCGAAGCGGCGAAATCGATATTGTGGAAGCGGTAAATCTTAAAGCCGCCACCGTAGAGGGAACCCCTGAAGCCTACGTCCACGGAACCCTTCACTACGGCCGTGAGTGGCCCAAGAACGAGCAATCAGGCAAAGCCTATCTGCTGCCCAATGGCGTCAATCCTGCCGATGATTTTCATACCTATGCCATTGAGTGGCAGCAGGGGGAAATCCGCTGGTATGTGGACGACTACCTCTATGCCACTCAGCGGCGCTCCGAACTGAGGTACAACTCCAAGGGGCAGGCGGTTGGTCTGGCTCACAAAGGCTGGTTTACCGAATATTACGATCAATCCAGTGGCGACCTGCAGCTCAGTTGGACAGATGCGCCATTTGATGAAAAATTCCATCTCATCGTTAACTTCGCTGTGGGTGGCAACTGGCCAGCCTCGGTAAACGAAACCGGTATCGACGATACCGCCTTTAACGAGAACAACAGGTATCAAATTGACTTTGTCAGGGTTTATGAATGTGCTGCCAACCCTGATACCGGCAAGGGCTGTGAGACTGTGCGCCCGGGCTATGACAACCCAGATGATGCGCTGGTGGAAGGTAAAGCCCCCGTGCCTGTACCGCCTTCTGATGGTACGCCAAAAGATCTGCTGATTTTTGACAGCACCCCCAACCCCAACTGGGCTGCGTGGGATTGCTGCGGTGGCTCTACGCCAAGCCTGGTGGAAGATGCCGACAAGGGCGCCGTATATCGCTTTGTGGTAGGCGACAGCCCAACAGTCAACGGCTTTATCAGCCGCGCGGCCTTTATTACCGATCCGGCTGGCGTGCCCAGTCCTTTTGATGCAGCGCCCATTGAGGCAAGCGGCGTATTAAGCTTTGCCATGAAGGTGGTGAGTGCCCCGTCAAATGCAGACTCGACCTGGATGATGAAGGTCGAAAGCAACGAAGGTGCGACCGCCGTTGAACTGCCGCTCACCGCAAGCAGTGAAGGTGTGGCACCGGCAGTGGGCCAGTGGCAAACCTTCAGCTTCCCGCTGTCTGAACTTGCTGCCAAGGGCCTGGACTTGTCTGCCATTGATGTGGTGATGGTGTTCCCCGCTTGGGGCACCGGCAGCGGCGCCGAGTATCTGTTGGATGAAGTGAAGATTGCTCGTCCCGATACCAGTTTGCCGTCACTGACCATCTTTACCGACAACGAGAACCCCGATTGGCCGATGTGGGACTGCTGTGGTGGCTCGACCCCGCAAGTGGTATCCGATGATGCAGAGCACGGCATAGTGTCCGAGTTCAGCATTGGTGCCAGCCCGACGGTGATGGGTTATATCAATCGCACCGAGCTGGGTGGCGGTGGCAATCCCTTCGATGCCTCATCCCTGTATGACAATGGCGTAGTGCAATTTGACCTTAAGGTCGTCACCGCGCCCAATACCGTCGATGCGCCCTGGCTGTTCAAGGTGGAATCCAACAATGCGGCTTCTGCGGTGGAACTGCCGTTGACCAGCAGCGTTGAAGGCATGGCGCCATCCGCGCAGTGGCAAACCTTCAGCTTCCGCCTGTCGACCCTGGCCGATGCGGGATTGGATTTAAGCGCCATCGATGTGTTGATGGTATTCCCTGCCTGGGGACAGGGTGAAGGCGCTGTCTATCGCATTGATAACGTTAAAATCCATCAACCCGGATCCGGCGGCTCCATGAATGCCCTGAGTCTGTTTGCCGACACAGTGGCCGATGCCTGGTCAATTTGGGATTGCTGCGGCGGCTCAACCCCTACGGTTGAGGCCGATGATGCTGCCCATGGCGCCGTGGCTGAGTATGTGATTGGCGCCCAGCCAACTGTGGTGGGCTTCTTCGCCGATGATGGTGTCTATTACGATGCATCCGCTGCTGTAGAGACCGGCGTAGTGCGGTTTGAAATGAAGCTGGTTTCTGCACCAAATGACCCCGGCTCGGTCTGGAAGTTCAAGATTGAATCCGGTGATGCCAGTACTGCCGTTGAGCTTAACCTGACCGACAGTGTCGAAGGCAGTGCACCTGTTGTAGGCCAGTGGCAGACCTATACTTTCCCGCTTAAGACCTTGACTGACATGGGGCTGGATGCCAGCGCCATTGATGTGGTGATGGTATTCCCTGCGTGGGGTACCGGTGAGGGGGCGGTGTTCCGTTTGGATAACGCACTGATAGGCACGCCCTGATACACCTAACCCTTTGGCATGAATGGGAATGGCCCGCCGGACCTTGCGATTTGTCCGGTGTGGCCGCAGCGAAAGAATAAGAGGCAATTATGTTAGATAAGGCATTTAAGCGTAACCGGTTGTCTGCCACGCTGGCAGCTATCCTAGGCGTTGGCGCCATCCCACTGGCATGGGCTGCTGATGACGCAACACCCGAAGCCGACGGCGTTGTGGCAGCCCAGAACGCATCGGAAGAAGCGATAGAAGTTATTGAAATTCGTGGGATCAGGGGCAGTTTATATCGTTCCATGGACTTAAAGCGCGGCGCCAACGGCGTTGTGGATGCGATTTCGGCAGAGGAGCTCGGTAAATTCCCCGACACCAACCTCGCGGAATCCTTGCAGCGGATCACCGGGGTGACCGTCAGCCGTGCCAACGGTGAAGGCAGCCAGATCACGGTGCGGGGTTTTGGTCCGGAGTTTAACCTTATCACCCTCAATGGCAGGCAGATGCCGGGCACGGGCTATACCCGTTCCTACAATCTGGAGAACCTCTCATCCGAAGGGGTGAAGACCCTAGAGGTGGTTAAGACCGCCAGGGCCGATGTGCCCACTGGTGGGCTCGGGGGAACGGTTAACATAGTTACTCACAAGCCGCTGGATAACCCCGGCCAGGCATTTACCTTCTCTGGCAAGGGTATTTATGATGAGTCCAATGTGCTTGGTGATGATGTCACGCCAGAGCTGGCCGCCATTTACAGTAACACCCTGTTTGATGACCGTTTTGGTGTATTGGTATCTGTTTCTCATCAGGAGCGGGACTTCCAGCAGCAAACTGCCAACAGTCAGGGGTGGATTGCCCAGACCGACAATGGCCGCTTGCCAACACTGGCCGGCGATAAAGGCATAGACGGGCGTGAAACAGATGCCGACGGCAATCCGGTTGCACGCTTTCGTGATGCCGAAGGCAATGCAGTGGCACCGTTTTTCTTCCCCCGTGACATGAACTTCAGCATCAATGATGTGGAGCGTGAACGCACCAACGGCATGGTCACCCTGCAATTTGTCGCCACCGATAACCTGGTTCTGACCGCCGACTATGTGGCGACCCGCGCACTGACTGCTTCCAATGGTTTTGGTTGGGGGATCTGGAACTCCTCGACAGATGGTTCTCCGGTGATTGGTTATGAGCTCGATGCCAACGGCACAGCGCTTTATTCAGACATTCGCGGTGGTGATGGCTCCTTTACCGCCAATCGCAATACTACAGAAGTGAATGCCGAGTCCGTTGGCCTGAATATCGACTGGAGTCCCAACGAAGCCTGGCGCTTTACCCTGGACTATCACAACTCCTCCAACGAAATCGACAATGGTGCCGATACAGGCCTTGGCAGTGACGGACAGGTGATCCTGGGTTCAGATAAGCTGATTTCCAAGGTCTATGACTATCGTACCGGTGAGGTGCCCCATTTTCTGATTAACTGGAACAATGGCACCCATGTGCTGGATGCCGGCGATATTGACTCCAACTTCAGTCAGTTTATTCACTCACCGGGTGAGAGTGAGATTGAGCAGGTACAGTTCAACACCAACTGGTACCCCGAGTTCAGTGAGCATCTGGTGAAGATGGACTTTGGTGCGGCTTATACCAAGCAAACCATGTCGGGCACCAGTGCCTGGAGTGGCCTGCGTGGCGGCCCCGGATTTAATCCGTCCTATGCGGAAATTTTCCCTGATGCCATGTTTGTGTTGCAGGATGCCTCCGGCTTGCTGGACGCCCTTGGGGGGGGGGGCAGTGCACTCATGCCCGATTACTACTACACCTTCAACTTCGATGAGGCTGTGGCAAGGCAGCTTGCCTTTATCACCCCCGAGATAGCCGGTGACAACTATTACTCCATCGATCCCTATTTTGATGGCATCGACAGTGCCACCCTGGTGGAAGAAAAGACGCTGGCGCTGTATCTCACCACCCAATGGGGTTTTGACATTGGCAATGTGCCGGTGAATGTGAATCTTGGGCTCAGGTACGAGCAAACCGATGCCTCCAGTACGGTGAAGCAGCGGGTTGAGAATCAGGTGGTATGGGCCAGCCCTACTGAGTGGATCATGCAGTATGCTCCCGGTGGTGATGATAACTACTTCACTCAGGGTGGGGATTACGATGTCTGGCTGCCGATGCTGGATATCAGCGCCGAGCCACTGGAGGATGTCGTCGTGCGCTTTTCCGCCGGTAAAACCATCGCCAGACCGCTGCTGGGTGACATGGTGGCAGGCAGAAACCTGAGCGGTAGCCCCAAGATTGGTGCCCGCCGTGGTAGCCTCGGTAATCCCGGGCTGTTGCCGCTGGAGTCGGTCAACCTGGATCTGTCATTTGAGTACTACTACGGCGATGCAAGCTACGCCTCTGTTGGCTTGTTTAAAAAGTATGCCGATAACTATGTGTCTCAAAAAACCACTCAGCTGACCATCGAAGGCTTGCACGACGTCTATAACAGTCCCCGTTATCAGGAGGCCATCAGCCAGCTTGAAGCGGCAGGTACACCTGTCAGCGAAAACAGCATCTTCGCCCAGATGATTGCCAACGGACATGGCAATGCCGATGGGCAGATAGTGCCCCTTGCCAGCGACCCGCTGATTGTATGGGATATCACCAGTCCCTTTAACAGTGACAGCAAGACGGTACAGGGCATAGAGCTGGCGCTGCAGCATGTATTCGGTGAAACCGGTTTTGGTGTGGGTGTTAACGGTACCTTCGTCGAAGGGGATGTGACCTACGATCCCTATAGCCTGGCACCGCAAAATCCACTCAGTGGTATCGGTGATTCGGCTAACTTCCAGGCCTTTTATGAGAAAGATGGCCTGTCGGTGAAGTTGACCTACGCCTGGCGAGACAGCTACCTGATTGGTGTGGGTCAGTCCCAGGGTTCTGCCGATGCGCCACCACAGTTTGCCAAGACCTTTGGCCAGCTCGATGCCAGCATTAACTACGATGTGAACGAGCATCTGACGGTATTTTTTGAGGGCATAAACCTTAACAACGAAACCGAAGAAGGGTATGGCCGTTTCGAGGAGCAGTTCCTGTTTGCCCGCCAGTACGGCAGCCGTTACTCACTCGGCGCACGGGTGCGTTTCTAAGGTTATGACTTAAAACAGCGATAGATGAAAAACGCCGGGCATTGCCCGGCGTTTTTATTTGGCTGGTGGAATGGGAGCCAAGCTCAGCACTCAAAACTGATTTCGTAGCCCGTGTATTTGCGAATATTGATAACACCGGTATCAAAAATCAGGTATTGGCCCTTGATGCCGGTCAGCACCGCATCGATAAGCGGCTCCTTATCCAGATTGAATGACTTCACCTTGGTGGGGAACTCTGACACCGGAAACACAATGGGCTGTGGTTGGCTGACCAGTTCCTGCACCGCATCCTCACCATATTGGCGGCGAACCTCTGCAATCACCGGTGCTACTTCAGCCAGTAAACGGACGGCTTCTGCGGCCAGATCCATGTTGGCATTGTTGCCCTTGAGCATGGCCTGCCAGTGGGTTTTATCCGCCACCAGCTTGGCAATTTCCACTTCAATCAGTCCCGATATTTTGCGGGAGGCCACTTTCAGAATAGGCAGGCCCTGGGTCGCACCCTGATCTATCCAGCGGGTAGGAATCTGGGTGTGACGGGTAATACCCACCTTGAGCCCGGATGTGTTCGACAGGTACACAAAGTGGGGCACAAAGCAGTGGCTGTCGCCCCACTCAGGCTCGCGGCAGGTGCCCTGGTCGTAATGACAGGTCTCGGGTTTTAAGATGCACATGTCGCAGCTGGCGAGCTTTTGCATGCACACATAACAGTGGCCTTCGGAGTAGCTTTTCTTGGTCTTTTTGCCGCAATTACAGCAATAGATATTGCCCGAAAAGATGAGCTTCACTGGCTTTCCAATCAATGGATTCAGTGCGATTTCGCTGTCACCTATGGGCAGACGATAACTGGCCAGGCCCTGCTCATCGAGCCCGGTGCGCATTTTTCTTAATGTTCCTTGCATGACACTCTCAATTGCGTTGGAGCCATCCGCGGTGGCGTTGGCTCTTTCTGGTTTTGCCCAGAGTGTACCAGTCTTGACGGCGAAGATAAAAAAAGCCGCGGCAGATGCCGCGGCAAAGACCTCACCCTTGGGCCGCAACCTTGCGGTGTTGGCCCTGGGCTTTCCCACTTAAGTACACAAGCAAAGGTGTCAGAAGCTGTAACGTGCGCCTATGGAGTAACGGGCGGAGTTTTGCTGAGCCAGCAGCATCTGCTCTTCGTAACGGCCGTAAACGCGTTTTTCCTGTTCCAGAATGTTGATACCTTCAGCGAAGATAGACAGGTTATCGGTGAGCTGGTAGCTCACGCTGATATCCAGCTGACCAAAGGCTTCGGTAAACTGGGGTGCAGGACCACCGGCTTCTGCCTGACCCATGCCTGACAGGAAGGTGTCACGCCAGTTGTAGGCCAGACGACCCTGCAGGCCATCTTTCTCGTAGAATACGGAGAAGTTGGCGGAGTCTGACATGCCGGGCAGGGCAAACTGCTCATCCACACGCTCTACGTCATACTCGGTATCGCCATCCACCAGGGTGTAGTTGGCAGCAAAACCAAAGCCGGTGTCCCAGAACCAGTGCTGCCAGGCCAGCTCAACGCCGTTGATGTTCAGGTCTTCAACGTTGTTTGGCTTGCTGATATTCCAGTCTGCAACCGGATCGGCACCTGACTGAGGTACGCGGCCATCGGCATTGCCGTAACCGTTGTCAATCAGCCACTGGAACACGGCTTCATCACTTGGGGTTTCGTTGTTGGCAATCAGCTCGGCGCGGGCCTGCTCCGCCGCAGGACCAACATAGGGGTCAAGCAGGTGATCGTATTTCACGGTTTCGATGGTATTCATCAGGAAGTTTTCCACTTCCTTGTTGAAGTAACCCACAGATACGTAGCTGGCGTCGTCGTAGTAGTATTCCAGCGACAGGTCGATGTTATTCGAGCTGAACGGCTTGAGCGCGGGGTTACCGGCAAAACCCGTACGGGAGCCTACTTTAGGGATAGGTGTCAGTGCCGTGGTGGCGCGCATTGAGCCCAGCGTCGGACGGGTAATGGTGCGGCTGTATGAGAAACGCGCCATGACGTTTTCCATCACTTCCAGATTGATATCCAGATTTGGCAAAAACTCTTTGTAGTCATGGGTTTCATGGCTGTAAGAGAAATCATCCGCATAAACGGTTTGCCACTCAGTCGGGTTGAGCCACACCAGCTGCTGCGCTTCTTTTTGCATGGAGCTGGCAGTCACATCGGTTTGCTCATAGCGCAGACCGGCAACGATATTCAGCGGCATATTGTTGAATTCGCTATCGATGTTTACCTGCACATAGGCCGCAGTGGTGTCTTCTTTAATCCGGTGGTCATCCTGCCATGGGGCTGACACATACTCCACATCGTACAGGGCCTGGGCTTTGTCCATGGCCGCCTGCTGATCGTAGCTGTAGTAGTAAGGGATCAGCATGTCGTTGCCGCCGCCGCTGAAGTCAGACAGGAAGTCACTGCCCAGGCCAACGTAGCTCACATCATCCTTCCACAACCCCATGTTGCCATACCAACCGGCGCTGATGGGGCCGGTGTAAGAGCCCTGGGCATGGGTTTCCATGGAGGTGAAAGACACCCCAAAATCGATGGAGGACAGGGCGTCGCTGTTTTCGTTTAGCCAGCGACCGTCAAATTGATACTGGTTTACATCAGTCTCGTTGCGGCCTGCACGCACACCGGCAAACAAAGAGGCGTAGTGCTCAGGCAGCAGGTGTGGCTCCCCGTTGGGGTTCAGGGTGCCATAGTTGGCGCCAAGCAGTGGGATCTCGGTGCCGGTGGCATCGTAGGTTTTATCGGCTACGTTCAAGGCGCCGAGGATAAAGAAGATGTTATCGGCGTAGTTGCCCAACTTCCCTTCGGCGTTGGCGTTGGAGTCGTGGGCATCGAAGCTCAGCAGCAGGTTGTCCGTCGCTTGCCATTCGATGTTGAAACCCAGTGACTTGTTGATGTTGTCAGAGGCATTCTGCTGCATGGTGCCAGAGTAGTCACCGCCTACTTCGGTCACATAGTCAAAGGTGCCGTTTTCATTGATATGGGCATAGGTGGCGTTACCTGGACCCGAGAACCACAAACCCCAGGTGTCAGCGTTGGAGACATCCGAGAGCTTGGAATAGGTGTAATCCAGAGTCATTTCAATGGTATCGGACGGGGCATACTGGAACACCAACTGGGCGTTGGTACGCTCACGCTCGGTATCCTGACTGGCAAAGCCGATGTTACGGGCATAGAAGGTGTTGCCGTAGGGGTTTTTGTTCTCGTTTACCACAACGGCATTGGGGTTAAGCTCGCCATCGATGTTCTGGCGCCAGCCATCGATGGTGGCTTTTTTGATGTTGCTGTCACGTTCCTGATAAGAGGCATTTAATCCGAAACCCAGGGTGTCATCCAGGAAGGTGTTGCTGAAAATACCGGAGATTTCGGGGGTGATGGAGCTGCCATCTTCCACATTGGTGTCGTGATGACCTTTCACACCGACAGTGGCAACCAAACCGCGGGTATCGAAGGGGCGGGCGGTGCGGATATTGATGGTAGAACCTATACCACCAGAGCTGATATCAGCTTTGCCGGTTTTGTAGATTTCGACGCCACTGACGGCATCAGAGGCCAGATTGGCGAATTCAAATGAACGGGTAGATTCACCGGCCACCTGAGCCGTGGGCATGGTGCGATTGTTCAAAAGCACCAGGTTAAAATCCGGGCCAAAGCCGCGCACAGTTACCTTGCTGCCTTCGCCGTTAACGCGGTCGATGGACACACCGGTAATGCGCTGCAGAGATTCGGCAAGGTTAGTGTCGGGGAATTTACCGATATCTTCGGCAGAAATGGCGTCTACTACACCGGCAGACTGGCGTTTCAGCTCCATCGACTTGGCCTGTGAGCCGCGGATACCTTTCACCTGAATGACTTCGATATCGCCTTCGGCGATGGGGGCTTCCTCCGCCATCACAGGCATGGCTGTCAACAAGCCCATCATCAGTGAGACCTGAGTAGCCAACATGGATTTTTTGAATTGTAAGGGTCGCATCAAGTTCCTCTCCTTTATACCCGGAACCGCATCAGGGGTTCGGGACATTATTGTTGTGAAGCTTACTTGCTGGCATACAACTCTCCCTTGTCAGCACAAATGTAAGCGCTTACATAAATTAGGTTGAGTAAGGATTTATGTCAACCATTCTGATGGCGGATGTTGAATAAATGTTTGGTTTGAGTGTTTGAATTGGTTTCTTTCTTTTGTTTTTAAAAGAATTTTTTCTGCAATAAAAAAAGGTGAGCACGTTGGCTCACCCCGGTCATGATAAAAATGCTTAACGTGTGATAACAGAATCCCGAACCACCAACTCCGGCTCAAAGCGGTGGCAAAACGTCACGTCGGTTTGGTCGTACACTTCGCGCAGCACCCAGTGGGCCGCCATGCGTCCCATGTCCTGAATGGGGTTACACACAGTGGTCAGTTTGGGCGAGATATAACGGGGGAAGGGGATATTATCGAATCCCACGAAGGAGATGTCTTCGGGCACCCGCAGACCCCGCTCCAAACACTGGGCTATGGCACCCGATGCCATCTGATCGTTTGCACACACCACGGCAGTAAAGTCCCGCCCCCGTGAGAGCAACTGAGCCATGGCCTCATAGCCGCCTTCTTCACGAAAGTCCCCTTCATAAAAGAGGTTTTCGTCAAAGGCGATGCCTTGCTCTGCCAATGCCTGACGATGGCCTTCGAGACGTTCTCTGGCATCGAGCTTAAACAGCGGCCCGGAGATATAGGCTATCTGTTTGTGGCCCTTTTCCAGAACATGGCGGCTGGCGAGCAAACCACCCTGAAGGTTATTCAGGTGTACGCAGCGCTCATCGATACCATCCACATGCCGGTTTATGAGCACCACCGGGGTTTTCCCCTGACACAGCTCAACCAAATAGCCGTTGGAGAGAATTTCGGCATCCACAATCAGGGCATCACACCCCCGGGACAGCAGAAACTCAACACCATCTTTTTCCTGTGCCGCATCGCTGTGGCCGGCTGCGATGATAACGTGCTTATTGGCAGCGCGCAGTGCCGACTCCACCTCCCGCATCATGGGGCCGTAGAAGGGACCATCCAGCTGTGACACCAGCACACCAATACTGTTGGAGCGGTTGGAGGCCAAAGACTGAGCGATGGTATTGGGGCGGTAGTCCAGCTTTGCCATGGCATCGTGGACCTTTTGACGGGTCTTGTCACTGACTTTGCCGGTGTTGTTCACCACCCTGGAGACGGTCGCCAGCGACACGCCTGCCAGAAAGGAAACGTCATAAATTGTGGCCATACGCGCGGGCTTTCCTTGTACTACATCTATGTGCCTGAATGCTTTTGTTGCAAAGATACGCTGATCTCGGCAACGCGTTGGCTGTCCAGTGTATAGTGTCGCATCACAAAGGCAACAGCGATTGATGCCAGCGCTGGGTAGAGGGTAAAGCACAACAAGATGCCCGCCCGGGTCTCTTCGGTTTGCGCAACATCGGGTTGATAGCCGTATGCGGCAAGCAACCAGCCCCCCAGAGCGCCACCAATGGCAAGACCCAGTTTGATAAAGAAAATCACCGAAGAGTAAACCAAACCCGTGGTGCGCACGCCGGTTTTAAACTGGCCGTAGTCCACGGTATCGGCCATCTTCGCCCACAAGAGTGGTGTGCCCATGTTGATGGTAAAGTTCCAGGCGATGTAAAACACCAGCGCCAGCACATATTGGTCAGCCGGCACAAACCAGGCTGCCATGCAGAGCGCTGCGGCGATAAGCTGGAGCCGGATATAGGCTTTCACCTTACACATTTTGTCGGCCAGTTTTTTGGCAAGCGCGACCCCAAAAATATTGCCAACCACACCGCTGGTGACAAACACACTGATCATGTCTTCACGACCGAGGAAGTATTTGACGTAGTAGATGGCCAGGGTGGATTTAAGTACCAAGCCGGTCAGCAAAAAGATGGCTGCCGCGGACAATACCCGCCACTGGTCATTGGCCCACAGGGCCTTTGAGGCGGCCTTGAAGTTGCCGCTGTTGTCATCGCTGCTGAAGTCGCGCTCTTTGGTACCGATAAAGCACAGTAAAAACATCACAGTGCCGACGATACTCATCGCCAGTATGGTGAGCTGATAGCCTTTGGCTTTATCGCCCTGACCAAAAAAATCCACCAGGGGCAGGGTAAGGGCACTGACCATCACCCCACCGAGCATGGCAAATACAAAGCGATAAGACTGAACCGACACCCGTTCTGCCGGGTTGGTGGTCAAGGCGGCGCCCAGGGCACAGTAAGGAATATTGATTGCCGTGTAGGCCAGCATCAAGAGTGCGTATGTTGCAAAGGCATACCATTCCTTGCCACTTTCACTCAAATCCGGGGTGGTAAAGGCAAGTACACTGATGGCAGCAAAAGGAAAGGCAAACCACAGTAAGTATGGCCGGTAGCGGCCCCAGCGGGTGTTGGTCCTGTCTGCCAGATAGCCCATCAAGGGATCCGTGACCGCATCCATGATGCGTACAGCCAAAAACATGGTGCCAACATAGGCCGCCGATATACCAAAGATATCGGTATAAAAGAACGTCAGGAACAGCATGACGGTTTGAAAAACGATGTTGCTGGCGGTATCTCCCAGCCCATAAGCAATTTTTTCTCTGACGCTCAGCATGGCGACCTCCGTTATTATTATTGTTGGCTGGCCTCTTGGCGTATGGCAAGCATTCCCTGATAGGCTTTGGCGCTGGATTTGAGTATGCGCTGCTGGGTCCCATAGTCGACATAGACCAGTCCAAAGCGTTTGCGGTAGCCTTCCGCCCACTCAAAGTTGTCCATCAGACTCCAGGCAAAGTAGCCTTTGATATCCACTCCGCGTTCGATAGCCTGATGAACAGCCAGCAGATGAGACTGCAAATAGTCCAGTCGCATGGGGTCGTGCACAGTGCCGTTAAATGGCGCATCGTCTTCGGCAGCGCCATTTTCAGTGATGTAAATTGGTGGCAGGTTAAATTCCTGTGCCAGACCTGTCAGCAAGTCGGTAAAGGCCTGGGGGCAAATTTCCCAATCCATGGCGGTACGGGGCACGTTATCGATACGCACTTCTTCAAAGCCAAGCGGGCCGCCAGCGCGGTAGACGTTACGGGTATAGTAGTTGATCCCCAGATAATCGATTGGTGTACTGATGATATCCATATCACCGGGCTCCACAACCGGGCGTTCATGGGGCTCGAGTTGATTGATGATGTCCGGATAACGGCCTTCCATCAGTGGCATCAAGTACCAGGTGTTGTGATATTCATGGGCCAGTCGGGCGGCGTTGGCATCCCCGGCACTGGATGTGTAGGGATAAGCCGGGCTGAAATTAAGCACTATGCCCGCTTTGGCCTCTGGTGCTTCCCGTCGAATTTCAGTCATTGCCATACCGTGGGCCAGCAGCAAATTGTGGGCGGCTGTGCGGCCCTGCTGACGGCTCTTGTGGCCGGGAGCGTGAATACCTGCCTCATAGCCGAGAAAGGCGCTGCAAAATGGCTCATTCAGGGTTGAATAGGCATACACCCTGTTACCCAGGGCGTTGGCCACAATGGCGGCGTAGTTGGCAAAGGCCACTGCTGTGTCACGATTGAGCCAGCCACCTTTGTCCTCAAGATGCTGAGGTAAGTCCCAGTGGTAGAGGGTGACGAACACGTTAATGCCCCGGCGACCAAGCTCATCCAGGAGATTAATGTAAAAATCCATGCCGCGCTGGTTCACACTGCCATCGGGATGTAACACCCGTCCCCAACTGATGGACAGGCGGTAGGCATCCACCCCAAGGGAGGCAATCAGGTCAACATCGTCACGCCAGAGCTTGACATGATCGCAGGCAACCTGACCGTTCGAACCATCCGCAATTTTGCCTGGGGTATCGCAAAAGGTGTCCCAGATACAGGGCTGACGATGTTCAGCGTCGCCTTCAATTTGAAACGAGGCGGTGGCGACGCCAAATAAAAAATCTTTTTGCATCATTACTGAATCGCCCGGCAGGGTGAAATGCGAGAGTGTTGTCATCGTTATCCTTTTTCCAGATCTCAGCCTTGCGCCCTTTACCTTAGCTCCCTGTGACTGGGTGTCAGAGCAGGGTTTTACCGGTAAAACAAGTTGACAAGGGTTACCGCAATGTTAAAAATGAAAGCGCTTACATTAATCTAGTGGCAGAATAGCCAAAGGTCAATCGTCAAAGCGGTCGACACTGTAAATCCGAAAGAAGCAAACCCGAAAATACAAGGGGAGAACTCATGGCAACTGTACCTATTGCCAACGCTAATCACGCAGGCGCTGCCGGCGCAGAGAACTATCGTTTTGCGCTCGGCTCACTCACCACATTGTTTTTTATGTGGGGTTTTATCACCTGTCTTAACGACATCCTTATTCCGCATCTGAAAGCCGTCTTCAGCCTGAACTATGCCCAGGCGATGTTAATTCAGTTTTGTTTCTTTGGTGCCTATTTTCTGGTGTCGGTACCGGCTGGTGTCCTGGTCAAACGTCTCGGCTACCAAAAGGGCATAGTGGTTGGCTTGTTAACCGCAGCGCTGGGCTGTGGTCTCTTTTATCCGGCGGCGGTATCGGCCACGTATGGCGTGTTTTTGGGGGCACTCTTTGTGCTTGCCAGCGGCATTACCGTGCTGCAGGTGGCGGCCAATCCCTATGTGACGGCGCTGGGACCGGTGCAAACAGCCTCAAGCCGTCTGACCCTGACCCAGGCGTTTAACTCCCTGGGTACCACCATAGCCCCGGCCTTTGGCTCTGTGCTTATCCTGTCGGTGGCCGTTGGCGCCTCTGCCGAGGCCGAAGCCGATGCGGTCAAGCTGCCCTATCTGCTGCTGTGTGGCATGTTGATTGTGCTGGCGGTGGTGTTTGCACTGCTGAAATTGCCCCATATCCATGACCAGGAAGATGAGGTGGCCGCGACTGGCCAGAGCGCGCTTGCCCATCGCCATCTGGTGCTCGGCGCCATAGGCATATTCGTTTATGTGGGCGGTGAAGTGGCCATTGGCAGCTTTTTGGTGAACTTTTTGGGTGAATCCCATGTGGCGGGCATGGCCGAGGCCGATGCAGCCCATTACATCGCCTTTTACTGGGGCGGTGCCATGGTGGGGCGTTTTATCGGTGCGGCCGTGATGCAAAAAGTGGATGCCGGCAAGGTGCTGGGATTCAATGCCACCATGGCGGCCCTGCTGGTACTGGTTGCCATGAACAGCAGCGGCGCCCTGGCCATGTGGGCGATTCTGGCGGTGGGGCTGTTTAACTCCATTATGTTTCCGACCATCTTCAGTCTGGCGCTGAAAAACCTGGGCCCGGCGACAGCCCAGGGCTCGGGTATTCTGTGTCTGGCGATTGTGGGTGGCGCCCTGGTGCCTTTGCTGCAGGGGCTTCTGGCTGATTCTGTTGGCTTGTCTGCCTCATTCATTCTGCCGGTGCTCTGCTACGGCTACATCCTCTTTTATGGCCTGAAGGGCTCTGTACCCCGGGAGGCTGGTCAATGAAGTTTGCACTATCCAAAACTACGCTGGCCCTTGCCTGTGTCCTTGGTGGCGTCATGTCAGGCAAGGTGAGCGCAGCAGAATCCTCATCGCTGACCGAGCGGGATGTTAATCGCTGGCCAGAGGCCGTTTACCATACCCCAATTCAGGCGGATGTTGAGGCAAAGGTTCATAAGCTGCTGGCCGCAATGACACTTGAGCAAAAAGTGGCGCAAATTATCCAGCCGGAAATTCGCGACTTTGGCGTTGAGGATATGCGTCGTTATGGCTTTGGCTCCTTCCTCAATGGTGGCGGTTCATTCCCCGGTAATAATAACAGGGCAAAGGCGGCCGATTGGGTGGCGCTGGCAGACCAGATGTACCACGCCGCCATGGATGACAGTATCGATGGAATTGCCATTCCGCCCATGTGGGGCACAGATGCCGTTCACGGTCATGGCAATGTGTTTGGCGCCACCTTGTTCCCCCATAACATTGGCTTGGGTGCAACGCAAAACCCCCAGCTGATTAAAGCCATCGCGGCGGCCACGGCCAAAGAAGTGCGCGCAACCGGGATCGACTGGGTGTTTGCGCCTACCGTTGCTCTGGTGGATAACCTGCGCTGGGGTCGAACTTATGAAGGCTATGCCCGGGATCCTGAGCTGATTGAACGCTACGCCGAGGCCTTTGTCGATGGCATGCAGGGCGAGGGCAAAAGTTGGCTGGGTGACGATTACACCCTGGCCACTGCCAAACACTTTATCGGCGATGGCGGCACTGATAATGGTGACGATCGCGGTGACACCAGGGTAGATGAAAACACTCTGATAGCCCGCCATGGTCAGGGTTACGTGGGTGCACTGGGTCATGGCGTGCAAACCGTGATGGCCTCTTTTAACAGTTGGAACGGCGAAAAGCTCCACGGCAGCAAATACCTGCTCACCGATGTGCTCAAAGAGCGCATGGGATTTGATGGGGTTGTGGTTGGCGATTGGCTCGGCCATGGCTTTGTACCGGGCTGCAGTTACGAGCACTGCGCTGAAGCCGTGAATGCCGGGGTGGACATACTGATGGCCCCGGGGGACAGCTGGAAAGCACTGTACGCCAATACCATCGCGGATGTGAAATCCGGGGTCTTGCCGCTTTCCCGTCTTGATGATGCGGTGAAGCGCGTGTTGCGGGTAAAGCTGCGTGCGGGTCTGTTTGATAACAAGGCGCCGTCAGCGAACCCCTATGCCGGTAAACAGGAATGGATAGGGCATCCAGAGCACCGCGCCATTGCCCGTCAGGCGGTTGCCGAGTCTTTGGTGCTGCTCAAAAACAACCGCCCAGCCAATGGGGCGCGCCCTGTGCTGCCCATTGCCGCCAATGCCAGGGTCTTGGTGGTGGGCGAAGGCGCTGACAGCATTCCACAGCAGTCGGGTGGTTGGAGCATGACCTGGCAGGGGACCGAAGTCACCAATGCGGACTTCCCCGGTGCCACCAGTATTTTTGCCGGCATCAAGGCAGCGCTGAACGCCGCTGGCGGTGATGCTCTCCTGAGCTCCGATGGCACTATCCCCGTGGGATTCAAACCCGATGTGGTGATAGCCGTCTATGGTGAGCAACCCTACGCCGAAGGCAACGGCGATTTGGATAACCTCGAGTATCAGCGCGGTGACAAGCGTTCTCTGGCCATGCTCAGCGCACTGAAGGCAACCGGATTACCCCTGGTGTCCGTGGTTTTGTCCGGCAGACCCCTGTGGATGAACCCTGAAATCAACGTATCGGATGCCTTTGTGGCCGCCTGGCTGCCCGGCAGCGAAGGTGCGGGTGTGGCAGATGTGCTGATTGGCGATAAAAACGCTCAGCCCCGAGCCGATTTCAAGGGGCGCATGCCATTCCCATGGCCCGCCACTCCATCAGCCGATGGTTTTGTGTCTGATACGGGCAGTGCAGGGCAAGACCAGCCCAAGCCCCTGTTCAGCCTCTGGCAGGGCTTTGATTATCGGTCTGATGCCACGCTTGCCGCACTCAGCGAGGACAACGGCAGCTCGGAGGCAGACAACCGACTGGCGATTTTCGATAAAGCCATCAAGGCGCCCTGGCATTTGGCGGTAGGAGACGATAAGGGACTGCACCGTGTTGGTCCCGGTCTTTGGCAGCAGGGTCCATGGGCCGTGCGCAGTGTGAATCGCATTGTGCAGGAAGATGCCCGCCGGTTTGAGTTCGGCGCCGCCGGTACCCTCAGCTTCCGTGATGATTTTACTTTGGACTTGCGCCGCTTTGCGCCCGACTCATCACTGCTTTCTTTCGATATTGCCCTGACGGCCTTGCCCGGAAAGTTGCAACTGTCGATGGTCTGTGAAGGCGGCTGTCGTCAAGCCGTGGAGTTGTCCGGGCAGTTAAAAGCCGATGGTCAGTGGCAGCGTGTTGAAGTGCCGCTGTCATGTTTCGGAGTAACGGCTGATGAGCTGGCACGCACTTTCAGCCCCATGACCATGTCACTTCCTCAGGGGGGCACCCTGACGCTGGCGAATGTCAGCCTCGAAGGAATGGTCCAACGGGATGCGTCTGCCAAGGCAGTGGAATGTGGATTGCCGCCGGTCAGCGACAAATGACAGCACTGAGCATGACCGCGACATGCCGCGCTGAGATGAAAAACACCATCAACATGGAGAATGAGATGTATCGCTCTGGGATTGATTTGGGCGGCACCAAGATTGAATTGGTGACCTTGAATGAAAAGGGGGAGGAGGTATTTCGCAAGCGTGTACCTACGCCCAAGGACTACCGTGCGACCCTCGAGGCGGTTGCTGGCCTGGTGCATGACTCTGAAAAGGAAACCGGACAGGTGTCCAGTGTCGGGATTGGTATTCCCGGTGTGGTGTCTGCGGTCACCGGCAGGGTAAAGAACTCCAATGCCGTGTGGCTGAATGGACAGCCGATGGATAAGGATCTCGGTGCCATGCTGGGCCGGGAGGTGCGTATTGCCAACGATGCCAATTGCTTTGCAGTGTCTGAGTCTGTGGATGGCGGCGGCGCCGGTAAAACCCTGGTATTTGGTGCCATTCTGGGCACCGGCTGCGGCGCAGGTATTGCGATTAACCACAAGGTACATGGCGGTGGTAACGGCATTGGCGGTGAATGGGGCCATAACCCGCTGCCGTGGATGACGGCAGATGAGTTTAACTCCACCCGCTGCTTCTGCGGCAACGCCGATTGCATCGAAACCTTTGTTTCGGGCACAGGCTTTGTGCGGGACTTTCGTGCCCATGGTGGCGAGGCGGCAAGCGGTATTGAAATTGTGGCGCTGATGGGCAAGGGCGAACCCTTGGCTGAAGCCGCCTTTGGCCGCTTTATCGACCGTTTGGCCAGAGCGCTGGCGCACGTTATCAATCTGCTCGACCCGGACGTGATAGTCCTTGGCGGCGGTGTGTCCAATATCGATGAGATTTACGAGTATCTGCCCGCCTTGCTGCCCAAGTACGTGTTGGGCGGCGAGTGTGCCACCAAGGTGGTGAAAAACCATCATGGAGCGTCCTCAGGGGTACGGGGTGCAGCTTGGCTGTGGGCACCCGGTGAACAGGCTGCCTTGCCTGGTCTGCAGGAATTGTAATTAAGGGGGCTGTTAACTCCGAATAGGTGGGCAGTGTTGGTGCTGCCACATGAAATAGGTTTGTTGCTTATCCCTCATGGATGAGGGCTTTTATGTGCTTATGCTGTTTGGCGCCCCGGTTGTCATGACCGACATGGGCGCCGTTTTTTATTTTGCACAGGGTGTTTTTGAAAATGCCTGGTTGGCGTTGTAAAACGGCTGGCATGGGGTCAGAATAGCGCGCCTGCTGCCAGATTGGTTCGGCGCGGGCCTGATGATGGACCTTGTTGAATCTGTTTGTGGATATTGAGTGCCGGGGGGAGAAATTGGCCAATCTGATGTTATTGTTGGCGGCGGCTATTTGGGGCTTTGGCTTTGTGGCGCAGCGATTGGGAATGGAAAGCCTTGAGCCTTTTGCATTCAATGGGTTGCGTTTTGTTATCGGCGCGATGAGTCTGCTGCCATTGATTTGGTTTTTAAAGACTAAAGGCCGGGTAAAAGGGGCGGGTGAGACTGGTTTTTGGCGCCGGGCGCTGGTCGGTTCCCTTGGCTGTGGTGGCATTTTGTTTATCGCAGCATCGTTTCAGCAGGTTGGGCTGCTGCATACCACCGCAGCCAACGCCGGATTTATCACGGGCCTTTATATCGTGCTGGTGCCGGTACTGGGGATCATGCTGAAGCACAGTACGGGTCTCAATACCTGGCTTGGCTGCGCCATTGCTGTGGTGGGGTTGTATTTTTTAAGTGTGGGTGAGGATTTCAGTATCTCCTTTGGTGATGGTCTGCAGCTTGTCGGCGCACTCTTTTGGGCCATGCATATACTGGCAGTGGATCACTACGCCACCCGCATAGCGCCTGTGGTGCTGGCCTGTGGCCAATTCCTGGTGTGCGCGCTGGCAAGTTTTGTGGTGTCCTTAATGATGGAAACCACCACGCTGGCCGGTGTGCAGGCAGCCTGGGGATCACTGGCCTACGCAGGCCTTATCTCGGTGGGAGTCGCGTATACCCTGCAGGTGCTGGCGCAAAAACATGCCCATCCTGCCCACGCCGCCATTATTTTGAGTCTTGAAACCGTATTTGCCGCCATTGGCGGTATGCTGTTTCTCGATGAAACGTTGGGGCCGAGGGCCTTGTTTGGCTGCGGACTGATGCTCTTTGGTATGCTGATCAGCCAGATACCCTTAAGGTATCTGGTGAAATCAAGGCACCAAAAGGTGACCTAGGCCTGCTCAGTTGCTGACGGGGTCCAGCACCACATCATCGCCGATGCGGTAAAGGGATTCGGTCAGCAGTTCCTGTTTGGCGATGTCATCCATTCCCAGCACAAAGGTCGCGCGAAACAGGGCGACACCCGTGTGGCTGGCACTTTCAAATTGGCTGGAAAACTGCTCAATATTAATGCCAAGGGCATTGATTTTATTTGATATATCGAGCACCAATCCGGGTCTGTCGTAAGCTACCAGGCTGTAACTTCGTTTGAAGGCCGGTGGTTTGCCCGCCCGTGTACTGGCGTGGGTGAGGGTCAGGCCATCGATGCATTCGAGGGTTTCTATCAGCGGGTCCCAATTATCGGACGGGATCTCCAGCACTATGATGGCGGCAAAAATACCGTCGATATGGCGCAGCTCTGAATCCAGCCAGTTGCCGCCATGGCGACTCACCGCATGGGCAATCTGCTCAACCAATCCGGTTCTGTCCGGGGCCTGCAGTGTGATGAGGTATCTCAGCATTGCGCGCTTACTCCTTGTGTTTGCTACAAAATAAAGACAGAGTGGCAGATGATCTTTTGGCGGCTTGCATCTATGGTCGTAACACAACTGTCATATTGACGTCATATAATGGCCGCCATTCCAGGTTGGGTCGTTCCGATGATTAATTGTTAGCACAGCAAATCGGCGCTGCCCAGCGAAAAGAGCTCAGGCCAATCAATCAGAGGTTATGAATGGAAATTCAGGTCACTAAGCCTGAAATGGCTGCCAGCAGCATACTGGCAGGCAGGGGCACGGGGCGACGCGCCCTCAAGGACAAGGCGACAGCCATTGGCGTCAGCGTAGGTGGCGTGATGGTGTTTGTCGCCCTTTTGCTGATCTTCTTCTATCTGCTTTATGTGGTGAAGCCCATTTTTGACAGCGCCGAAGTGACTGAGCGTGTCTCTGTTGCCTATGATGCGTCAACTGCTCCCGCCCTGATGGTGGGCAGTGATGAGCAAAATGAAATTCTCTACCGTGTGGCCACCGATGGCAGTGTTGCTTTCTATCGTGTAAGCGGTGAGCTGGCCGATACGTTTGTGCCAACCTTTCCCGACGGTGTCAGCGTCAGCGGCGCCTATGCCGGCATGCCCTATGAGCAAAGCTATGCACTGGGCCTCTCCAACGGAGAACTGCGCCTGTACCGTGTCGAGTTTGGTGTGACCTACCCGGACAACCGCCGCCTTATTACCCCTAAACTGCGTCAGCTGAGCCAGGACGGCGAGATTCTGGTGAGTGAGTCAGGTGACGCCATTGCCCAGTTTGCCTATGCCCGCAGCAGTGAGCAGGTGAGTGTGGCCTATAAAGATGCCGAGGGCCGCTGGCAGCTTACCCGCCTCGAAGGCGAAGTGAACATGATGACCGAAGAGGTTGAGTGGAGCCGCGTGAGTGCCCCGCTCGTGGATGCCCCTTCCAGGGTTGATCAGCAATTGATGACTCCCGATCAGCGTCAGCTGATGCTGCGCGGCGGTAACAAAATTTTTGTGTACGACATCCGTGATGCCGAATCGCCTTCGCTGCTGCAGGTGATAGATGCGGGCCGTGCCAAACAGCAGCTCACCAGTGTGTCTTTACTTGCCGGCGCCAGTTCACTGCTGCTGTCTTACGACAGTGGCGACGTGGTGCAGTATTTCCAGGTCAGCAGCGACAAGGGGCGCCTGTACCGTGAAATCCGCGACTTCAATGGCCTTGGCAACATTCAGGCGATTGGCAGCGAGTTTTATCGCAAGAGCTTTGCCACCATTACCGCCGACGGTCGTTTGGCGCTGCTTTATACCACCAGTGAACGTGAGCTTTTGAGCGAGACCTTTGATATTGCCAAGCCACAGGCGCTGGGTTTCAGTCCCCGTGCCAATGGCTTGGTCGTGGATGCAGGTAATAAGCTGCATCTGTTTGATGTGAGTAACTCACATCCGGAGGTGAGCTGGAGCGCCCTGTGGAACAAGGTGTGGTACGAAGGCTATCCAGAGCCCAAGTTTGTGTGGCAGTCCACCTCGGGTTCCGATGACTTTGAGGCCAAGCTCAGCCTGATGCCATTGGCATTCGGCACCATGAAGGCTGCGCTCTATGCCATGTTGTTTGCTGTGCCCATTGCCATTGCCGGTGCCATCTACACGGCGTATTTCATGTCGCCCAAGGTGCGTGGCATAGTCAAACCCACCATTGAAATTATGGAAGCTTTGCCAACGGTTATTCTGGGCTTTTTGGCCGGTCTGTGGCTGGCCCCCCTGGTGGAAGAGCATTTACCCGGCATTCTGGCCCTGCTGATACTGTTACCTGTATCCATTCTCCTGAGTGCCTATGGCTGGAGCAAGTTGCCCGGCCGCTGGAAGCAACGCCTGCCTGAAACCTATCAGGAATTGATGTTGGTACCGGTTATTTGTGCCGTGGGCTATCTGTCCTTTGCCATCAGCCCCAGCATCGAAGTGATGTTCTTCCACGGGGATACCCGTCAGTTCATCACCAACGAGCTTGGCATCACCTTTGACCAGCGTAACGCTTTGGTAGTGGGCATTGCCATGGGCTTTGCGGTTATTCCAACTATCTTCTCCATTGCCGAAGACGCCATCTTCTCGGTGCCCCGTCATCTGTCCAATGGCAGTCTGGCGCTGGGGGCTACCACCTGGCAAACCCTGACACGGGTGGTGCTTCTGACCGCAAGCCCGGGTATTTTCTCCGCCATTATGATGGGCCTTGGTCGCGCCGTGGGTGAAACCATGATTGTGCTGATGGCAACGGGTAACACCGCCATTATGGAATGGAGCGTATTTGAAGGTATGCGAACCCTCGCGGCCAACATTGCCGTTGAAATGCCGGAGTCGGCTATTGGCAGCAGCCACTATCGGGTGCTGTTCCTCGCGGCCTTTGTGCTCTTTATCTTCACCTTTATTTTCAACACGATTGCCGAGGTGGTTCGTCAACGCCTCCGTGAGCGTTACAGCTCGCTGTAATGACGCTCTGATAAGCAGGAATTGTTCTGATGGAATGCATTGAAATGAATTGGGGAAAGCACAATGGGTAAGTGGTTTAAATCGGGTTCCCCCTGGATTTGGATGACTGGCGGCGCGGTGAGCATCAGCCTTATCGCCGTGCTGGGCCTCTTGCTCCTTATCGCCTGGCGCGGTCTGTCGTATTTCTGGCCAGCTGACATCTACGAGTGGAAACTGCGCGATGCCAAAGGGGTGGAGTCCACCCTGATTGGCGAAATTTATGATAGTGAAGCCGTGCCCACTGAGCGCCTTATCACCGCCGGTGTGGAGTTTGCCGAGCCTCCCGGCGAGTTCGTCACCCGTTATCTGGTGAAAACCGGGAACCGTGAATTCGTGGGGCTGGATTTCCGCTGGATTTTGGAGACTGACATCGTCTCGCGCACTACTCCCGAAGGCATTGCCAAAATCGAGCGCACCAAAAACGGTAACTTCTATGGTTATCCGCTGGCGGTGATTGAAGATGGCAAGCGTCTGGAACTTACCGACGTGCAGCACTCACTGGAAGAGCATATTGCTCGTGCGGTGAGCATTGCCGACAAGGCGATGACACTGCAAAAGCGTGATATCGGCGCCATCAACTACGAGCTGGAACGCCTGCGTCTGAAAGCGCGCCGCGCCGAACTGGACGGTGAGCTCAGCGACAGCAAAAAGCAGGAGTTTGAAGCGGCCCGTCAAAAGCTTGAAGCCGACTATCTGGTGCTGGAAAAAGAACTCTTTGCCCTGCGTGATGAAGCGGCCCGCGACAGCGTGATTATTCGAGACATGCGCGGTGAAGAAGTGGTGCTCAAGCTCGATAGCGTGCTGGACGTGGCCTATGCAAATCGTCTCGGCTTCGTTGGCAAGATTGGTCACTGGTTCGCCGGTGTGGCGAACTTTGTCAGCGCCGATCCCCGCGAGGCCAACACCGAAGGCGGTGTCTTCCCGGCAATCTTCGGCACCGTGTTTATGGTGCTGCTGATGGCCGTAATCGTGACGCCATTCGGGGTGATTGCCGCCATTTACCTGCACGAATATGCCAAAAAAGGCCCGCTTACCAAGATTATCCGCATTGCCGTGATTAACCTTGCCGGCGTGCCGTCGATTGTGTACGGCGTGTTCGGTCTGGGCTTCTTTGTGTACATGCTGGGGGGCTCCATCGACCAGCTGTTTTACCCCGAAGCGCTGCCGTCGCCCACCTTTGGTTCGCCCGGTGTGATTTGGTCGGCGCTGACGCTTGCCATTCTTACCCTGCCGGTGGTGATTGTGTCCACCGAGGAAGGTTTGTCGCGTATTCCAAGCGCAGTGCGACAGGGCAGTTTGGCGCTGGGCGCCACCAAGGCTGAGACCCTGTGGCGGATTGTGATCCCCATGGCGAGCCCTGCGATTATGACGGGCCTTATCCTGGCAGTCGCACGTGCCGCCGGTGAAGTGGCGCCGCTGATGCTGGTGGGTGTAGTCAAGCTTGCGCCAACGCTGCCCATCGACATGAACTTCCCCTTTGTGCACCTGGACCGTAAGTTCATGCACCTCGGGTTCCATATTTACGACGTGGGCTTCCAGAGCCCCAACGTGGAGGCGGCCCGTCCGTTGGTGTACGCCACCTCCTTCCTGCTGGTGTCCGTGATTGTGGCGCTGAACCTGACCGCCATCAGTGTACGTAACCACCTGCGTGAAAAATATCGCTCCCTTGAGCATTGATAATCCGACGATTATCCTGAGAATTGGTACAGAATATGATTTCGATAGACAGCACTGTAATGAAGACCGAAACCCTGGATTTGGCCAATCTGCCCGCGTCGGAGACGGCTCTGGAGATCCAAAACCTCAATTTGCACTATGGCACCAAGCAGGCCCTGTTTGATGTGTCCATGAAGATCCCGAAAAAGCGCGTTACTGCCTTTATCGGTCCCAGCGGCTGCGGTAAATCGACCCTGCTGCGCTGCATTAACCGCATGAACGACCTGGTGGATAACTGCAATATCACAGGTGAAATTCGCCTGCATGAGCAGAATATCTACGACAAGGCGGTGGATGTGGCGGCGCTGCGCCGTAACGTGGGCATGGTGTTCCAGCGCCCCAATCCTTTCCCCAAGTCCATCTACGAGAACGTGGTGTATGGCCTGCGCCTGCAGGGCATTAACAACCGTCGTGAGCTGGATGAAGCCTGTGAGCGCTCGCTGCGCGGCGCTGCCATTTGGGATGAAGTGAAAGACCGTCTGCATGACAATGCCTTTGGTCTTTCAGGTGGTCAGCAGCAGCGTCTGGTGATTGCCCGCGCCATTGCCATTGAGCCCGAAGTGCTGCTGCTCGATGAGCCTACCTCGGCCCTGGATCCCATCTCGACCCTGACCATTGAAGAGCTCATCACCGAGCTTAAGGCCAAATACACTGTGGTTATCGTTACCCACAACATGCAGCAGGCCGCGCGGGTATCTGATCAAACGGCCTTTATGTATATGGGCGAGCTGGTGGAATATGCCGATACCAACACCATCTTCACCACGCCATCCCAGCGCAAAACAGAAGACTACATCACAGGCCGTTACGGTTAACAGCAAGAGGCGTTTGAATTCACATGGATAAACTGAGTACCAATAAGCACATTTCCGGTCAGTTCAATGCCGAGCTGGACGACATCCGTAACCGGGTTCTGGCCATGGGTGGTCTGGTAGAGCGTCAGCTGGAGCAGGCACTGGATGCCCTCGGTGGCTTGGATGCCGAGCTCGCCAAGCGCGTGATCGATGGCGACCACAAGGTCAACGGCATGGAGGTGTCCATCGACGAAGAGTGCACCCGTATCATTGCCAAGCGTCAGCCCGCGGCGAGCGATCTGCGTCTCATCATTGCCATCTCCAAGACCATTGCCGACCTTGAACGTATCGGTGATGCCTCGGTGCGTATTGCCAAGGCCGCACTGGAGAAGCGTAACAACAACCAGCAACCGCTGCTGGTGAGCATTGAGTCCATGGGACGCCATGCCACCCGCATGCTGCATTCCACGCTGGATGCGCTGGCGCGGATGGATGTGGAGTCGGCCCTGGAGCTGCACCGAGAAGATGCCCGTCTGGATAAGGAGTACGAGGGCATCATTCGTCAGCTGATGACCTACATGATGGAAGACCCCCGTTCAATTCCGGGAGTACTGGATGTGCTCTGGGCCGCCCGCGCGGTGGAGAGAGTAGGGGACCGCTGTAAGAACATCTGCGAGTACATCATCTACTACGTGAAGGGCAAGGATGTGCGCCATACCTCCTACGAGGACATGGAAAAAGACATTAACCTCTGATGTCTCTGCTGTTGCCATCTTTAAAAGCCGGGTTCCCCCGGCTTTTTTGTGTCTCTGATCCGCCTGGACATCGGCACTGATGGCGTATTGTCGATACCCGTTGGCTCAATAAAAACCGTGGTATTTGCACCGGTAACGAAAAGGAGTGAGGCACGGATAGCCAGAGTCAACGGCTGTGATACCATAGCGGACAATTTCAGGGGCATCCTGCCCCAAAGCCACTGCGTTAATCGAGGAAATAATGAAAACCACTCTGACCCGTGGACTGATGAACGTATTGCCCATGGCACTTAGCCTGTGGCTTTTCTGGTCGCTATTCGTGTCGCTGGATGAGTTGGGTGTCTTGCTGCTGGAGTTGGTGGGCTTACCCAAGCTGTTTGTGGGTGAGGGCTTCTTGCTGGTGATAGCCCTGGTATTCTCTGCCGGCTTGCTGTTTTCCGTCAGCCCCATCCAATGGATATGGGGCAAGGTTGAGCGCGCGCTGATGCGCTTTCCACTGTTTAAGTCTGTGTATGGCAGTATCAGAGACATAGCGTCTTTGATGAACCGTGATGGCAAGCCAAAGGATCAGCAGGTGGTACTGGTCAAACAGGCCAATGGCGGATACGTGGTGGGCTTTATCATGACTGATAAAGCGCCTGAGCCTGTATCACAGGCGCTGGGGGACGGCGACTGGGTGCCCGTGCTGTTTCAGCTTTCCTATCAAATGGCCGGTGTCACTACCCTGGTTAAGCGTGAAGACCTTATCAAGGTTGACTGGAGCTTTGAAGAAGCCATGCGTTTTAACCTGACTGCCGGTCTGTCAAAGTCCTGAGCGACTAATCGCATCGTCATTTAACACCTATGCCAGCCCTGCGGCGATTTCAGCAGGGCCACGCCTCTTGCCAGATTGTTTCTATTCTAAAGACGCCACTATTCTCAATACGCCACTATTCTCAATACGCCACTATAACCACTAGCCTTGTGAGCGGGATCTGATAAAGCGCGGCAGATTGTCCTGGATAGTCAGCCATGGCTGCCGGCTTTGGGTATGGATGTGGTACTTGGGTGAGATGCCCGACGCGTCGTCCAGAGAGCAGATGCTGAGGGTCAGATAGTCGGGATATTGGGTGCTGCGATAAGTCAGGGTGCAGCCACATTCAGGACAAAATCCACGGCGGATATTGTCCGATGAGGCGTATTCTTTTACCTCACCAGCAAGCCAGCTGACCTGCTCCGCCTTAAAGTCCATCCAGGCGCCAAACGGGGCGCCTGAGGTCTTTTGGCAATCCAGACAATGGCAATAGTCGGCATCAAAGGGCTCTGCGCTGAGCTGATAACGAATGTTGCCGCAGTGGCAACCACCTTGCCTGTTCATGTTTGCCTCCTTGTTGACGCCTTATCTGCGGCCCTTATCAGCTGCGAAGGGACTCTACGTGTTGCTTAAAGTTGTCCAGGATAGCCTGCCAGCCCTGGCGCTGCTGCTCAGCGGTATGTTGGTCCTCATTGTCGAAGGTTTCCTCCAGCAGCACGCCTTCCTTGGTTTGACGCAGGATCACCTGTACTTCGCGACCATCTTCCATCACAAACGTCAGGGCGCTGCCGGGGATAAGATTGGTGAAGGTGCCGCTAAAATCAAAGCCCATGGAGCCGTCACGGGCCTGCATCCGATAACTGAATGTGCCCCCTTCACGCAGATCGATTTCTGCTGCGGGGCAGCACCAGCTGTCGGCCGCAAAATTCCATTGGCAAATATGGCTGGGGGTTGTCCAGGCTTGCCACACAATGGCAATAGGGGCGTCAATCAGGGTTTGTACTGTGGTTTTCATGGTACTCAGTTCCTTGTACTCGGCGGGATGAGCGGCAGGGCATCAAGGCGCTGCCGCAATCAGCTTAAGCGGACTTAAGCCCCTCATAAAGCGTGGCAATCCATTTTTCTTCATTGATGAACGACCAACTCCAGCTTTGATATTTTTCGCCCAGGCCTTCGGAGGTCATTTGTTCGAGGCTTTTGCCCTCGCGGTGGGCTTCCTTGGCCCAGTTGATACTGTAATCAAGCATGTGTTTAAACTTTAACAAATCATCCTTGGTGGCAAGCTCACCATGCCCCGGGATGACTTTGGTGTCGTCCCCGATCATCTGCAGCACCGTAGCCACATTGTCGCGATAGCCTATCACGTCGCCACCACCCTTAAGGTCAATGTAGGGAAATCTGTCTTTAAAAAAGAGATCGCCCATGTGAATAACGTTGGCAGCCTGCCAAAGCACGACACTGTCGCCGTCGGTGTGGCCGGGGCCCAGATGGGTTACTTTCAGGTTGTCACCGTTAAATCGAATATTGATGCCCTTGTCGTAGGTAATGACCGGCAAACCTGCGCTAGGGAACTTGTCGTCCTTTTGCAGTCGTTGCAGGACGTTATCATGGGCCATGACAGTGCCATGGTCTGCGAAGTGTGCATTTCCTCCGGTGTGATCGCCATGATAATGGGTGTTGATGATGTATCTGGGCATAGCGGCTTTTTTGGCACCCGGCGTTTGCGCGAGGGCCGCAGTTATCTTGTCTGCCAAGGGGGCGAACTGATCATCAATGATCAGCAGGCCGTCTTCGCCGCTGCTGACGCCTATATTCCCACCGGCGCCTTCAAACAACCAGGCGCTGCCATTGAGGTGAGTACTTTTGATTTCCACGGCAGCAAATTTATCGTCGGCGGACATGGCTGCGCTACAGCACAGCAGCAGGATCAGTGGCAGTTTGTTCATCTGTATATCCCTGTTGTTATAAACCTGTTTAAAGCTACAAGAATTCACCTTAAACGCAAGTAGAGATCCCCCTGCGTCTCGTGCTGGCACGCGCCATTGATGCGTCAAAAAATCGCTGCGTCTGTTGGTGGCGATTTATCCCGCTATTCCCAATATTTTTGGATGAAATGACTGTTGCTGGTCCTATTCATTGCGCGCAATGAAAAGCGTCATTTTGCCGTGTCAAAATTCAGGCATTTGACTTTTTATTGACACTGGATAAATAAAGCCATGTTTCTCGTAAAAAAAGCAATTATCAAATTTTCAGGATCGCTAACTTAATGGAAATTAGTCAAAAATTCGTCTGGTATGACCAGATTAAAAATTAATCAATCTTATGTGTTGTTTTTAAAAGAAAATGGCTGAAACCCGCTAATTTACTGGGTTTCAGCCTATATACAAGCCGACAAGCTTCTCTATAGAATGACCTCGCCGAACAGATCCATAGAGGTTTGGGTGAAAAAGTGAAGGAAAGCGTTTCTAATCGTAAAAAGGATGTCCTGAAACGCAAAAGCTTCCATCGTTATTCACATACAAATTCTAGTTTTATCAGTTATCTGAAACCTGAAAAACACAGAATTTGAATAGCCCAAAAGAGTTGCAAAATGACAAAGTTGACCCAAGTTACTGCAAGCACCGCCCACATCCGTCAGTCACAGCGCCTTTCTTCAAAGGGGTTTGGCAGGACAGTTGCGTCAATGATGGTGATGTCCGCAATGGGACTGGCCGCCATGGTGCCTGTGGCTGCAAACGCCGCCGTGACCGGGGCGCAGAAAACTCTGGTGTTTCTGGTCAACTTTCAGGAAAACCCCAACGATCTGCCCATGAGCGTCAGCGAAGCTGATGCCATGGTGTTCGGCACCGTCAATGATTTCTACCGTGCGGCCTCAGATAACCAACTGTGGTTGACCGGTACCGTGGCTGGTGTGTTCACCGCGCCCATGTCCAACCAGGTTTGCAACAACGCCAATACCCTGGCGCAGTCCATCAATGAACAGGCGATTGCCGCCGGCGTGCCCCTGAACCAGTATGACCGCTATGTGTATCTGACCACCAAGGACGCCTGTCAGTCTGAAGGCTCAGCCACCCTGACCGGTCTGCCATCACGCGCCGTTATCAATGGTCCTCAGCCTGCCCGCGTTGTTGCACACGAATTTGGTCACAACCTGGGCCTGGAACACGCCGGTGCCTGGGATTGTGATGCCGGTACGCTGGCGGGTAACTGCCGCGTAATTGAGTACGGTGACAGCTACAGCACCATGGGTAACTCAGATATGGGCTATTTCGGCGCCGAGCAAAAAGAACAGCTGGGTTGGGTTAGCGCAGCGTCTGGTGCAGTAGCTGTGGCAGCGGAGGATGGTGTGTATACTCTGGGCGCCTATGAGCAGAGCAACGGCCAACCCATCGCGGTGAAAATCCCCCGCGGTGCCGACCCCGTCACCGGCAAACAGCGTTGGTTTTATATCGAGTATCGCCAGTCTCTGGCCCATGACAGCTTCCTGGCTGCACGCTCTTACACCCTGTACCGCGGCGATGTGACCGAAGGGGTATTGGTTCGTATGGTCACCGAAGGTGAGCCACGCAGCCGCGTACTGCACATGAAGCCTGATGCCTACTTCAAGCAAAGATATGGCATGAACGACTGGAAAGATCCTGCCATGGCCATAGGTGACAGCTTTACCGATCCGGATTCAGGTGTGACTTTCAGTCTCTTGTCTGCCAATGGCAACACTGCCGACATCAGTGTCCAGCTGGGTAGCGCTGCTGGTCAGTGTTTGAAAGCCGCACCAACCGTTACCGCTGTGCAAAGCGTTGCCTCCGGGAATGCCGGTGACACTGTGCAGTACAGTGTGAGAATTGAAAACCGTGACTCTGCAGATTGTGCCGCTACCGATTACCGTGTTGCAGCCAGCCTGCTGAGTGGTTGGCAGGCCAACACTGCCACTGTCACTCTGGCTCCCGGTGCCAGTCAGCAGGTGACGCTGGCCGTTACTTCTGCCGGCAACAGTGCTGACGGTAACTACAACGTGCCTGTGACTGCCACTTCACTGGCCGACACCAGCGTTAAAGGCAGCACCAACCTGACTTACCAGGTAATTGCAGCCCCTGCTGCCAGTGAGCTGGTTGCCAACAATGACCTGGTGAACATCAGCAGCAAGCAAGCCGTTACCATCGCGGTGAAGGCCAATGACGTGATAGCCCAGGGTGCCAGTGTGACAGTGCAGGTTTCTGCCGCCGCTAAAGGCAGCGTGGAAGTACTGAGTGATGGCAGCGTACGTTACACTCCTGCCAAGGCGTTCAAAACCAGCGACAGCTTCAGCTACACCCTGTTTGATGGTATCAGCAGCTCCAGCGCGACCGTGACTGTGACGCTGAGCTCATCCACCACAGATACAGGTGATACCAGCACTGGCGGCAGCACCGGCGGCAAAGGTAAGAACCGTTGACAGTGACCCGATAAAAAAAAGCCCGGTATTGATACCGGGCTTTTTGTTTGTGCTCTTTCTGGAGTCAGGTCTTGTGGTTCACAATCAAGCCACTGACTGACCAGCCGCTAGTCGCTACTTGGGCAAATAGGACAGGTGGCAGAGTTTTCACTGAAGGCACTTGAGCCATCAATCTTCAGTTGTCCCACTGCAAAGACGGTGTCACTGAAGGTCTTGTCTACTGCAGAGGTAAAGGCTTTAGGTACGTAATCACCTGAGTAAGGCATACATACACCGCCACCTAAAGTCACACCTGAAAGCACATCCACGTCGTCGGATGGATCGGATGGAGTACCTGAGTCATCGGTTACTGTTACGTTGATCAGTGTGAGGTTATTGGCTGTGGTATTACAAACCTGTCCAGAGAAGCTGACCTTGGCAATCACACCATTTTCAGTTTCGACAAAGTTGGAATTACAGTCTTTGGTCACATTAATCATGGGCGAAATGCTCAGTGATTGGCAATCGGCCCCACCAGTATCGGAAATGGTGGAGGCTGCACTTGGTGTGCCTGCTGCAGTTACAGTAACAGTGTTTTGCAGGCCGTTGAGGTTACTTTCAAAAGTGCCACCACCTTCAGCTATCGCACCTTTTGCCAGCGTGCCGATGTTAAAGGTCTGATTGGCCACGTTGTCGGTTACCACAACGTTGTACAATGTACCGGCGCCGTCATTGGTGACTTTGTATGTAAAGTCATACTCATAACCGGTTTCTGTAGCATTGACACGAGCCTGGCTGCAGGTCTTGGTAATATCGACACTGCAAAGTTCAAAGTCATGGATAACAAAGTCTTTCAGCGTGGCGGTAAACTCGCTGGATGAACGGGTTTCTGCCATAAAGCTGCTGAAGCAACTGTCACCACCGACCAATTGAGTCAGGTTAATGCCACCTTCAAAGAAGGTTTCATATGGGAACTCATTGGCATTGTTGCTGTTTTTAGACTGATATGGCCATGGAGATGGGGTAGGATCGTATGACCCATTCTCATCGTTGGTGATGGCGCAAACCAAATCATTACCCAAGCCAGAACCGCAAATGGCTGCCCCTTTGTACAGCAGACGCAGATTGGCTGCATCACACTCACCGGCAGCTGGATTGTTGTTGGCGGCCTTGGTACAGCTTGAATCCCACACATCCACACGGATTTCGGGGCTGGCGTTCACTGATTGCGGGAAGTTTGCCAGAACCAGCACGTCGCCGTTAGTGTGCATGCCTTCAAAACTGCCATTTGGTAAGGCAGCGACATGCTGTTTAAAGAACCAGAATCCCAGGAAGGCATCACCCTTGTTGGAGATCCTGTCGGCGCCAAAGTACACCACCAGGTCATCATTGATGTTATAGGCTGCCGCATACGCGTGGGTAATTTCATCTTTATCAGGTGAGCTACCCATTTTGTGAGCCCAGGCATTGATGTCCTGAATGTCTTTTCTACCACCGGTGAAAATACTGCTGTCGACTCCGGACGCATCGGGCGTATCGTCGACTATGCCGGTGAATCTCAGTGGATCGCCGCCATCATTACCGCCATTGTTATACAGGGTTGCCCAGTCATAGGGTGGTGCAACGGCATCCTGTACGGCATTACCCTCCAATTCGAATATATCGTCATGAACCGCAAACGCAGGTGTTGCGGCCATACCCATCGTGAAACCCAGCGCCAGTGCGCTGAACCTACGAAGTATCTTTCCTTTACAGAGTAGTTTCATTTTTAGCTCCTTCTATGCATGCGTAACCCGTTACGTCTTCTTATGCCGACAGGGGGGCGTAATGGGCGTGGTCACGCATAGTCATAGCAAGACTTGAGCCTGAAATTATCTATTTGTTTTTTATGGGAAATTTATTGGATGGTGGGTAAAGCTGTTGCATGCATGAAGCAGGTTGTTTCATTTACCTGCGACACTGACACACTTAACCGGGTTCCTTTTTCAGTAATCGATAGAGGGTGGAACGTGAAATATTCAACGCCCTCGCGGCGGCAGACATATTGTGTTTATGGTCGCTGATTGCTTTGAGAACCGCTTCCACGTCCAGTTCATCGCGCTGACTGACCAGGTCGCGGTGTTTGGCGTGAATGGCAACGCTGAGGCCTAAATCGTCGGGTGTGATAAGTGATGTTTCTGCCATAATCACTGCTCGCCGTATGCGGTTTTGCAGCTCTCTGACATTACCTGGCCAGTCGTAATGGCGCATGGTCGCAATGGCACTGTCACTGAAACTCAGTGAACGATTAGGAGGGGAAAGCTGGGCAAGAAAGGCTTCAGCCATCAACCTTACTTCTGTGCAGTACTCTCGCAGGCTGGGTACATGCAGCCTGAGCACATTAATTCTGTGGTAGAGGTCTTCCCGGAACGTACCGTCATCGACCGCTTTTTCAAGGTTTTGATGCGTCGCAAAGATAATGCGGCAGTTTATCTTCAGTGGGCTCTTGCCACCGATACGGGTGATTTGTCTGTCATCAAGAAAATGGAGCAGGTTAACTTGCAGCTCCAGTGGCAGATCGGCGATTTCATCCAGGAACAATACCCCGTCTTTGGCTTGTTCGATGTGACCCTGATACTGTCTGTCTGCGCCGGTAAAGGCCCCCTTTTCGTGGCCAAACAGGGTGGATTGGATAAGGCCGTTGGGTAAGGCGCCGCAATTAAGGGCAATAAAAGGTCCATCGGCTCTTGCCGACATTCGGTGCAGCCATTTAGCACACAGACCTTTGCCTGTGCCGGTTTCACCGCTGAGCAGTACTGTTTCGTCTGTACTGGCGAGTTTTTGGATGTCTTGTTTCAGACGGATGATACAGGGGTGTGTGCCCAAAATATCGGTAATTTTAACCCCTGCGGTTTTTACCGGCAGTAATTTTGCCATGCCGTCGGCGTGGCCCAGGGCTTTGTTGACGCTGTCCCAGTCAAGGGGAGAATGGTGATAGTCGATAAAGCGGGCGCTGAGCAACCACTGGCATGCCTTATCGAGTTTACCGTCGGTGAGGGCTATCCAGAGTAAGTGCGGAAAGTGGCTTTGAATGAGGGCGATGTCTGAAGACAGGGTATCGGCACGGGGACACAGCATGGCGACGGCGACTCCCAACTGCTGTCCGCTCAGTTTTAAAATTGCTTCATGACCGCTGGCTGCAGTCAGACAATGCCAGCCGTATGCCGCGAGGCGACGACTTACATCTGTTACTTCCTGGGATTTTGACAGGAGCAAGAGATGGCGGGGCATTGTGCCAGCAGCGCGGGTTTCCTTTTGCACCACTTTGTTCATTTCGGTTGCATTTCCATCACAACGCCGGATCCTGAGTGTATGCAAGGATTGGCGGTCTCTCAAGGAAGCGGGTGCGATGTTTTTGGCCAGAGTTGTCAAGAAAAAGGGCCGCAGAATGCAGCCCTCGACGTTTGTCGGTTCAATCAGCTTTACCTGCCAGCCAGGGCAGTAACTTGTCTGTACGTTTGTTTGCCATCCACAAGCCTTGGGCCGCCCTGTGTCTTAAGCGATAAAGTGCCTGATAACACAAGGGAACCAAAAACAAACTGGTGACAGTGGAGAAGCTGAGTCCACCAATAATGGCAATGGCCATAGGGTAGTATGGGGGCCCACCACCGCCGATTTGGGTATCGCCCATGGCCAGGGGCACAAGACCCAGCACTGTGGTGCCTACCGTCATTAACACTGGCCGCAGACGGGTAATGCACACTGCATGTATGGTGGCAGACAGTTCTTCCAGTGAGGGGGTCATCTGGTTGATTTGGTCAACCAGCACTATGCCGTTGTTCACCACAATCCCCATCAGAATGAGTATGCCAATCATAGCCATCACGCCATTGGGCGTACCTGTAAGCCACAGTGCCCAGAATACCCCGGTGATGGAAAAGAGTATGGAGGTAATGATGGCCGATGGCAGCAGCAAGGATTCAAACAGTGCGGCCATGACGATATAAATCATTGCCACCGCCAGCAGCATGTTCACCACCATGATCTGCTGATCTTCATCCTGACGCTCGAAGCCGCCCCGGAGCGAATATTCGTAGCCATGGGGGAGGTTCAGATGGCTCATGGCCTGCTTGATCTTCTCCTGGGCTTCTTCGGTGGTAATGCCTTCCACGTTGGCGCCGATGGACAGTGCCGTTTTACGATTAAAGTGGCGTATGGTGTCAAAGCGCGGCGCAATGTCTACCTCAGCCAGTGACGACAGGCTGTATACCCGCTCGTCTATTTTCAGTACCGGCAACTGCTTGAGCTTTTCCAGGGACTGTTGCCAGCTTTTCTCGTAGGCAAGTTCAATGCGGATTTCCCCGCTGGGGTCATGGCGAAAACTTCTCAGCATTTGGCCGCGAAGCGCCGTAGCGATGGCGCGGGCAATGTCGCTGGCCTGGGTACCAAGGCGCGCTGCCATGTCTCTGTTAACCCGTATAAGTACTTCCTGCTGTGCACCATTGACCTCGGAGTTAACATCTTCCAGCCCCTCAATGGCGCTCAGCATAGGCAGCGCTTCCTCGCTTAAGCGTATAAGCTCGCTGGTGGAGCGACCTGTCAGGGTGACGCGCACGCCCTGACGGTCATTGCTCCAACCGAACTGTGGCTTGGCGATGGAGAACTTGGGAAAACCTTCCCGCATGCTTTTCTTCAGGGCTTCGAGGTCAAACTCAGCGCCTTTTTTAAACAGCACGGTCGAAGAGGCGCGCTCGGGATTGTAGTAGCTGTAAACCGAGTCGATGAAAAACTCCTCTTTGTGGGCGTAGAGGTAGCTCTCCATCTCGGCGACTACCGCTTCGGTAACGGCCAGGGCGTGGCGGCCTTCAATCTGATAGTTAATGAAAAGTCGTTGCTTATTGGCGCCATCTTCCTGATCCTGCTTCACGTTCGCAAGTGGCAGTGCGGTGGATGCCAGCATCAGCACCGCGATAAAAGTACTCCATTTAGGGTGGGTCAGCACCCAATTCAGGCTCTCTTCATAGAATCGCTGCACCCGGGATTTCTGGGTTTTGTCTTCATGATGGATGTGAATGCGGGTCAGCATCAGTGGGATAAGGGTCTTGGCAACCAGCAGTGAGGCGCCCAAAGAAATACAGATGGCGATGGCTACGTGCTCGAGGAAGATGGTGAGCTGCACCTTGGCGCCAAAAATATTGGGGAAAAACACGATGGCCGTGGTCAGGGTACCGGCAAGTACTGCCAGTGCAACCTTATCCACCCCGGCCAGCACGGCTTTATCTTTGCTTTCGTGCAGCTCTTTTTGCTTTTCCTGCAGCACGCTCTCGGTGACCACGACCGCGTTATCAATGAGCATGCCCACGGCAAGCAGCAAGCCCATCATTGACAGTATGTTCAGGCTGTAGCCAAGCAGATACATGGCTGCCAGGGTCATACAGATTGAAATGGGCACCGAAGACACCACAATCAACGTCATTCCCATGTTGCGTAAAAACAGATACAGCACGGCAAAGGACAGGGCCGCACCTATGAGTCCTGCCATCATCAGATCCCACAGGGAGGATTTTACCCCTTCGGCCTGATCTTCCATGATAAAGAGCTTAATACCGCTGAACTGCTTATCGGCTTTTACCTCTTCAATGACCCGCATGACCCGGGCAGACACTTCCACCAGGTTGGCACCTGACTCTTTAAAGACATCCAGGCCCACGGCATAACGCTGATCCAGATGACGACCTTCGATTCGCTCAGGCAGCTCATAGTTAATCCTGGCGATATCGCCAAGACGCACGCCGCGTGTGAGTACTAAATCTTCAATTTCCTTGAGGGAGCGAAACTCACCCTTGGGGGAAACCTGATAGACGGATTTGTCCTGACGCAGCGTACCACCGGCTATCACGAAGTTTTCGGCCTGTAGACGGCGGTTAAGTTCGGCGGAAGATATACCGGAAGCGGCCAGCAAGTCGGCATCTACCCTGATGCTGATTTGCTTTTGCTCCACCCCGTAGAGAGTCACCTGAGAGACACCTTCCACGCGTTCAAGTGGCTGACGCAGTTGCTTTTCCAGCAAGTCGTAGGCGCCAGAGAGCTCCCGATCGCTGGAAATACGCAGGTTAAAGATGGGCATGTCCGATGTGGAGAACTGCTGGATGAATACCCGCTCAACGTCCTTTGGCAACAGGTGCCTTACTGCATCGACCTTTTCTCGGGCCTCCAGGCTTTTGGTGGCGGTATTTTCCCCCCACTTCATACTCAGTTCGATAAAGGCACCATCCTGACTGGATTCTGAGGTCATTTTTTCAATGCCACTCATGGTGGCAAGTGACTCTTCCAGTACCCGGGTAATATCGCGCTCAACCTCGGCGGGGGTAGAACCCTTATAAGGAACCTGAACCATCACCTGAGGAATGTCGATGCCGGGAAAGAGTTCCAGCGGCAGCAACCTGGTAGACGCCATACCAAACAGCAGTATGGCGACAAAACACATCACAGTGGTGACCGGGCGGCGGACCGCGAGTTTGGTGATATTCATACGCCGGCCTCCGCAGTCTCTGGGGTCTTGGCGACAAACTCTTTGCGGTCAAAGAGGGCATAGAGCACAGGAATCAACACCAGCGTCAGTAAGGTAGACAGCGCCAAACCGAAAATCACTGTGATTGCCATTGGGGCGCGCACCTCTGCGCCATCACCCAGACCAAGGGCCATGGGCAACAGGCCAAGTACCGTGGTCAGTGTGGTCATCATAATAGGGCGTAAACGCGACTTGGCGGCCTCGCTGATAGCCTCAAGTTTTTCAACGCCTTCACTGCGCAGCTGATTGATGCGGTCAATCAGTACAATGGCATTGTTTACCACAATCCCGGCCAGCATGATAAGGCCGATAAACACCACCACAGACACGTGTGTTCCTGTGAGGTAAAGACCAAACACGCTGCCACTGACGGCCATGGGCACGGCAAAGAGGATAAGCAGCGGATGCAGGAAAGACTCAAACTGACTCGCCATCACCAGATAGACGAGGAACACCGCCAGAACCAGCGCGATTTGCAGCGACTGGAATGAGTGCTCCATTTCTTCATTCTGACCACCAAAACTCGCCTGAATGGAGGCTGGCAGCTGCTGTTTGGCAAGAATACTGCGGGCTTCCGTGACCGCCTCAGCCAGATCCCCAAAGGCGAGGTTAGCCGATACCAGTGCAACGCGCTGTTGGCTGATACGGTTGATGGCAGATGGTCCCAGTTCGAGTTTGACGTCGGCCACTGCCGACAGCGGAATTGGGGTCGCCGCGTCCGGGTTAATGATCATGTTGCCGATATCGCTGATTTGGTCTCGCTCGGTTTCTTCGGCGCGCACCAGGATATCAATTTTGCGATCCCGAAGGCTGTACTTGCTGGCAACAGTACCACCGATACGCTGTGCAATACGGTTGGCCACTGTGGGTGCATCCATGCCCAGCGCCGCCAACCTGTTGCTGTCGAAGTGAATGGCAAGCTCAGGCTGACCATCCCGCAGGCTGGTATTGATGTCGGCGAATCGCTCTGACTGGCCCAGTGCGCGAACCAGACTGTCGGCGCTTTGCTTGAGCAAATCCAGCTCATAGCCGCGCAGCTCGATTTCAAGCGGGGTGCGGAAGCTGAAGAGTTCGGGATATTTGACCTTGGCTTCGAGCTCAGGAATACGACGGATTTCATGGCGCAGCACATCACTTACCTGCTCAAAAGCATCATGATCGGCAAGTACCACCTGTAATCGGCCCCAGTTTTCACCGCCACGGCTGACATCCGAGGTCATCAAGCCGCCGCTGCCTGCCTGGCTGTAGGCGTGTTTAACGGCGGGCATGTCTTTGATGGAGAAGGCCAACTGCTGAAGTACCCTATCGGTTTCACCAACTTCGGTGCCGGGTGGCAACAGAATTTCCACATAGAATTCCCCCTGATCCATGTTGGGAATAAGCTCCATGCCGAGACGTGGCAGCAAAAGACCCGCACTGGCTGTGATGCCAAGGGCAACCACCAGAGTAAGGACTCTGGCCTTGAGTGCAGCGGCAAGCAGTGGACGGTAGCTGGCTTCCAGTGCGCGGTATCCCAGGTTAAACAACCAGGTAAAGGGCTTTAGCAGCATGCCCATAAGCCAGGAAAACAGGCGGCTCAAGGACAGTGCGGCGGTCAATAACGCGGCTGGTAACCATTTGAAAAGCAGAACAAAGGGAAAGCTGAACACTGTGGCGCTGTAATGCTTGAGCTTACCCATTTTTCCTTCAGGTTTGGCTCTGGACTCTTTCTCCAGCAGTGGCGGCAGGGCCTTAAAGCCTTCGCGGGATGCGAGCATGGGAATGGAGGTCAGGGCAACCAGCAAGGAGGCGAGCAAGGCAAAGGTCACGGTAAGCGCCTGATCGGAGAAGAGGGCGCCGGCAATACCATCTACGAACACCAGAGGGACAAACACCGCAAGTGTGGTCAGGGTGGAGGCAAATATGGCGCCGCTCACTTCCCGGGTTCCTTTGATGGCGGCGTCTATCCGCGATAATCCCTGTTGCTTGTATCTGTCGATATTTTCCAGTACCACAATGGCATTATCCACCAACAGGCCCACCGCCAGTGCAATACCACCGAGCGACATGATGTTGAGGCTGATATCAGCGAAATACATCATGTTAAAAGTGGCTATCACCGAAAAGGGGATAGAGATGGAAATAATCAGGGTGGGAATAATGTCACGCAGGAACAGGTAAATCACCAGCATGGCAAGAATAGAGCCAATCAAGGCTGAGGAGGTGACTTCGCTGACGGCGCTTTCGATGAACTCGGACTGGTCATAGATGATTTCCATCTTGGCGAGGGGATCTTTACCGTTGATGCGTTCGATATCCTGCTTAAGCTTTTTCGCCACGGTCACTGTATTGGCATCACCTTCTTTATAGATGGCAAGCTCAATGGACTCGCGCTGACCGATGCGGGTGATATCGCTTCGCTCCTTGTGGCCATCGACGATGGTGGCCACTTCAAACAAACGTACCAGGCTCTGGCCATTGCGGTACACCACCACCTGGCCCAGCTCCTCAAGGGAGTTGAACTGGTTAAGGGTGCGTACCAGATACTCTTTATCGCCCTGAACCACTTTACCGGCAGAGACGTTGAGGTTTTCGGCCGCGATACGGCTGCGAATTTGCTCGGCATCCAAATCAAGCTGCGACAGACGCTCCTGATTCAGCAGGATTTGCACTTCCTGCTCCAGACCACCTGACAGGCGCACTGCTGCCACGCCGGGTAAGCCTTCGAGCTGGCGTTTGAGTTCTTCGTCGGCGTAGGTACGCAGCTGTTTCAGCTCGTCGCCACTGGCTTCCTCCCGCGACAGTGCGACACGCATGATGGGGTCGAGGTTGGGGTTAAAGCGCAGCAGTAATGGCTTTTGCACGTCCAGCGGCAGGGCAATGATGTCGAGCTTTTCCCGCACGTCCAGGTTTGCCATGTCCATGTCTGTGCCCCATTCGAATTCGAGGATGACATCGGACATACCAGAGCGGGACACAGAGCTGATTTTACGCAGGCCTTTTACGGTACCCACTGACTCTTCGATAGGCTTGGATACCAATTGCTCTACTTCAACGGGTGCAGCGCCATCGTACAGGGTACGTATGGTCACCGTGGGGTAGCTCAAGTCCGGCAGCAGCATAACCGCCAGACGGGAGAAGCCCACCATACCGAAGAGGATCACCGCGAGCATAAACATCCACACGGTGACCGGCCGTTGAACGGAAGTCGTGATTATTGACATGGGATGTGCTCCTTATTTTTTAACCGAAGCCACATCCAGTGGGGTGATGATTTCAACCAGCGACTGGTCTTTGAGGTTTTGCTGCCCACGGATCACCAGATGCTCTCCGGGAGCAATACCCGCAACGACTTCAACCATGTTGCCTTCACGATAACCCAGCTCTACTTCGCGACGCTCGGCCGTGGTGTCCTGGACAACATACAGGGTTTGCTTGTTATCCTGGTTGATGATGGCGTTGTAAGGCACTGTGATGACGTTTTCATGGGTGTCGTACTTAAGTTCCACCCGGGTAAACATACCCGACTTAAGGATGCCATTTTGATTGGGCACCTTGAGCGTGACCTTGAAGGTGCCGCTCTGGGCGTCAACGACCGGGCTGATGCGCAGTACTTCGGCATTCACGGCCTGGTTTTTCTGACCGCTGGCGTAGATATCGGCATGCTGTCCAAGACGCAGGCTGGAGAGCTGCTGCTCCGGCAGATGCACTATCCCGTGAAGCTCGTCCTGATTGACCACATAGAAGAGCTCTTCGAATTCTTTGGCCATGTTGCCGGCTTTAACGAAGCGCTTGGCGATGATGCCATCCACGGGGGACACGATTTGGCTCTCTTTAACCTGCAGTTTCGCCAGGTCCAGGCGCGCCTTGGCGGCCTGCAGGTTGTATTCGAGTTTGGCGATGGAGTCGGCGCTGACATAGTCTTTGCTCTTCATCTTTTTCACCCGCGCTAGCTCTTGCTCGATGATGAGCACTTCGGCTTCGGAGCGGTCTAGCTCATACTGCTGACGCTTGGCGTCGATGACGGCCAGCAATTGCCCTTGTTTGACTCTGTCGCCTTCTTCTACGTGCAGGGCTTCTATCAGGCCAGCGATACGGGTCACAACATGGGCCTCGACCGGTGCTTCGAGGGTGGCGGTGGTGGAATAGAATGAGGAAACATTGCCCTGAACCACTAACTGGGTTTCAACAGGTATGGCGTATTTTTCTTCTTCCTTCTTGGCTTCTTCCTGTCCACAGGCGGCGAGTACACCAACAAGCAGTAAGGGGAGGGCGAGTTTGAATGATTTGCGGGCTTCCATTGTTATACCTGTACTGTTAACTGTGTTGCGCTTTAAAAGCAGCTTCCGTGCCAGAATTGGATAATTCATTTATTACAATAAGATAGCGATAAATTAGCTTCGTTTGTCGCCGTGCAAACTGTAAAAAAGTGGTGAAATTGTTTATCCGTTGGTGAGAAATACTAAAGACTGTTAACAAGTGAACTTCAAGGCGGGAATTGCAACAAAAGATGAAGCTGGAAAGGCGAAACAGAAACAAAAAAGGCGCCAGAGGCGCCTTTTTAACAGGATTAGTCGTTATCGCTTATCGACACTGACAAAATCGCGGCTGTGTTCGCCGGTGTACAGCTGACGTGGGCGACTGATCTTGTGACCAGGCTGATCCAGCATTTCTTTCCAGTGAGAGATCCAGCCAACGGTGCGGGCCAGAGCAAAAATCACGGTGAACATGCTGGTTGGAATGCCAATGGCCTTCATGATGATACCTGAGTAGAAGTCTACGTTCGGGTAGAGCTTCTTGGAGATAAAGTACTCATCATTGAGGGCAATACGCTCGAGCTCCATGGCAACGTCCAGCAGAGGGTCGTTCACCTTGAGCTCGCTCAGCACTTCGTGGCAGGTTTCACGCATTACCTTGGCACGTGGGTCAAAGTTCTTGTACACGCGGTGACCGAAGCCCATCAGACGGAATGGATCATTCTTGTCCTTGGCGCGGTCGATAAACTCAGGAATACGGTCAACAGTACCGATTTCTTCCAGCATGCGCAGACAGGCTTCGTTGGCACCACCGTGGGCAGGACCCCACAGAGACGCAATACCGGCTGCGATACAGGCGAATGGGTTGGCACCGGAAGAGCCGGCCAGACGCACAGTAGAAGTAGAGGCATTCTGTTCGTGATCAGCGTGCAGGATGAAGATGCGATCCATGGCGCGCTCGATGATTGGGTTTACCTTGTACTCTTCGCAAGGTACGGCAAACATCATCGACAGGAAGTTACCGGCGTAGCTCAAGTCATTACGTGGGTACACGAATGGCTGGCCGATGGAATACTTGTAGCACATGGCTGCCAGCGTCGGCATCTTGGATACCAGACGATAGGCGGCAATTTCACGGTGACGGGCGTCGTTTACATCCAGAGAGTCCTGGTAGAAAGCAGACAGTGCACCGGTCACACCGCATAGCATGGCCATGGGGTGTGCATCGCGACGGAAGCCGCGGAAGAAGAATGCCAACTGCTCGTGAACCATGGTGTGGCTCTTCACAGTGTGGGCAAATTGTTCGTATTGCGCTTTAGTCGGCAGTTCGCCGTACAGGAGGGCGTAGCAGAGTTCCAGATAGTTGGATTCTACTGCCAGCTGCTCGATGGGGTAGCCACGGTGCAGCAAAATACCCTTGTCGCCGTCGATATAGGTAATTGCTGATTCACAGGAAGCTGTGGCCAGAAACCCTGGATCAAAGGTGAAATAACCTTTGCTGCCCAGCTTGCTGATATCGATAACATCGAAACCTTCGGTGCCCTGTTTAACCGGCAGTTCAATTGAATCGTTCCCCGGTAATTCCAATTTGGCTTTCAAATCAGCCATACCCCGTTCTCCTTACTTCATTCTTGTGGTGAGTGCGGCATGTCAAAACGGCCCCTACTTTACAAGCAATCGAGATCACATTTCAATTTAAATAAGCGTTTAAATTCCTTAGACCATGGTATAGGTCTGACCAATTTCCCTGTCAAGACTAGTACTTATCCCATAAAAAGGCCAAAAAAACTAAATATGCATAATGTGACGTTTGTATTTGACTTTTGCGGCGAGTATACTTGCTGCGGCTCGAAAGGGCTGATTACAGAAGGCTTTAGGCACCTTTTCTCTGCATGAAAAAACGGTAGCCAAAACAGCCCTCTGAAGATAACACCTTTTTCTTTTGTGACGACTGTCGCCGTGACCGAAATCATGGTTCAAAGTTTGACCAGAAGCGGTTCGCATAACAATAAAATGCTCAATGGAGCTGAGTGAGCAGAACGTGAAAAAGCAAAGACCTGTCCATTTAGATCTGCAAACCATCCACTTTCCTGCAACAGCGAAAGTGTCCATTCTTCATCGCGTCTCTGGTGTGATCATGCTGTTCGCCATGGGTATCCTGATTTGGTTGCTCCATGCGTCTCTGGCATCCGCCGAGAGCTTCCAAGGCGTTCAGGCTCTGTTTGACAACTTCCTGGTGAAGTTTGTTATTTGGGGCATTCTGACAGCACTGGGTTATCACCTGCTTGGCGGTATCCGTCATTTGGTGATGGATACCGGCCGCTGGGAAGAATTGGGCTCTGGTAACGCATCAGCCAAGGCTGTATTCGTGCTGGCGATTACCTTTTCTATCATTGCGGGGATCTGGGTATGGTAACCAATGCAGCAAGTTTCGGACGCAGTGGTGTCCATGACTTTATCCTTCTTCGTGCCAGTGCGGTCATTCTGGCCTGCTACACCATCTTCTTGGTGAGCTTTATTGCACTGAGTGCGCCTCTCACTTTCGAAATCTGGCACGGGCTGTTCAGCACCCTGCCGATGAAAGTGTTTACCCTGCTGGCTCTGATTGCCCTGCTGATCCATGCCTGGATCGGTATCTGGCAAGTGCTGACTGACTACGTCAAGCAAACAGCGCTGCGTGGTGTATTACAGTTTACCTTTGTCGTGACTGCCTTCGCTTATCTGGCCGCCGGCATTGTGATTGTGTGGGGGGTATAAGGTGAGTATTCCAGTTCGCGAGTTTGATGCAGTCGTGATTGGTGCCGGCGGTGCCGGTATGCGCGCTGCACTGCAGATTTCCAAAGAAGGCAAGAGCTGTGCGCTCCTGTCTAAAGTATTCCCAACCCGTTCTCACACTGTATCTGCCCAGGGTGGTATTACAGTAGCGCTGGGCAACGCCCACGAAGATAACTGGGAATACCACATGTACGATACCGTTAAGGGCTCCGACTTTATCGGTGACCAAGACGCTATCGAATACATGTGTCAAACCGGTCCAGAAGCCATTATCGAGCTGGAGCATATGGGTCTGCCATTCTCCCGTTTCGAAAACGGCAAGATTTACCAGCGTCCTTTTGGCGGTCAGTCCAAGAACTTTGGTGGTGAGCAGGCTGCTCGTACTGCCGCGGCTGCCGACCGTACCGGTCACGCCCTGCTGCACTGTCTGTATCAGCAGAACGTGAAGAACAAAACTCAGGTATTCTCTGAGTGGTACGCTCTTGACCTGGTGAAGAACGAAGATGGCGCCATCGTAGGCTGTACTGCCATCGACATTGAATCCGGTGAAATTGTTTACTTCAAAGCCAAGGCCACTGTACTGGCTACCGGTGGTGCAGGTCGTATCTACGCATCTACCACCAACGCGCACATCAACACCGGTGACGGTGTGGGTATGGCTTACCGTGCCGGTGTGCAGCTGCAGGACATGGAAATGTGGCAGTTCCACCCAACCGGTATTGCCGGTGCCGGTGTACTGGTAACCGAAGGTTGCCGCGGTGAGGGTGGCTACCTTTTGAACAAAGACGGTGAGCGCTTTATGGAGCGTTACGCGCCAAACGCCAAGGACCTCGCGTCCCGTGACGTTGTGGCCCGTTCCATGATGACCGAAATCCGTGAAGGCCGTGGCTGTGATGGTCCTATGGGTCCACACATCAAGCTCAAGCTTGATCACCTGGGTAAAGAAACCCTGGAAGCCCGTCTGCCAGGCGTGTGCGAACTGTCACGTACCTTTGCTCACATCGATCCGGCCGATGGCCCAATCCCTGTGATCCCAACCTGCCACTATATGATGGGTGGTCTGCCGACCAAGGTATCCGGTCAGGTAATCCGTAAGAACGACGACGGCAGCGAAACCGATATCGTCGGCCTGTTCGCTGTGGGCGAAATCGCTTGTGTATCTGTTCACGGTGCCAACCGTCTGGGCGGTAACTCGCTGCTTGACCTGGTGGTATTCGGCCGTGCGGCTGGTCAGCACCTGGGTAAGGCGCTGGACGAGACTGCCGATCCTAAAGCTGCTACCGACGCAGACATCGAGCAATCACTTGCCCGTCTGAAGCGTTGGGAAAGCAACAAAGACGGCGAAGATCCTGCGCAAATCCGTAAAGACCTGCAAATGTGTATGCAGCTTAACTTCTCTGTGTTCCGTACCGGTGAAGCCATGGCCGAAGGCCTCGAGCAACTGCAAGCCATCCGCAAGCGTCTGGAAAATGCCAAGCTGTCTGACAACTCCAAAGAGTTCAACACTCAGCGTATTGAGTGTCTGGAGCTGGATAACCTGATGGCCACCGCCATCGCGACTGCTTACGCTGCTAACTTCCGTACTGAGAGCCGTGGTGCCCACAGCCGTGAAGACTTCACCGAGCGTGATGATGACAACTGGCTGTGCCACAGCCTGTTCGACCCCGTGACTGAGGCTATGTCCAAGCGCGAAGTGAACATGTCACCCAAGCACCGTGAAGCCTTCCCACCGAAGAAGCGTACCTACTAAGGAGTTGCGAAGATGAAGTTGGAGTTTTCAGTTTATCGTTACAATCCTGACGTAGATACCAAGCCACGTATGCAGGATTACAGCTTCGACGTGCCTGATGGCTCAGACATGATGGTGCTTGATGCGCTGCTGAAGCTGAAAGAAATCGATCCGACACTGTCGTTCCGCCGTTCATGCCGTGAAGGTGTGTGTGGTTCTGACGGTATGAACATGAATGGTAAGAACGGCCTGGCTTGTATCACGCCTATCTCTACCTTCAAGGGCAAGAAGATTGAAATCCGCCCACTGCCCGGTATGCCCGTGGTACGTGACCTGGTGGTCGATCTTTCCCAGTTCTACAAGCAGTACGAGAAGATCAAGCCATACCTCATCAACGATGAGAAGAAGCCTGCCCGTGAACACCTGCAGAGCCCTGAGGAGCGTGCGCACCTCGACGGTCTGTATGAATGTATCATGTGCGCCTGCTGCTCGACCGCCTGTCCATCGTTCTGGTGGAACCCCGACAAGTTCGTGGGGCCAAGTGGTTTGCTGCATGCCTATCGCTTCCTTATCGACAGCCGCGATACTGCGACTGAAGAGCGTCTGGCCGAGCTTGACGACGCCTACAGCGTGTTCCGTTGCCACGGCATCATGAACTGCGTAGACGTGTGTCCGAAAGGACTGAACCCGACCAAGGCGATTGGACACATCAAGTCCATGCTGCTGAAGCGGGCCGTGTAAATGCAAGACAATGAGCTAACGATAATAATGATATAGCTCAGCGAGAGTCACTGTCCCTTTCGGGGGATGGTGGCTCTTTTGTGTAAAGGAACTACTTGAAGCCGTAATTTTGGAACCCTCGGGGCGGCTGTCGGCATACCTTGTATGCCAAACCATGGCTAAGCACGTGTATAAAGTTTGAAAGGATAAGAAATGCACCAAGGCAGCATGAAAGCCTGGCTGGAGTCATCTCACCTGTACGGATCGAACGCGACCTATGTGGAGGAGATGTACGAAGCCTATCAAGAAGACCCCACTTCAGTGTCCGATGACTGGCGTGCGGTGTTTGACAATCTCCCTCCCGTGAACGGTGCCTCTGCTGATGTACCTGAAGCTTCTCACTCCAAGATCCGTGATTATTTCCGCTCCCTGGCCCAGGAAGGCCAACGTAAAGGCGCCGGTCGTGTAACCGACCCCGAAGTGGATGCCAAACAGGTTAAGGTACTGCAACTGATTAACGCTTACCGTTTCCGTGGTCACCAGAATGCGAATCTGGACCCGCTGGAACTGTGGAAGCGTGACGCAGTGGTTGAACTTGACCCGGCGTTCCACGGCCTGACCGCCGATGATATGCAGCGTGAATTCAACACCGGTTCATTCGCCTACGGTGGCGAAACCCTGAAACTGGGTGAGCTGGTAAAAGCATTGAAGGCCACCTATTGTGGTTCCATCGGTGCCGAGTACATGCACATCACCGACACCGACGAAAAACGCTGGATCCAGCAGCGCCTCGAACCTTCCATGGGTCGCGCCGCATTCGATAAAGGTGTTAAAACCCGTATTCTTGAAGGGCTGAACGCCGCCGAAGGTATGGAAAAGTACCTGGGTGCCAAGTTCCCCGGTGCCAAGCGCTTCTCTTTGGAAGGTGGCGATGCACTGGTGCCCATGATGCGTGAAATCATCTATCGCGCCGGTGAAGCCGGTACCAAGGAGATCGTGGTGGGCATGGCTCACCGTGGCCGTCTGAACGTACTGGTTAACGTACTGGGTAAGCGTCCTGCTGAGCTGTTTGACGAGTTTGCCGGTAAACATGCCGAAAGCTCAGGCTCAGGTGACGTGAAGTACCATCAGGGCTTCTCCTCTGATTTCGAAACTCCCGGTGGTAACGTACACCTGGCGCTGGCATTCAACCCATCGCACCTGGAAATCGTTAACCCTGTGGTAATGGGGTCAGTTCGCGCCCGTCAGGACCGCCGTGGCTGTAAAGATGGTCTGTCAGTGATGCCTATCACCATTCACGGTGACTCGGCGATTGCAGGGCAGGGCATTGTGCAGGAGACATTCAACATGTCTCAGACCCGCGGTTTCCGTGTGGGCGGCTCTATCCGCATCGTTGTGAACAACCAGGTGGGCTTCACCACCTCTAACCACCATGACGTGCGTTCTACCGAGTACTGTACCGACATCGCCAAGATGGTTCAGGCGCCGATTTTCCACGTGAACGCCGACGATCCTGAAGCCGTGGCCTTCGTGGCTCAGGTTGCCGTTGATTACCGTAACGCCTTCAAGCGTGACGTGGTCATTGACCTTGTGTGTTACCGTCGTCATGGTCACAACGAAGCTGACGAGCCAAGTGCCACTCAGCCGCTGATGTATCAGAAGATCAAGAAGCACCCAACCCCACGTAAAATCTACGCCGATCGCCTGATTGCCGAAAACGCCGTCAGTGCCGATGACGTGACCGCCATGATCAATGGCTACCGTGATGCCCTGGATCAGGGTGACTGTGTAGTGAAAGAATGGCGTCCCATGTCACTGCGTACCGTCGACTGGTCTCCATTCATCGGTCAGGACTGGGATGTGTCTTACGAGCCAACCGTGGCGCTGGCACGTTTGCAAAAACTGGCTGAGAAGCTGGCGTATGTGCCTGAAACCCATCCGCTGCAGTCTCGCGTTGCCAAGATTTACGCAGACCGCGTGGCCATGGCCAAGGGCGAGAAGCTGCTGGACTGGGGTTTTGCCGAGACTTTGGCTTACGCCACTATCCTGGAAGACAACAACCGCGTGCGCATCACAGGTCAGGACTCTGGCCGTGGTACCTTCTTCCACCGTCACGCGGTTCTGCACAACCAGAACGATGCCACCACCTATATGCCGCTGCGTAACCTTGCGCAGGAGCAGGGTCCGGTTGACATTACTGACTCTGTGCTGTCAGAAGCCTCTGTACTGGCATTCGAATACGGTTATGCCACTGCCGAGCCAGGCGGCCTGACCATTTGGGAAGCTCAGTTTGGTGACTTTGCCAACTGTGCCCAGGTAGTGATTGACCAGTTCCTGTCCTCCGGTGAGCAAAAGTGGGGCCGTCTGTGCGGTCTGACCATGCTGTTGCCACATGGCTACGAAGGTCAGGGCCCAGAGCACTCTTCAGCCCGTCTGGAACGTTTCCTGCAACTGTGCGCCAACCACAACATGCAAGTGTGTGTGCCTTCGACCCCGGCTCAGGTTTATCATATGCTGCGCCGTCAGGTAGTTCGCCCACTGCGTCGTCCTCTGGTGGTCATGTCGCCCAAATCTTTGCTGCGTCACCCTTTGGCCGTGTCTTCTCTGGAAGAACTGGCAAACGGTACCTTCCAGAACGTGATCGGCGAAATCGACAGCCTGGATCCGAAAGCCGTTAACCGCGTTGTGTTCTGTAGCGGTAAGGTGTACTTCGAGCTGCTGGAGCGTCGCCGTAAGGAAAACCTCACCAACGTTGCTATTATTCGTGTCGAGCAGCTGTATCCGTTCCCTGCCGAAGAGATGGCAGCGATACTTGCCGAATATCAGCACGTGACTGACTTCGTATGGTGTCAGGAAGAGCCGCAGAACCAGGGTGCCTGGTATTGCAGTCAGCACCACTTCTGGGCCGCAATTCCCAAGGGTGCCACTCTGACCTACGCTGGCCGTGAAGCTGCTGCTGCACCGGCCTGTGGCTACCCAGAATTGCACGCTCACCAGCAGGAATCTCTGGTGGTAGACGCTTTGAACTTGAAGTAACAGACATTTATAAAAAGGATAGCTTTCAATGAGTATCGAAATTAAGGTACCCGTTCTGCCAGAATCCGTGGCTGATGCCACTATCGCCACCTGGCACGTTAAGCCTGGTGAGGCTGTATCTCGTGACCAGAACCTGGTTGATATCGAGACCGACAAGGTTGTATTGGAAGTGGTTGCACCAGAAGATGGCCACATCGCTGAGTTTCTGGCCCAGGAAGGTGACACCGTTCTGGCCGAGCAGGTGATTGCCAAGTTTGTGGCCGGTGCCGTTGCCGGTCAGGAAGTGACCAAGGCGCAAGCCGAAGCCGCTGCCCCTGCTGCTGAAGCCGCTAGCGATGAGAGCAACGATGCACTGAGCCCATCAGTACGCCGTCTGATTGCCGAACACAACCTGGATGCCAGCAAAATCAAAGGCACTGGTGTAGGTGGCCGTATCACCAAAGAAGACGTTGACGCCTTCGTGAAAAGTGGTGCCGGTAAAGCTGCTGCTCCTGCGGCCAAAGCAGCTGCTCCGGTGGCACTGTCTGGCGATCGCTCGGACAAGCGCGTGCCTATGACCCGCCTGCGCAAGACCATTGCCAGCCGTCTGCTGGAAGCCAAAAACTCTACCGCCATGCTGACTACCTTCAACGAAGTCAACATGAAGCCTATTATGGATATCCGTAAGCAGTATCAGGATATCTTCGAGAAGAAGCACGGTATCCGTCTTGGCTTTATGTCTTTCTACGTGAAAGCGGTAACTGAAGCCCTGAAGCGCTTCCCAGAAGTGAACGCGGCTATTGATGGCGATGACATCGTTTACCACAACTACTTCGACGTGAGCATCGCTGTGTCTACTCCCCGTGGTCTGGTTACGCCAGTACTGCGTGACACCGACACCATGAGCCTGGCTGACATCGAGAAAGCAGTACGCGATCTGGCCATCAAGGGCCGTGACGGCAAGCTGACTGTGGAAGACATGACCGGCGGTAACTTCACTGTGACCAACGGTGGTGTATTCGGCTCGCTGATGTCTACCCCAATTCTGAACCTGCCACAGAGCGCTATCCTCGGCATGCACGCCATCAAGGACCGCCCAATGGCAGTCAATGGTCAGGTTGAAATCCTGCCCATGATGTACCTGGCTCTTTCTTACGACCACCGTATCATCGATGGCCGTGAGTCTGTTGGCTTCCTGGTAACCATCAAGGAATTCCTGGAAGACCCAACCCGTCTGCTGCTGGACATCTAATCAGCACAGACAAAAAACCTCGTGACTGGCCCCTCGGGGCCAGTTGGATTTAAAACGTAGTATACGGATAGATCATCATGAACTTGCATGAGTATCAGGCAAAAGCCCTCTTTGCCGAATATGGTTTACCAGTGTCAGAAGGCTATGCCTGCGATACCCCTCAAGAAGCGGTAGAAGCGGCCGGTCGTATTGGCGGAAATATGTGGGTAGTCAAGTGTCAGGTGCACGCTGGCGGCCGCGGTAAGGCTGGTGGCGTTAAAGTGACTGGCGACAAAGAAGAAATCCGCGCCTTCGCTGAAAAGTGGCTGGGCAAGAACCTGGTGACTTACCAGACTGACGAAAACGGTCAGCCAGTTGCCAAGATCCTGGTTGAAAGCTGCACCGACATTGCCAACGAACTGTACCTGGGTGCCGTAGTTGACCGCGCTACCCGTCGCGTAGTGTTCATGGCTTCTACCGAAGGTGGTGTGGAAATCGAAAAAGTGGCTGAAGAGACTCCTGAGCTCATTCACAAAGCCATCATCGATCCTATCGCCGGTCCACAGCCTTTCCAGGCTCGTGACCTTGGCTTCAAGCTGGGTCTGAACCCAACTCAAATGAAGCAGTTCACCAAGATATTCATGGGCCTGGCCCAGATGTTCCTGGATCACGACTTCGCTCTGCTGGAAATCAACCCACTGGTAATCACTACCGAGGGTAACCTGCACTGCCTGGACGGCAAGATTGGTGTAGATGGTAACGCTCTGTTCCGTCAGCCAAAAATCAAAGACATGCACGATCCTTCTCAGGATGACGCCCGTGAAGCCCACGCTGCCAAGTTCGAACTGAACTACGTAGCTCTGGACGGTAACGTAGGCTGCATGGTGAACGGTGCTGGTCTCGCCATGGGTACCATGGACATCGTAAACCTGCACGGCGGTAAGCCAGCCAACTTCCTCGACGTAGGTGGCGGCGCGACCAAAGAGCGCGTTTCCGAAGCGTTCAAGATCATTCTGTCTGACAGCAATGTGAAAGCCGTTCTGGTTAACATCTTCGGTGGTATCGTGCGTTGTGACATGATCGCCGAAGGTATCATCGGTGCGGTGAAAGAAGTAGGCGTGAAGGTGCCTGTAGTTGTGCGTCTGGAAGGTACCAACGCTGAACTGGGTGCCAAGGTGCTGGCTGAATCTGGTCTGGACATCATTGCTGCCAAGAGCCTGACCGACGCTGCTCAGCAAGTTGTTAAAGCTGCGGAGGGCAAGTAATGTCTGTATTGATCAACAAAGATACCAAGGTAATCTGCCAAGGTTTTACCGGTGGTCAGGGCACTTTCCACTCTGAGCAGGCTATCGCTTACGGTACTCAGATGGTTGGTGGTGTATCTCCTGGTAAAGGCGGTACTACTCACCTGGGTCTGCCAGTGTTCAACACTGTGAAAGATGCCGTTGCTGCCACTGGCGCTACTGCTTCTGTTATCTACGTACCTGCGCCTTTCTGTAAAGACGCCATTCTGGAAGCCATCGACGGTGGCATCGAGCTGATCGTATGTATCACCGAAGGTATCCCAACTCTGGATATGCTGCAGGTGAAAGTGAAGCTGGAAGAAACCGGCGTTCGCATGATTGGTCCTAACTGCCCAGGTGTTATCACTCCAGGCGAATGTAAGATTGGTATCATGCCAGGTCACATCCACAAGCCAGGCAAAGTCGGTATCGTTTCCCGCAGCGGCACTCTGACTTACGAAGCCGTTAAGCAGACCACTGACGAAGGTTTCGGCCAGTCTACTTGCGTAGGTATTGGTGGTGACCCAATCCCAGGTACCAACTTCATCGACGTACTGGAAATGTTCCAGAACGATCCTCAGACCGAAGCCATCGTGATGATCGGTGAAATCGGTGGTACTGCCGAGGAAGAAGCTGCTGCTTACATCAAGGCTAACGTGACCAAGCCAGTTGTGTCTTACATCGCCGGTGTGACTGCACCTGCCGGTAAGCGCATGGGCCATGCCGGTGCGATTATCGCCGGTGGTAAAGGTACTGCCGAAGACAAATTCGCTGCCCTGGAAGCTGCCGGTGTAACCACCGTTCGCTCTCTGGCCGATATCGGCAAGGCGCTGCGTGAAAAGACTGGTTGGTAATCCCATCCGGTAGAAAAAGGGCGCCTTCGGGCGCCCTTTTTTTGTGTGTATAGATGTATGTATAGAAGTAGGTATAGATATGTGTATTGACTCATTGATAGGCGTGGCATGTCCGTAATCGAAATCGTCTTCCCGCTGCTGTTTATCGCCGCGCTGGGCTATGGTGCCTGCCGCAGTGGCTGGTTTAGCCGCGAGCATATCGCCGGCATAAGCAAGTTCGCCTTTTATGTGTGTATTCCCGCACTGCTGTTTTCCGCCATGCTGAAAGTACCACTTAAAGAGAGTATCCGCTTACCGGTGCTGGCGGCCTTTTATATTCCAGTGGTGCTGAGCTTCGCCTTTACCTTGTTGCTGGCCCACCAAACCCTTAAACGCCCATACCGAGACTGCGCCGTGCTTGCCCTCGGCGGCAGCTACTCCAACACCTTGCTGGTGGGCTTGCCGGTGATCATGGCTGCCTTCGGCCCTGCGCAGATGGCAAGCGTGTTTTTAATTATTCCCTTTCACAGTGCGGTGTTGTTTGGGCTCACTTTTGCGCTGTCTGATAATACGGAAGCCGAGGGTGGCAGCAGGGGCACACAGCTTATCAAGGGGCTGCTGTTTAACCCTGTGGTGGCGAGTATCGGCCTTGGGCTTATCGGTAACGTCGCCGGGCTGAGCCTGCCGACAGCCCTTGGCACCAGCCTCGAAATGCTCGCCAAACCAGCCATTGCCTGTGCGCTCTTTGTGCTGGGTGCCAATTTGAATCAATATCGCCTCTCCAGTGCCTTTGCTCTGACGGCGGTGTTAAGTGCGATTAAGCTTATGCTGCTGCCCCTGCTTATCCTGATTGCGGGTAAGCTGCTTGGGCTTACCTCACTGGAGCTTGCGGTAACAGTACTGCTTGGCGCATCGCCACTTGGGGTGAACGCCTACCTGATTGCGGCGCAGCTTAAGCGCGACAGCGACATCATTGCTGGCGCCGTGGTGCTGTCATCCATGCTTTGTATCCTCTCTGTGATCTTCTGGTTAACTGTGTTAACGTGAGGCCTCTTTTTGGGTTGAGGACTTTACTTTGTCTTTGGTTGAGGACTCTTTTTGGGTCGAGGACTCTTTTTGAGTTGAAGACTCTTTTGGGGGAGCTCTGAGAAGGGCAGTGCAGGAGCGCATTTTATGATAATTACAACAACAGACAGATTGATTTTACGGCATTTCAACGAAGGCGATATAGAAGCGCTGTTTTTAATGAACAGTATCCCGGAAATATTGACCTATATCCCCATCGAACCTTTTACGGACATGGCCCAGGCCGAGAAATTGCTCCATGAGGTGATTTTCGAAGACTATCGCAGCCGCGGTTTCGGTCGCTGGGCGGTCGAGCATAAGGCCAGTGGCAAGGTGATTGGTTTTTGTGGTCCCAAGTTTATTCCTGAGTACGACAAAGTAGAGCTGGGTTACCGTTACCTGCCCGAATATTGGGGGCAGGGGATTGGCAGTGAGGCAGCATCAGCCGCCATTGCCGAATTCAAACCCAGGCTTGGCATAGACGAAGCTATAGCGCTCATTCTTGATGGTAATTTCGGTTCCATGGGCGTTGCCAGGCACATCGGCATGGAGCCGCAGCAGCGTGATAAATTTATGGAGCATGATGTGACTGTGTTCCATAAGTGGCTGTAATTACACCCCGACAGCCGCAAATTCCGTCTTCATCGCTGGCATTTGGCGATAAGGCGGGGTAGAGTCTCCTTTGGTGACTCTGGTCAGACTCTTAAGCAAGGGTTCGACTTTTCTTCGGGTTACCTCACCAAGAGCCTCCCGGCTCACCGCTCTTTCGCCTGATCCTGACATTTTTATTGGATTATTTCTGACCCGCATCTTTCAAGGTGCGGGTTTGGACTATTTGGTGCGCTAAACCCTCCGTGGGGGAAGGGATAACGCGATTGTTGGGCGCCGCCCAATAGGGTGGCCTTGTTTAAGAAAGTAGAGGACTGCTGTGACTGAACAACCCAAGATTGTGATCTCCGAAATTGATATGGAGCGTCTTGAACGATTATTGGAAAGCCTGCCGGGGAATGATGCCGGCAAGGTGGCATTGGAAGCTGAACTCAGCCGCGCTGAGGTCAGACCGTCCAAGGATATGCCAGCCAATGTGGTGACCATGAATTCCGAGGTACGCTTTACCGTGTCATCCTCGGCAGAAGAATTTTGCCTGAGGCTGGTATACCCAAAAGATGTGTCGGCCAAGGGGGACACAGTCTCCATCCTCGCGCCGGTCGGCAGTGCTCTGCTGGGACTGGCCCAGGGGGATGAGATGGACTGGCCCCGTCCCGGTGGCGGTACCACCCGGGTCAGAATCGAAGAAGTGACTTATCAGCCTGAGCGCAGTGGTGACTTTCACCGCTGAGTAGTCCGCGCATTAAGCCGCGCTTCAGGATAAAGCAATAAAAAAACCAGCGCTGGAGCGCTGGTTTTTTATTAGGGAAAACAGCGATTACTCGTCGCCGTGATCACAGGTATCGTTGGTGCATACGCCGTACAGATACAGGCTGTGGTTGGTGAGCTTAATGTTGTGGCGCATGGCAATTTCATTCTGACGACGTTCAATCAAATCGTCAGAAAACTCAATCACTTTGCCACAGCTCAAACAGACCAGATGATCGTGATGATGTTGGGTTGACAGCTCGAACACGGCCTTGCCGCTTTCGAAGTGGTGACGGGAGACGATGCCCGCATCGTCGAACTGGTTCAGTACCCGGTACACGGTGGCCAGGCCAATCTCTTCACCAATCTCGAGCAACTTCTTGTACAGGTCTTCGGCACTGATGTGTTGATTCTCTGGTTCTTGCATCAGCTCCAGGATTTTTACTCGTGGCAGGGTAACTTTCAATCCCGCTTTTTTCAGCGCCTGATTTCCATCTGTCATGGTTAATCTCTTGATTGCAGAACCATTGGGCTCTTTGTGGACAATGGAAATCATTATATGTGTCTGGATTCAAAACTTAAACCTTTGATAGCCCTTAAATGAACTCATATGGCAATATTTGCTGGTGTATCAGACAATCGTCCATGATTGGGTCAAAAAGGCACATTCAGATAAGGGTTATACCAAGGCACAATTGTCAGCGACCTGCGTGAAATGGCAGGCTGGTAACAAAATAATAAGGAAGGCATCAGCATGTACCGGCATATAGTAGTACTCACAGGCGCAGGGATTTCTGCAGAGTCCGGGATCCGTACCTTTCGCGATCAGGATGGCCTGTGGGAAGAGCACCATATAGAAGACGTGGCGACCCCTGAAGGTTATGAGCGCGATCCTGAACTGGTAGAGCGTTTTTACAATCTGCGCTGGGAGCAGCTAAAGTCGACAGACGTTAAAGCTAACCCGGCCCACGAGGCGCTTGCGCAGCTTGAAGCTGAATTTGACGGCGACTTTTTGCTGGTAACCCAAAACGTGGATGATTTGCACGAGCGCGGTGGCAGCCAACGGCTTATTCATATGCATGGCGAGCTCAATAAAGGCCGTTGTCCCCGCTCACGTCAAACTTTCTTATTGCGTGAGCCCTTTGGTCCGGACAATGTTTGTACCTGCTGTATCCCTCCCCAGCGTTTGCGGCCCCATATCGTCTGGTTTGGTGAAATGCCTTTTGGCATGGATCGCATCCACGATGCGCTGGAACGCTGCGATCTCTTTATTGCCATAGGTACCTCAGGCACTGTGTACCCGGCGGCAGGCTTTGTGGATATCGCCAATCATCATGGTGCCCAAACAGTGGAAGTGAATCTCGCAGCTCCCGATAGACACAGTCAGTTTCAATGGCACCTCACAGGTAAAGCCGGAGACATAGTGCCACGATTGGTGAAGGCTGTGCTTCAAGGAAAAAGCTTGTGCAGCTTGGCCGATGTGCTGCAAGAGACCGACTGAAGAATGAAAAAAGCCATTATTCTCAGAGGCCTGCCCGGCAGCGGGAAGTCATTTTGGGTGACAGAGTTTCTGGCGTCGTTACCCGAGGCGGCTCACCCAGACAAGCCTTCTGCACGGGTGTTTTCCACCGATGCGTTTTTTATCAAAGATGGCGTGTACTGCTTCGATGCCAAAAAGTTACCCGAATACCATCAGCGCAACCTCTGTGGATTTATCGAGGCGATGGCAGAGGGCACACCTGTGGTGATTTGCGATAACACCAATTTGGCACACTGGGAATATTTGTCTTACGAGACTGCGGCCAAAGCCCTGGGATATGAGGTGGAAAAGGTGCTCATAGGCAGCCCGGGCGACAGGCGCCATCAGGCGCTCTGTGCCGAGCGAAACAGCCACGGCGTACCACTGGTCGCCATCAGGCGCATGGCCAGGACATTTCAGCCCTGAACTCGCGTTATCCGTGCGCCGGGTTGTTGGCGGTTTTGCAGATGCCTTCCAGCGAAGCAACCTCCACCATGGCACGGGTCAGCATGCCTAGCTCTGAATCACTGATACAGTAGGGCGGCATCACGTAAATTAATCTGCCGAAGGGGCGAACCCACACTCCTCGCGCGGCAAAGGCCATAAGTGCAAAGGCCGTGTCGACGGTTTGCACCATTTCAATCACACCCACGGCGCCGAGCACTCGTACATCGGCTACCTGCGGCAGCGTTCTGGCGGTTTCCAGTAACTCGGTCAGCTTGGCTTCAATATTGGCAACCTGCGCTGGCCAGCGGTTTTCGGCAAAAAGTTCAAGGCTTGCCAGAGCGGCCGCGCAGGCGAGCGGATTAGCCATAAAGGTGGGGCCGTGCATGAATACACCGGCGGGTGAACTCGAAATGCCAGCTGCCACCTCATCCGTGCACAGGGTTGCAGCGAGACTCAGCATGCCGCCGGTGAGCGCCTTGCCAAGGCAGAGCAAATCAGGGGTTATACCCGCATGCTCGTAGGCGAATGCCTTGCCGGTGCGGCCAAAACCGGTGGCAATCTCATCCAAAATCAGCAGCACCCTATATTCGTCACAGAGCGCACGCACGGATTTGAGATAGTCAGGGCTATGGAATCTCAGGCCGCCGGCTCCCTGCATGATGGGTTCAATGATAAGCGCTGCAATTTCCTGGTGATGTGCCTGAAGCAATGCGCGCAGTTCTGCCAGGTCTTGCTCTGCAAGGGAACGACCAAAACCTGCTGGAGGCGCCTTGGCGAATATTTGCTTGGGTACCAGATGGCCAAACATGCCGTGCATGCCTGAGTTGGGATCGCACACACTCATGGCCGCAAAGGTATCGCCATGATAGCCGCCGAGTACGGTCAGCAGTTTGTGCTTTTGCGGCTCGCTTCTCCCTTGCCAGTACTGCATGGCCATCTTGAGTGCGACTTCCACCGCCACTGAGCCAGAGTCGGCATAAAACACCCTGGTCAGTGTGGGGTGAACCAGCTTAAGCAGTGCTTTACCTAGCGCGGTGGCAGGCTCATGGGTGAGGCCGCCGAACATCACATGGCTGAGTTTAGCGGCCTGAGCCTGCACCGCGCTTACCAGCGCCGGATGCCCATAGCCATGGATGGCCGACCACCAGGAAGAGGTGCCGTCAACCAACTCGCGACCATCCTCCAGTGTCAGGCGGCAGCCTCGGGCACTTTGCACACCCAGCACAGGTAAAGGCGCTGCCATGGAGGTATAAGGGTGCCAAAGGTGGTTACGGTCAAACTCAAAATCTATGCTCATTTTGCGCGCTCAAAATTTAATCATCAGTAAACCCTGCCAACTGGTTGGCGTTGACAGTGTAAGGGCCAGGGTTATCCTAGCCAACAGAAAACATTAATTGGGGTAATACCATGTCATCCTTTGCCGTTCGTCACGACTGGAGCCGTCAGGAAGTCGAGGCGCTGTTTGCACTGCCAATGAACGATTTGCTGTTTCGTGCCCACAGCATACACCGCGAAGTGTTCGATCCCAATGAGGTACAGATAAGCCGTTTGCTATCGATTAAAACCGGTGCTTGCCCCGAGGACTGTAAATACTGCCCTCAAAGCGCCCGTTACGATACCGGTCTTGAAAAAGAGCGCCTGCTGGAAATTGAGAAGGTGCTGACCGAAGCCCGCGCCGCCAAAGACGCCGGTGCCACCCGTTTTTGTATGGGGGCCGCCTGGCGTAATCCCCATGAGCGTGATATGCCGTATCTGACTGATATGGTCAAAGAAGTAAAGTCCATGGGGCTGGAAACCTGCATGACACTGGGCATGCTTTCGGCCCATCAGGCCAATCAGCTTGCCGAAGCCGGTCTGGATTATTACAACCACAACCTGGATACGTCTCCGGAGTTTTACGGCGATATCATCACCACCCGCACCTATCAGGACAGGCTCGATACCCTTTCCAATGTGCGTGCCGCCGGTATGAAGGTGTGTTCTGGTGGTATCGTCGGCATGGGCGAGCAGGCCACCGACCGTGCCGGTTTGCTGCAGCAATTGGCTAACCTAGAACAACATCCGGACTCAGTGCCCATCAATATGTTGGTGAAGGTGACCGGCACGCCACTGGACAGCGTGGATGATTTGGATCCGCTGGAATTTGTGCGCACCATCGCCGTTGCCCGTATTTTGATGCCGCTCTCAAGGGTACGTTTGTCTGCCGGTCGCGAGAACATGAGTGACGAGCTGCAGGCCATGTGTTTCTTTGCCGGTGCCAACTCGATTTTTTACGGCTGCAAGTTGCTGACCACACCAAATCCTGAAGAAAACGATGATATGAGCCTGTTCCGCCGCTTGGGCCTCAAACCCGAGCAAGGCAAGGCGGCCATCGTCGAGGAAGATGCCGCCGTGGTGGCGCGGGCAGCCAGGGAGCAACAGGCTGAGGGCGAAGCCAAGACCAAACCGCTTTTCTACGACGCGGCCAACTGAGCCGGATTTACCAGTGATGAATCGGTTGCTGCATCGCCTGGCTGAGGCCAGAGTGAAAGCCGAATCGGCGGGGCTTTGGCGTCAACGTCAGCGCCACAGCCCGGCTCTGATGGATTTTTCTGCCAACGATTATCTGGGGCTTGCCCGGGACGAGAGACTCGCCGAGGCCTTGGCAGAGGGGGCCCGTCGTTATGGTGTCGGCAGTGGTGCATCGCCACTGGTGAGTGGCTACTCAGAGGCCCATGCCGAGCTGGAAGCAGCCCTCTGCGCCGCAACCGGCCATGAAGCTGCGCTGCTCTTTTGCTCGGGCTTTGCCGCCAACCTGGCTTTGTGTCATGCCCTGTTTGACAGCACCGACACCCTGGTGGCCGATAAGCTTATTCATGCCTCCATGATTGACGGTATTCTTGGCAGTGGTGCCAACCTCAAACGCTACCCACATTGTGACCTCAGTGGCGCGGCCCGCCTGATAGAGAGGTTCCCGGGTACTGCGCTTCTCACCGAGAGTATTTTCAGCATGGATGGCGACCTGGCGCCTTTGTTACCACTCTCCAATCTGTGTGAGTCCCATAACAGTTTGTTTATTGTCGACGACGCCCATGGGTTTGGCGTTATCGGAGAGCAAGCTATGGGTGCCAGCAGGTTGGATGGGGTGAATATCTCGCTCCAGCTGGTGACCTTTGGTAAGGCTCTGGGGTGCCAAGGCGCTGCGGTGCTTGGCAGTCAGGCGCTTATTGAGAGTCTGGTGGCAAGCGCCAGGCATTATATTTATTCCACGGCGTTATCCCCTGCTCAGGCCCATGCAGCTCGCGTGTCGCTCTCTCTGGTTCAGCAGGGGGAAAAAAGCGCAACACTGGCCGTGAATATCCGCCACTTCCTGAACTGCGCCAAGGAAGTCGGCCTTGCTTTGCTGCCCTCTCAAAGCCCAATTCAACTGATGCCCGTCCCTACTGTACAGGCTTGCCTGATGGCAGCGGATACTCTCAAGGCCCGAGGCTTTTTGGTGGGGGCAATTCGTCCCCCAACGGTGCCGGCACCTAGGCTCAGAATAACCCTGAGTGCCGCCCAAAGCATGAACAGTATAGAGGCATTGGTAAACGCTCTGGCGGACATTGAAAAAGGCTTTGGCGAGGGCGTTAACGAATGCGTAGTCAAAGGCAGTGATAAGCCATGACGACCCAATACGATGTGGCAGAGCACTTTTCCCGCGCTCATCAGTACGATTGCCACAACCTGCTGCAGCGATTAACCGCAAATAAACTGTTGACCAAGGCAGCGCTTGGGGGCCATTTACTGGATATTGGCGCAGGCCCGGGGACCGATTTTTCGCTGTTCCCAGTCATTCGGGTGACTACGGTGGATATTGCGTTCGCCATGTGTCAAAGGCTTAAAAGTCTTCATCACTCCTATGAGGCTGTGTGCGCCGATGCTGCCGCCTTGCCTTTTTCCAATGCGTGCTTCGATAGTCTCTATTCCAATCTTGCGCTGCAATGGTGCCCCGACTTTACCGTGGCGGTTGCTGAGGCGTCTCGGGTGCTTAAACCCGGTGGTCGTGGCCACTTTGCCATGGTGTGCGACGGCGCATTGCCAGAGCTTGAAGCAATGGGTTTTTGTGTGAATCATTTTGCGCCGGCATCCATGATGGCAGCGGCCTTCAGCGACCAGGACTGGTGCGAATTATCCATCGATGTGGTGACAGAAACCCTCTATTTTGATGATTTGCGGACACTGCTTTATTCCATCAAAGGGGTTGGTGCCAGTGCCCGCCACGGTGCCGGGCAGGGCAAGGCATTGCGTGGCCGAACCGACTGGCTGGCGAGGATGGATGACGCCGAACGCCTGAGAACACCTCAGGGCTTGCCACTGAGCTATCAGATTTTGTATGTCAGTGCGGTAAAGCGAGGAGCAAACCTATGATGTATTTTGTGACAGGGACCGATACAGACTGTGGTAAGTCTTTTATTTCGGCCGCCTTGCTGTCTGCGGTGACCAATCACAAGCCAACAGCCTTAACCCTGGGCATTAAGCCGGTGGCGTCGGGCTGCCGGGTCACAGAATTGGGGCTTAGAAACCCGGATGCCGAACTGCTGATGGACCACAGCAGTGACAAGCTTGATTATCAGAGCGTCAACCCCATCGCGTTCGAGCCTGCAATTGCTCCACATATTGCCGCCGCGAAGGCGGGGGTGGATATAAGCCCGGAAGCCATTATGGCCAAGCTCGATTTGGTCCGCATGAACTCGGCCGATTTTTGCTTGGTTGAAGGCGCTGGTGGCTGGCGTCTGCCGCTGGGCAATGGACGGTTTATGCCGGAAATGGTGCAGACACTTGAGTTGCCGGTCGTGCTGGTGGTGGGGATGAAGCTGGGCTGCCTGAACCATGCCATGCTGACTCAAGAAGCCATTAAAGCTGACGGACTGCGTATTGCCGGCTGGGTTGCCAATCGAATTGACCCTGAAATGGCCTGCTATGAAGAAAATCTCGCGACGCTCATATCTGTAATGGACGCGCCGTTTCTGGGGGCTGTGCCCTATATGGAGTCGGCTAAACCTGTCGATGCGGCCGCCTTTATTACGCCGGGTCCCTTGTTGTCAGAACAACGCTGACTGACGCCAAGGTGTGTTTGATAAGCCAAGCCGCAAAAGTCAGTTAAGCAAGAAATAATAAAGGTCACCGTTAGGCGACCTTTATTATTTACAGTCGATTACAGCAGCTCGCTCAGATCGGCGCCCGCAGCGATGGGCGATTTTTGCACACTGCCTTTGAAGAAGTAGGCTTCTTTATCGCCCAATAAGGTCAGCTTATCGCCTTGGCGATACAGGGCACTGCCTTCCTGAATGCCCACAACCGGGGTCAGAGGGTCGACCATGGTGAACTCCAGCAGACGCTGGGCGCGGGTCTCACCGTTATGGCCCGGGGCCTGATAATCGGTGTAATGGGGGTTAAGCTGAAACGGCAACAAGCCCAGCGCGGTGAAGGAGGGCGGCTCTATGATTGGCATGTCGTTGGTGGTCCGGATGGATAAACCGGCGATGTTTGAGCCAGCGGACCAGCCTACATAAGGCTTACCGGCTTCTACCTGCTCACGAATGACAAACAGCAAGTCGTAGCGGTACAGCTCGTGCAGCAGATGGAAGGTGTTGCCGCCGCCAACAAAAATGCCGTCGGCATCGCGAATCGCTTGACGGGGGTCAGCGTGCTCATGGATACCACTGATGTTGATATTCAGGTTGCGCAGGCCCTCGCGAACTTTCTCAAGGTACACATCATACCCCAGGCTGATGCCGGCATAGGGAATAAACACCCAATTGCGGGCATGCTCCGTCAGGGGAGCGATAAAGGGTAAAGTGTGTTCAAGATATGGGGTATCGCCAACGCGGGAAGCGCTGAGCAGCAGGGCGCGGATGTTCATGGGATTTCCTGATTTTCAGAGGTCGTTATTAGATCGGTATGCCCGTTTAAAAATAAGACGTGATGGGCTTGAGTGGACCAATGTTAACAAAGATTCATGGTGATAAACATCTAAAAGGCAAGCCATTGTCAGGGGGGCTTCCGCACGCCGTTAATCTTAAGATTTGCTTAAGAAATCCCGCATAGACTGCCGCCATATGTTCCGACAGGGGATTTGGACTTTTTCACCAGCGTACCCTTGAAAATCGAATTTTAAGACATATTATGTCCCTTGTGAGTGTGAATGGGCGATTTGCCCGATAAAGGAGCTGAAATGAAACGTGTATTTCTTTTCCTGTTGACCAACCTGGCGGTGCTGCTGGTTGCGTCGATAGTGATGTCTATTCTGGGCGTTGATACCCGCTCTATGAGTGGTCTGTTGGTGTTTGCGGCCATCTTTGGTTTCGGTGGCGCCTTTTTCTCGCTGGCCATTTCCAAATGGATGGCGAAAAAGTCCATGGGTTGTGAAGTTATCACCACCCCACGCGATGCCACAGAAAAATGGCTGATTGATACGGTTGCCCGCCAGGCGCAGCAAGCCGGTATCAAGATGCCTGAAGTGGCTATCTATAATTCACCTGAAATGAACGCCTTTGCCACAGGCCCCAGCAAAAACAACTCGCTGGTTGCCGTAAGTACCGGTCTGCTCTACGGTATGACCCAGGATGAAGTGGAAGGTGTTCTGGCACACGAAGTCAGCCACGTGGCCAATGGCGACATGGTGACACTGACCCTTATTCAGGGCGTGGTGAACACCTTTGTTATCTTCGCCGCCCGCGTAGTCGCTGGATTTATCAATAACTTCCTCTCCAGCGACGAAGAGGGTGAAGGTTTGGGCACCTTTGCCTATATCGCGGTGGTGTTTGTACTGGAAATGCTGTTTGGTATTCTGGCGTCTATCGTGGTTGCTTACTTCTCCCGAATCCGTGAGTATCGTGCCGACGAAGGCGGTGCCAAGCTGGCAGGTCGTCACAAGATGGTTGCTGCACTAGAGCGTTTGCGTAATGGTCCGGAGACCGGCGCCATGCCAGCGCAAATGGCGGCGTTTGGTATCAATGGCAAGCGTTCACTCGGTGAGCTGCTGATGAGCCACCCGCCATTGGAAAAACGCATTCAGGCGCTCAAAGCGCAGTAATCAAAAAAAGAGGCCTTTGGGCCTCTTTTTTATTATCAGTGGTAGGTCGCATTTGACGAAAACGCTTTTTACGTTATGTTAGTAAAGCGGGATAGCATGTTGTTATGGTGTAAAAATCCATTTCTCGCAGTCAGTTACATGATTCAGCGCACATTTTGTCGCCCCCTGAGTTGTTACACTGAGCCAACGTGGATGCTGGGCCGTGCTGGCCTGGACATCAAAATTGAGAACGTCGTGCTAAGACCTGGACGGTACGATGGAAGTCGATTTAAACAAGAACTTCCACAACGCTGTCCCTAATGGAGGATACCATTGTGAGTAAAACACTCTTGAGCGCTATTTTCGGCGCAGCCTTTGCAGCCCTGGCTCTGACTCCCGCGGCCTTTGCCGGTGATCAGACCCTGGCTGAGTTCCACGTTGAAAACGGTGGTTGTGATTCTTGCCACAAGGATGAGTCTCCTTCGGCTGACGGCGCCTATGAGTTTGAACAATGCCAAAGCTGCCACGGCACTCTGGCGGAAATGGACGACGTGCACAAGCCACACGATGGCAATCTGGTGTGTGCTGACTGCCACGCTCCACACGACAATAACGTGGGCCAGAAGCCTACCTGTGAATCCTGCCATGACGATGGTCGTACCGCAGACAGCGTACTGAAAAAGTAAGCTTTTTGACCTTAAAGAGCCGGCAATCGCCGGCTTTTTTGTGCTTGGCGACTTCTGCTGGATAGGGTAGTTTTACCTGAAGGGATATTTCAGGGATGTAGCCATGGTTCACAATGGATTAGTTGCAGTCGTACTGACACTGATGGTCATGTTAAGCGGTTGCAGTCAGACAAGGCATTTACACAGTGTCGACGCCATTCCAATCAACCAGTCACTTTACCCCGATTCATTGGCTGCAAACGTCATCAGCTACTCGCATCTGTTTACGCTAACACCGGCCCAATACGATGATATCGAAAGTTTTATCCAGCGGCCTGATATTGCCCCATTAGCGCCTTTTATTCAGGCGAAGCATTATTTACTTGATACCCTGACTGACTTTCACTACGAAGGCCAAAGCCTGAATGCCTCAGACGCCTTGAAGCTCAACAGTGGCAACTGTATGAGTATGGCCGCAGTAAGCTACGCCGTATCCAAGGCATTAAAGGTGCCGATACAGTTTCAGATGGTACAAAGTGAGCCTGTATTGCTGGATGTAGTCAATCACACCATGGTCATTTCCGATCATGTTCGAACACTGCTATACGATGCCCCCGAAAATACCGTGTTGCTGAGTCCCTATTGGGGAGGCCATCAATTCGTGACGATTGATTACTTTCCCAGTTCAACCAGTCTGACGGGAAAATTGGTAAACGAGACAACTTTTGTCGCCATGTTTTATCGTAACTTAGCCTCAGATGCACTTGTTGCGGGGCGTTTGGAGGATGCATATTGGCTCGCCCGCGAAGGGGTTAAGTGGGCACCCAAGTATGTTCCTCTTATCAATGTGGCGGCAATAGTCCACAGACGCAGTGGAGACTGGCATTCCGCGCAAGCGCTTTATCAGTATGCGTTGGAGATCGAACCGGATAATTTGGCTGTGCTGGATAATTATCGAGCTCTTGCCAAGTTGGCGGGGAATACCGATTTGGCCGATACCCTGAAGAAGCGAATTGCTCGGATTGAAGATTATCGTGGCTTTGATTTTTATGTACTGGGTCATGAAGCCCTTCGTCAGGGTAACTACAACGAAGCGGAAGTGTACTTTTCCAAACTTTTGAAAAACGCGCCTTATTTTCATCCGGGTTGGTTTGAACTTGCCAGAGTACAGGCGGTTCAGGGTAAGTTTGATATAGCAAAGCAAGCTCTCGAAAAGGCACTGGCACTTTCGTCTCGCAGCGAAGACGCGCGACGGTATCAGGCTAAACTCTCGTTATTCGAATAGCCCATGGCGGCAACCCTGCAACGTCGAGAACAGTCAGATGGGCAAAGAATTCCATTTCATAGAGTATTGTAATCTGGCACCTGTCGTAGCGCGTGGCTTAGCACTTTGGACAAGTGGTCGCTTTCATCAATGAGTACAAGCGTCATGGAAAGCTGATTCAGTTAACACTAATATTAGAAGGCGTTATGACGACTGCTTCGGTCAGAGCCTTGGCTGGAGCATCAGGACAACAGCAGAATAATTGACGGTATGTTACTAAGTAAGGGGTAGATACTGCCGTTTAATTGGTGTAACTTGTGCGTGTTCTGCTTGGAGATTAGCGCAGAGCAGGTTTAGCCAGAATTAACACGGAGGTTGAGCGTTATGTTCAAGATAATACATTGGATGGTGGTATCTCGTTCACACTTGTTGGGTGATTTACTGGACTGCCGTTGGCCACAGGAATTTTTGGTCAAGCTGACCAAAGCGGCGCCAGAAGAGATGTGTAACAAGTTGCACCTCAGTCAGGTTTCTCTGGTGGTGATTGACCTGGCCTCGGTAGACTTGCAAAAGGCCTATCAGCTGCAGAAGCATATCGAAAGGGAATATTCGTCCATTAAGGTGGTGTTTATCCACTTCCCCCGTCAAACCGACGCGCGTTTCCTCGTTAATCAATCCGTTACAGCAGGCGTATTTTTCTTTGACGCCAGTCTGGCCGATATCGGTGAAGGTCTTGGCGAAATCCTGAAAGGTCGCAGCCAAATTCCGGCACAGTTACTGCGCAGCAGCAATGGTGAAGATTACGAAGAAGACAGTGAAAAACTGACCATTCGTGAACGTGAAGTGCTGCAGGCACTCTTGTCGGGGAGCACTAATCTGGACATTGCCAATCGGCTTTTCGTCAGTGAAAGCACCATCAAAACCCATCTTTACCGTGCATTTCGCAAGATTGGCGTTTCCAGTCGCGGTCAGGCTATCGCCTGGGCTCAAACCCATTTGCACGAAGTGCATGTTTGACGGTGTTGGTGTTTTTGTAGAGTCATCGATGCAGCTGAGCAATAAGAAAGGCGTCCAGGACGCCTTTTTTATTGTTTCTGACTCAGTTACCCGAGCCAGGCCGCTATCGCAGTGGCATCTTCCAGATGCAGCGACACTGTATCCAGAGGGGCTGCCTGAAGCCGTAATTTGGCAGTCATCAATTCGTCGCGGCGGAAGAAATGCAGCGCCAGCTCATCGCCTTCATTGTAACTGTTAAGCACGTTTTCAAGATTGGCCGTGGCCTGAAGCCCATCGATGGCAATCAGTAAGTCACCAGCCGATAAACCGGCCAGATGTGCACTGCTGGATTCTGCCACCGTTTGAATTCTTACCCCCAATGGCTCTGCCTTGAATTTGGCACCAAGAGACAGTGTCAGTGGCGAAGGTTTTCCGCCCCCGGTGTCGTTTTGACCGCTTGCGGCCCTGAGCGCCATGTGAACACCAAACTCGGCAAGCAGCGGGGCGAGGGGTAAGTCGTCCGTGTTATCCAAATAGGCGAAAATATCGCTCACATCGCGGCCAAGCAGCTCTGCTACCAGAGCCTGATGACTGTGTTCGTCAGTTCCCTGTCCGGTCAGTCCAAAACGCTCCCATAACAGGCGCATCAGGGAGTCCAGGCTCTCCTTACCTGCGGTTTCCTTGCGGATGACAAGATCGAGATACAGGCCGAAGAGTGCGCCCTTGGTGTAATAGCTTACGATGGCGTTTTGGGCATTTTCATCCTGTTTGTAAAACTTGGTCCAGGCATTAAAGCTCGAATCCCTGAGGCTTTGTTTGAAACGGCCCACACCCCGGTATACCCGTGTCATGGTTTCACTGAGCATGTCCAGGTAGGTTTCGGTATCGACTTTGCCCGCTTTAAGCGTCAGCAGGTCGTCATAGTAAGACGTCAGTCCTTCGTAAGCCCACAATTGCCGGGTGTAGCTCTCACTCTCCAGCGAATAGGGGATAAAGGTAGCGGGTTTAATCCGCTTAACGTTCCAGCTGTGGAAATACTCATGGCTGCACAGGGATAAATAAGTGCGATAGTCCTTGTTGACTTTGTCGTCCATGGACAGCGGCAAATCTTTACGTGAGCACACCAGTGCCGTTGAGCTGCGGTGTTCCAATCCGCCAAAGCCATTGTCCAATACCATGGTCATAAACAGGTATTCATCAAAGGGGGCTGGCGCACCAAACAGCTGTATTTGCGTTTCGCAGATGGCTTTTAAATCCTGGCAAAGGCGCTCCATATCGCAGCGATGGCGGCCGGTCAGCACTATGTGGTGGGGCACGCCGCAGGCCTCAAAACTTGCCTGGGTAAAGTCACCCATTTCTACCGGGTGGTCGATAAGGGCGTCATAGTTTTCGGCTTCAAAGGCGCCAAACTGCCAGGCATCGCCGCTGCGTCTTGGCAGGGTTGTCGCCACTCGCCAATGATTGAGGGCAATCTCGGTCGGCGTCTGAATCTCAACCCACAGCGGTCCGTCGGTTTGGCCTTCTACCGCCAGAAACACACTGGAGCCATTGAAAAAACCATGGGTCATATCCAGATGTGCACTGCGTACCGACAGGTCGAATGCGTACACCTGATATGACAGGCGCAGCGGCTCTGTTGAGCGGTTTTCCACTTGCCAACGTTGTTTATCGAGTTGAGTCAGAGCGACGGGGTTATTCGCTTGCCAGGCTTTGATTCCAATCAGATTGCGGGCAAAGTCACGCACCATATACGAGCCCGGGATCCAGGCTGGCAACGAAAGCAATTGGTTAACACTTGGGGTTGGGATCTCCAGATTGACCTCAAACAGATGAGCTTTGGGATCACTTGGAATAATGCTGTAACGGATCATAATGGTTCCCGAAATCAATTATGCAGGCATGCTGCCAAATTCCAGCTCTGTTGGCAAAGGGAGTTGGCTTTTCTCTTACCCAAATGTGCTGGGTCTTGCTATGATAAGCCCATTGAATTCAAGGCAGAAAACAGCCTCTTTTTCCTCAGGAATGGATAGCCAACCCTGACAGCATATGGAGTTCACCATGGCCGAAGAAACCATTTTCAGCAAAATAATCCGCCGCGAAATCCCTGCCGATATCCTGTACCAGGATGAACTGGTCACCGCGTTTCGCGATATCGCCCCCAAGGCGCCGACCCATGTGTTGATAGTACCCAATCATCTTATTCCCACTGCCAATGATGTGAAGGCATCGGATGAGCTCGCGCTTGGCCGTATGTTTACTGTGGCCGCCAAGCTCGCGGACGAAGCTGGCATTGCCAAAGATGGTTATCGACTCATCATGAACTGCAACAGTCACGGTGGCCAGGAGGTGTACCATATTCACATGCACCTGGTGGGCGGCGAGCCTTTGGGCCCAATGCTTGCCCAGCGTTGATTGGCGGTGTTATGAAAGTTAATCCGGATTTTTTTGAGCTCACACCGCTGGCGCAACGCTTTGTCAGCCAACTGGCCCAGTGTCGGCGTCTGGGTATCAAGGTGCACGAAGGCAGCGAGCATCATGTACTTTTGGAGCTGCCCTATAGTCAGGCGTTGATTGGCTACCCTGACACCGGGGTTATCCACGGCGGGGTGATCACCACCCTGATAGACACCGCCAGTGGCACAGCTGTGGTCTGTGCCATTCAGGAGAAATTCCAAACCCTGGAAATTTCACCCACTCTGGATTTACGGGTCGACTATATGCGTCCTGCTGAGCCCGGCAAGAGTGTCTACGCCTTCGCGGAATGCTACCGCTTATCGTCCAACATCGCCTTTACCCGTGCTATCGCCTATCAGGACAGCATAGATGAGCCCATTGCCCATGCGGTTGGCTCCTTTATGCGCATCAGTCCCGAAATGGTGGGGGAAACTTTCCGCAATGCGCTATTGGAAGACAACGTTATCCTTGGTCCTGTGGTGACTGAGCTTGCCCATTGTCCCGACGAGGCCCAAAGTCCCAAACCCATGGATGTGAAGGAAATCGTGCGTCGGGTGGCGGAACTGAACGACTTTGGCCATCTGTTGGAGCAAGTGCCTTATGCCCGCTTCATCGGTATGGAGGTGGAGCGATTTGGGGATGAGCTGGTTTGCCGATTACCTTCGCGGGATGCCAATATTGGTAATCCTGTGCTGCCGGCTATCCATGGTGGTGTGATTGCCGGCTTTATGGAAATGTCGGCAATCGTGCAACTGATGGTGTTTATGCAAACCTCGAGAGTGCCTAAAGTAGTCGATTTTTCAATTGATTACCTGAGGGCCGGTTTGCATAAGGATACCTTTGCCGAGTGTATTATTACCCGGCAGGGGCGGCGGGTCGCCAATGTGAACATCAGTTGCTGGCAAACCAATCGCAAACAGTTGATAGCCACGGCAAGGGCCCACTTCCTGATTGATTAAGGCGCCGGATGAATACGGTTGTCTTTGGTTTCAGCTTAATCAGCGGGCATTCAGCAAAGTGCAATTACACTGATGCAGATTCACTGGCGAGGATAACATAGGTTTTCCATGCTCAATTTGGTCTGAAGCCTAACGGCACAGGCGCTGCGCATGTTTGGCAAAACAGGAGGTTTTATGAAGATTGCACAGCTGGTTTTACTGGTGGCCCTCGTAGTGCTTGCCGGTGGCTGCGCCAAGCATACGGCAGGGATTTCGGGGTCATCGTCGGGGGAGACCCGTGTAGATAACAGTACCTTCGGTCGCGAGGTGTCTGTGGGCGAGCTCAAAATGAGCAGCAGCGGTGACTTGCTCACGGCCCATGCGCTTATTCAGAGCCGGGTGGCTACCGATCTCAGGCTGCAGTATCGTTTTACCTGGTACGATACCCAGGGGTTGGTGATTGACGGAGAAGGGCAGAGCTGGCAGTCGCTTAAGCTCCATGGTATGCAGCAGATGCAGGTGAGCTCGGCGGCGCCCAATCCATCCGCCAGCCGTTTCGAGGTCTATGTGCGCAAGGCATTTTCCAACTAAGCTGCACTGGCACGCAGTGCTAATGATTAAACACCGGCATCGCCGGTGTTGTTATTGCAGCAGGCTTATTGTGTACTTTATCTTTGCGTGCTGTTTCTGACGCCGGAGCCTTATGCACGAGCCTTACGCAGGAGCACTGTCACGGGAGTGAAAATTTCCAGCTGAGGTTTGCAACAAAAGTATCATCCCGGTGGAATATGGGCGTATAATTGGCGGCGCCAAGGGGTGTCTGCCGCATGCAGACTGAGATGTCTCAGGACGAACCCTTAGAACCTGATCCGGCTGATACCGGCGTAGGAATGGGCTGATACTGCAAATTTATTGCCACTCCGAGCTTGCCGGATCTCATACAAATTTTGTTGAGGTCCAAATGTTTACTAAATCCCGTATTCCCCTGTTTGCCCTGGCACCCGTGTCTTTGGCCGTATGTTCGTCGCTGGCCTTTGCCGCTGACAACAAGGCTACTGCTGAAGAAAACCCCATGGAAGTAATGCTGGTGACGGCCGATTTTCGGGGGCTCTCGGTTGAAAAAATTCCCTCCAGCGTTACCGTGATTGATGCCCAGAAGATAGAAGACGAAGGCGCCCGGCACTTTGAAGATATTTTGGGTTCTGTGGCCAATTTCAACTGGTCCGGTGGTACCTCCAGGCCCCGATATTTCCAGATCCGTGGGGTAGGCGAGCAGGAGGACTACAAGGGCGCGCCCAATTCCTCCGTTGGCTATTTGATTGACGATATCGACCTGTCAGGGCTGGGCATGGTGTCCAGCATGTACGATCTGCAGCAAGTGGAAGTGCTGCGTGGTCCTCAGGGTACCCGCTACGGCGCCAACGCGCTGGCAGGCCTGATTTATCTTAAGAGCAACGACCCCACTGAGCAGTTTGAACACGGTGCCCGGCTGAGTCTTGGCAATGATAATCTTAAAACCTTCGCCGGTTTCAGCTCAGGTCCCATGATGGAGTCTGGGGAACTGCTGTACCGTGTTGCCATTGAGCAGCACCGTCAGGACGGTTTTCGTGACAACCTGTACCTTGACCGTTCAGACACCAACAAGCGTGATGAACTGAGTTTCAGAACCAAGGTGCGCTGGTATGCCAACGACCATACCCAGGTAGACTTCACCCTGATGCACGCAGACTTTGACAATGGTTACGATGCCTGGACTCTGGATAACAATGGCTTTGATACCCTGACCGACATGCCGGGCACTGATGCCCAGCGCACCACGGGTGTGGGATTGAAGCTGTTGTACGATGGCTTCGATAAGGCCGAGTTGACCTCACTGACCAGCTTTGCCGGGACTGACCATCATCACGGTTACGATGGCGACTGGGCTAACCCCGAATATTGGGCCGCACGCCAGTGCACCGATGATTATGATGTCAACGGTAATGGCGACTATGCTGACCTTTTACCCTGCGAATACGATTACACCTGGGACAAGCGTGGCGATCGCAGCACCGTATCCCAGGAGTTCCGTTTGGCCAGCAACGAGGCGGGCAAGATTTGGGGTGGCAGCACCGCCTGGCTCGTTGGCCTGTATGGTATGCAGCTTAAAGAAGACAACGACCTGGCTTCTTTTTACAACGGTTGGCCAGATGAAACACTACGCTCCAGCTACGAAGCGACCAACCTCGCCATCTTCGGTCAGCTCGACAGCGACCTGGGGCAGGAGATAAACCTGTCGGTGGGCCTGCGTCTTGAGCGTCGTGATGCCGATTACAGCGATGATGCAGGGGATGCCTTTGACCCATCTGAAACCATGTGGGGGGGCCATATTGCCATCGGCAAACAGCTGAATGAGCAGCATAATCTCTATGGCCGCATTGCCCGCGGTTACAAAGCGGGCGGTTTTAACATGTCGCTGCCTGCTGAGTTTGCCGATAAGAAGGAGTTCGATACTGAAGTCCTCTACAACTACGAAATTGGCCTTAAGTCCAGCTTCCTTGAAGGCAACTTCGACACCAATCTGGCGCTGTTCTTTATGGACAGACAAGATCAGCAGGTATCGGCATCCCAACAGGATCCTGCCAAACCCCAGCGTTTCGTTCTTTTTACCGAAAATGCCGGCAGTTCAACCAATTACGGTGCCGAGCTTGATCTGAACTGGTACGCCACCGATAACCTGCACTTCTACGGCAGCCTGGGCTATCTCAAGGCCGAGTACGGTGACTACAGCTATCAGGATAAATATGGCGGCCTGGTTGACCTCTCTGGCCGTGAGCTGGCCCATGCACCCAATTGGACCTGGTCACTGGGCACCACCTGGCGTGCCGACTCAGGCTTTTTTGTCAACCTCAATGCCAATGGCAAGAGCAAGTTCTACTATTCAGACTCCAATGACTCAGTTTCCAAAGACTATGGGGTGCTCAATGCCCGAGCGGGCTTCGAGGGCGATATCTGGTCTGTCTATGTTTGGGGCCGCAATCTGCTGGATGAAGAATACGGTGTGCGGGGCTTTTATTTCGGCAATGAGCCGGACAATGGCTGGGCGGACAAGCAATATATTCGCTTTGGCGATCCCCGCGCCTTTGGCCTGACCCTGGATGTGCGTTTTCTGTAATTGACATGATTGGCGCCGGGCGTGCGTGCAAGCGCGCCCGCGACGCTTGATGAGGAACCTAATGATGAAACTCACCGCTGAAATCAGCATGTATCCGCTGCATGATAACTACCTCGAGCCTATTCGCTGGTTTATCAGCAGGCTCGACAGCTATCCGCAAATCGTCCGTCGCACCAACGCCATGGCAACTCAGGTACAGGGCGACTATGCAGAGCTGATGGCGATGCTGGCCACCGAAATGCAGGCGGCACACGAAAAATTCGGCAAGGCTGTGTTTGTCTGCAAGTTTATCGGCGGCGAACTTAACCTGTCCCACTCGGAGTAACCCATGCAGGCGGATTTTTGGGGCTGGCTTGGCGGCGCCTTTCACAGTGCCTTTGGTGAAATGCAGGTGCTGTCGGCCTGGGAAGGGGTTGCCGTGATACTGGCCATGGCCTACTTACTGCTGGCCATGAAACGAAGCCGCTGGTGCTGGGTGGCGGCCTTTGCCAGCACCGCCATTTACACTGTGCTTTTTTATGAAGTCGCGCTGCTGATGGAGTCGGCGCTGAATGTGTACTACATGGGCATGGCCATTTACGGCTATTGGCTGTGGCGTCAGGATGGCCAGGATGAACTTAAAGTGCAGCGCTGGCCGCTTAAACTGCATCTGGGCATCATTACGCTGACCTCTATCGCATCCCTTGCTGTGGGGCATTTGATGGCCACCTTTACTGAGGCCTCTTTCCCGTATCTCGATGCGGCAACCACCTGCTTTGCGGTGATGACCACTTTCCTGGTGGCTAAAAAGGTGTTGGAGAACTGGCTGTATTGGGTGGTGATAGATGTGGTGTCCATCTACCTCTACCTCAGTAAGGGATTGATGATGACATCCCTGCTGTTTGTGTTTTACGTGGGGCTGGCGGTGGCTGGTTATTTTGTATGGCGTGCTGCTGCGGCCGAGCAGCGTCCCCCTGAGCTGGCGCTTAATTCATGACAATCCCTCTGGAGATTGAGTCAAGGGAGGGATCCGGGATTAAATCGCTTCCGGGTGTTACCGAAGAGGTGCTGGCATTTATCGCCGATACGGGGCTTTTCGCCGATGGGTATCGCCTAAAGCCTTTGACCCGCGGCCTCAGCAATCATAACCTGGCGCTCTTTGCCCGCGAAGGCGCCTATGTCCTTCGGGTGAACCGTGATGAGAGCAGCGCCTTTTGTCAGCGGGCCTTTGAAGCCGAGAACTGGCGCCTGGCAGCGTCAGCGGGACTTGCCCCGACCTTGGTGGCCCAAAGCATTGATGGTCGCTGCTATCTCTCGCCTTTATTGGAGGACGGCGGCTGGCAACAGCGTTATCAGGAAGTCCCTCTGAGTCAAATCACCTGTGACGCGGCTTTTTTTACATCGCCCGGTCAAACACATGCCGGGAGTGACAGGGAGCCGGATGGTCTCACACACACGACCAGGCTGCTGCTCGACCTGCTGCTGGGATTGCAGGCTCTACCTGTGCCCGCGAATGTGAAGGGTTTTACCACCCAGTGGCAGGATTATGAGACGGCGTTGGATGCGAGCCAATCGCACTGGGCCCGCAATCCCCGCTGGCAGGAGGCCTATCAGGCACTGGCGGCAGAATTTACCGAGGTCGAGGCTGCCATGGCGCGCCTCGATGCGATGGGACTTTCTTGCCAGTACAGTCATCGGGATCTCACACCCCATAATTTACTTTGCCACCAGGGCAAATTGTTTTGCATTGATTTCGAATATGCCTGCGCCTCGCACCCCCTTTGGGATCTCGCCGCTGTGCTGGCAAGCCACAATTTGCCGGGGCGAGAGCGCCGTGACCTGATGGACGCCTACCTTTATGCCCATCCGCAGCTGGAGTCCTCCATGTCATCAAGGGTTGTGGATGCGGTGGCGCTTCATTGGTATTTCGGGGCCATCTGGGCGCTGCTGATGGCTGGGCAATCTGGGGACGACGACTATCTTTGCTGGTTTCACAGATACTTACAATTGGCCAAGAGTTGACGCCTTGTCCATTTCCGCTGGCCCTTGTTACCCTTCGCTAAGCCATAACAGAAAAGGACATCTATGAAACGTGCTCTGGCAGTAATGGGTTTGGCGCTTTTTTTACTCGCGGGTTGTTCAACCAAGATGAGTTACTACTTCCTCGATTGGGCAATCGAGTGGGAGCTTGATGACTATGTTGATTTAAACCGCGACCAGCAGAAGCAATTTGATGCGGTGTTGGATGAGTTTATTGACTGGCATCGCCGTGAGGAGCTGCCCCGCTATGTGGCTCAGCTGGAAAGCATCAAGCAACAGATGCAATCCGGTACCTTAACGCCCGCCGCCTGGGCCGAAGAGGTCAACTACGCTCAGTCTCATTGGTTTCGGCTGTTTGAACATGTATTTGAAGGCATCTTGCCCATTGTCCAGAGTTTCTCAGACGAGCAGGTGGCCGGTATTATCAAACAGCTTCGTGAGGAAGAGGCCAAGCTGGTGGCCGAATATGCCGGTAAAACACAGGAAGAGTTGATTGCCGACTCGGATGAGCGGCTCACCGAGCGGGCCGAAAAGTGGATAGGCAAGTTGTCGGACAAGCAAAAAGCCATGATCCATGCGTCCAATACATCCAGGCTGTCGACTCTGGATATGTGGCTTGAATACCGTCACGAATGGCTCAGACAGTTTGAAACGGCCCTCAATCAAAGAGCTGATACCGCCTTGCTGCGCAGCAGACTGCAACTCCTCATGACAGCCCCGCAAACCCTGAAGTCAGAGAAACATCAGCAGGCGGTGCGCGAAAACAGCGAGAATTTTGGTCGTTTGGTGATGGACATTTATCGAGACTTGTCTGATAAGCAACGAAAGAAGCTTTGGCACGAATACGATGCTCTGACCAAGGATCTGGCTGAGCTTGCCAACGAACCTGATTAAACTGGCAACAAATTGCTGGCCGCAGACAAGGTATTCTGCGGCTTTATTCAATAAACAGGCTTTAGCAATAAACAGGCACCTGCAATAAAGATGGGTTGTCACAGGTCTTAGTCACATAGCATCTGATTTTGGCGAGGACCTATGGCGCATTTTATTCATTCTCTTAATCTGAAAGCCCGGCATCTTGGCGAGGCACTGGCACCACTGGCATTGAGGGTGTATTTGGCCCCTGTGCTGATGCAGGCAGGCTATAACAAACTAAGCCACTTTGACGACACGGCCGCCTGGTTCGGCAATCCGGACTGGGGCCTTGGTTTGCCATTCCCCGAGCTGATGACGGCACTTGCGGCAGGCACGGAGTTTTTTGGTGCTATCCTGCTGATATTGGGGCTCTTTACCCGACTTATCTCTATTCCGCTGATGGTTACCATGCTGGTGGCCGCATTCACAGTGCATTGGCAAAATGGATGGCTCGCCATTGCAGACCCTTCAAGCTGGCTTGCCAACGAACAGGTTATGGCGTCGGCCGAGCGGCTCGCCAAAGCCAGGAGTCTGCTGCAGGAACATGGCAACTACGATTGGCTAACCGGTAGTGGTAACTTTGTGGTACTCAATAACGGTATCGAATTTGCCATCACGTATTTCGTGATGCTGTTGGCGCTGTTTGCCATGGGGGGCGGCCGGGTGACCAGTCTGGACTGGTGGTTGGCAAAACGCATTGGCCGCCACAATGCGTGAGGCACGGTGAGCTATCCGGATTTACCTGTAAAGGACAGAACGACGGGGTAAATCTGCTTTCTTTGCCCCGACGATTTGCTATCCTGCACAGGATAAATGAATAAGAGGATAACTCATTGGATGCTTTAACCTTATTGCTTACCCGTCAATCCTGTCCCCGTTTGGTTGACCCCGCGCCAAATGATACCGAGCTGAAAACCATACTCGATGCTGCTATCAGGGTTCCGGATCATGGCGCACTGAGCCCCTTCGAATTCATTATCGCCACCGGCGACGGTCTGGACCGACTGGGCAGCATTTTTGAGTCCGCGGCCAGGGAGCAGGGGGCTGACGACGCCTTTATTGCCAAAGCCGCTTCTATGCCAAAACGGGCGCCCATGGTCGTCACCATAGTGGCCAAGTGTCAGGAACATCCCAAGGTGCCTGTGCTGGAGCAACAGATTGCAGCTGGCTGTGCCGCGATGGCGATGCAACAGGCGGCGTTTGCCTTGGGTCTGGGCGGTATTTGGCGCACGGGCGATTTTGCCTTTGACCGAGCGGTACATCAGGCACTTGGCTTGACGGAAATGGACCAGATAGTCGGGTTTCTCTACCTGGGCACTCCCGCCGTTGATGCGCCGGTGAAACCTGGCAGAGACGGTATGCAGTACGCTCGTTATCTCTAGCTGAGTGTACTCAATCAAAAAAGGCCCCCAGGGGCCTTTTTTGCATTAATCCAGTCCGATACCCACATCCAGACTGTCAAACCAATCCAAAAAGGCTTTCACCTGCGGACCTTTAAAGATGCGTCCATGTTGTGGGCACATGTACTGAATATCCAGATCCCGCATCCGTGCCACCCAGTTACTCTTGGCACGATTGGAGGGCATCCAGCGACGGTGGAAGTACTCCATCTTGCTGATGTGACTGGCAAAGTCATCCACAAAAATGTCAGCCTCTGCGGGCTCAAGCGCCGCGCCCACGTCCCCCGACATCAGCACCTTGGCCACTGGGTCATACACGTGAAAATTGCCGGACGCATGCAGGTAATGGGCGGGTACAAACTGCAGCTCCACTTCACCCACCTGTAATTTCCCCCCCTTATCCTTGATGGGCTCGTAGCTGATGTTGTTCATCCCGAAGTGACGGATAAACCCCTCCCACAGCCAGGGGGCGTAGAGCTTGGCCTTGGGCAGCGTCTGATCCCACAGACCGAGGGATGAAATGATGTCCGGATCCTGATGGGAGGCAAAAAGATAGGTCAGCTGCTCGAGGGGGATATGGCGCACCAGACTGGCCAACATGGGGGCAAAAAGTTCAATTCCGCCGGGGTCCATTAGCAACGACTGATTTCCGCTTTGAACCAGATATTGGTTGGTGTCGATGATTTTGTCGTTTTTCTCAGGGTCTCTGCCGAAATACAGCCATTTGTGAGTGGGGGTCTCGACCAGTAATTGTGTCTTCATTGGTTAATCCTTAACGTCAATGGGAATCGAACAGGCGGATGGCAGTATCTACCCGCTCGCGGATCTGAGCGGCAACCGTATCGACCTTGTTGGCCACGTCCACGAAGATGGTCTGAAATCGTCCGTCGACCCGGCAAGCCTCGACCCGGCAGATGGAGGCGAGGGCGTTGGCGCTGCGAAGGTTTTGTTTTAAATCCAACAACTGTACCTGCATCTTACTGAGCACCTGATTGAAATCACTCTCCAATTTGGCGTAATGCTCTTCTGTGGTTTCGATAGCGCCCGCCATGCTGTAGGCGTAGGCGGCGGTGCTGGCCTTGTCCCGGGCTGCATGAAAATAGTGCAGCGCCGTGGCGGTGCGTGCTGTGCGGGTTGCCAGCTTGCTGGCTTCCTTTGCCAGTTGATTGATTTCGTTGGCAGCGCGCTTGGTGTAACCGGCGAGCTCATCGATATAGTGGGTTAGTGCCTTGAATCCAAGCGCGGCGCTGCCGATTCGGCTTGAGGCCGCCTGGGCATTACTGGCGGTGAGATTGATTTCCTTGCAACTGGCGAGCGTGTGGTTAAGCTCTGCGGCGACCATCGCCGCAGTGACATAGTAGGGCCGTCGTCCCTGAGAAATATTCTGCATGATGAATTTCCTTCCCGATGACAGCTAAAGTATAGTCAGGGTTAATAAATTTGCGCCGCGAAGAAATATTCAGCGGCTTTGCTTTAGGAGCTGCTTTGGAACCCATACTTACGGAAAGGTTAACGTTGCGCGAATTCACGCTGGCCGATGCCGCTGACATTCTTGCGCTGCTCACTACACCGGACTTTATCCGCAATATCGGTGACAGGGGCGTGAAGGACCTTGAGACTGCCCATGCTTATCTGAGAGATGGCCCTCTGCAGAGTTATCGTCAGCATGGCTATGGTTTATGGCGCATTGGGCTTGCCGGGGATGACCGCTTTATCGGTACCTGCGGTCTTATTCTGCGCGATACCCTGCCCGCAGTGGACATAGGTTACGCCCTGCTGCCAGCTTATTACGGACAGGGTTATGCCATCGAAGCCGCACGGGCTTGCTTGGCAAAACGGCTGGAATTTGGCTTGGGGCAGGTGGTCGCTATCGTGGCGGAAGATAACCTGCCGTCCCAGCGACTGTTGGAAAAATTGGGCATGAAATTCACGGGGCGTGTCCCCTTTGGCGAACCTGCCGTTGATGTACGGCTTTACAACCTTTTATCTGATTGATTTATAACAATCTATTTTGATTGTCAGTCCGACGTTTCTCCACTAAAATTTGCGCGTTTTCCGGGGCCTTTGCAACGACAGTTCTGCAAAGGTCGTATTGACGCCCTACCTCGAAATAATGGTCCATTCTCCCGCCCGGACCCTTGAGTACAGCGAAAGCGTGGCTTTTGTTTGAGTCTTGCAATCATGATTTGTGAGTTCAGTGAGTCTGTGCTCGATGGCATCGCAGATGCGCTTGTCGATCGCGGTTATATTTGTGTCGATAATTTATTCGAACCCGAGGTTGTTGTCAGATTAAGGGACAAGGTGTTTACCAAGGCCGACGAAACTTTTAAACCCGCCAGTATTGGCAGGGGCCAGGAGCAGCACCGCAACACCGACATTCGCCGCGACAGCATTCGTTGGCTTGAGCCCCAGTGCGCGGTGGACAATCAGTACTTATCACTGATGGAGTCGTTAAAAAATGGCCTGAACCGTCGCTTGTTTATGGGGCTGTTTGACTATGAAAGTCACTACGCGCTCTACCGTCCCGGTGCTTTCTATAAAAAGCACGTTGATGCCCTGAAAGGCAGTCAGAATCGTATTTTAACGACGGTGTTTTTTATGAATCCCGAGTGGCAGCCAGATCACGGCGGCGTGCTTAAACTCTACGAAGAAGACGATAGTTTGATTGAAGAACTGGCACCCTTGATGGGGCGGTTGGTTATTTTCCTGTCGGAGCGCTTTCCCCACGAAGTGATGCCCACGACAGTCGACAGAGCCAGCATTGCCGGCTGGTTCAGAGTTGCAGGCAGTCAGCACGGCTTTTAAGTGCTGAAGAATGATGCAGGTTGAATTTGCCCCAATAAAAAGGATGCCAGCGGCATCCTTTTTTACCTGGCATTGAATTAAAACGCCAATATCAGGTCGCTCGAGAACACCCAGCCATTGGCACCCACCTGGAAAGGAACGCTGGAGTAACCCACGGGTGAGTCGTTCAGGTAAAGGCCCTGAAAGTTTAACCTCAGCTCACGCCGTCCCAGCGGGAAGTAATTTACCCCAACGCTGATATCGTAAGGGTCACCATAATCGCCAAAAATTTGCGAATAACCAGCGTAGGCCTGCAGTTTACCGGGGATAACCATGGCGCTGCCCTGGATTTGGAAGCCTGAGTCGTCGACCGAATCTATCGGAATAGGGCCGGTGGTGACAAAATCGTCCAGCCAGCGCTGATAGACCTCGGCTTCCAGAGACCATCCCTTGTACTTGAAGCCACCGTTCACCGCCGCCATCTGATAGGTGGCTTTACGGATGTCGCCACCCGTCATAAAGGGATCGGTTCTGAAAATCAGGGTTCCATCCGACAATCTCAGCTGGCTGTTCTCAAAGCCTTCAGTCCCGGGTTGGCCCTGGGCGTCTTCACGGCTGTGGGTGAAGTGAACCCCAAAGAGGGTGGCAAATTCGTCATGGTATTCATAATCTCCCATACCCTGACCTGGGCCATATTCCCCAGTGGTGGGCATCCACCAGAGTGCGCCGGAAAGGGTATTGAATTCACCGTCAAGCTGGGCTGCATTCACCCCGAGTTGGCTTAAGTTGTTCCCTATCATGGCGCGGTACTCAAGCCCTTCGGCCAGTTTACCATTGGCCCAAATCCCGGAAGTGTAAGAACCACGGAAGAACTCATCGGCAATGGTGCGATGGTCATTCTTGAGCCAGTTGGGGAAGGTGTAGTTAGTGGAGCGGGTGGATGGCAAGGCACCTATCCCGGCATAGAGATTAAATGCTTCATCAAACTGGAAACCCAAATTACCGCCGAGCACCACCTGCGCCGGATCGCCCTGGCTGGTGTTGGAAGTCCAGGCATACAACAGATAACGGAATCTGGGATCAAACAACCAACCCTTGAAGTTCAGCGTGATTTTCTGAAACTGCAGATCGTTACGGATATCCAGATTACTGGTGCGGCCAAAACTGTCTGTGTAGGTATCGTCCAGTCCCTTTTGGTTGAGATAGCGGGCATAGGTAAAGGCGCTGATATCCAGCTCTCCCCACTCGTCACGGGCGACGACAAAGCCTTTACCCGGCTCGAAAACACCGCTCTGCGGTTTGGGGGCCACCTGAGGTTTTGGCGGTGGCCGTCTTTCCGGCGTGGCCATCTCTGTGCGTTTGGCCTCGGCGCTGAGTATGGCCGCTGATTCAGGCGAAGCGTCGCTCACTTCAGATTCAAGTGATGCGATACGCCGCTCAAACTCCCTGCTTTGGGCATCAAGCTCTGCTTTCATGGCCTTAAGAGCGGCCAGTTCTTTGGCAATCTCCTCGGCGCGCTTGTCGCTGATTTCTGCCAATGACATCCCGGGAGCGAGCAGCGCTGCGGTCACCAGAATGCCTGTTAAAGATGGTTTCATGTGGCTTTCCTTGTCGTTCGTGGGATCACAATAGATTGAAGTCGTAATTAACGATGATTCTGAAATCGAGGAAATCGTCTGCGCCGGCAAAGTCGTTGTCCTGATCCACATAGGCTGCACGCATTCTCAGCCAAATGCGGTCACTCCAACTCTCTTTGAGTCGCCAGTCCAGTGTCAGGTCGTATTCGGTTTCATCGGCACTGGCGGCCGGGCCCGTCTCAGGGGTATCGCCGTGGACGATATTGGTGAAAAGGCTCATGTCCCCCGGGCCCACCCGGCCCAAGTCCAGCGAAAAGCCCAACATATAGGCATCTTCACCGGCGCGGTCGAAGTCATCCACAATCACTGACAGGTAGTTGGCCGGGTTGCCAAAGGGCTTGATGATGCCGTGGTCGTCGTCCGTGGTGCTGGCACCGAAGCGCCAGCTGAATGGGCCGTGTTTCAGTTCAACCTTGGCTGCCAGCATTTGGGTGTCGAATTCGCCAATCAGTTCATCACCACTGCTTTGCTGGGCTGTGTACTGCAGGTTGGCACTGATGGTGCTGCCTTTGACAATTTCGAATGGGTGTTCAACCTTGGCAAAAAAGGTATCAAAGGTCTCAAAGGTGCGCTGATATATGGCGCCCACAGTGGTGCCGCCAGCTGCTATGTATCTGGCACCGGCGAAACCTGTGCCCTCATCGCTGCCTTCAGCGCCGGCGGCCTCTGACATGGAGATAAAGTCATCGTCGCTTTTGCCCTTTATCTTGTCCACGTAGCCTGCCATGTAGCCAAAGCCACTTTTGGAGGTGTTGCCGATGGCAATCCCCTCAAAGGTGTTGGGCACCATGCGGATATCATGGCTGCCAAGATAGGGCAGTTCGAAGCGCTGACGGCCTATGCGCATACCGTGATTTTCTGCAAAACGCACTGTCAGGTTGGCTTCGCCGAGCACGGTAAAACTCTCCTGTCCCGGCTTGAAAAGACCCGTGCCGTCTTTGTCGTCGGGCCCATAGAGCTTTTGTGAGGTGTACAGGGTGGCATTGACTCTGAGCCAGTCACCAAGCCAGCCTGATTTGTACTCCAATGCGCCCCCCAATGCCCAGCCAACGCTGTCTGCCTTGGTGTCCCTGTCTCGGTCGAGATAATAGGTTCGGGGCTTGAGAATAAGGCTGGTGTCCTCCCAAAAAGCAGCCCTATCCGTGTCCGGGGTTTCTATGGGGTTAACATCACTTTGCTGATTCGGTTCGTGATCGCGCTCGTCTGATACCTGCTGCTGAGCCAGGGCCGTGACAGGTATTGTCACCGCCGGGGTCAGCATACAGGCCACGAGCCATAATGATTTCGTGGCCATAGTCCGTCCTTAGTTGCCGGTCTTCTTACAGACTTGAGGGGCGTGGTAATCGAGGTTCATTAACCGGAAGTAGTTTTCCCCCAGGGCGATATGGCGAAACGCGTTGTCATCCATGAACTTATGGGCTCTGCCGGTGACATCAAGCTCCTTGGCGTATTGATCTCTGGCCTTGGTGTTGGCCGCCACAAAGTCAGATCCCGGCAAGATGCGGGTGGGGTAGGCGTTGAAGAAGTCGATAAAAATCGGCCCCCACTGGTGATAGGCGTTGTAGAGCACGTCCCAGGAAATATCCAGCATCAGGTTGGGATACTTATCCAGCAAATCCTTCATGATGGACACGTGCAGGTTGGGCGGTATGGTGGTGAGCTCTTTCGACAGTCCCATATGGGCCCAGACAATTTTATTGTCGGGATACTTATCCAGCAGATATTCCATCAACGGCAGATATTTGGTGGGGTCTTCATCTTTACCCAGGTCTGAGTGCAGGGTAACCGGAATATTGCGTTCACGCAGTACGGCCATAAAAGGTGCCCAGCCATCGATGCTCTCGAAGGTGGCCGGTTCATGCAGGTTGCCGACCAGGGCCTGCTTCATCACGTTAAGCTCACCGCTCCAGCTGAACATGCCGGGGTATTCTTTGTCATACAGCTCGATGATTTGGACAATATTCTCGGGATGGGCCAAGTCCATAAAGGTCATCGATAGCGTGATATGCAGGTTGTCGTGGGGATACGCCACCACTTCCATGCCGTTCACAAAGTCATTCTTGATACTGGGCGAGGCGGGTACGCCCTGACAGTCCAGGTAGTAGGTACAGCCCGACTTGAGATCAAGCACCTGGCCAATACCGAAATAGTTCACGAAACGCACGCTGGTTTTATCAAAAAGACCGAACAGCTCCTGGGGAGGAATGGCCGCGCCGCCAAAGGGCCTTGGGTGAAAGTGGGCATCCACCACCGCGGTGTAGGGCTCTTTCTCGCGATCGTAACAAGCCTGTTCCTCAGGAGGCAGCTTGAAAGACGCCAGGGTGCGGGTGCTCGCGACCATGGTCTGTTCCCCAGACGCTGTGCTTTCAGGCTTGGGCGCCGACGTGGCGCAGGCAGACAGCAATGCCAGGGTGGGCAAGGTGACAAAAAGTGGACTGAGTGCTTGGGCTACACGGGTGATGCGAGGTGCGTTCATGGCGGATCCTTGTCGTTACATTCCGGTCAATGGAATAAAACCCTGTGACTGGCGCGAGTGCTGGTGGAAATTTTCCTCGATTCAGTCGCTTGGCTGGTTTGAGATACTCCCAAAAGAGTAGGTGGCTTTTCGCTGCTTTGAGCTAATTCGAAAGTCGGATTTACGAGGACATCAAGGGTATTGGATGAAGGGCATTTATTTTGGT